>JBGTSJ010000026.1:0-43208 GCA_041940305.1 Planctomycetaceae bacterium
CGCTGCAGGTTGCAGTTGACGACCCAGATCAGATTATCGAGGTGCTCGCGCGAGGCGAGCGTGATGGCGCCGAGCGACTCCGGCTCGTCGATTTCGCCGTCGCCGAGGAACGCCCAGACGTGAGACTTGGACGTATCCATGATGCCGCGGTGCTGCATGTAGCGCAGGAAGCGGGCATGGTAGATGGAGCAGATGGGCCCCAGACCCATTGAGACCGTCGGGAACTGCCAGAAATCCTCCATCAGCCACGGATGCGGATAGGAGGAGAGGCCGACGCCGCGGGGGATCTCCTGGCGGAAGTTGGCGAGCTGCTCTTCCGTCAGGCGGCCTTCGACGAAGGCGCGGGCGTACATGCCGGGGGCGGCGTGCCCCTGGAAGTAAACCATGTCGCCGGGGTGATCCTCCGTCTTGGCATGGAAGAAGTGGTTGTAGCCGACTTCGTACAGCGTGGCCGACGAGGCGAACGTAGAGATATGCCCGCCGACGTTGGTGTTGAGGTTCGCGCGGTGGACCATCGCCAGCGCGTTCCAGCGGATGATGGACTTGATCCGCCGCTCGATTTCGAGGTTGCCGGGATAGCGCGGCTGGTCGCTGAGGGGGATGGTGTTGATGTACGGAGTGGTGATCTCCGCCGGCATCATCACGCCGCGGAGGTAGGCATGCTCGCGGAGATTGACGAGCAGCTGCTGCGTCCGCTCCGGTCCGTAGCGGTGCAGGACGTCTTCGAGAGACTCGTACCATTCTTCGAGTTCGACGGGGTCGATGGAGTGGACCGCGCCGTCGGAGAGCTGTTCGACCGTCATGAAGTCCTCAATCGTTTCAATCGATCCGCCGTCGCGTGGCGGGTTTCGCCGTTTGATCTTGTCGTCTGACCGCACCGGGGCGGGCGCGCACTTCGGAACTGAGTCGTGCGGAACCCGGATTTTAGGTCATCCGGCCCGCGGCGCGAACGTGGAATGATACGGCGTGGCGGCGGCGTCTGTCACCCCCGCGGCAGCGGCGGCCATCGGAGTCTGGTGCAGACATTCAGGTTGCAGCGACTGCAATGCATCGGAATTGGTCAACGTGTCTTCTGGCGAGCGTCCCGGCGTGATAATCTGCCGCCGTTCCCGCCTGATTCCAGCGACCGTCAGTCTTCAGCCGCCGGGCCAGTTTTGTCTCGGGACAAGCTCGGCAAGATCTTCTGTCACGATGTCCTCGATAGCTGCACCATCGGCCATCAGCGAGCGCAGCGACTCGTTGCGCTCGGCGGGGTTCGCCGGTTTGCTGGTAACGCAATTCCTGGGGGCCTTTAATGACAACATGTTCCGCTGGCTGGTCGTCCCGATCGGGCAGCGGGTGTTGGGAGGCGAGAACCCGGAGACGATGGCCCTGGTGCTGGGAGGCGTCTGCTTCACGCTGCCGTATCTTCTGCTCGTGGCCGCCGCAGGCTCGCTGGCGGACCGGTTCAGCAAGCGGAGCGTGATCGTCGCCTGCAAGACGGCCGAAGTGGGAATCATGCTGCTCGGGACACTGGCGGTCCTCACTCTGAACCAGTGGTTCCTGTTTGCAACCGTGACGCTCATGGGAGCGCAGAGCGCGCTCTTCGGGCCGGCGAAGTTCGGCAGCCTGCCGGAGATGCTGCGGCCGGAGGCGCTGTCGAAGGGCAACGGCATGCTCGGCCTGGCAACGGTCGTGGCATCGGCCCTGGGGACGGTCGCGGGATTCCGGCTGTTCGATGCCCTCGTCAACCTCGGCCTGTTCGAGGGGCGCGGCTTCGCGGCGGTGTGGCCGGCCGGAGTCGCTCTTATCGGAGTCGCCGCCGCCGGACTCACCGCCAGCCTGTGGATACCCAGGCTCGCGCCGGCCGACCCCTCCGCGCGGCTGAAGTTCGATCCGATCCGCGAGACCGTGCCGGCGCTGCGCGGCCTGTTCTCCGAGCAGCGGCTGCTGCGGGCGGCGCTGGGCATCGCCTTCTTCTGGTTCCTGGCGTCGCTGGCCCAGCTCAACATCGATCCCTTCGCCGACATCCAGTTCGGCCTCGATAAGAAGGACGTGGGCATCCTCTTGGCAGTGCTCGTGGCGGGCCTGGGGGCGGGCAGCGTGCTCGCGGGCTGGTGGTCCGGCGGCAAGGTGGAACTGGGAATCGTGCCGCTGGGGACGATCGGCATCATCATCAGCGCTCTGATGCTCTACGTCTCGGGGTCGCAGGTGGACCCGACCGGCCGGGCGCTGGAACAATCGGCCTTCTGGTGGTCCTGCTTCTGGCTGTTCCAGTTGGGGGTGAGCGCGGGGTTGTTCAACATCCCGCTGGAGACCTACCTGCAGCACGAAAGCGACGAGCGGAACCGCGGCACCGTCCTCGCGGGCAGCAACTTCGTCTCGTTCTCGTTCATCCTGGTGTCGTGTGGGCTGTTCTTCCTGCTGAGGGGCGCTTTCGAATTGTCTCCCGCGGCGATATTCATGGTAGCCGGGCTGGGAACGATCCCGGTCGCGATCTATGTCCTGCGATTGCTGCCGGACGTCACGCTGCGGTTCGTATTCTGGCTGGCCAGCCATTCGATCTACCGACTGCGGATCCACGGCAGCGAGAACGTCCCCGACAAAGGCGGAGCGCTGCTGGTCGCCAACCACATCTCCTGGGTCGATGGCGTGCTCGTGCTGGTAAGCACCTCCCGGCTGGTGCGGTTCCTGGTTTACGCCGACTATTCTCAGAAGCCCGGACTGGCCTGGATGTCCCGGACGATGCGTGTGATTCCGATCCGCGCCACGGACGGCCCCAAGGCCATCGTCCGCGCATTGCAGGCGGCGCGCGAGGCCGTGCAGAGCGGTGAGCTGGTCTGCATCTTCGCGGAAGGACAGCTCTCGCGCACCGGACAGATGCAGACGTTCCAGCCGGGACTGATGCGGATCGTCGGCGGCAGCGGAGCGCCCGTGATCCCCGTCTACCTGCACGGGTTGTGGGGCAGCATTTTCAGCTTCGCCGGAGGACGGTACTTCTGGAAAGTGCCCAAACGCTGGCCTTATCCGGTATCAATCCATTTTGGTAAACCGATCACCGAGCCCGGCGATGTCAACCAGGTCCGCCGGGCCGTCGAGCAACTGGGAGTTGAGGCCGTCATGACCGAGAAACCTCAGAAACTGATCCCCGCCCGGCAGTTTGTCCGGCAGAGCAAGCGCTCCCGCTTCCGGCTGAAGGTCGCCGATTCCAGCGGGGCCGAGCTGACCGGCGGCAAGCTGCTCGCGGGCTCCATCGCGATGCTGCGGGCGCTGGAGCGCGAGGTGCTGGCGCCTGATGAGAAGACAGTGGGCGTGCTGCTGCCGCCTTCGGTGGGAGGCTGCGTCGCCAACGCCGCATTGGCGCTGGGGCGACGGACCTCGGTGAACCTCAACTACACCATGTCGGACGACGTGATCAATCACTGCGTCCGCGAGGCCGGTCTCAAGCACGTCCTCACCAGTCGCCGCTTCCTCGAAAAGAAGCCGATCGCCATCGAGGGAGCTGAGATCGTCTACCTCGAGGACATCAAGGAGAAGGTGACGGGGCTCGACAAGGCGCGCGGGGCTCTCTGCGCATTCGCCCTGCCGGCGTGGTGGGTGGAGCGGATCTTCAAGCTGACGTCCGTCGGTCCCGATGAACTGGTCACGATCATCTTCACGTCCGGCTCCACCGGCGAGCCGAAGGGGGTCATGCTCACACAGCGCAATATCGGCTCCAACGTCGACGCCGGCGACCAGGTGCTCAACCTCAAGCCGGACGACGGGCTGCTGGGAATCCTGCCGTTCTTCCATTCGTTCGGCTACACGGTCTCGATGTGGCTCCCCCTCTGCTACGACCCGAAGGTGGTCTTCCACTTCAATCCGCTCGATGCACGGATGGTCGGCAAGCTCGTGGAGAAGCACAAACTCACCATCTTGATGGCGACGCCGACTTTCCTCCGCAGCTACTTGCGGCGCGTCGAGCCCGAGCAGTTTAAGTGCCTGGACCTCGTCATCACCGGCGCCGAGAAGCTGCCGCGGGACCTGGCGGACCAGTTCCAGAAGCGGTTCAACATCATGCCGACCGAAGGGTACGGCACGACCGAGCTGTCTCCCATCGTGTCGATCAACATTCCCGACCGCCGCTCTCTTTATCCGTCCCAACTGGGTGAGAAGCTGGGGACGATCGGCCGCTGCGTGCCGGGAGTCGTCGCGAAAATCGTCGATTCTGACACCGGGCAGGACCTCGGCATCGATCAGGAAGGACTGCTGTGGATCAAGGGTCCCAACGTCATGGCCGGCTATCTCAACCAGCCTGAAAAGACGGCCGAGATGATCCGCGACGGCTGGTACAACACCGGCGACATGGCGAAGATCGACCGGGACGGGTTCATCACGATCACCGGCCGGCTGAGCCGGTTCTCGAAGATCGGCGGCGAGATGGTGCCGCACATCCGGATCGAAGAAGCCATCACGCGGATCGTCGAGCAGGCCGGCGGACGTGCGGCTGAGGACGAAGACGGACCGGATCTGCGCGTGGCGGTGACGGCCGTTCCCGACTCCAGCAAGGGAGAACGGATCATCGTTCTGCACCGCTCGCTGCCGGTGAGCGTCGAGGAGATCCGCAACGGCCTGAAAGCACAGGGCTGCCCGAACCTGTGGATCCCCGGCTCAGACGGCTTCGTCGAAGTCGATGCCATCCCGCTGCTGGGAACGGGGAAGTTCGATCTCAAAGGCATGCAGCAACTCGCCCTTCAGCGCTGCAGTGAAGCCCCCTGTGTAGGATGACCCCCGCGCGGCCTGCCCCCCCGGCTCACTCCGGCAGCCCGCGGACAACCCAGGCTTCACTCTCCCTGCTGACGCGACGCCCCCTCCATGAAGACTCAGGCACTACGGCGATTTCGAGCGAAACTGGCCGCCGATCAACCGGTCTACGGCCTCTGGGTCACGCTGGAGTCCGCCAGCATCACGGAGATGGCGGTCGCTCTCGGTATCGACTGGGTCGTGATTGATGCCGAGCACGGACATCTCGACTGGAAGGAGATCAACGAACACATCCGCGCCGCCCTACGCAGCGACACGGTCGTCCTGGTCCGTCTCGCCGAGCGGAGCACGTCGCTCGCCAAACGGGCGCTGGATATTGGCGCTGACGGTATCGTTGTTCCGTGGGTGGAAACGGCTGAGGCCCTGGAAGACGCCATTCGGGACTGCCGATATCCAACCGACGGACGGCGCGGAATCGGAGGAGAAAGAGCGACGGCGTGGGGCCAATGCCTCGCCCAGCACACCGCCCAAGCGAACGAACATGTGCTCGTCGTCCCGATCATCGAAAGCGTCGCCGCAGTCCCCAACGTGCCGGCGATGTGCCAGGTGGACGGCACGGACGTGTTCTTCTTCGGCCCGGCCGACTTTTCGGCAACCGCCGGCTACCGGGGACAATGGGAAGGACCGAGCGTCGCGGAGCAGATTCTCGCGCTGACGGAGACGATCCGGGCTGCAGGAAAACACTGCGGTGTCATGGCCACCGGCATCGACAATCTCGTCCAGCGGCGGGATCAGGGTTTCCGCATGATGGCGATCGGACCAGACGCCGGCCTGCTGCTCAGGTCAATGCATCAGTCGCTGCAGGCCGTCGACCGCGACCGGACCGTGGCCGCCAGCCTGAATCCCGCCGATGGCCGCGATGTCCGCCTGCCACTGCCGCAGCCTCCGGAGGGGACCACGCCCGACCGGGACGAGGTCATGACCGGACTGGGAGACGGAGCGTCCGTCGAGCTGGAGCCGGGCGTTTCGATGGAGGCTTTGGTGGGCGGCTTCAACACCGCTCGCGGACTGACCACGGGCATTGTGACGATGCAGCCCGAGGCACAGCTGAGTTGCCACACCCACCCGTGTAGCGAGTCCGTCACGGTCCTCGACGGGGAAGTCGAGATGTCGGTCGAAGGGCGAACCTACCGGCTGGGTCCGCTCGATAACATCACGATCCCGCGCTGGCTGCCGCATCAGGCGCGCAACTCGGATTCCCGCGCCCCGGCGCGGCTGCACGTTGCACTCGCCATGAGTCAACCGGAGCGCGCACTGGTCACGCGCTCCTTCGAGCATCAGGAGATGCCCTTGGACTCACACGGAACGCCCGGCTTTGAGCGCATCACCCGGATTTCCCGGGCCGAGCGCACGCACGGAGTTGGTCCCGGGGCGGAGTTTGTGGATTACTTCAGCGCGGCCCTGATGCCGGGTCTCGAGATGAGCGGAGGCTTCGCCCGTTTCGATCCCGGCGGCCGGCTTCCCGATCATCTCCATGACTTCGACGAATCCATCTGCATCATCAGCGGACGCGCCGACTGCCTGGTCGAAGGCCGTCAGTACTCGTTAAGCGACTGCGCCACCGCCATGGTGCCGCGAGGCCGCGTGCACTACTTCATCAACCAGTCGCAGTCCTCGATGGAGATGATCTGGGTTTATGCCGGACCGATGCCCGAGCGGATTCTGATCGCTCCGGGGTTCTCAAGGCGATGCTCCGAGTCTCGGTGAACTGGTCGAAAAGAGCAGTCCACTTCGATCGCCGAGATGCTTCAGGCCCGCCGCGGCGAAGACTCACTCGCAGATTCGCGCCTGCGTGCGACGGCGGTTGAAGGCAATCATTCCCATCACGCCAATGCCGAGCAGCGTCATTGACGCCGGCTCCGGTACGACAGCCGTTGTGGACAAACCACGCAGGGTATCGAGTTCGTAGACGTTCTGCGGTTCATTCAAATGATTGTACGGAGTGCCGGCCTGCGACAGGCTGTACTTGTCGTTCCAGAGATAATTCTGATTGTCCTTCGTGCCCCGATTGGCCTCAAACACGATGTGCAGAGTTGCAGGGTCAAGGGCGTAACTGGAGTAGATGCTGTTGAAAACGGAGTAATTGAAGGCGAACTCGATAATCGGTCGCCCACCGAGCCCGTCGTCTGTCCGTCGCGTGTACAGGACCTCGGGTTTTTGCCCCGATTCGATATTACCGTCGGAGATGACCTTCGTCTCGAAGCCATTCATACTTCCCGGCCGCTCATTCACCGCTGCAATACCGTTTGGGCCCCCGACGTCGCCGTTGATGTCCAGATATCCCATTGCCTTTTCGCCGGCCTTTGAGCCGTCGAAGGTGGAGAACTCCGACTTCTGAAAATCGGCCGCCGCCTCGGCTGAGAGCATCAGGCCGCCCGCCCCATCCGGGTCGTCGCTGATGCGGATGCGATAGTACGTGCTCTCGCCCAGATCCTGAGTGCGTACGCCGTTGTTGCCGACCTTATCCTCACCAAACAGCTCGATCCCGAAGTACATGAACTGATCATCGAAACCGTAGAGCCCGCGAGTGATATCCAGGTACTCGAAGTATGTGGGGCTGGAGGAGTTCGTGGCCACGATCGTCTTGCCAATCAGAGCTTGAAGTTCTGAGTCTGTTCCGTAAGTGGAATGGACAGACTTAACTTTGATCTGTTCGTAGTTCTGAATCGTGGGCCGCTCATAGACGTCCTGGGCGTAACTGTCGGCCCCGGTATTGATAAACCAGGACTGTAACCCACCGGGTGCCCGGAACTGGTTGTCGCCGGTGATGGCGTCCTCAAAAACCTGAGTGAAAATCGAATCGGTCGGAATCATGCCGGCCGCACATGTCGACGCGCGCACGCAACCCGAGAGTGCAATCAGTAGTGTCAGCCACTGCTTGAACGAAGCAATCGTCATCTAGACTCCGGCTGCTGTTTGCCCGCCACAGGCAGAGAGAAACCTGCACGAGCCGGAAGGTCTGTGTGGACCCGCTACATCTCCCACCTTACCCATCGGCTCGGATTGGTTTCAAGTAAGCCTCCTCGGCCGGCATGCAGTGAACCTGAACGGACGTGCCAGACTGCGATGACTCGTCTGGATGCGGCAGCGTGTTGTGCCTGACAGCTGCCTCGCCAACGACTTGATCGGAGAGCACCCAGCGACGGCTGCTGAACGGGATGTGTGGCTGCTCAACCCCACTCCGCGTGCCAGCCGGCGCATCGCCGGGGCCGCTCTCGACTGCTTCGAGAACGAACCGGTCATCACGCCGCATCGGCTTGGCGAACTGGACAATGTCCTGCTCGCCCCCCACTCAATCGCCTGGACGGACGAGTTGTTCCGGGACATCGGTCGCACCGCCTGCCAGTCCATCCTCGACCTGTCGCAAGGCCGCCGGCCACAGGGGGCCGTGAATCCCGAAGTCTTCGACAGCGACACATTCCACCTCAAATGGGAACGCTCACGCTAGCCCGCCGCGCGAGCCAGGGCCGAACGTTGCCGAGCGCCGAGCGCGTGCAGACCATGTTGAAACCGATCGTCTGAGACCTTGCGTCGACGCCAGCGGCCGCCGCCGGCTGCGCGAGGCCCGTCTTCCCCCGTTCCGCGGGATGTGTGACAATCCGCGTCCTGACCGGGGGAACGCCCGCGCGTACAATGGTGGGCAAGCGTCACTGCAGCCCGAGCACCGATTATGCCCGTTACGACTCATCGACCTCTGCCGCCGGAGATCAAGGCCGTCCAGGACGAGATGGAGGCGATCGCGCGCAGCTACGGACTCGATTTCTTCGAGACGATCTTCGAGATGCTCGACTACGAAGAGTTGAGCATGTTCGCCGCGTACGGAGGCTTTCCCGTCCGCTATCCGCACTGGCGGTTCGGCGCGGAGTACGACGAGCTGATGAAGGGGTACTCGTACGGTCTGCAGAAGATCTACGAGATGGTGATTAACACCGATCCCTGCTACGCCTACCTGCTGTCGGCCAACGCGATGACCGACCAGAAGCTCGTCATCGCCCACGTCTATGGACACTGCGACTTCTTCAAGAACAACGCCTGGTTCGCGCCGACGAACCGGAAGATGCTCGACCAGATGGCGAACCACGCCTCGCGCGTCAGCCGGTACATCGATCGCCACGGCTATGAGCCGGTCGAGCAGTTCATCGACGCCTGCCTGTCGCTGGAGAACCTGATCGACCCGCATTCGCCGCACATCCGCCGCCGTCCCGACCCCAAGTACGTCGCCGCCGAGCGGGAGAAGCGCCGCAAGGAGAAGGAGCGCGAGGACCAGGGACTCCCGGAGGCTCGCGGGAAGTTCAAGGCCAAGGAGTACATGGATGAGTTCATCAACCCGCCCGACGTGCTGGAGCGGCAGGAGGTGGAGCGGCGGCGGCAGGAGGACGAGCGGGAGGCCAGCCGTTCGTTTCCGGAGGAGCCTCAGCGCGACGTGCTGCTGTTCCTCCTCGAACATGCGCCGCTCCGCGACTGGCAGCACGACATCCTCGCCATCATCCGGGACGAGGCGTACTACTTCGCTCCGCAGGGACAGACGAAGATCATGAACGAGGGGTGGGCCAGCTACTGGCACTCCAAGATCATGACGCGGCACGGCCTTACCGACGCCGAGGTCATCGACTACGCCGACCACCACTCCGGCACGATGGCCATGAGCCCGCGACGGCTGAACCCGTACAAGATCGGCATCGAGCTGTTCAAGGACATCGAAGACCGCTGGAATCGCGGCCAGTTCGGCCAGGAATGGGAGGAGTGCGACGACCACGAGGTCCGCAGCAACTGGGACCGGCAGGTCGGGCTCGGTCGGGACAAGATCTTCGAGGTCCGCCGCGTGCACAACGACGTGACTTTCATCGACACGTTCCTCACCGAAGACTTCTGCCGCAAGCACAAGCTGTTCTCGTTCGCCTACAACGAGTCGTCGGGAGATTACGAAATCGCGTCGCGGCAGTTTCTGGAGATCAAGCAGCAGTTGCTCACCAGCCTCACCAACCACGGCCGCCCGTTTATCTACGTGCAGGACGGAAACTACCGGAACCGGGGTGAGTTGTACCTCAGGCACCAGTTCCAGGGGATCGAACTCAAGCAGGACTATGCCCGCGACACGCTTACGAACCTGCACCTGCTCTGGGGCCGCCCCGTGCATATCGAGAGTGTGGTGGACGACGAGTCGGCCGTGCTGTCGTTCGACGGCAACCACCATGAGGTCCGGTCAGCTTGAAGACCGAACCGGATACTGAGTCGCATGGCTGTTCCGGGGCTCGCATCGAGATGCGTAGCGAGGATCCGGCACTGGCCAACGATCGTCCTTGCTGACGCGGCAGGCTGCCGGAATGCGTCGAGTTCGGGCAACATGTGACGTTTCTGCCGGTCGTGCGTGGTGTGGCGTCAACGGAAGATAGGCGAAACTTGTTGACGCCCGGCAACGGCGGTCTATGTTTCCGTAACCCCTCTCTCAGGCTCCCGGCCTCGTCCGGCGCTAACCCGCACGGACGGCAGACTTTGCATTGATGCGCGTCTGTCCGGCACTGGTGGAGCGAGCGTTGCCGCGACCGCACATCCGTGCGTCCGGCGAAGGCGACGTCGTGGCCGTTTGGCCCCATCGCGGGCACAGGCCCGCCGCGCCCCGATATCCACACCGAGAGAGTGCGCACATGCAGTACCACGGCTCACTGCTGGTGGTTGATGACGACCGGCACATCTGTGAGGCGATGGCGGATTACCTCCGCAGCCTCGGCCACCGCACCGAAACGGCCACCAGCTGCGGCCAGGCGCTCTCCCGCCTCAAAGAATTCAACTTCGAGGTCGTCGTCTGCGACGTCAATCTCGGCGACCAGGACGGCTTCCAGTTGCTGGAATGGGTCGTCGATCACAAGCCGGAAACGTCCGTGATCCTGATCACCGGCTACGGCACCATCGAAAGCGCCGTCGAAGCCATCCGCATGGGGGCCTTCGACTACCTCACCAAGCCCGTCATCGACGACGAGCTCAACTTCTCGATCCAGCGGGCCCTCGGCCAGCGGAAGATCGTCGAAGAGAACAAGCAGCTGCGGGCGCGCCTGGATGAGCGGTTCGGCATGTCGAACATCATCGGTCACGACTACAAGATGACCAAGATGTTCGACCTCATCGAGAGCGTCGCCGATACGCGGACGACGGTCCTGATCCTCGGCGAGAACGGCACCGGCAAGACCATCACCGCGCGGGCCATCCATCAGCTCAGCAGCCGCCAGGACAAGCCGTTCGTCGAAGTCGCCTGCGGAGCGCTCCCCGACACACTGCTGGAAAGCGAGCTGTTCGGCCACGTGACCGGCGCGTTCACCGGCGCCACGCACGACAAGCCCGGCAAGTTCCTGCAGGCGGACGGCGGCACGATCTTTCTCGACGAGGTCGGCACCGCGTCACCCAGCCTGCAGGTAAAGCTGTTGCGGGTACTGCAGGACCGCGAGTTCGAGGCCGTCGGCGGCAACAAGACGCACAAGGTCGATGTCCGGCTGGTGCTGGCCACCAACGAAGACCTGGAAGAGAAGGTCCGCCGCGGCGAGTTCCGGCAGGATCTGTACTACCGTATCAACGTCGTGAGCATCACGCAGCCCCCGCTCCGGGAGCGGATCGGCGACATCCCGTTGCTCGTCGAGCATTACGTCGGCGAGTTCAACGAACAGACCGGCAAGGAAGTCCGGGGCTTCGACGACGAGGCGATGTCGGTGCTGCAGCGCTACACGTGGCCCGGAAACGTCCGTGAGCTGGTCAACGTCGTCGAGCGGGCCGTCGTACTGGCGAAGTCCGACATGATCAGCGTGCGGGACCTCCCCGAGGCTCTAAAGCGGGACAACAACGGTCACTCGACGTCGCTGGCCGGCATGCTGCTGACCGGCAACCTCAAGTCCGCACTGTCGCATCCGGAACGGCAGATCATCATTGAGGCTCTGGAGTCCAACGGCTGGAACCGCCAGGACACCGCCCGCACCCTCGGCATCAACCGCACCACGCTCTACAAGAAGATGCGCAAGTACGACATCAGCTACGAGCAGCACGTGATGGCCGGAACCTGAGAATGTAGCCGGGTCACTTCGTGACCCGGAGACCGCGTGCGCACGGTGCATTGACCTGCAGATGGATAACGCACCGGCCTGAGAATGCCGCTTGCCCGCACGACTCAGGGTCGATCGTCCCACGCCCGATGCGATGCCGCAACGATCGGCGGCTGCTGCTGACGCTCGATCCGTTCCGCGTCGGCGCGGAAGCGGCGCAGCTGGTCGAGACCCGTCGCATAGCAGGTCGTGTGCCTCACGCGCAGGGCCTGCATCGCGAACTCTTCCGCCTCGTCGTACGACTGCCGCTGGGCGGCGGCGACCGCCAGGTTGAACAGCGCCGCGTCATTCTCGGGCGCAGCGTCCAGCACCGCCTGCCATACCTGCTCCGCTTCGCTCCAGCGTCCGCGCCGTGCCAGGCGCACCCCCCGGCGAATGCGGAAGCCCGTCCATTCGTACCAGTCCCCGTCCGCCAGTTCGACCTGCTCCTGCATCGACTGGGGCCGCAGCACCGCAATGAAGTCGTCGAGGCACTCTGCCGTCAGTGACTGCAGGACTTCGTTATCCTCGGGAACCCGGCACTTGGGAGTCACGCCCCACTCCTTGTGCCGCTTGACGGTCCGCGCGGCGAGCACGTCCCCGCTGCAGACGTCCACCAGCTCCAGTTCGATCTTCACCACCGCCTCGCGCACCTTCAGTTCTCCCGGCGTGGCGGACGGAATTGCATCCTCCGGCTCAGTGGGACGATCGCCCTCCAGCGTCCCCAGCAGGGAATGGCTCGGCAACTGGTCCGAGCAGCCGTATTCCAGCACGCGGCCGGCGATGATCGCGTCCGCGTCTTCTGGTCGGCAGAGCGTGTAGCGCGGTTCACTCCGGTTCGACGTCTCTCCGCCCGCCGTCCGCACGCCGAACTGGAAACCGGCGGATTCCGCCGCTTCATCCCCGTCGAGCCGCTCCCGCAACGCGACGGCAATTTCCGCCGCGTGATCTCCCTCAATCTCCGCAATGGCAATGCGGCTGACGTGGGGAGCATCCAGTTCGGCCGGCTTCCAGTAACGCACCGTCGCCGTCTGCGCACAGCCGCTCAGGCCAATGCACAGCAGCCAGACAACGTAAAGCAGGCGGGGGTGAGGCATTCCGTTGCGGTACCCGGATCGCGGCCGGCCCAGTCAGCAGAGGCAAACGGCAGGCGATCAAACAGGGAGCTGAATCAGCAGAAGGGGCGCGCCTTATACGTCATCCATCGGCCCGCCACAATCCGGCTCCCCAGCCGGATTCTCCCCGTCGGCACAGTTCTCAACGGCCCGCAGTCGCCCGCTTCATCACGTCCCGGAGGACTGCGGAGGCTGGGCCAGCCTCCAGCCGGGCTGCGTCAGCGGGGGAGTGGACGACGGCTCAGTAAGCTTGCCGTACAGTTCCGGACGACGGGCCCGCAGATAACGCCGTCCCGGCGCGACCGCGAGCTTTTCCGGCGTGCACACTCCGATGGCGAAGTCATCACCAAGCCGGCTGCATTCGGCCAGCACCTCCCCGAAAGGGTCGAGGACCATCGCGTTGCCGTTGCGGACCTGGCCGTAGTCCATGCCGATCGGATTCGTGAACACGGCATACACGCCGTTCTCATACGCGCGGGCCGGGAGCCACCGCATCAGCCAGCCGCGTCCCTTGGGACCGTTGAGTTCCATCCGCAGCGGCGCCGGGTCAACGTCGCGCCGCCGCCATAACTCGGGATCGACCAGTCCCCTCCCCGGCATGTCGGACGGCAGGCAGCCCGTCACGTGCGGCATGAACACAATCTCCGCCCCATGCAGGGCCGTGATTCGCACATTCTCGGGGAGGTTGTTGTCGTAGCAGATCAGGACGCCGCACCTCCAGCCGCGGAGATCGAATACGGTGTACTCGTCGCCCGACGTCAGCGCCGGGTTCACGAATGCATGCAGCTTGCGATGCCGCGCGACGAGTCGATCGCCGTCGACGCAGACGTACGTGTTGTACACCCGGTCTCCGTCGCGCTCGAAAAGTCCGGCGAGGATCGCCGCCCCCGTTTCGGAGGACAGGCGCATCAGTGCCTGCGTGCCGGGTCCGCCGGGGACCGGTTCGGCAAGCTCCAGCAGGGCCGGCTTCGAGAAGGGTTGCACGAACGAGTACGCCGGAATGCAGCACTCGTGAAAGCTCACGACCTCCGCCCCGTTCCGGACGGCGGCGTCGGCCAGCGAGCGCATGCGGTCGAGGTTGTACGCGGTGTCGCCGTCCCGGTGCTCGAACTGGCAGGCGGCGATGCGCAGCGGTCGGTCCGGCATGAGCTTCACCTGCCCGCTTTGGCCGCGACGTCAGCCGCGGCCGTCAGTTCCAGAACTTCTCTTCGCCGTGCCAGTTCATCGAAGGATGCGTCACCACGTCGCAGTCTCCCTGTACGCGCGTCTGACAGGAGAGACGCAGCTTCTTTTCGTTCCCCAGTCGGGCGAAGAAGGTGAGCGGGCCCAGCCACAGTCGCAGCCGCTCCAGCAGTCCCGGACGGCTGACGTTCTCCTCACCCTTGGTGATGTGCACCTGGCAGCTGGCGCACTGTCCCAGCCCGTAGCAGTTGAGGTAGCGGTGTACGCCGGAATACAGCTCGACGCCGTTCTGCAGCGCCGCTTTGCGGAGGTTGGCCCCCTCGGGCACCTCGATGGTCTTCTTCTCGTTGACGAACGTGACCTTGGGCATTGTCGTTCGCGGCTGCAATCGGCAGGGACAGCGGGGTAGAAATCAGCGACGAGGACGGGCCGGATGATACGGCCCGCCACCGCCGTTTTCCACCACGGACTCCCCCTTTCCGGCGTTCGGGAATGCGTCCCCGCGGAAATCCCCCGCCCCCTCCCGGCCGGATCCGGCGTCCCTGACCGTCCGGATAAAGGGCATCAGCAGGATGCGGTGCAGGGGCGACGTCCGGTGTTCGTCCCGCAATTCGTTCAGGCCGATCGTCATCTCCTCGTGACCGGCCGCCGGCTGAGCACGATACGTCCCGCAGATCCAGTCCCACCACGGAAGATTGAACCCGAAGTTGCTGTTCGTCTCCTCTCGAATCACCGAGTGATGCACGCGATGCATGTCGGGCGTGACGACCAGCCGCCGCAGCACGCGATCCACCCCCGGCGGCATGCGGACATTCGCATGATTGAACATCGACGTGGCGTTCAGCAGCGCCTCAAACGTCACGACGCACCACGGCGACGGTCCCAGCATCAGCACGACACCCATCTTGATGCCCATCGACAGCAGGATCTCCACCGAATGGAAGCGGACGCCCGTGGTGGCGTCGATGTCCAGGTCCGCATGATGCACCCGGTGCAGCCGCCAGAACAGCGGGACCGAGTGGAACATCACGTGCTGCAGATAAATCGCAAAGTCGAGGGCGAGCAGGCCGATCGCGAACTCGACGGCGGCCGGCCACGCCACGACGTTCAGCACGCCCCATTCCCGCCGCGCGGCGATCTCGGCCAGCAGGACGGCCGTCAGGGGCAGCAGCAGCCGCACGGCGGCCGTATTCAGGGCGACGAGCGACAGGTTGCTCACCCAGCGCACCCCCCGCCGCGCCCTCCAGTGACGCCGCGGCGCCAGATATTCCCACAACATCATTAACAGCAGCACGGCGAAAAAGGTGGTCAGCCGAACCGCCGTTTCGCGCGCCGTCCCGCCGAGGTCCCCGTTGAGCGCGAGCGTCAACGCTCACTCCTCTGCCTTGCGGAACCCGAATTCAATCAGCTCCGCATATCCGGGCTTGAGGGCGCGCACATCGGAGTACGTCTTCTCCAGAATCTCCGCCGCAGAGACGGAGCGCCGTCCCGAACGGCAATAGGTATACAGCACTTTGCCTTCCGGCAGCCGCGCCGCCAGTTCCTCTTTCGACAATCCGTCCTTAAGCGCACTGAGCGGCAGGAAAATCGCCCCCTCCACGTGTCCGGCGTCCCATTCCTCCTGTTCGCGCACGTCCACCAGCACGGCGTCGCCAGCGTCCACCTTCTCCTGGACCGTCTTAAGAGCGTCCTTGGTCTGCTCGGCCGCCGGCAGCGACGCGACGGCCGAAAGGCAGAGCACGATTAGAGCGAAAGGGCGTATCCGGACAGGCATCATTGCGGCCTTTAACAGGTAAGGAGTTTCTGAAGTGTAGCGCGCCGGGTGAGGTCCGTAAATCCGCGGAACTTCCGGTGATCGCAATGTCTCCCCGGGTTCGACGCCCGCCTTTCCCGAATGGCAGGTGAAATCGGCCATCGGACGACGGTAAACTCTCCAGCCTGCAACGACGGCCGCACTCACTCTCCTCCCGCAATGCGCACGCGTCTGACTCACTTCCTGGGACTGGTCCGCTTCAGCCATACGGTGTTTGCGCTCCCGTTCGCGCTGTTTGCGGCCGCGCTGGCGTGGCGGGAGACCGAATTCCGCTGGCGCGACCTGCTGGGGATTCTGCTCTGCATGGTCTTTGCCCGGACGGCGGCGATGGCCTTCAATCGTCTCGTCGACCGCCGGATCGACGCCGCCAATCCGCGCACAGCCGGACGACACCTGCCGGCCGGGATCCTGTCGGTTCGCGCCGTCTGGACACTGACGGCCCTGTGCATCCTGGGCTTCGTCGCCTCCACGCTCCTGTTCCTTCCGAACCGCTGGCCGGTCTACCTCTCGCTCCCGGTGCTGGCGTTCCTGTTCGGCTACTCGTACGCCAAGCGCTGGACCGCATGGTGCCACTACTGGCTCGCCGCAGCACTGATGCTCTCGCCGATCGCCGTCTGGATCGCCCTCACCGGCACCCTCGCGTGGCCTCCGCTGCTGCTGGCGGCCGTCATCCTGTTTTGGGTGGGAGGATTCGACATCATCTACGCCTGCCAGGACGTGGAATTCGACCGGCAACAGGGGCTGTACAGCCTGCCCGCACGCTGGGGCGTGCCCTTCGCACTCCGCGTCGCCTTCCTCAGCCATCTGCTGACGATCGCAGGATTGCTGGCCCTCTGGTGGGTGGCCGCACTCGGACCCGTGTTTCTCATCGGCTGCGGCCTGGTCGCGCTGCTGTTGCTCTATGAGCATCGCCTGGTGCGTCCCGACGATCTGGCGCGGGTCAATCTCGCGTTCTTCAACGTGAACGCCGTGATCAGCATCGGCCTGTTGATCGTCGGGCTGATCGACCTCTGGCTTGGGCGATGAACGGATGAGTTCTCCGCAGAAACCCGGTTTCTTTAGGAAACCGGGTTTCTCGCAAGTCTCGTTATGAGTCGTTCTGCCCCAGCAGCTCCCGCACTTTTGCGCCGACGTCCGGTGATCGCATGAGCGTTTCGCCGACCAGCATGGCCTGCACCCCGGCATCCAGCAGGCGCTCCACGTCGCTGCGGCAATGAATCCCGCTCTCACTGACGAACAGCACGTCATCCGGCACGCGTCCCCGCAGACTCACGCCGTGCGCCAGGTCCGTCGTCATCGTCTTCAGGTTGCGGTTATTGACCCCCACGATCTGCGGATCCAGACTCAGCACGCGGTCGAGATTGTCCGGCTCATAAATCTCAATCAGCGTCTGCAATCCCAGCGACCGGGCCTCCGCATGCAGGGACGCCAGCGATTCCTGCGGCAGGCATTCCGCGATCAGCAGCACGCAGTCCGCGCCCGCGGCGCGCGCCTCCAGTAGTTGATAGCGATCCAGGATGAAGTCCTTGCGCAACACCGGAACATCCACGGCCGCACGCACCCGGCGCAGATCGTCCAGCGAACCTTGAAAGAACTCCCGATCGGTGAGCACGCTGATGCACGCCGCGCCCGCCGCGGCGTACGCACGCGCGAGGGACGGGGGATCGAAGTCCGGGCGGATCAATCCCGCCGACGGAGAGGCGCGTTTGACCTCGGCGATCAGCGCGATCGGTTCCTGCCGGCGGAGTGCTGCGGCAAAGTCCCGAACCGGCGCCGCTCCGGACAGTGCCGCCTCCAGGGTCGACGCCGGTCGATCGGCCTTGGCCGCGGCAATCTCCCCCAGCTTATGCGCGACGATACGGTCAAGAATGTTATTCATTGCAGCCGGCATGGGATAACGTGGAGCCCCCTCGGCACGATATCGCCTGCCCCGACAGCGCGAAAGGGCGGCAGAGACGGCCCGACGCTGAATCTCTGCCGTCACAACTCGGCAGCATGTGCGGTATCGTCCCCAGATCGGGCCATCGACACCCGGCGTCGCGGGCTACGCGAACGCCTCCTCTTCGGCTCCGGCACGCAGGGCGTGCCACTGCTCGAGCGTCATTACGACTTCGCGGCTCTTGGAGCCGTTATAGTCGCCGACGATGCCGTCCTCGGCCATGTAGTCGACCATCCGGGCGGCGCGGCCGTAGCCGATGCCCATCGCCCGCTGCAGCAGCGAAACGCTGCCGCGCCCTTCGCGAATGACGGTCTCGACCGCCTGGTTGTACAACTCGTCCCGCTCGCGGAGGCCGTCGAGACCATTGCCGGTGTTCGCCGCGGCCGTTGTGGCCTGGGCGATCTCCGCGCTGTACTGCGGTTCGCAGCCGCGGAAGAAGTCGATCACCGAATTCACTTCATCATCGCTCACAAACGTCCCCTGCGATCGGGTGAGCGTGCTCGTCCCCGGCGCGAGGTACAGCATGTCGCCGTTCCCAAGCAGCCGCTCGGCTCCGCATTCATCCAGGACGACGCGGCTGTCAGTCCGGCTGCTGACCTGGAACGAAATCCGCGCCGGCAGGTTCGATTTGATCAGCCCCGTGATCACGTCCACCGTCGGCTTCTGCGTCGCCAGCACCAGGTGAATGCCCACCGCCCGCGACTTCTGTGCCAGCCGGATGATGTGCGCCTCCACGTCCTTGCCCGACGTCATCATCATGTCGGCCATCTCGTCGGCGACGATCACGATGTACGGCATCCGGTCGGGAACATTGTCCGCCTCTTCGTCGCCGGGATCGATGCCGAGCCGGTCGAGAACTTCCTCTTTGCCGAGCTTGTTGTAACTGTCGAGATGCCGCACGCCGACGCGCGCCAGCAGGTCGTACCGCTCCTCCATCTTGTCCACCGCCCATGCCAGCACCGCCTCCGCCTTCTTCATGTCGGTGATCACCGGATGCATGAGATGCGGAATGCGCATGTACGGGCTGAGCTCGACCATCTTCGGGTCGATCATCAGCATCCGCACGTCGTCCGGTGAGCGGGTCATCAGCATCGACAGGATGAGCGTATTGAGGCACACGCTCTTGCCCGTGCCGGTCCGTCCCGCGATCAGCAGGTGCGGCATCTTCGAAAGGTCCACGACCAGCGGATGTCCGCTCACGTCCTTGCCGAGGTAGATCGGGATCCGCAGCTTGTCGATGTCCGTGCCGGCCGCCTCGATCAGCTCGCGCAGCCGGACCATCACCCGCTTGTCGTTGGGGACTTCGACACCGACGGTGTTCTTCCCCGGGATCGGCGAGACGATGCGGACCGCCGGCACGCGGAGGGCGATGGCCAGGTCGTCGGCGAGGTTGATCACCTTCGAGACGCGCAGCCCCGGTTCGAGGTCAAGCTCGAACTGCGTGACCACCGGCCCGGTGTCCACTTCCGACACCTTCACCTTCAGGCCGAATTCCTCGAACGTCCGCTCAATGATGGCCGCCGTCGTCTGCGCCTTCTTCGCCAGCAGCTCGAACGGGAACTCTTCGGCGTCTTCGAGGATGTCGAGGTCGGGAAGCTCGAACGTCCGCTGGGCGGCCGCGAGATCCCGGTCGTCCGAGCCTTCAAACTCGGTGTGAGCCGTTGCAATGGCCGCCGGCGGATTCACCTTGAAGGTCGTTTCGGCTTCGTCCTCGGCCAGCGGAATCGTCAGCTCGTCGGCTTCGTCCGCCGCCGGAGCCTCCACGACCGGCTCTTCGACGGGAATTTCTTCCTCGATCACCTCAGCCTGACGCCGCGACCGTTTGGAGACAGGCTCAGGCGCGGGGGCCGCTTCCTCGATCTCCGGTCCGGCGGTGAACGGCCAGGCGATGACGGCGAACGGGAAACACGCCGTCTGCCACCCCAGCCGCAGCATCCACGTCTCGCCCGACATCAGCAGACCGGCGCACAGCAGCGTCGAAATGAAGATCAGCGATCCACCGATCGAGAAATGCGCGGCGAGCAGCGTCCGGCCATACGCGCCCAGGTAACCCCCGCTGCCGATCACCGGCGCGTTCCCCACGTCCGGCAGGAGCAGCTGCAGCGCCGCGCATCCCGAAATCACGATACAGCTCCAGCCCAGCATCCGGACAGTCGTGTCGTTCAGCTCGCGGCGGGAGAACAGTTGCAGGTCGAGAAACACTGCGGCCGCCAGCAGCAGCCACGCGCCAAAACCGAACACGGTGCGGAGGTGATGCGCAAGTTGGGCGCCGACCGGTCCGCAGAGATTGACCGGCTGAGCATGCACAGGATGCACGGCGGTGGCGGGAGGATCGGCCGGATCGAAGCTGAAGAGGGCCAGCGCAACGAACACGCAGGCCGCCAGGAGGGCGAGCGCGAGCAGATCAAGGATCAGGCGTCGGGAGTCGATCATGGCGCCGCAGGCGCGCACCGCGAGCGCAGGGCCGCGGCGGGCCGTTTTGCAACAGCATTGGATACGGGGTTCTGCCGTCCAACGTCATGCCTGGCAGGATGTCATCACGGGCCTCCGCCGTCTCATGGCGGAAAAGGCCCACACCATGAACGTACCACATGCTTCGCGGCGTGCTGCTGAAAGGCAACGCGCGGTGCGGCGTTTTCGCACCAAGGCCTTCGAGTCGCTCCGATCGTGACGAATGGCGAAACACCGATGCGTGGAGCCGCGCAGTTGTGCGGATTGTATCGGAGGCGGAACGACCGCTCAGCAGGGGAGAGAGCCTCGCTCAGTACGCCGCTGCAGGCATCGACAGGCACCGGCGCCATCTGCATTCCCGTTGTGATTCTGCTATCGTGGGCACGCATCGGGCGGCCGAGGCCAGCTCGGCGATACCTCCGCACACATCAGCGAGACCAGAGCTCATGAGTTATGCCGATGAGTCCTTCTCCCCACGCGCCCGGGAGCCGGAAAAGTCCAGCAGCACCTGCCTCATCCTCGGCCTGATTTTCGGTGGCGTTGGGGCGTTCGTGCTGCTGTGCGGCGGGTGTTGCGTCGGCGTGGTCTTTTTTGGGCTCGACCAGATCGGGGGGGAGATCGAGCAGGACCTCGCCGACAACCCTGTCATCCAGGAGCACATCGGAGACATCCAGACGTTTGAAATGAACAAATGGGAGTCGATCCAGCACGCCGACGAGGACGTGTACGTGTTCCGAGTGTCCGGACCAAAAGGCTCAGGGACCGTCGAGGCCGAGTGCCTCGATAACGATGCCGGCATCTATGAAGTCTGGTCCGGCGAGCTGCGAATGGACTCGGGTGAAGTCTACGACCTGTTCCCCGACGGCGATCGCTGGGAGACCGAAGGTTTCTCGTCCGACGACTTCGACATGGGGGACGACATCTTCGACTTCGGGTCGGAGGACTTCGCCAGGCAGGTGCAGACGGCGGTGGAGAAAAATCCTGTGTTCATCGAGCACATCGGCGACGTCACCGGGTTCACGTACGATCTGGACATGTCGATGGAAGAAGCCGGGGCGGACACGTACGTCTTTCACGTGACGGGGACTGGCGGTAGTGCAACGCTGCGGGCGGAGTGCATCACCGTCGATTCGGATACGGAGAAAGTCGAGTCTGGCGAACTGGTGATGGACTCGGGGGAGAGATACCAGTTGTACCCCGACAATCCTTTGCCGTAATCGTTAACGATCGCGCCTTTCGGTCAGGATGAACCCCAGAGTACACGGAGGGCGCGGAGAAAAGGCTCTGCCTTCTCCGCGTACTCTGCGGTTCTCTGCTTGAACCTGACACTGTGTTGACGTGTCCAATCCCTACGCCGACTCCCCGTCCGCCAGCGCTCTCGTTATTCCTGACTCACCACGCATGTCGCTCTTTCGTCCCGACGTCGACCGGCTGACGGCCTACACCCCCGGCGAACAGCCTCAGGACGCGGGCTGGACCAAGCTCAATACCAACGAGAATCCGTATCCCCCTTCCCCGCGCGTACTCGAGGCGATCGAGGTCACCGCACGCTCTCGGCTGCGCCTCTATCCCGACCCGCTGGGGACATCTTTCCGCAAGACGGCGGCCGCACTGTTCGGACTCGATCCCGACTGGATCCTGCCGGCCAATGGCAGCGACGAAAACCTGACGCTCCTGCTGCGGGCGTTCGTCGACCCGGGCGAACTGGTCACGTCGCCCTATCCGAGTTACGTCCTGTACGACACGCTGGCGGCGATCCAGGGCGCCCGCTACGAACCGTTACGGCTGCACCGGGACTGGTCCTGGGACTCTGAACACACGCAGCCGCTCATCGCGCAGAGCAAGCTGGTGTTCGTGCCAAACCCCAACTCCCCCTCCGGCAACCGTTGGGACGAAGAAACGATCCTAAGCCTCGTTCCTCCGCGCGGCGTCCTCGTGCTGGACGAAGCCTACGGGGACTTCGCGGACCAGCCGCACGGGATGGAGCTGCTGCAAACGGAAGCCGGCCGGCGAATGGTCGTGACGCGGTCGTTCAGCAAGTCCTACAGCCTGGCGGGCCTGCGGATGGGGTTCGCCGTCGCCCATCCGGACCTGATCGCCGGCATGCGGAAGATCAAGGACAGCTACAATTGCGATGCGCTGGCGCTGGCCGGAGCCGAGGCGGCCCTGCGGGATCAGGAGTGGATGCAGCAGAACCGCGCGAAGATCATCGCGACGCGGACCCGGCTGACCACCGCCATGCGCGAGCTGGGATTCAACGTCGTGGACAGCCAGGCGAACTTTGTCTGGTCCACGCATCCGTCCGGAGAGCACCGGCGGATTTACGAGCAGCTCAAAGAGCGCCGAATCCTCGTGCGGTACATGGTCTTCCCCGGTCCGGACGGAAAACGGGAAGGCCCCGAGTGCATCGAAGGCCTGCGCATCACCGTCGGCACAGACGGCGAGATCGATACATTCCTCTCGGCCCTTCCCGCAATCCTGTGATCGGCGCGGGTCCGCCAAACTGGCGACTCTGCAAGGATTGAACTGAACAGAGCAAAGACCACAAGATCCAACTCGGCGAATCGGCCACAGCACCCTGCCGATTCCCCCATCTCAGTCAAAGCAGGGGGTAAACTCATTTGCAGAAACGTCTCTGACTAACACCCCTCCGTTCCCTTCGCGACCTTCTGTAACCCCCTTCGTCCCGTTGCTGTCCACCGCTCACTGCGGCTCCCCTTACTGACCTCGGTTCCCTCCGTTACCTCCTGTTCATCCCGCATGCCCCGCACTGCTGAAATCGCCCGCAAGACGGCTGAGACCGACATCCGGCTGCGCCTCGACATCGACGGCAGCGGCGCGGCGAACGTCCGCACCGGCGTCGGCTTCTTCGACCACATGCTCACGCTGCTCGCCAAGCACGGACTGTTCGATCTCACCGTCGAGGCCGACGGCGACCTGGACGTGGACCAGCACCACACGGTCGAAGACGTCGGCATCTGTTTCGGGCAGGCGCTGGCCAGGGCGCTGGGGGACAAGCAGGGGATCGTTCGCTACGGCAGCCTGACGTTGCCGATGGAAGAGACGCTCGTCACCACCGCCGTCGACCTGAGCGGGCGGTTCTGGTACGTCGCCAAGTTCGCGTTCCCGACGGAGAAGATCGGCCAGTTCGACTCACAACTGGTGGACGTCTTCTGGCAGGCGGCGGCCGCGAACGCCCTGATGAACCTGCACCAGGTCCTGCACCACGGCGACAACAGCCACCACATCGCCGAAGCAATCTTCAAGAGCACCGCGCGAGCTTTGCGGATGGCCGTCGCGGTCGATCCGCGGCAGCAGGGCGTCCCGTCATCGAAGGGAACCCTGTAAGTCGCAGGCATCCTCATGGATGCCGTCCGCTGGATTCGCTACGACTCTGAGCTCTCTTCCGGGCCACGCTGTGCGACCCGCAGAAATCCGCTCCGACACCCCGTCGAACTGGGGTGTAGTCCTCAATTGTTGGTGGGGCGAGTGTTCACTCATCGGTAATAGGCCCGGCGTTCACGCCGGGTAAACGTGGCCGCACCACGTGTGGGTACATCCCGGTGCACCGGGCTTCTCGCTGTCAGGGCTTAAGCCGCCGCAGCGAGAAGCCTCGTGAACGAGGCTCAAAGCGGGTAGCGCCGTGCCGGAAAACCCGGCGTGAACGCCGGGCCGATGACAACTCGATCGCTGAGCGTCTGCACCACCACCAATTAGGAACTGCACCCCGTCGAACTGGGGACAGCCCCAGCTTCCTTGAATTCTTACCTATTGAGGCGCACAATCTGAACATTCGCTGGGCAAGATGGTTCCCACGGCGCGTGCATCACCGATGTGCGAGTCTTTTCAGAATCGTCAGTCTCTTCGCCCCCGCGACGGAAGCAGCCGTCCGTTGCGCCCACCAAAGTCTCTATCCCACTGTCTTCTTCGTTTTCCCTCGTCAGGCTGACGGACTGCGCCCGCTGTGCGCCAGCCGTGTTCCCCAGGAGTCAGAGATGCGTCCATCTCGTCAAGGCTTCACACTGATTGAGTTGCTGGTCGTCATTGCGATCATCGCGATCCTGATCGCTCTCCTGCTCCCCGCCGTCCAGCAGGCCCGCGAAGCGGCCCGGCGAACGCAGTGCAAGAACCACCTCAAGCAGTTCGGCCTGGGCCTGCACAACTACCACGACGTCTACCAGTATTTCGCACCGTCGGGCCTGGCCAACGTGCACCCCAACACGCAAAACCCCCGCGTCGGCTGGCAGGTCCGCCTTCTGCCGTATATGGATCAGGCCCCGCTCTACAATCAACTCGATTTCGGCAGCAATCCAGGCACGACGTGGGCCGGGACGCCGGGTGATGTCAGCCTGCAGATCCTCTCGGATGGCCAGACCGCGCGCTCGCACCAGGTTCCCTACGCGATGTGCCCCAGTGACACAAACCCCGAACAATTCCGCGGCTGCGCTCAGGCCAGCTACGGCGGTTCGATCGGATCGCAGCCGACGCCGGGCTCGTCCGCTGCCTGTTCGCCTTGGGACGTGTTCGCGGAGTTCCCGTCAGGCGCCCTGCCGACTCCCGCGGTCGGCGAGTACAACTACGCCCGTTCGAACGATGCAGCCTATGTCTCCGGCATGTTCTCGTACTTCGGCGCGATGATCATGGTCGGTGATGTGACCGACGGCGGCACGAATACGATCTTCGTCGGCGAAACCCGCGCGGATTGCAGCTGGAATCCGGCCGGCGCCGACGACACGACGAACCATCATCGCCGCGGCTGGTGGCTCGCCAACTCCAACGGCGGCGCCCAGGGGTCCACCGTCGTCCCGATCAACGACCAGAACACCTGCGACAATTCCAGGAAGATTACCTACCCCGCCTGCACCGACCCGGTCAATTACAACTTCTCCTGGGGCTTCAAGTCCTACCACCCGGGAGGCTGCCACTTCCTGCTGGTCGACGGCTCGGTCCGGTTCCTTAGCGAAAACTTGGATCACCGGACCTACCAGCGGCTCGGAGGGCGCGCCGATGGCAACCCCGTTGGAGAGTTCTAATCAGCGTCGCAGGCACACTCCGTATGCCGTCGCCGAACGCGGAACGCTGAACGCTGAACGCACGAGAGTTCAACCGGCGCCCACGATCCGATTCAAAATCTCGCGACTTTTGACAACTGACTCGTATCAGTCCCCCCGAACTCCTGATCCATGCTGCGTCCATTCAATATCACGTGCCCGCTCTTCTTGGCTCTGCCCTTCCTGCTCGTAGGCTGCGGAAGCGATGCCCCCGAACTGGTGGACGCCGGCGGAATCGTGAATCACAACGGAGTGCCGCTGGCCGATGCGCACGTGCTGTTCGTTCCCGAGGCGGGCGGACCGCCGTCGATCGGCAAGACCGGCGCCGACGGGCGATTTGAGCTGACGACGAACGCCGAACTGGGCGCCACGCTCGGCCGGCACAACGTCTCGATCCAGGCCTTTGAGGAGTCAGGCGGGGCGGCGGCGGCCGACGAGTCGGGGGAGTTCACCGGCCAGCACAAGTCGCGAATTCCGTTCGAGTACGGCAACTACGAATTGAGCGGCCTTGCGGCCGAAGTGACTGAGGACGGCAACAATGAGTTCACGTTCGACCTGATCGGAGACGCGAGCCAGCCCCAGCGGTACGTCGACGATTATCAGCCCGAAGGCATCTGAAGCATTCACTTGCGATCGATACGGCAATGGCTCAGTCAAGTTAATGCAATCCGGCAGTCTGGATGACCGGACGCCGGCTCCTGAACTGTTCTAGCGCTTCTTCGTGATGTGGATTTCGAGTCCTTGCATCAGCGTCAGAAGGAATTCAATATGCGCGCAACTCGTCCACGACGGCGGGGTTTCACACTGATCGAACTGCTGGTCGTGATCGCGATCATCGCGATCCTGATCGCCCTGCTGCTGCCGGCGGTCCAGCAGGCGCGGGAGGCGGCCCGGCGGACCCAGTGCAAGAACAACATGAAGCAGCTGGGGCTCGCGCTGCACAACTACCACGACAGCTTCAACGTGTTCCCCCCCGGAACGGTCAATCCCAGCCCGGCGTCGGGGACTATTGCCGCCGGTGACGACCCGAACGGCAGAAACGGGAGCGGGACGTGGGGGATCGGCGGTCCCTGGATCGCGTTCCTGCTGGCGAATCTGGACCGCACCGCCGACTACAACGGCTTCGTCAAGATCGCCAACGAGCGACCGGAGGTTGTGGATTGGTTTGGCAATGGCACCTACCGCAATCAGGGCATCACGGTCGGCTATGAAATGCTGGACGTCATGACGTGCCCCAGCCATCCGCTGCGGAAACAGCGGCTGCAGAATGGAACGGGCATGGAGGATCTGGCGCGCGGCAACTACGCCGCATGCTATGGGAGGGGGCGCTCCGGTCAGATCTACACGACGAACGGTGCGATCGGCGGATTATTTGGGAACAACTCGAAGTACCGGATGCGCGATCTCGTCGACGGATCGACGAACACGATCGCGTTCAGCGAGTTGAAATACCGCGCCTTTAAGGGCGTTGGTTCGCACGCCGAAGCGACCACTCGCGATACGCGCGGCACCTGGTCCTATGGAGTGATGGGTGGCAATATCTTCTGCACGCTGAACGGCCCTAACACGCGGGTGCCCGACGGACCCTGGGGTTGCCGTACTGCACCTTCCGAAGGCATGCCCTGCACGCAGATCGGATCGCCATATTCCGAAATGCATGCCGCAGCCCGCTCGTACCATGTCGGCGGCGTGCACGGAACGATGGGTGACGGCAGCGTCAGGTTCTTCTCCGACAATATCGACCTCGCCGTCTGGCAGGGACTCGGCTCGCGCCACGGTAACGAATTGCTCGGGGAATTCTAGATTGATCGCAGATCCCCACTCTCCCTTCGGGCAACGCATGAAATGAGACGACTGGTCGCGGTCATCGCCACGTTGCTGCTTCTCGCCGGATGCGGCGAAGGCGTCGAGAACGTGGAAGTCCACCCCGTGCGCGGCGTCGTGGATTTCGACGGCCAGCCGATGAAGGGGGGCGGGTCCATCGCTTTCATTCCCCTGTCCGCCACGTCCGGCAAAACCGCGGGCGGGGAAATCCTGCCCGATGGCACTTACGTCCTCTCAACTTATGCAGACGGCGACGGTTCAATGGTCGGCGACTTCCGGGTCGTGATCACCCAGGTGACGGCCATCGAACCCGAACCCACCGAGGACGGCCAGCCCCCCGCCGCAGCGACCGAACTCGCAGTACCGGAGGAGGATCAGATCCCAACCATCTACGGTGACTATGCGCAGTCACCCCTGACGGCCAAGGTCGAGGCGCAGGACAACGAGATCAACTTCGACCTGCAGCGGCAGTAAGCATCGCGGCCCCGGGACGGTGAATGACGCCATGTCCGTTGCCATCCTGGAGTCGAGATCCCCGGCCGCAGCCGTCACCGACGAACCGGCCACTGCGCCCCGCGGCTGGCTCGTCAGCCCGGCGATCGATCTGCTGTTCATCGCCAACATCGGCTGGCCGCTGCTGCTGCTGGCGCAGATCGGGGACGAACTCGAGAGCCGCGAGGGAATCCGGTTCTGGCAGGTGTACTTCGTCACCACACCCCACCGCTGGGTCACGTTGGGACTCGTGTTCCTTGATCGCGAACGCCTGCAGGCGCGGCTTGGCCTTTTTGTCGGGCTTGCACTGGCGGCCGTGGCCCTCTGCCTCGGCGTGCGATGGTCCACCGGCGCGCTCACCTGCCTGCTCGCCGTCGACTACATCTGGAATGCCTGGCATTTCGCCGCCCAGCATCACGGCATCTACCGCATCTATTCGCGACGCACCGAGCCGCGGCGGCAATCGGGACTGCTCGTTGAAAAATGGGGGCTGCGGCTGTTCCTGCTGTACGTGACGATCCGCATCGCCGGCGCGACCTGGAGCCGCCCCCTCCTCGATGAGACGCTCCGGCACGCGGACTGGGGAATGGCGCTGATCCCGCTGGCACTCATCGCCTGGGACCTGTTGCGGTCGAAGGCCGGCGGATTCCCGCGCTCCCTCTACCTGGCGAGCGTCTGCACCCTCTATCTCGGACTGCTCGCCGCCGTCCACATGGAGCGACCGGACCTGGTGCTGGCGCTCGCGACTGCTTCGGCCCTCTTCCACGCGCTGGAGTACCTGGCCATCGTCGGCTGGTCGGTGCAGCAGCGGCACGCACGCAGCGGCGACCGGCTGGGCCTGCTCGCCTGGCTCGCGCCGCGCTGGGGACTCGCGCTCGGGCTGTTCATTCTCATTCTTGGAGCGGCCAGCTGGATGATGGACCAGCGGCTGATGGAGACATGGCTGACGATCAACGTGGTCGTCGCGTTTTTGCACTACGCCTACGACGGGATCATCTGGAGACAACCAGGAGGAGCGCCGTCGTAGCCGCACACTCTAGCCCGACGCGCCAGCAAGGGCCGAACGTTGCCGAGCGTCGATTCCTCAGCAAGCCCGGTTCATGCGAGCATCAGACTCGGGCCATGTTACTTCGGGACACGCGCGTGACATAGGAAACCCGAACTCTGGCGAGTTCAGCTGCGCCTGATGACTGACTCGAACAACAACAACTCGGTCACCCCCGCTCCGCTGCAATGGCAGGCGGTCTGCGTCTATGCGTCGGCCCTGTTGCTCTGTACGTCCACAGCCTGGTTCACGCAGGGCGCGTCGAGGCCCGCCCCGTGGCCGTTCGTCTGGGTCGAGGCCGCCATCGTACAGGTTGTCTGCACGCTGCCGCTGGCGTTCTGGGCGTCGTCGATCGCCGCCCGGCAGATCCGCGGACCCGCGCTGGCGATCGTCCTCGCCGCACTCATCGGCGTCGGCTGGCTGCTCATCGCGACCGGTGTACCCCCTGCCGGGCCGCTCGCCGGAGGCCGCGTCACGCTGGCGGTCTGGCGGCTGGCGGCCGTGCTGTCACTCGAAACGGCGCTGCTCCTCGCCGCGGCATCCATCGCGCAGCGTCGGCGCAGCCTGGCCGGACAGCCGGCCTTTCGGTCCCTGCCGTTCCCCGTCTGGACGCTCGGCGTGGCAGTCGCGGCGCCGGCGCTCTTCGTCGAGGCGCACATCGAGCGCGACGCCGGACGGCTGGTGGAGCTGGTCGAGCAGTCCCGGCTCGGCCCGGCCGCCGAACTCGCCCGCACGCTCCACTTGCTCGACCCGCAGCGTCCCATCGACGGCTACCCGCTCGCGTCCGTCTCGCACCAGTTGCAGCGCCGCGTCGCGGAACTGCAGAACAGCGTCTCGCAACCGCTCGTCGTGGATGCGGCACCGGCCGAGCGTCTGTCCCGCGCTCGCGACTTCGCTGCACTGGGACGCGACGCCGAAGCGCTGCAAACTCTCAACGCACTTGCGGACGGCCCGCTGGCGGCGGAGGCCCTCAATCTCAGCGGCGTACTGTATGAGGATCAACAGCGCTGGGAGGCCGGACTCGCGGCATATCAACAGGCCCGCACACTCGCCGGCGCGCGCTCCGACTCGGACGAAGGAAAACGGTTGCTCGCCGAGGCGGCGCGCGGGATCGCCTATTGCGAGCGGAAGCGGGGCCGCAATCCGGCCGCGGAAGCCGCGTATCGGGAAATGCTCGCCCTCGCCCCCACGGCCGAGTCGCACTTCCTGCTCGCACAATTCTACGAAGACACGCAGCAGACCGGACGCGCCCGCGAACATGCGGACCGCGCCGCCGCACTGGCGCCGGCGCAGTTCGCCGAACCGGCCCGCATTCTGAAGAACCGTCTCTCCACGGCCCACTTCGGCTGCTGGGGAGTCCAATGACGAGCGGCGGGGCTGAACCCCGCCGCCCCTCACCGTACGTTACGACAATCATCACCTGACATTCAGCCCAAGGACCGATTGCATGCCTCGTCTCAACCGCCGCGACCTGCTGAAGTCCGGATTCGCCGCGCTCGCCGCCGCACCGCTCGCGCATCTCGGCGCCCCGCTGTTCGCCGCCGACGACCCCTATGCCGATGCCGTGCTCGTCGACGGCGAGCCCCCCGAGCCGGAAGACGGGTCGTTCTGCATCGCCGTCCTCCCCGATACGCAGAACTACAGCCAGAGCTATCCCGCAACATTCGCGGCCCAGACGGAGTGGATCGTCGAGCAGCGCGGCCGGCGGAACATTGCCTGTGTGCTCCACCTGGGGGACATCACCAATCACAACACGCCGGCCGAGTGGGACAACGCCGTCGCCGCCATGAGCAAGCTGGACGGCGAGGTTCCCTATTTCATGGCGGTCGGCAATCACGATTACAGCGACAACGGCCGCTGCACCGACCGCACCACGCTGTTCAACGAATACTTCCCGCTGGCGAAGTTCCAGGGGCAGCCGACGTTCGGAGGAGTGTACGACGCGGAGCCGGACCGGATGGAGAACAGCTATCACCTGTTCTCAGCGGGAGGTCGGGACTTCCTCGTGATCTCGCTGGAATTCGGGCCGCGGAACGACGTCGTTCGCTGGGCCGGCGAAGTCGCGGCCGCCCATCCGGACCGCGCCGCGATTCTCATCACCCACGCCTACATGTACTTCGACGACACCCGCTACGACTGGGAGCAATACGGCGGAAAGCAGAGCTGGAATCCGCACGGCTACGGCGTCGCCAGGGCGACCGACGATGACGTCAATGACGGCGAGCAGTTGTGGCGGAAACTCGTCAGCCGCCACGACAACTTCATCCTCACGCTCAACGGGCACGTCCTGCGGGATGGGCTGGCGCGCCTCACCACGCCCAACGCGGCGGGACGTGACGTCACCCAGGTGCTGGTCAACTACCAGATGCGGCCGCACGGAGGAGACGGCTGGCTGCGCCTGCTGGAGGTCCGTCCGCACGGAACGATTCAGACCTACGATTACTCTCCCGTCCGCAGCCAGCTCAATCGTTCCCCGCAGAACGAATTCACCATTGAATTGCCGGCGTAAGACGACGAGCAGCCGTCCGACTGCATTCGCCGCGGCTTCTTTGTCGTTCCCTGACATCAACTGAACAGAATCTTCACGCGGGGCGGGTACGCTGGCGGTCCCATCCGGCCGACGACCACGGCGACACACCCCGCAGCAGTCGCGATTGATCATTCACAGAAGCTTGCATGCGTCGCCGACAGCACGTAACCCAAGCTGGTCCGACGCGCCTGCGAGGACCGAATCCCGTTGGACAAGGAACCCGAATCCTCCCGCAGCCCCAGTCACCGGGCCAATCACCGGAACCGCGGGATCACTTCCTCGCCAAACGTCCGGATTGACTGCATGATCAGTTCGTGCGGCACCGTCCCCATCTGCATCACGCAGATCACTTCGTCCACCCCCACGTCGATGAACCGCTGCACCATCTCCGCCGCCGCGTTCGCATCGCCGATGATGGAGTTGCACTGCGAGCCGGAAGCCCCCCGGAACGCCATCGCGTCCCGCAGGTCGTCGTCCGACAGGAAATCCCGCGGAACGTTCAGCTTCCCGGTCGGCCGGTCGCTGCCGAAGTAATACGTCGCCATCGACTCCGCGAAGAACCGCGCCCCCCGGAAGCCGTAGCGGCACGCCTCCCGGTCATCGGGCAGCACCAGCGTCGGCGGCGTGCACGCGAAGTGATTGTTCTTCTGGTAATGCTTCGGCTGCGCTTTCTCCACGGCTACGCGGTAATCGGCGACCTTCTGTTTGAGAAACTCATCCGTCCCAAGGGCGAAGTTCAGCGCCCCGATCCCCAGTTCCCCCACGGCCTTCGCGGACTCCGGCTTGGAGCAGGCTGCGAACATCGGCGGATGCGGAGACTGCACCGGTTTGGGAACGACCTGCGTCGGAGCGATGTTGTAGAACCGTCCCTTCCACTGGAACACGTTCTGCTGCCACATCTGCGGAATCATCTGCAGGGCTTCCAGCCACTGGTCGTGAATCTCCGCAGGATTGTTCTCGAACGCCACCTTCTCCACCGCGCTCGAACTCTTCCCCGACCCCCAATTCACCCGCCCTTCGGAGAGGATATCGAGTGTCGCAATGCGTTCGGCGATGCGGATGGGATGGTTGTACCGGTACGGAGTCAGTGTAATCCCGTGCCCCAGTCGCAGCCGCTTCGTCTTCGCCGCCACGTACGACAGAAAAATCTCCGGCGCCGAAGAATGCGAATACTCGTACAGCCCGTGATGCTCTACCTCCCAGACCGCATCAAAGCCGACCTCCTCGGCCAGCAGCACCTGCTCGACGCAGTCATGAAAAGTCTGCCGCTCCGACTCCCGCGTCGGCTCGGAAATCTGCATCTCAAAGAACAGGGAAAATCGCATGAGCCAGAAGCGTCACTTAAGGGACAACAATGGACAGTGAGTTCTCAGAACCTGACGGTGAGTTATCAGTCGCAGGACGCAACCGATGGCAGCCGGTCCGACGGCGCCCCATGCGTCCCTCTAATCCTGGGAATCAAACATTCACCAGACATCAAAGTGCTCAGATCTCAAAATCTGAGATCTCAAATCTGAAATCCCTCCATCCTCCATCCTCTGACCTCCGACCTCTGACCTCTGACCCCCTCACCCCTTCAACTCATACCCCTTCCCCGACTTCCGCAGCACCCGCCGCAAATGCCAACGGGTGATCCAGCCGCCGAGTCCCTTGCGCCGGGCCTGCGAATGGGCCTGCAGGATGGTCGACGACAGAATCCACGCGCTGTGCCCGTCCCCCTCCACCCGGATCTTGCCCGTCATCTCCGCCGTGTAATACGAAGTGAGCCCCGCGAGCAGACGCAGGAACAGGTCCTCGTCCAGCGTCACCGTCCCGATCGGCGCCGCATGTCGCCCCCTGTGAAACCGAAATCCCTTGTCGGACAGCAGGCAATGCCACGCCGCGTCGGCATCCGGGCCGAACACGAGGTTGACGGCCCCCGTGAATCCGCGCTGGTCCACATACTCACCGCTGAGACGCCGGCTCCCCGCGAAGCGCGTGTACCACACGAGCCGGTCGAAAAACAGTCGGACTCCCGGATTGACGCTCATCTCGCTCGATCAAGGTCACGGCGGCCGGCAGCGGACGAGCCGCGGCCAGCGCGACATTCTGCCGCACCCCCTCGCGGGAAATCAACAGCACGAATGGGCCCGGCCGGCTGATATCGATCCCCTTTGAATCGTGATTCGCGATCGCCGTCACAGGCGGGGCGTCCCGCACCATCGGGCCTAACCGACAACGGCGTCATAGCCGCTTCGCTATCGTTGACATGACCTGCGTTGCCTGCGCGGCGCCGGTTCACCCCTTGTCCAAGCGGCCGAATGCGCCGAAGTTTGTCGGGAACCTGCCCCGATATCACCCCTGCACACTGTGCGCACTGAGGTTGATACCGAACCAATCCGAAGCGAACTGGTCCGCGTGCGGGCGCGGCAGGAACTGAGCGGGGAGCTTGAGCGTTGAGCCATTCGCATCTGGCGATTCGACATTTGATCCGGCAGGTGGAGGAATCCGCCGGCCGACGCGGGGAGCGCAAGCCCCCCGCCTGGCTGGCCGACTTCGTCGAATCGGCTGCCGGACTCTTCGAGCCCTTCAGCGGCATCGCGCGGCCCGGCTTCGAGTGCCGTCGCGGCGAGGACCGCTGGGAGATCGCCCTGTTCCTCGGTAAGACCGAAGTCGTCGGCGGTCCGCAGGACGGGGAGCTGACGCCGGTCAACTTCATGTTCGACGCGGCCGGCCTCAGCCGGCTGTTCGAGCGGCTCGACACGCTTCGCTGGAATGCCTTTCCCGATTGTCACGTCTGCAGCGAAGAGGAGCTGGACCTCTCCTTCCTGATCGCGGAAGGGCTCGTCCAGGGGGAACTCGTCAGCGTCCAGATCCACGCCGGTCCGCCCCACGCCGCCGGCCCCGCCATGAAACGCTACAGCGACGGCAGCTACGTCACCGTGTAGCAGTAGCATCCCACGCCAGCCCGTAACAACCACACCAGCCCGCCGCGCCAGCAAGGGCCGAACGTTGCCGAGCGTCGACTCTTCGCGAGAACCCCACTGACCGTTCCGCGGAGCATCGAGTTCATCCACGCCACTCAATCACTCCGCCAATCGCACACAGGGTCATTCTCCCGTCGATCACACCTGAGAACGCAGCGCCGGGTCGCACCGGCGAACTTCGACCGGTTGCTCTCCGGTCTTCTTCCCGGAGCCCGCGGTTTGGCATGCCGCGGGCTCTTTTCATGCGCCTATTGGAATTGGTCTCGTTAATCTAAAGAGACATTTGGCCTGGTAGCCGTCGCGCATTCAGAATGCGGTCAGCATGAGCGAAGAGGTACGCGTCACGATTCGACAAGCGAAAGGATACGCCGACAGCTGGCGCCATTATCGAATTCGATTGGACGGCTTGGTGGTCGGAGCGGTGCGGAATGGGAATCTGCGACGATGACCATTCCCTCTGGCCTTCACACAATCAGGCTTGCAGTCGATTGGTGTGGCAGTGACGAGCTTACCTTCGACGCACAACCCGGAGATCACATCGTATTCGAGGGCGGCAACAGCGGGGGCGGCGCCTTGACCCTGCTGTTTCGGCCCGGCAAGTATCTCTGGTTGCGCCGCGTCTCTTAGCCTGCGAACATCGGACGGCTGGCCGACAGTGGGGGTGGTGTCTGCATTTGAGTTCCTGGACGGATTATACCCGCGATTCGGTCTGGTCGGCGTCGGAAGCCGCCTCGTGATCGCAAAAGCGGGCGAGAACGTCGATGCTCTCTCCCGGCGTGAACCGGAAGTCGGTTGTGGCGCGGACGCGGTGCTTTCCCGACTTATCATCCCACCAAACGGTCCCCTCGCAGTGCAGGAATCCGTTCCGGCCATCCTCGGCGTCCTCGTCGTAGAACACACATCTCATTCCCTCTCGCAGTTTGATCCCCTGTCGTGCGAGGTCTGCGCGCGTCAAAAAGTTTGCTAGCGAGCTACCGTTCCAGTCCATTCTCACCAGTGGTAGCGGCATGTCGGACTCTCTGCTTTTTTTGATTCATCATATTACCACGGGCGCAGAAGTACCCAGCCAGACCTGCGGGATTCGTGGCCGTTAGCGGGCCTTCTGCGTAGCAGCCAACAGACGAGCCATCTGCCGGGACTTCTCATCCCGCCACGTCTGGCCGCCGACCTCATCGTACAGCCGCTCGATGTTCCACAGCGTGTCTGTCAGCCCAGCCTCACTCCACCGTCACGCTCTTCGCCAGGTTCCGCGGCCGGTCCACGTTGCAGTTGCGGTTCAGCGCGATGTGGTACGCCAGCAGCTGCAGCGGGATCGACGTCACGATCGGCTGCAGGTAATCGTCCACGTCCGGCACATAGATCACGTCGTCCGCCAGGTCGGCCACCGTGTCGTCCCCTTCGCACGCGATCGCGATGATCGGACCCTTGCGGGCCTTCACTTCCTCCATGTTGCTGATGACCTTGTCGTACACCCCGCAGCGCGGCACGACGAACACGCTCGGCGTCCGCTCATCGATCAACGCGATCGGCCCGTGCTTCATCTCCGCGGCCGGATAACCCTCCGCGTGCACGTAGCTGATCTCCTTGAGCTTCAGCGCCCCCTCCAGCGCGACCGGGAAGTTGTACAGCCGGCCGAGGTACAGGAAGTTGTGCATGTCGGAGTAACGGGCCGCGATCTCCCGCACGGCGTCGTGGCACTCCAGCGTGTTGGCCACGGTCTCGGGCATCGCCTGCAGATTCTTGATCAGCCGCTTCCCGGCCTGATACGACAAATGCCGCATCCGTCCGAAGTACAGCGCCAGTAGCGTCAGCACCGTCACCTGCGATGTGAACGCCTTGGTCGACGCGACGCCGATCTCCGGCCCGGCATGCAGATAGATGCCTCCGTCCGCCTCCCGCGCGATGGATGACCCGACCACGTTGCAGATCGCCAGCGTCGGCAGCCCTTTCCGCTTGCACTCCCGCATCGCCGCCAGCGTGTCGGCCGTTTCGCCGCTCTGCGTGATGGCGAACACCATCGTCCGGTCCGTCAGCGGCGGATTGCGATACCTCAGTTCGCTCGCATACTCGACTTCGACAGGAACTCGGGCGAATTCCTCGATCAGGTACTCCCCCACCAGCCCCGCGTGCCAGCTGGTCCCGCAGGCGGTCAGCACAATCCGGTCGATCCGCCGCAACTGCTGCGGCGTCAGATTGAGTCCGCCGAACTTCGCCGTCGCTTCGTCCTCATCAAACCGACCGCGGAGCGCATTCTCGATCGTCTGCGGCTGCTCAAAGATCTCTTTGAGCATGTAATGCTCGTACTCCCCCTTGTCGATGTCGGTGGAGACCTGGTCGAGCGTGGTGATGGAGGGAGAGAGACGGCCCGTGTCACGATGACGGAGGTCAAACCGGTCCGCAGTCAAGACCGCGATCTCGTGATCGGCCAGATAGACCACCTGGTCGGTGTAGCCCAGCAGCGGGCTCGGATCGCTGGCGATGAAATGTTCGTCGGCCCCCACGCCGACGACCAGCGGGCTGCCGTTCCGGGCAGCCACGATCATCTCTGGATGCTGGCGAAACAGGATTGCCAGACCGTAAGTCCCTTTCAGTTTCCGCAGCGAAACCTCGACCGCTTTCAGGCAGGTCCCGGGACTCTGCGGATCCTCACCCAGCTTGATCTGCTCGTCATAGTGATGCGCCACCAGGTGCGCCACGGCCTCCGTATCCGTCGCCGTGCGGAACACGTAGCCGAGCCCCTGCAACTGCGTTCGCAGGTTCGTGTAGTTCTCAATCACTCCGTTGTGCACGAGGACAACGTCGCCGTTGCCTCCGGTGTGCGGATGCGCGTTCACGTCGTTCGCCGGCCCGTGCGTCGCCCAGCGCGTGTGCCCGATCCCCACGCGGCCGCGAGCCGGCTGTGCGTCAACGGCGGCGACCAGTTCATTGACCCGCCCGGCCTTCTTGCGGACAGCCACGCCCCCATCCGGCTGGAATACGGCGATGCCCGCCGAGTCGTACCCGCGATACTCCAGCCGATGCAGCCCTTCCAGCAGGAACTCACTGACGTCACGGTGTCCCACGTATCCAACGATGCCGCACATAAGCCGAACATCCTCATATGAGCCGCTGCAGGCGCGATCGTGCCGCAACGGCTGATTTCGCTCGCCTCTGAACGCCCTGCGTCTCCTCAAAGTCGCCGGCACAGACCCCTGTGCCGACCGCTGCAACCCCTGCCACACTCGGTGAACTCCGGATCCACTCGGAGCAACTGGAGAAGTCTGCTCCCGCTCAAGGGCACACCCAATCCTACGTCGCCCGGGCAAAGAGCGAACCCAGAACTCGTTCCGGACATCACCTTCAGCCCGGCAGACTCGCGCAAAAGTGCGGAAGCCTATGTCAGGAAGGAATTTTCGGTCAATCGGAGATCTGCAGAGGCATGCCAACCTGAACTCTCCCGATCGCCACGCCGCGGGCCGTCGTTACGGAAGGAGCGGGCCGGGAAGCGAAGCGGGAGTCGAACTTGCCGGCGGCCGAAACCCCGCGGGTTCAGTGACATCCACCCCCTGCTGCACGCGCTGTTCGACCGGCGCCAGCGCCTCGTCCGACGACGACCACTCGTACACGACGGGCTGAATCGTCCCGCCCGACGCCATGGGAGGCAGGAACTCCTCGTCTTCACGCGCGGCGATGGGCGTCGCCGGCGTCGGCACATGCGCGAGGTCCGCGCTCCACTGATTCGGCTTGGCCGCACCCCGATCCACTTTCGACGTCCAGATCTCCCGTTGAGTCACCGCCACCGCAGACTCAGTCGACGGGTTCGCCCGTGGCTGCCACGCGATCGGAGTCCCGAATCCCAACGGCTGCGGATGAGACCGGTAAATGAAGCTCGCACGATCAAGCGCCAGTAGGAAACTGCCGTGACGGCTGGTCCGCGACTGGGCCGTTGTCTGTGTCGCGGTCGCGCTCTCGCCGCTGTTGCGGAACCACACCTGCCGCGCCGCTTCCGGGTCGTAACCCGCGCTGACCATCATCGACAGCGCGATCGAATCCGCCTCCACGTTGTGCTGGACCGAACGCGAATCATGATCGGCGTCGCGCGCTGAGCGACGCGCCAGCTCGCGACCCATCGCCCCTGCCATCATTGCAGCCAGTTGAGCTTCGTTCTGGCAGATCCCCAGCGTCCCGTCCGCGACGACGATTCGTCCGCCCGGAAGCGCAGTGACGCGCGGCGCATCATCCTGAACCAGCTTGAAATCCCAGCGGACATCGCCACGGCCCGACGCGCCCGCCAGTCGCTGTCCCACCTGCTGCACCGTCTGGATGTGCATCGTGTCCTGCGACAGCGGATGCCGCGCCAGCATCTCCTGATACTCGACCACGCTCTGCCGCGCTTCCGACTCAGGAGACCGCGCCGCAGTTGGCCTCAATGCAGGAAACGTCTCGCATCCGGCCGACACCATCGCCAGTCCCACCAGAACCGCCACGCACCGGCGCGGCAACCGCGCCGTGCGGAGGTCTGCAGTCGCTTCGATCAAGGGGAGGGCGCGAAACATGACCGGCTACCACGACTTCGAGGCCGCGGACAGGCAGAAGGAAAACAACGCGCGCGACCACGCCGGAGCGGGACCGCAAACGCCGATTCGAAGGGGAACGTGAGATGAGGGGCCGGGACACTAGCGGGGCGTCCGCATCGCCGCAAGACGAGTTCGACCACTTTCAGCACACCTCCGCAGGATCCGCCGCACCGGCCTCGGAGCGCCCTTCATTAACCCGCACCCTATACTCGCTGGCATGCCCCGCTACGTCATTTTGACGCACGATCATCCCTTCCCGCATTGGGATCTGATGCTGGAACAAAACGGCCGCCTGCGCACCTGGAGACTGTTGAGTGAGCCCGCCATCGGCAGCGTCATCCCGGCAGAACCCTTGCCCGACCACCGCCTCGACTATCTGACCTACGAAGGTCCCGTCAGCGGCGGACGGGGCACCGTCGCACGCTGGGACGCCGGAGAGTACGCGATCCGTCCTGCGACCGACGTACGCCTCGGCATTCTCCTCCGCGGACAGCGGGGAAACCTCACCGCAACGCTGCACTCCACAGACGACTCGCACGCCTGGGAGTTTGGCGCAACCCGAACCGGCCCCGCCGACTGACCGATTGTATGGACGTCAAACCCGTTGCGATCGACACCCCCTGCAACATTCTGAACGTTCCATCCGGCTTTCACTCATGGCGGTGACCGCTTTCCCGGCGCGCGACCGATAGTACGACAGTGGGACATTCGGCGCCGGCCCTCGCGGCCGCGCAGGGACCGGATCCAACGAGCGGCGGGGCTTGACCCCGCCGCCCTCGCGAACCGGGAAGACGTTCTGCTCACTGCCAGGGACACGGCAGGTCGTACGGCTGTTCATCAACGCGTAACGCCCTCTCCCCACATCGGGCCTCACGCGGAGAACACGCCGACTGGACAACCCGTGCGTCCCCCGCAGGCAGACCTCACCCATGCATTGCGATCATAAGCTCGGCCTCTCGCTGGGCGTCATCATCGTCGGCTTCGCCGCCGCTCTCTGCTTTCCCCGCCAGCGCGACCGCGAACCCGTCAGCCTCGAACTCGAAAACTCTGCCGAGCTCGACCAGGAAATCGCCCGCCTCCCGGTCCGCGCCTACACCGAGCAGGAATCGCAACTCGCACGCCCGGCGACGTCCACCCCGCCGGAACCCGCCGCCTCCGCGTTCGAAACCCCAGTCCCCGGCGGAAGCGACGGCGACCACCTCGAACTCTTCGCCGGTCCGCCCGAACCCATCCGCCCCGACGCAGACACTCCCCTCGTCCCGGCCGCACCCACCCCGGTCCCGGCATCAATCTCACCCGATGCCGTCGCCGCATCGCAGCACGTCGACCAGTACACCGTCCAGCCCGGCGACACGCTCAGCGGCCTCGCCGCGCGCTTCCTCGGCAGCCACGCCCGCTACCTCGAACTCTACGAAGCCAACCGCGACGTCCTCCGCAACCCCAACGACCTCCAGCCCAGGATGGTCCTCAAGATCCCCCGCCCCCGCCCCGCAGAGCCCTCCGCCGCACACCCGCAGCACGCGGCCCCCTCCCCCACGGACAATCCGCCGCACGCCGAGCCATCCGTCACCTCGACCTCCGAGGCCGCCGCTCCGGCTCCCACCGGCCGCCGCCCCGGACTCTTCCAGCCGGCCCGGCATCGCCCCTTCATCCTGCCGGCGAGCAACTCCACCGAGCCCGCCAGCACCACGGCCCCATAGCCACTCTCTGGCCAGCGCCGCGCCCGAAATGCGAAAAGGGAGCTGAAAGGCTACCTCCACGCACACCTGAAAGCGCGCTACTTAGGGCTGCTCGGTTTCCCGCCTGACCCGGTTCGTACGGCTTCACCGTGCGGGAGATAGCCTTTCAACTCCCGTTCGCCTAAGAGTAGGCGAACACCCGCACGCGGTCAAACGGGCATCAAACGTCGCCGCATCTTCACGGCTGACCAAAGCCCTCGGGTTGCACCCCGTGGGCTTCTCCTTTGCTTCCGCCGCTCTCATCTGTTCAATTCACCAAAAACCAACACCCCGAATCACCCGGCGCATACCCCCCTCGTTCCCTCCGCGCCCTTCCGTTCAACCCCCGCGAACTCCTCTCCCCATGCAAGACCCCCGCATCAACAAGCTCGCCGACCTCCTCATCAACCACTCCTGCCGCCTCAAGTCCGGCGACAAGGTCCTCATCGAAGCCTTCGACCTCCCCGACCCACAGCTCGTCAGCCGCCTCATCGAAACCGCCGCCGCCAAAGGCGCCGTCCCCCTCGTCATCTGCAAGTCCAACGCCGTCCTCCGCACCCTCTACAAAACCGGCACCCGCGAATCCCTCTCCCTCGCCGGCGACTGGGAACGCTCCCTCATGGAAAAAATGGACGCCTACATCGGCATCCGCGGCTCCGAGAACACCAGCGAACTCTCCGACGTCCCCGGCCCCCAGCTCGACCTCTACCAGCAGTACTGGTGGAAGCCCGTCTCCGAGATCCGCATCCCCAAAACCCGCTGGGTCGTGCTCCGCTACCCCACCCCGTCCATGGCCCAGTCCGCCCGCATGAGCACCCAGGCCTTCGAAGACTTCTACTTCGACGTCTGCACCGCCGACTACGCCCTCATGGCCAAACGGCAGGAACCCCTCAAGGCCCGCATGCTCGCCGCCGACCAGGTCCACATCACCGGACCCGGCACCGACCTCCGCTTCTCCATCAAAAACATCCCCGTCATCCCCTGCAACGGACTCCGCAACATCCCCGACGGCGAAGTCTTCACCGCCCCCGTCCGCGACAGCGCTAACGGCACAATCACCTACAACACCCAGTCCCTCTACCAGGGCACCGTGTTCGACGGCATCCGCTTCGAGTTCCGCGACGGCCGAATCGTCAAAGCCGAATGCAATAACGCCACCGACCGCCTCAACGAAATCCTCGACTCCGACGAAGGCGCCCGCTACCTCGGCGAATGGTCGCTCGGCTGCAACAACCGCGTCCGCCGCCCCATGCTTGATACCCTCTTCGACGAAAAGATCGGCGGCTCCTTCCACCTCACCCCCGGCCAGGCCTACGAAACCGCCGACAACGGCAACCGCAGCCGCGTCCACTGGGACCTCGTCTGCATCCAGACCCCCGACCACGGCGGCGGCGAAGTCTGGTTCGACGGCCAGTTGATCCGCAAAGACGGCCGCTTCGTCCCGGAGGACCTCCAACCCCTCAACGAAGGCCTCTGAGCGCCAGACGCAACGCACCCCAAGAGCGGCACACGTAAGTCTGCCGAGCGCCCCCGCGCACGTTTTCCGTGCGCCACCAAAGCCCAGGGGTTGCATCCCCTGGGCCAATCCCATCCAACGCCCCCCGACTGCACTCTGCCCTCCCCCCTCTGCCATCCGCCGTCCGCCCTCTTCCATCCGCCCCTCAATCTCCCTCGCACTGCACGTCCCGGCCCGCCGCGATCGCCTCTTCGCACAACAGCACGAATTCAGCCAGCACACGGTCCACAACGTCGGCCTCCAGCATCCGCTGCAGTATCGACCCGCGAATCGCCGGGTTGCAGGCCCTCACGCCGCGCTCCCGAGCCAGCTCACGCTCCCGCCGGCTGCGGTACGCCGCCCGCACCTCCCGCAGTTCATCCCGCAGCGCCGCCACGCCGCCGCTGCCATGCGAGACAGTCGTCGACTCGTAGAACCGCTCATGCAGCCGCCGGAGCTGTTGGCATTGCAGCCCGAATTCACGCGGCAATTCCAGCACGTCATACAACGGCGGCACGCCGTCATCGACATTGCTCGCCTTCACCCGCCGCGTTGGACCAATGACGTCGAATCCCATAAGCAATTTCGCCCCACTTTCTGAAATCTCAAATCCTGAAATCAGAACACCCGCCGTCGCACGGCGACATCCACAAGAGCGGCAGACGTAAGTCTGCCGAGCCAGTCACACGAATGCCCAGGGCTTGCCGCCCCTCCCCCCCTCACTCAAACAACACCCCCTGCGACGCATCCCGCGGCAACACCACCCGGGCCCCATGCCGCACCGGCCGCATAAGCGTCTCCCGCTCAATCCGCTCCAATACCTCCGCCCGCTCAATCCGCTTCCGCACCCACCGTTCCCGCCACCATTCCACAATCGCCGCCGCGCTCGCCCCTCCCTGGCTCCCGATCCACCGCGGCCGCTGGTCGATCCCCAGCAGATACTCCCAAACGTTCTCCGCCAGCTTCACCCCATACACCAGCCGCGGCGTCCCATGCCGTAAGAATTCATCCGCATCCAGCCCCATCTCCCCGAACGCATCCCGCAGCTTCCGCAGCCGCGGATTCGATCCACTTCTGCAGCGCGATCTCCCACGGCGTCTTGTAGACGCCGCGGAGCGCCATCACCGTCTGGGTGACGTCGCCGCGCTCAACGCCGCGGCCGTCGGCGTGCTCGCCGCGCTGGTG
>JBGTSJ010000026.1:43218-75962 GCA_041940305.1 Planctomycetaceae bacterium
ACCCCTCCATCGCCCGCACCGTCGCCGCCCCAAACTGAACCGTCCCGATCCCCTCCGTCCGCCCCAGGTACTCCCACCGCAGAGTGGTAGGCACACTCCGTGTGCCGTTTTTTCCCTGAACCGGCACCGCAATCCGGTCATACTGACTCGGCCGCACCCCATACAGCGACGTCGTCCCCAGACAAACCAACTCAGCCCCCCGCTCAATCCGCCGCCCCGCCATCGACGACGCAATCACACTCGGCGACTTTCCATATCGACGCCGATACTCCCGCACCGTCCCCACGGGGCTTGCCCCCGTGGAACGCTGATCGCCGGCTACCCCCACGCGACTCCACAACCTTCCCCCCTCTCCCCGCAATCCCGCGCCCCCACCTCACACCGCATCACGCGGGGAGAGGGGCCGGGGGTGAGGGGCGACTGCGCCCCCCGCCGACTCACTGCCAACCTTGTCAGCTTCGCACCCCGCAACCACACTGACACTCGCCAATCCAGAATCCAAATTCGCAAATCGAAAACCGTTCGATGCCGTCCGCGATCCTCGCCATCCAGTGGGACAACTACTCCGGCACCGCCAACGCCCCCGGCCTCTTCGCCATCGCCCCGCTCGCCTACAACTCCCGCCAGTCACGCCTCCACGACCTCAACCCCGGCGACAAGCTCTGGCTCGTCTCCCGCGCCCCCGACAACCAGCAGTACTACATCGTCGCCGTCCTCACCGTCGCCGCTCACCGCCACAACGAAACCCCGTTTAGCCGCGACCCGGAGGGGAGCGCGTCCCTCGCATCAACACCCGCCCCCTCCACGTTCGGCCCCTACGCCATCCTCGCCGACCCCCACACATCCCACGACCTCCACCGCCGCTTCCCCGCCGAAGGCATCCTCCGCGCCCTCACCTTCGACACCGGCAAACCCATCCGCCACGGAGCCAACCTCGGCCAGTCCCTCCAGACCCTCCGCTTCCTCACCCCCGCCGACGAACAACTCCTCGACTCCGCCCTCACCCGCAATCCAGCACCATTCGCCCCCGAACCCCAAGAACCGCAGCCCGGCAGGGCTGCCAAAAGTTAGCCGGCGGTTGAGCATAGCGACACCGCCGGTCAACCGCCCCACCCGCACACCGCATCCCGGAGGGACGCCATCACGAGGTTACCGGCACACCCGTCAACACGTGTGCCACGGCTGTGTCAGCCGTGCCGATTCCGTGCCGGCATTAAACGCCTGCAAGACCGCTCAACATCAGCTCCGCCCCCGCACGCGCGACACGCCCGTGGCACACCGGCATCTGCCGACCATGCCACATTGCCCCGACAGCCGAGGCCCACCGCTACGCCACAAACCTCTGTTCAATTCTGCAACACTCCCTGACCGCGCCCGAATCGTGCCAGATTCCCACCCCGATTCGCTTTCTATTTTCCACAAGGCGCGGTACGAAAGTGCACCTTTCATCTCCCCGGCCAGGAGATTCTCTCATGCCACGTTGCGGCATCGCGGACCACCCTGTCACCGACACTCCCATCGCCGTCTTCGATTTCGAGACCACCGGTCTGAACCCCAGCTACGACCGCGTCATCGAAGTCTCCGTCATCCGCCTCGATCCCGGCCGCCCCCCGCGCCTGGTCCTCGACACGCTCGTCAATCCGCACCGCCGCGTCTCCGCCACCGAGATCCACGGCATCACCGATGCCGACGTCGCCGACGCTCCCGAGTTCGCCGATATCGCCGACGACCTCCTCGCCGCCATCAGCGGCTGCGTCCTCACGGCCTACAACGTCTACTTCGACATGCGGTTCCTCACCGCCGAGCTGGACCGCGTCGGCGTCCGCTCCGACTCCCCCCACTTCTGCCTGATGTACCTCCGCCCCATGCTGGGCCTCGGCTCCCGCTGCTCACTGGAAGACGCCTGCCGCGCCCACGGCATCAGCTATTCCTCCCTCCACATCGCCGCCGCCGACGCCCTCGCCGGAGCCACCCTCCTCCAGGACGTCTACTTCGAAGCCCTCCGCCTCCAGCAAATCGAAACCTTCGCCCACCTCGCGCGGCTGAAGTCCTACAAGTTCGTCAACAGCTTCGACCTCCCCCTCCAGCAGCGGCACACGTCAGTCTGCGGAGCGCCCCCGACCGGCCGGCCCCCCATCAAGTCCCGCTACACGCCCCAGCCCCAGCGCGAGCCCGAACATCTCGACCCCGTCCAACTCGCCCGCCACGCCCTCGGCGAGTACTGGGAAGCTCTCAAAACCGTCGTCTACGACCTGCAGATCGACGACGAAGAACTGGCCTACATGCTCTCCAAGCGCCGCTCCACCCAGCTCCCCGACGAGCAACTCCGCATGCTCCACGCCCGCGCCTTCAGCACCGCCATCACTCAGTTCATCGATGACGAGTGGCTCGACCAGAAAGAAAGCCGCAAACTCGCCCGCCTCCACCAATGCCTCAGCCATCTGGGATGGGCCCCGGGCGAGTGATCCGAACTGTTGTAACTCCACACCGCCGCCGTCGAATTCAATCTCCGGGCCACCATGGAATTCTGGAACGACGAACTCCGCATCTGTCCTCACTGCCGCCATTCCTTCGATCTCTCCGAGGAAGCACGGCGACCCTGCCCGAAATGCGGCAAGACCGTCTGGTTCTACAACTACCGCCCGATCTCCGAACCTCCCGACCTTCCGCGGCTCACCCCGCACGGCCTGTTCACAAACCCGGCCACCGCGCTGCTCCTCATAGCGACCATTCTCCTCGCGTTAGTCGCTCTCATTGGTCTGTTCAACGGCTTGCTCGTCGCCACAACCTCCGCCCTCATCGCCATCGGCTTCGCGGCCTTCGCCTTCCTGCGACATCGCGAGACGCTCCATCTGGAGGAGAAGCTGTCGCACGCCCATCGGCTGCAGGACTATGCAAGTCTCATGCGGGGCCGAGCAGCCGAATGCACCTCCCGACACAACCATCTCCTCCGAACCGGAGACGCCCGCGTCGAGCACTACTACAGCGACATCTATGCCCGAGCCGTGGCTGAGCGCGAACAAGCCGCCCGCCTCCGGGGCGACGCCCGCCGCGACCGCCAGGCTGTCGCCGAAGTCGAATCCTGGATCCACGCCATCGCCGAGCGCCTCATCGACGATCACCGCAAATGGATGACGCAGAAGCTCCGCCCCGATCCTGAGAACTACCAGCGACGCCGAAGAGAACTTGAGAAGGCCTTCGACTTCGTCGAGTCCGTTGGCTACCGACTCCCGAAAAAACTCCGCGAGTCCTCGCACGCCACCCTTAAGGCCGCCTATGTCGAGGTGGTCCGCCTCCAACAGCAGCGAGACGAGCAGCGACGGCTGAACCAGCAGATGCGCGAAGAAGCCCGGCTGCAGGAAGAAGCCGAGCGCGAAATCGCCGAAGCGGAGGCCACCGAGCAGGAACTCGAGCTGCGGCTGGAGCGCGCCCTTCGCGAACACCGCGACGTGTACGACGCCGAAGTCGAGGAACTCCGCCGCCAGCTGGCAGAAGCACATGCGCGCGCCGAACGCGCCAAGTCAATGGCCCAGCTGACCAGGTGCGGCCACGTTTACGTCCTCTCCAACATCGGCTCCTTCGGCGAAGGAGTCTACAAGGTCGGCATGACCCGCCGTCTGGATCCGGAACTCCGCGTGCACGAACTCGGCGACGCCAGCGTCCCGTTCCCGTTCGATGTTCACGTGATGATCTCCTGCAACGACGCCCCCGCTCTCGAACACGCCCTCCACCAGGAGCTCACCCGTCACCGCGTCAACCGCGTGAACCTCCGCAAGGAGTTCTTCCGTGTCGAACTCGACACCATCATCGACCTAATCAAGCAGCACCACGGCGAAATCGAGTACATCGCCGACCCCGAAGCCCTCCAGTACCGCGAAACCCTCAGCATGACCCCCGACGACGTCGTCCAGTGGGAACACGAATTGGAGGCAGCTGGCGTGACGACCGAAGATCTTGATGAGTGAGCAACGCCGCAGAAGTGCTCACCTTCAGTTGATTTCACGGACAAAGGGCCCGGCTTAGAAGGACACATCCGGAATCGAGGGGAACCGACATGAAACTGAAGAGCCTGAGAATCGTCAATTTCCGCTGCTGCAAAGACGTGACCATTGAGTTTGGTTCAATGCACGCACTCGTTGGCGCGAACAACGCCGGGAAGTCCACGATTCTTCGCGCGCTTGACTTCCTGTTGAACCCGTCTGCCACAAAGATCTCGGAGGAATCGTTCTGGCATAAGGACACATCACTGGAAATACGTATCGAAGGGCTCTTCGTCGATCTGACTGACGAGGAGAAGGCCGCACTTGCACCCTGTCCGAGACCGGATGGTGCATTTCATCTCGCACGGACAATTTCATATGGAGCGCGCGCCGACGAAGAAGAGGATTCCGCTGAGAAGGTTGGTATCGGCCAATACTACAACGCACCGCAACCACGCCATGAATGGCTGTGTGAGGGTCACGTTACACTGAAGCGCATTGGCGAATGGTTGAAGGAGCCCGACACCCTGATCGCAAATGGTCGCTCCTTCTATGAATACCTTGGCGGCAAGAAGCAAGTTGGCGAGTGGAAGGCGAAAGCAGCTGAGTTCGTGGCCGCAAACTTGCAAGCGGACGACTTTGTTGACACATGGCTGCCAAATCCAAAGGGATTCCCCAATGTCCTGAAATCGCACCTGCCGCATCTAGAGTTGATTCCGGCCGTGAAGGATGCGTCGGACGAGTCTAAGGTCCTGAAGACAAACCCATTTGGTAGGTTGATCCATCACATTGTGAAGTCGATGGCGTCTGGCCTGCGAGACGATATCTCGGCCAAGCTAAAAGAGACAACCCGGCGGCTCAACCGGGAGGCAGAAGCAGATCGCCTCTCCGAGATTACGGCAATCGAAGATTCTATGAAGGCGTATCTGGGCGAGATGATGCCGGCAGATCTGGAGATCGAATTTCAGTCGCCGACGGTCGAAACCTTGCTCACGACGCCGCGCATATTCATCAACGATGGTTTTCGTGGAGCGATCGATGGCAAAGGGCATGGTTTACAGCGGGCAGTCATCTTCTCGATTCTCCGATCGTATGCAAAGCTTATGACGAAACGTTCAGACGTTGACACGCGGCCATTGATTCTCGCCATTGAGGAACCTGAGCTGTACATGCATCCCACAGCACAACGAACGATCCGCAAGATGTTCCGAACGATTGCCGACGGCGGCGATCAGGTGGTCTTCTCAACGCATAGCCCGCTCCTCGTCGATGTGGCATTCTTCGACGAGATTGTGCGTGTTGAGTCAGCAGACAACAACGAGAGGATCGGTGCGATAGTTCATCAGCTTCCTGTCCAAAAGATGGTGGAGGACTGCGAGAATCGGCTACCGAAGCTGATCGGCAAGGTGACGCCAGAGTCCCTCCGTGAGCGATATGGGCACGCCTATACGGCAACTCGGAACGAGGGTTTCTTCGCCAAGCAGGTCATTCTCGTGGAAGGGCAGACTGAGAGTTACTGCCTTCCGATCTACGCGCGCGCGCTCGGCCATGACTTCGATTCAATGTCGCTCGCGGTGATCGAATGCGGTGGTAAGGATCAGATCGACAGACTCTATCGCATCTTTAACTCGCTGGGGATCGCCTGCTATGTGCTGTTCGATTACGACCGGAGCAACAAGGACTCCGAATCTGCTAAAGCATCGAAAGCGCTCCTTGAGCTCTTCGGCAGTACAGACGAGCCACGAGACCAACCCTTGATCACCGAGTCGTTCGCATGCTTCATCGAGACGTGGGAGAAGGACGTGAATTCGCAAATCCCTGATTATGCGAGTTTGTCAGCTGACGCCACCAAGTTTCTTGGAACGTGCGGAAAGCCGGTTACGGCACGGTATGTCGCAACGAAACTCACCGACGGGCAAGTGCCTTTCGTGCCATCTGTTCTGAAGGACATCATTGAGCGAGCGGTTAAGGTGAAGCGAGGTACCAGTTGCCTTAGGTTGGATCACGAATCTCTGAACACCGATCGTCAACGGACTTCTGCGGCGGCAACAGAATGACACTTCGAAACACCGGAGCCACTTGCTGCGACTTCGCTTCCGTGCACGCATCACCCCCAAACGCGCGCCACTCCTGCACCAAATCAGTACCATGACCTTCCAACAGGCCCTCGCCGCCATTCAACGCGACTATCCCGCTGCATCCGTTGGCCTCACCGCCAGGCGGGGCAAGGACTACTACCGCGGGCAATCGCTGGACTTCCAGCCCTGCGGCAAGGGGCAGTTCCGCGCTGTTGGCCCAAAGGGGGGCGTGCTGTATCTCGGCGTGGGGACCAATCCGAAACGCAGCGGGTACCTCGTGATCAGTTGCGGGCCGAACGAGTAGACTCTGCGATCGTCCCCCCGACCCCTCTCCTGGACTTCACACCGATTACGCATGTCACGCCCTCCCATCTGGCAACTCGTCAGGCAGGCAATCGATCACTTCGGCCGCGAGGTCAGCTATGCCGAGCTCAAGCAGTTCGTCTGGGATCAGTACCCGGATGTGAAGGATTCGACGCTCAGCTGTCAGATCATCATCTGTGCCGTCAACCATCCGTCGCGGATCCACTACCCCGAGAACCGCAGGCCGCGGCTGTGCACCTCGCAATACGACTTCCTGTTTCATACCGGCCGCGGCCGCGTCGCCCCCTTCGACCCGGCACGCCACGGACAATGGGAGATTGTCAAGAAAGACGATGGCGCGCTCACCGTTCGACTCGTGGATGACGCGATCAACCCGCCGGACGAAGAGACGGATCGCGGCGACCGGGCCGGACTGTTCGCGCTGGAGAGTCACCTGCGCGATTACCTCGCGAGGAATCTCAGCACAGTCACCGACTGCGGCCCGCTCACGCTCTACGAGTCGGCCGACGGCCGTGAAGGGGTCGAATTCCAGACGGACGTCGGCCCGATCGACCTGCTGGCCGTCAATGAGCAGGGTGAGTTCTTCGTCTTCGAGCTGAAGCTTGGCCGCGGGCCCGACGCCGCGCTCGGCCAGATCCTGCGCTACATGGGGTGGGTGAGCGAACACCTGGCCAACGGAAAGCCGGTCCGCGGCGTGATCGTTGCGGCCGACATCTCAAAGAAACTCTGCTACGCCGTCACGCAAACGCCGCAGGTATCGCTGATGGAATACGAACTCCGCTGCGTCGTCAAACCCGTGCAACCGCGGAGTGTCGGTTCCTGAACGAAGCTCTCAGGTTTCGCGACCTCCTGGTCAGCTGCGGGCCAAAAGGCTGATCCGCCGGCCTAGGTCTACACTGCATGAGGCATCCGTTGCGGGCTTCGCTCAAACAGATCGTTGATGACCCCCGCACCCCTCAGGGTCGGGCCTTTGATCTCGCGGTCCAGGCGGCCATCGTCGTCTGGCTCTTCGTCTTCTTTCTCGACACCCTCCCCGACCTCTCGCCGCGCAACCGGGCCGGGACCGATTCTCCGACCAGTGCCGCGCAGCCGCGGGAGGCTCCCCGGAGGACTGGAACGGCGCCGAATCGGGCGAGTTTGCTACCGAATGCCCGTGAGTGTCGCGGGGGGGGCGTTGAGGAGGTCGCGGAGGGCGTTCAGTTCGACGGGCTTGATGAGGTGGCCGTCGAAGCCGGCTTCGAGGGAGCGGGCGCGGTCGTCTTCCTGGCCCCAGCCGGTGAGCGCGACCAGTTTTATGTCGCGGCCCCAGGGTTGGGTGCGGATGCGCTGGCAGGCGTCGTAGCCGTTGAGCTTGGGCATGCCGATGTCGAGCAGCACCACGTCGGGGCGCAGCCATTCGGCGGCTTCGACGCCGGCCAGTCCGTCGTACGCGGTGTGGACGTCGTGGCCGCTGAGGCGCAGGAGCATGGCGAGGGAGTTGGCCGCGTCGCGGTTGTCGTCGACCACGAGAATGCGCTGTGCGGCTGTGGCGTGGCCGTTGCCGTTGGTGCCCGGGTCGTGGCGTTTGGTGGGGGCCGGGTCGAGGAGGACGGGCAGCCGGACGATGAACTCGCTTCCCTGCCCCGCGCCATCGCTGAGCGCTGCGACGGAGCCGCCGTGCAGTTCCACCAGCCTTCGCACGAGCGAGAGGCCGATGCCGAGTCCTCCCTGGGACTTCTCGAGGGAGCGGTCGACCTGGAAGAAGATCTGGAACAGGCGGGGGAGGATTTCGGCCGGGATGCCCATGCCGTTGTCCTTAATGGAGACGACGACGTCGCTCCCCTCGCGGTCGGCCGAGAGATGGATCTGCCCGCCGCGTTCGGTGTATTTGGCGGCGTTATTGAGCAGGTTGAGGAAGACCTGGGCGAGGCGGACGGCGTCGCCGTCGAGGTAAACCGGCTGCTCGGGGAGCGTGACCGTCAGCTGGTGGCCGCATTCTTCGATGAGGGGGCGGCTGGCCTCGACCGCGCCGCTGATGATCTCGGTGAGCTCCAGCCGCTGCCTGCGGAGTTCGAGCTTATTGCGGGTGATGCGGGAGATGTCGAGGAGGTCGTCGATGAGGCGGGTGAGATGATCGACCTGCCGCTCGATGACGTCGCGGCTCCAGCGGAGTTCGGGATCGTCGGTCCCCTTGAGGCGCAGCAGGTGGACGGCGTTGCGGACGGGGGCCAGCGGGTTGCGGAGTTCGTGGGCGAGGGTTGCCAGGAACTCGTCCTTGCGGCGATCGGCTTCCTTCAGTTCGTGGAGGAGCCGCAGCCGCTCGTAGGCGACGGTGACGTACTGGCAGATGGTTTCGAGGAAGGCGAGTTCGTCGGGATCGAACTGGTCCTTGGTCCGGCTGGCGAAGGAGAGCGTGCCGAGCAGCGTGCTGTCGGCCAGCAGCGGGTTGCAGGCATAGGCCCGGATGCCGAAGGACTTGACCAGTTGCGCCTTGGGGTCGTCGGAGTGCTGAATGTCGTGCGCGACGATGGGCTGCCGTTGCAGGGCGACGGTGCCGCAGATGGCCTGGCCGAACTCCAGCCGGGTGATGCCGGCGGCGGTCTCGGCGGGGATGCCTTCGCATGAGGCAAGCCGCAGTGCGTCGCCGGCTTCGTTGACCATGTAGTTGAAGAAGACGTCGACTCCCAGCTGGGGGCCGATCTTGGAGAGCAGGCTGCGGAGCATGGCGTCGGGATCGTCGGCCGTCAGCAGTGTGGCGGCTGCTTCCCACAGCATCCGGAGCCGCACTGTCTGCTGATGCTCGGCCGCCTGGGCCCGGACGCGGTCTTCCGCCTCTTTATGCCGGGAGATGATGATGGACGCGGCCTGAGTGACGAGGGTGGCGATCTCCAGGTCGTGCGGTGTGGCCTCGCGCGGCTGCGGCCAGTAGATGGCCAGGCTGCCGGTAAATCGTCTGCGGGCCGTATGGATGGGGAAGCTCCAGCATCCGCGGAAGCGGAACTTTTCCGCGAGCCAGCGCCAGTCCTTCCACAGGGGCTCCGACTGGACGTCGCTGGTGAGGATGGGTTCTCCGGTGTGGACGGCGAGGCCGCAGGAGAGTGATTCGGGCCCAATGGGGAAGCCATCGACGGCCTCGGCGTAGCCGGGGTGCATGCCGACGACGTGATGCAGCGCGGTGCCTTCGGGATTCGCGAGGTAAAAGGCGGCCCGGACCTCGTCACCCAGGAGACCGGTGAGGGTGCGGATCAGGACGCCGAGAGAAATATCGAGGGGCTCGCCGTTGAGGGCGGCCTGAAACGCCTCTCCCTGCCCGGCGAGCCACGCCTCGCGATTGGAATGCGCGGCGCGGCCGAGCTTGCGCACGAATGCAGATGGCGGAGATTGTTGAGGAGTCATGAAGTTCCCACCCTCCTGCCCGTTGGAGTGGCGAAAACGCTCGGAGTGTCCGCGTGGCGTTCGTCGGCCCGAGAGTGACTGTCTGCGACCAACCTCAGGATTTTACCCTTCCCCAAATCGGACTGCCAATCCCCTTTGTGGCCGCCCGCGGCGCACAGGTTCCCGGCGACGGCCTCCCTGTAACAGGGGCTGTTTCACTCCGCTGAGGGGGGAGTCTCGAATCACGATCCGGTCCGGGGATCGGTCGTGTGCCTCTACACCTCAACAGGAGTCCCCCATGGATGACATCGTCAACGTTTTTGCCATTGTGATTGCGGCTGCGATTGCGATTCCGATCGTACTGCTGCTGAGCGCGGTTCTGCTGCGGGCGGCTGTTTCGCTTTATAACCGGTTTGCGGGGGGGAGCGAGTCGCCGCGGGGGATTGCGGTGCCTTCGATGGGGAAGGCGGTGGGTATTGTGCTGGTGATCGGGGTGGTGAACTGGGTGATCGGGCTGGGAGTGGAGCTGATCGCCGGGCTGTCGGGGGCCGAGTGGCTCGCGGGGATGGAACTCGCGACGTACGGACCTGCGGCGGTGGTGACGTTCTTCCCGCTGTTTGTCCTGGAGTTCATCGCCGGGGCGCTCGTGCTGGCGTGGCTGCTGCCGACGCGGTTTGTGCGGGCGGTGGGTGTGAGCGTGTGTCACACGGGGATCTGCATCGCCGTCGCGCTGGTGGCGATCGGCGCGGGGATGGCGGGAGCGGCGTTGATTGGAGCACTGGTGTGAGGCGGGCGCTCTGGCCGTTCGAGTTGATTCGTCACGCCGTGTTGCCGGGATTTCGGCGGCACGGCGGTTTTGTTTTGGGTTCGCTCGTGCGTTGGAGAGCTTGCCCGCGCGACTCGCGGAGCGAGTCTCCTACTTGGGTGCGATGCGGTCGATGCCGGTCCAGGGGCGGAGGGGTTCGGGGATGGTGACGGAGCCGTCGGGTTGCTGGTGGTTTTCGAGGAGGGCGATGAGGGCGCGGGTGACGGCGACGGCGGTGCCGTTGAGAGTGTGGACGTATCTGGTGCCTCTCCAGTCGGTGGATTTGCAGCGGATGCCGAGGCGGCGGGATTGGTAGTCGGTGCAGTTGGAGGCGGAGGTGACTTCGCCGAACTCGCCGGCGTCGCCGCGGCCGGGCATCCAGGCTTCCAGGTCGAACTTGCGGAAGGCGGGGCCGCCGAGGTCGCCGGAGGGGGTGTCGATGACGCGGTAGGGGATGCCGAGGCCCTGGAAGATCTCTTCCTCGATGCGGACGATGGTGTTGTGGAGGTCGTCGGAGGCGGCGAGGTCGGGCGCGGTGAAGCCGAACATCTCCACCTTGGTGAACTGGTGGACGCGGTAGATGCCGCGGGTGGCCTTGCCATGGGCGCCGGCTTCGGTGCGGAAGCAGTGGGAAATGCCGGCGCACTTGAGGGGGAGGTCGGCGGCGTTCAGGATCTCGTCCTTGAGCATGCCGCCGAGGGTGATCTCTGCCGTGGCGACGAGGGAGAGGTCGCTGTTCTCGATGGAGTAGATCTGCGCTTCGGGGCCGCGGGGGAGGAAGCCGATCCCTTCGAGGACTTCGTCGCGGGCGAGGTCGGGGGTGGTGAAGAGGGTGAAGCCTTCCTGGCGGAGCTTGTGGACGGCGTACTGGATGAGGGCGAGTTCGAGGAGGACGGCTTCGTTCTTGAGGTAATAGAAGCCGTGGCCGGCGACCCTGGAGCCGGCGGCGAGGTCGAGGAGGTCGAGCTTCTCGCAGAGGGCGACGTGGTCGAGGGGCTGGAAGTCGAACCGGCGCGGCTCGCCCCAGGTGCGGAGGACTTTGATGGCGTCTTCGCCGCCGATGGGGGCGTCGGGATGGGTAAGGTTGGGGACGGCGGCCTGGGCGGCGCGGACGTCGGCCTCGACCTGCTTCATCTCGGCTTCGTTGGCGGCGATGGATTCCTTGAGTTCCTTGCCGCGGGCGATGAGCGCGGGACGTTCGTCTTTGGTGGCCTTGGGGATGCGGGCGGAGGTATCGTTCTGCTCCTGGCGGAGCGTGTCGCCGGCGACGATGAGGGAGCGGCGGCGATCGGCGAGGGCGACGAGGGCGGGGATGTCGGAGTCGACGCCGCGGTTACGGCAGTTGGCCGCGACTTCGTCGGGGTGGTCGCAGATGTATTGGAGGTCGAGCATTGGTTAGCTGACGGAAGGAAGGTTTCGACGCCAAGGCGCGGAAGCGCTGAGACGCGCAAAGAAGAGAGAAGAAGGTAAGGGGAGAGTTTCTTGGCGAGTCTTTGTGACTTGGCGGCTTTGCGTCGGTCTTACTTGGTGGCGAGCGCTGACCAGAGCTGGGCGCTGGCTCGGGTGCCGTTGTGGAAGTCTTCGAGGCGGAAGGATTCGTTGGGGCTGTGGAGGTTGTCGCTGTTCTGGCCCCAGCCGAGGAGGAGTGTATCGACTCCCAGAATGCGCTTGAAGCTGCCGACGACGGGGATGGAGCCTCCCTCGCGGATCATCACCGGAGGCTTGCCGAAGCCGGCGGCGACGGCTTCTCGGGCGGCGGACATGTAGGGGCTGTGGAGGTCGCAGACGACGGCGGGGGCGCCGTGGTGTTCGTGGAACTCCATGCGGATGCCGGGAGGGAGTTTGGATTCGAGGAATGACTTGAGGCTGGCGGTGAGTTTTTTGGCGTCCTGGTTGGGGACGAGGCGGCAGGTGATCTTGGCGAGGGACCGGGCGGGGACGATGGTTTTGGGGCCGACGCCGGTGTAGCCACTGAGCATGCCGTTGACGTCGCAGGTGGGACGTGCCCAGCGGCGTTCGAGGGTGGTGAAGCCGGCTTCGCCGTGAGGGGCGGCGACGCCGAGGGACTCGAGGTAGGACGCTTCGTTGAAGGGGAGGTTCGCGAAGTCGCGGCGTTCTTCGGGGGTGAGTTCGACGACGTCGTCGTAGAAGCCGGGGATCTGGACGCGGCCCTCGTCGTCGTGCAGGGAGGCGATGAGCTTCGCGAGCGCGTTGGCGGGGTTGGTGACGGAGCCGCCGAAGACGCCGCTGTGGAGGTCCTGTTTGGGACCGTGGAGCGTGATTTCGCAGGCGAGGATGCCGCGGAGGCCGTAGGTGATGGCGGGGACGCCGGGTGCGAACTGGGCGGTGTCGCTGATGACGGCGACGTCACACTTGAGGCGGTCGCGGTGCTGTTCGAGGAAGAGGTCGAGGTTGTTGCTGCCGACTTCTTCTTCGCCTTCGATCACGAACTTGACGTTGATGGGGAGCCTGCCGGCGGTTTTCATCCAGGCTTCGACGGACTTGATGTGTGTGAACATCTGCCCTTTGTCGTCGGTGGCGCCGCGGGCGTAGAGGCGGCCTTCGCGGACGGTCGGTTCGAAGGCGGGGGTGATCCACTGGTCGAGGGGATCGGGGGGCTGGACGTCGTAGTGTCCGTAGACGACGGCGGTGGGTGCGCCGGGGGCGCCGGTCCATTCGGCGTAGATGATGGGGTAGCCCCTGGTGGGGACGAGTTCGGCGGTGAGGCCGGCGGCGGTGAGCTGGTCGCGGACCCATTCGGCGGCGCGGTGGGTGTCGGCCTTGTGGTCGGGCTGCGCGCTGACGCTCGGGATGCGGAGGAGTTCCTTGAGCTGTTCGAGGCGCTCGTCGGCGTGGGAGTCGAGGAACTGGTCGACGGCGGCGGTGCTGGAGGATGCGTCCATATCGGGAAGTCGGCTCCTGCTGGCGAGGTCTTTGGGTGACAGTGGCAGGATAGCAAGCCATGTGATTGGGCACACGGGGAGGGGACAGCCGGGCGCGAAGGGGCTTCAGCTGCGCGGAGACTGAGCGGCTGCGAAGGGGAGCGTGGATCTTGCCCTCACCCCCGTCCCCTCTCCCGCGATGCAGCGTGGTTTGCGAGCAGGGCGGTTCGTGCGGGAGACGGGGGACCGGATCGGGTGGGTGGGATGGGCCCGGAGTTCGCGTTGCGCGGTTGGGAGCGCAGCGGACGGCACAGGGGACTGTGCCTGCGACTCTCCTGACTGTGGCTGCGACTATTGGTCAGCCAATGATGTCGTCGTCGCCGAGGACGATGACGCCGTCGTTGGCGGTGGGCTTCTTCGGGGGCGCGGGTTTCTTCTTCGACTGTGAGGAGCCGGCCGGTTTGAGCTTGGGGCGGGTCTCTTCGACGATGAAGTCGGCGCCTTCCTCGGGGATGACGATCGGGACGTCCTGGCTGAGGAGGTCGGGGGAGACGCGGCGGACGCCCTGCTGGGGGTCTGCCGTGGCGCGGCTGGAGTTCTTCTTAGGCGCGCGGGCGGCGGCGGGCTCCAGGCGGAAGGGGATGTCGCCGATGTGCACTTCGTCGCCGGGCTGGAGGCGCGTTTCCTTGCCGGCGGCTTCGCCGTTGACGCGGACGCCGTTCATGCTGCCGAGGTCGCGGATGACGTGATAATCGTGGATCTGGGCGATGCAGCAGTGCTTGCGCGAGACCTTGCGGCTGCTGGTGAGGACGACGTCGCAGTCGGGATGGCGGCCAAAGAGCATGATGGCCTTGTCGAGGACGACCGGCTCACCGTTTTCGAGAGGAGTCAACTGCATCGGCATGGGAGAGAGTTCCACCCGGTTGAGTGCTGCCGGGATGCGAGTGCTCCATGTTAACAGCGTTAGGTACGGATCGCATTGGTGAATCCTTTTCAGAGTCTCGGACGTGCTTCCGCAGGGAAGGAGGTGGCGAGCGAGGTGGAGTATTCGGGGCTGCCGGGGGCGTTGGGGCGCCGGAAAGGGTCAGCGGAGGGGGAAACTCGTTCGAGCGTGTATTGGGGTTGAAGGCCGAGCGACGTTCGGCCCTCGCTGGCGCGTCGGGCTAGTGTGGGTCGCGCACCGACGACCATTCATGCACATCTCTGGGACGCGGCGGGTTACCAAAAAAGACGAGCGGCGGGGTTGAACCCCGCCGCTCGTGTGACGCGTTGGCCCGCAACGGCGTCAGTTCTCGTAGAGGTCGAGGAGCATCCGGCCGGTGTACTGGAAGGTGTACGGCTTGCCGGCGAATTCGCCCGTGTAGTCGGACTCGTAGAAGTCGAGTTCGTAGACGGCCTCCGTAAAGTCGTCGTCGCCGCCGATGCAATCGAAGCGGACAAACGGGATGGGGGCGAGGCCGTAGGCGTCGAGTTCGATGTAGTGGTTGACGTACTTGCCGGGGCCGATGGCGACGTTGTCCCAGTCGCCGTTGCCCCAGCGGAACTGGTAGTTGAGGACGTTGTCGGTCGGGTTGCGGATCGTGATCATGGCCCAGTCGCCGGCCTGGGCGGTCGATTCGCCCATCGCGGTCAGCATGCCACAGAACACCACAGCACAGGTCGCCAGGGAACGGGTCGCGAACGTCATGGTCGTGTCTCCAATCGCAAGGGGGTGTTTGGTTTCGCTTTCGGGCGGGTCTCAACCTCGCCACTTCTGAGACGAAGCTGGCGGGAGTGGTTAAATCCCTTATCACCGGAAAAGGCCGTCCCCTCTTTTGGCGGGGTTTCGCGAAATAGAGTGCAGCGGGGGGATCGGCATCCCCGAATTCCGCTTGCAGGGCCGATCAAAACAGACGATGTTCATAAGGATCACGACGTTGCGCCGACCGAGCGCCTGAAAGGATGGATGCATGCGGGTCCCGGGGCCCAGCAGTGGAAGCCGATGGCTGCCGGCCGCAGTAGCGGCGGTGTGCCTGTGCGGTGCGTCCGTGATGCTGGCCCAGGACGGCCCTTCCGGAGAAAGCGGAGAGGTCGCCGCCGACGTCGCGCCTCCGCCTCCGGCCGAATCCAAGGGAGCGGCCGCCGAGTTCGAGCAGAGCCAGGTCGGCCGGCTGATCGAGCGATTCACCTACGCGGCCATCATCGGGGTGCTGCTGTTGTGCGGGATGGGGCTGCCGCTGCCGGAGGAGGTGCCGATCCTGACGTCGGCCGTACTTTCGCAGTCCGGCCATTTGCAGCCGTGGTGGGCGCTGGGCGCGTGCATGTTCGGGGTGATGGCGGGGGACTCGTTCATGTACTACCTGGGGCGCCGGTGGGGGACGCACGTACTGGAGCACCGCCTGTCGCGCAAGCTGCTGACAGCCGAGCGGCAGAAGAAGATCGTGGAGTATTTCGAGAAGTACGGCGCGAGAATCATCTTCGCGGCGCGATTTCTGCCCGGGATTCGTGCGCCGCTGTTCCTGACGGCCGGCACCATGCGCGTGCCGTTCTGGCTCTTCTTTTCGATGGACGGGGCCGCGGCCCTGTTAAGCATTCCCCTCAGTTTCTGGGTGGCTTACTACTTTACGGACAAGCTGCAGGAACTGCTGAACGTCCGCGACCAGGTGCACTACTGGGGAGTCGGGTTGGTGGCGGTCGGGTTGTTTCTGTGGCTGGTGCTGCACCGCTGGTGGGAACGACGGACTTCGGGGGAGTCGACGCCGCGCGATGCCGATCACGCGAAGTCCGGACGCCCGGGCGAGCGTGTGGGGCAGTAGGGCGGCGAGGAGTGCGCCGCGGGCGATCCGGCTGCTTCGGACGGGGTCTCAGACCCCGTCTACAGGTCTCGAGGCAGGCTCGGAGGGCTCGGTCCGGATGGGGGGCCGTCGGCGAATCGCTGTCGCTCCTCGTTGCGACGGAAGAATCCATATGCGCCGACACCCAGGAGGAGCAGGCCGCCGACGGCGGCGACCTGCCGCCAGTCGCTGAGGACCATGCTGCCGACGACAACCACCACGGAGATGAGGTAGATCGAAGGCGTGAGCGGGTAGCCCCAAGTACGGTAGGGGCGGTCTGCATCGGGCATGCGCCGGCGGAGGACAAAGACGGCGGCGACGGTCAGTCCGTAGAAGGCGGTGCCTCCGAGGATGACGAAGTCGGTGAGCGTGTCGAACATGGCCTTGGGGTCCGACACGAACGAGAAAACGATTGCAATCTGCGCCAGCGACCAGGTCGCCTGAGCGAGGATGGCATGGGCAGGCGTGCGGAAGGTCGCGTGCACCTGCCGGATGGCCCTGGGGAACAGGCCGTCGCGGGCCATGGCGAAGTAGATTCGCGGTCCGCTGAGCAGGTTGGAATTGAGGGCGCCGAACGTGGAGATCATGACTCCGGCAGAGGCGATCGTGGCGCCCCACGTCCCGATGAGAGCGCCCATGGTGTCGGCCGCGACAGTCCGCGTCGTCTTGACCTGCTCCATCGGGAGCATCAGGTGATAGCCGAAGTTCGCTCCGACGTAGACGGCCGTGATGATGAGCATGCCGATGCCCAGTCCGAGGGGCACGTTGCGTTGAGGTTCCCGGATTTCTTCCGCCACCGGAGCGATATTGATCCAGCCGTCGTAGGGCCAGAAGACGGCGACCATCGCCAGGCCGAACGCTTTCCAGAAGTCGATTCCCAGGCTGACGGGTTCGATCGGTTCGAGGTTCGACGTGCTGCCCTTGCTCGACAGGAATGGGCCGAGGATGAGGAAACCGAGGAATGATACCTTGATGAGCGTGGTGATGTTCTGCGTGCGGGCGGCCCAACGGGTGCCGATGATGTTGACGGCCGAGAGCACGGCGACGGCGGCGACGGTGAGTCCCGCCTGTGCTGAGTGGCTGAGCGGGACGAGTTCGGCGAAAGGGCCGCCGATCGCTCCCTGCTGCTCCAGCGATTCGAGGAACCGGTTGAAGTAGATCACGGTGGCGCAGGCGAGGCTTCCCATCGACCCGGTGCGGATGACAGTGAATTCGATCCAGCCCCACAAGAACGCGGGAAGGCGTCCGTAGGCCTGGCGCAGGTAGACGTATGGTCCGCCGGCGTGGGGGAGCATGGCGGCGAGTTCAGCGAGCGCGAGTGAGCCGCAGAGGGCCGCCACGCCTCCGGCTACCCAGACTGCGATAATGGGGGCGAAGCTCCCCAGGTGGGAGGCGATCGTGTCGACCTTGAGAAAGATCCCGCTGCCGATGATGGAGCCGACGACGATGGCGATGGCATCCAGCGGCCCGAGGACGCGGGGGAGGGTGGTCGCGTAGGGGATGAGCGGGACGTCGGGAGTGGCGGCGGGGTCCGGTCGCGGATGATCAGACATGGTCACCGGCTGCGGCGTCATTCAGCCGTACGGAGCACACCGCGAATGCGGCGTCGTGCGGCTGCGATGGACGCCGATTCTGTCCGGAACGACAGCGTGTCGCAATCCTGATGCAGCAAGGCAAGAACGAGAGAGGGGTGGGGCGAGTCAACAACGGACGTGGCATCCGTCGCCGAGCCGGGAGCTCGCTGCGCTGGCAATTCCGCCGGTTGCGCGCAGAATGAGGGCTTCAGCGGCCGAATCAGCGGGAGCCACGGCAGGAGCCCCGCAACAGCTCCTTTCGCGTTTCCGCCATTTCCCAGGAAGAGCAACCATGAAGACACTCCCGTTCTGCACGATCGCGGCTCTCGTTCTGACATACGGCCCGCTCCACGCGGCCGATGACCCGCCGGCGCTGGCGTTGCCGGTTGCCGAGCACCACTGGCTGGAGCAGCTGGTCGGCCAATGGGACGCCGAGATCGAGATGCAGTTTGCCCCGGATCAACCGGCCGCCACGTTCGACGCCGTCGAGAGCGTCAAACCGCTGGGTGGATTCTGGGTCATCAGCGAAAGCAAGTCCGACATCGAGGGCGCGGCATTCGAGGGCCGCATGACGCTCGGCTACGACCCGGAGAAGCAGAAGTACATCGGCACGTGGGTCGATTCGATGACCAGCATCCTGTGGGTCTATGAAGGGACCGTGGACGAGGCAGGCAAGGTCCTCACGCTGAAGACCCAGGGCCCCTGCCTGCACGAGGGGGGCCGCATCGCCAAGTTCGAGGAAGTGATCGAGATCGTCGGTCCGGACGAGAAGACATTCACCTCGCGCATGCAGAACGCGGACGGCGAGTGGCAGACTCTGATGGTGATCCGTTATCAGCGCAAGACGTAGCCATTCAGGAGCGGCCGCGGCAACAAGAGCCGAGGGTCCATCCTGTAACGAAGCCAGATGAGTGCAACTGATCGATAGAGGTGATTGGAATCTCCCTCTGAATCGGACGGGACGAATGACTCTGCAAGCCCATTCTGCACGCGGCGACTATTCGACCGCATTGAGAATGACTGCGGACACGACGGACAGCCACCCGATCCCGCCGAGGACCGCGCCGCACACGTGTAGCCTCCACCCGAGCGGTGAGTAGTCATCTCGCTTGGCGAACGGCCGCCTGGTAAACGCCATGTTCGTCCGCACGTGGAGCGCGGAGAGAGCGAGACAGATGACTCCCGGCACTGCGGCTGTCAGTCCGACTGCTAACAGCGCGTGGGCGAGTCTCACCATTTCGGCTTGGTTGCGTCACACCTTCCCGAACAGCGTCTTCCCGCTGGAGTGCAGGTCGTCGCAGGCCACGCTCAACCGGGCGGCGACCGACTTCTCCGCCGCCTTCAGGTAGCTCCGCGGGTCGTAGTGTTCCTTGTCGCCGACTTCGCCGTCGATCTTCATCACGGCGTCGTAGTGCTTGAACATGTGGTCGGCGATGGGGCGCGTAAACGCGTACTGCGTATCGGTGTCGATGTTCATCTTCACCACGCCGTAGGCGAGCGTTTCTTCGAGCTCGTGCCGCGGGGTGCCGGAGCCGCCGTGGAACACGAGGTCGAACTCGGCGCTCTTGCCGTGCTTTTTCATGACGGCGGCCTGTCCCTGCTTGAGGATATCGGGACGCAGCTTGACGGCCCCCGGCTTGTAGTGGCCGTGCACGTTGCCGAAGGTCGCGGCGAACATGTAGCGTCCGAGGCCGTGGAGCGACTCGTAGACCTCCAGCATGTCGTCCGGGGTGGTATACAGTTTGGAGTCGGGGACGTGCTCCATGTCGGCTCCCGCGGCCCCTTCCTCCTTGCCGCCGACGACGCCCGCCTCGACCTCCAGGATGATCTCCTGCTCGGCGCACAGCTTCATCAGTTCTTTGGAAAGCGTCATATTCTCCTTGAGCGGGAGGTTGGAGGCGTCGAGCATGTGGGACTGAAACAGGTTTCCCTGGCCGGCCTTGCGGCGCTTCGCCGTTTCGGCGATCAGCGGCTTGAGGAACTTCTCGACTTCCTTGGGAGGACAGTGATCGGTGTGCAGCCCGATGAGGATGTCGTAGCGCTCAGCGAGCCGATGCGCCGCTTCGGCGAGGACGACGCAACCGAGAACGTAGTCCCCCACGTTCAGACCCGAGGCGAACTTTCCGCCGCCAGTCGACATCTGGATGATGCCGTCTGATTTCTGGTCGGCGAAGCCCTTGAGGGCGGCGTTGAGGGTGACCAGGGAGGTGATGTTGATGGCCGGATAGGCGTAGTCCCCCTGCTGGGCGGCGTCGAGCATCGCGGCGTACTGCTGGGGTGTGGCAATGGGCATCTCAGGACTCCTCGATATCGGATTCGGCGGGCGTGGACGCAACGCCGCCGCAGTGAACTCGTGGTGGGCTGACCGGCAGCCGCCGCAGAATGTAGATCATCGCCCCCCAATTGGCGAGTGGATGGGTCTCCGGGCGGCAGGCGGATGCGGCGCGAGGACGGCCGGCGGGAGTCTCAAGCCTGGACTCCTGCCTATTCGGGATTGATCGTCACCACCTGCAGGTCGTCGATCCGCACATCCCCCAAGGCTCGCAGCTCGATCGTCACCCGCAACTCGTCGCTCTGCTGCACCTCGCGGAAGATGTCGAACCGCTGCCACTCAGTATCGCCGACCGGCTGCTTCCAGCGCAATGCCCCCACGGTCCCTTTGATGCTCTCATAGATCACCAGACCGTCCGGGTTCCCTGCCAGCGGAGTCGCCACCTGCACCCGCCCGCTGATATGCACGATCTGCCCGGCATACACCGGAATCGGCGGACTGATGAACCGCTCCGGCGCATCCAACACCTCCACCGGTGGGCGGGACGGATCGGCCGAGCCGGCCATCAACCGCAGGCAGTACTTTCCCTGAGTCGCATTGCCGAACAGTTCGGCCCACGGACGCACCCGCGCGTCCTCGGTCTGAAAGTGCTCCCACTTGCTCGCGAACATCGTGTCGGAGTCCTCAAAGTCCCCCGACCGCAGCAGGTTCTCGCTCCGCCCGTTCCGCTTCCCCAGAGCCGCCACCATCCGCCAGTGATCCGGCAGCGTCTGGAAGCAGATCGCATGCGGGCTCGAGACGCCGGACGTCAGCTTCGACACGGCATTGTCCCAATGCCGCCGCTGTACGGTCCGGGTGAACTGCATCGCCGCCCGGCTGTAACGGCACGCCTCGTTAAAGCGCCCGCTGCGGAAATTGGCCTCTGCCTGGTCCACGTACCGCTGCGCCTGCACGAGCACGGACTCGGCGTCCCGGACGGGAATGGCTGTCCCGGCGAGTTCCGCGTTGACGACCGTGACGCGTTTCACCTTTGCCGCCGCCAGATCGACCCAGTCGCGGGCCGCTCGCTCCGCCACGGAATTCACGTGCTGCTTCAGCGCAGGGATCTTATCCGCGCCCCACGTCAGCACGATTGCCGTATGCTGGTCGAAGTTGGAGAGCCGGATGCGCGTCCCCCCCGCGACGCGCTCAATGCGGTCCGGCAGCGGCGTCACGTCGGTCGTGGTGACTTCCCAGGCCTGCGCGTTGTCGCCGCAGTTGGAGATCACGAACGACAGTTCGCTGGCGAACATCGGTCCCGGTTGGAACTGGGCTCCCGTCTCGTACCACACGGGGAGCAGCAGCCTCTGGTCCTGCCCACATTGGATGACGGCCACCATGATCTCGCTGGGAGGCGCAGCGCCCTTCTTGTTCTCGGGGCGCAGCCGCTCCAGCGGCAGCCCGAAGGGAGACTTCTGCTTCGAATCATCGTCCTGCGCGACCGGACCGAGCGTCGCCGGCACCAGGTCCACCAGCTTTCCCGTCGCCAACCACGGTTCCAGGATCGAAACGTGCGCATTGAACAGCGAAATCGCCAGCCGTCGTTCGTCCCCCCCCGGCGTCGTCGCGGTGAGGGGCGAGTATTTCCAGTAGCCGATCCCCTTGTATCCCGCGGCCAGCGCCGCATACGCCTGCAGCCAGATCTGCTCCGGCTCCACCACGGGCAGCGACTGACCTTCCGGACGGCTTGTCAGGTTCGCCGTCGACGGCTCCGTCTGCACGAACGTGAAGCTCGGCTTGTCCTGCAGCGCCATCCGGCGCTTCTGCAGCAGATAGTCCAGATACTCCCGCGGCGTGTTCGATGTATGCAGGATATGCCGGCTCGAGCCGACGGCGTCGAGACTGCGGTGAAACTCCCGTTCGCTCCCCACCACGTCCGCCATGATCGGACGCGCACGCACATAGTCCGCTTCGCGGATCATGTCCGTCCAGGCCGCCGTCGGCTGTACGTTCCCGGCCGGCAATCGCGTCCCCACGTTCCAGAACAGAATCTGCTCCGTGCCCGGCGCCAGCGACAGCAGCCCCGCCGCCGGATCGCCGTCCAGCGACGCCGTGTTGAACTCCGGTTGCGGCGGCATCGCCATCGCGAACAATCCGGCGTCGCGCAGCGCCCCCAGCATCACCGGGTCGTCGTAGCTCTCGATCCACACGACGTTGATCCCGGCGTCTCCCAAGGCATCCACCTGCTCGCCGTGATACGCCGTGAACAGTGGGATAAACGGTCGCCCGTCCAGCAGCAGCCGGTCGTCCCCGATCACCAGCCGCCGCTCCACTTCCGGCTCCACAAACGGCGCGGGCTCAGGGTTCGATTTCTGCTCCGCCGGCGCCACGATCGGACTGAATGTCAGGTCGTCCACCAGAATGTCGGCCCGTCCGGTCCGCGACTCCAGATGCAGCACCACCCGCTCCACCGTCATCTCGCGCTGATCGATCGGCGCCGCCCCGGGCTGGCGGCGCAGAATGTTCTGCAGCCGGGCAACCTTTTCCTGCACCGCATCGTTCGTGGTGCGGCAGCTTAGACGCTGCCATTCCAGCGGCTTCGAGTACGCCTCGCCCAGCAGGTCCACCACAAGCGGCTCACCCGTCCGTGGATCCACTTCATGCGGAAAGCGAACGCGGACGCCGACTCGCAACCCCGGCAGGTTCGATTTGACCCACAGCGTCGCCGTCAGCTCATCGAACACAAGGCTGTCCGGGACGTCATGCGAGATCGTCAGCGTCTCGCCCTGACGCGCGGTGGTCAGCACAATCTGCTCGCACGCCGCCCCGCTGTGCACATCCTGCGCATAGCGGCGATGACCCAGCTCGATGGCCCCGCTGCGCCCGGCTTCGACCTCCCAGCTGTGCTGCGGATCATCGAAGGCATTGGTGTAGACGGAACCCTGTGCGCGCGCGACCCGGCCGCCGTCCGCCAGCAGGCAGACGCACGACATCAACGCAGCGACGGTGATCAGACCGCCGCGCCGTTTCCAGGACATCGCCCGCGGTCCTTCCATGGACCTCGCTTTCCGTATGAAGCGGCTCCCGTTTGAACAGATGCTGCAAATCCCGAATTCTACGGGAGATGGCGATTTCGACCAATACGAGCCGCGCACCGCGGCCGCTTCGCCGCAAACTCTGCCTGATCTGCCGGAATTGCGGACGCAACATGAATCGCCGGAAAAAGTTGCGGCCAACCGTTGCGTTTCGTCCCCCGCCCGGTGCAGAATCGTGTTCCCGTTTCGCAACATGCACGCACGTCCGCGGGAATCGATCCAGATGAACCCCTCCGCCCGACTCCCGGATGCGGCCCCTAACGAACTACCACGCGAGGTCCTCGACCTCGGACGCCGCATCGCCGCACTGCCCGAACCGCAGTACCGCGAACTCGAGCAGGCCTATGCCCGAGTCGTCGATTGCGTCCGCCGTCGCCGACGCATTCTCGAACTCGTGCAGGAAGCCCTCGCACAGCTGCGGCTCGACATCAAGTATCTGATGTTCGATCTCGACGCGACCCGCAAGGAGCGGGATGAGTTCAAGGCGCAGCTCGACGAACTCAAAACCGACGGCTACGACAATTGACGCGACGTCATGGATGACCCGTCTGCCCCAGAGATCGTTCTCGCGACGCGCAATCTGAAGAAGCGCGCCGAGTTGCAGGCGCTGCTGGAACCGCACGGCATCCCCGTCCGCACGCTGGACGACTTCCCCTCCATCCCTGAAATCGTCGAGGACGGCGCCACCTTCGCCGACAACGCGGCCAAGAAGGCGCGGGAAACCGCGCTGGCGCTGCACCGCTGGGTCATCGGCGAAGACAGCGGTCTGGAAGTCGCCGCACTCAAGGGAGCACCCGGCGTGTACTCCGCGCGCTACAGCGGAGCCGATGCCACGGACGAACGCAACAACGCGAAGTTGATGGAGGAACTGGCCGGCGTCCCGGAGGAACGACGCGGCGCCCGTTATGTCTGCCATGCCGCCGTCGCCGATCCCGCGGGAATCGTCCGGCTGCATGTCGAGGACTACTGCCGCGGCCGCATCGCCCGCGAAGCCCACGGCAGTGGCGGCTTTGGCTACGACCCCTACTTCATCATCCGCGAATACCACTGCACCTTCGGCGAACTCAGCCCGCTCGTGAAGCAGCAGCTCAGCCATCGCGGCCGAGCCCTCCGCCGCCTCGTCCCGCAACTGCTCGAATGCTTCCGGACCGGCCCGCGGTGATTGAGCGAACATCCGCCTCGATGGGTCCGTGGGGCTCGCCGCGCGATGTCAAAAGGCCTTCGTCGAGTTGCTGACTGCGGCGATGATTGCCGAGGTAAAGGCCGCCTGATCAGCGCAGATTGCCAATCTTGCACACGCAGCGGACTCGTCTTGTCGCGTATCGGGAATTGCACTATGAAGCCGCCCCATTTTGAGGCCGCGTCTCGTGCGGCTCCCCTCGCGACGATTGTGGGCCCTCCCGCCCTCTCCCCTCGACTCGCACCGACATCGCAAACCCAGGCCCAGGCTGATGATCCCTCCCTCAGCGGACCGGCGTCCCCGACGCGCCCCCGCGGAGTTGCTGCGCGCTGTGGTCGCCGCGTGCCGCCGCAACGGGTGTGGATCCGTCTGGAGCGGTCTGACGGAGCGATGGCTGCCGGCCGGGGCGCTCGGATTGATGCTGGCCACCGCGCTGCCGGCTCAGCAGCCGCGGGCGTTTCCGGAGGAATCCGCCGGGGCGTCTCCCTTTGAGACGCGCGAGGCGGGGGTCTCGCGAACAAGCTTTTCTGAACCGGCAGTGGTCACGGCGCAGTCGCCGTACCCCGAACCGGCCCGGCCCGCGACGACGAACAATGCGGCCGAATTCGTCGATCAACCGCTGGCGGACGTACGGGTCGAAGGCAACACGACCATCCCGGAGAATGCGATCCTGCACTTTGTGAAGTCGCAGGCCGGACGGCCGGTGGCGCCGGACCAGATTCGTGAGGACGTGGCCTCGCTGCTCGCCCGGAACTGGTTCTTCCGCGTGACACCGACGTTCCGGGTGACGGAATCGGGGCCGGTGCTGATCTTTCAGGTCGTCGAAAAGCCGATTCTGCGGTCGGTGGAGTTCATCGGCAACAAGAAGATCAAGACGCCGGTGCTGACGGGGCTGACGGGGCTGGTGGCCGGACACGGGTTCGACGTCGCGGCCAACAAGGAAGCGGTCGTCCGCATCGAGCAGTACTACCGCGAGAAAGGATACCACTTTGCCAAGGTGACCCTTGCCAAAGGAGGGCATCCCGACGACCGCGACGTGGTGTTTGAGATCGACGAGGGGAAAAAGGTCCGGGTCCACCAGATCTGGTTCAAAGGAAACGACGAGATCAGCACCTCGGTGCTGAAGACGAAGCTGGCGACCAAGACCATCATCGGCATTCCGGGGACCGCCGCCGTCGTCGGCGGCAGCTACGATCCTGAGACGATCCGGAGCGACGTGCAGACACTGGTCCGTTATTACCACGCATTGGGCTACTTTGACGCGTCCGTTGAGCCGATCGAGGAACTGAATGAAGACAAATCGGAAGTGCACGTGACGTTTCGCGTCAGCGAAGGGCCGCGGTTCCGAGTCCGCTCGATCGAGGTCATTGGAAATGCGGTGATTCCCACGTCGGAGCTGTTGGCCGATCCTCAGTTGCAGTCAGAAGATTTCTACAACGAACGGTTCCTGCGGGAAGACATCCAGGCGATGCGGGACAAGTATGACGACCTGGGCCGCCTGTTTGCCGAGGTGGAGCCGGTGCCGCGCTTCCTGGAAGAGGCCGGATGGGTGGACCTCGTGTATCACGTCAACGAGGACAAGCCGTACCGCATCGGCCAGATCAACGTGCACATTGCGGGGGACCATCCGCACTCGCAGGAGTTGCTGGTCCTCAACCAGGTGAACCGCTGGGTGAAGCCCGGCGATCTGGCGCGGATGCGGGACATCCAGGGCGCGCAGAAGGCAATGCGCGGCAGCAAGTACTGGGACAACGCGACGCCGGCGTCGATCAACGTGCGGCCGGTGGACGGGGCCGATTACCTGCCGCCGGTGCTGTTCGCCCGCGGTCAGGATGATGGACTGTCCGACGTCCAACTCACTCCGCGAAGCAATGGCATCCCGCCCGGCTTCGGCCACAGCACTCAAACGGTCAACAGCGACCCAGACGAGGTGTTTTCCGGACACGATTCGGAGACGTCTCTCGGGACGGAGATCCTCGCCGAGCCCCAGGCCAGATTGCAGCCTTCGCGGCGGGAGCGGTTTACGTCCGATCTCCCGGTCGTCAACAACCGGATCGCGACCCATGCTCCGCCCCCTGCGTACAACATCGACCCGGACGCCATCTTCCGGAACGAGTCGTCCGACGTCGTGTACCGTGGGCAGAGCATCAACCAGTACGGCCAGCCCGTGCCGTACGACCCGCTGCAGACGAACTCGCCGCAGGGAGACCCGTTTGGCGATGCGCTTCGCAATCCGGCGACTCCCGGCTTTGTGGACGTCGACATCGACGTGACGGAGGCCCGCACTGGGCGACTGATGTTCGGCGTCGGGGTGAACAGCGACGCGGGCGTCGTCGGCTCGATCGTGCTGCAGGAGGACAACTTCGACATCTGCCGCCCGCCGACGAGCTGGGCCGACATCGTCAACGGGACGGCCTGGCGCGGCCGCGGCCAGAGCTTCCGCCTGGAGCTGGTCCCCGGCACCGAGGTCAGCCGGTATATGGCGACCTGGCAGAACCCGTACTTTCTCAATACCGATTTCAGCCTCGGCCTGAGCGGCTTCTACTACAACCGATATTTCGACGACTGGACCGAAGACCGTCTCGGCGGCCGGATCAGCGTGGGCCGGCTGCTCAGCCGATACTGGTCCGCCGGCATCGCGATGCGACTGGAGAACGTGCATCTGCGCGACATCCGCGCGGGCGCGCCGCCGATTCTGACGGACTCGAAAGGAGACAACTTCCTCTCGACGCTGCAGTACACGCTGACCTATGACACGCGCGACTCGGCGTTCCTGCCGACCGAAGGCCACATGGTCGAACTGTCCTATGAGCAGGCGTTCGGCGAATTCGACTATCCGCGAGTCGGCATCGAGGGCTCGCAGTTTTTCACCGTCTGGCAGCGGCCGGACGGTTACGGCAAGCACATTCTGCAGTTCCGCGGTCAGGCCGCGTGGACGGGTGAGGACACGCCGATCTTCGAGCGGCTGTATGCCGGCGGTTATTCGTCCTTCCGCGGATTTGCGTTCCGCGGCGTGTCGCCGATCCAGGCCGGAACGGCCGTCGGCGGCGAGTTCATGGTGCTCGGCTCGGCAGAGTACATGATCCCGATTACGGCCGACGACAACATTCGGGCCGTGGTCTTCAGCGACTTTGGTACGGTGGATGAGGACGTCACGCTGGACGCCTTCCGCGTCACGGCGGGCTTCGGGTTCCGGCTCGCGATCCCGGCGATGGGTCCGGCGCCGATCGCGCTCGACTTTGCGTTCCCGATCCTGAGTGAACCGTTCGACGACGAGCGGATCTTCAGCTTCTACGTCGGGTTCACGCGGTGATGCACGGTGGCGTGCGTTTGGCAGAATGGACGACCCGGAAAGCGGGGCGCTCGGATTTCAGCATTCTCGATGGAATCCAGTCCGAGCGGCACTCCCAGACCAACCGGATGAACGTGTCGACCTCGGAGCGTGTGGGTCACAACGCTCCGTTACCGCTCCTTCCTCCGGGGCCAAACATCCTTCCCTCACATCGTCCGCCCGCCGTCGACCACCAGCAGCTGACCCGTCGTCAGCGTCGTTCCCGTCGCCAGGTACAGCACCGCGTCGGCGATGTCCTCCGGCTGTGCCGCCCGCGGGATCGGATAACCGGCGACCAGCGACTCAATCTCGTCCGCGCTCTTCCACCCGCGCAGCCAGCGCGTGTCGATCGGCCCCGGGCAGACGGCGTTCACGCGAATCTCGGGCGCCAGCGCCCGCGCGAGCGACTTCGTCATCGTGTTGAGCGCCCCCTTGCTGGCACAGTAGGCGATCGAAGACCCCTGCCCCGCGATCCCGGCCACCGAGCTGACATTCACCACGGCCGCCTCCGATGACTTGCGCAGTAATGGCGCAGCCGCGCGGGTCACGAAGAACGGGCCCTTCAGATTCACCGCCAGGATCCGGTCCCACTTCTCCTCAGTCAGCTCTTCAAGCTGCTGATGCTCGATGAAGTACGTCGTCCCGGCGTTATTGACGAGCACGTCCAGCCGTCCGAACTCGCGTTCGACCCGCGCCACCATCTCCCGCACGCCGCCATCGTCGGAGACGTCGCACTGCACCAGTAATGATCGCCCGCCGGCTGCTTCGACGTGCTTCGCCGTCTCGCGCGCTTCGTCCTCGCTGCGGGAATAGTTGACGACAACGTCGTAGCCGCGTGCAGCGAACTGCTCCGCACAGGCACGGCCCACGCCGGTGGCGGCGCCGGTGATCAGGGCCACGGAACGCGTGTTGTTTGACATTGAAGTCTCGGGGCCTGCCTCAGGAGGGCTGATCGCGTGAGGAGGCCTGCTCGGCGGCCTTCATCTCGTTGATCATCAGCCGCATTTGGGCGATCTCCATCAGCTTCTTCGCCCTGGCTGATTGGGTCTGCCGCCGCGCGAACGCAATACGCTGATCGCGGGTCAATTTGACCCCCTCCAGATCAGGGAAGTGAATGTTCCGCTTCATGAAGTTACAGGTCTTGCATGCAATCGCCATGTTGTCATCATCGTCCCCCCCTCCCTTACTGCGGGGAACAACATGGTCCAGCTGCCAAGCGTCATAGTCGTCAACCGAGGCGAGCAGGTCGCGGCCGCAGTACTCACAGCAGAAATCAGCGCGGAGGGCAGCCCGCACCTGTCCTTCCCCCCACCGGAACTCCGAAACGAATCTGCGAGTCAGCTCGTCACGGGTCATGACGATCTCCACGGCTCGATGCGAAACGGAATCATAACTCCTCTGCTTCTCGACGATACTGCTGTTCCAGCAGTTCCTCCGGCGTCAGTTGATCGACGACAGCGTACTCACCCTTGCACCAGCGCAACAAGTCGATCTGCTTGCAACGCGCGCTGCAGAACGGAAACAGCGGCGAGTCGGTGATGTCCTGCGCAGCGAGCTGTGCGCCGCAGATGGGACAGGTCGGAGGACGGATCATATTCAAGCGCCTATGAGCCGCGACCGTCAGGGAGCGGTTTGCCATCGCCGGCCGCTTCCTGACGGGCGCGGCTCTTGGGCCGGGCAGCGCTCCCGGTCAGTCGGATTTGACCGTCTTCGTGGATTTCGACTCGGACTTCCCGCCCGACTCCGACTTGCTGCCGCTGTCCGACTTCGCCGGCTCGGACGACTTCTTGTCGGCCTCGGCCGCCTTCTTGTAAGAGTCGCTGCGGTAGTCGGTCAGATAGAAGCCCGATCCCTTGAACAGGATCCCGGCTCCCGGACCGATCACCCGCTTCGCGGCGTTCTTCCCGCACTCCGGGCACTTCTTGAGAGGGTTCGCCGTAATCGGCTGAAACGCCTCCCAGCTATGTTGGCACTTCTTGCACTCGTAATCGTAAGTGGGCATTGTCGTGATGGACTATGGACGATGGTCTACTGTCGATGGACGAAGATGACTTGCTGACCTCTGTTCTCTGACCTCTGGCTTCTGGCCTCTGCCCTCAACCCTCCGCCGCTTTCGACACCACCACCTTGCTCGGCCGTATCACGCGGTCGTGAATGACATAGCCCCGCTCCAGCTCCTGGACCACCGTCATCGGCGGATGCTCGTCGGACGGGACCTGCTGGACGGCTTCGTGCAGATGCGGGTCGAAGGGCTGCCCCATGGATTCGATGGCCCGGGCGCCGTGGGCGCCGAGGATCGATTCCATCTGCTGCAGCACCATGTCGATCCCCCGCACCAGGTCGCTCGCCTGCAGCACATTGCGGGCGGCGTCGTTCGCGCGGCGGAGATTGTCGATGGCGGGGAGCAGATCGCGAATGACCGGCTGAACCGAATACCTGCGCTCCTCATCCCGGTCGCGATGGGAGCGCTTACGAAAATTCTCGAGCTCCGCCTGGGCACGCAGCGCGCGGTCCTTGTGGGCGTCGCGCTCGGCGATCGCCTGGGCCAGCGCCTCTTCGGGCGATTGCGGCTCCGTCGCCTCGGCTGCCGAAGACGGCGCGGCCGGCTCACCTTCGCTCTCGGGAGGCGCGCCGGTCTCCTTCGTCGGCTGATCGGGATGTTGCTGCTGTTCTTCTTTCGGCGTCATTTCATTCACCGGAATTCATTGTAGGCGGTATGGTGAGGGAGCGCTCGCAGAAACCGGTGTTCTCTTTGGAAACCCGGCTTCTCACGCGACACTCGCTCACTCGTCCTCCCCTCCATCACCTGTAATCAAGTCCTTCAGCTTGTCCAGCCATGACTTCTGATGCGGGTTGACTTCGGACTTCTCCAGTTCGGCCAGCTTCCGCAGCAGCTCCTCATGCTCGTCCCCCAGCTTCTTGGGGACGACGACCTGCACTTCGACGTGCAGATCCCCCGCCCGTCCGCCGTGCGGGTCCGGCATCCCCTTCCCCCGCAGCCGGAACACCTCGCCCGGCTGCGTCCCCGCCGGAATCTCCAGTTCGTCGCTCCCCTTCAGCAGCGGGATCTGGATGGTCGAGCCGAGCGCCGCTTGCGTATAGGTGATGGGGACGCGGCACATCAGCTGCTTCCCCTCCCGCTCGAACAGCGGATGCTCCTTCACCCGGATGTCGACGTACAGGTCGCCGCGCGGTCCTCCCTGCAGTCCGGCTTCTCCCTCGTTGCGCAGGCACAGCTGCATGCCGTTGTCGACGCCCGCCGGCACCTTGACGCTCAGCGTCACCTGCTCGTCCTCGCGCCCCGAGCCGAAGCACGTGTTGCACTTGTGCCGGATGACCTGCCCCGCCCCGCGGCACGCCGGGCACGTGGTCTGGATCCGGAAGAACCCCTGCGCCTGCACCACCTGCCCGTGCCCGCCGCAGTAGTTGCAGGTCTCGGGCGTGGTCCCCGGCTCGCTCCCCGTCCCGCCGCAACTGGTGCAGGTCTTCTTGCGGTTGATCGAGACGTCTTTCTCGCACCCCGTCGCGGCCGAGACCAGGTCGATCGTCACCGCCGTCTGCAGATGCGCCCCGCGCTGCGGACCGCCGCGTGCCCCGCGCGTCCGCCCCCCGCCGAACAGCCCGAACCCCTCGAACAGATCGCCGAACGCGTCGAAGATGTCCTCGACGTCCCGGTACTGCCCGCCGCCGGCCGCCCCCTTCACTCCCGCATGTCCGAACCGGTCATACCGCGACCGCTTGTCCGGATCGCTCAGCACCTCATACGCCTCGGCCGCCTCCTTGAACCGCTCGATCGCCTCCGGATTGTCCTTGTTGCGGTCCGGATGGTACTGGATCGCCAGCTTCTTGTACGACTTCTTAATCACCTCCACCGTGGCCGACCGCTCCACGCCGAGGACTTCGTAGTAATCGCGTTGAGTGGAAGCCATGGGCATGGGTGGAGCGAAGGTAATCGGTCGCCGGTCGTTGGTTATTGAGGGTCGGTATCGCCGTCCGAAGCAATGTATCGCTCGCGATCACCTGACACGACACGAGCCACCGACATCGGTGGCTCGTGCGGCCTCGGATGAGGCGGTATCAAACATCGCGGCTCTCGTCGCTCCGTCCCGATCGCGGCCCCGGAAATCGGCTGCGGTCGGCAAATCGGTGAGTGCCGTCGGTTTCCCCGTTATCGAATCGCTCCCTCCACCGTCGGCTTCTTCGATCCGCCCAGCTCATCCGTGCGGGTGATGAGCACCGAGGTCGTGAGCATCAGGCCGGCGATCGAGCCCGCGTTCCGCAGTGCCGTCTTCACCACCTTCGCCGGATCGATGATGCCGGCCTTGTACATGTCCACGTACTCGCGGGTGTTGGCGTCGTAGCCGACGGTCGCCGACTTCTGGTTCTTCACTTCGTCCGCCACCACGGCCCCGTCCACGCCGGTGTTCGCGGCGATCTGGCGGATGGGCGCTTCGAGGGAGCGGGCGACGATGGCGATGCCGATCTTCTCGTCACCCTTTCCCTTTACGCCTTCCACCACCGGAATGCAGCGGAGCAGGGCCGTACCGCCGCCGGGAAGAATGCCCTCCTCGACAGCCGCGCGCGTCGCATGGAGGGCGTCCTCCATGCGGGCCTTGGTCTGCTTCATCTCGGCTTCGGTCGCCGCGCCGACGGAGATGATCGCCACGCCGCCGGTCATCTTGGCGAGACGCTCCTGGAACTTCTCCCGGTCGTACTCGCTGTCGGTCCCTTCGATGTGCCGGCGGATCTGATCGACGCGCTTCTTGATCTCGTCCTGCTTGCCGGCCCCGTCGATGATCGTGCAGCTGTCCTTGGTGATCTCGACCTTCTTCGCGCGGCCGAGATGCGACAGCTCCACGCCTTCGAGCTTGATCCCCAGGTCTTCGGAGATGCAGGTGCCGCCGGTGAGGACGGCCATGTCCTGCAGCATCGCCTTGCGGCGATCGCCGAAGCCCGGCGCCTTCACGGCGCAGATGTTGAGGATGCCGCGGAGCTTGTTGACGACCAGCGCCGTCAGTGCCTCGCCGTCCACGTCCTCGGCGATCACGACCAGCGGCTTGCCGGTCTGCGACACCTT
>JBGTSJ010000027.1:0-73423 GCA_041940305.1 Planctomycetaceae bacterium
CATCCCTTGCGACTGTTCACCAAACTCGGCTATCGGAACTAAGCGAAAGCCCTGCGAAGAAACCCGGCTTCTCACAAGAAGCCGGGTTTCTACTCCACTCTGACTGGAAATGTCCCTACACCAGCTCGCTGATGACCTGCCGATGCTCCAGCAGATACTGCGGGCGGCCGTTGGGATCAACCAGCTGTGCCGTCTCGACGTCGATCCCCAGCTGGTGATAGATCGTCGCGAACACCTGCTGCATGTGGACCGGGCGTACCACCGGCCGCTCACCGAGGCGGTTCGTCGCGCCGATCACCTGCCCGCACTTCAGCCCTCCCCCGGCCAGGAACACGAAACCCGCCTGCGGCCAGTGGTCGCGGCCGGCGTTCCGGTTGACCCGCGGCGTGCGGCCGAATTCGCCCGACATGACGATCAGCGTGTCGTCGATCCGTCCGGAATTCGTCAGGTCTTCGATTAACGCGCTCAGGGCCGCATCCAGCCGCGGCAGCTGCTTCCGCATCGAGTTGAAGTTCTGCCCATGCGTGTCCCAGCCTCCCCACGAGAGTGACACGTTACGGACGCCCGCCTCGATCAGCCGCCGTGCGAGCAGGAACCGCTCGTTGTTCCGCTCCTGCCTGATGCCGTAACGGGCGACTGTCTCGGGAGACTCCTCTTTCGTGTCCAGCGCCTTCGCGACTTCGCCCGACGTGATGATGCCGACGGCCCGCTCGGCGAAACTGTCGATGGCGTCCATCATGCCGGCGTCGTCGATGTCGGTGCGAATGCGGTCGAGATCCGAGAGCAGCTGCTGCCGGTCGGCGAACCGTTCGGTGGTGACGCGGTTCAGCGCCAGGTTCTGGCGACCCACACCATCCGGCCGATACGCCGCATGCACCTGCCCCAGGAAGCCCGGCTTCGTCCAGCCGCTCAGGTCGATGGCGGTTGGTGCGGCCCCGTGATGAGCCGCCTGCACCGGTCCCCACAGCTTTGACATCACCGGCCCGAGTCCCGGACGGCCGCCGATGTTGGACAGCTCCCGCTGCGACCAGCCCGAATCGGACTGCGCCGGATTGTGCTCGTTCTTCAGATCGTCGATCGAGCGGACCAGCACGCACTTGTCAGCCTGCGAAGCCAGCAGCGGCATCAGCTCGCAGATCTCCATCCCGGAGACCTTCGTCGCGATCGGACTGAACTCCCCGCGAAACTCCTTCGGCGCGTCCGGCTTCAGGTCGAACGTGTCCATGTGCGTCGGACCGCCGGGCAGGTAAACATTGATCACCGACCGGCCTGTAGCCGCGGCCCCCGCCTGCGCCTCAAGCCGCAGCAGGTCGGCCAGCGTCAGCCCCCCCATGCCCAGCGCCCCAATGCGCAGGAAATCGCGCCGAGAGACTCCATCACAAAAGCCGCGAGCCTGTCCGAGAAGTGACAGCATCAGATCGCTCCCGAAAACAAGAAGAGGACACGGGAACCGCGCGGTCGCTGAGCTTATAGTCTATCGATCGTTGGAGATGGATCAATAGCGGTGGATTCGTCAGAGGTCAGAGGGCAGTGGGCAGAGGGCAAAGGGCAAAGGGCAAAGGGCAAACAGGCTAAAGCTTGAGATTTCAAATATGAGATCTCAGATCTGAGATCTGTGGGCGCCAACAGCCAACAGGCAACAGCGAATAGCCAACGACCATCAACCATCAACCACCGATAACCATGCAGTTCCGTGATCAAAATCGAACCGCCTGGGACGAACTGGTCCGCCGGGGCAGCCAGTTTGCGCATGTGGCGACCGATGCGGAGTGCGCCCAGCCGTTGCTGACTCTCGATACCCATGGCTGGCTCCCCGGCAGCGTGGCGGGACTCGACGTGCTCTGCCTTGCCGGAGGAGGCGGGTGGCAATCGATCCTCTACGCCGCCGCCGGGGCGAACGTCACCGTGGCCGACCTCTCACCCGCCATGCTGAGGCTGGACGAGCAGGAAGCTGAGCGACGTGACCTGCGCGTGCGCACCCTCGAAGCGTCGATGGACGACCTCTCACTGCTCGGGGACGCCACGTTCGACATCGTACACCAGCCCGTCAGCACCTGTTATGTCCCGCGGCTCAAGCCGGTCTACAGCGAGATCGCCCGCGTCCTCCGCGACGGCGGCCTCTACATCAGCCAGCACAAGCAGCCGACCAGCCTGCAGATCGTCGACCGGGACGATCGGGACCGATACGTCATCGGCATCGGTTACTATTCGCGCGATCCGCTGCCTGCCGTGCCGGACGCGTCGTACCGCGAGGAAGGCACGACCGAGTACCTGCACTCGTGGGAGGATCTGGTGGGCGGCCTGTGCCGCTGCGGATTCGTGATCGAAGACCTGACCGAGCCGCGCCGCGGCGACCCCAAGGCGAAGCCGGGCCACTTCCGGCATCGCGGGATGTTTGTGCCGCCGTATCTGCGGATCAAGGCGCGGCGAATCGCCACCCGCGACACACTGCAGGGGCGGAGCCCGATCTGGACGCCGGAGTGAGCGTTTGAAGAGGAAAGAATTGAACAGGAGGTAACGGAGAAAACAGAGAGATCCATTGACGGCAACAGTCGCGATGCCGAAGCGCCGCTATCAAAGAGGAGCCTCCGTCAGGACCTGTAGACGGGGTCTGTGACCCCGTCCGGACCAAGCTGGGTCGTCGAGCTTTCGCCCGATCGCCCGGCCTCACAGAGGCCGGCTACAGAGGTTTTTGCGGAACCTCAGATCAGAATGAAGCCTCGACATCGCGATCGACTGCCTGACTTCGACCATCACTCCCGACTCTGATACCTCCTGTTCATCTCTTCTCTTCTGCGGCTCGCGTCGGGTCACCGGTCAGCGGCAACTGCGTCACCACGCCGTCCAGGAACACGGCGAGTCTCTCTGCGGCCTTCGTGGCCTGTTCGCGGAGCCGCCACATGTCTTTGGCGCTGGAGAACCGCTTCCATAGTGCGCCGGCGACGGCCCCGGCCCGCACGGATCCGGTCGGGCCGAAGATCGCCATCACCTCCGGCGGGAGATCGGTCGACATGTCGTCGCTGATCACGCGCACCGCCAGAAACTTCGTGTGCGACTCCCGGCAGACCGCCGCCACGGCCGAACTCTCCAGGTCCACCGCCAGCGCTCCCGTCTGCTCCGCCAGCGACTGCTTCTCGGCCACGGTGCGGACGATCTGCTTCGCCGTGGCGATCGGCCCGACGTGCAGCCCGTGAGCCGGATCAGCCGGCATCTGCAGATCGAGCTGCACCGATTGACCATCGGGATCGATCACGGAGTTCGCCATGACGATATCGCCCACCCGCATCTCGGGCCGCAGTGCACCGGAAAACCCTGCCGACACCACCCATTGAGGCGTGTGGGCATCCAGCAGGGCCTGCGCCGCCTTGCGTGCTCGGGTGAGGCCCGTGCCGCTTTCGACGACGGCGATCCGCAGATCTCCCAGCAGTCCTCCGCGGAACGTGAACGCCCCGCCGGTGTATTTCTTCACACGATCGCAACGTTCCAGGAAGGGCGCCACCTCCAGCGGCAGCGCGCACACCAGTCCGATGTCGCAATGCGCCGTGTCCCGTTCCGCCGCCGTGTCCGTCGCCATAGATCGCCTGCGAATCTCACACTAGCCCGACGCGCCAGCGAGGGCCGAACGTTGCCGAGCACCCGACCCTTACTCGTCACATACACAGCCCGTCCATCGCACACATCATCAACGAACCGCACCATCCAGCGCCTGCCGCATGTCGGCCACGAGATCGTCGGGATCTTCGATGCCGACCGAGACCCGAATGGTTTTCTCCGTGATGCCGGCCGTGCGCCGCGCCTCGGCCGTCATCGATGCGTGGCTCATGGTTTCCGGATACGACACCAGCGACTCCACGCCGCCGAGCGATTCGGCGAGATAGAACAACTCGAAGCTGGTGAGCAGCTTTTCCGCCTCGGCACGGCCGCCGCGGATGTCGAAGCTGAGCATCGCTCCGAAGCCGTGCTGCTGCCGCTTCGCCAGCGCATGCTTCGGATGCGACTCCAGTCCCGGATAGTAAACCCGCTCCACGCCGGGGTGCTCCGCCAGCATCCGGGCCAGCGCCATCGCACCGCGCTGATGAGCCTCCATCCGCGGACCGAGCGTCTTGATGCCGCGCAGCACCAGCCACGCATCGAATGGCGAACACCCCACGCCCAGCGCATTGACGATATACGCGACGCGCTCCGCGTGCTCCTGCTGCCGCGTGACAATGCACCCGCCGACGACGTCCGAATGGCCGTTGAGGTACTTCGTCGTCGAGTGCATAACGATGTCCACGCCATGCTCGAACGGCCGCTGCAGGGCGGGCGACATGAACGTATTGTCGGCGATCGTGATCGCCCCCGCCGACCGGGCGGCGTCGCAGATCGCCGCGATGTCCACGACACGCAGCAGCGGATTGCTGGGGGTTTCGATCCAGACGCACTTCGTCGCCGGGGTGATCGCCTGCCGCAGGTTCCTGGGCTCCCCCATATCCACGAACGAGAACTTGACGCCGAACGACGAGTACACGTTGTGGAACAGCCGGAACGTGCCGCCGTAGATGTCGTGTCCGGCGATGATGTGGTCGCCGGGCTGGAACAGATGCATCAGCGCCGTGATGGCCGCCATTCCGGTGGCCGTCGCGCGGCACGAAATACCCCCTTCGAGGGCCGCGATGTTCTCTTCGAGCGCGGCACGGGTGGGATTGCCGCTGCGGGTGTAATCGTATCCGCGATGCGTCTGCAGGTCGTCCCAGAAGAAGGTCGACGACGGATAGATCGGCGTAATGACGCTGTTGTACGCCGAGTCCTTGTCCACGCCGGTGTGAACGCAACGGGTCTGAAAGTGCATTGCCGCAATTCCTCAAGATAGGCGAAGCCACAGTCTAGGCGTGATTGACACCTCCGGCAAACTTCGCGAGGCTGGACGTTCGTGGTGGGATCACGAGCTCAGAGGTTCCGGACGCCACATAGGTTCGCTTTCGCCGGCGAAATGAACCACGGAGAACCCAGGGCCGCCCATTGCCGTAACCAAACGACGGTCACCACGGAGTCAACGACCGCACGGAATCAGCTTCTGCTTTGTGCTCTTTGTGCCGTTGTGGTTCTCACTTTTTTCGGAGGAAGTGCGGATTCACGACGGCACGACAACCTTGCATGGCAGTGTTGGACCCAACCTGGAGGTTGGCGCCGAAGTGATGAGAACCGCGAAATGCGCGAAAACGACGAAATCAGACAAGGTGATCGCACGCCCGTTTCTCGGTTGTTTTCTGCATCTCAGTGTGTTTAGAGGTTCTCCAAGGATGTGCGCAGCGCGACAAGATTCTGTTCGTAGATAGACGCAGCGGCGTGAAGGTGTGAGGCATTCCATGCGAGTCGGCATCTTCGCAGACGTGCACGACCACCTCGACAATCTCCGCCTCGCCGTGGAGTGCTTCAACGCGCGCCGTTGCGAAGCGGTGCTCTTTGCGGGAGACCTGGTTTCGACATTCGCCGTGCCGCCGCTGCGAAAGCTGAATTGCCCCTTCTACGGCTGCTTCGGAGACAACGAGGGCAATCGCCCTGGGCTCCTGGCCGGAATGAGCATCATCGGCGAACTGCGGGACGCCCCCGCCCTCTACACGCTGGCCGACGGCACGCGCGTGGTGGTGATGCACATGGAGCGGCAGCTGCGCGGCTTTGACGAGCCGTTCGACGTCGCAGTCTGCGGACACACCCACAGGCCCGTCATTGCGAAAGATGATCAGGGCCGGCTCTGGATCAATCCCGGCGAGACGAGCGGCTGGACCTTTCGCCGGCCCACCGTCGCAGTGCTCGAAACATCATCACTGAGCGCCGAGATCGTATCGCTCCTCGATGCGCGGGGGGCGACTTGAGGCATTCGTCGACCCAACGACATCGTGCGCGCCCGCGCGGCGCGACCTGGCTCGCCATGGTTTCCCGGCCCCGGTGGCGGATGACCGCGTCGACAATGAATGCCATCCCACTCCGATCAGACAGCGCGCGGGCGCGCTCAGAAAACTGTCAAGACAAAATCGAACCTTCCCGATTGCCGAAATCTCGCAAGCCTCACTTCCCCCGTTTGGGGATTTGTGTTTAAATCGAATCGGGCCTGCGGAGAGCCGTGTTCGTGGCTGGGACGGCGACCCGCATTCAGGTTGTTTGGCAAGGACAGTTGATCCGCGGTTGACGCGGTAAAGGTTTAACAGACATGCTGCACTTCACGTGCGACCTGTGCGGACGCACCATCGACCATGAGCGCTACATCGCCAAGGTCGAGGTGACCCCAGCCTTTGATCCGGAGGAAGTCACCGAAGACGACCTCGACTCGGATCACCTTGAAGTCGTTGCCGACTCGCTCGCCGAACTGGAGAGCACCGGCGACTTCGAGTTGGAAGATTTCGGGCCGAAGAAGTTCCGCTTCGACCTCTGCCCCGGCTGCTGGAAGCGCTACCAGAAAGATCCGCTCGGACGCGATTCGCTCCGCCGGCTGAATTTCAGCCAGAACTGACCGGGGTGGCTGACTTCGCAGGACGTCAGCATTCCGCGGAACACGAGAACTGCGTCTCCCCCGCCCATCCGGAGTGACGCCGCGCCGTGACGTTTCGCTACCGACGCCGACCGCGACACGCCGCCTGGGTGCTGGCCGTCCTGGTGCTGCTGGCGGTCCTCCGGCTGCAGCGCGAACCGGTGCACGTGCCGCCGGTGGCCGAAGCCGGAGCCGCACACGTCCAGCGCGTGGTGGACGGCGACACCCTGCTGCTGTCCGGCGGCGAGCGCGTCCGGCTGATCGGCGTCGATACCCCCGAGTCGGTCAAGCCGGACGCGCCGGTTGAGCCTTTGGGCCGCGAGGCGTCCGACTTCACGAAGCGGATCGCCGAGGGGAAGGACGTGCGCCTCGAGTTCGATCGCGAGCGCGTCGACAAGTACGGCCGCACGCTGGCCTTCGTCTACGTCGGCGATCTGTTCCTCAACGAGGAACTCATCCGCCAGGGCTACAGCCGGGCCGAGACGCGATTCCCCTTCCGCTCCGACCTGCAGCGGCGGTTCAAAGAAGTGGAAGAAGAAGCCCGGGAGGCGCGCCGCGGCATCTGGGGACTGCCCGAGTGACTCGCTGCTCCATCGACGGCGTCACACCTTCTCATCCTCGTCGTCGAACTCGAACGTCTCGCCTGAGTCGGCGTCCTCGAATTCATCGGCGTTGAACTCGAACGCATCGGTCTCGGCCGGCTCGGCCGCCGCGAGTTCTCCTTCGCTGATCGCCTCCGGCATCTCGTCCGGGATGATCTCGGCGGTCTGGGCACCCGTGCTCCCCGATGCCGCCCCGACCTCGACCGGCTCGGCTTCCACTTTCTCTTTCGGCCCGCGCCGCTTGCCCACCAGGATGATGATTGGCGTGAGCGCCACGAGCACGCCGATGGCAGTCGCCGCCCCGTTCACGATGAGGATGATGGTCCCCATGTTCTCGGTATGGTTCACGAATGCCAGGATGGCGACCACCGCGAGCCATGCGGCCGGAATGGCCGCGACCAGAGAAACGGCGGCGAGGGCAAGTCGACTCACGATCGGAAACCTCAGAGCGAGACCGGGAACGCCGCCGCGGCAATGCGGCGGGCGACTCCATCGTACCGGGCGCGATGGAGCCGTCTCAAGACCCTATGCCGGGGTCGGGAGAGAATCTCCCCGCGCCCTCATCGGCGATTCCCGCCCTCCGGCTGCAGGCGCGAACACCGACCGGGCCGGTTTTGGCGGAATTGGGCGATAACCGGTGAGCATGACCGGCAGGACCGTTGCAGTGCTGCGGGGAATCTCCGTGCAGTCCGAAAACGTGAATGCGTATTCAATGCACAGCGGACGGCACACGGAGTGTGCCTGCGACGATGGCCTCAGTGCGTCATCGCGTAGAACACGATGTTGATGCCGAGCGGGTACGCCCACTTCTCGGAATACTGATGAAAGTACTCCACGTTCTCCCCCTCCCGCTCCCAGCCGTCTCCGAGGTCGGTGTTGTGGCAGATGATCATCATCATCCGATCGTTGTCGTCGTACACCGCCCGGTAGTTCGCATGCGGCGCGTCCCAGCGCTCCGATCGCTGACCTGACAGCGCGTGACCGATCGACGGGATCTGCGGCTTCTCCGTCAGGTCGTACACGCAGTGAAAGATCGGATGCTCCAGTTCCAGGTCCACCGGCTCCCGGTCAGGAAACACCTTCTTCAGGTCCTCGTAAAACATCGCCCACTCGTACTCCCCCCAGAAGTCGTCCACCATCACGAAGCCGCCGTTGAAACAGTAACGCCGGAGGCAGTCGGTTTCCTCGGGCGTCAGACCCAATCCGTCCCCCGGCTCGATGATGTACAGGAACGGGTAGTCGAACAGCCGCGGGTCCGTCAGCTCCAGCACCATCGGGTTGGGGTTCACCTTCAGCGACGTGAGCTGCTGCAGGCGGAACGAGAAATTGAGGTCGCTGTCCGGATAGTCGGTCTGCCACTTTCCCCAGCCGTAACCGCCGTACGGGTTGTACATCACGCGCACGAACGTGAAGACGTCCTCCGGAAACTCCTCGTCCAGTTCCCAGTCGGGCACGCCGCGGCGATCGAGCAGGATCTGCGGACCCGGGGAGATCGGCTCGCGGTACCGCCGCCCGCGTTGAGCCAAGCTCACACTGCACGCGGTGAGCAACAGCAGCCAGATCGTCAGCCGTTTCATGGCTTGCACCTCGTTCCGGTCAGTGTAGGGCTCCACCAGGGCGCCAACAATCGCTCACTCCCCGCGCACGGGCCGTGACGCAGGCTCTTTCTTCGCCTCCCGCACCAGTCTCAGCAGCAGCGCGTGCGCGTCTCGGAATCGCGGCGCTTCTTCCAGCGACAGCAGCACGTGGCGCCGCGCCTGCTCCCCATCGCCGGCCGTCTCATACAGCCGCGCGAGCCGAAAGTGCAGTCCGGCGGGATCGTCGGGCGCCAGCGATAACAGCGCTCGGCACGCCGCGATCGCTTCTTCGGGACGGTCCAGTTGTTCGGCCGCATCAGCCAGGGAGCGGTGAGGCTGCGGGATCAGCGGGTTGACGGCCAGCGTCTGCAGCGCCCGTTCCCGCACTTCCTCCCAGTCCTGCTCGGACGCACCCAGTTCGATCAGTCTCAGGTAGACGGCGACCGCGTCCGGATCAATCGCCGCGTACTCTGACAGCACCGTCCGCTCTGCCTCGACGGACCCGCGACGACGATGCACGTCCGCCAGCAGCAGCGCAGCACTCTCCGGCCCCGACTGTTGTGGATACAGTTCCCGCGCTTGTTCCAGCACGCGAACCGCATCCTCCCACTGTTCCGTCTCGATGAAGTGCCGACCGCACGCGATCAACCCCGCCAGATTGTTCGGGTTCTCCAGCAGCCACGCTTCCACGGCCACTCCCGGCAACGCGCCGTTCAGCAGTCGCACGACTTCGGGCGGCGACCAGTCCACGTCCGGGGCCAACTCACGAGCCTGCTGCTCAATGTAATCCTGAAAGGCCGCATCCAGCTCCGCCAGCAGCGCGGTGTGCCGTTCGATTGCGTCATTGATGAGCACTCCCTCCGCCAGGTCGCTCAGGATCGCCGACAGTGCTTCGAAGCCGAACTCCTCAATGATGTACTCCACGACCATCGAGGACTCGTAGTAGGCGAACATGATATGCGCCGCGCTCTTCGGTGCGAGGAACGCCGCGCTCAGGTCCCCGATCGGCGTCAGCTCACCGCCGAGTACCATTGACCGATACGTGGGTTCCATCCGCTCGCCCCACGCCGGGTTCGCCTGCCGCTCCTCATAGACCGAGATCCCTTCGCTCAACCATCGCGGCATCTTGTTGCGCGTCAGGTTGAGCGTGACGACGTGCGCGAACTCATGCCACAGGACCGATTCCCAGTTGCTCGGCTGCAGCTGAGCCGCCGGGCTGTTCGCCGTGATGACGTTGCCGAAGCACACTCCCAGGTATCCGGAGACCCCCGGCATCCCGAACGTGCGGACCGCGAAGTCATCGGCGTCCGCGAAGATCTCGACTGTTACCGGTCCCTCCAGTTCGAGTCCGTACTTGGCGCACAGCGTCTCGTGCGCCCGCTGCAGCAGGTTCAGCACCCGCTCCCCGTACACGTCCGCCTCCCTCGCCTCCATCCGCACGATGAACCGCCCCTGCTCCAGCGTCCGGTATCGCTCCAGTTCGTCTCGCAACGTGACGAGGTTGTACATCGCAATGTCGTAGGCGTCCGCCTGAAACGCCGCGTCCGCCAGCCGCCATCCCTCTTCCTCCTCGCCCAGCCGGAGCAAGTCGTCCGCCAGTTGCTTCCGCGCCGGCAGATACTCGGGATCCACTTCGAGCGCCTGCCGTTGATGCGCGGCCCCCTCGGCGAACCGGTACTTCTGCGACAGCTCCCGCCCAATGATGAAGTCCACCTCCGGATTGGTCGACCAGGTGCTGAGCGCCTCCGTGCGCAGTTCTGCCTCCCGCTCCGCATCGCCCCGCACGTGCTCGATCGCCGCCCAGTAGGCCAGCGCTTCCGGATGCGTCGCGTTGATCTTGAGGACGCTCCGCAGGATCAGCTCGGCGTCGGCGTACTGCTCAGCGTCGATCGCCCGATCCGCCTGTAGCAACAGGGTGGGAATGTGACGCGGATTCAGTTCCAGCGCTCGCGCCAGCGCCTCCATGCTCGCCGCACGATCGCTCGACGTGAGCGCCGCCGCCAGACCGTAGTGCGCATCGGGCGCAGTAGGGAATCCATCGATCGCCTTGCGGAACGTCTCGGCGGCCAGCTGAAAGTCACGCTTCGCCAGCGCCAGGTTCCCGAGCGCCAGCAGCGGCTCGGGGCGGCGCGGATTATTCCGCCGCGCCCGCGAAAAGAACGCGTCCTGCACCTCTTTCGCATCCGCACCCAGTTCGAGGGCCGCCTCGCCCAGCACCAACAGATTGTCAGCGTCGGTAAACCGCCACGCGGAGGATTCGACCAACTGCGTAATGGCATCCAATTCCGCATCGGCCGCTGCGTCGTCGCCGCAGAACCGGGCCGCATCCCGTAGCCGCCAGTGCAGCCGGATGCTGAACGGATATCGCTCCAGTCCCGTCGTGCACGTCTCGCGGGCCGCCGAGTAGCGTCCGAGCAGCAGTTCCAGGTCTGCCTTCAGAACGCGCCAGTCCTCGCCGTAAGCACCCCCCTCCACGGCCTCCGCAGCGCTGGCCAGCGCATCCTCGTACTGACCGGCCGTGAACATTTCCCGCGTCGCCGGCAGGTCCGCCGCGACGGCTGCGGCCGGTCGAGCGAACGCAATCAGCAGGGCGCCGGCAATCAGGCTTCGAGTCGACACAGCGATCTGCATGATCCCTCGCTTCCGGGCCATCTGCCGCCGGCGCGATCGGCGTGTTCCTGCTCCGCTCGGATCAATGATAACCGCTCGCGCCCCGACTCGTTAGACTGCGGCGCACTCGACGCGGAAGTACTGCCCCCCATCAACATATGGCCGCCCCCCGCCGGAAACGCCTGATGCTCTACGTCGCGATTGGACTCGGTATCGCCATCGGCATCCTGATCAGCCTGTCAATGGCGTCGCGCCGGCGGCCTCCGCTGGGTGTGCTCGACGGAAAGCTGCGACCGTGCGGTCCGTCCCCCAATTGTGTCTGCAGCCAGCAGCCGGACGAGGAGCACCGCATTGACCCGCTGACCTGCCGCGGAGATCCCCAGGCCGAGTTTCGCCGCCTCCGTGATCTCGTCCGCTCGCTCCCCCGCACGCTGCTCGTCGAGGAGCGGGACGGCTACTTGCGATACGAGTTCGTCACGCCGCTCGTGCGCTACATGGACGACGTGGAATTCCTCCTCGATGCGCAGGCCGGCGTCATTCACGTGCGGAGCGCGTCCCGCGTCGGACGATCGGACTTCGGAGCCAACCGCTCCCGCGTTGACGACATTCGCCGGCGGTTTTCGACGCCGGCGCACGACTGACCCGGAATCGCGTTGCTCCGCCGGCAACGCATCTGGTAGAGTCCCGCCCCGTTTCGGCAGGGAGGCTGCGCGCGGCCGCGCAATTCAGCGACAGCGAACGTCAGGGATGACCGATGGCTGCCTATCGCGAGCATATCACCGTCAGCGGCATGCTGGGGGCCGGCGTCGGACTCGCCAGCACCTTCGCCTTCGGTTTCACGCCGGTGCAGGGCATGCTTGCCGGCTGGCTCACCGCGATCGGCGGCATCCTCCCCGATCTCGACTCCGAGAGCGGCCGCCCGGTCCGTGAAATGTTCGGACTCACCGCCTCCGTCCTCCCTCTCCTCATGCTCGGCCGCGTCCTCCGCTGGACGGGCATGCAGAACGATCCCGAAACCATCATGGTCCTCTTTCTGACCATGTACCTGCTCATCAAGTATGGACTGGCGTCGCTCGTTGCCACGGTCAGCGTCCATCGCGGCATGTTTCACAGTATCCCGGCCTTGCTGATCACCTCCGAGGCCGCCTGGCTGGCCTACCCCAGCGACAGCCCGCGCGTGAAGCTCCTCATGGCCGGTGGAATAGGGGCCGGCTTCTTCTCCCACCTGCTGCTGGACGAGATCTACAGCGTGCAGTGGTCCGGAGTCCGGATCACGCTCAAGAAATCCGCCGGCAGCGCCCTCAAGTTTTTCGGCAACGGCTTCTCCGGCAATGCGGTCGCCTATGTGCTCCTGGTCTGTCTGACCCTGGTGACGCTCAACGAAGCCGGAATTATCGCGCGTCCGGTTCCATCGACGCTCCGCGCCAGCGACTCACCCGTGGAACTCGATCCGCTGGCCGCCGAACCAGTCCTGGGAGAAGTGATGCCCCTCACGACGGACCTTCCGCCGGCCCCGTCTCCCGGCACCCCCCTCAGTCCGCAGCCGGCGCCGGCCGTGCAAGCCGCCGACGAGCCAGCCGCGGACGGCATCCTCCGCTGATCGCCGCGCCACATTTGCGCCCCACCCCACTCTAGCCCGACGCGCCACCGGGGGCCGAGCGCTTCGAAACGCTCTCCCATCCCGCCATGCGGCAGGACGCCCGCACACACACCGCATCGAGTGTCGGGACCCGCCCCCAATGATTACATTGGGACGCGTACGACTGTTGCCTACCACCGGACTCCAATCGCACGCACTCATGAAAATCGCCGGAGTACAGATGGACGTCGCCATTGGCGACGTCGCCGCCAACGTCCATCGAATCCAGTCGCATCTCCGCGAAACCGCGGCTGCGGGCGCGGCCCTCGCCATCTTCCCCGAGTGCGCCGCGACCGGCTATTGCTTCGCCAGCCTCGCTGAGGCCCGCGAGTTCGCACAGCCGGTTCCCGGACCGATCACCGAGTCCGTCGCCGCCGAATGCCGCAAGCTCGGCGTCTCTGCCATCATCGGCATGCTGGAGGCGGATGGCGACCGGATCTTCAATGCAGCCGTCCTCATCGGTCCCAAAGGCGTCGGCGGCCTGTACCGCAAGGTGCACCTCCCGTACCTGGGAATCGACATGTTCACCTCGTACGGCGACCGCCCCTTCACCGTACACGACGTCGCCGGACTCCGCGTCGGGATGAATATCTGCTACGACGCCGCCTTTCCTGAAGCCGCCCGCTGCCTCGCCCTCCTCGGGGCCGACCTCATCGCCCTCCCCACCAACTGGCCCCCCGGCGCCGAGTGCACCGCCGAATGCACCATTCGCTCCCGGGCGATGGAGAACGCCGTCTACTACGCCGCCATCAACCGTGTCGGCGACGAGCGCGGCTTCCACTTCATCGGCATGAGCAGCATCTGCGCCCCCAATGGCGACGTCCTCGCCGTCTCGCACGGCACGGACGAGCAGATTCTCTACGCCGAAATCGATCCCGCCCGTTCCCGTCGCAAGCACATCATCCGCGTCCCCGACAAACACGAAATCGACCGCATTGCCGACCGCCGCCCCGAGATGTACGCGCCGCTGGTCGACGCTCAATCAACGAAAACGCCGCGTGAAGTCCACGCGGCGTCGTAAGCGATTCAGGACAGCTCTCGCCGTGCCCTGCTCAAGGGGCCGTTTCCGTCCCGTCCGGCTCTGATTCTGTGGCATCGGTCTCGCTCGACTCACCTGCGTCGGCGGCAGGCTCCTCCGGAGTGTCAGACGACGGCTCCGTCGCTTCCGGCTCTGTTCCTTCCGGCGCTGTCGCCTCCGGTTCCGTGGTCGCTTCCGGAGTGCCGGCGGCATCCGGGTCGGCATCGTCCGCGGCAGGCCCTCCCGGGGAGCCCGGCATCCCCGGCATCATGCCGGGCGTTGACGCAGGGGCATCCGATTCCGAAGGCGTCACCGCAACTGGCTCCTCTTCGGGAGGCGCATCGCTCGTCTCCAGCCCCATGATGGCCGGCTCTGGCTCACTCGGATCGTAGGGCAGCGTCATCCCGTAGCGCGAAGTCAGGCCGCGCCACGACAATTGGATGTACGCGCGATGATCGCTTGCCTTATCGACTTCTTTCTGCGGCCAGCCCACCAGCAGGCCGTCGACGTCCTTGACATACAGCGGCTGTGGATTCGGCCCCTCGTCCTGCGCGATCCGGTCCTGCAGTGCATTCAGCGTCATCTCATATCCAAACCGCGCCCGCGCCTGGAATCCCACCAGCAGCAACAGCACGATGATGCCGCCCCACACCAGCACGCGCTCCGCGGAAGAACGCACCGGCTTGGTCTTCTGGGCGGAAGATGCGGATGGAGGAGTCGACGGGACAGGATCGGGAGGCGACGTGGACATGAGGATCTCCGCTGGCAGGAACAGGCGTGAGGACACGACGAAGTGCGGCCTTAGCATGCCGCAGCCATCAACCACATGCAAGCCCGCCCCGTCGCCACGATTCTCCGGGTGCTCAGCAGCCTTCACGCCACTCCCACATGGCCCACTGCCCGAAGTTCTCCTCAACCTCAATCCGCATCGTATCGAGGCGTCCTGCATTGCTCCCCAGCGCGTCTCGCAAACGCCCCCCGATCCACCGGGCGATCAGCTCGGCCGTGGTCTGCTCGATCGGCAGCAGCACGCACTCATCGCGCGGAAAAACCCACCGCCGCTCTGCATAGCGCGCTTCCACTTCGCTGTCGCCGATGGTCACCTCGATCCGCGGATGCCGCAGCGGCAGCAGCATCCGATGGTCCAGCTCGGCAATAATCCCCTGCAGCGCGTCCCGCAGCGCGATGAAGTCAAACACGTAGCCGTTCTCATCCAGCGGCCCGGCGACCTCCACCGCCGTCCGCCAGTTGTGGCCATGAATCCGCTCGCAGATCTCCCCCCCGGCCGTCGTGATCGTAATGAAGTGCCCCGCGCTGAAGACCAGATGGTCCTTCGTCACCCGCACACGAAACCGCTCCGACGCGGATCGACTCATGAGCCATCACTCCGAATCGAGGTTGGGAAGGAGTGGCCGCAGATGACGCGGATGAAACGGATTTACACGGATCAATAAGCGTGACAGCAGAGTGCCCCCGGTGCTTCCTGCTTCCGCGAAAATCGGCGTCATCCGCGTCATCTGCGGCCCCTTGACCAGAGAGCGCTGACGCTCACCCCCGCTTCACCCAATCCACTCCGGACATCTCCGCCAGCGCCAGCATCAGGGCGTGCGTCCCGTTTCGCCCCCAACCCTTCGCTTTCACCGACTGGTACAGCTGCTCCGCCAGCGCCAGCCCCGGCATCGAGAGACCCATCCGCCGGCTCTCGGCCAGTGCGATTCCCATGTCCTTGATGAAGTGCTCTACGAAGAACCCCGGATCAAAGTTGTTCGCCATGATCCGCGGACCCAGGTTCGACAGCGACCAGCTTCCGGCCGCTCCCGTCGAAACCGACTTCATCACCGTCTCCAGGTCCAACCCCGCCTTGTAACCGTATAAGAGCGCTTCGCACACGCCGATCATCATGCTCGAGATCAGCACCTGGTTGACCATCTTGGTGTGCTGCCCCGCGCCCGCCTCCCCCTGATGCACGATCGTCTTTCCCATCGCCTCCCAGCAGGGCTGCAGCGCGTCAACGACGGCCTTCTCCCCGCCGATCATGATTGACAGCCGCGCCTCTTTCGCGCCAATGTCCCCGCCCGACACCGGCGCATCCACGCTGGACACTCCCTTCTCTTTCGCTGCGCGGGCAATCTCCACCGCCAGCGACGGCTCGCTCGTCGTCATGTCCACCAGCACATTGCCCGACTTGCATCCCGCCAGCGCGCCGTCTTCGCCAAGAAACACGTCCCGCACGTCCTTGGGAAACCCGACGATGGCAAAGATCACATCAGACTTCTCCGCCACGCCCTTCGGCGTATCCGCCCATGCGGCCCCCTTGTCGATCAGTGGCTGCGCCTTCTTCTTCGTCCGGTTGTACACCGTCGCTGAGAACCCCTTGTCGATGAGGTGCCCGCACATGCTGGTCCCCATCACCCCGGTGCCGATCCAGCCGATTTTCGTCTTGCCGGGCGCGATCGCAGGGACTGCCATGATGTCGTTCTCCACAATGGTTCGAATGCTTATCGCGCCGAGTATAACGCAAGACCCCCACGCGCAAAGTTAGAGCATCGACGCCCCCGCGCCACACTAGCCCCCACCGCCACGCTAGCCCGCCGCGCCAGCAAGGGCCGGGCGCCTCCCGGCATTCCCCCACGTCCATCCGTGCGACAGCACGTCGCAGCGCACATACCCAATCAATACCGCATCGCCCGCCGCAGCAGCCAGCACCCCGCAATCGCCAGCAAGGCGTTCCCCACCCACATCGCCCACGCCGGATCGACGTGCCCCTTCTTCGCCTGCGCGATCATCCCCAGCACGATCGGGTAGTAACCCACCGTGATCGGCACGAAGCAGTAGAGAAAGCTCGTCAGAAATCGCGCCTGGGCCTTCATCACAGCCAGCGGACTCCCCACCAGCACGAAGAACAGACAGCTGCACGCCAGCGCATAGCGGCTGTGGATCTCCGTCGTCATCCGGCAGGTGCGCTGCTGATTCTCGCGCAGCCGGTGACGGCTGGTCCCTTTCGGATTCGTCAGTGCCGCAAAGTCCCCCGTCGTGAGCGCAAACGCCGCCTCAATCGCGGCCCGGTCGTTCTCATGCCCCCGTTCAAACCCCGCCAGCTTCAGTTCCTTCTGGATCACGCGGATCGGCAGGTGCCTCGGCTTGAACTCGTCGTCCACCGTCTTCCACCCGATCTCCTGGGTCTTCGTCCCGCTGATGTAGACGCGACCCTGGTCCGGCAGCTCGATCGCCCCGTTCGTGAGGTGCACCAGCGCCTGGTCGTGCTCAAAGTCGAGTTCGATCGTCGCCTCTTCCGCCCACATCGTCGCCTGGTGATCGCCGTGCATATACGTGAACACCGGCCGGATCAGGCGCCGTCCCTGTACCTCGGCAACCACGACGTTGATCCCATGCTGCCGGTCGCCGAACTGCCGCTCGGTCCGCAGCCGCTCGATCAGGATGTCCTCCATCGCCGAAAAGATCGTCCGCTGGATATTCGCCACCGCCCAGGGAATCGCCTGGTCCGAGAGCACCAGGCAGCACACGCTCAGCCCCGCACCGATCAGGAACGACGGCCACAGCAGCGAGAGCACGCTGATCCCCGCCGCCTTCGCCGCCGTCACCTCCAGGTCACCCGCCAGCCGGCCGTACACCAGGCACACCGTCAGCAGCAGCGCCGCCGGAATCGTAAACGGCAGCAGGCTCGGCACGATGAACGGCAGCACGCGCAGCAGCTGCATCGGCCCGAGGCCGCTCTCGCTCGCCTGCTGAAAGATTCCGACGAACACCAGCAGCACCGTCAGGCACAGCAGCACAAAGCAGAACACCCGCAGCAGTTCCCCGAACACATAGCGTTGCAGCAGGGGAATCGGGGCGCGCATCCGTTCGCTCACTAACTGCCGTTCGCCGATCCGCACCCGGCGGATCGTTCCATCGATCGCAGGCGCATCCTCCGACGGCCGGCCGAATCCTGCGAGCCGGGCAGGGCAGAGGGGGGGGGCGGTGCGGAGCGGAAACCTATACGCAATCCGGGTTTTCGGTCAATACGATTGTGAATCCCCCGGCGAGGATGGGAATGCGGTGGACATCTCAACAATTCCAACTGCCGATGCTGCTCCCCCAAGACCTCCACAGCCCGCAACTCCCTGATTCACCGGCCGGAATCTCCACCTTTCCGGTGTAACACTGCGCGCCCTCCGCCGCTCAGGGAGTAGGTCACCAGCGAAACCAACCTTTCCGGAGGGCGATTCGATGAAATTCCAGCTTGCCGACGCATTGAACGGACTCAAGGCCGTCGCGGATCGGGCGAACGTCCATGCCAACTCCGCCGCGGACGTCATGGCCCGCAAGTGCACCGAACTGACCGGCCGCCAGATCAATGGTCCGCAACTCAAAACCGCCGCCATCAAGATCGGCGGCATCGCCATGGGCTTCGGAGCCGCCATGGCCATCGCCAACATTGCCGGCACCACTGTCGGACCGCAGGTCGCCGGCGGACCGGACGGCGACGGCAGCGACCCCGGCAACGATGGCGACACCGGCCTGACCCGCACAGGCGACTTCGAAGGGGACGTCGGCATGTTCTTCGCCGAGAACGGCGTCGCCGTCCATGAAGCGACCCCCTGGGTCACCGCCGAAGGCGACGTCAGCTGGGAGTAACCATCGCTCCAACTCCGTCACGAACGCCCCCACAGTAGCCCGCGGCGCCAGCAAGGGCCGAGCGCCCCACAACGCTCCCCCGCGTCCAATCGTGCGAAAGCACGAATCATCGCGCCCCCGCCTCTACATCATCGAAGCGGCCGCAACCCCACCTCCGACCGCGCCGCGTTCACTTTCCCAATCGCGCCCGGCTCCAGCGCCACGAACCGCGTCAACTGGCTCGTCGAGCACCCCAGCCGCGCCGCGGCTGACTGCACGTTCCACTTTTCCGCCGCGATCATGTCCAGCGTTTCGGCCAGCAGCGGCGCGAAATCGGCATGCTCCGGATTGACGCGCACCCTCCCCCCCGCGCACCGCGACTGCCACAGCGAACTCGGACTCGCCCCCTCCGGGATCGCGCACCGCACTTCAACCGCCAAAATCACCCGCAAGCGCCGGATCGCCACCGTACGATTCTGAGCCTGGCTCCGCCGCTCGGACGCCTCGACCGTCAGCCCCGTCGCCCCATGCACCAGCTGGATGCCGGTCTCGACCTTATTCCGATGCTGTCCCCCCGGCCCGGAACGCCGCACGCGCCGGACCACGCATTGACCGAGCAGCGCGTCGTCGGAAAGTCCGGCCGGATGCCGCAGAGTTTCCGGCTCCATCACTGCTCCGCCGGTCGATGCGTCGCAAAGAACTCCAGCACCGATTCCAGTTGCTCCGCAAAGAACCTGCTGTCGTCGGTATCCAGCTTGCGCAGCCCGGCGACGTATTCGTCGAACGTGCGGTGCACCCCGCTGTTGGGCGCCGCGAGCACCTCCGTCATCGCCGCATAGCCGCGCGACATCAGTTCGTAATCGGGTCGCCCCGCCCCCCGCGCATGGTCGGCCGCCGTGGCGAACGACGCCTGTGCCGGCTCCAGCCGGCCATCCGCCAGCTGCTGCGCCCCCAGGATCCAGTACGCATTGCACAGCGGCAGATCGTCCCGCTGCAGTTCCTTCGCAAGCCGCAGATTCAGCTTCGCCGCGTCGAGCCCGACGCGCCGATCGGACACCGTCAGCTCAATCCCTTCGTCGTTCCAGCCGGGCCAGGTGTTGGACGCCAGGTTGAACGACAGTGCCTTCGCCGCCCCGCGCAGCTTCGCCCCATCCTCGCCCGCGGATCGCTCGGCCTCAGCCAGTCCGAACTGAATCCCGGCCCGCGAAATGGCGATCATGCCCACCACGTCTTTCCGCTCGCCGTACAACCACTGCGCCACGTCCCCAGTAAGCCGCAACACCTCCTCCGGCGACCCCTGCTGCAGTAGGTATTGCACAGCCGCATACGAATCCTGTTCCTCCAGCAACCGGGCAACTTCAGAGCGGACGTCAGCCATGGTGACGGTCCTTTTTCGTTGAATGGACGATGTTGCGTCGAGACCCGGCAGCCTGAGGATCGGTCTGCCCAGGCTGTGATGTCTGTCTTACGACAGACTGCCGGCCATCTTCAAGCCGCTCGACCGAATTCAGCTCAGCCGCGCCATTGCAGGTCGCCTCGACCCATTGCTAACGTGGCCGTTCTTCACAACGCGATTCCATCCTCAGGAGGACACATGGCTGACGTCACGATCACCTGTCGCCCCAACGGCCCCCTGCTCGTCAACGGCCCCGTCAAGGTGCTCGACCACGAAGGACACGAATTCAACCTCAACGGCAAGGAAACCTTCGCCCTCTGCCGCTGCGGACAGACCCAGAACCGCCCCTTCTGCGACGGCGCTCACAAGTCATGCGGCTGGGCCGCAATGGATCCCGCCAAATGATGCTGGTCCGCCGCGGCTGAGGACGGCCCCATGGACGAGTCCGACTGGAGTGACGACGCGCCGCTGGAGGACTGGGAGTACCCCGACGACGACACTGACGACGACGAGGAAGACGAATCCCGCACCCGACCCTGTCCCATGTGCGGGATGGACGTTTACGAAGACGCCGTACAGTGCCCCCTTTGCGGCGAGTATCTCACCCGCAGCAGTCGCGCCTGGGACGGGCGGCCCCTCTGGTGGATGGTCCTCGGACTGCTGGGAATCATTGCAGTCATCCTGACGCTCACCGCGTTCTAATCGGACGAGCGGAATTGCGCGATGCTCAGTGTCCGTTCAGCCGGGATTAAACGGACGTCGAGGAGCCGAGGGGACGCGACCGCGTCAATCGTTGATGGCGGTGATGGCTTCCTCGCGAGTCGGGTACATCCGCCAGAGCTGATCGAGGTTGGTGATCTGCAGGATCTCCGCACAGTAGGGATTCAGACCGCAGAGCACGAACCGGCCTCCCGGCTTGACATGAACCCTGTTCCAGGCGCGGAAGAGCGCCTCAATGAACGACGATCCGAAGAACGACGTGTGAGACAGGTCAACGACGACACGGGGGGGCGATGTCGGCGTTTCCGTCGCGCTCAGCAGCGACTGGGTGGCGGCCGGAATGCGGTCTTCGGTGATGCGGTCGAACTCCCGGCCGAAGACGACGATGGTGACGCCATCCTGCTGCAGGATTTCGGGCCGTCCATCGGCAGGCATCGTGCAACTCGCCTCCGACAATCACAGACGACGTTCTGACCGGCTGCCCACTGACCCGATCGGGAGCACACTTTCCGCCGACGGGGTGTGAAGGCCGTCCTGTTCGTCGCCGGGTGATGGCTGATGTCAGCGAACGAAATGACAGTCTTTATCGTACTCCGCAGGTGTTGACTGTCAATGAACCGCGAGCAGTGCGGGGTGGTGACGACCGGTTCGTCGGATGACGACAACGGAGACTATCCGTTGACGAACCACCAGCAGAGCCAGCAGAGCGCCGGCAGCAGGACGAAGATCAGCAAGACCGCCGTCAGGGTCGAGCGGGAATTGTCGGGCCAGCGCGCCATGCGGCTGAGGATTGCAGTTTCCCCGTTCGTCTTCAACAGCGTACGGCGCTCCGATGACCGCCGGCCACGGGGCCTACTGCAGCAACTTCGTTCCCCGACCGTGCTGCCCAATCTTCTGGAACACGTCCAGGAGTTCGAGATAATCGCGGCTTCCGTCAGCGACGTGATAGTAGTAGGAGGCCTGGTCCTCGTCCGGCGGGGAGGCGATGAGCGCCATGAGCGGATCATAACCTTCGTCGCTGACCGTCACGACATACAGCTTGATACCAAGCGCCTTGATCGTGGCGGACCAGCGGCGCACTGCCTCTTTCGGATCATAGTTCCGATTCAGCGATCCGAATTGTGTTGTCGAGTTTGAGAGGGAATTGTCGCCGGGGTAGGGCTCGGCCAGGTTGACTTGTCCGTCCGTCAGCAGGACCATCACGCGCTCGACGATCGCCGCCGATTCGGCATCGCGCGGCTGCCCCCTGTGCAGGAAAATGTCCAGACCGGCACGCAGCCCCCCGCCGATATTCGTGCCCAGCCCGCGATCGACATAGTGGCCGGCCTGCAACTGTTCGATTCGAGACTTGGTCGGCTGCAGCGAGTAGTTGAGCTTCGTCTCAATCAGCCCCGTGCGGTCGTACCGACTGCGACCAGTATCCCGCCAGGAGAAGACTGCCAGACCGGCGCGATCATCCTCCTTGAGTTCGGCCACCAGCCGCTGGGCGGCGTCGCGCGTGTTCGCCATTCGAGTCCGGCCGTTGGCCATATCGGCCGACATCGACTCGGAACAGTCCAGCACGAGCACAACGTCCAGTGGCGGACCTCCACTCACGCCGGCCACGGCGGAAGCCCCGACTGTGTACCGGTCGTGTCTCATGGCGACGCCAAAGAATGCCGGCACGCCCGTGTGCTGCACATTCACCTGAACCGCGTCCGCGTCCTTGAATGCCGTCTCGACAAAGCGGAACTCCTCCTCGCTCCAGGCGCCGTACGTCGGAGTAATGGTAATGTTCGGATTGGCATCCGGATCGAAGCCGTTGAGCCGCAGCAATTGCTCCATGGTCGCGCGCACGGCCTCTTCGCCGTCTCTAAAGTCCATGGCCGCGCCCAGGGCGGCTGCGTCGGCGGCCGATTGGATCCGCGACTGCTCCAGCGAGATGTATCCGATGTCCGTGACGAACGCCGTGAAGATCAGAGCGATCGCCAGGAACAAGGTCGCCAGCACGAGGATGGCGCCGCGACGGCGTTGCACCTCAGTCTGCGCACCGGCAATCGCACGATCGGCGGGATGGCGGATACGGGAACGACGAATGGGCAGCGGGACTCGGATCATGACCAGACTGCGCGGTCGAGGGTGGGATGCGACTGGTGGGAACGCAAGGGATGGCGCACTAACGTAGGTTGCGCGCGGAATTCGGGTCTGAAACAAGACATTGCGCCGTGCGGGAAATCACTGCGGGCCGGTTGATCGTGCGGATCGCAACGATTAAGAGGGGGGGATCGGCCCCGTATCGGACTCCTGGCCGGCCTGCGGGACCGCCGAAAGGGCGCAGGCGAACTCCAGCCTCGCCGCCGTCTTCCCGCCTACCAGCGCTTTCCCTTTCATGAACCACGCGGTTCCCAGCCGCTCAGTTAGTTCGACCTCGATCTGGAGCGTGTCTCCGGGACGAACCATCTGCCGGAACTGGGCGTTGTTCAAGCGTGTGACGACCGGCACCGAATTGCCGTCTTCGGGCGTCGCACGGGCCGCCAGCACGGCGCCCGCCTGCAGGACCGCCTCGCACACGAGCATTCCGGGGAGGACCGGAAACTGAGGATAGTGCCCACGGAAGACGTCCAGGTCTGGATCGACGTGCTTGAGTGCCCGCACACGGCGGTCGTCGATCTCGACGATCTCGTCCAGCCACAGGAACGGTGGGCGATGCGGGATGACGCGCTGGATTTCAACTCGGTTCATGTCGATCGCCGCAGAGTGGCCCGGTGTCTCGAAGACTGGACGGCGCCGGGATCCTCGTCGGGACCCGGCGCATGCCGTATTCTTTCCGGTCGCTCGCCAGACGCAACCGTTCATCCGGTCAATCCATTGACTCAACCACCGGGAGAGCTCGGTTTCCATGCCACTCGCTGCGTCACAACCCGTGCTGATTCTCGGAGCGGGAATCAACGGCGCCTGCGTGGCCCGCGAGCTCGTGCTCAACGGCGTGCCGGTCGTCGTGGCCGATCGGCGCGACATCGCGAGCGGGGCCACGTCGAAGTCGTCGCGGCTGATTCACGGCGGCGTACGGTACCTGGAGTACGGCGACGTCGGCCTCGTCCGGGAGTCACTGGAGGAACGGTCGCGGCTGCTGCGGCTGGCGCCGCATTGCGTCCGGCCGCTGCGACTGCACATTCCCATTCGCCGCCGCCACGGCGGGCTGCTGCAGTCGGCCGTCCGCTTTCTGAAGTTCGATCGCCTGGCCGTCGGACGGTGGATCAGCAGGCGGCTGCCGGTCTCCGAACGGGGCCTGTGGACGGTTCGCTTGGGATTAGGGCTGTATGACCTGATCGCGCGGGGTTCGACACTGCCGCGCCATGCGGCGCACTCGGTGGATGACGCCACAGCGCCGCGCGTGGACAGGGGCAAATATCGCTGGACGTGCGCCTATTCCGATGCGCAGATCACCTACCCGGAGCGGTTGGTCATCGCGTTGCTGGACGATGCGCGGCGTGTCGCTGACGCCTCGAGCCTGGAATTCCGGGTGCTGACGTATCACCGGCCATCGTTGCACGAAGAGATTGTGCGACTGTCACCGACGTTGACGGGGGAGCAGCCGCAAGTGGAATTGCGTCCGTCGATGATCGTGAACGCAACGGGGGCAGGGGGGGACTACACGCTGCGCGAACTCGGCATCGAGGGGCCTCCGCTATTCGGCGGAACAAAGGGGAGCCATATCATTACACGCCAGCCGGCATTGATGGAGGCATTACAAGGGCAGGGCGTATATGCCGAAGCCGCGGATGGCCGGCTGGTGTTTTTGCTCCCGTTTGTGGACAGCGTGCTGGTGGGAACGACGGACATTCCCTTTTCTGATCCGCCGGAGCGGGCCGTCGCCACGCGGGACGAGGTGCAGTATCTGGTGAGGATGGTGAATGAAGTCTTCCCGCAGGTCGCGCTTTCGGCAGACGACGTAGCGGCCCATTATTGCGGAGTGCGTCCGCTACCGAACGTGAGCGCCGCACGGGCCGGCGCGATTCCGCGGGGACACTGGATTGAGACGAACGAGTCGGGACCCGTTCCGATTGACACTCTCATCGGCGGCAAGCTCACCACCTGCCGGGCGTTCGGCGAGGCGGCGGCCGACCGCATCCTTGCCCGACTTGGGAGGACGCGCACCGCTTCCACACGGGATCGCCCAATCATGGGCGCTGAGGATGCAGAAGGGACTCTGGCGGAGGAGGAGGTGCTGAGCACTGCCGTGCGGACGTTTCAGCTGGATGAGGCGGGCGCACGTGCCGCTTACGAACTGGTCGGCGAGCGATTGTCGGAGATCGCCAGTTCAGGCGACGACGGGGGAGATCGGCTGGTCGGTACGTTGCTGCCGATAGCACTGGTGGACTGGATCATCGAGCACGAATGGGTGGCGCGGGTCGAGGACCTGGTCGAGCGCCGACTGATGCTGGCCTGGTCGCCGGACGTCTCGCTGGACACGCTGCGTCAACTCGGCGAGCGTCTCGCGGCAGTCGGACGCATCGACGCGTCGCAGATCGAACAGGAGGTTGAGTCCGCGGCCGAGCGCCTGGAGCACTTTTACGGGAATTCTCCGCGATCAACATCCCAAGTCGACGACGGTGCGGCTTCCTGAGGCCGGTGGTGAAACGGGTTTGATGCCGTTATCATCGGACGCACAGTCGAACTCTCTTCTCGTGTAAACAGCCAGGGCAGACGAAATGGCGAAGTGGCCAATTGGAGTCTTTACGTCGATTGACGCCGGTCTGGGCGTCCACCTAGACGTCGCGCAGGAACTGAATGTTCCCACCGTGCAGGTGCATGCTCCGCATCAGGGGACGCGGAATGCGGCGGCTGCGGAGACTTTTCTTGGGCGCTGCCGCGACGCCGGGATCACGGTGACCTGCGTGTTTGGTGGATTTGAGGGAGAAAGCTACGCCGATATCGCCACCACGGCGCGGACAGTGGGACTCGTCCCTGAAGAGACGCGCGCGGCCCGGTCCGCCGAGATGAAGGAGATCTCGGACTTCACGAAACAACTGGGCTGCAACACCGTGGGCATGCACATTGGTTTCGTCCCGGAGGACCGCAACAGCAGCAGTTACAAGGGGCTGCTGGACTGCACGCGCGACCTGCTGGACCACGTTGGGGGCAACGGGCAGCAGTTGAACCTTGAAACCGGTCAGGAAACGGCGGACCACCTGCTGGAGTTCATCTCCGACGTGGGCCGGCCAAACCTGTTCATCAACTTCGATCCCGCGAACATGATCCTGTACGGCACGGGCGATCCGATCGAAGCCCTGAAGAAAGTGGGGCACCTGGTCCGAAGCGTGCATTGCAAGGACGCCAAATGGACGACCGGCAAGCGGGGCGTGGACTGGGGCTCCGAGGTCGCGCTGGGGGAAGGCGACGTGGGGATGGAGACCTATCTCCGCACGCTGCAGGAGGTAGGCTACACCGGACCTTTGACGATCGAGCGGGAGATTGCCCACGACCGGGACCGCCAGAAAGCCGACATCGGTCATGCCGTCAATCTGCTCGAGACCCTCAAGGGGAAGATTGGTTGAGCGGAATTTCCATCCGAGTGGCGCGGTTGAACCCCCGCCGCTCGTTGCGTCGAGATTCGCGGGCTAGCGTCTGCAATTGATCCTTCCGGCCCTTCCCGCTGCTGTGCCGGGCCGTATATACTACGCGGCTTGCCGTCGTGCGGCTCCGGGTTCGCGCGCGTCACCCCGAGATTTCTACAGGAGTACCGTTGTTTATGGCCAAAGAAGAGGCCATTCCGATGGAAGGGACCGTCGTCGAAGCGCTCGCCAATACACAGTTTCGCGTATCGCTCGACAACGGTCATACAGTCATGGCCCATGTGGCAGGCCGCATGCGCAAGCACTTCATCCGCATTGTGCCAGGTGACCGAGTCAAGGTTGAGGTGTCTCCCTACGACCTCAACCGAGGTCGCATCGTCTTTCGCGAGCGGTAATTCGCTGCCGCGCGCTGTCACTCTCAACGCCGCAGGCTGGCTGACACCGCCCCATGTCCGCGACCGACATCGCCCCCCGGCCGCTTCCGTTTGTGCAGTTATTCACCGACGGAGCGTGCTCCGGCAATCCTGGACCGGGGGGCTGGGCGTACATTCTGCGCCATCAGTCGTCAGGGCGAGAAAAAGAAGGCTTCGGCGGAGCTGCGCTGACCACCAATAACCAGATGGAACTGACGGCCGTTCTCGAAGGGCTGCAGGCTCTGTCAGCTACGTCGCGAGTCGAAGTCATCACCGACAGCGCCTACGTCGCCAAGGGGTGCAGCGAATGGCTTCCCGGCTGGAAACGCAACGGCTGGAAACGAAAGGAGCAGGGACGTCTCAAGCCGCTCAAGAACCTGGAGCTGTGGCAGCGTCTCGATGAGCTGCTTTCGGCCCATCAAGTGCGATTTACGGTGGTGAAAGGGCATAGCGGTCATCCGGAGAATGAGCGCTGCGACGTTCTGGCCGTTGCCGCCGCCCAGCAGTTCCGCGACGGCACCTCGCGTTAGCTTGATACGTCCCCATGACGCGGCACAATTCGTCAGCGTTGCCGCATCGCGCGGAACCGCTAAACTTTCTGTTTGCTCTCTGCCGGTCCGCGGATGCCGTTCCCCGGGGCCGGCTGACTTTTTTTGACGCGAGGAGTCTCGATGACGAGCGATGCCGGCAATCTGCTGGACCGGGCGGCGGGGGACGGTGATCTGGGTGTGGTGGACCCCGCGCGCGAGGAGCTGATCCTGGTCCTGGACTTCGGATCGCAGACGGCCCAACTCATCGCCCGGCGGGTCCGTGACCAGCACGTGTTCTGCCAGCTCGTCCGGCATGATCTTCCCGCCTCCCGCATTCGCGAACTCAATCCGAAGGGGCTGATCCTCTCCGGCGGGCCATCGAGCGTGTATGCCGCAGGTGCTCCGCAGCCGGACCCGGCCATCTTCGAGCTGGGCATCCCCGTGCTGGGCATCTGCTACGGGATGCAGGCCCTGTGCCGGGCGCTCGGGAGCGACGTCTCGCCGGGGAAGTCGCGGGAGTTCGGGCACACACTCTGCCGGGTGGTGCATGAGGACCCGCTGCTCAAAGGGGTGCCGCGGGAGTGGACGGTGTGGATGAGCCACGGGGACCAGGTGCATAACCTCAGCGCCCACTTCGTCCCGCTGGCGGAGACCGAGACCTGTCCCAACGCGGCCATCAAGCACCATGTGCTGCCGATGTACGGGTTGCAGTTTCACCCGGAGGTCACGCATACCGACCACGGGGAGCAGCTGCTCGACAACTTCGTCAAGCACGTCTGCGGCTGTCGCGGCACGTGGCAACTGTCGTCGCTGATCGAACGGGAGGCGGCGGCGATTCGGGAGCGCGTCGGCAACAGCCGCGTCATCTGCGGCCTCTCCGGAGGCGTGGACTCGTCCGTCACGGCTGCGCTGCTGTTCAAGGCAATCGGACCGCAGCTCTCGTGCATTTTTGTGGACAACGGCCTGCTGCGCAAAGGGGAGAAGGAGCAGGTCCGCGAACAGTTCAGCGATCACTTCAAAACTGATCTGCACGTGGTCGACGCGCGGCAGCGGTTCCTCGACGCTCTGAGCGGCGTCTCCGATCCTCAGGAGAAGCGGAAGGCGATCGGCCGGGTGTTCATTGAAGTCTTTCGCAAGGAGGCCGAGACGATTCCCGACGCCCACTTCCTCGCACAGGGGACGCTGTATCCCGACGTCATCGAGTCGGGCGGCAGTCCCGACGGTCCGGCGGCGGCGATCAAGTTTCACCACAACGTCGGCGGGTTGCCGGAGCAATTGGGGTTCGAACTGATCGAGCCGCTGCGGGATCTGTTCAAGGACGAGGTGCGGCGGATGGGGCTGGAACTGGGTCTGCCGGAAGAGCTGATCTGGCGGCATCCGTTTCCCGGTCCGGGATTGGCGGTGCGCTGCTTGGGGGCGATCACCGAAACCCGGCTCGACACACTGCGTGAAGCGGACGCCATCCTCATCGAGGAACTGCACCGTGCCGACATGTACCGCGCCGTGCAGCAGGCGTTCGCCGTGCTGCTCCCGCTGCAGACGGTCGGCGTGATGGGAGACGCCCGCACGTATGAGGACGTGATCGCCATCCGCTCCGTTAACACCGACAACTTCATGACGGCCGACTGGTCCCGGCTGCCGTTCGACCTGCTGCAGCGGATCTCCACCCGCATCATCAACAGCGTCCGCGGAGTGAACCGCGTCGTATACGACATCAGCTCGAAGCCGCCGAGCACGATCGAGTGGGAGTGACAAGAGGACGCGGAGAGGGTGACAGAAGGTCACGAAGGGAACGAAGGCGAGTGACAGGCACACGTGTGCCGTCCGTCCAGCTCGCGCGTTAGATTCGAGACCGGAGTTCGCCCGTAGTCCAGATCCTCATTCCTCACCACTGCCTCCCGCCATGTGGGCCCGAAAGCGCATCGACATTACCTGGGCTGACCTCGCCGCCGCGATCGGCTGGTGCGTGACCCCCGCGAATCGTGCTCTGGTTCGGCAGCGGCTGGAGCAGGCGTGGTCACTGACGGACGAGGGACTGGCTTGTCTGTCGGTGCGCACCGGGTGGGACCTGCTGCTTTCCGCGGCGAGATTCCCGCGCGGCAGCGAGGTGCTGGTGTCGTCCGTCACGATTCCCGACATGATGCGGATCATCGAGCACCACGGCCTCGTCCCCGTGCCGCTCGATCTCGATCCGGACACCACGCTCCCCAGTCCCGCGTCCATCGCCGAACGCACCACCCCGCGCACCAAAGCCGTTCTCATCGCCCATCTGTTCGGCACGTCGGCCCCGCTCGATGAGCACATTGCCGTCGCGCGCGAGCGAGGGCTGCTGTTCGTCGAAGACTGCGCCCAGGCCTTTCGCGGTCGCGAGTATCCCGGCCATCCGCACGCGGACGCGTCCCTGTTCAGCTTCGGCACGATCAAAACCGCCACCGCTCTCGGCGGCGCCCTGCTGACCGTCCGCCGCCCGGAACTGCTCAGCGAGATGCGCCGGCGTCAATCAGAGTATCCCGTCCAGACTCACCGGAACTACCTGGGCCGTGTGCTCAAGTACTGCGTGCTCAAGGCCGCCGCCACACGCACCGGCTTCGCATTGCTGCTGTTCGGCTTCCGCATCCTCGGCCGCGACTACGACCAGGCGCTCAACGCTTCGATCCGTGGATTCCCCGCGGACCGACTTTTCGACCTGATTCGACAGCAACCCAGTACGCCGCTGCTGCGCCTGCTCCGGCGAAGGATCACGGGATTCAACGAACACCGCCAGCAGGAGCGAACGGAACGCGGACGAAGACTGGTTGCATCTCTGGAGCCGTCGGTCACGTGTCCCGCTGGAAACGTCGCGCCGCACGTCTATTGGGTCTTTCCCATTCTGACGCACGACCCGGAGGCGACCCGGCGGCTGCTCTTCCAGCACGGCTTTGACTCCACGCAGGGCCAGAGCATGATCGTCGTCCCTCCGCCGGAGGACCGGCCGGAATATGGAACTCCGCAGGCGCACTCCCTGCTGCCGCGTCTGCTGTTCCTGCCGTTCTACGCTGCGATTCCAGAGCGTGAACTGCAGCGGATGGCCGACGTGCTCGTCAATGCCCGCCCCGGAAACTACGCGGAAGTTGTGGTCTCTGCAGCCGGTCAGGTCAGCCGTGAGACGCGGTAGTCGTTCGAATCAGGCTGGAATAATCCGTCCAGCAATCGCACTCCCAGCCCCGGGCGCTCCGGTAAGGCGATGTGACCCTCCCGGACGGTGACGTTCTCGTCGATCAGCCGCGGGTACACCGTGGCGATGTGCGCGCGGACGGTCTCCTGATAGCAGACGGCCGGCACCGCGGCCGAGATCTGCAGACCCGACATGAGGGTAAGAGGGCCGGTGCAGTCGTGCATCAGGACCGGCACGTTGTAGAGCTGCGCCAGTTCCGCGATCCGCCGCGTCTCGCTGATCCCGCCGACCCAGGTCGGATCGATCATCACGTAGTCTGCACCGCGCCGTTCCAGCACCGCTCGATAGGCCTCCCGTGTCACCAGCATCTCGCTGACGGCGACCGGCACTCCGGCCTCCTGTCGGAACTGGGCGATCGTGTCCGGATTGTCCGGCCGGATCACATCTTCGAGCCACAGCGGCTGCACATCCCGCATCGCGCGGGCGATCGACAGCGCCGCCGAGAGCGAAAAGAACCCGTGCCCGTCCAGCATCACGTCCATCCGGTCGCCGACCCGCTCGCGGATTGCCCGGAACGGCGCTACTCCCGCAGCCACATCCTCGCGGCTGATGCGGTGCCCGCCGGAACGCTGATAAACGCCGTCGAATGACCAGAGTTTCATCGCCCGATATCCGGCCGCCAGCAGTTCCTCCGCCAGGTCGGCCGGCTGGTTGGCGCTCATCCAGTTGTCTTCCAGCGGTCCTGGCTTGCCCGGATCGCCGTGCCCCGGCCAGCAGCCGCGAGGGATCATCGCTGCCTGACTGTCCGCGGACGCACCTTTACCGCCGTACAGTGGGCCTCCGCAGCTGTTGTAAACGGGGATCCGATCCCGCACCGGCCCTCCAAGCAATCGCCACACCGGTTGATTGGTGAGTTGACCGAGGATATCCCAAAGCGCGAGGTCGATGGCCGAGAGGGCACGCAGCTCCGCTCCGAACGCGCCGAACGAGGTTGCCCGCTCATACAGGAACCGCCAGTGGCTCTCGATCGCGCAGGCATCGCTTCCCAGCAGCCGCGGCGCCATCCAGTCATGTATGACGGCCGCGACGGATTCGGGGAGATAGTACGTTTCCCCGTGCCCGATTACCGGCTCGCCATCGACGCTGCCGGCATCGGTATGAACGCGCACCAGCAGCAGGCTCGACATGACGTCGCGCGGGATGACCGTCTCAATCGCCGTAATCCGGGGACCGCGCTGGTAGGCGTGATTCTGCGTCGGGGAGGAGGCGCGGGTGAGATGCGTGCTGGTGTCGATGGGTGCGGCCTTCGGAATCTGACGAGCATTCAGGTGATGGAGCTAGGGATACCGATTCGAGATCTGCGATTTTAGATTTGAGATTTCAGATTTGAGATTTCAGATTTGAGATTTCAGATTTGAGATTTCAGATTTGAGATTTCAGATTTGAGATTTCAGATATCGGATCCCAAATCGACTGTCCTCCTTCGATCCCGGCTTTCACAGCACAACGCGATGCTAACGGCATCACTCCATCCGCTGTAGATCCGCCATTTCAAGCATCGGCGCTTCTGCCCCGCTCAGCATCCGTCCGATCGATGCCTCGTCCTTGAATCCCGTTCCCGTGACGAGGCACACGATCCGGGCATCGGCGGCGATGCGTCCTTCGCGAACTGCCTGCAAAGCGCCCGCCAGCGCCGTGGCGCCGGCCGGTTCGGTGAAGATTCCTTCTTCGCGGGCCAGCCGCCGCTGTGTCTCCCAGATGAAGTCGTCCGGAACGGCATGTCCCGATCCGCCAGTCGCGCGGCATTCCGTCAGCGCCGCATGGCCGTCGACGATGTTCGGCACCTGCAGGCCGCTGATCCGCGTTGTGGCCGTGACGGTCTGTGCCTGCGAATCGCCGCGGCGCAGCGGAGTCGCAATTGTGTCGTTCCCCTCCGGCTGCACGACTTCGACCGCCGGAGAACGCGGGATCGCCCCGCGCTCGACCAGTTGCGCGAATCCGCGAGCCAACGCGACGCAGAGGCCGCCGCCGCCGGCCGGAGCGAACACATGCTGCGGGGGCACATCCGCCTGTTCGGCGAGTTCGTACGCGAGCGACTGCACGCCGCTCATTCCGTGGGGGCTGAAGTGATACGCGCTGATCTGCACGGCCGAATCATCCCGGCCGCCAATTCGTTCCAGTTGTCGAAATGTCCGTTCGGACACCTCCGGATCCAGGCCGAAGCCGCGGATGCGAAAGATTCGCGCTCCGTACGCCATCATCTGCCGCAGTTTGCTTTCCGGCGCCGTCTCGACAATCGCGATCCAGCACTCCAGCCCGGCCGCCGCGCAGTACGCCGAGAGCGCCGCCCCGGTGTTGCCGCTTGATGTGGCAATGCACCGCGTCTTACCCCGGGCCAGCATCGACGACACGGCGGCCGCCCCGAACCGGTCCTTGAACGATCCCGCCGGGTTCCCGGTCTCCAGCTTGAAGTACAGGTTCGCCAGCCCCTCCGCGGGGCCGATCCTCCGCGACCGCACGAGCGGCGTATTTCCTTCTCCCAGGCTGACACGGTGCTCAACGGGCACCGCCGTGATCAGGTCCGCATATTTCCAGATGCTCATGGTGTCCTGTCGGATGACTTTTCGGTGTAGCCGCGACACGGAAGAGGCGCGCCCTGCGACGGCTGTCCCCGCACTGGCGTTACAGCACCCCGTACTTCCGATACGCGTCCGTCGCCTTCATCCCTTCCTTGATCGCGTCCCGCGTGACGTTCTCGTCATGCACCTTCTTCCAGGCCGCCGCAATGGCTTCGGCCTCGACCTCCTGCGGCACCACGACCACGCCGTCCTCATCGGCAATCACCAGGTCTCCCGACGCGAAGCGGACGCCGTCGATCTCGACTTCCACGTCGACATCCACGACGCGTTGCCGGTTCTGGCTGTCGTAGACGCAACGCCCCCGTGCGAATACGGGAAACCGCATGGCCCGCATCTTGGCGACGTCACGGACGGCGCCGTCGACAATCGCGCCGACGCACCCGGAGTTCCGCGCCGCTGTGGAAAGCAGTTCTCCCCAGATGCCCGAGTGCATGGAGCCCCCCGCCGCCGCGATCAACACGTCATCCGGCTGGCATGCATCGACCGCCTTCAGCTCCAGCTCATACGGCGCGGGGTCGACGTGATACATCGTCACCCACAGCGTTGTGCGACAGCGCCCGACCAGGACGGCGTCGGTCGTCAGCGGCGGCAGCGGCACGCGCGGCGACTGGTTGCGGAATCCCAATCCATCCAGAGCGTCGCAGACCACCGCCGAGTACAGCGACTCGCGCATCATGGGCAGGGTGATCGTCGTCGGAGCATTCATCGAGCAAGTCCGTTCAGCCGCGAACCGCAGGCGCGCGCGTGTCACGAGAACGCCGAGAGACACACGCTCAATTCAAGATGGGGCCACTCTAGCGGAACCTGACGGCCCGCAAAACCATCCAGCAATCGCGACCCGGCGTGCCGTCGCGTGTCTTCAGTGAGATGCCGTGGTGGTCCCGGAGTTCGCCGGTACTTGCAGTTGGTCCAGCCGGCGTTAGAACATCATGTGGGTGATTCAGCCGCGGTCCGCGCCGCGTCGATGAATCGTGCCACGCGGTCCAGGTCCTTGACTCCGGGGGACTTCTCGACGCCGCTCGCCACGTCAACACCCCACGGCCGCACCTGCTGCACGGCCGCTGCCACGTTGTCGGCCGTCAGTCCTCCCGCGAGGATCAGCGGCGGCCAGTCGGACGACCAGCCGCGCCCGAGCAGGTTCCACGGTGCCGTGTGGCCGGTGCCGCCATACGCTCCCGGCACATGCGCATCGACCAGCAGCGCACGGATGACGGCTGCGCTCTCGTGGCAGGCAGCGACCGACTCGAGCGACTCTGCTTCCGATTCCAGACGCACGGCCCGGATGACATTCAGCGGCTGTAACTGGCCGATCAGATCCGCCGGCTCGTCTCCATGCAGTTGCACCGTCCGGATTCCGCACTGCTCGCAGATGTCGCGAATCTGTTGCTCGCTGTGGTTAACGAAAACCCCGACCGGCTCGATCCACTCCGGCAGGTCCCGTGCAATTGCAGCCGCTTCCCGAACCGTCACGGACCGCTTCGACTTCGCATGGAAGTTCAGGCCGACTGCGTCCGGGCGCAACCTTCCCACGGCCGCCGCAGTCTCCCTGTCACGAATTCCGCAGATTTTGATCCACATTTCTTCAACTGTGTCAGCCCAGCCAGGACCTGTCGCGGCCCTCTGAGAAGAGCGATCGCTTGTGAGGGCCCCGCAGGCTCTTCATAATCGCATGCGCCTGTTGCTCTCGCCACTTCCGCCCGGGACTTCACCATGCGACCCATCGCCGCTCATTGTGCGTTCTGCGCCGCCTTTCTTAGTCTGTTTGCATTCGCCGGCGCTACCCATGCGGAGCCAGAATCCTTCGGCCAGACCGCCGACGGCACGCCCGTTGAAGTTTACACGCTCACCAATGCTAACGGGATGAAGGCCCGCCTGATGACCCGCGGCGCCACACTCATTGAGCTGCAGGTTCCCGATAAGGACGGCAATCTCGCCGACGTGGTGCTCGGCTTCGACGACGTCGCCGGATACGAATCCGAGGCGAACCAGTATTTCGGCTGCACGACCGGCCGCGTCGCCAATCGCATCGCGGAGGGAAAGTTCACGCTCGACGGTAAGGAGTATCAGCTTGCCATCAACAACGAGCCCAACCACCTGCACGGCGGCGTCGAACGCAGCCTCGACAAGGTCGTCTGGAACGCGCGTGAAATCGAGAACGACAACGGAAAGGGGGTCCGGTTCACCTACACCAGCCCCGACGGCGAAGAAGGCTACCCCGGCAACCTGGAGATCGCCGTCACGTACATGCTCAACGACCGGAACGAACTTCGGATCGTCTACCGCGCCGAGACCGACCAGATGACGCCCGTCAATCTCACGAACCACAGTTACTTCAATCTCTCAGGCGAGGGGAGCCCCACGATCCACGATCACGAGATGATGATCGTCGCCGACCAGTATACACCCACCGACGAGACCCTGATCCCGACCGGCGAGATCGCCCCGGTCCAGGGGACCCCGCTCGACTTCGCTGAGCCGCACGCCATCGGCGAACGCATCGCCGAACTGGTCGAGACGCCGGCGCTCGGCTACGACCACAACTACGTCATTCGCGGCCCCTTCGGCGGCCGCCCCCGGCTGTGCGCCCGCGTCAAGGACCCCGCATCGGGGCGCGTCATGGAAGTCCGCACGACGGAGCCCGGCGTCCAGTTTTACTCCGGCAACTTCCTCCACGGGCAACAGGGCAAGGGAGGCAAAGAGTATGCCCATCAGAGTGCCTTCTGCCTCGAAACTCAGCACTATCCGGACTCCGTCAATCACCCCGACTTTCCCACCACGATCCTCAAACCCGGCGATGTGTACCGACATATCTGCATCTATGCGTTCTCGGCGGAGTGAGTTGACAGTTCACAGTGGACAGTGAACAGTTCCGGCATCGCCTTCGCTCCACTGTTAACTGAAGACTGTCAACTGTGAACTCTCCCAGCCCCCAGCCGCATCTCGTCCGTCTCCAGCGTTTTCTGGCCGCCTGCGGGCTGGGTTCGCGCCGGCACTGCGAGGAGTTCATTCTGGCCGGGCGCGTCTCGGTGGACGGCAAGACCGTTACGGAACTCGGCACCAAGGTCGATCCGCAGTCGCAGAAAATCGCTCTTGACGGTGAGACGCTGCGGATGGAACGGAAGAAGTATTACGCCCTCAACAAGCCCCCCGGAGTCCTGTCTACCAATCGCGATCCCGAGGGGAGGCCGCGCGTGATCGACCTGTTTCCTCCCGGCGGACCGCGGCTGTTTACCGTCGGACGTCTGGATGAGGACAGCGAAGGACTGCTGCTGGTCACCAACGACGGCGACCTCGCCCAGAAGCTGGCCCACCCGAAGTTCCGCATCGCCCGCCGGTACGAACTGCAGGTTGCCGGAGTGCCGAAGCCCGGCACGCTAGCCGAACTCCGCAAAGGGCTGTACTTCACCGAGGGCCGCTTCCGGGTTCAGCAGGCGAAGATCCTCAAGGTCCGTGGTCAGAGCGCGATCGTGGAGGCGATCCTTACCGAAGGACACAACCGCGAACTCCGCCGGCTGTTCGCCCGCGTCGGCCACAAAGTGATGAAACTCAAGCGCGTCGCGTTCGGCCCGGTGCAGCTTGGCCGTCTCCCGCGCGGCGAACACCGCGACCTCACCCGCGATGAGCTCGCCGAGCTGATCGAGACCGTCCAGCGCGGCGGATCCGAGGCCGCCGGGCGAACACCGCAGGCAAAGTCCCCCCGCAAGAATTCCGGCCGCCGCACTGCGACGCGCTGACGAACCTGCATCGCGAGGCGTTCATGAACTGCCCGGTCTGCCGCACGCCGCTCGCCCGCGGCTCGTACGAGGAGATTCCGGTTTTTCGCTGTTCAGACTGCCGCGGCTACCTGGTTGATTCGCAGAAGGCGAGGACAATCAAGAGCCGGGTGGGCCTCAGCATCGACGAACTCAAGGCCGAAGTGCTTGCCGACGAGCAGCCGGACCAGGCTGCCCCACTCTCATGCCCGCGCTGCCGGCGCCGGATGGGCAAGCAGAAGCTGCGCTGCGCGGGCGAGTTTCATCTCGACGTCTGCGACGAGTGCCGCTTCATCTGGTTCGACGGCGGCGAACTGGCGATCTGGCAGCTCGCTCACGAGAACTCTGATCAGGGGCGCGAAGCAGCCGCCCTGCAACAGCGCCACCGCAGCATGACCGACGAGGAACGGGCCAGTCTTCAGGAGCGCATCGATCAGCTGCCGGATGCTCCCTCGACACTGCAGACGCTCTTTGAGGGCGTGATCGAGGGACTGCATTTCCGACGCTGGCGCCGATTGCGGCGCTAGCGCCCCGCCGCGTCGTTGTCTTCTCAGCGCAGCTGCGACTCGACCGTTGCTTCGATGCCGCGCAGCTCGAAATTGTCGAACAGGCCGGTGTCATCGAACGACCCGATGCCCACGGTCCCCCAGCCGAATGTGGTGTCCGTCGCCGTCATGACGGGGCTGTCCATGTCGTCAAAAAAGACGGCGATCTCGCCGCTGTCGGCGCGTCTCGTGATCCGTACATGATGCCACTCGTTGTCCCACGGCGTTCCTTCGCTGGTCCGGGTGGAGATCTTCGTGCGCGGCGCCTCGTTGACGATGAAGACCTGGTTGGCGTGGTCGTCCTTCTGTTGTCCCAGGTGGACGTAATAGAAATGCGACGGATCCTGGTATCCGAAGAAGAGGCACAGGCTGCGATGCGGATAGTCACGGGCGGTGGACTTGAGATCGACGTCCAGCTGGAACGAAGAGACGGGCGTATCGGCCAGCACGGCCCGATTGAAGGGCGACCGCACCGGGGTCTGCACATTGCTCTGCCGGAACTGGCTGAAGACGCGGTTGCCGCCGTCGGCCTCGAGCTTCCAGGCCGTGGGGTCCGTCGCGGCAAAACGGGAGACGTCGCCTGATTCAAAGTCCTCTTCGGCCAGCACCTCCCATTCGTCGGGCTGGCTCGCATGAGCCGTCGTGAGGGCCAGCGCCGGCAGCAGAATCGCAATCAACCCCATGCACCGCTGTCTCGCCGAAGTCATTGAACTCCCCCCCGGAATCAGGACGCGGATCCACTGTTCCGGCAGTATGCCGATTCGGGTGGCGGCCGCAACCAACCAATCGGCGCGTCCGCTCAAACGTTGCGCGAATCGCTTTCCCGGCGAGGGACGGTCGGTTAAAAATGGTTTGATGCATCGGCCCTCATGCGAGCCGCCGTGCACGACCCACCCTCTCGATGTGCGCTGATCCCCCTGCCGCGCGACCGCCCGACTGAAGGCTGCCGCCGGTCTGCTTCTGGATGGCGACGCATCGGACTGACCCCGCCAATTCTGCTCAGACTTTCAATCAGGATTCATTGATGACCATTGACTCGCAAGCTTTTTGCGCGGTTCGACTCGCGGCGGCCGCATGGCTGCTGCTGACAGGAATCGCCCAGCTGACGGCTGCCGCGGAAGCGCCCGATGGTCCCGCACCGGAGTGGATCTGGCTCGGCGGCGAGACGCGGGACGACCAGGCAATCGGGCTGCGGACCGTGTTCGAGGTTCCCGGCCGGGGAGTGGCGGCGGCAAGGCTGTATGTCACAGCCGACAACGTGGCCGAAGTGTTTGTGAACGGGCGGTCCGTGCTGAAGCACGACAACTGGTCGACGGTGGCCTTCAAGGACGTGACCACGCATCTTGCCCCGGGAAAGAACGTGCTGGCGGTCCATGCGCGTAACAGCGGGGGGCCGGCGGGAGTGCTGTGCCAGCTGGTGATCGAAACGCAACGGCGGGACATCACGGTGGTCTCCAACGCCGATTGGCGCGTGGCGGAGCAGCTGGCGGAGGGATGGCAGGAGAAGGAGTTTGATGACACCGCGTGGGAACAGGCGACTGTCCTTGGACCGCTGGGAGGGGGCTCGTGGCCTTCAGTGACAGCCCAGACGATCACGACGGCGGCAGTGATCAAGGAGCCGGAAGCGACGCCCATTTCGCAGATCAAGGCGGCCAAGGGATTCCAGGTGGAGCTGCTGTACTCGGTGCCGCAGGACCGGCAGGGCTCGTGGGTCAACATGTGCGTGGATCCGCAGGGACGTTTGATCGTTTCGGACCAGTACGGCGGGCTGTTTCGGGTCACGCCGCCCGCTCCGGGTGCGACGGAACAGCAGACGACGATCGAACCGCTCGACCTGCCGATCGGTGAGGCTCAGGGACTGCTGTGGGCGTTCGACAGCCTGTATGTGGTCGTCAATCACGGGGGGAAGTACGAGAGCGGGCTGTACCGGGTGACCGACAGCGACGGAGACGGTGAACTCGATCACGTCGAGCAACTGCGGAAGATCGACGGCGGCGGCGAGCATGGTCCGCACGCGGTGCTGCTCTCGCCGGACGGAGAATCGCTCACGATCGTCTGCGGCAACAACACGAAGCTGCCGGAACTGGACTCGTCGCGCGTGCCGCGGGTGTGGGACGAGGACTTTCTGATTCCGCGCCTCTACGGGCGCGGTTTCATGAAGGGAGTACCGGCGCCGGGCGGGTTCATTGTCCGGACCGATCCGGACGGCAAGGAGTGGGAGCTGATCGCGACGGGCTTCCGCAATGAATTCGACGCGGCCTTCAATGAGCATGGCGAGCTGTTCGCGTACGACGCGGACATGGAGTGGGACATGAATACGCCGTGGTATCGCCCGACGCGGGTGAACCACGTGGTGAGCGGGGCGGAGTTCGGCTGGCGGAACGGCAGCGGGAAATGGCCGGACTACTACTTCGACAGCCTGCCGGCCGCCGTGAACATCGGCCCGGGATCGCCGACGGGGGTCTGCTTCGGATACGGAGCGAACTTTCCGGAGAAGTACCAGCAGGCGCTGTACCTGTGCGACTGGAGCTACGGCAAGCTGTTCGCGGCGCATCTGGAGCCGGACGGCGCGACGTACACCGGGACGTTCGAGGAGTTCGTCACCGGGACGCCGCTGCCGCTGACGGACGCGGTGATCAACCCTCATGACGGGGCGATGTACTTCGCCATCGGCGGACGCCGCGTGCAGTCGGGGCTGTATCGTGTGACGTACGTCGGCGGGGAAGGAGCGGCAGACGTCAGTCTGCCGAGCGCTTCCGATGCCGCAGACGCTGAGGAACTGATCGGCGACAAACCATCCTTCGACGCCCGGCTGGCCGAGGAACTTCGGGAAGAGCGGCGAAAGCTCGAAGCCCTGCATCGGCCCGCCGATGGAGCGGTCGAGACCGCATGGCCGTATCTGAATCACGAGGACCGGTTCATCCGTTATGCGGCCCGGATCGCGATCGAGCATCAGCCGGTCGAACAATGGCGGGAGCGGGCCCTCAGCGAGACCGATCCCCGGTCGACGCTGGAGGCGCTGCTGGCCCTCGTGCGGCAGCAGGAGCGGCCGGAGACGCTTCGCAACGACGTGCACGACCCGGTGATGCCGGACTACGACAATCTGCCGGAACTGCCGGGGGTGGACCTGGACCTGAAATCGCAGGTTTTTGCTGCGCTGGACCGGCTTGACTGGCAGCAGTTGTCCCAGCAGGAGCGGCTGGACCTGCTGCGCGTCTACACGGTGGCGCTGGCCCGCATGGGGCCGCCGGAGGAGGCGGGTCGGGAATCGCTCATTCAGAAGTTCGACGCCGTGTATCCCGCCGGTGCGCCGACGTTGAACGCGGAACTGGCCCGGCTGCTGGTCTATCTGCAGGCGCCGAGCGCCGCGGAAAAAACTGTTGCTTTGCTGGAGCGGGCGCCGACGCAGGAGGAGCAGATCGACCTGGCGATGCCGCTCCGTTTTCTGCACGCCGGCTGGAATGAGGACTTGCTCGAGCGCTATCTCAGCTGGTTCCCGAAGGCGCTCGGCTATCGGGGCGGGGCGAACTTCACAATGTTCATTGACGAGCTCAAGCAGAATGCCGTCGCCCTGTTGACGGAGGAGCAGAAGACGCAGTTCGCCGACATCATCAACCGGGCTCCCGAGCAGGAGACGCTGGTGACGGTCGGTCCGCCGCGGCCGGTGGTGCAGAAATGGACGGTCGACGAACTGCTGCCCCATGTGATGGAGATGGAAGGCCGCAGCTTCGAGCGCGGCCGCGAAATGTTCGGCGTGGCGAAGTGCTTCGCCTGCCACCGGTTCGGCAACGAGGGGGGTGCGGTCGGTCCGGACCTGACGTCGCTGGCCGGGCGGTTCAGCCCTCGCGACCTGCTGGAGTCGATCGTTCATCCCAGCAAGACGATCAGCGATCAGTACGAGGCCGTGCAGATCGTGACTTATGACGGCGAAGTGATCGTGGGGCGGATCGTGAACCTGGGCGGCGACAGCTTCCAGGTGAACACGAACATGCTCGATCCCAACTCGCTGGCGTCCGTCGATCGCAAGAAAATCGACGTCATGGAGCCGTCGAAGGTTTCGATGATGCCGGAGGAGTTGCTGAACACGCTCCATCTGGAAGAGATCCTCGACCTGATGGCGTATCTGCTCTCGCGGGGGAACCCGGACAGCGAGCTGTTCGCCCGAGCGCAGTCTACAGGCTCCGAGGATGCCGCCGCGGAGGACCGTGGGCTGGTCGAGCCGCCGGAAGGTTTTCGGCCGATCTTCAATGGACAGGACCTGACAGGCTGGCACGGCATGCCGCACTTCGATCCGCGCGAGCTGGCGAAGATGTCCGAGGAGGAGCGGCAGGCCAGAATCGACGAGTGGACGGCCGACGCGAAACAGCACTGGAGCGTGGAGAACGGCGAACTCGTCAATGACGGCCACGGGGCCTATCTCACAACCGACGAGGAGTTCGCCGATTACGAACTGCTGATCGACTACAAGACGGTCGCCCAGGCCGACAGCGGGATCTACCTCAAGGCGACGCCCCAGGTGCAGATCTGGGACTACACGGAGGAGGGGGGCAAGTGGGAGATCGGGGCCGACAAAGGCTCCGGCGGGCTCTGGAACAACAGTCCCGGCACGGCCGGCAAAGATCCCGCGGTCCTGGCCGACAAACCGTTCGGCGAGTGGAATTCATTCCGCATCCGGCAGGTCGGCGCCCGTACCAGCGTGTGGCTGAACGGCGAGCACGTCGTCGATAACGCCATCCTGGAGAATTTCTGGGACCGCTCGGCGCCGCTGTTCCGATCGGGACCGATTCAGTTGCAAACGCACGGCGGCGAGATCCGCTGGCGGAACATCTTCGTCCGCGAAATCGGCGCGGAGGAGGCCAATGAGATCCTCGACGCCGTTGAGGAGGAGGGATTCGAGCCGCTGTTCAATGGCCAGGATCTCTCGGGTTGGGAAGGAGCTGTCGCGAATTATGAAGTTGTCGACGGAGCGATCCGCTGCAAGCCGGGACACGGCGGGGTGCTGCATACCGCAGAGATGTATGCGGATTTCATCGTGGAACTGGAGTTCAAGCTGCCCCCGGCCGGCAATAATGGTCTGGCGATCCGCTACCCGGGCGAGGGAGATCCGGCGTACTCAGGAATGTGCGAACTGCAGGTGCTCGACACCGAACACGAGAAGTATGGCGGACTCGACCCGCGGCAGGCGCACGGCTCGGCCTACGGCATCGTCCCTGCGGCCCGGGGGTTCCAGCGTCCGGTCGGCGAGTGGAACTTCCAGCGCGTGACCGTGCAGGGCTCACGGGTGAAGGTCGAACTCAATGGGCACGTCATCCTCGACGCGGATCTGAGCGAGGTCACCGAGTACATGGCGAACTCCCCGCACCCGGGGAAGGACCGCACCGAAGGCTACTTCGGCTTCGCCGGGCACTCGGATCCGGTGGAGTTCCGGAAGGTGAAGATCCGGACACTCGGAGAATAGGGGGCCTTGCAAAGCGGGCCGCAGATGACGCGGATTCAGCGGATTTGCGCAGAGACGAAACAATAGATGTGATCTGCGCAGATCCCCGTTATCTGCGTCATCCGCGGCCCCCCGTCACCGAGCGAGCCAGCCGCCGTCGATGGGGACGAGGCTGCCGTGCATGTAGTTGCTGGCGTTGGAGGCGAGGAACACGACGAGGCCGGCGAGTTCGTCGGGCATGCCCCAGCGGCCGCAGGGGATGCGGTCCATCAGTTGCGGTCCGCGGACGGGGTCGTCCTTGAGCACGCCGGCCATGTCGGTCTCGAAGTAGCCGGGACAGATGCAGTTGACGTTGATGCCGCGGCGCGACCAGGAGACGGCCAGCGACTTCGTGAGGCCGGCGATGCCGTGCTTGGCGGCGGCGTAGGCCGGGATATTGAGGCCCCCCTCGAATGTCATCACGGAACCGATGTTGATGATCTTTCCCCGGCCGCGGCTGATCATCTGCGGGGCGACCTGCTGCGAGAGATCGAAGGCGGCGTTGAGGTGCACTTCGATCAGCCGCATGTAGTCCTCAAGGGGATACTCTTCCGGGGGGTAACGGCCTGCGAAGCCGGCGTTGTTGACGAGGATGTCGACACGGCCGGTCTCGTTGGTGATTCGGTCAATCAGACCGCGGCGGGCTTCCGGCTGTGAGAGATCGCAGGTGACGTCCCAGAACTGCCGGCCGCAGGACTCGACGAGGCGGCGAGTTTCGTCGGACGGATCCCGGCGGGTGACGCTAACGATATCGGCGCCGGCCTGCGCGAGGCCCAGAGCCATCGCCTGGCCCAGTCCGCGGCGGGCGCCCGTGACGACTGCGACACGGCCGTCGAGCTTGAAGAGGTCGAGGATCATCGAGCGGTCCAGCCTCCATCCACGGTGAGCAGCGAGCCGGTGACGTACGAGGCGGCGTCGGAGGCGAGGAAAATGGCGGCTCCCTGGATCTCCTCCATCCGGCCCCAGCGGCCGAGAGCCGTCGCACCAATGATGAACTGCTTGGCCTCGGCGGTCTCGGCGATGGGTTCGTTCATCGGCGTCAGAAACGGCCCCGGACAGATGGCGTTGACCGTGATGTTCCACGGCGCCAATTCCAGCCCCAGCGCCTTCGTGAACTGCACGACCGCCCCCTTGCTGCTGGCGTAGGGGGTGCGGTTGGCGAGACCGACGAGGCCGAGCGTGCTGGCGAGATTGATGATGCGGCCCTGTTTCGACTGCTTCATGTGCGGGACGACGGCCCGTGAACAGAGCCAGGGACCGTTGACGTTGATGTCCTGCACCTGCTGGAACTGCTCGAACGTCACCTCGTCGATCGGACCGCGGATGTTGATGCCCGCGTTGTTGACGAGGATGTCGATCCGGCCGAACTCCTTGATGGCCCGGTCCGTCATTGCCTGCACGTGCTCGGCGTTCGTGACGTCCGCCGCGATGCCGATGACTTTCGTGCCATGGTCACCTGCGATCTGACCGGCGGTCGCGATCGCTTCCTCCGCGTGGCGGCTGGTGAGCAGTACGTTCGCACCGGCGGACGCGAGGCCGGCGGCGATGGCGGAACCGAGTCCCTTGGAGCCGCCCGTCACAATCGCGGCGCGGCCGGCGAGGTCGAACTGCTTGATGCCGGGGAGCATGGGGTGAGGTCCAGAGTTGTGAATGGTCCAAGTGAGCGGCGGGGTCAAACCCCGCCGCTCGTTGGTCGGTGAGTGACGTTCGCAGAATACTCGCGGCGCGGCCGAAATTCAGCCGTGCGGGCGAACCCGTGAGTGCACGACGTACTTTGTGATTGAGTGTCAACTGCACGAATCGGCTTCGACCCGGCTGGCCCCAACGGGGCCGCACTCGAAAGCCCAGCCCGCCAGGGCTGGGTGGACGCGCGGAGTTCGAGCGGAGGGCCCTGAAGGGGCGCCACACCGGTGGCGGCCCGTTGGGCCTTCCGAAATCGGACAGCCTTTACCGCGGCCGTTGGCCGGGGCTGCCGAGTCTGACCCCGTTGGAGTCTTCCCCAAGGGCATCGCTCAATGAACAACTCCCTGATCCCAATCACACGTACCGTCCCGATTCGATCCTCACGCCGGCTGCCGGTCGGTCGGGTCGCACGATCTGGTGTTCGACCGCAAACTGCGTCGTGCACCCCGAACCCGTCGCGACGCCCGCACTCTCTCCGGCTATAATTCGGCGACTTCCGATCGCAGGCTCCATGTCCACACTTTCGCAGCACACCTGGCATCCGCGGCAGTACGAACAGAACAAGTTCGTGTACCCGGTGCTCTCGCGCCGCAGCCGGGGAATCTCGATCGGGGTGAATCTGAATCCCGACAAGGTCTGCAATTTTGACTGCATCTACTGCCAGGTGGATCGCCGGAGCGAAGCGGAGACGCGGTTCGTCGAAATGGACCGGCTGCTGGCGGAACTGGACGGGATGCTGGAGATCGTCGCCGGCGGTGAGATCTGGAGCGATTCCAAATTTGCGGACGTGCCAGCCGAGTTGCGGCGGCTCAACGACATTGCATTTTCCGGCGACGGCGAGCCGACGACGTTCCGCAACTTCGACGAAATCGTGGATCGTGCTGCCGAACTCAAACGGAACCGCGGGCTCGACGACGTGAAGCTGGTGCTGATCACGAACGCCAGCATGTTTCACCGGCCTGCGGTCGAACGGGGACTGGCTCTGCTGGACGCCAACAACGGCGAGATCTGGGCGAAGCTCGACGCCGGAACCGACGCGTATTACCAGCTGATCGAGCGGACGAAGATCCCGTTCCGCCAGGTGCTCGACAACATCACAGCCGCGGCCCGGGTGCGACCGATCGTCATTCAGTCGCTGTTCATGCGGGTGAACGGCGAGCCGCCGCCGGAGGCGGAGATCGACGCCTTCATTGAGAGGCTGAATGAGATCACGACCGCGGGCGGGCGGATCAAGCTCGTGCAGATTTATACGGTGGCGCGGCGGCCCGCGGAGGATTTCGTGGGAGCGCTCTCGCAGGCCGAAGTGGACGCGATCGCGGGGCGGGTGTCCGCCGGGACCGGGGTCAGCGTGGAGGCGTACTACGGAGCGGACGGGTCCGGCGAGTAGATCCGAACTCGATTGCGCTTCTGGAAATTATCCGGCCCCTATCTCCCCCGATTCTCGCAATTCAGTCGTCGATCTCGACGTACCGCTCGCGCGACATCTCCGCTCCATAGGCAATGCAGGCGAGTACGTCGTCTTCAACAAGCCCAGGATACTGAACGAGCAATTCTGAGATCGTGACCCCCGCCGCGAGATGGTCGAGGATCAGTGACACCCAGATGCGGTGACCTTTGATGCAGGGCTTGCCAAAACAGATCCGAGGGTCGATCGAAATCCGCTGAAGGACCTCGTCTCGCGTCATGGAGCACCCTTGCTTCGGACCGGTGGTCCAGCGCTCGTTCAGCCCTCGCAGGCCCCGCGATTGGACGGCTACTGGCCAAGGTACCCGTTCTTCTCCAGGTACTGCACCACCTCCCTCGCCAAGTCGTCGATCCCTTTGTTGTTGGAGTCGAGCACCAGTTCGGGCTTCTCGGGGGCTTCGTACGGGTCGTCGATGCCGGTGAAGCCCTTGATCTCGCCGGCCCGGGCCTTTTTGTAGAGTCCCTTGGGATCGCGCTTCTCGCAGGTCTCCAGGGAGGCGTCGACGAAGATCTCGACGAACTCGCCGGGCTTCAGCAGGGCGCGGACGGCGTCGCGGTCGCGGCGGTAGGGGGAGATGAAGGCCGTGAGGGTGATCAGCCCGGCGTCGGAGAACAGCTTGGCGACTTCGCCGATCCGGCGGATGTTCTCCGCCCGGTCCTCGGCAGAGAACTTGAGGTTCTTGTTCAGCCCCATGCGAATGTTGTCGCCGTCGAGCAGGTAGGTGTGCTTTCCCTGCGAATGCAGCAGGTGGTCGACCGTGTTCGCGATCGTGCTCTTGCCGCAGGCGGAAAGGCCGGTGAACCAGAGGACGGCCCCCTTGTGTCCCTTCAGCTTCTGCCGCTCGGCGGAGGTGACGCTGTGATCGTGCCAGGTGACGTTCGTTGCGAGTTGTTCGGCCATGGGGGTCGAGAGTCCGGGAGCGAGAGTTGTGGGAATGTTGAATCGCGATCCGCCAGTCGGTCGCGCGACGTTTGTGGGAATGGCCGCCTGAATTGGCAGCCGGCGCGGCGCGATGTTAGAGAATGGGAAAGATGGTGGGAAGGGAATTCGGCCGCTGGAGCAGGGTTCAGCGAGTTGATAGGCTACGGCGAACGACGCCGCGATGCAGGGGGCCGCGGATGACGCGGATTCAGCGGGTTTTCGCGGGTGATCGCCAGCCAGCGATCGCGGCGCGTGAACTTTTGCGGCTGATCTGCGTCCCTCCGTCCAATCCGCGTCATCCGCGGTCTCCTTCGACACTGATTCTCAATCGCTTAGCACCATGTCCGCGACCGCTGCCGGCCCTGCTTTTGACAAGATGGACCTGATTCCCGCCATCGCCCAGGACGAGGCGACGGGGGAAGTGCTGATGATGGCGTGGATGAACCGCGAGGCGTACGACGAGACTCTGCGGACCGGTCGCGTGTGCTATTACTCCCGCAGCCGCAAGAAGTTGTGGCGGAAAGGCGAGGAGAGCGGCAACGTGCAGGAGTTGAAGTCGGTCTACTTCGACTGCGACGGCGACACGATCCTGGTGAAAGTTAACCAGATCGGCGGCGCGGCCTGCCATGAGGGCTACAAGAGTTGCTTCTTCCGCCGGATTGACCCGGCGAGCGGGGAGACCAGCGTGCAGGGGGCGCGGGTGTTCGATCCGGCTGAGGTGTATCGTCAAAAGTGATCCCCACAGAAGGGGACGGCTCGGGACGTTTGTGGACGGAAGCTCGCTGGAGTATTCCATCAAACTCGACCAGACGTATCTCCCGCCGCTGATCCGAGAACTGGAAGCGGTGTGTGATACAATTCGGCACGCTGGACAATAGCCTTTCTGCTTGGTGCCCTTTGTGTCTTTGTGGTTCAAATGCAATACCACAAAGACACAAAGGGCACGAAGAATGATTCAGCGTGTGACAATACTCAGATCGGTTCAATGCCCGAACGTATTCTCAAACTCGGTATCCCGGCCGGCAGCCTGCAGGAGGCGACGGCGGAGCTGTTCAAGAAGGCGGGATACCGCATCACGTTTGCATCCCGGTCGTACTATCCGACGATCGACGATGACGAGATCGAATGCCTGCTGATCCGCGCGCAGGAGATGGCGCGCTACGTCGAGCAGGGGATTCTCGACGCCGGCATCACCGGACACGACTGGGTGAAGGAGACCAGCGCCGACGTGCACGAAGTGTGCGAGCTGATGTTCTCCAAGGTCAGCCGGCGGCCGGTCCGCTGGGTGCTCTGTGTGCCGAATGACTCGCCGGTGCAGACGGTGAAGGACCTGGAAGGCAAACGGATCGCGACCGAAGCGGTCGGGCTGACGAAAGCGTATCTCGCCCAGCACGGCGTCACGGCCGAGGTGGAGTTCTCCTGGGGTGCGACGGAAGTCAAGCCGCCGCGGCTGGCCGACGCGATCGTCGAAGTCACCGAGACCGGGTCATCCCTGCGGGCGAACAACCTGCGGATCGTGGCCGAGGTGCTGCAGAGCACGACACGGTTCATCACCAATCGCAAGGCCTGGGCGGACGACTGGAAGCGGCAGAAGGTCGAGAACATCGCCCTCATGTTGCAGTCCTGCCTGGCCGCAGAAGGTAAAGTCGGCCTCCTGATGAACGTCCGCCGGGCTGATCTGCAGAAGGTCCTCGACGTGCTGCCGGCCCTGCAGACGCCGACGGTTTCGTCGCTGTCCGATCCGGACTGGGTCGACGTGACCACGATCCTCGAGGAGTCGTTCGTGCGGATGATCATCCCGCGACTGAAGTCGATCGGAGCGACGGGGATCGTGGAGTTTCCGATTACGAAGATTATTGAGTGAGTGGTGAGTCGCCAGCTTGATGAGCTGTGCCAAGCATGGCTCAGGTGTGTGAGCGTCCCGTGCAGAGTTTATTAGTAGGCCCGGCGTTCACGCCGGGTGACAGGGTGGGCTGACGGGATGGCAGCCCGGTTCACCGGGCTTCTCGCTGACGTGGCTTTAGCCAGGATGTCGAGAAGCTTCGTGAACGAGGTTCATCCGCTTCGCTCTCGCACCGGCCACCTGGCATGAACGCCGGGCCTAGTACCGCGTTTGCAACACCGCACCACCACTCGCTCGACGGTGTCCGGGTCGAACACGTGGTGACGAGTGGATTCAGCCAAGCCGATCAGTGTCGTGAAGGTCGGCGGTAGTCTGCTCTGCCTGCCCGATCTCGGGAAGCGCCTGAAGGAGTTGCTCTCGATCCTTGAGCCCAAACAGCGCGTCGTGCTTGTGATCGGCGGGGGCGCGGCCGCCGATTTGGTCCGGGAATGGGACCGGGTGCACGTGTTGGGTGATGAGGCGGCGCATCAGCTGGCGGTGGCAGCGATGTCCCTCAATGCGGCTCTGCTGGCCCACGTGCTGCCGGCGACGGCAATTGTCGGCAGCGTCGCGGAAGCCGAGTTGGCGTGGGATCGGGGCGATGTACCGGTCGTCGACGCGCAGCGGTGGCTGCAGCGTCACGACCCGGATTCGACCATCCCGCTGCCTCACGACTGGTCAGTGACGTCGGATTCGATCGCCGCCTGGATTGGGCTGCAATTGCAGGCCGCACGGCTGCAGCTCGTGAAGTCAATCGATGTGCCGGCAGTCGCATTGGAGCAGGCCGCAGCAGCAGGTGACGTCGACGCCGCGTTCCCCGGTTTCGCCGCGCGACTGCCCCGAATCGACTGGGTGAATCTGCGTGAGGAGCCGCTGTCGCTGCGGCAATGGCGTCCGGAGAGCGGAAGCGGAATGTAGTCGACTCGCTCCGCGAGTCGAGCGGGAGGACTTGCATTAGCGCAGCGCTGAACGTGAATCTGAGAGTCACACTGCTCCATTCGCGGAGCGAATGGACTACACAAGTGCGACAACGGACTTTGGAGGATTGATGGCGGATGCGAATGTGGACCGGGACTGGCAGGGGAAGTACCAGGCGAAAGATACGCCCTGGGACTCGGGGCTGGCGTCGCGGGAGTTGCAGCGGGTGATGGCGGAGAGGGACATCCAGCCGTGTCGCGCAATCGACCTGGGCTGCGGGACGGGGACGAACGCGGTGTTCCTGGCGACGCGGGGGTTCGACGTGACGGGCGTCGATTGTGCGCCGCTCGCCCTGGAGCAGGCGCGGCGAAAGGCAGAGGAAGCAGGCGTGCGCGTCGAGTGGATTGAATCGGACGTGCAGCACTTCGGAACGGGGCTGCAGCCGTTCGACCTGGTCTTCGACCGGGGCTGCTATCACTGCTGCCGGCGGGTGGACCTCGAAGGCTATCGGGCGACGCTGCGAAACGTGCTGCGGCCGGGAGGACGCGTTCTGCTCCTCGCCGGCAACGCAAATGAGCAGGCAGAGCAGGGGCCGCCGCGCGTGACGGAGCAGGAGATCCGCGACGAACTGGGAAGACTGATCGACTTCGAGTCCATCCGGGAGTTCCGGTTTCAGGACGCGGGGGGCGTGGACGGGCCGCTGGGATGGTCGTGCTTCGGAACGCGGCGGGACTGAAGCGCAGGAAGGGTCTTACAGAAGGTCGCGAAGAGAACGAAGCATGGCGTCGAAGGCAGGGGAAATCTGCCATCCTGCGAGTTCTCGATTCCGCTTGTGATGGGATGCGGAAACGTCGTCCAGATGCTCGGCAGACTGACGTCTGCCGCTCCTTTCAGGGCGCGGCGTCGGCGGCGAAGGCGACCGATTCGAAGCCGGCGGCGCGGCAGGTGTCGTAGACGCGGATCAGGTCGCCGAGCGGGACTTCGTCGGCGATGTCGAGGATCACGGGATTCTCGCGGCTGATGTCGGCGAGCGTGCGGAGGACTGCCTCCAGGCGGCCGAGATCCTCGTAGATCGTGCCGTTCATGTCAGCGATCGTCCGGTCCTCGTCACGCAGTAGCTTGATCCAGACTTCGTCCGCCCAGGGTTCGCGCTCCAGCGGCTCGACGGGTGCGGCGACGGCGCCGGTCGGCGGGAGTTCGGTGGGAAGCAGGGCTTCGGCCACCTGACCGGTCGAGGCGATCACGAAGAAGATCAGCAACTGGAACACGACGTCGATCATCGGCGTCATCGCGTCGTCGCTGCGCCGGCCGGAGAGGTATTGCGAGGGGATACGCATCGAGTCGTCGTTATCTCTGTCCTTCCTCGAAGACTCGGAAGCCGAAGTCCTGGATGCCGTGTTCAGCGCAGGCGAGAAGGATCGGTTCGACGACGCGGTAGGGGATGTTGCGGTCGGCGCGGACCAGGACTTCGAAGTTCTCTTCGTCGGCCGATTGCTGCAGCAGGAACTCGATCTCGTCGAGCGTTACGTCCCGGCCGGAGACGCGGAAGGTGTGATCGGGGAGTATCGTGAGCACCAGGCGCTGCGGCGACGGCTCGTCCTGGGCGATCTGGGTGGCTTCGGGGAGGTCCACCGGATCGGTTTCCTGGCTGCGGACGAAGTGGGCCGTCACCAGGAAGAAGATCATGATGTTGAAGACGATGTCGATCAGCGGCGTGATGTTGAACAGCAGCGGAGTGCGCGTGCGCGCGGGGAGCTTCATGACGACTGCTCCCGCTCGATTGCCACTGGCGGGACAGCCGAGCGGCCGCGCGCGGGAGCGGCGGCCGCCTTCTTCGCGCTGCGGCGCTGTTCGACCAGGGCGTGCTTCATCGGGCTGACGACGTGCTCGGCAAGCAGGGCGGTCTCGGCGACATACTCATCGACCCGGCTGCGGAACCAGGCGAAGGCAGCCAGCGCGGGGACGGCGACGACCAGTCCCTGCAGCGTGGTGACGAGGGCGAGCGAGATTGAGGGAGCGAGATCGGTCGGCTGCGGGTTCGCGTTGCTGGCGAACTCGCCGAATGCGAGGATCATGCCCCACACGGTCCCCATGAGTCCCAACATGGGAGCCAGGACGCCGATCACCGATAGATATTCAATCTTGCGGAACAGCCGTGCCGCCTGTTCGGCGCTGGCGTCTTCCATCGATTTCTCGACAGCCGAGTAGCCGAGTCCCACGTCCTGCAGAGCGGCTGCGACGACGAATCCGAGAAAGCTGGGGCGTTCGCGGCAGACGGCTTCGGCCTGCTGGTACTGGTTCTGGCCGATGAGTTGATGGAGATCCTCGGCGAGTCCGCGGGGCATCAGCGAGCCGCGGCGGATGCTGAGGAGATGCTCGATGATCAGGGCGACCATCGCGACGCTGAGCGCGACAATGACCCAGCCGATGGTTCCGCCGGCCTGCAGCAGTCCTTTGACGTCGACGCTGCCATCCTCTCGCAGGAACATTAGATCGGCGGCGGACGCGGGGGTGGTCCAAGCGAGAGCGATGAGGGCGACGAGCAGTAAGTTGGCGCTGCGTCGGCGGACGGGCTTGGAAGCCCGTCGTAGGGGCTCGGCGCGGCGAAGGTGCCTTTGGGACGGCGGGGGAGAAGTGTGAGTCCGTTCAACTGGCCGCATCGGGAGCGTCTTCCTGTGCGAGTTCTGTCAGCCGTTGGCGCGCGTCGGCGGCCAAGGGGGACCAGCCGTAGCGCTGCATCACTTCGTCATAGAGGGGAACGGCTTCGTCGAGGCGTCCCAGCCGGTCGAGGGCTTCGGCGGCTTCGAAGCAGGCACGAGCGGCGAGTGATTCGTCGTCGTCGTACACCAGCGGCAGCCACAGCCAGTCGGCGGCCGCCTGTTCCAGGTCGCTGCGGACCGACGCGGCGCGGCCGATGAGGTACATCGGTCCGCCGCGGAGCGATTCGGGCATGCGCTCGACGCGGTCCCGCCAGCCGAGCAATTCGTTGGGAGACATGTCGGCGGCGATGATTCGCAATCGCCAAGTCTGGGCGCGGGCCAGGGACTGGATGGCGCGATCCGTGCTGCGGACCAGCTGGTCCAGCGTATCAGCCGCCATCGATCCCTGTTGTCCGTCGAGCAGGAGGATGCTCGATCCCAGCAGTCGGACCCCGTCGGTGGAAGAGGCAAGCCAGCTTTGAGCCTCGGTCTGGAGGTCCCGGCCGACCGACTCGGCGGACCAGATCAGGGGAATGACGCTCCAGAAGCGGGTTTCGGGGTCACTCTGGACGATGCGGACGAAGTGCCTTCCAGCGGCCAGCCGGTCGCCGCGACGCATGGCGCAGCGGACCAGCCACGAGAGGATTTCCTGCCGGACCCAGGTTCGGGCTTCATCGTTGGCAGCCGTGACGAACTCGTTTTCGGCGCGCGTGAAGTCGCCTGAGTTGAACGCGGCCAGGCCGCGAGTGTGCGCCTGCGTCTGATACGTCTCGACCTTGAGGACGGCGTCTGCCGGAAAGGTCTGAACAGGGACGCCGGAGTCCACTCGGATGACGATCCGCCGTCCGTTAAACTCCTCGACGTCCCCCACGATGACGATGGGGCTGGAGCCTTCCTCGGGCTGGACGGTGACGCGGTCATCGGCGGCCGTGGCGAGCGCCGGGAGGCAGGCCACTGCGGCAGCGAGCAGTCCGATGCAGATGGCGCGAGGTCGCTGTGAGCCTTTCATGCGGTCGCTCCCGCCGGCGCCGGAGCGGACGGCTCCTTGCGGAACAACTGCGGCAGAAGCATGAGGAATCCGGCCGTGATGGCCATGTCGGCGACGTTGAAGACGCCGGTCTTAAGCCAGGCGACGCCGGTCTCCGCGGCGAGATCGATCACCATGAAGTCGATGACGAACCCGCTCAGCGAGACACGATCGATCAAATTGCCGACTCCGCCGGCGAGCAGCAGGGCGAGAGCGACGAACGAAAGTCGGTCGATGGAATGCCGGCGCAGCAGGAAAAATCCCACGCCGGCGAGGATCACACCGTTCATTACGGTGAGGAGCCAGAAGCGGACGTGTTGCGGGAGGTTCGCGAACAGGCTCAGAAACGCGCCCGGGTTTTCCGCGTACCGAATCTCGAATGTGTCGCCCAGGAGCGAGATCGGCGCATGCGCCGTGTGGCGCAGATGCGTGGTGGCGTACTGCTTGCTGGCCTGATCGCATCCGACCAGGGTGACGAGCAGAGCGGCGAGCGTGACCAATCGGGCTTTGCGTGACATGAGGTGCTGCATGTGGAATCCTTTCACTAACCACCGTTTCAGAAACCCGGTTTCTTTAGAGAAACCGGGTTTCGGCCAGCCGGGCGACGTGCGTCACCGGCGTCCGAGCCGGGTGACGTCGCGATAGACGTAGGTGCCTTCAGTCGCGGCCGCGAGCTTGCGGAGCCAGTTGCCGGGGTCGTTCTGCATCGTCGCCTCGGGCTCCTTGCCGAACTGGATGCAGTGGATGCGTGCGCCGCGGCCGCGCTGCACGAGCCGCTGGATATCACGGTCGCTGAGCGCGGGTTCTTCGCCGTCGGTGAGGAAGAACACGACGTCGGGAGCGAGGTCGAGCGCCTTCTGCAGAGCCGGGGTGTGATTGGTGCCGCCGCTGGGCTGCACGCTGCGCAGCTGGCGGACGGCGTCGAGCCTTTGTGCGTCGGTACCGAAGAAGTAGTCAAACCGGCCGTTGTCGTTGATCAGGACGAACGGCTCTTCGTTGTAGAAGATGATCTGAAACTGCTGCGTGGCCTCCAGCCGCTGGATGCTGGCCGTCAGCTCACTCTTGGCCATGCTGAGCGGGACAACGTTGATGGCGTCCCCCTCCATGCTCCAGGAGCGGTCGATGACGTAGACGAATTTGCGGCCGGCGTCCTTGGCGCCGAACAGCGATGTGGCGCCCGGTTCGCCGCCTCCTCGTTGAGCCTGAGCCGGGGGACTGCCGGTGAGCGACGGTTCGAGAATGCTGGAAACGCCCGGCGAACTGACCGACGGCAAGCCCGTACCGATCACGGGCGGACCGACCGACATCGGCAGCGACAGCTCGACCGGCGGCTGGCTCGGGACGTCGAGCGGTTGCGATTGAGTCAGGAGCTGGTCGGCCGGAAGCGCGGCTTCCGACTCCCTCGGCGTTTCCGGCGATTCGGCCGCTGCCGGACTGGAGTCGCGGACGCGGATCCCGACCTCCCGAAAGCTCTCGCCACCGTCCCCCTGAATGTCGCTGCGACAACTGGGGGACTGAGACAGAATCACGAGCAGCACAATCGTGCCGATGTGCGCCCCAGCCGAGAGGAGCCAACTGGGCCCCGTGATCCAGGCGAGGTGCGGGCGCAGCCAGTCCGTCAGTTTCTGTTCGCGCCGGAGGTTCTGCGCAGTGGCCGCCATAGAGACAGTCTACGGCGTGTCGAAAAAACGAGTCAATGTTGGTGTTCGGCGGCGGATGACAGGAGGCGGGTGCAATTCCCGCTCATCGTGCGGGGGCACGTCACGCCTGAGCACCCACCGAATCTTCGACCTCGGCTACATCCTTGACCGATTCCGCCCAAACCATGACCAGGCTCTCGTCGATCAGCAGAGACGCACCCTTCTTCTCCTCGACGACGTTGACGCCAATGGCTTCGAGGCGGAGGGCCTGAACGCTGCCGGGCTCGACGGAGCCGTCGTCCTCGACGGCCCGCCACCATTCCAGGTGGGGCCACTCCCGCTCAACGGTCTCGAGGCACTTGCGGATGGCCTTGCCACCGGAGCCGGGATTGAATCCCGCTCGTTCGGCCACTGCGGAGAGCGTGGCGACTTTGCCGGCCCGCTTGAGTTCCCAGAGCACTTCGGCAACGTCGGCTGCCCGGTTGGATGCCATAGTCGGTCTCCCTCGATTCGGCCCACTGTTTGGAGAGGATAGCAGAGAGGTGTCACCATTCAGGATACCCGCTGAAGGCCCGCGCCACAACGCGCGGGTCGTGGCTGGAGCGATCAGCGTGCTGAATGACCTACGCAACTTGTCTGCCCGGACAGCGGCGTGTATTCTGCATGGAGGTGAGTGCATCGGGCCGCACTCATGCAGCCGGCGGCGTTGGAGTTGCGGAGATCGGCGAGGCTCCAGCCGCGTCCTTGCGCATCCGGCAGCGGTAGTCCCAACCCGTCTCGGCGGCCCGTCGTCGCACAGCCGCTCTCCCTGATCCGCTCGACAGCGTCCCATGCGTTTATCGCTTAGCTTGCGTCGCGGCCACCCTGTCCTCCGGCTGATGATCGCGGTGATCACCGGCTGGTCGGCCTGGGGAATCCAAACGGTGCGTGCGGACGAGCCGTACCTGGAGTTCGTCGCCGGCCTGCGGTCGCGCGGCTACCACGACTACGCGCTCGACTATCTCGATCAACTCGCCGGTCGCGACGATCTTCCGCCTGAGGTGAATGAAGTCCTGCCGTTCGAACGGGCGCTGACGCTGCTCGACGGCTCGAAGTCGCTGACCAGTTCCAAGGCCCGGCGCGAACAGCTTGATGCGGCGCAGGCGGCATTCGAGCAGTTTGTGGAGGCGTCTCCGAATCATCCCCTCGCCGGTCAGGCCAATACCCAACGGGCCGACATCCTCATGGAGAAGGCCCAGGTCGATATCTGGGACGCCGAAGACCCCGCGAACGCCGGGAACAAGGGGGCGTTTCAGCAGGCGGCTCGTGAGCTCATCCAGCGGGCGCGGGAGATCTATCAACAGGCCCTCACCCAGCACGAGGCGGCCTTTCGTGCGCACCCGCTGTTGATCCCCGAAGAAGAGAAAGTTCGCCGCCAACAGCGCGAAGCCGACGAACTGAAGTATCTGCAGGCGATCCTCGACGTCGCGGAAACGACTTACTGGGAAGCGCAGACGTATGACCGGGGCACGCAACAGCGCAACGAACTGCTGGAGCAGGCGCAGGCGAACTACGCCGAGATTCATGCGCAGCATCGCAGCCAGGTCGTCGGCCTGCTGGCCCGATTGTGGCAGGGGAAATGCTTTGAGGAAATGGACCTCATCGGCGAGGCGATCGGCATCTACAACGAGTTCCTGCTGCACGAAGGCACCAGCGAAGCGATGCTGGACCTCAAGTCCCGGGCCCTCTATTTCCGGCTGATCTGCCTGAATCACGAATCGCGCCACGACTACCGGCTGGTCATCGACGAAGCGACCGCCTGGCGCAAGGACGCTGGCCGCCGTGCGCAGACGGATATCGGCATGGGCATCCTGTATGAGATGGCCCACGCCATGGAACTGCTCGGCACCGATCGCACTCTCCCGGAATCGGAACGAAACAACTATCTCACGCAGGCCCTGGCATTCGGCCGGCAGATCTCCCGCTATCCGGGACGGCTCAAGGCTCCGGCGCTGGCCCTCGTGCGGCGCGTCGCCGCCGCAATGGGGCGGCCGGAAGAAGATCCGAAGAACTTTAATGAGGCATTCGGCATCGGCAGCCAGTACGCCTCGGACACGAGCAAGCTCCGCACCCAGATCGAGCAGCTGATTGCTGAAGGCAAGAACCAGGAGGCCGTGGACGCACAGCAGACGCTGATTGCATCGGCGGCCGAAATGACCCGGATGTTCGATCTTGCCCTGCGAATGGTGGATGAACAGACCGACGGTCAGAACGTGGCGATCGCCCGACTGCAGCTGGCATTCGGGTACTTCATGCAGCAGAAGTATTACGAATCCGCCGCGGCCGCCGACTACGTCGCGATGCATCTTCCGGCCGAGTTCGACGAGCTTGCCCGCAAAGCGGCCTTCATGAAAATGGCCGCGTACAACTACGCCTACGCTGAGGCCGCCGAAAGCGACGATCGGAGCTTTGAAGAACAGCAGACGATTCTTGCGGCGGAGGAACTAGTTGATCGCTGGCCCGATTCGGACGATGCGACCGAGGCCCGCAACACGATCGCCAAGCTGTATATCAATGCCGGCAATCATGTCGAGGCCGCCCGCTGGTGGGCGCAGGTGCCGACGACCGCGACCGACTACGCCAAGTCGCAGATCCTGGCCGGCCAGTCTTACTGGGCGGCGTACGGCGAGCAGACGTCGCTCCCGGAGGAAGAACGAGTTCCCGTCGATGAGCTGAACTCATTGCGGAATGCTGCATCGCAGCACCTCGAAACGGGGATCACCACGTGGCAGGCGTCCCTCTCGCAGGACACCGCCACGCCTCCGGAACTCGTGCTCGGAAAGCTGACGCTCGCACAGATTCGGAATCTGAGCGGTGTGTACACCACGGCCGAGAACGTCGTCGGAGCCATCGAGCTGCTGACATCCGAGCCCCACTCAGTCATCAAAGCGGTTTTGGTACCGGCAGGAGAGTCCCGTCCGACCGACTCATCTGACGTCCGGAGCGCCAAGATCGCCGGATTCGCGTATCAGCAGATGCTGCGGGCGTACATCGGCATGCGCAACCTGGAGGCGGCGGCGGATGCGCGGGCGCAGCTGGAATCGATCGCCGCCGGGGAAGACTCCGCCGCGCTCACCCAGATTTACGTGGCCTTCGGCCAGGAACTGCAGAACGAGATGGAGCAGTTGCGGGCCAGCGGGCAGAGCGAACGGCTCGACCAGGTCCGCGCCGGCTTCCAGGAGTTTCTCGACTCAGTGTATCAGCGGCAGGAAGGGCAGACGTTCGGCTCGCTGCTGTGGATTGCCGAAACCTACACGAGCCTCGCGGAAGGCTCTGAAGACGCTCCGACGCAGGCGGAAGCGTTCTTCACCAAGGCATCTGACACGTACGGCCGCATGCTGGACAAGGCGGAGTCCGACGCGGCATTTCTGAGCGACCCCCGGCAGGGGAGCGTCATCAAGCTGCGGCTGGCCGAGTGTCTCCGGCGGCAGGGAAACTATGAAGGGGCAGAGAAGTCGATGCTGGAGGCCGTCGCCGAGAACTCCAATGCGCCGAACGTCCAGTTCGACGCGGCAATGCTGTATCAGAGTTGGGCCCAGAGCAGTCCCAGCGAGGCCGACAAGTTTCTGATCGCCCTCAATGGCCGGCCGGAGGCCGGAGTGTGGGGTTGGGGCGGACTCGCGAAGCGGCTGCAGCAGGCGCTGATGAACGGGCAGGGGACCGAGGGCATCGAACAGATGCATCTCGACGCCCGCTACAACCAGGCGGAGTGCTACCGGCTGTACGGGCTGGAGCAGGCGGACGTCGATGAGCAGGTCAAGCAACTGCAGCTTGCGAAGTTCGCAGTGGAGGCGCTCGCCCGGATATCGGCGTCGCTCCCGCCGGACGAATTCTCCCGCTTCGACAAGCTCTACCAGCAGATTCGGGAAGACCTGGGTGAGGACGTCGTGCCGCTCGCAGCAGTGCTGAACTCGACGACACCGGCGGCGAGTGTTCAACAGGTCGCCAATACGTCGACGACGGCGTCCAATCCCCGGACGACGGCGGATCCCGCAACGACTCCCGTTGACGAGCCGGACGGTGCGAGCACGAACTACCTGATGATCGTGCTGTTGGTGCTGGTCGGGATTGGCGCCTGCGTCGGCCTGTACTTCCTGTCGGCCGGCCAGGACAAGAAACGGCGACGGGCGGCGCTGGCGGCGGTACCCGCGTCGTCGAAGCCGGCCGGCAAGCCCAAGTCGAAGAAGGCCACAAAAGCCTGAGAATTCGCCCCGATCGGCAGAGGCGTTTTCCGTTCCAATTCCTGTTCCGTTCGCACAACGCAGACTCCCATGCCTCGCTCCTTTCCGCTGAATCGTCCGGTGTTCGCCGCGGCAGTGTGCCTCGCGGCGACGTCCCAGGCGCTCGCCATCGACACCGTCACCCGCAAGAGCACCGACAAGGCGGCGGCGGGAAAGATCACCAGCGTGACCCGGACTGAGATTGTCGTGACTCCGGCGGTCGGGCAGCCGACAACGGTGCCGGTGAACGACGTCGTGGACGTCGACTGGGAGGCGGCGCCGCCGTCGCTCAAGTTGGGCCGCAGCCAGGAAGCAGGAGGCCAGTTCGATCTCGCACTCAAGTCCTACCAGCAGGCGTCGACCGAGAACACGTCCAACGAGGCCAATCTCCGCGCGGAGATCACGTTCTCCATCGCCCGCGTGAAGGCCAAGCAGGCGCTCGCCGACCCGGACCTCACGGCCGATGCCATTTCCGAACTGAAAGCATTCACGGAGGCCAACCGGGACCACTATCGATTCTTCGAGGCGCAGCTGCTGTTGGGTGAGGTGGCGCTCGCTGCCAATGACCTCGTCACGGCCGATGCAGCCTTCACAGCTGTTTCCAAGGCGCCGTGGACCGACCACCAGATGGCGGCGAAGATCGGCCAGGCGCGCATCATGCTGGAGCGCGACGACATCGCCGGCGCCAAGGCCGCGTTCGATGAAGTCGCCGCCGCCAACGCGGTCGATCCGATCGAGATGTCCCGCAAGCTCGAGGCCATGCTCGGCCAGGGGAAGTGCCTGCAGGCCCAGTCGCAGCACGCCGAGGCGGTCCAGATCCTCAACGACGTGGTGAAGCAGTCATCCGACAACGACACGCGCCTGCAGGCGGAAGCGTACGTGCGGCAGGGGGAGTCGTTCGCGGCCCTGGGGGATCAGCCGAAGCAGGCGGTGATGGCGTACTTGCACGTTGACGTGGTGCCCTCGCTCGCCCGGCATTCGGACTTCCACGCCGAGGCGCTGTATCAACTCGCCCAGCTGTGGCCGACGGTCGGTCAGCCAGCGCGTGCGGCCGAGGCCGCCGCCCGACTGGAGCAGCAGTATCCCAACAGCGAGTGGACGCAACGCCTCTCGGGGGCCGGCGGCTGATCAGGTTGAACTGGAGACGTAAGGCAGCGTGCGGAATCCCGGTTTCTTGAAGAAGCCGGGTTTCTTGTCGGTCTGCGAATCGGAGATCTTTCTCGTTCTCAGTATTCGCGAGACTTTCACGAACACTTGGCCGGCTTCCGTGGTGAGGAAACGGCTGGCGCGTCGCAAGTGGAATTCCCCCAACACTCCCCGTACAATCGCCGATCCGGGTGCGGTCGCGTCCCCGATCGAACTCCTCTCGCGCCGGGCTGCACGCCGCGGCGAATCGTATTGGCTCAACAGTCAGGTTACGGAGTCTTCCCATGATGAGCGGTGTGTGGTCGCGTCGGCAGACGCTGCGGTTTCTGTCCTATCTGACCCTCGGGGCGAGCCTGGTCGTCGCGTCGACGGGCCCGCTGCTGGCCTTCCAGGAAGGTGAGCCGGCCGAGGGTCAACCGGCTCCCGCCGCAGAACCAGCCGCGGATGAGGCTGCCGCTCCGCCGGCCGCCGCGCCGCCGGAGTCGTTCCTGTCGTGGGCGATCCGCGCATCGGGCATCATCGGGTTTCTGATCCTGCTCTCGTCGTTCGTGATGGTGGCCGTCGCGATGATGGTGCTGCTGCAGGCCAAGCGCGACAACTTTCTCCCCGCCGCGTTTATTGAGGCATTCGAACAGAAGCTGAACGCCAAGGATTACCAGGGGGCCTACGAGACGGCCCGGGCCGACGATTCGTTCCTGGCCCGCGTGCTCGCCGCCGGACTGGGCCGCCTGAACCGCGGCTATGACGAAGCCATCGAAGGGATGCAGGAGGTGGGCGAGGACGAGAACATGGCGATCGACCACAAGCTCAGCTACATCGCACTGGTGGCTTCGGTCGCGCCGATGCTGGGGCTGCTGGGAACGGTGCAGGGTATGATCGCGTCATTCTCGGTCATCGCGAACTCCCCCACGCAGCCGGCGCCCAAGGACCTGGCCAACGGTATCGCCACGGCCCTGTTCACGACGCTCGAAGGGCTGATCGTCGCCATTCCGGCGCTGATCGTGTACGGCCTGCTGAAGAACCGCATCCAGCGGCTGGTGCTCGAAGTCGGCATGGTGAGCGAGGGACTGATGGCCCGCTTCGCCGGAATGGGGAAAGGCAAGACGTCCGGGGCGGCCCCGGTTGCGGCTCCGGCCCCCGCCGCGAAGGCCGAGTAGTCAGCCGTCGCCAGATTTGTTGTCCACCGATTTATGCGCCGTCGAGCCGGTGCTGATCGCAGGTCGATCTGAAATCGTCGCCGACCAATCTCCCGTGCCGTGAACCTGCGACGCGCGTTCTTAAGAGTCTGGTATGAAGTTCAAGAAACCCGAAAGCTCGATCATCACGCCGGACATGACGCCGATGATCGACATGACGTTCCAGTTGATCACGTTTTTCATGGTGGTGATCAACTTCGAGCAGACGCAGGCCGACGAGCGGATCAAGCTGCCGGTGGACCAACTCGCCATTCCGCCCGAGGTTCCCCGGGAGAATGAGCTGACGCTGAACGTGGGCTTTGTGCGCGACGAGCAGGGGAACGAGATCGGGGAGCCGTCCGTATTCTATGGCGGACAGCCGATTCCTGTCCTGAACTACGGCGCGAACCTGCAGGCCGAGCGCGCCAAGTACATCGCGCTGCACGGCGGGCAGGAAGGGCTCAATGACGTCACGGTCGTGATCAGGGCCGACTCGAAAGTCCCCACCGGCCTGGTCCAGGAGCTGATGAAAATGGCCCAGGAGGCGGGCTTCTCCAAATTCAGCTTCAAGGCGATGCAGGAACGGCTGGAATGACGCTGCCGAACCACTCAAAGTTCTGGCTGCATCGTTCGTTGAGCAAATGGCTCCGGAGCAACGCATGAAGATCCGCCATCAGACCGCCGCCGAGAAGATCGAAATCAACATGACGCCGATGATCGACGCCGTGTTCCAGTTGCTGATCTTCTTCATGCTGACGCTGAAGATCCTCGAGCCGGAGGGGAACTTCGACATCAACATGCCGGTTTCCGGCGTGGCGGATCCTTCCGCGCTCCCGGACCTCAACATCAAGGTCACGCTTGCCGCGAATCCCGACGGATCGCTGGCCCAGATCCTGCTCGGGAGCAAGCCGCTGGGTAATGATGTCCCGCTCTGCTACCGGCGGCTGAACGGCGAAATCGCGGCGCTCTCAGGCGCCGGAGGCGCATTCAGCGACGACCTGCAGGTCGAGATTGCGGCCGATTACAACCTCAACTACGAGCATGCGATCAAGGCCGTGTCCGCCTGCACGGGCCGCCGCGACCCCGCCAGCGGCCGCGTCATTCGCTACGTCGAAACCGTCAAGTTCGCCCCGCCGAAGCGCCCCGGCTGATTGCGTCGCCTCCTGATTCAAAGTACGCCCCCTCAAAAGACCCGGACGCTGCGAGCGTTCGGGTCGCTGTATTGACCGACTCCAACTCTTCGGATTATGAAGCGCCGCATGATAGAATCAGGTGAGTCTGACGGATTCCCATATGCACCCGTCAGACGCGTCGCCTTCCTGGGCGATTCTCTGCGGCTCTGCGACTTTGCGTCGAACGAACCATGAAACGACTCAAGCGCGGCGGCGGGTGGCACGCCGTCAAGTACACCTTGCGGATGGCCAATCGCGTCGGCTGGCGGCAGCTGTGGAAAGCGATGCAGGCGCGCAATACCTGCAAGACGTGCGCGCTCGGCATGGGGGGGCAGGCGGGCGGCATGCGGAATGAAGCCGGCCACTGGCCCGAAGTCTGCAAGAAGTCTCTGCAGGCCATGGTGGCCGACATGCAGGCCGGACTGCAGCCGGAGTTCTTCGAGCGGTACTCCATCGCCGAACTGCAGACCCTCTCGCCGCGGGACCTCGAGTGGTGCGGCCGTCTCACGGCGCCCCTGTACGCAGGGCAGGGGGATACGCATTACCGCGTCATCGGCTGGGACGAAGCCGTGACGCGCGTCACCGATCGGCTCAAGTCCATTCGTAAAGACGCCTGCTTCTTCTACGCCAGCGGCCGCTCCTCCAACGAAGCGGGCTTCCTGTTTCAACTCTTCTCCCGCCTGTACGGCACCAATTTCGTCAACAACTGTTCCTACTACTGCCATCAGGCGAGCGGCGTCGGACTGACGGCCTCCCTCGGCACCGGCACGGCGACGGTCACGCTCGACGACGTCGAACACTGCGACCTGTTCATCCTGATCGGCGGCAACCCCGCGTCGAACCACCCGCGGCTGATGCGCTCGCTGATGAACGTCCGCCGCAAGGGGGGGCAGATCGTCGTCATCAATCCGGTCCGTGAACTGGGGCTCGTGAACTTCAGCGTCCCGTCCGATGTGCGCAGCCTGTTCTTCGGCTCAAAGATCGCCACCCACTACGTGCAGCCGCACATCGGCGGCGACATCGCCCTCCTGACCGGCATCGCGAAGCGCATCCTCGAGCAGGGCGCCGTCGCGCAAGACTTCATCAGCGACGCCACCACCGGCTTCGACGAATTCGCCGGACACGCGCGGAATGTGGACTGGTCCGAGATCGAGCAGAAGTCCGGCGTCTCGCGCGAGCAGATCGAACGCATTGCGAACGTCTACGCGCAGGCGAAGAACGTCATCTTCGGCTGGACGATGGGCATCACGCATCACGCCCATGGCGTCGCCAACGTGCAGTCGATCGTGAACCTGACGCTGCTCCGCGGAATGGCGGGCAAACCGCATGCGGGGCTGCTTCCCATTCGGGGCCACTCGAATGTGCAGGGGATCGGCTCGGTCGGCGTGGTCCCCGACCTCAAGCAGCAGGTGCTGAACAACCTGGAGTCGCACCTCAACGTTACGCTGCCGCGCACGCCGGGCCTCGACACCATGGCCTGCATGGAGGCTGCCGGCCGGGGTGAGATGCAGCTGGCGTTCTGTCTCGGCGGCAACCTGTTCGGCAGCAATCCCGACGCGAAGTTCGCGCATGCGGCACTTGGGAAGGTGGGGCTGGTCACCTATCTCAATACGACGCTCAACACCGGCCACGCCTGGGGGCGCGGGGAGGAGACGCTGATTCTTCCCGTGCTGGCGCGGGACGAGGAGCCGCAGCCGACAACGCAGGAGTCGATGTTCAACTTCGTCCGCCTCAGCGACGGAGGCACGCAGCGGCTCACCGGCCCGCGGAGCGAAGTCGACATCATCGTCGACGTCGCCCTGGGGGTGCTGGGGGACTCGACGCCGGTCGACTGGAACGCGGCCCGCAGTCATCGGCACATTCGTGAGATGATCGCGGCGGTCATCCCCGGTTATGCACCTGTGGCGCAGATCGACCGGACGAAGCAGGAATTTCAGATTCCCGGCCGCACATTCCACGAAGCCCGGTTCGCCACACCCGACGGCAAGGCCCGGTTTACCGTCCATCCGCTGCCGGAATTCCACGGCGGGGACGGGCAACTGCGGTTGATGACGGTCCGCTCCGAGGGGCAGTTCAACACCGTCGTCTACGAGGAAGAGGACATCTATCGCGGACAGGACCGACGCGACGTCATCCTGCTCAACCGGGTGGATATCGAGCGCCTCGGACTCCAGGTCGATCAGCGCATCACGGTCCGCAGTCCGGCCGGCGCGATGACGGGCATCCATGTCCGCGAATTCGACATCCGTGCCGGCAACGCACTGATGTACTACCCGGAGGCCAACGTTCTCGTCCCGACGACGACCGACCCGCGCTCCCGCACGCCGGCGTTCAAGTGCGTCCTCGTGACACTGGAACCGGAAGCCGGTGCGACCAGCCTCCATCAGCTCGCTGCGTGGGACCACGGAGCAAACGGTTCGGCGAATGGCCGCAATGGCCACGAAGCATTCGCCGGCTCGATGGCTGGGGAATCGGTCACGTGAGCAGGGTGATCGATGATGTCGCCTGCACGGCGTGCGGCTGCCTCTGCGACGACCTGACGCTCACGGTGGCCGATGAGCGGATTGTCCGCGCAGAACGCGCCTGCAGTCTCGCGGAACCCTGGCTGCTCTCGCAGAACAAGGCCGATCGGCCCGTGGCCGAGATCGAAGGCCGCCCGGCGTCGCTCGAGGACGCTCTGGAAGCTGCCGCCGCCATCCTGCAGCGCTCGGACGCTCCGCTGATCTACGGGCTATCGCGAAGCAGCACCGAAGCGCAGCGCGCGGCCGTGGAACTGGCCGAACGCATCGGCGCGGTGATCGACACGACCGCCTCTCTCGGTCACGGTCCCGCGATCCTCGCCGTGCAGGCGGCCGGTGAATGCACCTGCACGCTCGGCGAGATTCGCAACCGGGCCGATCTGGTGATTTACTGGGGCGCGAATCCCAAGGTCAGTCATCCGCGGCACATGGAGCGCTACGCCGTCGACCCGGCCGGGGAGTTTGTCCCCAATGGACGCAGCGACCGCACGGTCGTGGTGGTGGACATCGAGCCGACGGCCACCAGCGAGCTGGCTGACGTCTTCATACAGGTGAAACCGGGCCGGGACTTCGACGTTCTCTGGGCCCTGAGGGGAATCATCCGCGGCCGCGAGCCGCGCAATCTGGCGAATCTCGGCGCCTCGCCGGACGCCGTCATCGACCTCGCGGCACGGATGAAGTCCTGCCGGTTCGGGGCGGCCTTTATCGGCTTCGGCCTGTCGCGCAGCCGGATGGGTCACCGCAGCGTGGAAGCCCTGCTGCGCCTGGCGACCGACTTGAATCGCCACACGCGGTTCTATGTCCGCCGTTTGCGCGGGTCGTCGAACGTCGCCGGAGCCGATAGCGTGCTGGCCTGGCAGACCGGTTTTCCGTTTTCCGTCAGCCTGGCGCGGGACTACCCGCGCTACAATCCCGGTGAGTTCTCAGCCCACGAGATGCTGCAGCGCGGCGACGCCGATGCCTGTCTGCTCGTCGGCAGCTATGGAGCGAGGCGCTTCACGCCCGACGCACAACGTCGCCTGTGCCAACTGCCGACCATCGTGCTCGACCCGGTCGTGGAAATTCAGGACTTTCGACCGACCGTGCTGTTTCGCACCGGTGTTTACGGGATCCATTTCCAGGGCACCGCCTACCGGATGGATGAAGTTCCGATTCCGCTGCGCCACTGCCTGCCGCCCCGTGGGCCGTTCGATGCGGAAATTCTCCAGCAGCTTCTCCTCTGCGCCGGGCATCAAATACGCGACCGGCCCTTGAGCCAATGACCTCGCGGACTCAACACGCTGCACCGGAGGGAGACAGGATGTCCACTGGTGCGGCGGTCTGTTTACAATCGACCGGCTGAAACTCGGTGCGAGTGCAGCATCCGTGGTCGCGCGAGCGTTACTTCCTTGATCATCGCGGCATCGCGAACTCCCGTAAATTGAGTGCTTGACCCATGGCGCAGGACGAACTGAAACACACGCTCAAATCGCTGCATGATGAGCTGTCCAAGCAACCGGCGCTCGATCCGGAGGAGCGGCAATTATTGACGCGACTGGCAGAGGACATCGACGACGTCCTGCATCCCGCCGCGCCGCCGCCGGCCGAGGAGCATGATTCACTCATCGATCGGGTTGCGGAAGCCCGGCGCGACTTTGAGGTGACTCACCCGCAACTGGCCGCGATCATCGGCCGCATCGCCGACGGACTGGCCCAGCTGGGAATCTGACTCTGCAGACAAAATGAAACGCCCCGGACGGTTGCGACGTCCGGGGCGCTGATTCGATCGGCCACCTGCGGATGCTACTGCTTCGAGGCCGTGGCGGGGTTACGCAGGGCGGCGACGTAGTCCACCGAGACCTGCAGCAGTTCGTCGTTGTAGAAGTTCTTGGGGAAGACTTCCTTATCCGCGCTGCTGCCGGGTCCTTCTTCTTCGCCCATCAGGGCTTCGGATTCGGCGTCCTCGGTCTCCGCGCGGCGTTCGGCGCGGGCCGCCGCCTCATTCAGGGTGATCGTCTTGCGGTTCTTCCGCTCAAGGTAGCGGGCAATCACTTCCTGCAACTCCTGGAAGTCCTCTTGTCGTCCAACGCGATCTTCACTGCCGTGCTGCAGTGCGGCGACGAGTTCCGGATTGACGAACCGTCCGCTCGAATACCGGGCCGGCTTGATCTGGTCGAAGGGGAGGGCATGCTCCAAAAACGACTCGCCCAGGTCAGCATGGTCGAGCAGCGACGGGAGAACCACGTCGGAGCGGACACCGAGGTTCTGGGTGCTGTCACCGTTGACGCGGTAGAACTGCTGGATCGTGAGCTTGAGCTTGCCCCGTTCGGTGGGCTGGAAGATGCGGAAGACCTGAGCGGGAGCGACGTCCATCAAGTTCTGGACGGTGCCTTTGCCGTGAGTGGTGGTGTCGCCCACGATGATGCCGCGGCGATAGTCCTTGATGACGCCGGCGAAGATTTCCGAGGCCGACGCGGCCAGCCGGTTGCAGACGACGACGAGCGGGCCGCTGTAGAGGACTCCGGGGATCTCGTCATCGAGGGCCTTGATATTGCCCCGTTCATCCTTGACCTGGACGACGGGTCCCTGGTCGATGAAATGGCCGGACATCTCGATGGCTTCACTGAGGGCGCCGCCGCCGTTCGAGCGCAGGTCGATCACCACACAGTCCACCCCGCCCGATTTGGTGAAATCCTGCAGAACTCGAGCCATGTCGGCGGAAGCACTCTTAAATGTGCCGCCTCCCTGCGCGCCTTCAAAGTCGCGGTAAAACGACGGGACATGAATCACGCCGATGCGGCCCGTCCGGCCGATGCGGTCCTGAGTTTCAATAATCTCGCCGCGGACGGCCTGATCGTTGAGTTCGATCTTCTGTCGGGTGAGGGCGTAGACCTGCGTATCGCCGCCGGCGGCCGGCTTGACCCGCAGCCGAACAATCGTCCCCTTCTGGCCGCGAATCATGCGGACGACGTCGGTGAGCTTCATCTCGTAGATGTCGACGATGTCGCCGGTCTCCTGGCCGACGCCGAGGATTTTGTCGTCCGGCTTGAGGCGCCCGTCCTTGTCGGCGGCGCCGCCGGCGACGATTTCATGCACGATCGTGTAGCCGTCATCGCTGCGGAGAGAAGCCCCAATGCCGTCGAGACTCAGCCTGAAGGAGATCTCGAAGTCCTCCCAGGTGTTGGGGGACATGTAGCTGGAGTGCGGATCGAAGCACTTGGCCAGCTCCGTCAGGTAGATCTCCAGCGTGTCAATTGGCTTCTGCTGGTCAATCCGCATCAGCTTGATATTGCGGTACCGCTTGTGGAGGTCCGTGCGGGCCTCTTCCGCGGTCTTGTCGTCGAGGCGGAACTCGAGCAGTTCGCGCTTGATCCATTTGCGCCAGCGCTCGTTCAGTTCCTCCTGAGCCTTCGCCCATTGCCGATCATCCGGATCGGCGATCATCTCCTCGTCCACGGTGAAATCGTGCTCGGTGTCGATCAACTGGTGCGCCAACTCGCATTGCGTGGTGACGCGCTGCTTGAACACGTCAAACACGCGGTAGGCAAAATCGACGTTGCCCTCCTTGACGGCGTCGTCCAGCGTGCTGCGGCTCTGGTTGAAGGCGTCGATGTCGGCCTGCAGGAAGTAGAGCTTCTGCGGATCCAGCTGCTTGACGTACCCGTCCACCAGCATGCCGGAGATCCTGTCGTCGATTGCGGACTGGCTGAGGTGGAAGCGCGGGATCATCTGGGACACGAGCCGCGCGGTTTCCTGATCGACCTGGTCCGATGAGCAGAGCTGCCGGGCGCCGAGCGAGGCCACGACCACAGCGGAGAGTCCGACGATCAGCGTGCGCGCAGCACGGGAGGGGTACTTCATAACGGGTCCCAATCCTGAAAAGATCCACGCCGGCCCGGGAATGCATCCGAGCCATCAAAGCTCACCAATCCTATCTCCTCACCGAAAACCGGACAAGACGCATCCTGCTCACGACCGCGATCGGGGATCGGTCGAAATATGCCGATTCCCCGCGAAACGGCGGCCGCCTGCAGTCGGTTCACCTTGACATGACCCCGGGCCGGGCGTAGTTTCCCGACGCCCGAATCCGCGGCCCCGCGCCGCGATCCCGCCCTCCCGCCGGGCGCGTTTTCGCGTCTCATTTCCCCTGCGATCGACCTCACGAGCGAACGGAGTCGCCGTATGTCTGCCGAGTCCATCCTGTCGATTCATTCCGCCCACCGCCCTGACCCCGTGCCGCTGATCGACCTCGTCGAGCAGCACGCCACAATCCAGGCGGAAGTGCACGAGGCGGTGGACCGCGTGCTCAGCAGCCAGAAGTTCGTGCTGGGCGAAGAGGTCGCATCGCTCGAAGACGAGGTCGCCGCGTATTGCGACGCTCGCCATGCCATCGGCTGCGCGTCCGGAACCGACGCGCTGATTCTTGCGCTGATGGCGCTCGACATCGGCCCGGGCGATGAAGTCATCACCAGCCCGTTCACATTCTTTGCGACGGCCAGTTCCATCCACCGCGTCGGCGCGACTCCGGTCTTTGCCGACATCGATCCGGTCACGTTCAATCTCGATCCGGCCGCCGTCGAAGCCGCCATCACCCCCCGGACCAAGGCCATCATGCCGGTCCATCTGTTTGGCCGCTGCGCCGAAATGGAACCGCTGTGGCGGATGGCCGTACGGCATGGGCTGGCGATCGTCGAAGACGCCGCCCAGGCCATCGGCGCCACCTACCGTGGACGGAGCGCGGGAGTGCTGGGAACGATCGCCTGCTTCAGCTTCTTTCCGACGAAAAACCTCGGCGGCGCCGGCGACGGCGGCATGCTGACCACCGACGATCCGGATCTGGCCGCGAGATTGAAGCGGCTGCGGGTCCACGGCGACGTGGGACGCTATGAACACATCGAGGTCGGTCTGAACAGCCGTCTGGACGCGCTGCAGGCCGCGATCTTGCGAGTCAAGCTGCGTCATCTCGAAAGCTGGACGGAGGCCCGCCGCCGGAATGCCGAGAGGTACGGAACTCTCCTCGCGCAGGAGCCGGCGTGCCAGGAACTTCAGTTGCCGGGGGAGAATCGCGACTGCCGGCATGTCTTCAACCAGTATTGCGTCCGCGTCGATGCCGATCGGCGCGATCAGGTGCTCTCGGAGCTGCAGGCACGGCAGATCGGCTGTGCCGTTTACTATCCGAAGCCCCTGCATCTGCAGCGCTGCTTCGCTTACCTTGCCCAGCGTCCCGGGGCCTTCCCTGAGTCGGAGCGTGCTTCGTCCGAGGTGATTGCGCTGCCGATCTACGCTGAACTCGGTGAAGAGCGGCAGGTCCGCGTCATCAAGAGTCTGTCAGACGCGATGGCAAAGACTGCCAGCCGTACGTGGACGATTCCGATCCGCGACGCGGGTCGCAAGGCGGCGTAGTCTGCCTTCATAAGGTAAAACTCGCGCGCTCCCGAGGAAGGCCCCGTTGCAGCGAGGTGGGCGGAGACATCACTTCGTCGGGCAGACAGCCTGAAGGCTGGACTCCTACGGTGGGGCAGACTCTGCGGACTGCGGCGACTCTCAGCCCGCCCTCTCACTTTGCGCCGTCCGCACATTGCGTCCGCGACGGCGGCGATCGGCCTTGCCAAGGCCGCGAATGCGTAGCGGCCGCGCTACGCGCCGCTACAGTGGAGCGGGTGGCAGCGATTCGCCGGATCGAATCGCATCGCCGCCAGTTTGCGGGCTCAGGCCACGGCGATCAGAACGGCCTGTTCCTCCACGAGCGTTGTCGGCGCCATGATCGGCGCTGCAATGCCAGAGACCGGTGCCCCGATGTTCGTTCGACTGCTCTCCGTCGTCATCGTCCTGTGCGCGCCGCTGCTCAGCATAAGCAGCGCAGCGGAATCCACCGAAGCCGCCGCTACGGCCGCAACCACCGCCCAAGCGACTACGGCCACCCCCACTACGGATGCACTGCAGACGGCCGTGGCGCTGAACTATTGCCGCGCGTCGTTCCACCGCATCCGCCGGTATCCCACGCGCGACGTCCTCGCGCAAGAGCAGGAGAAGATCCTCAACAACATCAATCTCGACGGAATCGCTGACCGCGAGGTGATCCAGCTCTACACGTCGGTCCTCGACGAGATCAACCAGATCGGCATCGCCGATGCCGAACGCAAGCTTTCGCATCAATATCACAGCACCGTGATGCAGCGCAAGCTCGTGTGGGACGTGTTCTCGATCGGCTGCGAGGTCGCCAGCGCCCACTATGGACAGGCCATCAAGCAGGGCGTCAACAGCTGGTGGGACTATCGCATCATGGACTATCAGCGCGACGGCGATCTCATGAAGATCGAGAAGGCGCGGCTGATGAGCGTCGTCCAGAAGTCGTCGCAGTTCCTCGACACCTTCTGGCAGATGACCCAGAAGAAGCACATCCCCGACCGCTGGCTCGTCCGCGGCGATGATCTCGACGCACTCGAATTCGCCATGCGCGAGCGGAATCCCGAAGTGCGGCTCCGCGTCCTCAAGCGGATGGAGCCGTTCATGGAGGCCTATCCCCCCTACTGGTACTACGTCGCCCGCACGCAGCAGGAACTCGGCCAGCTGTTCGCCGCTCTGGGCACGTACGAGAAGGTCGTCGAAATCGGGGCCGGCCATTTCCGCAAAGACGACATGCTCGCCACGGCGCTTTCAAACCGGGCCGCGATCCAGGACTATCTCGAACAGCCGAGCGCCGGCGAGACTGCCAATCGGGCGCTCGTGTTCTCGACCGATGTCTGGGAAGCCAATCTGATCTGCGCCCGCGTGCTGCAGAACCGGCAGGAATACGCCGCTGCTGAAGACGCGATCCTTCGCAATCTCGACGTCAACCTCGAGACCGATCAGAGCCGCGTGTTCCTGGTGGTGCTCTACGAAAAGTCGCAGCAGCGCGACAAGCTGCTCCGCCAACTGAGCGACCCGCAAACCGTCGCCCGGCTGCCGGCGCCGGTCCTGTTGCGGTGCGCCGCCCGACTCGGACAGGACGCCACTCCCCCCGCCGTGCTTAAGAGCGTCGTCGATTCGCTCGAAGGACAGCCACGAGTGCAGTTTGGCCCGGACGATTTCGTTCTCAAGGCCTCCACATCGTGGATGCTGAACCTCGCATCGCTGCGGGTGTACTATCAGGGAGAGGAACTGACGTCCCCCGAAGTCACCGCGTCCAACGGCTACCACTCTATTCGCTATCCGTCCCGCTTCGACTGGGGCAACCCCCTGGGCCCGGCCACACCCGCCTCCGAATTCGAGCTGCACCTCACCTATCCCGATCAAACCGAGATCCGCCTCGTTCTCGGGTCCGCCGAATCGGAAGCTGCCGCTGCCCCGCGCATCGTCACGTCGCGCGTGACCGGCCCCGCGCCGCTCCGCATCGCCCAGATCGAAGTCGGAGACGCCCGCCTCAACCGCGACGCCGGCGCCGCCACGCCGCCGTCATCCCTCGCCGCACCCGACAGCGCCGCTCCAGCCGCCGACCAGCCGATGGGCCCGGTCGACATCCCGCTCCCACCGCGAACCGAACCCCTCGCCACCGAATAGACGAGCCTTCCGGAAAAAACTTGAGATCACCGACTCGACGCCACCTCCTCCAGCCGATATACTTCAGTCGTCCCGATTGGATGCCGCGCAGCCGGTGTCGACGGACACCCATAGCGCGGGGTGGAGCAGCCCGGTAGCTCGCGAGGCTCATAACCTCGAGGTCGCAGGTTCGAATCCTGTCCCCGCCACTTCACGCGGCTCGGAAACCATCCGACCCGTTCGTTAACGCAGAAAGCCGAGGCGAGACGCCTCGGCTTTCTTCGTTGATACGCAACAACTTGCGACGACGAGTTCTCTCCGCGGGTGAGACTGAGTCACTGCCGCTCACCAGTCTTAGCCGCGGTCGCGCCTGATCTGGCCAAAGTCTCAGAGTCTCTGACCGGCACAAAGTACCCCGGGTTAACGCGGGGTTGGCTCCGCTAGAGCGGTCTGGAACGTGGGGTCTGGAGCGCTTAGCGATCCGGACCGGTTTCGGAATAAGAGACTTTGAGACACCCTCTCAACTGGAGATCGGACGCGACAGATTACACAAGTCGTCGTCGGTGTTACGTTATGGCTCTACTCGTCCATGGTAAACCCAGGCGCGAGAACATATGGAGCCCGCCACCGATCTGGACAGCGATCAGATCCTCGAGTGGCACCGTCGGC
>JBGTSJ010000028.1:0-71055 GCA_041940305.1 Planctomycetaceae bacterium
GCAGGTGGGGATGGAGAACTTTCTGCTGCATGGGGGGCACAGCAGCCTGATGGCGCGGGGGACGCATCACGGGCTGGCGGGGTGGCCGGTGGGGGTGAAGAATCCGCTGTTTACGGAGCAGCGGTACGCGACGCTGCTGCTGCGCGACCAGGCGATGTCGACGAGCGGTTCGAACATCCAGTACTTCCGGCACCAGGGGCGGCGGTACGGGCATATTCTGGATCCGCGGACGGGCTGGCCGGCGGAGGGGCTGCTCTCGGTGACGGTGCTGGCCGCGACGGCGACGGAAGCGGACGCACTATCGACGGCTTTCTACGTGATGGGACTCGAAAAGGCTCTGGAATATTGTGATAATCACCCCTCGATCGGCGCCCTGCTAATCCCCCCCCCGCAAGACCGCCGTCTGGAGCCGGTGATCCGGAATATCGCGGAGGATGCGTTATTCGTGGCGGGGGATGATGCCTGAGCGCCAATGCGAAACGGAGGAGTTGGCGGCGATTGGGAACAAGTCGTCGCAACAGGCCTTCCATGGGGCGGCTCCTGCATCCGCGTTGGCTGGTCCCTCACCCCCGGCCCCTCACCCGCGGCGACGCCTGCCGTGCGAGCATGGTGGCGCGCGCGGGAGAGGGGAGAACGGAGCTGTCCGACAACCGAAGACGAACAACTGACGACTGAAAACGGAAAACTGTTGACTCCATCAAGGCGGAATCGTTGTGGGTAGTGATCTAAAGCGTGTCTCCTTTCTGGCGGTGCTGTTCCTGGTCCTGCTGCGGATCTCGATCGGGTGGCAGTTTCTGTACGAAGGACTGTGGAAGTACGACACGCTCGATTCCGCGAAGCCGTGGACGTCGGAGGGATACCTCAAGAACGCGCAGGGTCCGCTGCGGGACTACTTCCGTGGCATGACGGAAGACCCCGACGATCTTCGCTGGCTGAACTATCAGGCGATGACCGATCGTTGGGACGAGTGGCAGGAGGAGTTCGTCCGCCACTATGGACTGACGGAAGATCAGCAGGCGCGGCTGCAACGGATGTTGGACGGGCCAGCACAGATCACGGCAAGCGTATCAGCGATTCCCGAGTCGGCCGCGGAGCCGCTCGCCAAACTGAAGAACGTCGTCACGTATGACGAGGAGAATCGGCGGCTGGTCGTGCAGGGGAGCAATCCGCTGCTACCGAGCGAGGCCCAGACGCTCAAAGAGGCCGTGCCTGTCGTCGCGTTGCCGGACGGCTACGCGCAGGCCGATGCCGCGGGAGCGGCGGTCCGTGACGAGGACGGCGTGGCCGTGCAGCCGGATGAGGTCGATCTGCAGTTCTATCAGGCTGTGGAATCACTCGAGAAGGACTCGGCGAAGCTGGGATTCCGCCAGCGGCTGGCGGCATCGCTCAAGGGCGATCCGGATCGGGTGGGTGTGCTGGCGCGATTGACGGAGGGCTACCGCCCGGAGATGGCGATCGAGTGGCCGGCATCGGACCTGCCGCCGGAAGACCCGAATATCCAGCGCGAGGCGATCGAGAACGCTGAGCCTCCCGAAGAGGCGGAACTGCTGCCGACGGAGGCGGAAGGGACGAAGACCGAGGCGCGCGAGCAGGCGGCCGAGAATGCCCAGTGGCTGCGGTACGGCGAGATTCAGGTGTATCGGGATCTGCTGCGCGAGTACGAGCGGGCACGGAAGCGGGCCAGCACCGATTTTCAGTACGAGCATCTGGACCTGATCTGGCAGAAGATCCAGGGGAAGCGGGCGGAGCTGGTGGGACCGGTCCGGGCACTGGATGCGGAGATGAAGCGTGAAGCGCTGGGACTGCTGAGGCCGGAACAGCGGGCGCGCGGGGGGATTCCGCCGAAGCAGACCCAGCTGTGGATGGCCGACCAGGCGACGATCTACGGGCTGCTGATCCTGGGTGCGCTGCTGATCCTGGGTTTTTTGACGCGACCCGCAGCGTTTCTGGGGGCCGTGCTGCTGGTGATGTTCTATCTGCCGACGGCGCCGCTGCCGGGCGTCTATCTTCCGCCGGCGGTGGCGGGGACGGAGCACAGCTTCGTCATCAACAAGAACCTGATCGAGGCGATTGCACTGCTGGCGATTGCGGCGCTGCCGACGGGAAGCTGGTTCGGCGTGGACGGGATCTTCCGCTGGCTGTTCAAGCGGCGGCCAGCACGGTGAGTGTGCGATCGAAGATGAGCGTCGCCCCCGGGACTGCAGAGCACCGACGTAATCTGCGGCTTCCCACCCCGTCTCGGCTCGCAGTCGTTGCAGTCGTTGTTCTGCTGGGACTGTGGGTGGTGATCGTGCTGGTCGGCGCGGCGCGGCAGGAGGCTCTCATCGACCGTGTTGAAGCTGCCGGGGGCGAAGTATTTACAGAACCCGGACGTCCCCTGTGTCTGCATCAGGCGCTTTATCGAACGGTCGGAGCAGACGTCGCTCGACGATTTGATTCCATCAAGGGGGTCGCGTTCCGCGAGCGGCTTGACTGTTCAGAGAGACGCGAGCTCCTGGAGGAGATCGGCCGTTATCGCTCGATCACCTACGTCGACGTGAGCGCGACCGGAATCGAGAACAGCGAAATGACCGCCCTGAGGGGGCTCGTGCACACCCGCCAGCTGTGGCTGAACAACACCACATTCAACGATGACGGGCTGGATGCACTGGCTGCGATGACCGAGCTGACGGATTTGTATCTCGATCACACGTCCGTGGCCGGGACAGGGCTGGCGTCGATCAGACGGTGCACGCAGCTGCAGCAGGTCTATTTGCGCGGTACGCCGCTCACGAATGAGGGACTGCGACATCTGGGCGGCATTGCCAGCCTGCAGCACCTGATTGTGCCGGAGACGGAGGTCACCGATGCGGGGATTGCCCACCTGGGAGGGCTTTCCGCCATTCGCCGCATCGACCTGCGGCGGACGCGCGTCACCGACGCAGCACTGGCCGACCTGGGACGGCTCACGACTCTGGAGGAGTTGTATCTCAGCGGCACGCGGATCACCGAGTCCGGGCTTCCGACGCTGGTCGGCCTCACGCGACTTGAGCGGCTGCTGCTCGAGAACACGCAGATCACCGACGAAGGGTTCTCCACGCTGGAGCGATTGCCCTCGTTGAATTACGTTGATCTCCGCGGAACGGACGTGACGCCGGATACCGTCGCCCGGTTCCAGGAGACCCGGCCGGGCTGCGACGTCCGCTATGACGGCGAGCCGCACCGCTACTGATCCCGCACTGAACCAGGAGACGTCGCGATGACGCGATTACTCGATGCCTGCCGCTGGATGACGTTGCTGCCGGCTGGGGCCCTGCTGCTGTCGCTCACGATGAGGACTGGGCATGCTGATGACGAGACGCGGATTGCGAATCGACCGTCGGTGCCAGGGGTGCTGCAACTGCAGCTGCGCTCGCGCGACAAGGAGACCGGTGAGGCGGTCGTGCAGCAGGCGGAGTGGGAGGCGCGCCAAACGGCCATCATCATCTGCGACATGTGGGACGACCACTACTGCCAGTCGGCAGCGCAGCGGGTGAGCGTCATGGCGCCACGGATGAACGAGGTGATCACGGCGGCCCGCAATCACGGCGTAATGATCATTCACGCTCCGAGCGGGTGCATGGACCAGTACGAGGGGACGCCGCATCGGCTGCGGATGATGCAGGCCGCGCAATCCACGCCGCCGGTAGAAATCGCCGGTTGGTGTTACCTCGATGCGGAGTCGGAAGCCGAATTGCCGATCGTCGATTCGAAAAGTCCGTGCGATGACCCGGTGGTGGGAGAGGCGGTGAAGGTATTTACGAAGCAGCATCCCGATCTGGACATCATTGGATACGACGGCGTGTCGGACAGTGGAATCGAGATCTACAATTTCTGCGCACAGGAGGGGATCACCAACATCGTGCTGATGGGTGTTCACACCAACATGTGCGTGCTGGGACGGCCGTTCGGAATCCGGCAGCAGGTGCGGCTGAAGATGAACGTGGCGCTGTGCCGCGACCTGACCGATGCGATGTACGACCCGCGCGAGCCTCCCTACGTCAGTCACACGCGAGGGACCGAACTGGTCATTGAGCACATCGAGAAATACTGGTGCCCGTCGATCGAAGGGAGCGAACTGATGACTGTGATCGAAGGGTCGAATGACGCGGCGACGTCAGCGGCGACCCGGGAGGCCGGAGGGCGCTGACGAGTTGAGCCGATTCGCAGAACGCCCTCCTGAGAGGAGCGCGACTCAGTGGATCACGCCCGTCAGCGACACGAGCAGCGAAGGACCGAAGTCCCCGCGGGGAACCAGACGCACGGCCGTTCCCGTCCAGAGTGCATCCATCTCGCGAGCACTCCAGAGTTCCTGCCCGGCGACGGGATCGTGCACCAGGAAACTGCCGTCGGCAGTGCGGCCCAGAACGACGACCGAGTGAGGAGTTCCGGGAATCCAGCCGTACTCCTGCTCGTAATTGTCGGCATTCGGCGCGTAGGGATCGAGTTCCGCGCAGACCAGCACCGGATAGGCTTCCTCGCCGCGCAGATCGTCTCTCGAACCGCGAAAGACCTGCACTTCCCAGGCACTCAACTCCGTTTTGAGCGAGAGACCGCGATACAGTCCCTTCCACGTCGTCCCCTGCCGGGTGAGACAGAGATCAGCCATCTCCTGTTCATCCGCCGGAATTCCATGCAGGCTCAGCAGCGTTGCCGCGGCCGCGGCCGAGCAGGTTGCGTCCGTCGTCTGCAGGAACAACCGGGCGTTGCGCGCCCGCTCCCAACGTGACTGGCAATGGGGCGCTTCCCCAAGTACCGGATTGACGGTGGTGTAGCAGCCGGCGGTGAAGAGCAGGCCGGTTGCGACGCTGCGTCGCCACCGGCTCTCGGGGAATCGCTTCCAGACGAGCCCCGCCAGCACGCCCAGCAGCGGCAGGAACCAGTTTCCGACGATGATCAGATTAGACACCGGCAGCCAGCGGGCGACGCGAACATCGTCCCAGATCCACCAGATGTATCCGCAAAGGATGGCGACGGTCAGGAGAGCGGCGACGTCGTAGACCCAGCGCGGACCGAAGTTGGCCAATCGGCGAGTGGCGATGAAGCAGGCCACTCCCAACGTCAGCATCAACGCAATGCCCAGGTACAGGTCCGTCATGGACGTCCCCCAGATGCAAGGAGGGTGCCGAGCGAGCCTTACAGTTCCTTTATCGGATTTTTACCGTTTCTTCACACTTCACCAATAGCAAGTCTGGCGGAATTAACACAAAGTGGGCCTTAATGTTAAGGCAATGCCGCGTCCCTGAACCCGGGGCAGGAGGCGATGCCAGCGGGCTCAAATCGACCTCCACCGCCAACTCAGGCGGGATTGCCGATTGGCTTTCGCGGCAAGCAGCCCGGTCGAAGGGAAATCAGCTGGGGGTGTCTTCCAGGAAAGGACGGCGGCGCTCCAGGCAGGACGTCCCCCCCATCTCATAGTCCCGGCAGATCTGGGGACGCCACTGGTAATGGCGACACGCCCGGCGCTCCGGATCGAACCACAGGCAGTACTCCTGGGGTTCCTCCCCTCGGGCGAGCCCCTGGAAATGCTCATCAATCTCTTCGATCAGTTCCACCGGCAGATCGTCCGGCCGAAGCGAGTTGGCTCCCGTGCCTGGATTCGTCTGATAGAGGAGAACAGGGGACCCGACGCCCTCGCAGCAGAGCCCGCAGTCTTCGCAGTCTTCCGGTTCCAGTACAGTCAACCATCCGGGCATCAATTGCACGATTCGCTCCGTCGCAGTTTGGCTATTCTGTTGAGACAGGACGATCGTAAGGTGCGAGCGCCACAATCACCAGAGGGGTCCTGATGAGTCTCCAAAGTTCGGCGTCAATCCGGGCGTAATCCGTATCGATCCGATCGCACGGTTTCGCTATCGTTCGGCCCCCCGAACGCCCCCACTCTCCGGAGTGCGGCCTGGCTTAGTCAATCGCCGCCCACCGCGGCGCCGGAGCCGAATCGCGGCTCCCATTCGTCGGGACGACGAACGAGCATGTCGAGCGTTCCCCTGCGCAGACCGCGCGATACCTTTATCCACGCCATCGGACGGCTGACGATCCACTTCGTGAGCCTGGTGGGGGACATTGCGCTGTTCGGCGTGCAGATGCTGAGCTGGCTGCTCACGCGGCTGCCGCGCGGCCGCGTTCTGTGGCCAATCCTGTACCAGACCGGCGTGCAGAGCCTGCCGGTGATCCTGATTACAGGCGGATTCATCGGGATGGTGCTCGCCGTTCAGTCATACGACCAGTTCGCGATGATGAACATGGAGACACAGCTGGGCGCAGTCATCAATGTGACGCTGGTGAAGGAACTCGGGCCGGTGCTGGCGGCCGTGATGCTCGCCGGCCGCGTCGGCAGCGCGATGGCGGCCGAACTGGGGACGATGCGCGTCACCGAGCAGATTGACGCGCTCACCGCGCTGGGAGCGAACCCGGTGCACTACCTCGTAGTGCCGCGGTTTCTCGCGTGCTTCCTGCTGATCCCGATGCTGACGCTGTTCGCCGACGGCATCGGAATCGTCACCGGCTGGCTGTTCACGACGCAGGTGCTGGGTGTGAACAGTTTTCATTACTGGTATCACTCGAGCAACTTTGTGATGCCATGGGACCTGCTGACGGGGGTGTTCAAGAGCGTATTCTTTGGAGCGGCGATCGCGCTGATCGCGTGTCACCGCGGGTTTCACTCAACCGCCGGCGCGGAGGGAGTAGGCCGCGCCGCCACGGAGGCATTCGTCTATTCCTTCGTCGCGATCCTCACGCTCGACTTCCTGCTCGGCACGTTCCTGATGCGCCTGTATTACGTGTTGTGGCCCGGCGGCGTTTCGCTCGGATGAATCCTCCCAAAGTGCCTTGATGTCCGCGCTCATCGAGCTCCGCAACGTGACGAAGCAGTTCGGCGACCAGCCGATTCTGAGAGACGTGACTCTGGCGCTCGAGCCGGGTGAGACGCTGGTAATCATCGGCGAAAGCGGCTGCGGGAAGAGTGTGACGATGAAACTGATGATGGACCTGCTGCAGCCGACGAGTGGCGCCGTGCTCTGGGACGGCCGGCCGGTCCATGATCGCTCCGACAAGGAGATTGCCCGCGAGCGGCTGCGGTTCGGCTATGTGTTCCAGATGGCGGCGCTGTTCGACAGCATGACTGTCTTCGAAAACGTCGCCTTTGGGATTCGACAGAACCGCCGCTGGCCGGAAGAACGGGTGCGGCAGACGGTGGTGGAGCGACTGCGCGACGTCGGGCTGAACTCATCCACCTGCGAGAAGAAGCCGGCAGAGCTTTCGGGGGGTATGCGGAAGCGCGTGGGCCTGGCCCGGGCGCTCGCCATGGACCCGGAAGTCGTGCTGTACGACGAACCCACAACGGGGCTCGACCCCATCATGAGCGACGTCATCAACGAACTCATCCTGCAGACCCGCAACCGCAGCAACGTAACGAGCATTGTCGTGACCCATGACATGCACACGGTCCGCAAGGTCGCCGACCGCGTCGTCATGCTGTTCCCACTCTCGCGGCTGCGCCCGGAGGAGTCGCAGATCATCTTCGAGGGGACGGCGGATGAAACGTTTGCCTGCGACGATCCGCGGGTCCATCAGTTTGTCCGCGGCGAAGCGGGAGAACGGCTCACGGAGATGGCGGCCGCGTGAGACGGCGCCGTCCGTGCGGCTCCCCCGGCAACCAACATTCACAGTTCAACCCTCAGCGCGTCACCATGTCCGAACGTCAGCTGCAGTTCCGGGTCGGTTTGTTCGTGCTGGCGGCGCTGGCGATCTGCACAGCGCTCGTCATTCAGTTTGGCGACGTGCGAAAATACTGGCAGGAGCGCTATCAGCTCGGAATCCACTTCGATTCCGCGCCGGGCCTGCAGAAGGGAACGCCGGTCCGGCAGAGCGGCATGAGCATCGGGTCCGTGGCCGACGTGCTGCTGGACGAGAAGGAGGGGGGAGTGCTGGTCGTCGTCGCGATCCGCTCGGAAATCCAGCTGCGTCGGGACTCGGAACCCGTGCTCGTTCGCACGCTCCTCGGTGATTCGAGCATCGAGTTTTCTCCCGGAGTGAGCCGTGACTACCTGCCGCCGAACACCAAAGTGAAGGGGATCGCTCCGGCGGATCCGATGGAGATCGTGCATCGGATGGAGCGGCAGGTCAACGAGACGCTCACGGCATTCTCGGAAACCAGCCGGGAGTGGCAGAAGGTGGCGCAGAACGTCAATGGTCTGGTCGAGACGAAGGAGGGAGACTTGAACGAGGTGGTCGAGCGGGCGGCGGTCGCGCTGCAGCAGTTCACGGAGACGATGCAGACCGCCAACGTGACTCTGACAGAGGCGAACAGAGTGCTCGCGGACCCTGAAATGCAGCAGAATCTGAAGGACACCGTCGCGGCGCTGCCGGCGATGGTCAACGAAACGCGCGAGACGATCGCGGCGGCGCGGATCTCGGTGCAGCGGATCGGTGAGAACCTGGACAATCTCAGCCGGGCGACGGACCCGCTGGCCGAGCACAGCCGCTCGATGGTCGTGAAGCTGGATGGCAGCCTGGGACAACTGGAGTCGCTGCTGACCGAACTCAACACGTTCGCGCGGATGGTGAACAGCGAGGACGGATCACTGCAGCGTTTCGCGACCGATCCTCAACTGTATGAGAATCTGAATGAGTCGGCTGCTGCGCTGTCGCTGCTGGTGCAATCATTGGACCCGGTGCTCAAGGACATCCGGATCTTCAGCGACAAAGTGGCCCGGCATCCGGAACTGATGGGCGTCAGCGGTGCAATCCGGCCGAGCAGCGGCATTAAGGAGCCGGAACCGGCGGGCCGGTCGATTCTGCAGACTGGGGGATCGCGGGAGTGACACCAAACAAGCGGGGAGCAGCATCCCGTCGCTTCCGGGTGGACTTTGCGGATTATGAGGATCCTGCGGGGGGCGCGGCGGATGCTGAATCTGCGGGGCGGGATCTGTCGATTGCAACGGTGAAGCCGGGAATTCCGGCGCGGAGGCCTCGTCACCCCGGCCCCGACCGCCAGCGACAGGGATCGTCATGCGTGGAATCAGCAGGCACTCGAATCAATCGCGGCGTTTCCGGGGGGGGATGCTGATCACCGGGCTGCTGCTCGCATGCATGGGCGGTGCACACGCAGAGGACAACGGCGCAAAGGCCACAACGCCGCAGGAGGAGCGCTCACTGATTGAGCGGGTCTCGCACACGATCTTCCAGCCCTTCTGGCAGGTGGAGCGGGCCCAGGTTGAGCCGTTCCGACTGCCGAGCAAGTATTACGGACCCTGGGAACCGACGGACGTGTTCGGCCGTGATGCGCGATGTGCGCCGCGTCCCTATGCCCCGCGCGGCCACGGAATTCCCAAGCACCTGTCACTGTACCGGATGGAATACACGCCGTACCGGTTGTCGGATTGCCCGCACTCGTCGCATGGACCGGCAATGTGGATGCGGCATCGCCGCGATCCGTGCTGCGATGCGTCCGGACGTCCCTGCCACGAGTGCCTCGACCGGAGCGTGGACCCTCAGTGAGGTCCAGGACGGTTGTGAACCGGCAAGTTTGTACAGGTTCGATGAACAATTGCAAAAGCTCGTTACAGACGATTGCCTCTTCCTGCGGCTGTGCCTATAACAGGACACGACCTTAAGGGAGAATCCACCGGCTCACCCAGGCCCCCTATGTCGCCCCGTTGGACTCTGCGCGCGAAATGCAGCCGGCCGAAACTATTCGGTGCGGCGTTTGGCGTTGCGCTGATGCTGATGGCCGCTGCCGGGGGAATGCGGCAGTCGACCCGCTACACGGAAGAGATTCAGGAAATCGCGTCGCACTCTGTCGAGGCGGCGATGCGGTCCGAAGAGTCACGCACGCCGACGCTGAGGCGGCTGCGAATCGTGGCGCGCGATCTGCCGCGCGCGGCGGCATCGGACTCCTGCCGGAGTCGTGGGAATCACAGCGAGACCTTCGGCCACTTTCTGGCGAACGGTCTGAGCGCTCCGCTGCGCTGCTGAGATGCGCAGAGAGATATTGCGCTGAATGGTCCGTTGGCTGCGCGCCTGAATCGGGGCGCCAGAGCGGTCTCTGATAGCTGTTCCGCCCCGTGCGGACGCTGTGCAATTCACCTCGCGCACACGCTTGACCTCATCCGGCGCGCCTGTTCTGGGCGTCGGAATCGGTGGCAAAGCCTGCGCCTGTCACGAATGAGCGTGCCGTCATGCAGAAGCTTGTCGAAGGCATTCATCAGTTTCAGAAGTCCATGGGGGGCCATGAGGATTTGTTCAAACGGCTCACCGAGGGGCAGTCGCCACTGGCCTTGTTCATCACGTGCTCCGACTCCCGAATCGTCCCGAACCTGCTGACGCAGACCGACCCGGGCGAGCTGTTCATCCTGCGGACGGCCGGAAACATCGTGCCTCCTTACGGAGCCGTCGAAGGGGGCGAAGCCGCGACGATCGAATACGCGGTGTCAGCGCTCAAGGTGCAGGACGTGATCGTCTGTGGCCACTCGTTGTGCGGCGCGATGACGGCCTTGCTGCATCCGGAACAGGTGCAGGGGCTCCCGGCGGTCGCGTCGCTGCTGCGACACGCGGAGGCGACCCGGCGGATCATTCAGGAGAACTATGCGCACATTGAACAGCCCCCCGCCCGGCTGATGGCGACGATCGAAGAAAACGTGCTCGTGCAGATCGAGAACCTAAAGACCCATCCGTGCATCGCGGCAGCGCTCTCCCGCCGCAGCCTGCGACTGCACGGATGGGTTTACAAACTCGAAACCGGCAAGGTGTTCGCCTACTCGCCGGAGCAGCAGCAGTTCATGTCGATGACGGACCTGCCGCAGGAGGCGCTGGACGTCGCGACGTCCGGGTGGCCCTCCATCTGATTTGTCTGCCTGCGCGCCCAGGCCCTCCGTGATTCACGACTCGAACAGACAGGCCAGGAAACTTTCATGTCCACAAATTCCAGGCAATCGCTTGCAGACACGTTGCGAACGGTCGGCCGGCACGACGTGCTGGCATCGATTGTGGTGTTTCTCGTCGCGCTCCCTCTCTGCATGGGCATCGCGATCGCGTCCGGCGCCTCGGTGGCGGCGGGACTGGTGACGGGGATTGTCGGCGGCCTGATCGTGGGGACATTGTCCGGCGCACCAATGCAGGTGAGCGGCCCGGCGGCCGGACTGACGGTCATAGTCTATCAGGCGATCCAGACCTACGGGATCGACATGCTCGGGCTGATCGTACTGCTGGCAGGCGCCATGCAGGTGGCGGCCGGCACGGCACGGTTGGCGCAATGGTTCCGGGCCGTTTCGCCGGCGGTGATCAAAGGCATGCTCACCGGAATCGGCGTACTGATTTTCGCCAGCCAGTTCCACGTGATGGTGGACGACAAGCCGAAGGGGGGGGGACTGCAGAACCTGGCCAGCATCCCCGAGGCGATCCAAAAAGGCCTCTCCGTGCCGAGCTTGACGTCCCGCGAGGAGCGTGAGTTCCGCACGCAGGCGCTTAGGCAGGTCGGCGAGTTGCACCGGGAGCAGGCCGATATCGCGGCCCGGATGGCGGAGAAACTTCCCGATCATGCGACAGCAGCCATGCTGGAACAGCGGACGGACGCCCAGCAGGAGGCTGACGAGGCGGCGGTGCAGTCGTTCACCGAAGCGCAGGACGTCATCGATCGCAAGTTGCAGGAGATCGTTTCCGGCATTGCTTCTTTGCCTGGCGGCGAGACCACCGAGAATTCGGAGCGGGTGCAGAAGGCGGCGACAACGGCGGTCGCCGCGGTGGATGCGGCCGGTTCTGCCATCGAGGCGGGAGATCCGCGAGCGGCGCTCGCAGCCCAGAAGGAAGCCGAGCAGGCGTTGTCCGGACTGCTCGACCAATTGAAGACGCACAGCATCGCGGCGCAGCTGGGAGTGCTCACCATCATCCTGATCCTGGCGTGGCAGGGACTGATGCCGAAGAAGCTGCGCGTCGTGCCGGGACCATTGGTCGCGGTGCTCGTGACCACGACCATTGCGGCGGTGGTCTGCCTGCCGGTGTTGTACGTTGAGGTACCCGACAATCCGCTGTCGCAACTGCACTTCGTGACGCCCGCCCTGATCCAGGACGCCCCCTGGAGCGGCATCCTCCAGGCGGCGCTGGTGGTCGCCGTGGTGGCCAGTGCGGAGACGCTGCTCTGCGCGGTCGCGGTGGACCAGATGCACACCGGGCCGCGGACCAGATTCGACAAGGAACTGGTCGCGCAGGGAATCGGCAATATGACGTGCGGTTTCCTCGGCGCACTCCCGATGACGGGGGTCATCGTCCGCAGCTCCGCCAACGTACAGGCAGGGGCGAGGACCCGGTGGTCAGCCGTAATGCACGGACTGTGGCTGCTGGTGTTCGTGGTGTGGCTGTCATTCCTGCTCAGGCTCGTGCCGACGGCCGCGCTGGCCGCGATCCTGGTCTACACCGGGTACAAGTTGATCAATCCCAAGACGGTGAAAGAGCTGTGGCAATTCGGAAAGGGCGAGGTGTTCATCTACGCGATGACGGTCGGCGTGATCGTCGTGCAGGATCTGCTCGCCGGCGTGATCACGGGCGTCGTGCTCTCCGGCCTGAAACTGCTCTACACCTTCTCGCACCTGAAGCTCAATTACACACGCGAGCCCGAGACCCGAAAGGCGACGCTGGCCATGGAGGGATCGGCGACATTCATTCGTCTCCCGAAGATCGCCGCGCAGCTGGACAATATACCGCACGACGTCGAGCTGCACGTGGACATGACCAACCTGTCGTACATCGACCATGCCTGTCTGGACCTGCTGACATCCTGGGCCCGGCAGCACGAATCCACTGGCGGTCGTCTGGTCATCGACTGGGAAAGTATGCATGCGCGGTTCCGCCAGGACGGTGAGGCGGCCGCAGCGGGCCCTCTCAAGCTCCGCCGCTCAGCATAGGGGCCGGCCGCGGATCGACGTCCGCGGCCGCAGCGGCGGAGCAGGCCACGCACCGATGAGGCATGCGGCGGCCCCTGAGTGACTGAGCACTGCGACCGATACTCAGGCGGCGCGCGGCAATGCCGCGCGCCGGTACAGGCAGCTGTTGCCCGACTTGCCGATCAGCTCGATGGCATCGACCTTTCGCAGACAATAGGCGATCTTCTGAGCATGCCAGCGCGGAAGGCCCGTTGCGCGGGCGAGGTCGGCAGTCGAGAAGCCGCAGGACAGAGATTCCGGGAGCAAGGCGAGCAGGTCTCGACGGGAACGGAAGGAATGGATCTGGCCGATGCCGACAAGGCGGCGGTCTTCGACACGAAAGCCCTTGCTGCGCCAGCGGCGCTTTGCCGCCGGAACACGGTGCTCCTCCTGCTCGGTCAGCACCACCTCCAGAGTCAGGCGGGGGTGCGGGAAGACGGTGACGAAGTTGACCAGTTCGAGGAACAGGTCGTAGACCGTCTCACGTCGGGGACTGAGACGGACGGAGTCGATGCGTCCACCGCGGCGCTTGTACTTGATCAGCGTCTTGCGGGCCGCGAGCGGTTTGACGACCACCACTTCGTGCCGCTCGAGCAGCTGCCGCACCTTGTCCCGGATCGCACCGAGTGGCGCCGACTGCACTTCAATGAGACGGCCGTCGACAATGGCATCGATGCGATAGCCGTCGAGCGTCACTTCACGCAGTGCGGCATCGGCCGCGTAGTGCTCCTTCAACTGTCGATGCAGCGTCGTTTCCATGACGCGGAGGCCTTCCTGCGGGATCAAAGCGCCCGGATGCTATCCAGGTTGAGTCGCCGCGCGAACAGCAGGTCCAGCCCCTGCACGTCAGCATGAATTCCAGGTCAGACTCTGGATTGCCTGACGCAGCCGCCTCTGCAAGAATCCCCGCCTGGCTCAGGCAACACTCATCCAAACTGGAATCGGAACATGGGACTGGACGCTTCAATACTGGAACGACAGCTGGCGCGTGCGGAGGCGCGGCTGTCTTCATGCGTGAAGGCACTGACGGAAAAAGGGGTCGAAGAGGCGGAATGGGGACGTTGCCCGGACTGGCGTCACGCCGATGCGGATCGACGGCAGGCCAAGCGGCGTCTGAGCGCGGCGAAGTCGTTGCGGGAGCCGTCGGCGGGCCAGGGGGCGGAAGGGGGAAGCGACGAGGAAGAGTAGTTGCCGATCGTCGGGACCCGGTCCGGCGAACCGGATCGGGTCTTCGCTTGCGCGGCGGGCGGGATGGCGCAGGGGCCCGCGACCGGGCGAAAGTCAAACAGTTTGCCAAAGGTCGTCGGAGACGCAGCGGACGTCACGCGACGTGTGACCTGCTGCAATCGATCAGTGGCCAAAGAGATCGAGATAGATGACGAAGCACATCAGGCCGAGGACGAAAAACAGGCCGCAATAGGTGGCGGCGGCGACGATGCGTTCGTTCGGCTTGCGGCGGATCACGGCTTCCCAGAGCAGGAAGACCATGTGGCCGCCGTCCAGGACGGGAATCGGCAGGAAGTTGATCACCGCCAGGTTGATGCTGATCAGTCCAAGGAACAGGACAAACTGGGAAAAGCCCATTCCGGCCTGGTGGTAAGCGGCTTTGGCGATGTTGATGGGTCCGTGCAGCTCGCGGACCGAGATGTTGCCCGTTACCAGCCCGCGCAGCGTGAGATAGATGTCCTTGGTGGAATTCGCGGTGTGACGCCAACCCAGTTCGGCTGCCGCGCCGATCGTGTCCGCCTTCAGCATCACGTTCTTCTCCACCTGCATCAGCCCGCGATCACCTGGAACGAACCAATCGGAGGAGACCGCAGGAACGACCTCGACCGGACCGCGGTGGGCGGCGTCGGTGGACTTGAGTGTGAGCCGCACCTTTTCGACGGGCCATTGCTGGAGCTCATAGAACGCATAGGCCCAGTTCTCGTCCCCGATATCGATGACGTGCGGCTCGTCGAGCCCGAATTCCTTCGGAATGTCATCGCGGAAGATCAGCTCGACCTTTGTGATCGTGTCCCGCTCCTTGATGCCGGCCAGGGCGGCAGGTCCCTGAGGATCGACGCGGAAGACGGTGGGAATCAGGTGGTAGGCCACGCCGATCGAGGGGATGGGCAGGGGTGAGTTTGGAAAACCGGCGTGCTCGCCCCATGCGATGCTGGCCGGCGTGACGGTGAGCTCTCTGGTGGTCGGCTCACTGCCGGCCAGTTCGCGGGAGATTTTGATCGTCGTCGGTTCGCCGATGCGCCCGGCGAACACTTCCTCCAGTCGCATCGGATTCAGCTCATCGCCGACTTTGCGGCCGTCCACGTGCGTGATCTTGTCGCCGGGTTGAATTCCGGCGAGCGCACCGGGGGAACCCGGCCGGACGGCGCTCACCTTGCCGATGTCCATCTGCAGTCCGAGCGTCCGATAGGGCTGAGGCGGGATCGTGACCTTCACGAGGTCATCCCCCTCGCCGCGCCGGCGCACGAAGATGTCCACCGGCTCGGAACGACGCCGGGCAAACGCGGCATCCAGTTCGGCGAAACCCTCGACGGGCTGGTCGCCGATCCGGCGGATCTTGTCTCCGGCCTCAAATCCCGCATCGGCGGCGGGAGTGCCGGGAATGATGATGGGCCGGTCCGGAGAACCGGGGAAAGCGGGAATCTCAAGACTGCGCGGAAAGCCGGCTCCGATCTGGCGGCGAGTCTTTCGCTCTCCATCCGGCTTGGTGGGATTGAGCGTGACGCTGTACTTCTCGCCGTCCGGATGCTGCCCCTTGACGGTGATGGGTCCGTCGGAGAGAGCCGTGCCGCGAACAACGTCGAAGAAGTCGTCGATGCGGTTGCCGTTGATCTCCAGCAGCCGGTCACCGGGCTGGATGCCGTTCAGCCAGGCAGGAGAGCCGACCTCAATCGATCCGACTTCGTTGTCCGGGCGTTCAACACCGTACAGGAAGGCGATCACAAAGAACATCAGCCCTGTGATGACGTTCATGATGACGCCGGCCGAGATGATGGCCATGCGCTGAGGCACGGACTTGGCGGTGTACGAGCGGGGGTCCTGGGCGACTTCCTCGCTGGTCTGCTGGCTGGGGTCGGCGTCGTCCTGGCCGAGCATCTTCACGTATCCGCCGAAGGGGATGGCGGAGAGAGCGTACTCCGTTTCTCCCCACTTGCGGCTGAGCAGGACCGGACCAAATCCGATGCTGAACCGCTCAACGTTGACGTCGCACCATTTGGCGACGGCAAAGTGGCCGAGCTCGTGGAAGAAGATGACCAGGCCCAGGCCGAGGGCGACGGTCAGGATATTGACGAGAACCTGCGGATCGAAAGCCGCGAGGGTGAGAATCAGGCTGTCCAACGTTCCGTCTCCTGCCGCGCCCAGCGGTCCAGCTCCAGCAGCCGGGCCAGCGTGGGCGACGGGTCATAGTCATGATAGGCCAGCACGTCGCGACAGGCGCGGGTGATGTCCGGAAATGCAAGCCGTCCCTCCAGAAACCGCTGGACGGCCGCTTCATTCGCCGCATTGAGGACGGCGCCGCAGGTGCCCCCGCGCCGTGCCGTCTCGTACCCGAGCCGCAGCGCGGGAAAACGTTCCAGATCGGGAGGTTCGAGCTCCAGGCGGAGCGCTTCGGTGAGGTTGAGTCGCGGACTGGCCCCATCGGCACGTTCGGGCCAGGTGAGCGCGTATTGAATCGGCAGCTTCATGTCGGGAGGGGACAGCTGCGCGATCAGGGACCCGTCCACGAACTCGACCAGTGCATGAATGATCGACTGGGGATGGATGACAACGTCGATCAGGTCGGGAGCGAGATCGAAGAGCCAACGGGCCTCGACGATCTCGAGCGCCTTATTCATCATCGTGGCGGAGTCGATCGAGATCTTCGGTCCCATCGACCACGTGGGATGGGCGAGGGCCTGCTGCGGGGTGACTCCCGCCAACGTGTCGGCTGACCACGTGCGGAAAGGGCCGCCGCTGGCCGTGAGGACGATGCGCCGGACTTCCGCGGGGCGCCCGGAATGCAGGGACTGGAACACGGCGCTATGTTCGCTGTCCACCGGCAGAAGAGTCGCTCCGGTCCGCCGGGCCAAATCCATGATGAGCGGTCCGGCGACGACGAGCGTCTCCTTGTTGGCAATGGCGACCGTTTTCCCTGATTCGACCGCAGCCCACGTACTCCGCAGGCCGGCCGCGCCGACGATGCCGGAGACGACGACATCCACATCGGCATGGGAGACAATGCGCTCCAGTGCGTCGCTGCCGAAGCCGAGTTCGGTACCATTCCCGAATGCGTCGGCCGGAACGTCGGCCCGGCGGGACTCGTCGGCCACCACCGCCCACCGGGGTCCGAACCGGCGTGCCTGATCGGCCATCAGTTGCCAGCGGGAGTTCGTCGTCAGCGCGACAACAGAGAAGCGGTCGCGATGGGCGTCGGCGACCTCCAGGCAACTGGTGCCGATCGATCCGGTCGAGCCGAGAACGGCGATCCGCTTCATCACACGGACGTCACACAACAAAGGGAGGCGTCGGCCGGGGGGAAACCAACGGGACTCAGGAGAGCCTGCCGCCTGGCGGAAGTGAATGCGTCACTTCCAGTTCATCCGGCCGTGGCAACTGGTCGCATCAACACCGCCAGCCCCGATCCAGCGGGGCGCTGTCGCGGCTGCGAACGTTGACGGCACGACAGCCAGCGAATTCTAGGCGCAGCGCGAGATTGCCACAAGATCGTAAGTGTGAAGCCGGCCGGGAATTGCGACGGGCGCCAAAGACGTTGTCCAGCGAGGACCGGGGATGCATCCCAGGCTGGTGCTGACGGAAAACGCCTACTTGCCCGTTTCAAACCTGGACTTGAGCAAATGAGACAGGCGCGACTTGGTGCGGGCGGCGGAGTTCTTATGGATCAGGTTTTTGGCAGCAGCCTGATCCAGCTGTTTCGTCGCGGCGCGAAGGGCGTCCTGGGCGGCAACCTGATCGTCCTGCTGAGCGGCCGCGCGCACCTTCTTCACTGCCGTGCGAAGTGAGGAGCGCTGCGAACGGTTCCGCAGGCGGGCTTTTTGACTCTGACGGAGGGCCTTTTTAGCGATCTTGGTGTTCGGCATCGTCCGACGTGCTGTGCTACTGAGTCCTGTCAATTTCGCTGCCGCGGCAATCCCTCCCCGGTAGCGATTGGAAGGGGATGAGTTTAGAGTCTGCGGCGTGTGAATTCCAGTCTGGACACGCGGCGATTCGCACCGTCGCGGAAGTTGATTGAGCGGCTCCCGAGCGACATCGACCGCGATCACCTGCCGGTATGGCGATCAACGATCCCGCTGAGATGGGCCAGCTTGCACTGGCAATTCACGCTCATGAAGCGGGTGCGCATAAACGCGCTGAGCGGATCCTGTTGGACCTGCTTGCCGGGAATCCTTCCGCATGGGAGGCACAGGCGACGCTGTCGCTCTGCCTGTCGGCTCAGCACCGGTCGCGGGATGCGGTCCGTGCAGCAGAGGCCGCCGTCGCAGCGGCCCCCGAAGAATCCCTGCCGCACCTCGCGTTAAGCCGGGCCTACCTCGAGGGGGACGCAATCCCTGAAGCGGCCGCTTCGTGCGAACGGGCGTTGGCGATTGACCCGAACGGCGTATCCGGATGGGGGCTGCAGGCGAAAGTGCTGAATCGTCAGCGGGAGTACGCCAAGGCAGTCACTGCGGCTCAAATGGGCCTGGCGATCAAGCCGACCGATCTCGAATGCCTGGAAGAGAAGAGCTTTGCTGAAACGATGCTCGGCACACCGGGCGCGGCCGGCCAGACGCGGGCGGTGCTCCTGTCGCAGGAACCGGATGCTCCACGTTCCCACCTGATGTCGTCAATTCAGTCTTTGTTCGCCGGAGACGTTCGCCAGGCCTCGGTGCATTCCGAAGAATTGCTGAGGCTGTGGCCGGGGCCAGGTTCCCGGACGTTTGAATGGCTGGTGCAATGCGCCCGTATCTGGATGGTCGGCCAAATCATCGCCTGCGTCCCTCAAATGCGGGTGCGGAGATTGCTGGCGCTGATGGCCGGTACCGTGGGTGGACTGTGTGTCGTTCCCTGGCTGTTCGGGGCAGCAATCCTCATTTTTCCTGAGATCTACAGGTCCTTTCCGATTCTGCCGGGCGTCTGTGTGACCGCGTTTCTGGTGCTGAGATTGCAGGAGCCTGCGAGGACTCTTTACCTCTTCCTCCGCCAGCAGGGGGAGGTCATTCCGACATCCTTTCGCCGAACACTTCGACGGACCATATGGGGAATCCCGTGGTGGGTCGTCGCAAGTGCGGCGTGGGCATTCAGCGGCGCCGACCGTCCCTGGCTGGCAGCACTTTCCACGGGTCTTGTCGTCCTGCCGATCTCGTCGATCGCCACGTTCAACAGCCGGGGGACCCGATGGTTCTGTCGATCACTGGATGGCTGCGTGGCCCTGCATGGCATCGTTTTGCTGCTGTGCCTGTACCGAGGGTGGGAGGCTCCGGTCGGATTCATGGAGGCCGCTTATACGGCGAATGTCATTCTCGTGCAGGCCTTTGTGCTTGCATGCCATCTGTTTGACATGTTGTGTTCACTCGTGGACGCGCGATCGCTGCTGGAGACTTACAATGAAGACCGGAGCTCCGTCACTGATGAGGCCGCGTCGGGAATCCACTGACACCCCCCCAGGTGCAGCAATTCTGTTTCAGTTCAAGGAAGTGCGAGAGCATCCGGCGGGGGGGCGGCAGGTTTCATGCGCGTGCCATCGGTCGCCGCCTCGTCGCGCATCCGGATTGAATCGAATCTGACGACTGAAACGTCTGCGGAATCTCTACAGTCCGAGCCGTGCGTCCGATTGCCAAAGCCGGGGCTGGGAGCGACTGATTGGGATGAGGACGCAGTGATTCCTCGACGATAAAGTTCCCTTGGATTGACCAGACTCACACGGAGTCACTATCGTATAAGCCAGTCGTGATGGGTCTTGAACCCCCTGACGCTGTGACGCATCACGAATCCCCAAGACAGCGTTGATCGACCGGCATCTCTTCCCAGACGTTTCCGGTCGCCTGCCAACCTGCCCTGCCGATGGGTGCCTGCCATGCTGCTGCGCAGAAGGAATCTGCGATGGGCCTTGCCCGTGCTCGCCTGCACGGCGGTCGTGTTCGCAGATCATGCTTTGACGGCCCAGGAACAGCCGCTGCACGTCCGGATTGACGAGCAGTTGCCGGCCCTTGCCACGGCTTCGGACGCAGACTTCCTGCGGCGCGTCTCCCTCGACCTGATCGGCATGCCGCCGACCGCCGATGAACTGCGTGCCTTCCTGGCGGATGAGTCCCCCGAGAAGCGCGCGGCTGCGGTGGATCGGCTGCTGGCGAGTCCGCAGTACACGCGCCGCATGGCCGAGTTCCTCGACGTCACGCTGATGGAGAGGCGCGGAAACACGCACGTGCCGCAGGACTCCTGGATGGCGTACCTGGTGGAGTCCGTCCGCGCGAACAAGCCCTGGAATCAGCTGGCGCGCGAGATCCTCTCGGCCGACGGGACCGACGATGACCCGCGGGCGGCGGTGCGGTTCTATCTGGACCGCGGGGCGGAGCCGAACCTGCTGACGCGCGACGTCGGTCGGATCTTCTTTGGTCGCGACATGCAGTGCGCCCAGTGCCACGATCACCCGCTGATCGACGACTACCTGCAGGCCGACTACCACGGGCTGTTCGCGTTTCTCGCTCCCGGCATTGAACTGAAGATCAAGGAAGGGGAAGCAGAGAAGACTTACTACGCCGAGCGGGCCGGGTCGGACGTGCAGTTCGAATCCGTGTTCGTGCAGGGAATCAAGCACCTGACCGGCGCGCGAGTGCCGGGAGGAACCGAAGTCGTCGAGCCGGTGTTCCTGCCGGGGGACGAGTACGACGTCAAGCCGGCCGACAACGTCCGTCCGCAGCCGAAGTTCAGCCGCCGCGCGAAGCTCGCCGAACTGGCGACCGACGGCACGAACCGGGCGTTTAACGAGAACATCGCCAACCGGCTCTGGGCCGAAATGATGGGGCGCGGCCTGGTGCACCCGGTCGACCTGCATCACTCCGGAAATCCGCCCACGCATCCCGCCCTGCTGACCATGCTCGGCGAACAGTTCGCGGCGATGCGATACGACATCCGGGCGTTCGTCCGCGAACTGGTGCTGACGCAGGTGTATCAGCGGGCGCTCGACACGCCCGGCGATCTGCTGGAGCGATCCGCCGCCGCCGCGCCGCTGGTGACGCAATTGGAGCAGGTCCGCGAACCGCTCGTCGCCGCGGCGGAAGCGGCGATGTCAACTTTCAACACGGCGATCGAAGAGTGGAACACGGCCCAGGCCGCATTATTGCCGACGGTCGCCGAACTGGACGCGGCTCGCGGCAAATATGCCGAGGCGGTCAAGAAGGTGGACGAAGCACAGGCCGCTGTGGCGGCCGCTCAGGCGCAGGTTTCGGCGAAGCAGACACAGGTTGCCGCGGTGACCGAAGCCTCGACGAAAGCACAGGCAGCGGTCGCAGCCGTCCCGGACGACGCCGAACTGGCCGCGGCGGCACAGAAGTTCGCCGAGCGCGCTGCCGCCCTGGCGGCCGAAGTGACATCACTGGAAGCGGTCGTTGTCGAGAAGACCGCGGCCGTGGCGGCGCCGCAGGCCGAACGGGACGCGGCACGACCGCCGGTGGAAGCGGCCCAGGCCACGGTGACGCCGCTCCGTGAAGCCGTGCGTCAGAAGGAGGCAGCCGTCGTGGAAGCGCGACGGGTCATGTCCGCCGCGGTCGTGGCGCTCAACAATCACGACGAGCTGCTGCAGGCGACCCGGACGCTGGCCGAGGTGAAGGCGACGGAAGACGCTGCCGCCGCAGCACAACAATTGATTGCGACACGCCAGACTGAATTGCAGAGCGCTACGGCGCAATCGACGGAGTACGCGGCGGTCGTCACGCAGCGGCAGAGCGAACTGCAGGCGGCGCAGGAAGCTCAAACGGCGGCCGAGGCTTCGCTGGCGGCGATTCAGCAGGAGCACGCCAGTCAGGCCGAGAAGACGCAGGCCGTGGCGACGGCGCTGGCCGGCACCAATACGGCTCTCGAAAAACTGCCCGACGACTCGGCCCTCAAGACCGCGGCCGATGCCCTGGCCGCCCGGTCCAGCGAACTGAATGCGGCGTTGGCCGAGCATCAGAAGCAGGTGGATGCCGCCGCAACGGCCCAGCAGGCGGCCGCGACGGCGACGAGCGCCGCACAAGCCGCAATGGATGCCGCGAACACCGAACAGGCGCGGCTGAACGAGGCGGTTGCTGCAGCTCAGTCAGCATTGACGGACGCCCAATCTCAGGCCGACGCTGCCCGCGGTACAGCCGACACCGCCCGGCTCGATCTGATCGACGACTGGTCCCAGGACTTCACGCTCGCTGCGCTACAGCCGCTCTCGCCGGAGCAGATGTGCTGGAGCGTGTTCCGCGCAACGCGCGTCTACGACAACTACTGGCAGCAGCACGCCAACGAACTGCAGGCAGCGGCTCCTCTCAGTGAAGCCGACCTGCAGGATCCGGCGAAGGTCGCGGCCCGAAACATCGAGATCGAACAGAAGACGTACGATGCCCTGAAGGGGAACGTCGCGGTTTTCGTCACGTTCTACGGCGCGGGAGCCGGTCAGCCGCAGTCGGACTTCTTCGCCACGGCCGACCAGGCACTATTCGCGGCCAACGGCGGATCGATCATCAGCTGGATCGCCCCGTCAGGCGGCAACATCACCGAGCGGATCGTCAACGAGGCGGACCCGCAGAAAGCGGCCGAGGACCTGTACCTCACCGTGCTGTCACGACTGCCTTCCCCGGAGGAGATCAACGACGTCACCAGCTATCTCGCCAGCCGTCCCGACCAGCGCGCCGCAGCCGCGCAGGAACTCGTCTGGGGACTGCTGGCCTCGGCGGAGTTTCGGTTTAATCACTGATGAGCGAGGTAGTCGCCGCGCGGTGACACGATTGCAGATAAGAGAATCTACCGGGCGGCACGGAGCCGCTCCTCATGCCCAGTTAATAAGGGAGACCCGCGATGAAGTGCACGTATGCCTGCAAGTCGGCGGAACATCTGGTCGCGCGGCGCCAGTTCCTGGGAGGCATGGCGGCTGCCGGGGCGGGCGTCGTCGCCGGAGGACTGGGAGCCTTCGTCCGTCCGGCCGCGGCCGCACAACTGGCCAGGGACCAGAAGCGGATCGTCGTGTTCAACATGCACGGCGGGCTCTCGCAGCTCGAAAGCTGGGACCCCAAGCCGCAGACCGACACCGGCGGCCCGTTCCGCGCGATCCCCACGTCGGTCACCGGCGTGCACATCAGCGAACTGCTGCCGCTCACCGCGCAGCAGATGCAGCACCTCTGCCTGATCCGCGGCGTCAATACCAGCGAGGACGATCACGGCAAGGGAGCCTACTTGATGCTCCACGGTCGCCGGCAGACCCCCGCTTCGGACTATCCCACGCTCGGCGCAGTCGCCGCCAAGGCGCTCACGCCCTCCGACAACTCGCTCCCCGGCCACATCGTGGTCTCCCCCGGCGGTGGTGGAGGCCGCGGCAATGATGCGTCGTACCTGGGGCCGCAGTACGCCAGCGTCTCGCTCGGCAACGGCAACCCGCCACAGAACACCACCCTCCCCGGCAACCTCACGGCCGAGATGGACACCGCCCGGCAGGACTTCCGCCGCCGCGCCAACGAGCGGTTCCTCAACCGACGCCGCACAGCCATCACCGACGCCTACACCTACAGCTACGAGCAGGGGCTGCAGTTGATGCAGCAGCGCGACATCTTCGACGTGTCGAAAGAGTCAGAGGCCGACGCCGAACGCTACGGCAAGCACGATTTCGGCCGCATGACGCTGCTGTCCCGCAGGCTGCTGGAGAACGGCATCACCTTCGTGCAGGTATCCCACTCCAACTACGACACCCACAACGAGAACTTCAACTTCCATCACGAACAGATGGGTGAGTTCGACCGCTCGTTCTCGAACTTCGTGGCCGACATCGCCGACCGCGGCATGCTCGACAGCACCCTGATCGTGGTGCTCTCGGAATTCGGGCGCACGCCCAACATCAACCAGTACTACGGCCGAGACCACTGGTCACGCGCCTGGTCGGTGGCGGTCGCCGGCGGCAAAATGCTCCGCGGCGCCGTCTACGGCCAGACGAACGCCAACGGCACCGCCGTGGAGGACGGCCAGGTCGATCACGGCAACCTGTTCCACACGTACCTGCAGGCGGTTGCGGTGGACTCAACCGATTCCTTCGACATCGACGGCCGCGACACCCCCATCGCCGACCCCGCCAGCCAGCCGATCAAGGAAGTGCTCGCGTAGGGGAGAACCACGGAATACACGGAAGTCACGGAAAGGGACTCGCGACGCAGGTCGCGCGCTTTGTTGCTCCTGAACCACCGATCACACCGATGGGCACGGCTTCTTTGTGCCCTTCGTGTCTTGGTGGTTTCTACTTGTCAATCACAGGTATTGAACCACGGAGCCACAAAGAGCACGAAGTAGGGGCGCGAAACAGGGCACGGTCCGCGATGATCTCATCCATGAAATCCGTGGACGAGCCCCTTCCGTGATTTCCGTGTATTCCGTGGTTCTAAACCTTTACTCCCCTGTTTCCCATGCCCACGCTCGACATCAAACAGGCCAACGTCCTCCACCAATGGGCCCATGACCGCCCGCTGGTCTGCTGTCGGTTCGATCCGCAGGGCCGCTACGTCTTCTGCGGAGCCGAGGACCAGGGGCTGCACCGCTTCGCCATCGCCGACGGCGCGAAGACCACCTTCGCCGGCGGGCACGACGCCTGGGTGATGGCGCTCGCCTGCACCAAAGACGGCTCGTACGTCATCAGCGGCGGCGCCGAAGGCCGGCTCGTCTGGTGGGAAACCGCCGCCGCCGAAGCCCCGCCCCCCGCCCGCCAGGTCGACGCCCATCAGGGCTGGATCCGCTCGATGGACCTCAGCCCCGACGGCACGCTGCTCGCCACCGGCGGCAACGATCTGATCGTCCGGCTGTGGAACCCCGCCGACGGCACTCTCGTCCGCGAACTCACCGGCCACGAACGCCACATCTACTGCGTCCGCTTCCATCATAACGGCCAGTTCTTGCTCACCGGCGACCTGATGGGCAAGCTTAAGCAGTGGAACGTCGCCGACGGCGCCCTCGTCCGCGAGTTCGACGCCTCGGCACTGCACAACTATAACGGCGGCCAGCAGGTCGATTTCGGCGGCGTCCGCGGCATTGCCGTCAGTCCCGACGGCCAGTACGTCGCCGCCGGCGGCCTGCATAAGGCCTCCAATCCCCTCGGAGCCGTGCACGAGCCGCTCGTGCAGTTGTTCAACTGGGAGTCGCAGGAAGTCCTCAAGTCGCAGATCGCCGAAGGGATCACGCAGGGGGTCATCTGGAAGCTCGACTACCTCTCCGACGGCACGCTGATGGGCGCCAGCGGCGGCGGCAGCGGCGGATTCCTGATCTTCTGGACGGCCGACAACGACAAGGACATCCACCGCTTCCAGCTGCCGAACCTGCTGCGCGACATGGCCCTCCACCCCGACGGCCTCCACGTCGCCACGGCCCACTACGACCGCAACGTGCGGATTACACTGCTGGCGGCCAAAGAAGAGGGCTGAATCGCCGCGCATCGGGGGTGCGCGAACGAACGCGTTCACGCGACGTTTAGCCGCGGCTGTACGCCGCGCTCAGCCCGGGCATCGACTCCATCGGTCCAACATGGACGCGTGTGCGGATGTGCGGTAACCTCCCGATGCAATTCGTCGTTTCAGGGAATCAGCCGCGATGCCGCGCGAGCGCGTCATTCAGGGAGGAGACGAACCGGAGCGCGATCCCGAGCGCAACGGCGATCGCGGTGCGCCGGGCATCGACCTGAACGACGACCGTTTCGACGAGGCCCTCCGCCCCCAACGACTCGACCAGGTGATCGGCCAGCGGAAAGTCGTTGAGCGCGTCCGCGTCATGCTCGACGCCACCCGCAAGCGCGGCGACACGCTGGGCCACCTGCTGCTCGACGGCCCCCCGGGCATCGGCAAGACCACCATCGCCACGGTCATTCCCCGCGAACTCGGCGTCGACGTCCAGATTGCCGCCGGCCCGGCCCTCTCCGCCCCCAAGGACCTGCTCCCTTACCTCACCAACGCGTCCCACAACTCGGTCCTGTTCATCGACGAGATCCACCGCCTCCCCGCAGCCGTCGAGGAGTTCCTGTATCCGGCGATGGAGGACTTCCGCGTCGACATCGCGCTGGGTGAGGGGCTGAACGCCCGCACCATCAACATGCAGCTCAAGCCGTTCACGGTCATCGGCGCCACGACGCGGGCCGGCATGCTCACCGCCCCCATGCGCGACCGCTTCGTCTACCGCGAGCATCTCGACTTCTATGAGCTGGAAGACCTCATCGAGCTGGTGATCCGCAATGGCCGCAAGCTCAAGGCGGAGATCAGCCCCGACGCCGCCCACGAGGTCGCACGCCGCAGCCAGGGCACCCCCCGCAAGGCGAACAACGTTCTCATCCGCACGCGCGACTACGCCACGCTGCAGCACGAGGAGGGACTGATCACCACCGAAATCGCCCGCGCCGCCCTCGACATGCTGGAGATCGACGCCCTCGGCCTGGAGCGGCAGGATCGCCGCTACCTGGAGACGCTGATGGAGGTCTTCGGCGGCGGACCGACCGGCGTGCAGGCCATCGCCCACAGCATGAGCCTCCCGGCCGACACGCTCGAGGACGACATCGAACCCTTCCTGCTCCGCAGCGGCCTGCTGCAGCGCACGCCGCGCGGCCGCGTCGCCACGGACGCCGCGTATGCGCATCTGGGCCGCAGTCCTAGAAACGGCAACGGCCCGCGCCTGTTCTGATCGCGCAGGAATTACGTCGACGGCAGATCGGTTCAGGCAACGGTCTCCGGCTGCTCCACCGGTTTGACCACCACTCGCTTGATGAACGCCCCCACGTCATCGAGGTATGAATAGATCACCGGGATCGCCAACAGGGTGAGCAACAGTGACAGCGTCTGCCCGCCGACCGCCAGCACGGCGATCGACCGCCGCTCTTCGGCGCCGGGGCCGGTGGCGATCAGCAGCGGGAGCAGCCCCGCCACAAATGAAATCGTCGTCATCAGGATGGGGCGCAGTCGGTCGCGGTTGGCGTGAATGATGGCCGTCAATCGCTCCTCGCCCTGAGCACGCAGCGCATTCGTGTGGTCCACCTGCAGGATCGCGTTCTTCTTGATGACGCCGAACAGCACCAGGATCCCCATCGCCGAGTACAGATTCAGCGTCTCGCCCCCCCAGTACAGGCTGAGCAGCCCGAACGGCACCGCCATCGGCAGGGAGAGCAGAATCGTGAACGGATGGATGAGGTGCTCGAACTGCGCGGCGAGCACGATGTACATGAAGACGAACGACAGGACGAACATCCACGTGAAGTCCTGCAGCGTGCGTTCCAGCTCGCGGCCGCGTCCGAGCACGCGGGTCTCGAAACCGGGAGGAATGCCCAGTTCCTCTGCGGCCTGCTGCATGGCATCCACGCGGTCTCCCAGTGCATAGCCAGCCTCCACGTTGGCTCGAACGGCCACCATCCGCTGGCGGTCCAGCCGGTCGATGCGCGCCGCGGCCTCGCCGAAGTCGAAAGTGACGACGTTATCAATTCGCGTCGGAACCATGCCCGTTGCGGCTTCTTCCTGCGCTGGACCACGAGCGTTCAGCGGGCTGGGATTCGCCCGGACATACAGCTGGGAAATCGAGGCGACGTCGCTGCGGTCGATCCCCACCAGCCGCAGTTCGACGTCGTAAGCGTCATCGACGGTCTGGTCGCGGTAGCGGGAGACGCGGTCGTCGCCGCCGACGGCGACACGCAGCGTGTCGGCAATCTCGCGAACTTCCACGCCTAGCGCCGCGGCCCGCTCCCGGTCGATGTTCACCAGCAGCTCGGGTTTGTCGATCTTGAGCGTGGTGTAGACGTCGACGACGCCGGGGATCTCCTTCGCGCGTTCCACAAGCCGGGCGCTGAAATCGATCAGCGTGGGGATATCGGGCCCCGTGATGGAGAAGTCGATATCTACCGGCGCACCCTGGCGCAGTGAGGTGAGGTTGCGGACAGAAATGTCTACGTCCGGCAGCCCCTGCAGGCGTTGGCGCACCTGCGTCATCAGCTCCTGTTGACTGAAGTTGCCGCGGAACGCTTCGCCGGGATCGCCGCGCAACAGGCCGCGCCACAGACGACCGAGCGAGAACGTTCGCTCCTCGCTGTCGATCAATCGCACGAAGATTTCGCCGCGGCTGACTCCGCTTGACCCGCGCGACCCGACGGTCGACAACAGCAGATGCACCCCCTCCGTCTCGGAGAGGATGGCCTCCGCCCGGCGGACGACGGCGTTGGTCGAAGACAGGCTCGAACCTTCCTTCGCCTGCAGGCGTATCTCGAATTCCGACTCATCCACGTTCGTCGGAATGTAATCCTGCTGCACCAGGTAATACAGCGGGACGTTGCACGCAATGACGCCCACCGCAATCAGCAGTACGACCCAGCGGTGACGCATCGAATGCCGGAGCGACCACAGGTAGCCGGCCTCGATGTAGTGGTAGAACCCGCGGCGGGACGCGGGAGCAGCGGCCGACTTTTTCGCCGGCTTGAGCAGCCGCGCGCACATCATCGGCGTCAGCGTGAAGCTGACCAGCATCGACACCAGGATCGCGAACGTCGCCGTCAGGCCGAACTCGAACAGCATCCGTCCGGTCACGCTCGACAGAAACGACACCGGCAGGAACACGATCACCAGCGACAGCGTGCTGGCGAGAACGGCGAGGCCGATCTCACGCGTCCCCTCGATCGCCGCCCGGAACGGCGTGAGTCCCTTCTCCTCGATGCAATGGAACACGTTCTCCAGCACGACGATCGCATCGTCGATCACGACGCCCACCATCAACGCCAGCGCCAGCATCGTCACGTTGTTCAGCGTAAAGCCGAACATTCGCATGAAGGCGAACGTGGCAATGATCGACGCCGGAATCGCGACGGCCGCAATCAGCGTCGAACGCCAGGACTTCATGAACAGCAGCACCGTGATGCAGGCCAGGATGCTGCCGGTAATCAGGTGACCTTCAATCTCGTGCAGCGCGGCGAGAATGTAGCGCGACTGGTCCTGAATCAGCGTGACTTCCACGTCCTCGGGCAGCATCGCCTGCGAGCGCGGGATGCGTTCTTTCACGGCCTCGATCACCCGGACGGTGTTCTCTCCCGACTGCCGCTGCACCTGTACGATCACGGCCGGCTTCCCGTTCAGCCGCGCCAGCGAACGCACCTCTTTGGTGGCGTCGACCGTCTCCCCCAGGTCGCTGAGGCGGATGGGCGTGCCGTTCACCGTCTTGACCACCAGGTCGGGAAACTCGCGAGCGTGATCGACGCGGCCGAGCGTGCGCAGCGTCCGCTCGCGGATCCCTTCATCCACACGGCCGCCGGGGACTTCCGCATTCTGACGAACGAGTGCCTCGCGCACGTCCAGGATGGAGAGCTCAAATGCCGCCAGCTTGCGGGCGTCGATGTTGACTTGCACTGCGCGATCAGCCGCTCCCACGACCTGCACTTCGCCGACGCCGCGGGCCGACTCGATCACGTTCTTAACGTAGCGATCGGCCAGCAGATACAGTTCCGTCGGCGTTCGCGGCCCGGAGACGGCGAACGTCATGATGGGGGACGAATCAGTATCCTGCCGCTGGACGACCGGCGGATCGATGCCGGGCGGCAGCCGGTTGATGACCCCCGCCACGGAATCCCGCACGTCCTGCGATGCGACGTCGAGCTGCCGGTTCAGCGTAAACGTGATGATGACGAACGAGTTGCCGTCGCTGGAAATCGACCGCAGTTCATCAATCCCGGCGACGGTGGCGACCGCGTCTTCGATCACCTGCGAAACTTCCGATTCCACCTCCTGTGCGGCCGCTCCGGGATAGGTCGTGCGAACATAGACCGTCGGCAGGTCCATGTTGGGGAAGCGGTCCACGCCCAACTGCAGAAATGCGGCAATGCCCGCCACGACCAGCGCCATGATGAGCATCAGGGCGAAGACCGGGCGCCGGACGCAGATTTCAGCAAGCCAGTACACGGGACGGTTCTTGTTGCAGTTCTCAGGCGGCGAACGTACGGATCCGGCGAAACGGGATGACGACCATGAGCGGCGCGGGCCCCGCCGCGCTCATCGTTACGGGCCCCCGATATCTTCAGCAGCCGGTTCCTCCGACTCTGACTCCACGATGGGCGTGTCCTCGATCGGCGGTTCCGATCCAGTCTGTCCCGAATCGCCGACTGATGGCGGCGCCGGAGGGTCGGCGACCACTTGAATGCCTGATGCCGGCTCTTCCACCTGAGCCACGCGTCCTTCGTGCCCCTGCCGGAGAATCCGGTCTCCGACAGTGAGGCCGTGCCGGATCTCGATTAACTCTCCGCGGCGCGCACCGGTCACGACGACCTGCTCGCGCGCGGTCCCATCGACAACTCGCCAGACCTTTTCGACGCCGGCGAACTCAACAATCGCGGACGCAGGTATGGCAATCGCCGTAGTTTCGGAATCAATGGTCACCGCCCCCTCGGCGAACAGACCGGTCCGCAGCCGGTGATCCCGGTTGGAAACTTCGGCCTCGAACAACAGCGAACGGCTGCGGGGATCGAGCGTGGGACTGATGCGCGTCACCTTGACGAGTCGCGGTTCCGCGACCGACTCAATCTGCAGCAACACGTCTTGCCCGATCTCAAGCGAGCGCGCGTGGCGCTCGGGCATCATTCCGCGGAAATGCAGCGGGTCCGTCCTCACAAACGTGACAATCGCGGAGCCGATCTGCACGAATGAGCCAGGGGCGACCTGACGTTCCTGCACCAGCCCTTCAAATGGCGCCGGAACGACGGTTTCGGCCAGGCGCTGCTCGGCCAGCGAAAGTTCGGCGCTGCGGACTCCGATCAGGGCGACTTTTTCACGGACGCTGTTGAGCGCGGAGGCATACTGGGCGGCCGCCACCTGCTCGGCGGCCAGCACAGCCTGCAAGTCCGCTTCCGTGACGGCGTTCTGTTTTGCAAGCTGCTGCCAGCGGGCGCTCTTCGTGCGCGCTTCGTCCCAGACGGCGCGGACTTCGCGCACGGGAGGGGAGTTCTCCGGATCCAGCTGCTCAACGGCATCGCCGGGCTGCAGACCCACCGCGGCCCGCGCCTGCTGCAACTGGGCCTGCGCCTGCTCGACCGCCAGCTTGAATTCATCCTGATCCAGGGTGACCAGCGGACTCCCGGCGGAAACGCGGTCACCCAGGTCAACGTGGATCCTGTCCACCCGTCCGGCCACCTTCGCGCCAACGACTGCCACCTCATCAGCAAACAGGTCTCCCTGGGTCCGCGCAATCGTCGGCCAAGAGACGCGTTCGATCGTGATCAACTCACAACGGAGCGGTTCGGCAGCCGCATTCATCGTGCCGTTGGCAGCGTCCTGAGACGGGTCGCGACTGCAGGCTGCGATTGTGAGACAGCAAAGGCCGACGAAGGGCGTGAACCATCGGGCGACGGACCACGCCGGCACATTCAGTGGGGACAACATGCGGCGGGCAAAGTCTCGGGTGGTCCGAGGGAAGGAAAGCACCGATCGTTAGCCTATCGAAGCATGTTGATGCATGGAATGTCAATCGAATCGTGATTCGGAAAGGCGACGACTTGCGGTCCGACACGTGCGCCCCTCCGCTGCATCACCGCGGCGGAGATCGCCGGCCTGATTCGTACTCTTCCTGTCTAGCTGGTCGGGATGACTGAATTGATTTGCGCGGTGTTCGGATCCACGATCCACGCGTGCAGCCCGCCATCAGCCATCGCAACTCGGCGGTGGTGCCGACGCGCAGAGCATGCTGCAACATCGCCACTCGCAGTTCGTACCGACTGCAGTGTGACACGACCGGCTCCGCGCCTCGGTGGCCGAGGTCGTTCTGCAGCGCCACCTGCAGGTCCGCAATGCGGATCCGCTCCCGCTCGAGCAACTGCCGGTAGACCTGCTCCTCCAGAACGGCTTGCAGCCGAACACGTGAGAGCCTTCAACGACCGCGTCCTCGAACGGCAGGTCTTCAAACGCATGCAGCGTATCGTGATGAATGAAGACGGTAATCGATTCCTGAGCCGGCAGCAGGTTTACCGCTTCCTCAATGACCCGCTGCAGCTCGTCGCGGCTGGAGGCGCAGTCCCGCCGGATCCGGCTTGCGCCATCGAGAGAGCTGTCGCCATGGGGAGGCATTCAGCAGGTCGAATCCGCAGAGCACCGGCTTGCCGCCTCGGGGCTTGTACGGACTGCAGAGGGTGGAGTGTGTCCGCCAGGCACTCCTCGTGACGACAGCCCCACGATCGGGATCCAGCGACCGTCTCGCGACTCAGGTTCTCCACCAGGTTCCAAACGCCCAGCTTCGCAAGCAAAGGTGACGATTCGCGGACGGCGTCCAGTCGCCCGTCTGGGCTCACTCCGTCCTGATCGCCTTTCGCAGGGAGCGTCCCGCCAGTGCGCCGGTGACGTGCCGATCGGCAATCGCCGGAACGCCGTTCACGTACAGATGCACGACTCCGGTGGCGTACTGGTGGGGCGCATCGAACGTGGCGGTATCGAGATACTCGCCGGGAGCGAGTACGGCGACGTCGGCCGCCAGTCCCGTGCGCAGGTAGCCGCGATCGGTAAGCCTGAGAATGTCGGCCGGCAGGCCGCTTGCACTGCGGATCGCCTGCTCCAGCGGAACAATCTGCTCCTGCAGGCAGTAGTAGCCGATCTTCCGGGGGAACGTGCCATAGAACCGGGGATGCGGCTTGTCGGCGCCGGGGAGCGCCGCGCGGCCGTCCGACGCGGTCGCCACCCACGGCCAGCGCATCACGTCGCGCACGTCATCCTCGCTCATGCCGAAATGCACAATCGCCGCGCCGCCGTTCCGAGTCACCTCCAGCGTGATCTCCAGCGGAGTGCTGCCGGTGGACTCGGCCACCTCCGCCAGCGACCGCCCCAGCCAGTCCTGCCGCGGCAGATAGCGGGCGAAGCGGATGGCGCGGCCGTCATCCTTCTTGCGGATGCTCTCGGCGATCTCCTCCCGCAGCCTGGGGCCGACCTCCGCATCATCCAGCCTCTTCAGCAGCTCTTCCTCTCCACCGGCACGGGCCCAGGTCGGGATGACGGTGGCTTCCAATGAAGTGCTGGATGCCACGTACGGATATTGATCGGCTGTCACAATCTGCCCTGCCTGGCGCGCTTCCTCAATCATGTCGCACGCCTGCCGCGTCAGCCCCCAGGCATCGCGTCCAGACGCCTTGAAGTGCGAGACGTGAGCCGGGAGATTGCCGCGGCGGCCGATCTCCAGCAGTTCCGCCACGGACGCGAGAAGGTCGACGTTCTCATCGCGCATGTGGCTGACGTAGATGCCGCCGCGGGCTCCGACGACTTCGGCGATCGCGACGAGTTCGTCCGTCTGGGCGTAGCAGCCGGGGACATAGATGAGACCGGTGGACATTCCCCACGCGCCGTCGTTCATCGCGGTCTCGGAGAGTCGCAGCATCTCGGCCAGTTCTTCGGCGGTGGGGGGCCGGTCGCCGTTTCCCATCACCCGCTCGCGGAGCGAGCCGTGGGGGATGAGGTGCGCGACGTTGGTGCCGGCCCCCTGCCGGTCGATTTGCTCGTAGTAGGCGGCGGTGTCGGTCGGTCCGAAGCCGCAGTTGCCGGTGACGACCGTCGTGCAGGCCTGGGTGAGGAAGTTGACGTTGGCGCGTGTCGCGGGTTCGACGATCTGGCTGTCGCTGTGGTTGTGCAGGTCGATGAAGCCGGGGCAGACGATCAGGCCGGTGCAGTCGATGATGAGCGGCTGTCCTCCGACGTCGAAGTCGCCGACGCCGACGATGCGGTCCCCCTTGATAGCGAGGTCTCCGGTGAACGGGGCCGCTCCGCTGCCGTCATGGATGGCGCCGTTCTGCAGGAGGATGTCACAGTCGACTGGTTCGGCCGCGGAAAGCAGCGAGGAGCCGGTGAGGGCCAGGAACGTGAGCAGTCGCAGCATGAAGTGCACTCCTGATGGGACGGGAGGAGTTTACCAGTTCCGGAACGCAGGCGTTACGGAATGAGCCGGCAGGTGATCGGCTTGACGCTCTGTTGGCTGCGGGTCTATATGACGAGCTCGTGGTTGCGCCACCCTTTGTGCGAAAACGCATGTACGACTGCATCATTATTGGAGCCGGGCACAACGGGCTGGTGTGTGCGGCCGATCTGGCGCGGCAGGGGTGGCGCGTGCTGGTCCTGGAGCGGCGGCATGTGGTGGGAGGATGCTGCGTCACGGAGGAACTGTGGCCCGGCTACAAGGTGTCCACCGCCGCGTACGTCGTCAGTCTGCTGCTGCCGGAGATCGAGCGGGATCTGGAGCTGGCGCGGTTTGGATACAAGGTGCTGCCGCGGAACCCGTCGTCGTTCACTCCGCTGGAGGACGGCCGCTACCTGCTGCTCGGCCCGGATGCGGACATGACGCGGCGGGAGATCGCGAAGTTCTCGCCGCGGGATGCAGAGGCCTATCCACGGTACGAGGCGCTGCTGACGCGGATCGCCGAGTGCCTGGAGCCGATGCTCTCGCAGACTCCGGCCGACCCGCTGCCGCTGCCTGCGGCCTGGCGCAGGGTTTCCCTTGCGAAACGTCTGAAGGCGGGCAAGCAAGCGCTTGATCTGGTCGCGATGCTCAAGCACCTGGGGGACGATCTGCCGGAGGCGATCGAGCTGCTGTCGGGGGCGGCGAGTACAATCCTCGACCGCTGGTTCGAGTCCGATGTGCTGAAGGGGACGCTGGCGACGGACGCGATCATCGGCACGTTCCAGCCGCCGTCGGCCCCGGGGACTTCGTACGTGCTGCTGCATCACGTGATGGGTTCGTCGGGCGGAGCCCGGGGCGTGTGGGGCTACGTGCAGGGAGGGATGGGAGGACTGTCGCAGGCTCTGGCCGCCTGCGCGCGCGAGCGGGGCGTGGAGATTCGCACGAATGCGGCCGTGGAGGAGGTCGTCGTCCGGAACGGCAAGGCGGCCGGCGTGCGGCTGGCGGACGGCAGCAGCCTGGCCGCGAAGTCCGTGGCCTCCTGCCTGGATGCCAACGTGACGTTCCGGAAGCTGGTGGGGGACTCGCAGCTGCCGGAAGGGTTCGTCCGGGCGGTGCAGCGGATCGACTATTCGAGTGCTTCGCTGAAGATCAATCTCGCGGTCAAGGAGCTGCCCGACTTCACGTGCCTGCCGGGCAATTCGGAGCCGGGCCCGCAGCATCGGGGTACGATTCATATCGGGGCGACGCCGGAGTACATCGAGCGGGCCTACGACGACGCCAAGTACGGAGAGCCCTCGCGGCGACCGGTGATCGAGATGACCATCCCCAGCAGTGTCGATGCGACGCTCGCGCCTCCGGGCCATCACGTCATCTCGCTGTTTGTGCAGTACGCGCCGTATCGGCTGCGGCAGGGGACGTGGGATGATCGCAAAGAGGAGTTCGCCGACCGCTGCGTCGCCGAGATTGCGCGCTACGCGCCGAACTTTCCGGAGTCGATCGTCAACCGGCAGGTGCTCACGCCTGTCGACCTGGAGCGGACGTTCGGGCTGACGGGAGGCAACATCTTTCAGGGAGCGGTCAGCCTGCATCAACTGTTTAATCTGCGTCCGGCGCCGGGCTGGAGCGATTACCGGACGCCGATCAAGGGGCTCTACCTGTGCGGCAGCGCGACGCATCCTGGCGGCGGCGTGATGGGGGCCTGCGGCCGCAACGCGGCCCACGAGATGGTGCACGACGGACGCTGAGGCCATGCGGTATCGCAACCCTGATCCGCGTCATCGGCCGCACGGCTTCTGGCCGGTTCTGCGGTGGAGCCTGCTGGATCGGCTGCGCGGGCGGCGGCGGCAACGGCCGGCTGGACCGCCGCCGGAGGTTGTAACGGCCGACGCCAGTGCGATTCAGTCACCGGCGCACCGCGTGCAGATCACCTGGATTGGACACGCCTCGTTCCTGGTGCAGCTGGACGGGATCAACATTCTGCTGGATCCGGTCTTTTCGCAGCGGATCGGGTGGGTCTATCAGCGACAGGTTCCTGCGGGGCTGGGGCCGGCGGAGCTGCCGGCGATCGATGCCGTCTGCGTCTCGCATGCGCATTATGACCATCTCGATCTGCCGTCGGTGGACATGCTGCCACGGAGCGCGACGGCGATTGTGCCGAGCGGTCTCGCGCGGCCTCTCGTGCAGCGACAGTTCGCCCGCGTGGCGGAACTGGACTGGTGGGAAGCCTGTCGAGTGAAAGGGGTGACGGTGACACTCGTCCCGGCCCGGCACTGGTCCCGGCGGGGCCTGTTCGACACGAACCGCTCGCTGTGGGGGGGATTTGTGATCGAGGCGGCGGAAAGGGCCATCTACTTTGCCGGCGACACGGCCTGGTTCGACGGCTTCACGGAGATTGGCCGGCGATTCGGACAGCTGGATGCGGCGCTGCTGCCGATCGGGGGGTACGACCCGGGCTGGTTTATGGAGCACAACCATCTGACTCCGGAACAGGCGGGACAGGCGTTCGTCGACTGCGGGGCGCGCGTGATGGTGCCGATGCATTGGGGCTGCTTCCGGCTGACGGACGAACCGCTCCGCGAGCCGGTCGAACGCCTGCAAAACTGGTGGGGCACAGCCGCAATTCCTCCCGATCGGAAGCTGGCCGTGTTAAGGATCGGCCAGACTCTGGCGCTCGGAGGAAACACGAATTGCAATAGGCCGAAATGCCCATAGTGGCTATCTTTCCCCGGCCTGTAGTACCTGCGATCGGAAAGGATTGCCGTGGGGGGATGGATCCTCAATCTGGCGTATGCGGCATTGCTCGCGATCCTCTCGCCTGTGTTGCTGTATCGCGCCGTCTTGCAGGGGAAGTACCGCACCGGCTGGCCTGAGAAGCTGCTCGGTCACGCCCCGCGCCGCGAATCCTCCGGTCCCTGCGTCTGGCTGCACGCGGTCAGCGTCGGTGAGGTGCTGCTGCTGCGGACAATCATCGATCAGTTGCAGACGCAGCGCCCCGACCTCGAAATCTATATCTCGACCACGACCCACACCGGCCACGCCGTCGCCCTGGAAAAGTATCCCGACTGTCGCACCTTCTACTATCCGCTCGACTTCACCTGGGCGGTCCGCAACGCGCTGCAGCGCGTCCGGCCGACGCTGATCGGCCTGGCCGAACTCGAGCTGTGGCCCAACTTCATCCGCACGGCGGCGGGACAGGGCATCCCGCTGATCCTGATGAATGCCCGCCTCAGCGACCGCAGCTTTCGGGGTTACAGCCGTATCCGGTTTCTGATTCGCTCCGTGATCTCCTGTTTCACGCGCATCGGCGCACAGAACGACGAGTACCGTGAGCGGTTCATCGCGCTCGGAGCGAGCCCCGACGCGGTGATCACGACCGGCTCCGTCAAGTTCGACGGTGTCGCCGCGGGGCGGAACCCGGCCCGCACCGCCGCACTCCGCACCGATTTGGGCATCGCGCCGCATCGGCGAATCTTCGTCGCCGGCAGCACGCACGCTCCTGAGGAAGCCCTTGTGCTCACGACTTACCGCAATCTGCTGCAGACGCACTCCGACTTGCGGCTGATCATTGCGCCGCGGCATCAGGAGCGGTTTGCAGAAGTCGCGGCCCTGATCGCAGACGCCGGGTTTCCCGTGCTGCGGCGCACGGCCCGGGAGAATCCGGCGCAATCGGATCAGCCGGCGGTCGTGCTGCTCGACACGCTGGGCGAACTCTCGACGATCTGGAGCCTCGCCGACGTCGCGTTCGTCGGCGGCAGCCTGTGTCAGCGCGGCGGGCAGAACATGCTGGAGCCGTGCGCGTACGGAGCTGCGACGGTTTGCGGTCCCAACACCTGGCACTTCCGACAGATCGTCGAATGGCTTACGTCACAACAGGCGCTTGAGATCGTCCAGGACGGGCACGAACTCACGCGAACGCTCGCACGACTCCTGGAGAACGCAGACGAAGCACAACATCAGGGGGAGCGAGCTCGCCAGGCCGTGTTGTCACAGCAGGGGGCGACGACGCGGACCGTCGAATTGCTGCTCGCTGCGCTCGCACCGCTTCCGGATAGCGCGCTGCAGAAGGCTGCGTAAGTGAGTGTTGCGGGCGAACTCGATGCGGGGTGTGATGCCGAAGCAGGAGACGTATACTCTGCAAAACTTCAACCGCATTGCAGAGGTGCCCCATGTCGGTCTCCCGGATCATCCGTCAGCTCACCGCGACAGCGCTCGGGGTCGCGCTCGTGGCCGCAGTCGCAGCCGCCGACGACCTGCCGCGCGGCTATTCCATCCCGCTCATCGACCTGGCCGGCGAGACCGAACGTCAGGTGATCGTTGATCGCGAGGCCGGGCAGTACCTCGGACATCCGACGACGGTCCTGCTTGAAGACAACCGCACGATGCTGTGCGTCTATCCGAAAGGGCACGGGCGGGGCGGCATCGTCTACAAGCGGAGCGACGACGCGGGACTGACATGGAGCGACCGGCTGCCCACTCCAGACAACTGGGCGACCTCGCAGGAAGTGCCGACCCTGCATCGCGTGATCGGCCCCGACGGCACGAAGCGGATCATCATGTTCTCCGGTCTCTATCCCTGCCGGATGGCCGTCAGCGAGGACGACGGCGAGACCTGGTCCGAATTGCAGCCGGTCGGCGACTGGGGCGGCATCGTCTGCATGGGGAGCGTCGTCGAACTGAAGACCGGCGCCGGCCACTACATGGCGCTGTTTCACGACGACGGCCGGTTCCTCCGCGCAGACGGACGGCACACCAAGCTGTTCCATGTCTACAAGTCCCTGTCCACCGACGGCGGACTGACGTGGAGCCAGCCGGAGGTCATCGCTCACCGTAAAGATGTGCATCTCTGCGAGCCAGGCGCCATTCGCTCTCCCGACGGCAGCCAGATCGCCGTGCTGCTGCGGGAGAACAGCCGCCAGCGCAACTCGTTCGTGATCTTCTCCGACGATGAAGGCGCCAGCTGGACCGATCCGCGCGAACTCCCGGGCGCGTTGACCGGCGACCGTCACACCGGCCGGTACGCCCCCGACGGCCGGCTGTTCATCTCCTTCCGCGACACGACACACAGAAGCCCCACGAAGGGAGACTGGGTCGCCTGGGTCGGCACGTACGACGACATCGTCGCCGGACGCGAGGGCCAGTACCGCGTCCGGCTGATGGACAACCACAAGGGGGCCGACTGCGCGTACCCCGGCGTGGAGGTGCTGCCGGACGGCACATTCATCACGACCACCTACGGCCACTGGACGCCCGACGAAGCGCCGTACATCGTCAGCGTGCGGCTGCGGCTTGACGAACTCGACGACCGCGCGTCGCCTTGAGCCGACAACGCTCTTCCCGCAGTTCGAAGGAAGTGCACGCTTGACGGCCAATAGATTGCGTGGCAATATATTGGCACGCAATACACAAAGGCCGCTGCGATGGAACCACTGCATCCCGATCTGCTGCGCGGCAGCCTGGAGTTGATGGTGCTGTCCGTCGTCTCGGAAGGCCCGGCGTACGGTTACTCGATCCAGCAGCGGCTTAAAGAGGTGAGCGGCAGCATGGTCGACGTCAGCGCCGGCACGCTGTACCCCGTCCTGCACCGCATGGAGAAGGACGGCGCTATCAAGGCCCGCTGGGAGCAGTCCACCGGCCGGCCCCGCAAGTGGTACGCACTCACCTCTGCCGGCCGCAAGCGGCTGTTGCAACGAACGCGAACGTGGGAAGAGTACGTGGCGTGCGTGCGGCGCGTGATCGGATCGGGTCCGGAAATCGCATCGCAACCTGTCTGATCCGGAGGTTGACCATGCCTGATCCGGAATTTGACCTGTACGTCTCTGTGCTCGCCCGGCTGCTACGTCTCTCGCATGACCAGAAGCAGCAGATCGAGCACGAGTTCCGCGACCATTTCGAGGAGCGGCTGAACGACCTGCTCCAGCGCGGCGTCCCACGCGACGCCGCGGTCCGGCAGGCCATCGACGAGTTCGGCGACGCCGCCGGTCTCGCCCGCGAACTGACCCATCTCTCCCGACGCAAACTGCGGAGGTCCCTCATGCGCTACACCATCGCCACGGCCGCAATCGGAGCGGTGATCCTGCTGATCGTCAACGCATTCATGCCCGAGCACGCCGGCGTCCCCGCGCCACGGGATGCGCAGGCGCAGCAGGATGCGGACGCAGTGCCCGCTGAGGCGGCGGCGGAGAACGAACCAGCGGCAACCGTCGATGTTCCGGAGATCGTGTGGATCGACCCGGCGCAATTCGTGCCGGAGCCGCTCGCTCGCTCGATTGACGTTGAACTCCTGGAAGTGCCGCTTGACGAGGCGCTCCATGAGATCGCCGGCCAGATTCAGGTCCCCCTTCTCATCGATGTGCAGGGGCTGAACGATCAGGGGCTCGCGATTGATGAGCTGGTGACCGTGCAGGCAGCAAAAGAGCCGGCGTTTCAGGTGCTCGACCGGTTACTCGATTTGGTTGGTGGGGTGCCGTTGGCCTGCACGTTCGAGACCGGCATTCTCCATGTCACTACGAAGGAAATCTACGACGAGAGGCTGACGACGCTATCCTATAACGTCTCTGACCTGCTTAACGTTGGCTACGACAGCAACAGCCTGGTGGATCTGATCCAGAACGAGACGACGGGCCCCTGGTTTGATCTGGACGGCATTGGCGGGACGATCAGCGACTTTGGCAAAATGCTGACGATCCGTCAGACAGCGTCAGTGCAGCGGGAGGCCGCGGCGTTGCTGGATGCCTTACGCACGCCGGGACTGGAGCGCCGACTCATTTCCGAAGCGGTCGACCGCAAACTGCAGGCACAATTGAGCCAGCCGATCGCCGTCGAGTATGTCGACGTGCCGTTGGTCGACGTTGTGGCGGACATCAATGATCGTTGCGGCACGAACCTGCGGCTGGACCTGCCGGAACTGGAGAACGAAGGCATTACCGCTGACCACCCGGTGACGATCACGCTCCCGGAGCGGCCGCTGCATGTCGTCCTCGACTACCTCTTCCGGTATGTCCCCGGGCTTCGCGTCAGTCTCGTCTGGCTTCACGGCGAACTGGTAATTACGCCCCGGAGCGTCGGCGGAGAACTGCTTGTGCCGGTCGTCTATGAGGTCTCCAGCATTGTGCAGGGAGACCGCGACGCCATGGCCGGCCTGATCGAACTCATTCAGCACCAGACTGAGGGCCCGTGGTTCGATACCGACGGAATCGGCGGGACGATCTCGGCCCCCGTTCCCGACGTCATGGTGGTGCGGCAAACTGCCGAGATGCAGGAAGAGGTGCGACAGATCATCTCGATCCAAAGATCAGCGGCGTCCCGGCCGCAGTCGAACGCCGCCGAGCTTGTAGAAGCCCAGCAATCGACTGAAGTCCGCTATTATCGACTCGACGCGGATACCGTGAACGATCTCCTGCAATCGCTGCCGGAACTCGTCGCACCGGGAACCTGGGCGAGCACCTCAACAGTCGACGGCGAGCCGGTCCAGTTGACCCCTGGCGGAATCGGCACGCTCCGGAAAGTGGCCAGCGGCCGCCGTGTGTTTGAAGTGGCTCCCATGTCGACGCTCCAAGGTGTCGGTGGGTCCGATTCCACAGGCAATGTGGCGTCATCCGAATTGATTGTCATTCCTCAGGCAACGCTCATCGTCAAGCACAAGCGCTCAGTCCATCGCGAGGTGCAGCGGGAACTGCGAAGTCTGGCAACGCCCCCTCAAGGGGACTTCATCGCGGACGATCGCACCGGTGGCGGATTTGGCTTCCAGGGCGGATTTTTCTGACGGCCGGGAGGCCGGCTAGTTCTCTCTCCGCTGCGGCACGAACGGGAATACGTACACGAACGGTTTCCCCGCTTCGTCGATCATGATCTCGCGTGTCAGCCGCGCCTGCGACGTGACGGTGCGGACGATCAGCACCCAGGAGGTCTGCTTCTGGGGATAGCTGACTTTGACGGTCGCCGGATCAATCTCCCGCGCGGCGCAGGCTTCGTAGTTGATGATGATGGGGGTCTCCGACGCCTGCTCGACGGCGTCGAGCACGTCCTGCAGCGGCAGGTCGTCGAACCCGGCCCGCACCATGGCAAAGAAGCCGGGGGCGACTTCGTTGCGTGGCTGCGCGGGATCGAGTTCCCAGCCAATCGGCCACGGATCGCTGATCTCCGACAGCGGTTCCACGACGAACTCAATCGTCCCCCTCGCGTTCCGCAACGGACGAAATCCAAGACCGTAGTCGGCCAGCACGATCGCCAGACCCGTGCCCGTGCTCAGTCCCGTCACGTTCTCGCGCAACGCATGCGCGGAAGCGGGACTGCGCAACCGGTCTTCGGCCGTTTCATGCAGCTTCAGGGGGTAGTCGGTGGGCAGCTTGAGATTCTGAAAAACGTCCGGCAGTTCAAGCCCGGCGACTTCGGCGGCGATCGGGGTGCTGAGTGCATCGTACACCTCCGTGAACTGCGCTTCGGACAACCCCCACACAGGTTTGCCCTCCGGCGACCCCTGCGCACCGTACGTCTTGAGGTCGTCCACCCATTCGGCCAGCTTGGCGGACTCCGACATCTTGAAGGACTTGTCGTCAGGAAAGTGCAGCGTGCCGTCGAGGTCCATCTGGCCCACGACGTTGACCATCCGCCAGGTGCCGCGCGTCCGCTCTTCGACGGCCGGTTCGTCATCCAAAATCGCCTGCCGGAACCGGACGGCGACGCCGATCTTTTCGAACGTCGGTCCCCATCGCTGAGCGTCCAGCCCGTCGCCCAGCTTCGGCATCAGAATCTCGAATTCGACGATCGTTTTCGCCGCCGGCGATGCGGATTGTCGGTTGGACTGCGCGCGGGCGGGAGCGATTCCGCAGACCAGAGCGATTGCGTAGACCAGACCGCGCGAACTGCAGCGCATTTGTCGTCCTTGTCCGAAAACGTCGATCGGGAATAATGAGGGCACGGACATCGTATGACCGCCGTTCGCATCGAAACAAGATGAAGTTGCCGCTGCGACGCCGGGAAAGCGGCGGTTGAGCGCGAACGACGCATCTAATGCGTGAGCCCCATGCTTCACGCTCCGACTGCGAGTCACTTTTTGCCAACCCGTCCCTTGCGGACGGCCCCTTGAACGCCATACTTTGAATGAGAGCGCGGGTGGCCGCACCGCGTGGACACTTCCTGTTGCAGGAGCGGAGATGCGAGCGTTGCATCGAGAGCTGGTCCTCTGGGCCGGTATCGCATGCTGGATGATGATCGCCCTGGCGGGCGTTCCCGCTATCGCCGCAACTCCAGACGACAACTCCGATCTTGCGGCGTCCGGCGACCAGACCCTCGACGCGTTGCCCGCGGTCTTCGCCAAGCCCGCCCCTGAGGGAGTGGATGATCTCCGTGCGATCGAGTCGCACGTCCGCACGCTGATCGAGAATCTCAACGCCTGCACCGTCGGAGTGCAGATCGGCCCCGCCCAGGGCAGCGGCGTGATTGTCACGTCCGACGGGTATGTGCTCACCGCCGCTCACGTCAGCGGACGGCCGGGCCGCCGGGCCGAGATCGTGATGCCCGATGGGCGCCGCGTCGAAGCGACCACGCTGGGGCGGGACGACACGCTCGACGCCGGCCTGATGAAAATCGAGGAGGAGGGAGACTGGCCATTCGTGGAGATGGCTGACGACGAATCCATCTCCATCGGCGACTGGTGCCTCGCAACCGGACATCCGGGCGGGTACCACGAAGGCCGTGCCCCCGTCTTTCGGCTCGGCCGCGTGATCTTCTCCAGCCGCCGCGTCGTGCAGACCGACTGCGAACTCGTGGGTGGCGACTCCGGAGGCCCCCTGTTCGATATGCACGGCCACGTGATCGGCATCAACAGCCGCATCGGCGAGGACACCGACCTGAACTTCCATGTCCCCGTAATCGCGTTCACCAGGAACTGGGAACGGCTGGCCGACGGCGAGTCGTTCCGGTCACACAGTGGTGCACTGCTGGGAGTGTCCGGCAAGCCGCATGAACTCGGACTGGAGATCACCCAGGTCTACGACAATGATCCTGCGGCCGAGGCAGGCGTGCGCGTGGGCGACGTGCTCGTGACGTTCGGCAGAAGCAAGGTTCAGAACATCGATCAACTGTCGGAACTGGTTGGTCGTCAGCCGCCGGGGCGCGAAGTGACGCTGCAGTTGCTGCGTGACGGCGAGCAGGTGGAAATCGAAGTGAAGCTCGGCTTTCGATGGGACTGATAGGCCATCCGTGCGGCTGCGGCAACGACGCCGCCCCGCCGGCTGGGCAACCTGTTCACCAGGGAATGGAGGAATCGGCATGCGAGCAGTTCGCCGGATCAGTGGGATGGGCGCCGGCCGGGGCGGCAGTGGAGCCGTCGCTGTGCTCGTGCTCTGCTGGTCGTCCATGGCCACCTCTCAGGATGCGGCGCTCAACGGCAGTCGCCTCACGAGCGGGACGGACGTGCGGGCCGCCTTCACCGACGTCGTGTCGACGGCCCGCCTGGCAACCGTGCGCATTCTCATCGAAGACGAGCCCGTCGCGCTGGGAGCGGTGGTCGATGCCGACGGCTGGATCCTCACGAAGGGGAGCAATCTGAAAGGGGACATCCGCTGCCGGCTCGTCGACGGCCGGGAGTTCTCCGCTGAGTACGCGGCCTATCATCCCGAGACGGACCTCGCCCTGCTGCACATCGATGCCGGTGAGCTCACCCCCATCGAGTGGTTTGACGAGGCGGATCCGTTTGTCGGCCAATGGCTGGCGACCCCGGCGCACGAATCCGCACCGATCGGCGTCGGAATCGTGAGCGTCCCGCGGCGGCCGATCATCGCCGAGCGGATCAGCGGCGTATTGGGAGTGCGGCTTGAGGACTTCGACGGAGCGGCCAAGATCGCCGAGATCATCGAGGACAGCGCCGCCGCCGCGGCCCAACTCCGGCCGGGGGACCTCATCAAGCGGGTGGACGACAACGAGATCGACGGCCGCGAAGCGCTCGTCCGTTTGATCCGTGAGCACGAGCCCGGTACGACGCTCAACATCACCGTCCTGCGGGGTGATGACGAACTCGTCGTCCCCGCCACTCTGACGCATCCGTTCGGACAGTTCCTGTCTCGCATCGCCGCCCAGAACCACATGGGGGGCGAACTGAGCCTGAGGCGGACCGGCTTCATCGCCGTCATTCAGCATGACACGGTGTTGCGGCCGCAGGACTGCGGCGGACCGCTGGTCAATCTGGACGGCCGGGCGATCGGCATTAACATCGCCCGCGCGGGCCGCACGGAAAGCTATGCGATCCCCGCCGGCGTCATCGTCCCGCTGCTGGCCGAGATGCGAGACGGCCGCTATCCTCCCCCCGGTCAGCCGGACACCGCCGCCCCCGCAGCGCCGACCGTCCAGGCATCCACCGGCGATACGGAATCGCCGTGAGGTTCCGTAAGCAAAACCGTTCGGCAGGGAGTCGGTCGTGGCGGCGCGGATCATTGACGGCAAGGGAATTGCGGCGTCGCTCCGTGCCGAGCTCGCCGGCGAAGTCCCCAGCTTTACAGCAACGACCGGCGTGACGCCGCAGCTGGCCGCCGTGCTGGTCGGCGACGATCCGGCGAGCGCGATCTACGTCCGCAACAAGCAGCGCGCCTGTGAAGCGGCCGGCATCAAGAGCACGCTGCATCGCCTGGGCGCCGATGCCACCCAGGATGAACTGCTGCGGTTGATCGGAGATCTCAACCGCGACGCGGCGGTGCACGGCATCCTGGTCCAGTTACCTCTGCCGCGGCAGATCGCCGAGACGGCGATCCTCGATGCCGTTTCGCCGCTCAAAGACGTGGACGCGTTTCACCCGGAGAACGTGGGCCGCATCGTCCAGGGGCGTCCGCGCTTCCTTCCGTGCACACCGGCCGGCTGCGAGGTGCTGCTTCGTAAGTCAGGCTGCGAGATCGCCGGAGCACGGGCCGTGGTGCTGGGCCGCAGCGAGATCGTCGGCAAGCCGATGGCCCTGATCCTGATGCAGAAGGGGGCGGATGCGACCGTCACCGTCTGTCACAGCCGGACCCGCGATCTGCAGGAGATCGCTCGGTCGGCCGACATCATCATCGCCGCGATCGGCAAGCCGCAGTTCGTCACGGGCGAAATGGTGAAGCCCGGAGCGTTCGTGATCGACGTCGGCATTAACCGTCTCGACGACGGCCGGATCGTCGGTGACGTGGAGTTTGAGTCGGTCAGGGAAAAGGCCGCGGCCCTGACTCCGGTGCCGGGCGGGGTGGGTCCGATGACCATTGCGATGCTTCTGCGGAATACCCTGACGGCGGCTCGTCTGCAGACGGGTCGGACGGAGTGAAATCTTCGCTGAACACCTCCTGTGGCGACGCCAGCGACTGGTGCAGGATCGGCTGAAACAACTGCTGCCGCGTCGCTGTCCGCTGTGCCTGCGCACTTCCCGGAGGCGCCGCCAGGCGCTGGATCGGCACGCCCGCCTTGTGAGGAATCGCCCACGCCGTCTCCGGCTGCGGCACGGGGTTCGCGTGAATGGCCCCCAGTTGCAGCGTCAGGCTGGTCTCCGTGACGGGCCACTCCAGATGGACCAGGTGCGGCAGCACGTACCGGTTCGTCACGTCCGGCTTGTAATCTCCCAGCCGGGCCGAGGCGATCAGCTCTCCATCGAGCGTCTGCACGCGCTGCTCGACAATATGCCCGTGACACATATCGACACGGACGACGCGGACGACCTGCTCTCCGGATGGCGACTTGCGGCGTGCGACCAGGTCGATCCAGGACGCATCCGAGGTCGGGCGGATCAGTTCATATTCCTCAACGTTGATCGGCACCACGCCCAGCACTTCCATCAGCCATTCCGGCTCGAAGGGAATCTGCATCTGCTGCAGGGCGTACGGCAGGTCCTCGTGGCTGACCGCGACCACCGCCGGCGCCCCTTTCCCCCAGAACCAGATGTCCTCGCCGTTGGAGCCGAAGTCCGCCATCTCAAAGTTGGTGATCGGCACCTCGGCCCGGATTCGCAGCCGCGTGGGCGCCTGAACGTCGATTGTGCCTCCGAGCGGCGGAGCACCCGACATGGTGACTTTCATCTGCGTCGCCCGCCACGACGTCAGCGGCGCGAGTTCACCTTCCGGAGCGATGAACCGGTTCACATGCGCGACGATCTCCTGCTTCGTCGCACCGGGATCGAACGTGCAGGGAATCGCCGCCGGCTTGGGACGCCACCAGGGAAAGTGCTGGCAGCCCGTCCCCGTCAGCAGGACGGCCGCGAGCAGCAATCTCCAGGCCCCGTATGACATCGCGGATTCCGTTCCCCCTCGACCGCCCCGCACCGGTCCGACCGGCCGGCGAAGCGGCATCGACTGCGGCCCGCTTCATGCGGACCCTCAACTGTTTCCTACTCCTGTGCCGCCTGCGCCAGTTCCGCCTGCAGGCCGCGAATCTCCTCTTCCGAAAGTTGCTGATCGCGAATTTCGTACGGCCCTTCCCCTTTGACGCCGCTCAACTCGAGGAACTCGCCGTCGTCATCCACGCGCGAGCCATCCAGCCGCAGCCGCCGCTTCTGCAGCAGGAACAGCGCCAGCACATATCGCAGCTTGTCGTGCGCCGGATTGGCGTCCTCAGCCAGCTGTTCGAAGTAGGCCAGCATCGCGTCCGGGTCGAGGGCCGAGCGGGGCTTGACGTCCACTTCGGGCGCGCGGCAGCGCCAGCGGCCGATCATTGCGTCCGGCGGACCGGTCCAGCTCTCTTCGGAATAATCCAGCCGCTCGTGCGCTCCATCCCGCTCAATGACCACCGACACGACCCGCTGCCCGGGCGCAAACTCCTGCCCGGTGGCGGCGCAGCTCTTGCCGAGTGGTCGAATCTGGTAGTCCACGGGCGCGCTCGTCGATAGGACGTTGGGACAGGACGTGCGGGGGGCGGATATTACCCAGCTTGCCAATTCGCAACAAGACGGGAATTGCGGCCGTCGGCACGGCGGTCTTGGCATCAGAAGAGGTGCACCGAAGATCGGGGGCGGAAGGCCGATCAATCAGTTTTCGGGCCAAATCCGCTTGGTTGTGACCCTCACCGCCGGGGGTACAATCGAGGCTGACGTCACGATTACGTCACCCCTCTCGACGGTTACGGAGAGCCAATGTCTGCCCGCCCCTTTGCGCATCTGCACTGCCATACCCATTACAGCCTGCTCGACGGCGCCAACCGCATCGGCGACCTCGTCAAGCACGTGAAAGCGCAGGGCATGAACGCCTGCGCCATCACCGATCACGGCAACCTCTACGGCGCACTGGAGTTCTACCAGAAAAGCAAGGAGGCCGAGATCAATCCGATTCTCGGCTACGAGGCGTACATCGCGCCTGGCCATCGCACCGACCGCAGCGCGACGCGGATGAAGGAGGCCGCGTTCCATCTCACGCTGCTCGCGATGAACCGGCAGGGGTTCCAGAACCTGGTCAAGATGGCCAGCAAGGCGTACCTGGAGGGGTTCTACTACAAGCCGCGGATCGACAAGGAGCTGCTGGCCGCGCACAGCGAGGGGATCATCTGCCTGTCGGGCTGCGCATCGAGCGAGCTCTCGCGAAACCTGCTGGGAGAGGAGCGGGAGAAGGCCGAGCAGCTGGTGAAGTGGTACGTCGAGCTGTTCGGCGACCGGTTCTACATGGAGATCCAGGACGCGGGGGTCGAGATCCAGCAGTCCTGCGCCGAGGCGACCGTCGACCTCGCCAACCGCATGGGGCTGCCGCTCGTCGCGACCAACGACGCCCACTATCTCTGCGAGACCGACGCGGCGATGCACGACGTGTTGCTGTGCGTCAACACCAAGGCGCTCCGCAACGACGCCAACCGGATGAAGATCGACTCGAACCAGCTGTTCGTGCGGTCTCCCGAGCAGATGTACGCCGCGTTTCCGCGGCATGCCGACGCCGTCGCCCGGTCGCAGGAGATCGCCGATCGCGTCGACATCGACCTCGACCTCAAGACCCGCCACTTCCCGGTCTTTGCGCCGCCGGCCGAGAAGACCGACGTCCAGTACCTCCGCGAGATCGCCGAGAAAGGACTCGTCGAGCGCTACGGCGAAGACCCCGACCCCAAGTACAAGGATCGGCTCGATTTCGAACTCGGCGTCATCGAGCGGATGGGCTATTCCAGCTACTTCCTCATCTGCTGGGACTTCGCCCGCTTCGCCCGCGAGCACGAGATTCCCTGCACGGCGCGCGGCTCGGCGTGCGGCGCCATCGTCTCCTACGTGCTGGGCCTCTCCGACGTCTGCCCGATCAAGTACGACCTGCTGTTCGAGCGGTTCCTCGATCCGAACCGGACCGAAGCCCCCGATATCGACATCGACTTCTGCCGCGACCGCCGCGAGCTGGTCATCAACTACGTCAAGGAGAAGTACGGCCACGACAGCGTGGCGCAGATCGGCACCTTCGGCACGCTCAAGGCGAAGGCCGCCATCCGCGACGTGGCCCGTGCCCTCTCCGTCCCGCTCGGCCGGGCGGACGAGATCGCGAAGATGATCCCCGACACGCTCAACATCAAGCTCAAGGACGCCCTCAAGGAAAGTCCTGAACTCAAGGAGCAGTACGACCGCGACCCGCTCGCCAAGGAAGTCATCGACATGGCGATGGCGATGGAGGGGCTCGCCAAAAGCGCCGGCACACACGCGGCCGGCGTCGTCATCGGGGACCGCCCACTCATCGAGTACGTCCCGCTGCAGAAGCTCTCCGGCAAAGAGGACATCCTCACGCAGTGGACCGACGTCGAGAAGGCCGGCCTGCTCAAGATGGACTTCCTCGGCCTGCGCAACCTCTCCATCCTCGACCAGGCCGTCAAAAACGTCGAGAAGCACCGGCACATCCGCCTCGTCCCCAAGGACCTGCCGCTCGACGACCAGGAGACCTTCGCCCTCCTGCAGCGCGGCGAGACGAAGGGGATCTTCCAGCTGGAATCCGGCGGCATGCGGGACCTGCTGACGAAGATGCGTCCCGACCAGTTCGCCGACATCATCGCCACCAGCGCCCTCTACCGTCCCGGCCCGCTGGAAGGGGGGATGGTGATGGATTACGTCGAGCGCAAGCACGGCCGGCAGCCCGTGCCGAAGGTGCACCCCATCATCGATGAAGTGCTCCAGGAGACCTACGGCGTCATGGTCTACCAGGAGCAGGTGATGCGGATCCTCAACCGGCTCGGCGGCATCGAACTGGCCAAAGCGTACCAGTGCATCAAGGCGATCTCGAAGAAGAAACTCGACATCATCGCCAAATACCGCGAGCAGTTCATCGACGGGGCGCAGCAGAACAACATGTCGCTCGCGCAGGCCGAAGAGCTGTTCGGCCTCATCGAGAAGTTCGCCGGCTACGGCTTCAACAAGTCGCACAGCACGGCCTACGGAGCGATCGCCTACCAGACGGCGTTCTTCAAAGCCCATTACCCCGAAGAGTTCATGGCGGCCCTGCTCTCCTGCGGCATGGAGAGCACCGAGCGGATCGCCGAACACACCGACGACTGCCGCCGCATGGGACTGGAAGTCCTCCCCCCCGACGTCAACCGCTCCGACGTCGAGTTCACCGTCGTCGAACAAACCGCCTCGCGTTTAGCCGCGACTCGAAGAGGAGCGCGTTCCGGAGCCGCGTCCGCGATCGAAAACGGCGACTCCGAGTCCACCACACGCGCCATCTGCTTCGGCCTCGGAGCCATCCGCGGCGTCGGCCTCGCCGCCATGCAGGCGCTCGTCGAGGAGCGCCGCGCGAACGGTCCCTACCGCAGCATCTTCGACCTCTGCGAGCGGCTTGATCCCAAGCAGCTCACCAAGGGAACGCTCGAAATCCTCAACAAGGCCGGCGCGCTCGATTCGCTCGGCGGCACGCGCGCCCAGCACGAACTCGTCATCGACCGCGCCGTTCAGGGGGCCGCCGCCCGTCAACGTGACAAGGCCCGCGGACAGAAAAGCCTGTTCGGCGAAGACGCCCCTGCCGCAGCCGGCACCGAGCCCGAGAACGACATTCTCCTCCCCGAGACGCCGGACTGGACCCAGAACCAGCGACTGGCCGCGGAGAAGGAAGTCATCGGCTTCTATCTTTCCTCGCACCCTCTCACTCAGCACGCCGACGAGTTGAGCGCCTTCGCCACGCACAAAGTCGCCGAGCTGCGCGACCTCGGCGACGGAGCCGAAGTCCTCATCGGCGGGATGATCGGGTCGATCAAGAAGGCCGCGACCAAAAAGCCCAGCCGCAACGGCCACAGCAAGTACGTCAACTTCGACCTCGAGGACGACAAGGGAGTCGTCCGCTGCATCATGTGGCCCGACGACTACGCCCGCGAAGGCGAGTTGGTGAAGCAGGAAGGGATCGTCCTCGTGAAGGGGCGGATCGACGCCCGCGGCCGAGAGCCGAACATCATCGTCAACAAGCTGTTCACTCTCGATTCGGCCGCGAAGGAATTCACCAAACAGGTGATGCTCAAGTTCCGCCGCGGCTACCACACCGAAGACGACCTCCAGCGCGTCCGCACCATCCTCGCCGAGTACCCCGGCAAGACCCCCGTCGCCGTCGCCGTCGACACCTGGCTCGATTCCGCAGACGATCAGGAACCGAACGGCAACGGCAATAGCAACGGTATTCACGCCAATCGGCTGCGCGCCTGGCTCACGATCCCGATGCAAGTCTCGGCACGGCCGGAACTCAAAGCAGCACTGGAAACGGTGCTCGGCAATGATGGTTTCCGGTTTCAAGCAGGACCAAACGGCAAGTCAGCCCGCTCGGATTCGGCTTGAGCGATTCCGTTCATTCGCACGCTCCGGTGGAATTGCCAAAGCCAAACGGCGCGGTCCGATAGGACACTCCCCGTGGTCCGCTCATTCAATTCACAGAATTAGAGTTAGACCACTCGACACATTCCGTGACTTCAACCATCACGCAAGATGACAGAACACGCATTCGGTTGGTTGCTGACGCAATGCGCCGAGGAGCCGCGGAGTCGGAGATTACTGTAACACTCATTGGCAGTGGCGTTCCGCGGGAGTCGGCCAGCGAGTTTTATCGTTTGGTTGCCCACGGTCTGAAAGCTGGTGTGATGGCGGGCGTTACTGATGGGATGTCAGGGCAGAGAGGCAGGTCCGCACTTTGGAACGCTGCCTTCGATGAGGGACGGAGGCAGTTCGGAAGATCAGTGCGTGGCGATTGGTTGAGACGCTTTGCTTGGCTTCTCATTCCGGTTCTGGCGTTAGTGGCCTGGCTGCTTTTTCGATGAACATAACGTGCCTTGACGATCGGACCAGGTGCTTTAACTATGAGCGACGACCCGCTGACCGCGAAAGTTGTCACCTGCCAGGAGCTGCGGATTGTTGACCAGGATGGAAAAATGCGGGCGATCGTCGCCTGCACCGACGAACTGTCGCTCATCCAGCTTTATGACAAGAGCGGACGAGTCCGGATTCAGGCGCAGGTTGAGCCTTCCGGCCGCCCTGCCTTCGTCCTCTGGGATGATCGCTCGGCGCCCGCGATTTCGATCGGATTGCACGACGACGGCCAGGGGACACGTGGAATCACCATCCACGGGGCGCGCGGTTATCCGGCCTGTCTGTGAACGAATCGAACGAGATGCAGATTTCGACGTTGCCCGGCGGGGATCCCGCTTCGTCGGCGTCAAAGGACAGTCAGGGCTGACCCCTCCCGGCAGGGTCAATCCGATTCATTCGCCATCGCCGGAGCGCGCCGCAACGCGACTGCGATCAGAATCGCCCCCGCGATCGCGCTCACCAGCGATCCGGAGAGTGTTCCAATCTTCCCCGCGGCCTCGGCATCCGGGAACTGGCTCACGGGAAACGCCAGTCCGTTGATGAACAGGGCCATCGTGAAGCCGATCCCCGCCAGGCACGCCCCCCCGGACAGCAGCGGCCAGCCGACGCCGTCCGGAAGCCGCGACAGCCGCATCTTCACGGCCAGCCAGCACGCGGCGAGGATCCCCACCGGCTTGCCGATCGCCAGCCCCGCTCCCACCGCCAGCGCCACCGGGTCGCGCAGCCCGGCCGGCTCGATGGTCACGCCGGCGTTCGCCAGCGCGAATAACGGCATGATCACGAACGCCACCCAGGGGTGCAGCGCCGTTTCCAGACGTTGCAGCGGAGAGACCGCTTCGCGCGCGGCGAACTGCAGCTGGCTCAGTTCGGCGAACTGCTGCTGCTGACCCCCTTCGGCGCTGCGCAGCAGTTGCCACATCTCGTGGACCACGTCGAGAAACGCCTTCTCTCCGATCCACGCCCTGGTCGGCGTCAGCAACCCCAGCAGCACGCCCGCGACCGTGGGATGCACGCCCGACTTGTAGAACGCGTACCAGATGCCGGCGCCGATGACGACGTAGATCCCCACCTGGCGGACGCCGATCAGATTGAAGACGTACGTTAGCGCGAATCCGCCCGCCGCGGCCGCCAGCCACGACCCGGCGATCGAGTCGCTGAACACCAGCGCGATGATCAGCACCGCGCCCAGGTCGTCCACGATGGCGAGCGACAGCAACAGGATCCGCAACTGGAACGGCACGCGCGGACCGAACAGCGCCAGGAATCCGACGACGAACGCAATGTCGGTCGCCATCGGGATGGCCCAGCCCCGCTGCCCCGGTTCTCCCCACTGCATCACCAGATACACGAGCGCCGGCGCGACCATTCCGCCGATCGCGGCCACCACGGGCAGCAGCGCCTTCCGCGGATCGCGCAGCTCGCCGATCGTCATCTCCCGCTTGATCTCCAGGCCGACGACGAAGAACAACAGCGCCATCAGCCCGTCGTTGATCAGCAGATGACCGACGTCGCCCGCCAGCTTCAGCGGTCCGATGGTGATCCCGAACGGCGCTTTCCAGATCTTGGCGAAGTCCGCCGCGGCCCCCGAGTTTGCCAGCACGAGCGCCAGCACCGTGCAGGACAGCAGCACGATCCCGCTCGCCGCCTCGACATGCAGAAACCGGCGGACCGGCGTCAGCCATCGCTGAACTCGCGCCTTCGGCAAGGCAACTCGGTTTTCGTCGCGTGGTGGAACCGCCATCACCAATCTTTCCGGGAGAGAAGTTGCGCACGCAACGGCGCGCATCGTCATCGTATCGGGCAATCTCCAGCCGGAGCCCTCCCGCCGGCTTCGGCTGAGCAATGTGCTCAGAGGTTAGCGGGCGGCCCACTCCGGCACAAAGGGGCAGCGGTCCAAAAAAGGATCACGCTTCGCCTTCGCGGCGATCCTCTTTCGGCTTCGACGGCCGGCGGCCGGTGCGGCGGGGACGAGGGCCGTTCCGGCGGGCCGGAGACGGCGCCAGCGGCTCCTTCCAGTGCCGCAACTGCTGGCGGAAGTCGCGGATGTTGAGCAGGATCGGCGGGAACTCCAGCGGCGCCTCCGCGCCGGGGCGGCCGCCGTCGGCCGGATGCAGCACGTCCTCCACTTCCTGCTCGAGCGTCCGCAGCCACGTCGGAATGTCCACGCCGGAGCCCCACGAATCCGACAGGTACGCGTCGATCTCCTTCCGCAGCCTGCGAAACGCCGCGGACGTCTTGCGGCCCGCGCGCGCGTCCTTCACGGCGCGCTCCACGTGAGCCAGCATGCGGTTGACGGAGAGCGGCTTGACGAACCTTTGGTTGAGATGGTCCTGGATCGTGGGCATCTGCATGCCGTACCGTTCTCGCAGCTGGGCCAGATCGCCCAAATGGCGGTCCGCCAGGTCTTCCGTCTGGACCTCAAACGTGGCCGACCAGGCGTCGGCCGCTTCTTCGCAGCCGTTCCGGGCCAGCATCTCGTGCACGACCGTCAGCGGCAGCATGTGCCACGCGTCCCGGTCGTAGTGCGCCTCCCCTCTGAGAAAATCCAGCAGGCAGTACAGCATCTCGCCGTAGTCGGACTGCGTCGTCGTGGTGTTGTAGTCGAGGAACCGGTCGAAGCGATCGACGACGATCGTGTAGATCGTTTCCAGGCACCAGATCGCGTCTTCCCGCTGTAATCGGCCGTCGCGAATGTGCTCAAGCAGCTTCAGGGAGCGCAGCGGGTCCTCGTTCTCCTCCAGGTAGTCCAGCAGCGACGCCACCCCGTTATGCAGGATCGCCCGAATATTGCCGAGCGTCAGCTGGCTCGCATGAAACAGTTCGGCGCCGTATTCCCGGATGAACGCCGCCAGTTCGTTCCAGTCCTCCTCGCTGCGCAGCCCGTCGACGGACGACAGCCGCATCGTGTTGCTGTGCTTGAGCCACAGCTTCTGATAGGGATCGACGAGGTCGCTGACCACGTCGATTAGCTCATCCGGAGTGAACCGACCGGAACGCCACTTCTTTGCGGAGCGCAACAACGTCTCCAGTGCGCTGCGCAGCGATATCTGAAACAGCCGGTCGAATTCGGTGATCGCCTGTCCCTCGGGACGCCAGCGGCGCTCCATCCGGAAGGCGGTCTGCAATGCATGCCACCCTTCGCGGAGCAGTCCCAGCCGCGGCAGTTGACGCAGCAGCAGCCGAATCATCACCTGCACGCTCTGCGCCCGCAGCAGCGGCTCCGGCTCGCCTCCGTGATCGAACGGCACGTACAGCAGCGGCTGCTTCTCGAGCCATTTGAGGAACTGGGGAAGCTGCTGGCGGACGGCGGCCGCGTCCCGGCGGATGATGCCGGCATACAGTTCGGCCGCGGCGCGCTCTTCCTCTCCCTCATTGGCGGCCACTGCTTCCGCGGGTGGGAGACAGCCCTGCAGCAGCCGCCTCGCATTTTTGAGGCAGACGATCGTCGTGATAATCTGGTTCAGCAGGTAGTACTTCACCTGCAACTGCAGATCGTATTCCACGTTCGCGTCATGGTCGCCCGACGACGGCGGAACTTCGTGCTTCCACACGGAGTTCATCAGCCGCAGCAATCCCTGCTCCCAGTCGCTGATCTGCCGGGACCACTGCAGGACCGCCGGGGCCACACGTGCATCAGCCGCTGCGCCGTCGGATTTCTGCAGGTCCGCCGCAACCCCGCAGGCCGCCAGTTGCCACATCTGCCCGACGGCATTCAGGAACTTGAGCCGCGGCTCCATCTCGCGATTCAGGATCTCGAACTCGGTGTTCCGGAAGCCGTGCTCATCCTCCAGCGTATCCCCCCAGTGCCCGTCGTCGGTGGTGTCGCGATAGACGACGTCCTCGTACGCCGCGCTGAACAGGTTGTCTTCGTCCTCCTCGTCGCCGGATGGAAGCGATGGCGGCGCCTCTTCGGGGGGAGGACTTCCCGAGGCCCGTTGCACCGCATGCTCCAGCGTCGGGACCGACCAGAACTCCTCCGCGTTGGCCTCCAGGTAGTCGAACATCCGCAGGACAGCCGCCGCCCGATCGCCGGAGGAAATCTCCCCTTCGGTCACCAGCCGCATCCAGCGGATCAGTAATGAGAACAGCGACTCCTCCGGACTCTCGAATCCGACGTCGTCCACCTGGCTGAGCCACTGCATGAGCAGCCCCATCGCCGCGATATGGTCATGCTTGGAGAGCAGCGCCTCCACCACCTGCACATACGCATGCGCGCTGTCGAAGCGCTCGACGTGCTGCCGCCAGAACGAAATGTCCCCCGCGGACGAACCCGCCTGATGCCATTGCGCGAGTGCGCGCGACACGTTGAGCGCCGCTTCCCAGCTCTCGGTCCCCGGCACGTCCGGCAGATCCTCCACGATGTCGCTGCCGAACTGGTCCCACCAGCGGGCCAGCTGCTCAAAATGATGCGACAGCCGATGCTGCAGCTCCGTCTCTCCCTGCGCCGCAGCTTCTCCAAGAGCACGCGAGAACGTGCCGAAGATCCCTTCCATCAGCTCCAGCAGCGTCTCGATGCGGTTGTCCGGTATCGCATCCTCGCGCGAGGCGAACAGCGGATACTGCCCTTGAAACCCCAGGAAGTTCCAGGGATCGACCAGCGCCCCGCATTCGATGCCCCGCCGGAGCAGGTCCTCGAACGCCAGCACATTCGCCGCCGCTTCCTGCAGCTTGCCCAGATGCAGCTGCACCCGCGCCGCGGCCATGCAGCATTGCAGTTCGCATTCAAAACGGATCGACGCGGCCGGAATCGTCGCCGCCTGTTCCCGCGCCGCGTCAGGGTATCCGATGCGGGCGTAAAGGTACGCGAGTTCGCGATGCTGCACCTGCCGCGCGCCGTAGCTGGCCAGGTACATATTCAGGTACTGCCGCACATGTCCGAACGGTTGCTGCGTCCGTCCAGCCTCCTTCTGGAGCCGCCGCGCCCGGGCGCCGCTGACCTGTTCCATCAATCTCGCGTAGAAAGCATCCCGCCGCCGCGCGACAATCGGCAGCAGCGACGTCAGCGACACGGTCGAATCATGCGAATCCGGTCCGGAGCCGCTGATCGACGAGGCCATCAACATTGTGCCGCACAGCGCCGCGGCCGCATCGAACAACCGTTCCTCCCGGCTGCCGCTGCCCGCGCCGTCGATCCATTCCTGCAGCGCGTCCAGGATGATCTTCCGGACGACGAACCGCCGGTAGTTCCCCTTCACGTCGATCCGGTGCGGGTCCCACTCGCCGAACATGTAGTTCGTCCGCTTGTTCACCGGATGCAGATGGTCGTGAGCGCGCACGTCCACCGCGAATTCGTCCAGCTGCGACCGGCGAAAGTGCGCCTCGTCCAACAGGTCGGTCGGAGCTTCCTCAAGGAACTGCATCGTCCGCGCGATCAGGTCATGCCACGTCCCGTTGGCAGGGCCGGCCTCGGCCACGAACACAGGCAGCGGGTGAAATCGCTCGTGAGAGTAGATCTCCATCTGCCGCCCGTTCTCCAGCACGGCGACGGGCCGGTACCCCACGAAGTCATTGAGCTGCTGCACCGCCCCGGACACAACGCGCTCGCGCTCGTCCCATGGCCCCCCCTGTGCGAGCACAGATTCAAAGAACGCGCCCAGCAAGTAGGGCTGCTCAAAATCGGCCGGCTGGAGATGGAACAACAGGTCGGCGTGATGCGCCCGGTACGCCTCCGGCACGGCTTCGAGCGCCAGGCCGATCACCGCTTCGGCCTGCTGGACGTCCGAGAAGGCGGCCGACGAGCCAGCGAGGCCGGCCAGTTCGGACCGCAGGATCGCCGCCAGTTCCTGCGATTTTTTCCCCTCCGCCGGAATCAACCACAGGCGATTCAGATGCCGCAGAAAGGTCGCGTCCCGCTTGCCGCTCGAAAAATTGATATGCCCCAGCAGTTCGCGAACGGAGTTCTTGTCATCCGCAGACAGCCTGGCGGGGCGGCCCTTCGACTTGCGTGACGCCATATGCGTGTCCGCTTCCTTTCGTAGCAGCACTCGTTGCCGCCGGCGGCTTCCAGAGTCGTCAACATCATCCAGCGCCGGACGCCCCTCACCGATCTGAGACGTCAATGCGCCTTAGTCCAAGGCGCATTGTGGCGCATGGACAACGCCTCCGTAAAGGTACCTCCGCGCCGAATTATCAAGGCGGCGAATTGCAGCGAGACACCTTATTGACGCAACGCCAGTTCAGGCCGGCCCCGCGGCCGCAAGCCCTCCAAAACCGCCTAATCCCGCGGCACCGTGGACAGATCGCAGATCTCGACGGCCGTGCGTGGTTCCGTCGCCGCGCGGCGGTGAAAGCGGATCGAGACGCCATGCTCCCGATAGACCCACAGTTCCGTTACCTGGCCGCGCGACGCGAAGCGGATCACCGAAGTCGGCCGTCCGCCCAGAGCCGCCTGCACCTGGTCGTCCGTCATGCCGCGACGAACGATGCCCCGCCGGATCGCATCCGCCGTCGGGTCAGCCGGATCGTCGTCCGCGAGCACCCACTCGGCTCCATTGAAACGATAGCCGAGTTCGACCAGCTTTGCGCGTGCCACCTCCTGGCCCGCACGCTCCTCAAAAACCTCCCGGTACACCTCGGCCGCGGCCGCCTCGTCTCCCAGCAACTGAATATATTCCTCGGCGAGATCGAACTTGCCGTTAATGCCCCGTCCGCGGAACTTCGGCTCCATTGCGGAAAGCCACCGCCGCTTGACTTCCTCAGCCCGCGCCGCCTGATCCCGCTCCTCCAGCCGACTCGCCAGGGTCAGCAGGCTTTCGCGCGTCAGCTCGGGAACATTCTGGATCTGATAATCGATCTCACGTGCGCGGTATTCGTCGGCCAGCGAGGAGAACTCCGGCACCGTCTGCTCGATCCGACGGGCGATCTCAAAGCCGTTCCGGCCGTCCTCGGCCGCGGACGCTTCGATCTGCTCGAGCGCCGCCTCAGCATAAAACAGGCGGTGCAGCGTGCGGCGTTGATCCTCGTCGGCCTGCTCGTAGACGCCCAGCGGGTCCTCCCCGTACAGCCGCCGCTGTTCGAGGGTGCCTTCATCGAGCGTCACCCGCACGTCGCTGTCGGGCAGACGCTCCAGCACGTGCGTCAGGACGACGTTGTACATGTCGGGCTTACCTTGCCGCGCAATCTTCAGCTCGCGGCGGAGAGCGTCATGCACGATCCGATCGTGCAACTCGCGAGGCAGCCCCAGCCGCAGCGCCTTTTGCGCCAGCGTGAACAATGGCTCGATCGACGACGTCGGGACCTTGCGGTATTCGACAATCAACCCGGTGTGATTCAGATCGGTCGCTTCCCGCAGCAACGCTTCATCCTCGTAGAACTCTCCTCGCTCCGTCGCCCACTCTGCGAGCGCGTACCATTCCTGCGGCGAATTCGTCTCCAGCCGCGCCCGCCGGTCCCGCACCGAGTCCAGGTCGCTGGGCTGCAGCTTCAGCCGCGTCACCAGAAAGATGAGCATGCCTTCCCGCGTCTCCAGCCGGCCGGTGACCTCGACGTTCTTCGTCTTGCTGGCCGGGACGCGCACCGAGTCGTCGATTACAAAGACGAGATCGCACTTGGTCAGCAGCAGCCGCTCGTCGTTGAAGATCGACCAGCGACCTTCGACGCTCAGCGTCGTTCCCTGCAGCCGCTGCCACTTGGCACGCTCCGCCACAAACGCCTTCACCGACGCCGGGCCGTCACCCTGAGCGGAAGCGCCGGCGGCGAGTGCCAGCAGCACAGCGGCGACGGCGCCCAGTCGGACAATCATCTGGCGTGACGGCGGCGACCACGACATTCGGCTCATCCTTCCTCCTCCTCCTCCTCGTTCAGCCCGATCGCCGCAGCCTGGCTTTTCAGGACACCGCGGACGTCACTCTCCATTTGCGCATCGTCGAATGTGAAGCCCAATGCCTGATAATTGTCGGCGTTTGTCCACAGGAATGCGGACGAGCGCGCAAGTTGCAGGACCCAGGTCCGGCCGTCCGACGACAACTCGCATGACTGGATCTGTCCCGCAAGCACTACCGGACGCGGCTTTCCACCCTTCACCAGCCGATCCAGTTCCGGCATCGCCACTTCGATCGAAACGCTGCGGCTTTGCGGTCCGATGCCGAACGGAATCCGCAGCGCATACGCCCCCCCCGTCGTGGCGCGGTCCGCCGGAATCAACGCCCCTTCGACAACAATCCAGCGGTCCTGATAACGCGTCTGAAAAGTGCTCGTCCATTCCGAACCCCGGCCCGACTCGTGCGCCGCGTCAGCTTCGGACACAATGTCAAATAGAGGCAGCGGCACCAGATCGCGGATCGCCGACGTCTCCCGGTGCAACTGCCGGATCTCGCGCGCCAGCGGGTCGTCCCGACGTTCGAGCACGTCGAGCAGTGCCACGGCCTTCGCAAACTCCGTCTGTGCCGTCACGAAGTCGCCCGCCTCCATCGCGCTGCGGGCGTTCTCATTGGCGGCGGTCAACTCGATGACGGCCTGTTCGGAACGATCCGAGAACAGCGTCACCGCCGCCGTGATGCCGCACACAATTACCATCCCCAGCACAATCAGCCGCAACGGCGTCCAGAGCGCAATGAACCCGGCCACGAACGCCGCGATGCGGCTCCCGAAGCCGAGTCCGGCGTCGGCCGCTCCGCGTCCCACCTTGGCGGACGCCTTCGCGACGTTCTCGGACGCTTTCTTGAATACGCGCTGGCCAACCGGCGTGATCGGCGGGGCGGCGGCGCTCTTCTTTTTCTTGCGCTTCTTCGGCTTGGGCGGAGGAGGCGCCGTCGGGATCGGATAGACGTCGCGCGGCAGCACGAACAGCGATGCCCCGCAGGAGCGGCAGACGAGACGCTGCTGCTTGCGACGCCGCAGCCCCGTATGCCGGACTCCGCACTCGCACAGCGATTCGAACGGCTGTGGCTCTTCCGGCGAGTCTCCCCGCAGGGCGCCGGTCGCTTTCGACAGCCATCCGGACATGCATCAGCCTGTTCGGGGTCCCGGTCGGATCTTCAGCGAAGGGTCGTGAGTCCTCCGATTATCCGGCCGAATGAGAAGCGGGTCAACGGCGTCTGAGCCGGATCGGAGGCGCTGTACGCAGGAGCCGATTCCGTGATCGCTGGTGAGCCGATCCCGGGTGGCGCGCCCGGGTGAACGGAATGGACGCCCTACACGTGCCCGCGCCCGCCCGGAACTCGATCTCCGCGCGCCACCGGCCTCGCGATGAACTCGCTGTTTCAGGCGCCCGCGTGCGTGTCCAGCCACTCGTGCAACTCGGCCGACACCTGTTTCAACAGCGAGTCCGATTGCGATTTGACCGCGGCGAGGACCGACTCGCTCTGGCACTCAAACCGCGAGAACAGATAGAACTTGATCTTCGGCTCGGTTCCCGACGGGCGAACCGCAATCCGCAACGCGGGGTCGCGGTCAACCGTCTCGAAGATCATCAGGTCTCCTTGCGGCTTCGGCACATCATGCGACCGGGTGTTTTCGGGAAGCCGGCGGGCTTCCTGCCGCTCGTAATCGTACACGATGCCGAAGTCGCTTCCGCCCAGACGCACCGGCGGCGACTGTCGGAAGGCAGCCATGATCCGGCCGATCTGGCGGCTCCCTTCGTCCCCTTCGCACGTCTTCGAGATCTGCCCTTCCTGGTAGAAGCCATGCTGCAAGTACAATTCATCCAGCCGGTCCAGCAGTGACTTCCCTTCCTGCCGCAGTTCAGCAGCGCATTCCGCGAGGTACAACGTCGCGATACCGGCGTCCTTATCCCGCGCGTACGTCCCGGCAAGGTAGCCCAACGATTCCTCCGTGCCGAACACGAACTTCTCCGGTCCCTCTTCGTCCATCACTCCGGCGATGTACTTGAAGCCGACGAGCAGGTCGTCGATCACGCGCACGTCATGGGATCGCGCGATCGCTCGAATCATGCGGGTCGTCACGAGCGTCTCCACAACGTAGTGCTGCGGCGTGAGCCCGCCACGCGCCGTCCGCTTCCTCAGAATGTAGTCGGCCAGCAGACAACCGATCTGATTGCCCGACAGATGCTCATAGCGACCGTTCCGATCGCGGACACAGACGGCCATCCGGTCCGCATCCGGATCGGATGCGATGAGCACCTCCGCCCCCATCTCCGCCGCCTGGGCATGCATCGGCTCAAAGACCTGCGGACGTTCCGGATTCGGCAGGTGCCCTGGGACGTTCGGAAAATCCCCGTTTGCTTCACGATGCGGTTCGAAGATCTCGACTCCCCGAAAGCCGGACCGCTTCAGCACCTGCCAGCAGCAGGTCTCTCCCACTCCGTGCAGCGGCGAGTACAGCGCCGGCAGTTCACGCGCATCGGACAGACTCATTGCCAGCACGCAGTCGGCATACGCGCGATCGACCTCAGAGCCAATGATTTCGATGCGCCCCGCATGGATCGCCTGCTGCAGGTCGATCCGCGGAATCTCGTCCGCTTCGTTCACGCACCGGATAATGCCCGCGTCGTGCGGCGGCAATACCTGCCCCCCCGTGCTCCAGTACACCTTGATCCCGTTGTCGGCCGGAGGATTATGCGACGCAGAGATCATCACGCCTGCATCGCACCGCAGATGACGCACGGCGAACGACAACTCCGGCGTCGAACGGAACGACTCAAACAGGTACACCTTCAGCCCGTTCGCCGCGAGCGTCGTCGCCGCCAGTTCCGCAAACTCGGGGGAGCGATTGCGCGTGTCGCAGGCCACGACCGCCGATCCGGCCGCCTGTCGCGACTCACCCCTGGCCTGGTCCGCGCCCCGTGTCTGCTGCAGGTACATCGCCAGCCCGTGTGCCGACTCCGCAATGGTCCGTTCGTTGATCGTGGCGGATCCGAACTCCGCCATCGGGCCGCGCCGTCCGCCCGTGCCGAACGGAATCTGCTGCCAGAACAGTTGCTTGAGCCGCGGAAAGTTCTGTTCCTGCACCAGCGCGCAGATGCCGCTGCGATACGGTGCATACGCCGGCTTCGTCAGCCAGCGCCGGATATTTGCCACGGCATCATCGGTCAATAGGCCTCTCTCTCCTGCACGCCGGACTGCTTCCACACATTCCACCAGGTTTTCGGCCGTTCCAGGCATGACTCCACCTTCGTGCTTGCAAGTCACAGAGGAGATCACTCTAAGCACATTCGTCTGATCACGAAAGCCGCCGACGTCGGGAATCGTCGCCGGTGGCGTTTCGTCGTACGATCCATCGCATCCCGGATGCGAAAGCGACGTCACTGAAGCGCCGCTCTCGAACGTCGCCGGTTTGTCACTGGTGGACTGATGCGGTAATGTGTTGCGTACATTTGTTTGCCACATCTCTTGATTGACCCGCATCGAACTCGACGAGGGGATACAGCTCATGGCCATCTCGGTGAATTGCCCGTCATGCGCTCGGCAGTACAGCGTGAAGGAAGAAGCCGCCGGCAAGAAGTTCAAGTGCAAGGACTGTGGCGCCGTCGTCGAGGTGCCCGATGGCGGTGGAGGGGGTGGAGACGCGTTCGCCGACGATTACGGTGATCCCTATAACCCTTACGCCGACGACGAAATGGCCGCCGGAGGGGCACCGCCCCCGATGGCGACGCGCCGCCCCAAAAAGCGCTCCGGAGGTTCAAAGTCGGCTGCCGCAGAACGAACCAAGCTCCCGGCCATCTTCCTGCTGATTATCGTCTGCCTGTCGTTTCTGAACCATGTCGGCGGCATCGTGATGCACTTCATGGGAATCGAGGCGTTTCCCATGCAGCAGGCCAACAATCCCGGCGAAGAGATGGCGCAAATGATCGGCGGCGTCGTCGGCGGTGTCGTCGGCATTGGAGCCGACGCTCTCGTCTTCGTCGGTGCGCTCTCCCTGCTCCGAGTCAGTTCTTACGGAATGGCAATGACCGGATCGATTGTGTCCGTCATCCCGTGCCTGTCTCCCTGCTGCGTTCTTGGCATTCCCTTCGGTATTTGGGCGCTGGTCGTGCTGAACGACGAATCCGTCAAAGCCGGATTCCGCTGAGGCGGGCGAAGCGGCGCGATCTCGGCCGAGTTCCGCCGACAGTGCCTCGCCGCCGGCAAGGTGTGACCACGCGGCGGGATCAGCAGACGATGGCGGACGAGCACGCAATCCGGTTATTGCTCCGCCTGATTTCCGCCGCCATCACCCTGTTGATCGCAGCAACCTGGCCGCTCTGGACGCCCGATCATCCCTGGCCGCAGATTCCCTGGATCGCCGCTGCCTGCCAGCTATCCGCGCTCTGGGACTGGTGCGCCCTGACTCTTGTCGGTGCGGGCTGCTGCATGCTGTTCGCCGGACATCAGCATCGCAGGAGTGTGGGTGCGGCTCTGCTGGTGATCGGTCTGGCGGCGGCATTGATCGTGGACCAGCATCGCCTGCAGCCCTGGGCGCTTGAGTATCTACTTGTAGCAACATTCTTCTGGCTCGCGCCCGGCAGGACCGGCCTGCAATGCGTGCGCTGGCTGGTCATCAGCATTTACACCTGGTCGGCCGTGTCAAAGCTCGACGCGGCCTACCTGATGACGGATGGGCGCGACTGGCTCCAGGGTCTGCTGGATTCGATAGGTCTCGACCTGCCCGGCTGGAGGCAACAAGGCCCCCAATGGGCCGTGCTCCTGCTGCCAATGGGCGAACTGCTCGTTGCTGCGTCACTGGCAGTCCCCCGCCTTCGGCGCTTCGGACTGGCGCTTTCATTGGTCATGCACGGTTTGCTGATCTGGGTGCTGGGCCCGTTCGGGCTGCGGCACGAGCCCGCCGTCCTGATCTGGAACGCCGCCTGCATTCCGCAGAACTGGCTGATCTTTCGACGCTTCGAGGTGGAGCAGCCCGCGACCGAAGCGCGTCCCATCTCCTCCCGGCTGAGACCGTCAGCCGCGTGGATCCTGACGGCCGCAGCCGTCATCCTGCCGGCTTTGGAATTGATCGGCTGCTGGGACCATTGGCCGGCCTGGGCTGTCTACTCCGCGCGACCCGCCGACGTCATTGTGCTCGTTGACGACGCCGTCTCCGACCGCCTGCCCGCCACTCTCCGGCCGCACGTCGGCGCACCCGAACCGCTCACTGACTGGCGGCCCGTATCACTCGACCAGTGGTCGTTCGACGAACTGCATTGCCCGGTCTATCCACAACAGCGTTTTCGCCTTGCAGTCGCCGCGGCCATCGGAGAGGAGTGCAACCTGGGATCTGGGCTGCAACTGCGAATCCACTCTGAACCCGATCGCTGGACCGGACAGCGGAGCGAAACCATGCTTTCCGGAACAGCGGCCATCCGCAAGGCCTGCGACGAGTACTGGATCAATACCTCGCCAAGGGCAACGCGTTGGAGCCGCCTCGACGAGTCCGGAGTCCCTGACGCTCGCGACGACCAATGAACATCGTCAGACGCCGTTGCCCGGGATGCGAGATCTCGAAGCGTTCGCCGTTGTTTGTTAACACGCGGTTAATCTCCTCATCCGCACATAGCGTCCGTGCGGCGGGCGCCTAGAATCTCGTCGGCCGATTTCCGCATCGATCGTGTGACCCGATTCGTCCGATTCCCTCTGGATTGCGAATGCCGCTCCGATCATCGCTGGGGATCCGCGTCCTTGCCGGCATGTCAGTGCTGTGCCTCGCGCCGGCCGTTGATAGTGCAGCGGCCGATGAGCCGGCTCCCGCGCCAATTGAGTCGCAGACAACCGATTCGGACTGGGCCCGCATCGCAACGTTGATGCACTGGCTAAACCTCCGCACCGACTTCGGCGCGCGGGGCGACGGCCGCCACGACGACACCGCCGCCTTCCGCAAGGCGCTGGATCACATCGCACAGTTGACCTCCGGCGCACACGTCACACTCTTCATTCCGGAAGGGACCTATCGGATCAGCGGGCCGCTCCAGTGCCCTCCGGGCGTCACCTTGCAGGGCGCGGGACGCCAGCGGACCGTTTTGTGGCTGGCAGAGAACGCCCCCGGCTTCGGAGATCCCAGCCTGCCGCAAACCTGTCTGCACATCGCAGGCTTAACCGCGGACGAGACGCCGCAGTACTTCGCCAGTTGCCTGTCCGACGTTTCGATCGGCCTGAGAAACGGAAACCCCGGCGCAACAGCGCTGACGATTGATGGCGGCGCAAACGTCGGCGTTCGCAATATGGTGCTCCTCGCCGAAGGCGACAGTGGCCACGCCGGCATCGTGATTGAGGGGCATCGGACTGCGACCGCCGCCTTTGAGAATCTGGCCGTCTTCGGCTTTGATCGAGCGCTCGCCGCATCCAACCGCGATGCATCCATCGTCCTGCACGACTGCCGCTTCGCGGGCCAGCGCGAGACCGGAATTCTGAACCGCGGTGCGGCAGTGTCAATGGAACTGATCCGCAGCGACGGACCGGCGCCGCTCATCGTCAATCGCGAAGGCGGTCTGGTCTCCATCATCAGCAGCGATCTTCTGGCAGGAGACGAAGACGCAGTCGGAATCGACAACGAAGCCGTGCTCTACGCGCGCAACCTCAAAGAGCGCGGCTACCTCCACACCATCCGCCAGACGCCCCCGGTGGATGCTCCTGATGAGCTCCCCGGGCGCACCTACAAATGGGGGCTGCTCGATGAATTCGTCAGCGTTGATTCGGCGGACGCACCAGAACGCTCCGCCCTGCGGCTGCCCATTGACCGTCAGCCGGATGTGGCTGCAGGGGACATCGATGCGGACTGGGTGAGCGTCACGGACTTCGCTGATCGGGCCGTCAACGGAGACTGGGCGCCGGCCCTGCAGGCAGCGATCGACTCGGACGCCCGCACGATCTGCATTCCTCAAGGCTGCGAAATGACACTGCAATCCCCGGTCATCATCCGCGGAAACATACAGCGGCTGTTCGGCGCCCATCAGCCCATCCGTTGGCAATCTGAGAGCGAGGCGAACTCAGGCGGACTCGTTCTCGACTCCAGCCGGAACACCGTCATTCTGGAACGGCTGACTCTCCCCCCCCTGGTTCACCGCTCGGCCACCACCTTGATCATCCGCGATTGTGTTCTGGGGCCGATGGCGGGCGAGCCGGGGTGCGGCCGGCTGTTCGTCGACAATGCGGTGGGGACGCTGCAGGTCACCCCCGCACAGACCGTCTGGGCCCGGCATCTCGTCGTCCCCCCATGGAGCGATGCCGTCGCCATGACCAACGACGGCGGACAGCTCTGGATGCTCGGCCTCCACGCCGATTGCAAAGCGCAGGTGCTCGCCAATCGTCACGGAGCGCGCACCGAATTGCTTGGAGGGTGGATTCGCTCGTCCCCAGCCGGTCCGGCTTCTCCGCTGTTTCACAACCTCAACGGAGAACTGTCACTGACGCACACGCTGGCGACCGACTCCACGAATCTCCAGCCCTATGTGACCGACGAGCAGGACGGCCGGACCGAGACCGTCACCGACTACCGCTGGTTCGCCCGGCGGATCGTACAGAATCTCTACCGGACACCCTCGCGTGAGACCCCGCCGGCCCCGGCTCCCCGCGTTGAAACCCCGCATCAGTAGCCCCGCCGGCGCCGCCGGGTGATCGTGACGCCGCTGAGCGCACCGTCGGAGTGCAGTCCCGCACCGACTCTGCGGAGAGCATCTGCATTCGACAATCAGCGGATGAATCGGCGCCAGCGCACGCCACCCGGCAGCTGCTCTCGCGCGGCAAACTCCAGGTGCAGCACGCGGCGATGATCCTGGCTGCCCGGCTCCGATCGCCCGCTGCCGTGCACGAGCAGCGGCCGCATGGCGAGCACGTCTCCGGCGGAAGCGGCGATCAGACGGGCTGAGAGTCCCTGCGTCGCAAGCACTTTGCCGGAGCGATGCGAGCCACTGATCACGGACAGCGCACCATTGGCCGCCGTCGCGTCATCCAGATGAATGCGGACCGTCAGCATCGATTCAAGCACGGCCGTTGGCGGTTCGCAGTGATAGACGCCCGCCCTCAGCCGCGGTCGGGAGTATCCCTCGCCGCTCGACCCGTCGGCCACCGCGATTGTCAGGTCCTTATGCCACGGCAGCGCCCAGGTCTGGTCCGGCGGTTTGTCGAAGTAGAGCCCGCGCACAAGTCCGCACTCAGGCCCGAGGACATGGCTCAGCAGGTCGATCAGCATCGGCCGCCGCCAGCACGACGCCGCCAGCGGGCACAGGTCCAGCACGTTGCGGGCGGCATAGACTGCTCCTTCCCTGTGCCGCACAGATTCAGTTGATTCACCAGGTTCGGCAAACGCAGCGTCCAGCGATCGGGCGAGATTCCGAATTTCGGCGATCTCGATTGCTCCCCCCAGCAAAACCCAGCCGAATTCGTCGAGCGTCTCCGCCGCCGATGCGATCGACTCATTCATCAGTTCATCCGGCGATCGGGATCATCAGTCTTCAGCGTCCGCCGCGCGCACTCGGCGACGCACCTCATCGACCGCGGACAGCGCCGAGGTCGCGGAGGATGTGATGGGAAGAATCCTCCGCATTGTCTTGTGTCCCGGATGATCGCAGGATACTGAATGAAGTTCGACCCGGTCCTCCCAGAGCTCAATCGAGCAGCCCCATAATGGGGTCGCTGTTCGATGGTGGCCCCAGAGAGGCGAAACTCGAAAGCTCCGGCGATTTTCCGGGGAAACGGCAATCGCAATTGGCCGAAACGGCCCAACGGGCCGTCACTCAACGGACTCCCCCACAATGAATCCACTCAAACGAGTTCTGTCTCTGGCATTCTGCCTCTGCTTTTCCGGAACCGCGGTTGCCCAGCAGGCGGTGGAAGCCACCGCTCACGAGCGGCTCGCGCGCAATCAGCGCTGGATGACCCTGTCCAGCCAGCCGACCGGCCTGTTGATTCCGCTGTACGTCTACCCCGCCGACATTCACACTCACGCAGCGTACAACCGGCTGATTGATCTCAAGCTGGAGCACCCGACCGTTCCCGTCTGTGCGATCGTGAACCCGGCCAGCGGACCCGGCCAGCGTCGCGACGCCAATTACGTGAAGGCGATCGACCGGCTGCTGGGCGCGGGAATCGTGTTGGTCGGCTACGTCTCAACCGAATACGCCGGTCGCTCGCAGGCGGACGTCAAACAGGACATCGAGCGCTGGAGTGAATTCTACCCGCGCGTCAACGGGCTGTTTCTCGACGAGATGACCAACGACGTCGAAGGAGACGGAGCCGGCCACATCGAGCACTATGCCGAACTGACGCGATTCGGTCATGAGGCCGGATACTGGCCCGTCATCGCCAATCCCGGCACGGCGACGCCCGGCCCGTACTTCGATGCACCGACGGCCGACATCATCGTGATCCACGAGGGAAACACATTTCCGGACGAGGCGACACTCAAGGGAGACTACTTCGGAGGCAACGCCGACTATCCGCCGTTCACCCGCGGGGGACTTGTGCATTCACTGGCGGATTGGGACGAAGCGGGCTTCCTCGCGCTCACCAAGTATACGCGGTGGGTGTACGTCACCGACGACGTCTACACCAATCCGTCCGACAATCCCTGGGACAGCCTGAGCGGGCACCTCGAACTGATGTTCCTCAGTCTGTCGAATCAAGGGTTCGCAGGCCTCAGAAACCACTACTGAAGTGCTCTCCCTCAGCTTACCAGCAACGTATTCGGGCGACCCTCTGCATTGGAGAGAAGTTCTCGGAACGGGACCAGCACACTGTACTAGGCCCGGCATTCATGCCGGGTTCCGCAGGCGACATCCGCGCGATCCGAGCCTCGTTCACGAGGCTTCTCGCCGTGACGGTGCAATGCTGCATTACCGAGAACCCTGGTGCACCGGACCCAACTGCGAGCGAGCATCGTTATGACCCGGTATGAACGCCGGGCCAATGAGTAGACACGCGGCCTCGAAGCGCAACCCTTCGTTCCCTTCGCGACCTTCTGTAACCCCTTCCGCACTTCTGTCCGCTCACCGCGCCAGCGGCTTGAACTTCAACCGGTGAGGCTGGTCCGCGTCATGCCCCAGCCGCTGGTGCTTCTGCTCCTCGTACATCTTGTAATTCCCCTCGAACCACACGACCTGGCTGTTCCCTTCGAAAGCCAGGATGTGCGTCGCAATCCGGTCCAGGAACCACCGGTCGTGCGATGACACCACCGCGCAACCGCCGAAGCTGGACAGGCCCTCCTCCAGTGAGCGGAGCGTATCCACGTCGAGGTCGTTGGTCGGTTCGTCCAGCAACAGCAGATTGCCGCCGGAGCGCAGCAGCTTCGCCAGGTGCACGCGGTTCCGCTCTCCGCCGGAGAGCTGATTCACGAACTTCTGCTGGTCCCCTCCCTTGAAGTTGAACCGGCCGCAGTACGCGCGGGCATGGATCTTCGTCTTGCCGACCTCGAGCTGGTCGTGGCCGCCGGAGATCTCCTCGTAGACGGTCAGCTTGGGATCGAGTGAATCGCGCGACTGGTCCACGTACGCCAGATCCACGGTATCGCCGATCCGCAGCGTCCCGCTGGTCGGCTGCTCCTGTCCCATGATCATCCGGAACAGCGTGGTCTTGCCGGCCCCGTTGGGACCGATCACACCCACGATCCCGCCGCGCGGCAGATTGAAGTCCAGGTTCTCGAACAGCAGCCGGTCGCCGAACGCCTTGCTCAGCTTCTCAGCCCGCACCACCAGATCCCCCAGCGGCCGCGTGACGGGAATCTGAATATCGGCCCCTTCCTCCCGCGCGTCGTACTGTTGCGCAGCGAGTTCCTCGTAGCGCTGGATACGGGCCTTGTTCTTCGCCACTCGTGCCTTCGGTGACATCCGCACCCACTCCAGTTCCTGCTTGAGCGTCTTCTGACGCTTGGATTCGCGCTTCTCCTCAACGGCCAGCCGCGACTGTTTCTGTTCCAGCCACGACGAATAGTTCCCCTCGAACGGATGCCCCTTCC
>JBGTSJ010000029.1:0-68022 GCA_041940305.1 Planctomycetaceae bacterium
CGGACGATGTCGTTGCCGCGGAACGAGAACGAGACATTGCTCACGCCGCCGGAGGTCCTCGCGCCTGGGCACTCCCGCTTGATCCGCCGCACCGCCTCAAAGAACTCGACGGCGTAGTTGTTGTGTTCCTCCATCCCCGTGGCGACGGTGAGGATGTTCGGGTCGAAGATGATGTCCTCCGGCGGGAAGCCGACCTTCTCGGTAAGCAGCGTGTACGCGCGCTTGCAGATTTCGACTTTCCGATCCGCCGTAACGGCCTGGCCCTCCTCATCGAACGCCATCACCACCACAGCCGCGCCGTACTTGCGCACCAGCCGCGCCTGTTCGAGGAACTTCTCCTCACCCTCCTTCATCGAGATCGAGTTGACGACCCCCTTCCCCTGCAGGCACTTCAGGCCCGCCTCGATCACCGACCACTTCGAACTGTCCACCATGATGGGGACGGAGTGGTCGGGGGCGTCATTGTCGGAGATCAGCCACAGAAACTTCTGCATGGACGCTTCGCCGTCCAGCAGTGCCTCGTCCATGTTGACGTCGATGATGTTGGCTCCACCCTCAACCTGCTGCCGCGCGACCGCGAGAGCCTCATCGAAGTTCCCTTCCTTGATCAATCGCGCAAACTTTTTGCTCCCCGTGACGTTCGTCCGCTCGCCGACGAGGAGAAATTGGGCTAAGGGTTGAGGGCTAAGTGTTGAGGGATCAGCGTTCGATCCGCCCTCTTGTCCCTCAGCTCCTGGCTCTTGACCCTGATCCCGCAGCTCCAGCCGATTGAGATCACTGTAGGCCGACACCCTTCGCGGCTCGGGAACGCGTCGCGGCTTGATATCCCGCACCGCATCCGCCACCCGACGGATATACTCCGGATTCGTCCCGCAGCAGCCCCCGACGATGTTCACCCAACCGTTCCCGGCGAACTCACGGATCAATTCCGTGAACTCGATCGGGTTGGAATCGAAGCCTCCCATGCCGTCGGGGAGGCCGGCGTTCGGGTAGCAGATCAGCGGGACCGGCGCGACGTCGGAGAGTGTTTCCAGGTACGGTCGGATCTGCTTCGGTCCGAGCGAACAGTTGAGCCCGGTCCCGAACAGCGGATAATGCGAGATCGACGTATAGAAGGCCTCCACCGTCTGCGCCGTGAGCGTGCGCCCGCCGGCGAAGATCGTCCCCGAGACGATCACCGGAATATCGACTCCGTGCTGCTCGAAATACGTCGCGATTGCGAACAGGCACGCCTTCATGTTCAGCGTGTCGAAGCTCGTCTCCGGCAGCAGCAGATCGACGCCGCCGTCCACCAGCCCGCGGACCTGCTCGGTATATGACGCCACCATCTGGTCGAACGTGACCGGCCGCGTCCCCGGTTCGTCCGCATTGAGGGCCAGCTGAATCTTCGTCGGTCCGATGCTCCCCGCCACGAACCGCGGCTTCGACGGATCACGCCGCGTGAACGCCTCGGCTTCGCGCTTGGCGAGCTTTGCGGCCGCGACGTTGATCTCGTGCGTCAGATCGCTCAGGCCGAACTCCTCCATCGAGATCAGCGTGGCGTTGAAGCTGTTGGTCTCGATGATGTCCGCGCCGGCTTCGAGGTACTGCCGATGAATCCCCGCGATCAACTCCGGCTGCGTCAGGCAGAGCAGGTCGGCTGAGTTCTTGAGGTCGACCGGATGCGCCTGAAAGCGCTCGCCGCGGTAGTCCGCTTCCGTGAGTCCCTGTTGAAACAAAAGCGCCCCCATCGACCCGTCGATGACGAGGATGCGGCGGGACAACAGTTCAGTCAGTTGCGTGCGGACGGAGTCCATGTGATCCACAAATTCAGCCAAGGAAACCAACCAGCCAAGGTAGGACACGCGCGGGTTCGCGTCCATGCCGCAGGCGGCGTTTCGCGGGCAATCGTATTGAACCGCATCGAGGCCGCCCTGTGCGCGAACGGTGGCGGCTCGCGGCGTGCCTCGGGTAAGATCGTCGCGCTTCCCATGTTTCACACGTCTGCCAGGAGAATCCGCACCATGATGTTACGACGCACGCTGGCCGTCGCGGCCGCCGTCTGCCTGTTCGCCGCGGCGAGCGGGCTTCACGCCGCCGTCACTCTCCCCTCCGTCATCGGCGACAGTATGGTCCTGCAGCGGGACTGCGAAGTCCCCATCTGGGGGTGGGACGATCCCGGGACGACCGTCACGGTCAAGCTGGGTGACGCCGAAGTCTCCGCGAAGGCGGATGGCGAAGGCCGCTGGCTCGTCAATCTTCCGGCAATGAAGGCCGGCGGTCCGCATACGCTCACGATCACGGGCACCGACACGAAGACCATCAAGGACATCCTGGTCGGCGAAGTCTGGCTCTGCTCCGGGCAGTCGAACATGGAGTGGTCGGTCAGCGCGTCGGACAATCCCGCGGAGGAAGCCGCCGCAGCGAACTATCCCAACATCCGGCACATCAAGATCCCGCACGTCCCCGCGGCGACCCCGCAGTCAAATGTGCCGTCGGACGGCTGGAAAGTCTGCACGCCGGAAACGGTCCCCGCATTCACCGCCGTGGGATACTTTTTCGGCCGGGAACTGCATAAGGAACTGGATGTGCCGATCGGCCTGATCGGTTCCAACTGGGGCGGCACGCGCATTGAGCCCTGGACCCCGCCGGAAGGATTCCAGCACGTCCCGGCCCTCAAGAACATCGCCGACAACCTCGACAAGTACCCGGAAAAGAACGCCGAAGGCAACATCAATCATCAGTCGCCGCTGGCGCTCTATAACGGCATGATCGCACCGCTGGTCCCGTATGCCATCCGCGGCGCCATCTGGTACCAGGGGGAGTCGAACAACGGCGAAGGCATGCTGTACCACGAGAAGATGAAGGCCCTGATCGATGGCTGGCGGACCATCTGGAACGATGAGGAACTGCCGTTCTACTTCGTGCAACTGGCGCCCTTCCATTACGGTGGCGATCAGACCCGTCTCCCCGGAATCTGGGAGGCCCAGGCCGCCACGCTGTCCGTGCCGAACACGGGCATGGCGGTCACGGTGGACATCGGCAACATCACCGACATTCATCCCCGCAACAAGCAGGATGTCGGCAAGCGTCTGGCGCTGTGGGCGCTCGCGCAGACCTACGGCCGCGAAGGGATCGTCTACTCGGGTCCGCTCTTCAAGTCGGCGGAAGCCGAGGGCGACAAGATCCGCATCGAGTTTGACCATGTGGGAGGCGGTCTGGTGTCCCGCGACGAACAGCCGCTGTCACACTTCCAGATCGCCGGCGAGGACGGCAACTTTGTCGAGGCGCAGGCCGAGATCGATGGCGAGTCGGTCGTTGTCTCCGCGGCATCCGTGAAGGAACCTAAGCACGTGCGTTTTGGCTGGCACGAGGAAGCCGAACCGAATCTCTCGAATAAAGATGGTCTTCCGGCCTCTCCCTTCCGGACAGATCGGTAGGCTCTTGATTGCCGCTGGATAACCACGCCCCGGCGCGCGGCGTCTCGCGCGCCGGGGCGTTCTTGATTGAGCTCGATCCATGACGACACGGCGTCTCCTGCAGGCCGCGATCGGCCTCAGTCTGGTCGCAGCTCTGCTGAGCGCGGCCGGGGGCGTCGTCCCTTATGAGACCCTGCGGCCGCTGGGGGCCTGGGTCCGCCGTCCCGATGACGTCACGCCGGAGCGTTACGCACGGTATCTGCATGTCTGCTGGTTCTTCGCTGCGGCGCTGGCGCTGACGTCGCTGCTGCTGTGGCGGGGCCGCACCACAGTGGAGCGGGCTCTCGCCCGGACGCCGAATGAGACGTCGACGGCGCCTCCGTCCGGAACAGGCCGTGGGCCGCTCATCCTGCTCGGAATCGTGCTGCTGGCGGGCGTGCTCCTGCGCCTGCAGCGGCTGAATGATCCGGTCGCTTACGATGAAGCGTATACCTATCTGAATTACGCGCAGCGGCCGTGGTACGAAGCGATCAGCGATTACAGTGCACTGAATAATCATCTGCTCAATTCCTTTCTGATGCACTGGACGACGCGGGCGTTCGGTCCCGAAGAGTGGGCACTGCGGCTGCACGTGTTCGTCATCGGCGGCCTGCTGCCGATCCTGGTCTGGAAATGGGCGGCCGACTGGCGCGGGCCGGGCGTCGCACTCCCCGCGGCCGCCATGACCGCCGTGGCTCCCCTGCTGGTGACCTACTCCACCGATGCGCGCGGCTACATGCTGGTCGCCGCGGCTGCCCTGTTTCTCGATCGGGCACTGGCGGAGGCCCGGCGTACGTCGTCGAGAACGGCATGGTGTACGGCGTGGCTGGCCATTGTGCTCGGTCTATGGGCGATGCCCATCATGGCGTACGCGGTCGCCGCGTCGTGTGGCTGGTACCTCCTTCTGCCGGGGAATGATTCCGATGCTCCCTCGGCCCGCCGCCTCATCGACCGGACAAGGGCCGTCCTCCTGCTGCTCGGCTCGGCAGGTCTCGTCGTCGCGGCGCTGTACGCTCCCGCCTACGTTTTCCGGGGCATCGGGTTCGCACGGGATATTGCGGGTTCCGCCGCGACGGAGGGGTACCTCGCGCTCACGGCGGAAGCTTGGCGCCAGGCCTTCGAATGGTGGACCGACGGGCCGGCGCCGGCCTGGTTGTGGATCATCGTGCTGGCCGTCGGCAGCGTCACGGTCGCGATCGACGGGCGATTCTGGATTCGCTGGGCAGGCCCCTTCGCCTCCGTCCTGATCCTCAACGCCGTCCAACAGGTCGCTCCTCCGACTCGAGTGTTTCTGCACCTGGCGCCGTGGGTGTTTCTGCTCGCATCGTCAGGCGTTTGTGCAGCGGGCCGTCTCGGGACGGCATTCGAGGTTCGCTGGAGCGCGGCCTTCACACTGTTGATCATGCTGGGAGGGGGCGCTGCAGTCGCCGCGCGGCCCGTGCTATTCGATCCGGACGAGCGCGCCGGCTATCGGTCCGTTCCGCGGGTCATTGAGCGGTTGCAGCACGAGGTGGCCGTCCGGCCCGAGCAGGCGCACGTCCTAATCGCTCCGCTCCCCTGCGACCTGCCGGCGATCTTCTACATGGACCGCGCCGGGTTCCGCGTGCCGCTCAACGTGCGGCCGGAGTCGGGAACCGCCGTGTGGGTGCTCGCTCGTCCGCACGAAACGCCAGCCGATGTCCTCGGCAGCGATCTAGTAGGAATGTCGGAGCTTGTCGAGGAGTTTGGCCCATGGGAGCGGGTGGCGCGGTTTGACACGCTCGACCTGTACAGCGCGACGGCGCCGTGACGGCCCGCGCGATCAGGCGACCGGGCCGCGGCGGCGGGAGACGATCTTCTGGATGGCCCACGCCAGGCCATGCTCTCCCTTGCACGAATCCAGATCGGCGACCAGCGCGCTCATCTGCTGGTAACGGTCGGCCGGCTTCTTGGCGACGCATTTCTGGAAGATGGCGTCCAAACGTTCGGGAACGTCGTCCCGGACGGCGCGCAGCGACGGAGCGGGCTGTTCCCGGTGCGCCACCAGCGTCTCCATGATTGTCTCTCCGCGATACGGCGGCTCGCCGTTGAGGAGAAAGTATAGTGTGCATCCCAGGCTGTAGATGTCCGATCGATGGTCGGCCTTGCGCGTGTTGAGCGCCTGTTCGGGCGACATGTAGTCCACGGTTCCGAGAACGGCGCCCGTTCCCGTCAACGCGGTGCGCGTGTTGACCGTGCGGGCCGCGTCATTGTCGCGTGAGACCCGCGCGAGCCCAAGATCCAGGATCCGCACGTTCCCCTGCCGGTCCAGAAGCAGGTTGGACGGCTTCACGTCCCGATGCGTCACCCCCTGCTGGTGCGCATAGGCCAGCCCCTGTGCGGCGTGCAGCGTACAGTTGACGGCCGTGGCGACCGGCAGCCGGCCGTGCGTCCGCACCAGGTCCGCGAGGTCGTTGCCCGGGACGTACTCCATCACATAGTAATGCGTCCCCCCGTCCTCGCCGCTGTCGACAGCGGCCACCAGATGCGGGTGCGACAGGCTCGACGCCGCCTCCACCTCCCGGCCGAAACGGCGGACGGCGTCAGCGTCGCGAGTCAGTTCCGCCGGCAGCACCTTGAGCGCCACCAGCCGCGCTTCACCTTCCTTCCGTGCCTTATAGACGACGCCCATGCCCCCCGCGCCGATCCGCTCGCAGATCACATAGGGGCCGTAGCGGAGCGGATCGGAGGTCTGCTGCGTCAGCACTCCGACCTGATAACCCGTCAGCGTCCCCTCATCAACCAGTTTGCGGCAGACCTGCGTCACGTCGCCGGCCGCCTCGCCGCTCAGTGTGGCGCGCAGCTGCTCGACCACCTGCGGGGAAAGAATCCCGCTCTGTTCGATCCGCTGCTGGAAGAGACGCGTGTCGGCATCCATGATCAGGATTCTACGCCGTCCGAAGCCCTCACGCATCTCAGGAGATCGCGGCCGGGCGTCCGGGCGGTTGCCAGTTCCGGCCGCGGGCGGATATACCGGTGTCGGGACGTTCGCTCGCGCTGCCGATCGCGATCACAGAATTGGAACCGGGGAGTTCGTTCATGGTCTGGAGATTCGCACCTCTGCTCGCCGCCATGTTGGGAGCCGCCTCGCTGCCTGCTGAGGACTGGCCCGGATGGCGCGGTCCCCGCGGCGACGGCACGAGCGCCGATACCGGGTTCCCGCTGCATTGGGACGCGGAATCCGGCCGCAACATCCGCTGGCGGGTCGACGTGGCGGGAGACGGGCACTCTTCGCCCGTGGTCAGCGGCGACCACGTGTTCCTCACGACCTGCCTGGCCGAATCCCGGCAGCGGATGCTGATGTGCCTCGATCGGTCGACCGGCGAAACCCTGTGGTCGGAGTGTGTGCTGACAGCTCCGCTGGAGACCCTGCATCAGCTCAACAGCCGCGCCTCAGGAACTCCGGCCACCGACGGTGAGTTCATCTATACGGCGTTCCTGGAAGTCGACGGATCGACGGTGCCGGCGCCCAACGTCGGGACGCCGCGCGAGATCACCCCGGGCCGCGTGGTCGTCGCCGCCCATCACGTCTCCGGCCGGCCCCAGTGGACGGTCCGCATCGGCGACTTCGTCAGTGCACACGGCTTCTGCAGTTGTCCGGTCATTCATGGCGACCTGCTGATCATCAATGGCGACCATGACGGGGACTCGTACCTGGTGGCGCTCGATCGGTCCACCGGAGAGACGGTCTGGAGCGTGGATCGCGAGCACGGCATTCGCAGCTATGTGACCCCGATCATCCGCGAAACCGCCGGACGAACGCAGCTGGTGCTCTCCGGCAGCAAGTCGGTCGTTTCACTCGATCCGCGCGACGGCTCGACGATCTGGTCCATCGACGGGCCGACGGAGCAGTTCGTGGCCTCCATGGTCTTCGACGGCGAACGCTTCTTCATGGCGGCCGGGTTTCCCGACTACCACGTGATGGCCATTCGCCCTGATGGAACCGGCGACGTGACGGGATCGCACGTCGCGTGGCATTCGACCGAAGCCCGCTGTTACGTCCCCTCGCCGGTCGTCGTGGAAGGCTATCTACTGGTGGCCAACGACGACGGCATCGCACACTGCTTCGACGCCGCCACCGGAGACCATCTGTGGCGGACGCGGCTGGGACGCCATTTCAGCTCATCGCTGGTGACGGCGGACGGGCTGGTGCATTTTCTCGACGACGACGGGGTCACCCGGCTGGTGCGTCCCGGCCCGGAGCCGGACGTCGTGGCGGAGAATACGGTGGCGGAATTCTGCTGCACGTCGCCGGCGCTCTCCAAGGGAGAAGTGTTCATCCGCACGGAGCATCAGCTGTTCTGCATCGCCGAGGAGGAAGCACGCACCGCGCGCCCGTGACGGAGATCGGGCGCGCGACGCCGCCGACCCGGTGCGTTCAATCCTTGCCTTCCGTCGTCCAAAAGCAGAACCACGGAATACACGGAAATCACGGAACTCAGGTTTTGGCCGGAGTCGCAAGCAATCTCGATCCGCCAACGTAGCGAGTTGCTCGAGCTCGCCGTCGGCATTTCGTTGCTCGACGCCGGCTTTTGCAGCGGCGCAGTTTCTGTGTATTCCGTGTATTCCGTGGTTAACCGCCTCTCGAAGATGAGGGTAACGTCAAGGCGTTCAATCCAGGGATCCGGTTCATGAGTCAGTCCGAACAGCCGCTCGCCGCCATGCGCCGGCCGAGTCACACCAAGATCGTGGCCACCGTGGGGCCGGCCTGCTCCACGGCGGAAAAACTGCTGCAGCTGGTGAACGCGGGTGTGGATGTCTTTCGCATCAACACCGCGCACGGCACGCCCGAGGACCACGCGCGGCTGCTGAGGCTCGTCCGGGCGACGGCCGATCAGGCGGCATCCCCCGTGGCCGTGCTGGTCGATCTGGCCGGTCCCAAGCTGCGGCTGGGAGAACTGCACGAAGGGCAGATCACCTGTCACGCCGGTGATCAGGTGCAATTCGTGCGGGGCGTCAAGGCGGGCGACGCCGCCACACTGGTTTGCACGTATGACGCGCTGATTGATGAATTGCAGCCTGGCGACCGGGTCATGCTGGCCGATGGCACCGTGGCCTTGCAGGTGGAGGACGTGAGCCCGGAGCGGGCGCTGTGCCGCGTGGTTCAGGGAGGCACGCTGCGGAGCCGCCAGGGAGTGAACCTGCCGGGAGTGCGGCTCAAGGCGGAAGCGCTCAACGACAAGGATCGCCGCGTGGCGGAATGGGGAGCGCGGGAACGGGTGGAATTCATCAGCCTGAGCTTCGTGCGGCAACCCGACGACCTTCGCCAGCTACGCGCGGTGATCGAAGGCAGCGGCGGCACATCGCAGATCGTGGCGAAGATCGAGAAGCCCGAAGCGCTCGATCGGCTCAGCGACATCATTGCGGAGACCGACGCCGTCATGGTGGCTCGGGGCGATCTGGGCGTTGAGATCGACATCGCGCGGATGGCGGCCGTGCAGAAACAGATCGTCGACGAATGCCGCCGGCAGCGCAAGCCCGTGATCATCGCCACCCAGATGCTCGACAGCATGCATCACTCGCGGCTGCCGACCCGGGCCGAAGCCACCGACGTGGCGAACGCAATTCTGGACGGCGCCGACGCATGCATGCTCTCGGGGGAGACGGCGATCGGAGAGTACCCGGTGGAAGCCGTGCAGATGATGCACCGGATTGCCGTGGCGACCGAACCTTTAATGCGCGAGCGGCTGCGCGTGATGCCCCCGCTGCCGCCTGCCGAGGGAGTGTCGCCCGTGACCAGCGCCACGACGAGCGCCGCCGCACGCATCGCCGAAGAACTCGACGCGCAGATGATCGTCGTCGCCAGTGCCACCGGCCGCGCCGCGCTGTGTGTGTCTCAGACGCGGACCTTCGTGCCGATCATCGGCGTGAGCACCTCGCCCGAGACGCTGCGGCGGATGTGCCTGCTGTGGGGTGTCACGCCGCTCCCCTCCGCTCCCGCGGGCGACGACCGGGAACTGATCCGGTTCATCGTCGATCGGGGCCGCAGCGATGGGGCACTCTCGACTGGTCAACGCATCGTGCTGATCACCGGCACCGGCCTGCCGTCCAGCCGCCATAACGCAGTGATCGTCCACGAAGTCGGATAAACAACGCCGCGCCCCCAGTGCCTGCCCTACGTCCAGATTCTGGGCGGGAGCCTTTCTTGTTAGTCGTAGGCACAGTCCTCTGTGCCGCCCGCTGGGCTGCTTACAGAACTCGACGATCTCCGGGTCCACGAGTCCCCGCCCACACACACAAACCCCTTCCCGCCCCCGACACCTTTCACCTGCCGGCATCCGCTTTCTCTTCGGCCCCGCTCCGACGCAGATAAAACGGTTCGAGACTCCACAGATCAGCGAAGGCCCCGCCGACGGCTCCCTCCGCACCGAGCGCGGCAATCGTTCGCGCCTGCGGATCACGGACGTCCGGCGGCAGAACCCGGCAGCGAGACGCGGCTTCGTTGGCGTGACGCGCCAGCCCGGGACCCGAGGCAACATCCCTGCCGGTGAGACTCGCCAGCCAGTCATCAGCTGGCTGAATCCGGATCTCGTCCGGGCGCATCCACTCCCCCCCCGGCGTCTGCTCGTACTGTCCGACGTACAGGTCTCCGCGCTGGCCGTCCCCCACAACCTGCACTGCGGACACGTCCGGCGGAGCCTGAGCGGCCACAGCGAGAAACGTATCGACGGCGACGATCGGTGTTTTTGCCGCGTACGCCAGCGTCTTCGCGCAGACGACGCCGACACGCAGACCCGTAAAACTTCCTGGCCCAATGCTCACCGCGACAGCGTCGAGATCCGCGGCGGAGACCCCCTCAGTAGCCAGCAGACCGCTCAGTTCCGAGACGAGAGTCCGCGCGTGTCGGCGTCCTTCCTGTGACAGGGAGCGCTGCTCGACGCAATCGCTGCTGCGGAACAGGGCGATGCTTCCGCCGATTCCGGATGTTTCAATCCCAAGCACCAGCATCCCGATTCACTTTCGCGTGTAATTGTTGCTCCGGCTGCCCGCAGTGCCTGATTTGGCGGCCGCGGGATGCGAGAATATAGTATCCCCCCGCATACCGCCGCTGCCGGATGAGAAAACGCTGACACCGGTCCGCCCCCACCTCGGTCACAGGCGAGAGAAAGAAGAGTCGTGGACTGCGAACTGATGGACGGCCCGACGACCGTCGCTGATCTGCCTGTGGCGGACTCGTATGCGGCTGCGCTGGAGTTCCTTTACGGCCGGATCAACTATGAACGGACCCTGCCGCATCAGGTCATGGACGGAGCGTTCAAGCTCGACCGGATGCGCGAACTGCTGCGGCTTCTCGGGGACCCGCAGGAGAGGCTGCCGGCCGTGCATGTGGCGGGCACCAAGGGGAAAGGCTCCGTGTGCGCGATGATCGGCGGGATGCTGCAGTCCGCCGGTCGCCGCGTTGGACTGTTCACCTCGCCCCATCTGCATCGCTTCGAAGAGCGGATGGTTTTGAACGGCCGGGGACCGTCGGCTGCGCAGGTCGTCAATCTGGTCGCCCAGGTGCGAACCGCCTGCGACGCCTTGTCGGTCCGCGGCCCCGACTGGTCGCCGACGTTTTTTGAAGTCACCACCGCCATGGCGTGGCGTTATTTCGAGCAGGAGGGAGCCGACGTCGCCGTGCTCGAAGTCGGACTCGGAGGCCGTCTGGATGCGACGAATGTCTGCCGGCCGCTGGTGACGCTCATCACGAGCATCAGTCTCGATCACACGCAACTGCTCGGCGACACCGTCGGCCAGATTGCGCTGGAGAAGGCCGGCATCATCAAGCCGGGAGTTCCCGTGCTCTCCGGAGCGCGGCAGCCTGAAGCGCGTCGGGCGATTTCAGACACAGCTGCCGCAATGGACGCCCCTCTGCACGAACTGGGAGACGGCATCCACTGTTTTGACGTGGTTCCGGAATCCGCGGAAACGGCCGTACCGCTGCACTGGAAGTTCTCTGTCGAGACCCCGTGGCGGACGCACCGTGGCCTCCGCGCTCCGTTGCCCGGAGTTCACCAGGCGGACAACGCGGCGCTGGCCGTCGCCGCCGTCGATGCTCTGCAGGCGGCGGGCTTTAGCGCGGGGCCGAATTGCGTTTCCGGAATGGAGAACGTGGTCTGGCCGTTGCGGATCGAAGTCCTGGCCCGACGCCCGACGGTCGTCGTCGATGCGGCCCATAACGAGGCATCGATCGCGGCATTGATTGAAACGTTGCGCAGCGTCGACGCGGGACGGAGGTCGCTGGTTTTCGGCACTTCGCGCGACAAGGATGCCCGGGCCATGCTCCGCCGGATCGCCGGGGAGTTCGATGAAGTCATACTCACGCAATACGTGAGCAATCCGCGCGCGTTGCCGGCTGAAGAACTGGCGGGACTGGCGGAGTCGCTGCTGCTAACGAACTGTCGGATCGCTCTCACGCCCGAAGCAGCCTGGCAGGCCGTCAGCGAGGGCCGAAACGAGAACGATCTGATCTGCGTGACCGGATCGTTTTTCCTGGCGGCCGAGGTCCGGGAACTGCTGCTGGCCACGCAGCCGTCCCTCTCACCAGCCTCGTAACTCGTCGTCTAGTCGCTGCGGTTAGAACTCCCTACGAGCAGACCCGGTTGCGACCGGCGCGCTTGGCCTCATACAGCTTGCGGTCAGCCGCTTCGAGGATCTCTCCGCTTGAACGGCTCTCCCGCCCGTCGTAGTGGGCCATGCCGATGCTGATCGTCACTTTCAGCGCGCCGCGAGTCGTCTCGAACGGCTCGGAGGCGATCGAGTCCCGCAGTTCTTCGGCCACTTTGCCGGCCTCTTCGTGCGAGATCTCGGCCAGAGTGATGGCGAACTCCTCACCGCCGAAGCGGGCCAGCATTTCATCCCCGCGCGTCCGCCGCTGCAGCCGCTGCCCCAAAGTCCGCAGCACCTCGTCGCCGACCAGGTGCCCGAAACGGTCGTTGACGTGCTTGAAAAAATCAACGTCGATCAGCAGCAGAGCCAGCGGGCGGTTGTGCCGCACGGAGCGGATGACTTCGCGACGAAAGCCGTCCTCAAAGTACCGGCGGTTGTACGTCTGCGTGAGGGCGTCGAGCGTCATCATCTCGTAGACGGCCTCGTGGTACTGTACCTCGATGTCGTCTGACGAGAGGAATTTGAAGATGTGGTTGCCCAGCCGGATCTGGTCGTTCGGGCGGAGCGAGTGTTGCTCCACGCGTTCGTCATTGACGAACGTCCCGTTGAGGCTCCCCCGATCAACGACCATCCACCCGTTGCCCACCTGCTCGATCATCGCGTGGACGCGGGAAATGAAGTCATCCGGCAGCTCAATGTCGCACAACGCATCGCGGCCGATCGTCATCCGCGGTCCGTGCAGATCGACCAGGGCGCCGCTGGCCGACGCGGGATAGATCCGCACCAGACACGCTTTCTCCGACGGGGGGCTCTCCTCGCCGAGCGCGGGGAGCTGGTCGAGACGAAAGATGGGGAGCGTTCCGGACATGTTGAGTGCTGCCGGTTGAGACCGATCCGCTGTCCTGCGGCTGCGCTTCCGTGGCTGCAGCGCGCGCTGTGCACCGGCCGAGCCCGTCCCCGGACGCAACCTGTCTGCGCTGCAAGACTAGCGTCTGCTTTCGGACGGGCGCAGCTTTTCCGGCAACGATTGTATGTTGCGACGACGCAACGACGCAGCAGGGAGGATTCGTCCGGTCGTGAGCGGCGTCGACCACGTGCCACGGTTGCGGCAATCGCTACAGATAATGCAATCGGCGCCCACACTAGCCCGCCGCGCCAGCAAGGGCCGAACGTCGCTGGGCATTCTCCCAGGATGCTCGCGCGAATGAAGTTCAACAATGAAGCAACGCTGATTACCAACCCCGGCCATCAACCGCCGGATCGCCCCCGACACTCCTGAATCTGCCGAACTCACGAGGACAGGCGTCCGCCCGACCTCGCTCCGCCTGTCCCGTTCGCCCGGGCGCCTACGCTGGATTCCGGTCCAGTGGCGCCGTCGAAATCTGCGCCAGCATCGGGAACCTCGGCCAGCCGGTGCGGGTCTTGACACTGCGGACCACAGGCCGATAACCTGCGCCGCGGCAGGAGTTGCCGATGGTGCGGATTGGTCCGGAGATTCGGCTCATGCCAAGCCGAAGAAACAGTCGAAAACGGATCTGACAGCCGCGGTTTCGCTGCCCTTTTCGCCGTGGCCACGGGGGGATTAGCTCAGCTGGGAGAGCGCATGGCTGGCAGCCATGAGGTCAAGGGTTCGAGTCCCTTATCCTCCACTACCTAAAGCATTGCTGAGACGTTGCTTGCGTCTACCTCTGGTTGGTCCGGAGTGCAGCACGACTGTCCGCTTACTGTCCATTTCGGACAACGGACCGGAGCTGCACACCGATGGCACGATCGACCAAGCCCCCCGTCTACAGCCGGCATTCCAGCGGGCAAGCCCGCGTGAGGATCGACGGCGTCACCCACTACCTGGGGCGGCATGGATCCCCCGAGTCTCATGCTGAATACGCCCGGCTGCTGGAAGACTGGCGGAGCAAACTGGAGCGAGCGCCGCGGAAGATGACGGTGCGGGCGTTGTGCGTTCTGTACCTGGCTCACGCGACGAAGTACTACCAGAAGAACGGGCAGCCGACGTCTGAGCTGAACATCATCCGCAACACGCTGCGGCGCGTCATGAGGCTTCACGGCAAAGCGCTGGCCGGCCAGTGCAGTCCGCGCATGTTGAAGGACGTCCGGCAGGCGATGATGGACGACGGGCTGGTCCGCACGTCGATCAACAAACGCATCATCCGGATACGCACGATGTTCGCCTGGGGCGTCTCCGAAGAGCACGTCTCCGCAACCGTGCTGGTCGGCCTGCAGACGGTTAAGGGGCTCAAGGCTGAACGATCCGCAGCCGTCGAAGCGCAGCCGGTTACTACTGTGGCTGACGCACTGGTCGACCAGTTGGAAGGGCATGTTCCGGCGGAGCGTGCACGGGCTGGCGAACACCCGCCGGCTGCCGACGTGGATGAATACCAGCACGAAAACCTGCCGCATTCCCTGAGGCGTCCACAGCAGCCGGGAGAAGAAGTCCGCCTGCCACACAGCGTGTCGGCGTGGATCTTCAGGAACTCGTTCCAGGTCCCACATCCCCCCTTGGGATCAGGGCCGAGCTTGTTCACCGTGAGAATCCGCTGCACGGTTGAGCGTGACGGCGGCTTGATCCCCCGCTTTTTCATCTCTCCCATCACACGGGTGTAGCCCCACCCCGTCTCCGTCCCGATCCGCGCCACCACAGCGCGCAGTGCCTCCGCTGTTCGCGGCCGGCCGATCTTCTTCGGGAGGTCCCGGGTGGGTGCAACACAGCCAGCATATCCCGGATTTGTGCAATCCCGAAGGCGATAACATCTGCGTCACGGCCATGCTCTTCTGGCCCGAGATCCCTTCAGAACCGCGTTCCGAGGATTTCACGCACCTCAGATCTGCGGGCACTCTCCCCGCATGAAGAGTTGCGAATGAGCGGCACCGCCTTCTTCGGAGACGACGACTACACAATCCAGCGGATTACCCAGAACCAACCCACCACGGCAGCCGGACTCAAGGCCACCACGAGAGAGATCGGGCTTGGCACACGGAAGATGTGATTCATCGTCAAGTAAATGGCGGGCTCTGGGAAGAGCGCGATCAGCACCAGAACACATCGGCCGATCCATTGCTTCGCCGACGCTGGTGCCTCCGCCTGCAGCCCGAAGTAGATCAACACCGGCATTGCCACAGCACTGATATAGGCGATCGTCCGACATCGCCGGGCCACTTCCGGATCGAGGTGCTCACGCAATGCTTCGCTCCAACAGCTTGATTCGAGGGTCGTTCAACGGCACGACAGTGACCGGACGATCCGGTCGAGATGCGGTGCCGTTCGGCAGTAGTCCGCGAACGTCCCCTGTACGAAGAACTGAAAGTCAAATTGGATTGCAGGCAAACTGCGCGCCTCACCGGGAGTCGGCTCCTCGGTTGCGTGCAGGACGACAGAATACAGCCGCACCCAGGCGTCGGACCAGTAAGTCATCGCGAACTGGGGTACGTTGGCCCATTCTGCCAGGTAGAGCAGATGCACTCCCACACAGGGAGATCCGAGACCTTCGACAAACTCCCGGGCCAGATCAGCCACGACCTGCTGCATGTCCCGCTTTTTAGCAGCCGGCCGGTCCATCTCCAGCAGTTCGCGGCGCAGCGTCTGGTCAGTCGTCATCGTCCCACAAATAACGCTCCAGAACACTTCAATGCCTTGAATCTTGCGAGTCAGATTGAGAGCGATCTCATCGCCCACGAGCCCCTTCTCTCCCGGCAACGGCTCTGGACGAGGGACCGGCTGCCAGTCGTGCAGATGGAGTCGCCAATCGCGTCCGTGCGCACGGAGCAAGAGTGATGGCTGCATGGGTTCGGGATCACTGATCCGTGCTGCGTCCAGTCCTGGGATGCGTTCCGCGAGCCAGCGGGCGGTCGCGCGTTCGTCGGACGGTGACAACGGTGGCGACGGTTGCGGGAACGTGGCGATGATCTGGCGCACCTCGGGCGCCAAGGATTGTTCCGGCGGATTGAGCGGAATCAACAGTGTCCGTTCGGCAGGCAGGTGTTCAATCAAACCCCGCAATTCGATGAGCGTGCCGTCGCCACAGGCGTAATGCTCGTTCAGGAATATGACCGCACATCGGCTGTTGCGCAATCCGAAGTCAATTGCCTTGCCAAATTGATCTCGCTCCGACAACAGGATGACGTACTCGTCAAACCAGGGCCGTACGCCACACGCCAACATCCAGTCTGCAATGGGACGGACGTAGCGCTCGTCCTCTGCCTTATAGCTCAGGAACACGTCGAATAGCGGTGAATTCAACGGCACCGCTTTCTGATGGGAGAGCGACAGCCCTGTGTAGGGCGTACACATCGACCGCAGGCTGGGCAGGAAGAACAGACCATTCACCAATGCGGCGGCAGTGGTCGTCGCCCCCGTCAGCAACATCCCCCACAAGTTCAGTGCACTGCCGCTCTGCGCGATAAGAACTGTGACTGTGGTAACGGCGAGCAGGGGGACGAGATTCAGTCGTCCTCCGCGCAAGGCGGGCCAGATCACGGAACGGGTTGGCGCAAACACCCCTTCGTGACGCAGCACCGTCCGGAGCACCATCCATGCAATCAAGGGGCCTACAGCCGCCGCGCAAGCCGCACGAATCAAAGGGGAGTCGGGCATTTATCAGAGGCGATGGCGAACCAGCCGCTGTTGTGCTGTGCTGCGAGGGCACGGTGCCGGTGAGTCCATATCTGGAACGACCTGCGCCATTCTGACGCCTTGGCCGTCATTCCGCATCCCGGCCGGGTAGCTCTCCAGATAGGCGAGGGGTACTTCAACAAGGAGAAATGCATGTCACTGAACGTCGGGAAAGAGGTCGCCGCATTGCAGCGGATGTCGACGGCTCCCTATCCGAACGTCCCACTGGCATTCTGCGGCGCGCTCGCCCTGCAGGCCGTCCTCGACGGCCGGAAGGTGCGGGACGAAGCGGACAACGTCACCTGGTCGGTCGCGACAAAGATCACGTGTCCCGGTACAACGGTGGCGAAGCGAGAGTTTTGGCAGCAGACGGCTGGCGAGTTCTTCGCTGCTGAGTGGGATTTGCTGCTGTGCTCGGCGGGATCGTTGTCAGCGATGATCTGCGAGGCGGCACGGCAGATGGGACGCAAGGCGATAGATGTGGGCCAACTGGACCAGAATCTGGCTCAAGGGCACGATTTCGCTTAACATTTTTCATGATGTCAGAAGAGTCCTGACCATCGACCTTTTGCCCGGAGTCTCGCGGCGCTGTCCGTGCTGACCACCGGCCATCAGCAATGAGGATTTTGCGACCGCATCCGAACTGAAACCGAAGCGACTGCTCCATCAACCTTGGAGTGCGAGTCAGTCGCAGGGACTCCTTCAAAACGAATTGGCGAATGCCATGTAAACCAGGAGTTCCCGACCGGATGAACGACACGCACAACGTCACTCAGATTCTGAAGCAGGTCGAAGAGGGTGATCCCTCGGCCGCTGAAGCGTTGCTGCCGCTCGTCTACGAGGAACTCCGCAAACTGGCGGCGGCTAAGCTGGCCAACGAAGAGCCTGGTCAGACGCTACAGGCCACGGCGCTGGTTCACGAAGCGTGGCTGCGGCTGGTGGATGTGGACTACGTCCAGCACTGGTCCAGCCGCCGGCATTTCTTCGGAGCGGCCGCGGAGGCGATGCGGCGAATTCTGGTGGACAAGGCCCGCCGCAAAAACCGTCACAAGCACGGCTCGGAGTGGCAGCGTATCACCGTTCAGCTCGACGACGTTCCGGTCGCGGCCGGCGACAGCCTGCTCGAAGCGCTTGATGAGGCCCTGCAGCGATTTCAGCAGGTCGACGCGATCGCCTGCGAACTGGTCCAGCTGCGGTATTTCGCGGGGCTGTCTCTGAAAGACGCTGGTGAGGCCCTCGAACTGGCTCCCCGAACTGCCGACCGGCTCTGGGCTTACGCCAAGGCGTGGCTGCTGCGGGAGGTCCGCCGCGCCCCGGCTGATTCTTCCTGATTGAGCCGCCAAAAAAAAGCTTTCCCATTTTTTTTGGCGCACTTGACCGAAAAAGGGCGCCACGGTTTTCCCGACAGAACTTTTGTGTGACCCACCAACCTGACCAGAACGTGCCGGAGTGTGCGAAACACTGTTTGAGTGGATGAGTCGCGGGAAAAAATCATGAACGAACGAGACATCTTTTTGGCCGCCATCGAGATCGCCGATCCAGTCGAGCGCGCCGTCTACCTTGATCAAACCTGTGCCGGCGACGCGGAACTGCGGGCTCAGGTGGAAGAACTGCTCAATACTCATAACGAGACCAGCCAGTTCCTGAAGACACCGGCTGTGGGGACCGATTCGGTAATCGATCGGACCGTTCTGACCGACGCCTCCGTCACCGACGACGATCCCGTCACCGAGCGTGCCTCTGGCGAGGCCGAGTTCCGTAAGTATCTGGAACCGGCCACCCGTCCCGGCTGGCTGGGCCGGCTGGCGCATTACGAGATCGAGCAAATCCAGGGACGCGGCGCGTTCGGCATCGTCGCCAAGGCGTTCGATGAGAAGCTGCAACGGGTGGTGGCGATAAAGCTGATGAGTCCCGAGCTTGCCTCGACCTCACCGCCCCGCAAGCGGTTCCTGCGGGAAGCCCGCACGGCCGCCGCTGTGACGCACGAGAACATCGTGGCCATTCACGCGGTCGAAGAAGAACCGATTCCCTATCTGGTGATGGAGTACATCTCAGGAGAGACATTACAGCATCGAATGGATGGACATGGTCCGCTGGAGGTCTCGGTTGTGCTGCGGATCGGCCGGCAAATGGCCGCCGCACTGGCAGCCGCCCACGCGGCCCATCTGATCCATCGTGACATCAAGCCATCCAATATTCTGCTGTCCGACGGTTTCCATGAGCGGGCCAAGATTACAGACTTCGGTCTGGCCCGCGCGGTGGACGACGCCAGCATGACCAAGTCTGGTATGATTGCCGGCACGCCGATGTACATGGCCCCCGAGCAGGCGCGGGGCGAGACGCTGGACCACCGGGCCGACCTTTTCAGTCTGGGGAGCGTGCTATACCAGATGGCGGGTGGTCGTCCTCCGTTCCGCGCGGCCAACACGGTGGCCGTGCTTAAGCGGGTCTGCGAGGACACACCGCGTCCTCTGGGTGATGTGCTTTCCGATACGCCCGACTGGCTGGACGCAATCATCTTCAAGTTATTGGAGAAAGACCGGGACGACCGTTATCAGACTGCCCAGGAAGTGGTCGACCTGCTGGCCCGCTGCCAAAGCGAACTGGAGCACAACGGCAAGGTGACGTGTGTGGAGGGACGTTCGGGCAGGGCCGAGACGCGGGTATTCGAGGCGAAGAAACCGACCGGTTCCGGACCAAAGAAGAAGCCGCGGGGCAGGCTGGTGGGAGGAGTCATTGCCGTGGCGGCCGTGATCGGAGTTGTCCTGATGAATCGCGGGACGCAGCCACCCGCTCCTGACGCGACGGGTGCAGCAGGCCCCGCGACCTCCTCTTCGACAACCGAAACGCCCGCAAATCCAACGGAAACAAAAGGCTGGCACGGCTGGCCGGCCGACGCCCCACAGCCGGCGATGGCGCCCTTCGATGCCGCGCAGGCCCAAGCCCATCAGGAAGCGTGGGCGAAGTACCTTGACATCCCTGTCGAGTATGAAAACTCCATCGGCATAAAGTTCCGGCTGATCCCGCCGGGTGAGTTTCTGATGGGCAGCACGCCAGCCGAGATCGAAGCGGAGCTGAAATTGGCGAACGAAGACAAGCTAAGGCGCGAGTGGATCCAAAGCGAAGGCCCGCAACACAAGGTGGTGCTCACGCAGCCGGTCTACGTCGGCGTCACTAAGGTGACGCAGTCGCAGTACGAACAAATCATGGGGACGACCCCGTCGCACTTCTCGGCCACGGGCGAAGGTAAAGATGCAGTCGCCAATCTGGAGACCGGCAACCATCCGGTGGAGAAGGTGTCCTGGAACGACGCAGCCGAGTTCTGCGCGAAGCTGAGCGAGCAGGAGGAATTGAAACCGTTCTACTTCCGATCGGGCGAGACGGTGGGACCGCTGGACGGGACTGGTTACAGACTGCCAACGGAGGCGGAATGGGAGTCCGCCTGTCGGGCGGGCACGACGACGCGGTTCTGGAGCGGCGATGGAGATCAGGATCTGCTTTCGGCCGGCTGGTTTCAGGTCAACTCCGGCGGCCGTACGCATGCTGCGGGCGAGTTGAGAGTTAATCCGTTCGGACTGTGGGACGTACATGGCAACGTGTGGGAGTGGGTGCAGGACAGCTGTGATCCGGCGTTCTATGTGAAGTCCGACGGGGGCGGTGTAATTGACCCCTCCCGCCCATTTTTCGACGGCGGCAACCGAGTGATCCGCGGCGGCGATTGGCGCAACGATTCGTTCTCCTGTCGTTCGTCGAATCGCGTGGCCTTTGGAGCGCCCGCCCGACGCAATTACATCGGTTTTCGTGTGGTGTTGGTGGCTGAGAGTGTGCGTGTCCGTCGTCCGTGATCTCTGCCTCTTTGTTTTCTCCGAGCGTGGGGCAGGGGCGGCAGCCGCTGTTCGCGCAGGCTGATTCGCGTGTCGTGCGCAGCGGTGGGCGTCGCGCCTGCTATTAACCCCGTTCAAAAAAGTTCGAGGAGAGTTTGTTACCTCCGAGCCACCGTGGAGGACTCGAACTTTTGCAAAGCCTTGCTCTGTCACGACTTCCGCAATCGGGTCGCGCGCGAGTCGTTACGAAGAGGGTTTGGCACTGGGAGCCTTTATTCAGTAGTGGAAATTAGTATCCCATCTGGTTGACGGCCACGCCGGGCGCGAGAGTGCTCGGCGTGTATGCGTATATCCCAAGTCCGCAAAGGGATTTGGCGTATCAGGCGGTAGAGGATGATCGCTCTCTGTTTGCACCGGTTGGGTGTGGGGTGCGAGACGAACATCCACATTTGGGCACGGGCTCCTCTTCGTACCGCGAAAACTCTCTGACTCTCTGATTAACAACCCCCGCCAGGTTAACGGCACAGTTCGGCACGGGCCCCCATGGCGAACGCCTCCCAAACACTGTTTGTTTGAACGACGACGGCCGTATCCTAGGTCGTGCCGCGCTTGCAATGGGCGACGCACTGTCGCATGCTGTGTCTCTCTCCCGCGGGCAACTCGGAATCTCCACTCTGCTAGGGCCGCGCGGCGCACTGAGGAGTCATCATGCGCACGTGTCGCAGAATCTGCATCCGATCGGCGGTTCTGGTTGCGATTGGCATGGCTGGCTGTTCCGGCGGCACATCAGCTCCAACTCAGGCGGTCGACGCAGTCGCCCGGCTCGATGTCCTCGAAGCTCGTGCAGCGAGCAAGCAGCCAAACGGCAATGACTATCGTGTGTCACTGCAGGTTGTGAAAGCCGGTGACAGACCGTTTCCCACGATCCCAGAGCGCACGATGATCCTGTCCTGCTTTTCGGCCAATGGAACTGCAGAGGAGCTGCAGCAGGAGCTGCTGTCAGTCGCGGAATGGAAGTGGGAGCATTCCACCGAAGGCAGGTACCCTTGTGGGGCTCCGGAGGTCGATGAAGTCGTGTGGCAACGACAGCGAAAAGACTGCTCCGTCGCCGGATTCGGAGCGACTCCCGACAATGATGTTTGCTTTCTGCAGACGATCCGACCCATTGAGGGCCTGAAGTGGGATTTCACAGCTGATCCCGTACTGATCTTTCCGCTGATCGGGTATGACGAGGAGCGAGCCGGATCTCAGGCGCCAAAAGGCACGGCGGCTGTCTGCCTGATAGGAATTACCGGACAAAACTCGGTGGTACGCCTGAGCGAGCCAGTGATCCTGACGCTCGATCCTGATCAGCCGAACGTCTCTATCACGGCAACCGAGGCGCAGGTTTCCGCGGAGCGGCGACTGGCACTCGACGGTGCGGCCGATGCTCTGGCAGCGATTCTGCACACAGACCAGTTTATCACGTACGAGCTGACCTTTGGACCAGGAGGTCTTAAGGATTTCGGAGCGTACTCCGATGAGCTGACGGAGCTTCAGAACGGCGCGCCTGCCCCGTTGCTTGAGTCGCCTGCGTTCCGGTCCCTGCAGTCAGCGCCGGAAGTTGTGGCTATCACACTTGTGCCGAACTACGCAGTGGCGCAGCGCACTGATGAGTATTTGACCATGCTGGGCGAACCGGAACGGGAAACCGAGGGACTCCACAAACGGCAGACTCAAGACGGATTCGGAACCTCTTACGAATCCATTCCCGCCCGCTGGCTCCGCTGGGGCTCGCTGATCATCGTCGTCAGCAAGGACCAGAATGCTATCGAGGCAATCCGCTTCAACATTGCCGAGTGACTCGCCGCAACATCGCAGTAGTCCTGGGAGAACTACTCGAGCTTGGCGGCCGCGTCCCGCATGACAGCGGGTAGCCGCTTTGTCCGAGTCCACTCGTCGAGCTAGCACCATAATCCCCGGAACCGCTCCAGGTGGACGGCGGCATGGCCGAGCCGTGCACGTTCACAAAAGGCAAGCGATCGTTCGAGGGCTTCCGTCCGATAAGGCTATCCGACCAGACCCGACCAAAACCGCTGTTCGAATAGCGGCGCGACCCGACCAGGTTGGTCGGGTGTGCAATGCTGTCACTGCCCCGAGCGTTCGAAGGCGTCCAGAGCGACAACCTCTGAAGCTGATTCGTGATCAGCGATGATGAACCGGTAAGCAACGCCTGCGTCGGATGGTACGACGATGTAGCAGCTCTCCGGCAGTCCGTCAGCCGAAACGCGGAAGAGCTGCCGATTCTGTGGATCTGGTTTCGGAACGCGAACTAACTGCACCTGAATCTCGGTCAGCGCGATCTCGGTGCATCCGCTCCGATCTCCAAACAGGTTGAGTTGGCATTGATTTGGATCGAGGCTGAGCACCCCGACGCCGCTCTCGCCATGGATGCGACCTGTAAACGTGATCTGGTGATAGGGCCTGTCGCCGTAATTGATCGGAGAGGACAGGTAGGTCGACGTCAGTGACAGCACGACGTCGTCGACGTCCGCTGACTGGCTCTCGAAAGCTCCGGGATTCAGGCCTGTCGTCATTAGAACGGCGGTAAGCGACACCAGTTGCAAAACATTGCTCATGAGATTCCTCGGACGTCATGGATCGGACCATTGGTGGAATTGCCCTATTGACGCGAACCAATGGCGGCGCGTTCCCGGAATCTCGGAGGACAATGGCTGCGAGGAATTGGCCGAGCAATTTCGCCACAAGCGGCTGGACAGCTTTCCCGCCGCAGCAGCCGAGTCGAATCGACCAGTCATGTTCGCCCTGGCCGGCGGAGCCCAATTCACCCCGGCGTCTGCCGGCTGAGGGGGGGCCTCCCACGGGCCCCGAAGGGGTCAACGGACCGAGCCCCTCCAATACGGCCAATCGCCGGAGTGCGCTGGCGCCGGCTGCCTCGCAACCCCGGTCATGAGCCAATCAGGGTGTTCTTCCATTCGTCGTCAGGACCGAACCGCCGTTTTACGCCATCAATCCGCCAACCGTCGGCCTTTCTTAGCAGCACGAATCGGTAAGCGACCAGCGAGAGTTGCACCGTGTCCACGTGTGCTCGATTCGTCGATGGATACTCAACCGCGGCCAGGGTGGCTGCTCGAATGTCCTGATAAACCGGCGGCGAGCTGAACGACAGCTGGTCATCGACGTAGGACCGTCGCTTTCGAGTGCAGAACGCATCAATGATGTATGCCTTCTGCTCGCGCGCGCGAGCAATACTCTCCCGGTCGTCGTGAATATGATCAGTCTCCCACTGAGTGTAGGCGGCAGCGAACTCGAGGACGACCTGCTTCGGGTCGTCCCGCTGTGGTTCATTGGACATGATCGATTCTCCGCACGACCTAGCGCCCCCCTTTATCTTCCTCTGTTTCCGGTCCCATGGGCAGATACTTCACCAGCTGATAGTCGATCAAATCTCCCTTGCGCACGTGGGCGTCCGGTGACGCAGGAAAGAGAATCGACAGCCGCTGCGTCTCATGCTCGTCGGCACGCATTTTCGAGTCCGATCCGATCTTTCCGTAGAACCGCTCAACATCCAGTCTGAGGATCAGCGCAGACGCAGTCGCCGATGAACACCCGCGAGATGGTCGAGGCGATGACCAAGAAGGGCCTCTGGTCGAGCCCGGCGGGCAAGACCCCGGAGGCCACGCTGTACGCCGCCCTGCTGCGGCACAAACGGGAAGCTCTGGAGGCGAAGCTGAAGCCAGCCGTCGAACCAGCGACGCCCGCGGCAACCGAGAAGGAACTCCGGGCCTGGGCGTTGCAGCAGTTCGCCCGACTGGACGATCTCGCGACGCGGACGACGGTCGATCTACAGGGCCGCCAACTGGTCGAGGCGTTCGTACAGCGCGTCGAGGTCGACCCGGACGCCAAAACGGGCGTGGTCTACCTCTACGCCGACCTCGAAGACGCGTGGTTATCCGGTTCCACACGCGGACCCATCGGGGATTTTATGGGGGCTTTCGAGATCGCGTTCTATGGCTGGAGGGAGGGCGCCGGCCACAAGTTCTTCGGACCGAACAACGCCACTGACCTGTGGCACGTGAAGAAGGTTAACCCGCAGAGCATGGTGCACCTCACCGAGAAGCCGGTCGAGCTGGCGGTCCGGGCAATGCAATACTCATCCCGCGCCGGCGAAAACGTTCTCGACCTGTTCGGCGGCAGCGGCTCGACGCTGATCGGTGCCCAGCAGACCGGCCGGCGGGCCTACTTGATGGAACTCGATCCGCTGTACTGCGACGTCATCGTACAACGGTACGAGTCGTTCAGTGGATATAAGGCGGAGCGCCTCGTCTCGGTTCAAACGGCCGCGTGATGCGTCGCTGTCCGGTTTGGGACGTCCCTCAAGGATTAATTGCCAGAATTGCGGTCGTCTGCGTGTCCGCATAAATTGTGGCGCACATTGCTCGTAAGGCGATCGTAAATCTCAGGGGCCATCATGTCGGCCAGTATCATCTGCCCGCAGTGTCGAGCGAGCCTACGCATTACCAGTCTGCCGGCCTTGGGCAAGACGCTGAAGTGTCCCAAGTGTCAGTCGGCATTTCGGTATCAACCGGACGCGGCTGCAGCAGCAACCGCATCCGCGCCTCCGGCGGCCGGTGCTGCGAAGCCGGCGCCGGGCTCCGGAATGGGCGCCTGGCTGGCCTTCGCGGCCGTTACGTGCCTGGTGTTATTGATCGCGTGCGGAGCGGCTTGGTAATTCCTCATCCGACCAAAAGGCGGTGTGGCAGATCAATCGCAGGTGGCTGCGACGACACCGCGGCCAAACGATGCAGAACAATCTGGCGGTGCGCCGGACGACGCGCAGGGTGCAGCAGTCGAACCGAATGCCGAGGAAGAAGGGCACGTACCTGTCCGCGGTCCTGCGGCACAGCCAGTCGATCTCGCCCGGCCGGCGCAGCTCAAGGTCATCGGCGAGCCTGTCGCAGACCTATCGTTCTCACCCGATGGACAGCAGATCTCCGTTATCAGCAATCGCGGAGAAGTCTGTTTGTGCGACCTGACTACGAGGGAGTGTCGTATCCTCAATGAGCCGCAGCACTATGACTTTGCCAAGGATGACTCACCGTTTGTCGCCTTCACGGCCGACGGCAGATTCCTGGTCTCCGGAAATCAGTTTCGGGTCGAGGTGTGGAATGTGACGACCGGACGGCGGGAGCACTGGTTCGGCATCGTGCCGGAAGGGGTTACAGAGGGCACTCGCCTGAATGGATTTGTCGCCAGCAATGATGGCTCGCGCGTGGTGACGCTGGAGTATCCCGGTAACGGGACATCTCGATACCACGTCTGGGATACCGCCACAGGGCAGGAGATCCTGGCGTTTGTCTGGGCGGATGGTGGCAGCCCGGTGCTGACCTTCTCCCCGGATGGAAAGCTCCTGGCGGTGAATGTAGGGGACGCCGAACAGACCAGACTGATCGACGTGGCGAACGGGAAGGAGCTTCCGTCACTGAAGTTTGGCTACGACGTTCTGACCCTGTTGGCAGCCCCGTACCGCCTGCTGGGCAGGAAGAACCGCGAGTTTTACGAATGGGAAATCAATTCGGACGGCACATACCAGATCAAGGCACGGGGTGAGCTGCCCCGGGATGTCGAGGCTCCCTACGGACGGACAATCCCCACTGTGGACGGCAGCGGGGCTCTGTTCTCCGATGGACGGCTGTGGAACGTAGAGCAGCGCGCAGTGCAGACGCGACCACTCCGAGGCGCTCGATCTTCTTTTGTCATCTCTCCAGATGGAAGTTCGCTGCTGGCCCTGAAGCAGGATGGCGATCATCCCGAACGACTCGATGTCATCGAGGCTGACCCGCTGACAGGGGAAGTCCGCAAAGAGCATCAGCTCGCATTGCAGGATGATCCCCTGCAACTCGGTCCGGACGCCTTCACTTTTGACGAACCGCTGGCCGCTTCACCAGATGGCCGAGTGCTGGCGGTCGGGACATACGCAGGCGACGTCCTGTTGTAGCCATTGGCCGGCAACGCACTAGGGGCTTTGACGCAGATCGCTGATATGTCCCTGACGGCGATGGAACCGGAAGCGGAACTGGGACCGGCCGCCCAACGCATTCGGCTCCGCTTTACACCCGATGGACGGTACCTTGTTTTCGAGTCTGCGACCTGGACTTCGCTGTGGGATGTTGCGGCGAGGGAGTTCCGGTTCAATCTGCTGATTCCGGGCGTCAACTTATATCGCGAGCGAGTCCCCAACGATGTACAGCTCCGCGGGACGAGTGCGATGATTGCTGGCCGCGGCTCTAAGAATTGGCCAATTTCCACAACGCTGCTCCCCGGTGCTGCAAAGGTGTGGGTGACCGGGAGAGGGAGTTGGTTGCTGCCGGCCGACCGTGGCACATTTGTTGGACTAGACGCTTTTCGACGGTTCGAGTTCCCTCTGGATGGAGACCCAGCCCGATCGCTGCCGGCCGACCCCGAGCACAAGAATACGGTTCGAGTGCAGTACACGATCGAAAGGGGAATCCCCACAGGGACGATCGACGTAGGGTTCCTGGAGATTCCCCCCGTCACTGATCCGTTCGAGCCGCACCGACTTGCAGTCTCTCCTGACGGCAAGACGATCCTCGGCACAGTTCGCACCATTCAATATCAGCTCATTCGAGGCGGCGGTGGTGTCACTGGTGTTGATGGATCGGCAACGCCGCCATTCCATCTTGCACTGTTAGATTCGCAAACTTTGCATGAGCAGGCCGTTCTCATCGAAGACTTCGACGGTCAACTCGGAGTTTTCTCACCAGATGGCAGCCTCGTCGCACAGCCGCTCAGCAGACAGATCCGTGTCTGGAATACGGCGACCTACGCAGAGTTGCCGAATGCAATCGAACCCGGAGAGGGCCTGGAATTTCTGCATGACAACCGGACGCTGGTCGTCACGCAGCGCGGCATGGGCGTGCTGTACGAACTCAGTAGCGGACAAAAGCTGCGCGAGATTGACCTCACGCGAGGCCATGCACAACAGATGACGACGGCGGCGGCGTTTTCACCGACGCAACCGGTGTGCGCTACAGTCAGTTACGACGGAGATCTGATTCTGCGGGAGCTGGAGCGGGGTGATGTGCTCTCTCGACGGGGTGCGCACCAGCAGACCTGCGAAGATGTCGCGTTCTCTCCCGACGGCCAGATGCTGGCGACCGTCAGCGTCGGTGAGAAGAGCATCAAGTTGTGGCAGGTGCCAGGCAACTTACGGCCGCCCGGTAACGAGGATGGCGCCGCGCAAGTCGTGCAATTCACGACAACGAGCCCGAACGCCTCGGTCGCCAGGATCGATCCAGTTGTGGAAGCGGTTGATCCGGAGATGCCGATCCGCGGGAATAATGCTCAGACGCCATCCGATCCAGTCGATCCCGCTGTCACCGACACAGCGATGCCGATCGACACCAATTCGATCGGCATCCAGCTCGCGCTGCTTCCCGCTGGGGAATTTCAGATGGGCGCGCTCGATCATGACACCCAGGCCGATCCGAATGAACGGCCACGGCATCGCGTGCGGTTCACCCAGCCGTTCGCGATCGGAATCTACGAAGTGACTGTCGGCCAGTTTCGGGAGTTCACGACCGCCACTGGCTACCAGACCGACGCGGAGCGGGATGGTAAGGGCGGACCTGGTTACGATGCGAGCAGCCAGCAGTTCATTGACGCGTGGCAGCCGGAGTTCAACTGGCAGAACGTGGGGTTCCTGCAATCCAGCGATCAACCGGTCATTAACGTGTCTGGCAGGACGCGCAAGCGTTCTGCACCTGGCTCAGCGACATGGAAGGAGCCGAGTACCGCCTGCCGACAGAGGCGGAATGGGAGTACGCCTGCCGCGCGGGAACGAACACAATCTTCTGGACTGGAGATGCTCCGTCGACGCTGGAGGGAGCCGAGAACATCGCAGATCAGTCGCTGAGACGATCAATGCCGGGACTCGATTGGCTGATGCCCTGGGACGACGCGTTCGCGTTCACGGCACCGGTGGGCACCTTTCGGCCGAACCCCTGGGGGCTGTATGACATGCTGGGAAATGCGGGCGAATGGGCCGAAGAACCCTTCGACGCGAATTACTATGCGGTCAGCCCCAAGCAAGATCCCCCCGGTCCGGCAACCGGCAAGTTCCGTGTCTGGCGCGCCGGGAGTTGGATCAATGCGCCCGAACACGTCCGCTGCAGCTTGCGCTTTGGTGCGTCGTTGCCCGGTGATCGCAGCGCGTTCGCTGGCTTTCGAGTCGTGCGCGTCATCGATCGTTGAACGAGAACGCCCTGCGTTCTTTCGGGTGGTCTTGGTCTTCGTTGCCATCGTGTTGTCCCTTTCGATCGGGGGTGCAGTGGAGAGAACCTCGACCTGCACGGCCGGGGTCCGAGAAGTCTCGACATTGCGGACGGCCCGGAACGACGGGGCCTGTCCGCCCGCGCCGGTGAACTCGACGTCCTCAATTGAGCGGTCGAGTCGCACCCGCGTGCGACATTCGTTAACGGCCAATAGCGTCCCCGTCAGGGGTATGAGCAGTTCACCGGCCAGAAGGCGGAGCGTTAGGTTTCACGAAGTGCTGCGTAAGGCGAGTCTTGATTGGCCGCCTGCGTTCACTCGAGTGCAGCAAACTTCTGAATTCGGTCATTCATCGTATCGCACACATACAGACAGCCTTGGCTGTCGAGGGCGAGCCCGTGCGGGACGTCGAACTCACCCGGACCGGTTCCGGGTGCCCCCACTCCACACAGGAAGGTTCCATCGTTGCTGAACAGCTGGACGCGGTTGTTGGTCGCGCCCACCCACACCCGGTCATGGGCGTCGACACAAATTGAAATCGGCCCTCCGATGATGGGGGTGCCCTCATCGTTTGTGGGAGGAGGACCGAATCCGCCCGGCTCGGCACTCTCGCTGCCCCAGTAAGCCAGCAACTCGCCGTCTGACGTAAACTTCTGAACTCGATCCAGCGCGGCGTCCGTAGTGTACACGTTGCCTGCGCGGTCGAATGCCACGAACTGCGGTCCGGCGAACCGACCTCCGGCTGCCTGTCCGCCTCCAAACTGTCCCGGTTCTGAACCCAGCTCACCGAACTTCCCGACGAACTTTCCCTCTCGGGTAAACTTCTGGACGCGACTGTTCCCTTGATCCGGGACGTAGACGAGTCCGTCTGGCCCGATAGCCAGCGATCCCGGCAACCGAAACTCACCATCGCCCGTCCCCTGCTGACCCCACTCACGGAGCAGCTCTCCCGCCGGGGAATAGGCTGCCACTTTGTGACTGTTCCAGTGCGCGACGAAGATCGTGCCCTCCTCGTCAAGGGCCACCCCACCGGGGTGAGGCTGGACCTTGATCTGGCTCAAGAATCGTCCGTCCGGTGTGAACCGCTGCACACGCTCGTTGCGGAACTCACTGACGTAGATGTGGTCATCCTGACCGATGGCGATCCCCACGGGGGAATCAAACTCGCCCTCCGCCGAACCGTACCCTCCCCATTCCAGCAGGAATACGGGCGCGGATATCGGGTCAGTATCCGCAGAGCCTCTGCGGGACGATAGCAGGCAGAAACCGGCACCGCCGATTGACGCTAAAAACTGCCGCCGGGGAATCACCTGCAGAACATCGATGCCGACCATCGCTCACCTCAGCAGAATGAACTGGATTTTACGGCCTCGGTTCCCCATCGCCTAAGCGACGTCTGTTCTCGGCAGTTGCAAGGTCTACCTCTGTCACTCCTGAGACGGGCTCATATGAGCCGACAGACCCGCAAACTGACCTTCTTTGTACACCAAGTGGCCGGGCGCGAGCCCCCCGAGATCAGCTGGATTTGAGAATGGCCGACGGCAAAGAGTTTGTCTCGACAGGTGTGCCTGGGCTGGACCACGTCCTCATGGGGGGATTCGTGCGTGAGGGATTCTACCTTCTGCAGGGTGATCCCGGCTCTGGTAAAACCACGCTCGCGCTCCAGTACCTGCTCGCCTGCCAGTCGATTGGCGAGCGCTGCTTGTTCATCTCACTCACGGAGACGCGCCGAGACCTGGAGAGCGTCTGTCGATCTCACGGTTGGTCGCTGGAGAATCTGCAGATCTGCGATCTGACAACGTCGGCCGCGAATCTGGCGGGCGAGCCGGAATCGTCGGTCTTTCATCCCTCGGAGACGCAGCTTGGTGAGACCACGCAGGCAGTCCTGGCGGCAGTGCAGCAAGCCAAGCCCCAGCATGTGGTCTTCGACGGACTTTCGGAGGTGCGGCTCCTTTCGGGCAATCCCCTCATCTACCGACGTCAGCTGCTGGCTCTGAAGGAGTTCTTCGTCAAGCAGCAGGCCACCGTGCTGCTGCTTGATGACCGCTCGTCGCCATTCGGTCACATTCAACCGGAGAGCCTCGTCGGCGGGAACATCGCGATGGAACGGATTCTGCCTCAGTATGGACGCGCCCGGAGGCGGCTGTACGCCACCAAAGTGCGGGGGGCGGACTTTCGCGAGGGGTACCATGATTACGAGATCACTCGCGGCGGCGTTGTTGTCCACCCGCGACTGGTGGCGGCAGAGCACCACGACGCGTTTGAGCGGGAGGAACTCCCCAGCGGCGTGGGCAACCTGGATGCCATGCTCGCGGGTGGGCTTTCGACCGGATCTACCACGCTCCTGCTCGGTCCGGCCGGGGTCGGAATATCGACTGTTGCCATGCAGTATGCGGTGGCTGCGATGAAGTCAGGCATGAAGGCCGCCGCCTACATGTTCGACGAGGTACTGGAGACGCTGATTGATCGGACGGAGAAGCTCTGTCTGGCCAAAAAGGGAGGAGTCCGCGAGTTTATCCGTAACGGTCTGCTGCATGCTCAGCAGGTCGACCCGGCCGAGATGTCGCCGGGTGCGTTTGCCCACGAGGTTCGACGGGCTGTTGACGAGGGTGCCAAGATCATTGTCATCGACAGCTTGAACGGCTACATGAACGCGATGCCGGAGGAGCGGTTTCTCACGACGCATCTCCATGAGCTGTTCTCCTACCTGAATCAGAAGGGTGTGTACACGATCATGGTCGTTGCCCAGCACGGAATGGTTGTGGGCGGCTGACGTGGCGGCGACGTGGATGTCAGCTATCTGGCGGATACCGTTCTGCTGTTTCGTTACTTCGAGAACAACGTGGCAGCTTCCGGCCATCTGAGATCGCGGTATGCGGCCCATTCGAGGGATCGAGTGTCGGCGCGGGCGACCAGTGTGAACGAGACGTCTCCGGTGCGAATGCAGACGCCATAGAACGGCACGCCGGTCCTTGTCTAAAGTAAGGAAGCCCTCACCATCCAGCGCGTAGGTGCCGACATAAGCTACTACGTATGCCACGAACGCCAGAATCGCGGAGAGAGTGAGATTCAGCAGCAGCTCCATCCGCGAGCGGCGCTCACGACCATTCGGCAACGCGGCGTCGGATTCGTTCGGCATGCTCGGCTGCATCCTGAAGCGCCTCCCTCACTGACGTCCGCCACGGTGCCGCTCTCGGCATCCCGTCGATATCGGGCAGGAGCGGCCGCACTGGCTGGTCATGGTCCCGGCGTCCGCTTCTCAAACTGCTCAAGCCGCTCCAATCGCTCGCGACGTCTCTCGTCGCTGTCACTCCTGAATCAACTCCTGATCGAAGGGCGAATCGGCCAGCAGGTGTGGGATCTGGAGACCGCCGACGAGTTCACGCTGCTGGAAACGTGGCGCGACATGGCGCTGGTCCGCGATGAACAGGGAGAGTGCACGATCGCCGTGTCGTGCCTCCAGGCCGAGCCGAACCCCAGTGAGTCGTTCTTCGACGGCATCCCCGGTGTCCGCCGGCATTCCGATCCGGTTTCCGCGGCGTCTGGTCACACCCTTCGACGCGCGGATGCCGGATTATGAGTAGGTATCGCATTATCGATCGAATGCCGACTGGCGGCATTCAATTACCAGCCCCCGCGCAGGATCGCATAGATCGTCGGCCGGGTCAGACCGGGTCGCGCGCGCCATTGCCGCCTTCGACTCCCCGTCCGCTGCCATCCGCTTGATTGTCCGCTCTTGCTTCGCTGTTACCCAACACGGCCAAAGTCACAGAGTCTCTGACCGGTCCGAAGTCGCCCGGGTTAACGCGGGGTTGGGTTCGATAGAGCTGTCCGGAATGTGGCGTCGGGAGCGCTTTGCGGCCCGGAGCGGTTTCCGAACGCGAGATGCGCCACATCGTCACCAGCTTGTGGAATCCCGTGACAGGCTTGCGCGGCCTCGACCCGCGCCGAGCGGGGTGCACTGGAGGGAACTATCAGATTCCCCGATTGATTGCCTGTGCGGCTGCCAGTAGCATCAGCGCGTTCGATCCATCGGCTGGTTGAGGGAGGGGCTGATGACGTTGCGCGGGCTCGCGGGAGGTCACAGGCTCTGGACATGGCTGCTGCTGTGCGCCACGGTGATCGCGGGTCCCGGGTCGCTCACGATCACCTGTGCCCAGGAGGTCGCGACGGATCCGGCTGCCACCCGCGACTTTGCAGTCGCCCTGGGATTCCAGAAAAAGCAGCTGTACGAACAGGCGGCGCAGCGCTGGACGCAGTTTCTCGCCGACTGGCCGCAGGATGAGCGTCTGGCCAATGCGCGTTACCATTTGGGCGTCTGCCAGTTGAGACTGGCTCAGCACTCGGAAGCGGCCGCGACGTTTCGGGCGATCCTGCAGCAGTTCCCCGATTTTGAGCATCGCGACAGTACGCAGTTCAACCTGGGTCTGGTGCTGTACACGGCTGCGGCGGCGTCGGAGAAGGCGGAGGATTTTCAGTCCGCGTCGCAGGAGTTTGCGAAGCTGCGGGGCGATTATGCGCAAAGCCCGCTTGCCGGGCAGTCTCTGTACTATCAGGCCGAGTGCGAATATCGCGGGGATCGCCGACCGGAAGCGATCGCACATTATCAGGAGTTGATTTCCAGGCATCCTGAAAGCGAGCTGCTTCCCGATGCGTACTACGCACTCGCCACGACACAACAGGAATCCGAACTTAATGCGGAAGCGGCCGCGACGTACGAGGCGTTTCTGCAGAAGTTTCCTGAGCATGCGTTGTCGGCCGAATGCCGGCTCCGCTGGGGCCTGACGCTCATTGCGCTGGAACGGTATGCGGACGCCGAGCGGCAATTGTCGCAGGTGGCCGCCATCCCGGAATTCCCGCTGGCCGATCTCGCGCTGCTGCACGAAGGGCGGGCCGTACTGGAACAGGACCGGACGGCGGAAGCCGCGGCGCGATTCGAGTCGCTTCCCACACGCTTCCCCGAAAGTGTGTACGCTAACGTGGCGCGTCTGGAGGCGGGGAAGTGCCGCTATCGTGCTCAGCAGTGGCCGGAAGCCCGCGCTCTGCTGGCGACCGTGGCGGCGACTCCGCAGCCCGAAGCGGCAGAGGCGGCGCTATGGTTGGGGCGCACTTTGATCGAGCTGAAACAGCCGGCCGAGGCTGTGCCGCTGCTCGACCAGGCCATTGCGGCGCACCCGGAGAGCGAGTTTCAGGGGGAGTTGAATTTCACGCGGATCGAAGCCGTTGCGGCTCAGGAAGCGCGGCGGGGTGAGGCGGTCACGCTCTACGCCGGGTTCGTCGACCGGTTTGCCGATCATCCGCTGTCCGCCGATGCGCGGTATCGGGCCGCGACGACCGCGCTGCAGGTCGAGGACTTCGCCGCCGCCCGGCAGCATGCGGACGCTTTCCTCTCTAACCCGCAACTGGCGGGGCATGGGCTGGTCCCGGACGTTGTGTTCATCGCGGCAGAAAGCCGTCTGGGTGGAGCGGAACCCGCGTTTGCCGAGGCCGAGACGTTCTACCGCCGCATTGTTGCGGAGTTCCCGATGCACCCGTATGCGGCGCGGTCTCGCGTGCGGGTGGCTCTGTGCCTGTACTCGCGAGGCGAGCACCCGGCCGCGGTGGAATGGGCCGCCGCGCAGGTGGCTGAATTGAAGGATCCGGAACTCACTGCCGAAGTCCAGCTGCTGGCCGGTCTCGCGCTGATCGCGGCGGAGCGGCCGGCCGATGCGATCGCTCCACTCCGCGCCTCCACCGCGGCGAAGCCGGACTGGACGCGAGGGGACGAGGTCCTCCTGGCGCTCGCCGATGCGCTCGCACAGACTATGCAGATTGATCCCGCGCTGGCCGAACTGGTTCGCTTGAATCAGCAGTTTCCGCAGAGCGAACTGGCGGACCGTGCCTATTACCAGTCCGGCAAACTTCTGGCGGCGCAGGATAAGCATGACCAGGCAGCGGCGAGCTTTCAGCAGGTCGTCGCCCGGTTTCCGCAGAGCGAGCTGGCTCCGCTCGCACTTTACTCCAGTGCCCTCGCGCTCGTGGACAAACCGGACCATCGTGCCGCCGTGCCGCATCTCGACCGGCTGTTGCAGGACTACGCCGCCGCGGAGATTGCCGTGGACGCGCTGCACCTGCGAGGACTGTGCCGGCATGAGCTCGCGGAGCACGATGCGGCGATTGCCGACCTGACGCAGTTCGTCTCGCGCTCCAAGCCCGATGACCCGGACGTCGGGGATGCGAAATTCCTGATTGCACTCTGCCACATCGGCCGGGAGCGGTTGCCGGAATCAATCGCGGTGCTGCGCGAACTGCGTGATGCCAATCCGGACGCAGCGAACGCCGAGCGTGTGCGGTACGAGCTGGCCTTTGCGTACCTCGAAACGGGCGAGCAGGAAGCGGCGGCAACGGAGTTCCGGCAACTGTCCGAGAAGTTCCCGGACGGCCCGCTGGCTGCCGAAAGCTGGTTCCGGGTGGGGGAGTTCCACGCCGGAGAGCAGAAGTTCCCCGAAGCCATTGCCGCGTACACCGCAGGTCTGACCAAGACCGAGGATGCCGAACTGCGCGAACGATTGATGTATCGCCTGGGCTGGTCGCAGTATTCGAACTCCGCCTTCGCCGATGCCCATACCACGCTGCAGCAGGCACTGCAGGAGTATCCGCAGGGCAATCTGTCTGACGATGTGCGGTTTCTCGCAGCCGAATGCCTGTTCCGCCAGGACAAACCGGCGGACGCTCTCCCGCTGTACGCGAAGATCATCGAGACTCGCCCGGAGCGCTACCATGCACGGGCCCTGTACCGCGCCGGCGCCTGCGCCGCGACGACGAAGAAGTGGGAAGACAGCCGTCGGCATTTCGAAGTGCTCCTCAAGGAGTATCCCGATTTCGAACAGGCGCCCGAAGCTCGCTACGGAGTCGGTTTCGCGCTGCAGAACCTGAACCGGCTGGATGAGGCCAAGCAGGCGTACATTCAGGTCACCGAGGAGACGGACACGGAATCAGCCGCGAAGGCGCGGTTCATGGCGGGCGAGTGCGCCTTCGCCCAGAAGAAATACGAAGAAGCGTGGCAGCATTTTCTGGAAGCGGCGCTGGGTTACTCCTATCCCGAATGGCAGGCTCTGGGGCATTTCGAGGCCGGACGGTGCTTCATCGAACTTGGCCAGTTTCAGCAGGCCCGCGATTCTCTGCAGACAGTTGTGGACAAGTTTCCCGACCATCCGCGCGCCGCCGACGCGGCCAAGCTGATCGCCGGCATCAAGGACAAGTAAACGCTGACCCCGCGCTGTCGTGAGCGCCGTTTTTCAGGAGAGATTCATCGTGCCTCCCTCCCGTCGAGTCGCCGTCCTGATCGTCGTCGCCGGCTTACTGATGACGGTTGCCCCACCGCGCGCACAGGGAGTAGAGCCGACTCCGGCGGACGCTCCCACTTCTGCCGACACCGACGACACGCTCCTCACGTTGATCCTCGACGGGGGGCCGACGGGGATCGGCTTTATGCTGATCCTCGGGCTGTTCTCGTTCGCGGCCGTGACGATCGCCGTCGAGCGCGCCGTCAACACACGGCGCGACAAGATCCTGCCGCGCGAATTCGCCGAGCGGCTGCGAGCGCTGGGCGATCTTCCGCAGACAGAGCCGGAGCAGTTTCGGCCGCTCGTGGGACAGTATCGCAGTCCGGCGGCGACGATTCTTCGAGCGGGCCTGCTGCGTGCCGGCCGGCCCCTGAGCGAAGTGGAAAAGTCGATGGAGGACGCCGCAGCCCGGGAAATGGAGTCGATCCGCAGCGGGATCCGGCCGCTGAGCGTGATCGGCAGCATCGCTCCGCTGATCGGTCTGTTAGGGACGGTCGTGGGAATGATCATGGCGTTCCGCATCGCCAGCCAGTCCGGGCTCGGCAAGGGAGAGATGCTGGCGCAGGGGATTTACATGGCGTTGTTCACCACGGCGGCGGGCCTGATGATCGCGATTCCCTGTCTACTGTTCGCGGCGAGACTGAACTCGAAAGTGGATCGCATCTTTCGCGAGATCGACGAACTGCTGATGGAAGCGCTTCCCTGCTTCGAGCGCGTGGAGAGAGTCGCTGCGGCTCCGCAGCGCCGCGCGGAGCACCGTACGAACCTGCCGGATGAGGAGGGTGAACTCGCCGCCGTCGGCGACAAGGAGAACATGGTGTGGATCAAGTGAAGTCGACGAGGTGTCGCCGCGATCCGAAGAGCAGGCGACCTCCGCCATTTACAAGGTCAATCAAGTCCATTCTTTGCCGCCATCCATGAAACTCCCCCAGAGCAGCGAAGCCCCGCTGGGTGTTGATCTGACGCCTGTGATCGACGTGGTGTTCCTGTTGCTGATCTTCTTTCTGGTGGCGACCCGTTACGACCAGGAGGAGAAGGAACTCGACGTGATCCTGCCCGAGGTCACCCAGGCACAGCCCCTGTCGATGACGCCCGAACTGGTGATCAACGTGCTCCGCGACGGCACGTACCGCGTGGTGCAGGCGGAGTATCAGGATGATCAACTGATGGCGCTGATCCACGAGGCGCATCGCAACAATCCACATCAGTCCGCGCTGATTCGGGGAGACGGCGAGACGGCGCTGAAGCACGCGGTAAGGGTAATGGGCTTCTGCAATGAGGTCGGGATGGACTACAGGATCGCCGCCCTGCAGGAGAGATGAGTCCCGATGAGCGATCCCTCGACCCGCAAGCGTACGTGGCTGCGCACTCCGCGTTTCCGCTGGATGATGCTCGCCGGAGTGGTCGCCGTCGTTGTCATTGCGGCGATTTTCGTGCCGCGGCGTACCCAGTTCATCGTGCCGGTCGACCGCAGCGCCCGCTGGTCGTCCGACGATGCGCCCCCGCGCCGCGAGATCGTCTGGTCCACCGCCGACGAGCTGCCGGTGGAGTTGCCCGCCGCATCAACGGCTGCGATTACGCCGCGGTTTGGCGAGACCGGCTCGCTGCTGTATTTCACCGCTCGCGACCGGAGTGGTGCGACGGACATTTTCGAGAGCCGCCGTCAGAACGACCGCTGGCTGCCTCCCATCGCCGTCACGGCCGTGAACTCTGAGGCCGACGACCTCGCGCCGATCCCGAACCGAGAGGGGACGCGTCTGTATTTCGCCTCCAATCGGCCCGGCGGTCTGGGCGGCTTCGATCTGTATGTGGCCGAGCGGACCGCCGAGGGCTGGGGGGCCCCCCGGAATCTGGGCGCCGCGGTCAACTCGTCGGCCGACGAGTATGATCCCGCCCCCACCGCTGACGGGACCGCGCTGTACTTCGCGTCCAATCGAGACCCCGTCGCTGCGGCGGCCGGCCAGCAGGCGGAGAGCGGCCGCACGGAGGAACCGGACTGGTCCGCGACGCTCCGCGCCCGGCGCTCGGCGACATTCGATCTGTTTGTGGCGGAGCGTGCAGCGGAGGATCAGGCGTGGAACGCGGCCCGCGCGCTGGATGAGGTGAACCACCCTGACAGCCACGAGGCAAGTCCCTGCGTCTCTCCGAACGGGGTGTTTCTGTACTTCGCATCCGACCGCACCGTGAGGCCGGGAGAGCCGCGAAACCTCGACCTGTTCCGCATTCGTTTCGATTCGCTGTCCAGCGAGCCGGAGAATCTCGGAACGGGAGTCAACACCGCTGCCCATGAGACCGAGCCGGGACTCTCGGTTGAAGGGTTCACGCTCGTCTTTGCCAGCGATCGCGCAGGGGCCGATCGCCTGTACGTCAGCAGCGCGGAAGAAGTGCTCGTCGAAACGGAGTGGCGCTCGGCGAGGTTGCCGGCCTTCAGTCTGTTCACGGTCAAGCTCCTGCTGACGGCACTGCTGACGGCGGGGCTGATCGCATCGATTCTGCTGTATCGCCGCAGGCTTGCTGAGTACTTCGCCGCGTCGCGCTACCTGCTGGGCAGCATCGCCGTGCATGCCGTGCTGCTGCTGCTGCTGGCGATCTGGAATCTGCCGCGCGTGCTGGAGGTGATCGTCTCCCGAAAGTTCGATGCGGTCCCCTCCACGCAACTGTTTGATGAGAACCAGCATCAGTCCCACGAGGAGGGGCCCGCCGCTTATGAAAAACTGGCGGATCTGAAAGCCCTGGAACCGGTGCCTGCTCCAGAGGTCGCGCGGCAGGACGTCGAGCCGTTCAATGTGCCGCGGCGTAACGACGATCCGCTCCCCACGATTCCGTTGGAAGTCGCCCTCCGCCGGCCGGAGCGAGAAGTGCTGCGGGTGGCGCCACCGGCTCAAGCGGAGATGCCGCGTGAAAGATCGCCGGCGCTGCCCGTCCGGCGGAACGCCCCGGCTGCCGCCGCAGTCGCGCTCGCCGAACCGGATCTTGAACTGCCCCAACCGGTGGAATCGCCTGAGGAGAACGCGATCGCCAGTCCCGAACTCTCGGTCCCGCGTGCACAACCGAGGGAGTTGGCGCCACTGAAGGCTGACGACCGCCTCATGGCGTCCCTTCCTGTGCCGCGTGTGGAGACAGCCGCGCCGGCGTCGGTCACCTCAGCGATTCCTGAGCGTCCCCCCTCGCTTCCAATGAACCCGTTGGAGACGCGGAACTTACCCGACATGCCGCTGTCGGTTGTCGAACTCGACGACGCACTCCAGCTACCGACTTCGCCTGTTCCGGTGCCCGAAGCCCCGCTCGCCGCACCACTTCCGGTGGAGATCGCGCGGGCCGCTGCGACGGCTCCAACGCCGGCGTCGCCCAGCACCCCCGCGCCCCTGCTGGCAACTGTTCCTGCGCCGCCCGCTCTAACGATGACCGAAGTCCGTCCATCGGATCGGGAACTCACAAAGACGGAACTGCCGACCGTACCCGGGCGCTTGCAGATCTCCCGCGAGTTGCCGCCTCTGACAGCGGCTTCGATCCCGGAGGAAACAATCATCGAATCGCCGGACGGCCCAAACGAGCCGACCGATCCGCTGCGCGACCCGATCGAACTGGCCGTCGCGCGACCCGCGCCCTCCGTTGCGCCTCCACCGACGCCGGACGAAATGACCGGACCCAACAGCCGACCGGAGCGGCCGCTCATCGTGGGCTCACTGTCCATCGAATCCAATCAGGCGCCGCCGGCGTTTGGACCGATTGTCACTCGCCTGAATCGCGCGCCGGCCCGGGCCACGCCGGTGGCCATTGCCGTGGACAGCGTCGGCCTGCGTTCCATGTTCACGCTCAGACAGGCCGATACCCGCCGCCAGTATATCGAGCTGTTCGGCGGGACCGATGCTTCAGAACAGGCCGTCAACCGCGGGCTCGAATGGCTTGCCGATCACCAGAATGCCGACGGCAGCTGGAGCCTTAATCGCTTCCACGAGAACTGCCAGCATCCCGCCTGCACCGGTGCCGGCAGCGAGTCGTCCAACACGGCGGCGACCGGTCTCGCCCTGCTGCCGTTTCTCGCCGCCGGCCATACGCATCAGGAGGGGCCGTACCAGTCGGTCGTATCGGGCGGGGTGCGCTGGCTGCTCGAGCATCAACAGGAGAACGGCGACCTCCTCGCGGCGGGTGACGGCCAGCAGATGTACAGCCACGGCATCGCCGCCATTGCCCTGTGCGAAGCATACGGCATGACGCGGGACGCGGAACTGCAGGGGCCTGCCCAAAGGTCCGTGGACTTCATCGTGGCGGCTCAGAACGATGCTTCAGGAGGCTGGCGTTACAAGCCGGAGGAGCACGGCGACACCTCCGTCGTCGGCTGGCAGGTCATGGCTCTCAAGAGCGCCGAGATGGCCGGACTCATCGTCCCCGCTTCGACGCATCAAGGCACGCTGCGCTGGTTGGAGTCGGTCGAGGGGAACCAGCCCGTCGGCGGCCAGTTCGGCTACCAGAACCGCAACGCCACGCCCGCCATGTCGGCCGAAGGGCTGCTCTGCCTGCAGTTCCTCGGCGTCGACCGCAACGATCCCGCCATGCGAGCCGGCGCCGACTATCTGCTCACGCAGCTCCCCGAGCCGACGCAACGGCATACTTCCTACTACTGGTACTACGGAACGCAGGTCGTGTACCACATGCAGGGGGACTACTTCCTCAAATGGAACGAAGCGATCCGCGATCTGGTGGTGGAGACCCAGATCAAGGAAGGCCCGCTCGCCGGCACCTGGGAGCCGCGCGATCAGTGGGAACACCGCGGCGGACGGCTGTACGCAACGTCACTCAAGCTGCTCGTCCTCGAAATCTACTACCGGCACCTCCCGCTCTACGAACAGCTCGGAGAGTGAACTCGCCTTCGGCAGTCCTGCGTCGGATCAACACGGCGCGGTGATCGCGACGGCGGATCCATTGGGACTTTCCGAGCGCGCGGCGATCACTGGAACTCAAGAACGCCGAAGGACTGCGGGCGATGGAAATCGGGACGATCGAATTCGACAGGGGACCATGTGAGCCAGTGCGGATGCGAGGTGTCGTCCGCACATTTGTAGAGATTGGCGCGCCAGGTGACGCCCGCGGCCGGCTTGTGAATCTTCGTAGGGAAGTACTGGCTGAGGATTTTGAACGGAAGGCGATAGGCGACCGTCCAGTCCGTCGGATCGGTGATTTCAGGATCGATGATCTTCGGGAGTGAATGCCTGACTTCGATCTGTGACAGATCGGCGTCTGCGAGGGGCACGGAATCGCGCCCGGGCGCCCGCTGGTAATGCAGCAGCATGGTGCCGCCGCAGTTCATCTCCAGGTTGAAGTAACCGTGCGCGACGTCTGAATGCGGCGTCCAGAAGAACTCCACGCAGCTGTCGAGATAAACGGCGTCCTGATGTTGTTGAGCGACGGCCCTGACGTATCGATCCTGCACTTGAAAGATCACGTAGATGGCTTCGTCGTCATACGCGAGCCTGGCCTGCACAGTGGGGAAATGCTCCGGCCGGTCTCCCATGTGGTGCTTCAATTCGACGGGCTGGACGGAGCTCCAGAAATCGCCGTCCCAGCGGGAATCGAAGGGGACCGATGGACTGGCACGTGCAACTTTGTACGTCAGCGGCATGTCGTCTGCGATGGTTTGAGCCTGCAACTCGCGGCCCACGATTCCCGCGCCCACCATGACTGCGATCCCGATGATGGCTCTGTGTGCGTTGCTTCGAATGCTCACGGGAACTGCTCTCTTGACGGTGTTGCGCGAGGGAATGGCGCGACGTGGGACAATGTCGCGCCAGGCCAGCCTCCATCTCAGCAGTGCAGGAGTTACGTCCCGTCTGCGAGGTACAGAAACGGTCGGCGGAAGATGCCGCCGAAGTGATGGGGATTGTGGATGCGGAGGACCAGGCTGTTCGTGCCCGGGCGGAGCTTTCCGGCAAGATCGACGTCCCACTCAAAGCGGTAGTCGTTGAGCCACCAGACTCCCTTGAAGGGGCGGTGGGCGACCGGTTCGCCGTTGACATACAGCCAGCACTCGTTGAACAGGCCGGGGAAGCGGAGCTTCACGGGCCCCTGCGTCTGCGCCGCGTCGAGGTCAAGGTCGGTCTGGTACCAAGCATGGCCGGTATAGCTCTGAAAGTCTTCGGTGACGACCCCCTGGGCCTGGGCGTAGAGGTCGGTGCGGAGCTGTTCCCAGTGGCCGGCGTTGCTGATGCGATCTTCGAGTGATACGGGCTGCGGGAGGCCGTTCCAGGCGGTGAGGTCGGCGGGCTGTTTCTCCCAGCCTTCCCGGAGGCCGACATCGTCGGGGTCGCGGCGGAAATTCCAGACAAGGGGGAGCTTTGCGATGAGCCGGCCGTCGGGACCGTCGGTGTAGGGAATCAGCTCGCGGTACTGCTGGACTTCGCCGGGCCACCAGGCGTAGCCGTGTTCCCCAATGTTCTTGTACGTCGTGAAGCGGCCGTCCATGGCGGTGAGTTGCTCGCGGGCGGCGAGACCGCGTTCGCCGGCGGCCACGGCCCCCTTGTAGTCACAATCCGAGGCGGCCGCGGCGACCATACCCATATAAGCGTCGAGGACGTCGAACCCGAGGCGGGTGAAGCGGACTCGGTCCTGGTAGATCGGCTCGGCGCTGCCGACGGCCGCCTCAGCGGCCTGAATGTGCGTGCGGAGGGCGGCGACGAGTTCGGGAGTGTAGATCGCGGGAGCGAGGAAATACTCGTGCTCGGTGGCGATCGTGTTCTCCCAGGCCTGGAATATCGCGGGCCAGTATGCGGACATTGGCTGGGCGGCGGGGCCGTAGAAGGCTTGATAAAACTCCGCGAGGAGGGCGTCGACGTCGGCGTCGGGGTTCCAGAGAAGCTGGCCCCGGAGGTGAAGGTTGGTAAGAGTCGTTGCGAACGCGCCGCGGCTCTCGGTGTCGACGCCCAGGAGGCCGGCGTCGCGGTAGTGTTTGACGTCCTCCTGGAAAGCCTGGTGGGAAGGATTGGGAAGGTCGCGCCAGACGAGCATGCTCTGGTCATAGTCGTATATCGCGAGGCGACCCTGCATGACGTCGGCCCATTTGCGCATGATTTCGCCGTACTCGCGGCGGGGGGCGGACCGCGGGTCACTGATGGGATGGATCGGGTCGAAGTCGATCGGGGCGAGGTAGCCGACAAGGGGCTTCGCTGCCGTGATGTCGCGGACGGGGGGCAGGGTGATGTTCGAGTAGATGAGGAAGCCGATACGGGCCTGGCTGTCGGGGGCCTGGCGGAGGAGACGCTCGGCGACCTTGTTGTAGAACACCATGAAGGCGTCCGTGTAGGACTGGGTGAGGAAGTACTTGTCGTACTGGAGGGCGATGAGCTGCTTGTCCTGCTCGGAGTCGGACTCGTAAACGCCGTCCTCCAGGCCCAGCATGATGTCTTCACCGCGGGCGAACTGTGGGAGGATCTGGCCGGCGACATGGTCGGCGGTGCGATCCTCGGAAATGGGGACGTTGAACATCGTCTTGCCGGGGGGAATCAACTCTCTCGTATAAGTGGCGAGGTGATGGCCATTGGGGACGAGGGCGTCGTTGAAGAAGTTCCGCCGCATGAATTCATCGCGACCGGCGCCGTCGCCGTTCCAGCTCAGCCAGTAACGCCGAATCTCGAACGGAGGCGCATAGGCATGGTCGAGGGAGCCGACGCTGAGTTCGGCGTGGCGGGGAATGCATTCGCCGAACTCGCCCGGCATGTACCAGCGGCACCCCCAACGGCGGAGGAGCTCGGCCACAGAGTAATAGTGGCTGTCGTCGTTCAGTCCGGCGAGGTAGACGCGGTTGGCGTCGCGGCGGAGGACGATCGCGTCGGCACGGACGACGGCATCTTGCTTGGCGACGCTGGCCAGGGCCTCGCGGAGTGATGGCTGCGCGTCGAGGGCCGCGGTCCCGACGAGCAGGACCGGCGCGCCGCCGTTCAGCGCCGCCGCGGCCGATTCCGCGGTATCGGCGAGCTTCGGCTCGGCCCCGGTCATTCGGCCGACATAGTGCGCGAGGTCGACCGCCGCCTGCTTTTCCCAGACTCCGGCGTCGGGGGCGACGACGACCGTCGCGGTGGTGATCCCGCCAGAGGCGATTACGAGGTTCTCGACCCCAGGCTCGCCCGCGACCTGCGCTGCGGCGAAGGCAGCCGGCATGAGGGCCGACAGACAGATGGTCAGGGCCAGAAGGGTTTGACGCATCAAGTTATCCGCTCCCTCGCTCCAGATCCCGCCGCACGCTGGCCGTGCGGACCATGACGGTTTCATTCTTGCCGCCACCGGCCGCACGTCATGCGGCTGGGCGTGCCGATTGGGACGGACCCGCGGTGTGGCCCGTGGTTGGAACTTGAGGCCGCTAGGGTCACGTAAAGACGCTCATGCTGGCAGCATCGCACACCGCTTGCAACACCGCCCGGACACTGGTGAGAGGGCAAGATCACCGGACGATCTGCCACATTTCCCGCGAGCGCCGATCAGTCGAGCGGGCGACAAGCGAGTGGCTGGGACTCCATTTCACGCTAACGCTCCAGATGCTCCGCGACGTCTGTGCCGCTCAGCGGAGGCGCAGGCGACGGCGGACGGCGTGCAACCAGGCGCCCTAAGGTGGGACACTCGGTCCGTGGACGACCCAACGACGGGGGGAGCACGCTGGGGGGATTGTCAGACTGGCCCGAGAGAGGCGAGTCGAAACCGGGCCTCGCACGCACGCACGCGCGAGGGGGACTACCGGTAGACTACCGGATTCTCAACCGGCCAATTCTTGGAGTAACGAGAAAGCACGGGAGACAATGCACTTGAGTGACAGTGTTTGCAAATGGCGTCTTGGAGGCTAAAGTGTGGCTAAAACACCGAAGAATCTCGGGTTTATTTGCGACGGAAGAATTGTCTGGCAGCCATGAGGTCAAGGGTTCGAGTCCCTCATCCTCCACTTCCTTGTACTGCACCAGCTCGCAGTGTGCCGCAACCCCGGAACTCTCGGGGGTTTCCGTTTGTGTGCTGCAATGGCTGCGAGTCGATCCGTGCCGCTTCGACTGATTGCTGCAACATTCTCTGCGGGAAGTGTTCGTCGGACGTCTGGACGACTGTCGTTCTCACAGAGTTGTCTTGCAATGGACAAGGACTTGGGCCCGACGCACGATTAGCGAAGATGCTCGCCTGCCGTTGAGCGCCATGGCCGTCGACTTCCAATGTGGTCCACGGCAGGTCGCAACGCGTTACTGACGGGGAGTGCTGCCAGATGAAGACGTTCATTCAATGGCTGCTGATCGTCTGGTTCGTCAGTCTGGCGCTCCTCGCCCTAATTCCCAGTATTCGACTTCTGTCATGTGTGCCGGAGCAGGTGACGGTCGATCCGCTTCCCACCGCCCCTGACCCGCCGCAGGATTCAACCGATCCGACTGCACTCAGCATCTATACGCAGCAAGTCGCTGCCTATAACGCGTCGGTAACAGCGTACAAGTCCCGATTGGACGACCTGCGAACGAGGGACTTTCACGCAACGTATGAACTGGTCGTTCGAAATACGCTGACAACGCTAATGGCGACGATTGTGGGCGGTCTGGCCACATTCGCGTTCGCGAGGGCGTTGGACAACAACAATCGCATGCGGCACAACCGTGAGCCGGAGCGACTCACATTCTTTTGAGTTGCAGGGCCGAAATTCGACGAACATGCCCATGGGCCGAGCCCGCAGCCGGCCCATTTTCCAGTGGACAATCTGCACCGCCCGCCGGGAGATCGTAGTCCGGTCGAAATGCGCTTCGTGAGGATCGCACAAAGTCTATGCCGGTGACGACCAGGCTTGTCCGGAGGCGGGCCTGCCATCGGCGTGATTCATTCACTCGGGACGATTGATACGGGCTCGGGGCAGGTTGCAACGGTTGATCGGGCCGGGCCCAAGCAGTCTGCCGGCGGCTGTGGGGGAGACGAGCGGTAGTGCCTGCTGCGACTGCGCAGCAACCTACATTTTGAGCGCTGATCCCCTCCCGTCACGATCCCCCGCGTCCGGCATGATTCAGGTCCACGAATTTCACAAGACGTACGAACGTACGCCCGCCGTGCGAGGTCTCTCCTTCGAGGTCGCACCGGGGCAGATTCTCGGGCTGATCGGTCCCAACGGAGCCGGCAAGACGACCACCATGCGGGCGATCAGTGGCATGATCGCGCCGTCCTCAGGCCGACTGCAGGTCGCCGGTCATGACGTTGTTTCCGATCCGGTCGCCGCCAAACGGCTGCTCGCCTACGTCCCCGACGATCCGCAGCTGTTCTGGGATCTGACGGTCGAGCAGCATCTGGCTTTTACGGCGGCAGCGTACGGAGTCGCGTCGCCCGATGGTCCCGCGGCGGCGCTGCTGGAGCGATTTGAACTCGCCGGCAGACGCCGCACTCCGGCCCGGGATCTGTCCCGCGGCATGCGACAGAAACTGGCCATCTGCTGCGCGTATCTGCACGATCCCTCCGCGCTCCTCCTGGACGAGCCGCTGACAGGGCTCGATCCGCTCGGCATCCGAGTGCTGAAGGAGTCGCTCCGGGAACGGGCTGCTGCGGGAGCTGCAGTGATCGTCAGCTCCCATCTGCTGGCGATGGTGGAAGACCTGTGCACGCATGTGCTGATCCTGTCACAGGGGGAATCCCGCTACTTCGGGACGGCCGACGGTCTGCGCGACACGTTCCTGACGGGAGAGGACGAACGGACGCTCGAACGCATCTTCTTTGTCGCGACGCGCACCGCGGCCGCATCCGAACGAGTCAGCGCCGGCGCATGAGCGGACTGGGACAACTGCATCCGGCGCTGCGGCGGCTGCTGGTCTTCCAGGGGCAGGCACGGCTGCGCCGCATCGCCGGCGCATTCGCAACGCCGCGCCGCGCCGTGCTCTCGGCGTTGGCATTGACGCTGGCGCTGGTCTGGCTGAGTAACGCGTTCCTGAGCGTCGTCTTTCGCGATCCCTACGACCCGGCCGCTCTCCGCCGCTGGCTCCCGCTCGTGCCGCTGCTGTACGTGGCATGGCATCTGTTGAAGACCGCCTGGCGACGGCCCGACGAAGCCTTTGAGTGGACGGCTTCCGAACGCGAACTGATCTGCGGCGGCCCCTTCACGCTGCGTGAGCAGGTGCTCTATCGGGCGGCCGTGATGTTGAGCGCGACGCTGCTGAAGGCCGTATGCGCAACGCTGCTACTCTTGCCCGACCTGGCTGTCGCGTGGTCCGGGTTCATCGGGATCCTGCTGGGACTGGCGTTCGCGGACCTGATCCGCATGTGCATCGACGTTACGGCGGCCGGCATCGGTCAGCGAGCCTATGACATGCTGCGCGGCGCGATTGCGGCCGCGGCCACCGCCTGGGTGGTGTCGGCAGTGCTCGCGACTCCCGACCTGCAGCCGGCTGTGGAGAGCGGCGGCGGTATCGCCGGATCATTGAGATGGCTGTCTGGCTTCCTGCAGGGGGCTGGCCGGCTGCTCGATACGCCCGTCGGCGCATTGGCGCTGGCGCCGTTCCAAGTGTTCGCCGAACTCGTCGTGGCACAGTCGGTCAGTCTGGAATTGTTCTGGAACCTGCTGTTTGCGGTGGTCGTCACCGTGGGATTACTGCCCGTTGCGGTCATCCTGCATGAACGCCTGGGCCGAATGGAAACCCGCTACGAGGCCATCATCGGCTACGCCGCCGTCGAAGAGCGGGGCGAAAGCGGCCCTGCACTCCCATTGACTCAAATCCGCCGCTGGCAGGGCATCGGGCCGATTGCGTGGCGGCAACTGGTCGGAGTGCAGCAACACGCGGGGGCGCTCCTGCTGGCGCTCACAGCGCCGGCGATCCTCTCCTGCCTCCCGCTTATGCAGCGCCTCGATCCCGTCCCGACAATGACGTACGTCTCCGCGGCGCTCGCGTTCTACTCGCTGCTGCTCCTGCCGGCGGCGCTCAAGTTTGATTTTCGGCGGGACGTCGAGCGTCTGGGGACGTTGAAGCAGCTCCCCATCCGGCCGCTGCACGTCGCCATCGGACAACTGGCCGCGCCGGTGCTCGTCGCCAGCGGCTTCCAGCTGACAATCCTCATTGCGGCCTATATATGGCGTCCTGCCCCGATTCCCTTCCTGCTGGCCGCCGCGACGTTCCTGATTCCGCTGAACGTCCTGATCTTTGCGATGGAGAACACAATCTTCCTGCTGTACCCGTACCGGCTGAATCAGGAAGGGCTTGAGATCTTTCTCCGGACGACCCTCACATTCACGGCCAAGAGCCTCCTCTTCGCCGTCGCTCTGGTGGTCGTCTACCTGCTGTCACAGGCCGCGCGCGACATCGCGGAGACTCCGCTGCTGCGTCCGCTGCTCGGCGTCGACCATCGCGCCGCGTTCGCCGTCGCGATGTGGTGCAGCGTGACCGCGTCGGCGGCGGGTTTCACCTGGCTGCTGTCGCGAGTCTACGATCGTCACGACGCCTGCCTCGACCGCGTCGCCTGAAACGGCCGCGCCCCTCAGGGAGGCGACTCAACCGGCGACCGATACACCTCTGCGTAACAGGTGAACGGAGTCTCCGCGCCGGCGGAGTAGAGATACTCAGCGCCGGTCAGTTCCGGGATGCCGGACCTCAATCCGAGCCGACTGACGATCAGGATGTCGTACGGCGGCGTCGGCAGCAGGAACTCGTCCGGGTCGCGCTTGGCCAGCGTGGTATCCCGTCCCGTCGCCCACACGTCGAAGACGTACGCCGCATCCACGAGATACCGGTCGCCGGGGGGCAGATGATCCAGGAGCGAACCGACAAAGCAGGCACGCGACGCCTTGCATTCATTCCAGTTCTGGTAGGCGGCCCAGGAGGTCCGCAGGCCGGAGCCGGGCAGGTGGCACAGCAGCAGAAACGCCCAGCACGCCCAGACGGCGTTGCTCCGGGAGAATCCCGGTCTGGTGGACAGTACCTCCGCCAGATGCGTGAGTCCCAGCAGCCAGAATGCGGCGGGGTAGCACCAGTACCCCATTGCGGGATGCCGCTCATTCAAGAGCAGAGTGAGCAGCAGCACTCCTCCGGCCGCCATCGCTCCGAGAAACCCTGCTGCTGCTGATCTCCGGCAGACGGCCAGCGCACCCAGCGCGCCGACTGCGCCCATTGCCAGTTGCAGCGGGCCGAGCCGCTCCAGAGTGGGAGCGTATTGCGCGGCCACTCCCCGCCACGGCGCCAGCAGGCGGCTTCCAAGGCCAGGGCCGGCCGGTGACAGCACATTCTGGCTGAATTGCTCCTGGAACAATGCCGGATGCTGAGCAATCAGGATCAACCACATCGCAGCCGTGAGCAGGGCAGCCGCTGCCAGGAGGGCGAATCGGCCGACCTTCTGTGCCGCACTTCCGGCAGTCATCGGCGCCATGATTCCCAATTGAATCGCGGCGACGAGAGCCACCGGGTGGGCCAGGCCCGCGAGTCCCAGCAGCGCTCCGCAAACGACCAGCCGGCGCCACTCCGGATTGACGCGCCACTTCAGAAAGACCCACACGGCGGCCAACTGGAGCGCTCCGCAGACCATGTCGGGACGCGCGTAGGTTGCCGGGAAGTAGACGGCGCGCGAAAGCGAGTACAAACCTGCCGCCGCCAGCGCACTCGCAGCGGACATCCCTGCGGCCCGTCCGATCAGAAACACCAGGCCAATCGCCCCGGCGCCCGCCACGGCCGACGCCACGCGCGCAGCGGGGTATCCCGGTCCGATCGCTCCGTGGAAGGGGGCCGACCAATAGAAATACAGAGGCGGCAGCGAGTACAGCGCCACGTCGGCGTCGCGAAACCCGGTCGCGGCAGCACGCGGCGGCTCATAGGGAATGCGTGGAATCCCCTCGTTCCAGACCGTCCAGCCGGGTACGGCAAACAGGTCCTCATCGATCCCGCCCGGGGCGTGCCAGAGCACTGGACCCCTGAGGAGGGCGAACGCGGCAATGATCCCCGCGAGCGCCAGCCAACTGCTTCGCCGGGTCGGAGCCAGCATCAATCCTGGAGGCGCACTCGAATCGGTCGGGGAGGGAGTCGATGCCATCGTCGCGGAAGCCTGGCTGATGCTCGCACCGCTGTGCTGAAGCCCTGCACGCGCCCGCCGCCCAACAGCACGCGTTGTGGTCGTGAGGACAGCCGTATCGCCGATCCGTTACACTGGCAGGGCGAGCGAAACGCGACAGACGCGCAGTCTCCGGCAGGCAGATTATGGCGACGGAACAGATCGTAACTCAAATCGCGCACTCCCGCGCCATTGCCGTGGTCGGCGGGTGCGGCCACGTGGGGCTGCCGCTCGGACTGTTCTTGTGCGATGTCGGCCACCGGGTGACACTGCTGGACACCAATGCATCCGGACTGCGGGATCTCGCGGACGGCCGGATGCCGTTTCATGAGCGCGGCGCCGATGAACTCCTGCCGCGCTGCCTGAAGTCGGGCCGGCTGCAGCTGACGGGAGATCCCGGCACGTTGAGCGATCAGGAAGTCGTCATCGTCACGATCGGCACGCCGGTCGACGAGTATCTGGACCCCAATATCCGCACGTTCGACCGGGTGCTCGACGGCGTCCTCCAGCGGATGCGGGATGGGCAGCTGCTGATCGTCCGCAGCACGGTGTTTCCGGGTGTCACGGAGCGTCTGGGTCGCCAGGTTGCTGAGCGGGCTTTGAATGTGCATGTGGCCTACTGCCCCGAACGGATTGCCCAGGGACACGCCCTGCGCGAACTCACGGAGTTGCCGCAGTTGGTCTCCGGCTGCACGCCGGAAGCCGCGGAGCGGGCCGCGCAACTGTTTCGCGAACTCGGGGCCGACATCATCGAACTGACTCCCGTGGAGGCGGAACTGGCCAAGCTGTTCACCAATTCCTACCGCTACATCAATTTCGCGATCTCCAACCAGTTCTATATGCTGGCCGAACGGCACGGGGCGGACTTCGACCGCATCTATGACGCGATCACGCGCGACTACCCGCGGATGCAGGGCTTCGCCCGGTCCGGATTCGCCGGCGGCCCCTGCCTGCTGAAAGATACCATGCAACTCGCGTCCTTCAATCACAACCTGCTGACGCTCGGGCAGCACGCGATGATGATCAACGAGGGGTTGCCGCGCTTCCTTGTCGATCAGCTCAAGACCACCCGCAATCTGCAGGACGAAACCGTCGGCATCCTGGGCATGGCATTCAAGGGGAATTGCGACGATCCCCGCAGTTCGTTGTCCTACAAACTCCGCAAGGTGCTCACGCTGGAGTGCAAGCGCGTGCTCTGCACCGACCCGTATATCGACGATCCTGAGTTCGTCCCGCTTGACGAGTGCATCAACGAGTCGGATGTACTGATCCTGGGGGCATGTCACAATGAGTACCGCGGCCTGAGCATCCGAAAGCCTTTGGTGGATGTGTTCGGGTACCTTCGCCGAGCCGTATGTTGATCCGTTGTCTCGAATGGACGGGAATCAAAGTCCAACAGACTTGGAGCACGCGCCGGCGTATCTATGGCAGTGAGCAGCATGCCCTTCTACAAAGTTCGTCAATCCGGACCCTGGGGCTCATGGGGTCGCCTGCTTGCCCACGGATATATTCTCGACGGACCACCGAACACCACGGCGATGCATGTGGCCCGAATGGGGCCCTTTATCCCCGATGTCACCATGCCGTCGGGTTCAGTTGTGGTGGTCACTGACAACGGGCGGAAGTCGTGTGAGCGGACGCTTGGTCTTGGCGAATTCGCGCCTGTCGTCAAAGCACACGTGGTGGAGTATCACTGGGAGTACTGGGATCGCGAATCCGAAGAACCTGGCGCATGGCCGACGACGGCTGATCTCGAATCGCCGATTGAGGAGGGCTTGCACTCGCCGTTGACTTCTGATGCCCTGGGCGACTTATGGCAAGTCGTTCTTCGCGTGGGAGCTCAGGCGGCAGTCTGCAACGAAGTGGCCCCTTGGGAGTATCAGGTGGAAGTGCATGAGCACTCATGGACGGGTGCCGATTTGTTTTACGTTCATCTGGGGTCAAATGGCCAGCTCCCAGATTGGATCGGCGGTACAGTGATTGTGAGTGACCGCGGCCGAAACTGGCTCGAAGAGACATCCGGAGAATGGTTCGAATTCGAGGAATGCCCCGTCGGGAAGACCGCCCACTAGGGCCGCCGCCTGCAAGCAATCTATGGTCTTGATCACCAGAGCGAATTAACGACAGCAGAGAATAATCTCTCAGTTAACTGCCGATGCGCATTCTCATCACCGGATCCGCCGGGTTCATCGGCAGCTATCTTGTCGGCGAGTTTCTGAACGCCGGCTACGACGTCGTCGGTCTGGACAACTTCTCCAAGTACGGTGAGGTTCATCCCGCTCACGCCGGCCACCCCCGCTACCAGTTCGTCAGAGGGGACGCCAAGGACGCCGATCTGCTCCGCCGGCTGCTCGACGGCTGCGACGACTTTATCGCGGGGGCGGCCATGATCGGCGGCATCGCCTACTTCCACAAGCTGGCGTTTGATCTGCTGGCCGAGAACGAGCGGATTACGGCGGCCGCCTTCGATGCTGCTATTGATGCCCATCGCTCCGGAAAGCTGCGGAAGATCACGCTCCTTTCATCGTCGATGGTGTACGAGAATGTCAGCGAGTTTCCGACGCCGGAGGGGGCCGAACGGCGTTCCCCGCCTCCGTCCTCGACCTACGGATTCCAGAAGCTGGCGACAGAGTACTTTGCGCAAGGGGCGCATCAGCAGTACGCATTGCCGTATACCATCGTCCGCCCGTTCAATTGTGTCGGCATCGGCGAACGGCGGGCCAGCGCCGATGAGGAAGTGATGTCGGGGGACGTGCGGCTCGCCCTCAGTCACGTCGTTCCGGATCTCGTCCAGAAGGTACTGAAAGGACAGAATCCGTTGCACATCCTGGGCGACGGCAATCAGGTCCGGCACTATACCTACGGCGGCGATCTCGCTCGCGGCATTCGCGTCTGTGTGGAACATCCGTCCGCCCTCAACGAGGACTTCAATATCTCGACAGCCACTGCAACGACGGTCCTGCAACTGGCCGAATTGATCTGGCAGAAGGTGCACGGGCCCGAGGTTCCGCTGCACACTGTCAGCGATCCCCCGTTTGAACACGACGTGCCGTTTCGTTCCCCAGACGTGAGCAAAGCCCGGACTCAGCTAGGTTTTGAGGCCGAAACGACGCTCGACACCATACTCGATGAGGTCATTCCGTGGATTCAGCAGCAGATCGCCCTGGGCACGATCTGACCGCCCAGGCCACCGTGTCTGCCGCCGAATCACCGGTGACTCTGATCGTGCCGGTCTTCAACGAGGCAGACAACCTGCCGCGGTTGATCGACAAGATCGAGAGCGAGGTGACCGTCCCACGCCGCGTGCTGGTCGTCTACGACTTTGAGGAGGACACGACGGTCCCGGTGGCACGGCGCCTGGCGGAAACTCGCCCCTGGCTGCACGTGGTGCGCAACGACCTGGGTCGGGGACCCGCAAACGCCATTCGTGCGGGTTTCCTGACCGCGGGAACTGGCCCCGCCGTGGTCGTCATGGCCGACCTGTCGGACGACCTGTCGCAGATTCCGGCAATGCTTGAGCAGTATCGGGCCGGTTATCACGTCATCTGTCCGTCACGCTACATGCGGGGCGGGCGGCAGATCGGAGGCGGATGGGTGAAGTCGATCATGAGCCGCACCGCCGGCCTGACGCTGCACTGGCTGGCCGGGTTCCCCACGCACGACGCCACGAACAACTATCGAATGTATGATGCCGAGCTGGTCAACGAACTCGGAATCGACTCTCGCCGGGGCTTCGAAATTGCCCTCGAACTGACGGCCAAAGCATTCGCCCGCGGCGTCCCGGTCACGGAACTGCCGACCGTCTGGCGCGATCGCACGGCCGGCACCTCCAATTTCCGGATCATGCAGTGGCTCCCGCACTACCTGCGCTGGTACTTCTTCGCCTTGCGAGTCGGGTGGACACGCTGGCTGCGGCCGATGCCGGTGCGATAGCAGTCGCTGCAATCCACAGCAGCCGAACCGGAAAGCCCGTTGGACCTGATGACAGCAGCGCTCACTCCGGATACGACGACCGCCGATCGAATGCCCCAGGGAACCGCCCGGCTGGTGCTGTTCGCCCTCTGTGTGGCGTTCGCGGCCGTCCGGTTCCCTGTCGCGTGGCGGCAGCTGCCGGCCCAGGACGAGGACTACTTCGCGGTGCCGGGCCTGACGATCCTCGAAGACGGAGTCCCCCGCATCCCGTTCCTGCCGTCGCGGAATCCGGATGGCGGCTTCTACAGAGCGGACGAGATGTTGTTCGCTTTGCCGCCGCTACTCTTTTATCTCGAAGCCGCTGCATACACACTGCTGGGGCCGACTACGGGAGCCGCGAGAGTTGTTTCCCTGACGTGCGGCGTCGTAGCAATCACGGCGGTTTATGCACTGGGGTCGCGCGTCCTTCGCAGCCGCTCGGGCGGATTGTGGAGCGCAGCCCTCTACGCGGCATCGCGCGTCCTGTATTTCCCCGGGATCACGGCTCGGCCGGACATGCTCTGCGGATTGCTCGGTCTGGGTGTGCTCCTGGCAATGTGGCAGTGGTCTCTCACGCACCGCCGCCGGTGGCTGGTCATCGCCGGATGCGGCGTCGGGCTTGGGTTACTGTCACATCCCTTCGCTGCGGTGTACGCGATTCAGGCGGGAGCCTGGACGCTGCTGACTGTCGGACGCGTTCCCGTGCGACTGGGCCGCGCCGCCCTGCTGACCGGCGTGGCGCTCATGGTGTTCTCGGCGTGGGGAATGCTGATCGTGCAGCATCCGGAAGCATTTCGTGGCCAGTTCTTCAACAACGTGATGGGTCGCTCGGGGCCGGGACTCGCCGCGCGACTGATCTGGCCGTGGCCGTCCTTCGCTGCGCAAATCCCGTTGTTCGTTGAGCATGCCGGAGCACTCCAGGCGGCGTTGATGCTGCTGGGAACGGCGGCGTTCGCGGTCATCGCAATTCGGGGCCGAGATCCCGGATGGCGCGCACTGCTGGGCCTGGCCGTTTCGGGCGTCTACCTGCACGTCGCTTCCGTGGGACTGCACCCCACGAAGGGATACTGGTGCTACACCGGCGCACTTTTGCTGATCTGCACCGGAGGTGCGATCGACCACTGCCTGCGTCACATCGGAGCCCAGGCCGCTTCAGTGGATTCGCGTGTGAAAGTGAGGGTGTTGTTCGCCGTGATTCTGGCTGTGGCCGTTATGGCCCCAGGCAGCGGACTGCGGACGGTCGCGGCGCATCTGAGGCACTGGAATGACATCAATTACAGCGCCCCGCGTTTCACGCAGAAACTGATCGCCGAAACCCCCTCCGACGCCCGGGTCATCGTCGATACCGGATTCGTCTTCGCATTCTACTGCGCGGGCCGTGAGCCGGTGCTGGCGCGCGAGCACCCCTTCTACTTCAGCGTCGCGGATGCCGAGTTCGACCTGCTCGTCGCGGGACCGGCCGCATTGCAGGAGGACCTCCCCAGCGTGCTCGACGCCCGATTCCTCCGCGCGTACGGCGACCGCGACAATCCGTTCGCGTGCTATGCCGAACTATACGCAGCGCCTCCAGTCGAATCGCGGAGTATCCCGGATGTGCCGCAATAGAGCTTCTGCCGACGGTCGCTCTTATCCGAGAACCGATGTCACGCCGGGGACCGGCACGGGATAGCGGCCGTTCTCGTCCGGCATGGTGGGGGGCATGCTCTCGAGTGTGAGGCCGGGCATGTTTTCCGGCGTCACGCGCAGACCGTTGTTGAGCGCTTCATCCCAGCCGATCTCCTTGCCCGAATAGGTGCACATGCGGCCCAGCACGGCCGCCATCGTGCTCGTGGCGCCGTACTCAGCCTCATTGTGACTGCGTCCCTCACGGATCGCGGTAAACAGCACGTCGTGCTCGACCTGATACGGATTCGACCCGCGGCCGCGGAACGCGTACTCCTCGCCGCTGTACGGGAGGATCTTGTTACTGCGGGGGCTGTCGTCATTGAGCAGGTGGACGATCGCCTTGGTGCCGTATGCGTGCTCGCTCACGTCGCTCCAGGTGTTGCGCATGTGCGTGCACTCGCTGAACATCACGGTGTCGTCCTCAAAGAAGTACTCGACGGTGTGATGATCAAAGATCTCGCCGTATTTGTTGTCCGTGCGGATTTCCCGCCCGCCGACACCGCGCGCCCGCACCGGCAGCGCGTTCTTCAGCCACAGACCCACGTCAATGTTGTGAATATGCTGTTCGCAGATGTGGTCGCCGCACAGCCAGTTGTAGTAGTACCAGTTGCGCAGCTGGTACTCCATTTCACTGCTGCACTGCTCGCGCGACTTGTGATAGCCCCCCGAGCCCGGCTCCCACACGCCGCCGCTGTTCCAGTACACGCGCATCGCCACGATGTCGCCCGCTTCGCCGTCGTGGACGCGGGGGACGATGTCGAGATAACACTTCTGATGGCGCCGCTGCAGTCCGACACCGACCTTCAACTGTTTCTCCTTGGCCTTCTCCGCAGCAGCCAGCACCTGCCGCACGCCGGGGGCGTCGACGGCGACCGGCTTCTCCATAAAGACGTGCTTCCCCTTTTCGATGGCATACTCAAAATGCGTCGGCCGGAAACCCGGGGGCGTGGCGAGCAGGACCACGTCGATGTCGCTGTCGATGACCTTCTGGTAGGCATCGAGTCCCGAGAACATGTGCTCGGCGTCGACCGCGATGCGCTCCGGGTTGTTCGAGAACGCGTTGCGGAGGCCGCTCAGGCTGCTTTCGAGCTGATCCGGGAAGGCGTCGCCGATGGCCGTGAGCTGAACATTCCCCTCCGTGCTCAACGCTTGAACCGCCGCCTGCGAACCGCGGCCGCCGGCGCCGATCAGGCCGACGCGAACCGTGTCGTCTCCCTGGGCGTACGCGCCGGCGCTCAGTTGTCCCAGCACGCCGGCGCTCAGCGCCGCGGCGGAGGATTGCTTCAGGAAATCACGGCGTGTGGACGGCATCTATCTGCTCCCGGATGTGTTGGAGTCGGAGTCGGTTGTGGTTCAGTGGAGGAGAGAGACTCCGATTTCAACGAAAAGGCCCACCGGTTGCAACCGGCGGGCTTGGAGGGAATGCGCGTGGAGAAACCTGGTTTCGCCAGGAAACCGGGTCTCTGACATGTTGATTACAGGTCGTCGAGATTCGGGCCGCCGTCGTCCGCGACGTCCGGCGCGTCATCGACGGCCATCACGACGTTGCCGGAGTTGTCGAGGTAAATCTTGTCCTGCAGGATTTCCTGGACGACAGTGTCCATTCCCGGCTTTCCCGACACGTCAACGAGCGACGGTGAGCCGCGATTCAGGGCGACCAGCCGCTTCTGGATCAGGGTGGACAGCTTAAAACGGCCGCCGACCTTTCGGACGATAATTTCTTCCTTCAATTCATCCAGCATGCGCGTCCGCCTTGTTCGCTTCGAGAATGCCGCAGATCTCACGCACCGCCTTGTCCAGATCGTCGTTGACGACCCGGTAGCGGTACGAATCTGCCAATTGTAATTCGTTGCGCGCCGTCTGCAACCGACGCTGGATCACCTCTTCCGATTCGGTCCCCCGGTCCCGCAGCCGCCGCTCGTATAGCTCTTCGGACGGCGTCTTGAGAAAGATCGTGATCGCGTCCGGATACGTCCGCATGACATTGAGGGCGCCTTCGACGTCCACTTCCAGCAGCGCCCAGGCGCCTGCATTGCGAATGCGCTCAATCTCCGAGAGCAGCGTGCCGTACCAGTATCCGCTGCGGTGGACTTCGGCGCACTCCAGGAACTCGCCCGCCTGCCGACGTGCTGCGAACGTGTCGGGCGTCAGGAAGTAGTAGTCGCGACCATCCACTTCCCCTTTCCGCATCGGCCGGGTCGTGGCAGAGACGGACATCTCCAGCGGAACCGGCGACTCGCGCAGCAACCGCTGCACGACCGTCGTCTTCCCCGCCCCCGCTGGACCGGACAAAACGACGACCTCAAAACCCGATGCCGAACTGGCGTCTGAAACACTCACCACTCACCACTCACCACTCACCACTCACCACTCACCACTCACCACTCACCACTCACCACTCACCACTCACCACTCACCACTCACCACTCACCACTCACCACTCACCACATTCACTCCACATTCTGCACAATCTCGCGGATCCGCTCGATCGCTCCCTTCGTATCCACCACGCGGCGGGCAATCTCCACGTCGTTGGCCTTGGAGCCGATCGTGTTGATCTCGCGGTTCATTTCCTGGCAGAGGAACTCCATCGTCCGGCCGGTGGACTCGTCGTTGTCGATCAGCACGCGGAACTGCTCAATGTGACAGCGGAGGCGAGTGATCTCCTCGTTGATGTCGCTGCGGTCGGCGAACAGTCCGACTTCGCGGATCAGGTCGCCGTCGCCGACGGAGATTCCCGCCTCCCGGAGGGCGTCGTTGATACGGTCCCGCAGCCGTTGTCGATACTCCTCCACCACGAGCGGCGCACGACCGGTGATCTCCACCAGGCTCGACTCCATGACGCCGCAGAGTTGCGAGAGTTCCTGCGCCATCGAGGCCCCCTCGCGGAGGCGAAACTCGTTCAGCCGATCGAGCGCTGCGCTCAGCGCCCGTTCGACCAGCGGCCACTCCTGCGGGGTCAGTTGGGATGCGCTTCCCTCCTGAACCACGCCCGGCAGCGCCAGCAGAAGGCTGAGATCGGCCGGGCCGGGGAGTTGCAGCTCGACGGCGATCCGCTGCAACTGCCGCACGTAACCGCGAAGGGCGTCCCCGTCGAGCGAGTTGGCTCCCGTGCCGTCGTGGCGTTCGGCGCGAAGCTGAACCGAGAGTGTCCCGCGGGCGATGCGGCTGCGGATCACCTTCTCAACGTCGTGCTCCAGCTGGAGGTACGAATCCGGCCCGCGCAGCGAGACTTTCAGATGGCGGTTGTTGACGCTCCGCAACTCCACGGAGATCGACAGTCCGTCATCCTGGGCGCGCCCCTCGCCGATGCCCGTCATGCTCAGCAGCACAGGGAGCCGCCTCAGTTCTCGGGAGTGGACGTGTCGGTCTCGGACGGTGCTGCCGGATCGCCGCCGGTCGGGGCGTCCCCCTCAATGGTTGTTGGGCCATCCTCGCTCGTGCCGGACTCCTCATTGCCAGTGTCCGCCTCGCCAGGCGTCGCGTCGCCGGTCGGGGCCGGAGTCGTGGTCGTGGAGTCACCAGGCGGCTGGGGAGGCTGCGGCGGGATCACCGGCCCGTCGGCGCCGGTTGCATCGTCCGTCGCCTCCGTGTCATCGTCGATCGTATCTTCGAGCCGCGACTCCCCTTCCTGCTCGGCGGCCGCCCGGAGAAAAAAGCCGCTGCCGCCCGAGACAACGACCCACAGCACGGCGACGACGATGGTGATCTTCGTGAACACGTCGCCAGCCTTGCTGCCGAAGGCGCTCTGACCTCCCATGCCGCCGAAAGCGCCGGCCAGACCGCCGCCGCGGCCGCGCTGCAGCAGCACGATGATCATCAGGAAGATCCCGAGCACGAGCAGCAGGATCTGCGAAAAGTACGCCATGAACGAGGCCATGAGTGTCTCCAAACCTCACTTTGCCGATGGCACAGCAGGGAACGCGGTTTGACAGAAGGTCGCGAAGGGAACGAAGAGGTCAAGCGGGGAGCAAGTTTTAACTCACACGCTCATTCTTCGTTCCGTGTCCTTCTCCGTGACCTTCGTTCCCTGCTGTGAAATCTTGTCTTTGTGTGCTGCTGGGGGTGGGTTGCCGGTTGACGCGTCAGCCGGCGGCTTGTTCGGCGGCCTTGATGATGGCGAGGAAGCTGTCTGATTTTAGGCAGGCTCCTCCGACGAGGGCCCCGTCGACGTCCGGCTGCCGCATCAGTTCCAGGGCGTTGTCGGGTTTGACGCTCCCGCCATACAGGATGCGAGTCGCGTCCGCCGCGCCGGGATTGTAGCGGTCCTTCAACCAATTGCGAAGATGAGCATGGGCGGCCTGGGCCTGCTCGGGGGAAGCCGTTTTGCCGGTGCCGATCGCCCAGACCGGTTCGTAGGCGATGACCACGTCCTGGAGGGATTCCGCAGTGACCCCCTCCAGCCCGCCCGCCATCTGTTCGTCGAGGACGGCTTCGGTGCGGCCGGCTTCGCGATCTTCCAGCAGTTCGCCGACGCAGAGCAAAACCTGCAGCCCCTGGGAACGGGCGGCTTTCACCTTTGCGTTGATGAGCTTGTCGGTCTCTTTCAGCACGTGCCGCCGCTCGCTGTGGCCGAGGATGACCGACCGGCAGCCGAGATCCTGAAGCATGTCCATCGAGACTTCGCCGGTGAAGGCTCCGGGTGGCTCGTGGTAGCCGTTCTGGGCTCCGAGGGCGACGCCGCTGCTGGCGATGGCGTCCCGGACGAGAGTGAGGTACGGGTACGGCGGGCAGACAAGGACGTCGGTGCTGGTCAGCCTGGAGGGCACACCTGCGGCGACTCCTTTGGCGAGGGCCGCGGCGGTTTCCGCGGTGGTGTTCATCTTCCAGTTGCCGGCGACGAGGTAGCGTCGCATGTTGGGACTTCCTTAGTTGGTATGGCCGAGACGTCGGAGAACGTCGCCCTCAGGTGATCTGTCTCGTCAGGAGTGAGTAGTTGTGCGGGTGCTGTGCAGGCGAATGTATCCGAACTGCCAGAGTTCGGGTTTGAGCAATTGACCCGAAGTCTGGTGACTTCGGCTACATGTCGAGTCAATCGGGCTGCTTACTTCCCTGCAGCGGGAATCGATTTGCCGATGACCTTCGCCAGAGCCTGCATTTGCTGAACCACTTCGGCGTATTGGTCAGGGAGGAGAGCCTGCGGGCCGTCACTCATGGCCTTTTCGGGGCAGTTGTGAACCTCGATGTGGACGCCGTCGGCTCCGGCGGCGACAGCGGCGTAGGCCATGCTGGGGATCAGGTCTGGCCGGCCGGTGGCGTGGCTGGGATCGACGATGATCGGCAGGTGCGATAGCCCTTTGACGTTCGGGACGGCGGCGAGGTCCAGCAGATTGCGGGTGGAGGAGTCGAAGCTGCGGATGCCGCGCTCGCAGAGGATGACCTGCTTGTTGCCGTTGGCGAGGATGTACTCGGCCGACATCAGCAGGTCCTGCACCGTTGCGCTCATGCCGCGCTTGAGGAGGACGGGGCGGTTAGTCTGGCCGACCTCGCTCAGCAGGTTGAAGTTCTGCATGTTGCGGGCGCCGATCTGGAACAGGTCGGTGTAACGGTTGACCAGTTCCACCTGCCGGGGATCCATGACCTCAGTCACGACCGGCATTTTGAGTTCATCCCCGACCTTGCGGAGGATCTTGAGCCCTTCTTCGCCCATGCCCTGATAGCTGTAGGGGCTGGTGCGAGGTTTGAAGGCCCCGCCGCGGAGGACGTTCGCTCCCGCCTCGCGGACGGAGCGGCCGATCTCGAAGAGCACCTCTTCCCCTTCGATCGCACAGGGGCCGGCGATCATAATCAGGGAGCCGCCGCCGACCTGGACGCCGTGGCCGAGGTCGAAGACCGAGTCCTGTTCCTGGAATTCGCGGCTGGCGAGCTTGAACGGCTTGAGCACCGACATGACGTCCTCAACCCCGGGGATCGCCCGCAGCGGGGCGTTGCGCAGCCGGTCTTCCTCGCCGATGACGCCGACGAGCGTCCGCTTGATTCCGCGGCTGACCTCGTAGCGGAACCCCATCTCGGTGACTTTCTCGAGAATATGCTCCAGCTGGGGTTCGGTGTGGCCGGGTTTAAGAACGATGATCATGGCGGATTAGTCCGTGGCAGTGATTCCAGAGTTGTAGCAGGGAGGGACGGGCATCGTAAGTTTGCGGCCTCGGCGAGGGTCGCGTCGGAGAGCCGTTCGACGCCGCAACAGCGGGGCCGATGTCAATCCGCGAGGAAACAGGCATCCACCAGGAGGGCGCTGCCGAGTCCGACGCCCCAGGGCCAGATCCAGCCGAGCTCCCAGAATGTCGCCGCCAGACCGAGAGAGACGAAGCCCGCGGCGATCTTCAGCCAGCGCGGGCGATCGGCCCACCACTCATAGGGATTCCGCGATTCCGGTTTTTTCCATCGATCAATCAACGGGTTCGCTGCGCGGGTAGGAGCCGAGGACTTCCATGCGGACGGCCTTGCGGGAGAGTTCCTGGAGGGATTTTTTGATGCGCGGCTCGTTGATGTGGCCTTCGAAGTCGAGGAAGAACAGGTAGCCGCTTTCGGGGCCGCGGAGAGGGAACGACTCGATCCAGGTGAGGTTGACCTTGGCCTTTTTGAAGACCGACAACGACTCCGACAGCGAGCCGGGGCTGTGCGGGATCTGCAGCAGCAGGGCCGTGCGGTCGTGGCCGGTCGCTTTGGTAACCTCGTCCCCGATGACGGCGAACCGCGTGACGTTGTGGACGTTGTCCTCGATCCGCTCAGCGACGATCTGCAGGTCGTACTGCACGGCCGCCTGGCGGCTGGCGATGGCGGCGGCGCCGGGTTTGTCGCGGGCGAGCTGGGCTGCGGTGGAGGTGCTGGTGACCTCGTGCAGGTTGGCTCGCGGCATGTTGCGGGCGAGCCAGTCGCGGCATTGCGAGAGGGCCTGCGGCTTGCTGTAGACCTCGACGATCTCGCTGCGGGGAGAGCGGGACATCAGGTTGTGATGGACCGACATCTGCACTTCGCCACAGATCCGGAGCGGGAGGCGGGTGAACATGTCGAGCGTGTCGACGATGCGGCCATCGGTGCTGTTCTCGATGGGGACGATGCCGTAATCGGCGTGGCCCCGATTCACTTCCTCAAAGACGGAGGCGATCGTGTTCACCGGGATGAGATCGGCGGCGCGGCCGAAGCGCTCGATCGAGGCGAGATGTGTAAAGCTGAACTGCGGGCCGAGGTAGACGACGCGGAGTGTCTTGACCTTGCTGCGGGCGGCGCTGATGACTTCCCGGAAGACGGAGTGGATTGCCGCCAGGGAAAGGGGCCCGCCGTTCTGGGCGTCCACTCGCTGCCAGAGTTCCTGCTCGACCGCGGAATCGAACAGCGGCTCCTGCCGTTCCTTGCGGGCGGTGAGACGTCGAATCGTCAGCTCCGCGCGGGAGTTCAGAAGCTTGACGATCTCCTTGTCGAGTGCGCGGAGCTTGGTGTCCATGCCTTCCGGGGACGCACCCGTCGAACGGGACGCAGGCTTCTTCTCGGGCTTCTTCCGGACGACCCGTTTGGGGGTGGACTTGGACGCGGGCTTGCTACGCTGCGGTCGCTGCGGCTTGCGTGCCGCTTTCTTCACCCGCTTGGTGGTCGCTCGCTTAGCCATTCGTTGATTCCTGCCATCTGCCGGCCAGACCGGCCACGCTCCCCGGCCTCATCCGCGGCTTTGAAGTTGACTCGCCCTCCCTGCCTCCCCCCGGATTGGGATTGTCGCGAGGAATCCCCGACTTACCCTAATCAGTTTGCGGCCATCTGTGCGGCCAGATGTCGGTCCTCGTTCCCTGCCCGGCCGAACTCGACGTAACTTCCTATGATTGTACTCTTTTCGTCTCGGGCAACGCTGTTCGCAGCGGAGCGGCCAAGCCGGCACGGATCGGACTAACTCCCAATCGCGCAATGACTTGGAACAGAAGTTTTACAGACGCGAAATGGGGGTGTCAAGCAGCCGGGCCGGCTATGAGGCTTTGGCTCGCGGGTTCATGCGAGATGTTGTTGACTGTCGAGATTGGCAGTCTACTACCCGCTGTGGATTTATGCCAAAATGGCACTTCGGCCGTGCCGCTGATTTCCTTCCCTATGTGCCGAGTTGGCAGGTTCAGGCATCCCCCGAAGCGTCTCTGGAAGCGGATGCATGTCATATCCATCGTATACAAAAGGGGTTGTGCATTTGACTCCGCCACACGCATTGCGGCATGTTGTTTGCTTTGTCATCGGAAGATCCTCTGTGAAAGCAAAGTGACAACGCGCGCCGATCCGGTCTCGCGCGAGAATCCCGTTCTATTAGGGCGACAACTTAAACTCCGGCTGGCACGCCGCCGGAGGTAGACACGATTCGGAGCAAATCATGGCAGTCAGCACGGAAAAGATCATCGGCATTGACCTTGGGACCACGAACTCCGTCGTTTCGGTGATGGAGGGGGGCGAGGTGAAGGTGATCGCCAACCAGGAAGGGAACCGACTCACGCCAAGCGTGGTGGCATTCACCGACAAGGGTGAGACGCTGGTCGGCGAGCCGGCCAAGCGGCAGGCGGTGACCAACCCCCGCAATACGATCTACTCGATCAAGCGCTTCATGGGACGTCGCCACAACGAGGTGCAGTCGGAAGAGAAAATGGTGCCGTACGATGTCGTCGGCGGCGCGAGCGATTATGTGAAAGTGCGGATCGGCGACCGCGAGTACACGCCGCCGGAGATTTCGGCGAAGGTGCTGCAGAAGCTGAAGGACGCTGCGGAGAATTACCTGGGACATAAGGTCAACAAGGCCGTCATCACGGTGCCGGCGTACTTCAACGATGCGCAGCGGCAGGCCACGAAAGACGCCGGGCAGATCGCGGGAATTGAAGTGTCCCGCATCATCAATGAGCCGACGGCGGCGGCGCTGGCCTACGGCCTCGAAAAGAAGCGGGACGAGAAGATCGCCGTCTTCGATCTGGGTGGCGGTACGTTCGACATCTCGATTTTGGAAGTCGAGGAGGGCTCGGTCGAAGTGCTGAGCACAAACGGCGATACGCACCTCGGCGGCGACGATTTCGATGAGGAGCTGATCAACCACGTCGCGTCGCAGTTCCAGAAAGAACAGGGGATTGACCTGCGCAAGGACCCGATGGCGCTGCAGCGTCTGCGCGAGGCGTGCGAGAAGGCGAAGAAGGAACTGTCGTCGTCGCAGTCGACCGACATCAACCTGCCGTTCATCACGGCCGACGCCGGCGGCGCGAAGCACCTGCAGATGACCATTTCGCGCTCGCAGTTCGAGCGGCTGATCGACAAGCTGGTCGAGCGCTGCCGTCACCCGGTTGTGCAGGCCCTCAAGGATGCCAAGCTGGAGCCGTCGCAGATCGACGAGGTGGTGCTGGTCGGCGGCTCGACGCGTGTGCCGATGGTTGTGGACTTCGTGCGCAAGCTGTTCGGCGGCAAGGAGCCGCACAAGGGGGTCAATCCGGACGAGGTCGTTTCGGTCGGCGCCGCAATCCAGGGCGCGATCATCGCCGGTGAGGTCAAGGACGTCGTCCTGTTGGACGTGACACCGCTGTCTCTGGGCATTGAGACGGAAGGGGGCGTGATGACGGTGCTGGTCGAACGGAACACCACCATTCCTGTGACGAAGACCGAGACATTCAGCACGGCTGCCGACAACCAGACGGCGGTGACGGTGCGGGTGTTTCAGGGTGAGCGGCCGATGGCGAACGACAACCGCCTGCTGGGGCAGTTCAACCTGGAAGGAATTCCGCCCGCGCGGCGCGGGATGCCGCAGATTGAGGTGACGTTCGATCTGGATGTGAACGGCATTCTCAACGTCTCGGCGAAAGACCGGGCAACGAATAAAGAGCAGAAGGTCCGGATTGAGCAGTCGAGCGGCCTTTCCAAGGATGAAATTGAGAAGATGCGCCGCGAGGCCGACTCGCATGCCGACGAGGACCGCCGCAAGCGCGAACTGGCCGAGGCCCGCAACCAGGCGGAGCATCGCGTGTACGAGGCGGAGAAGCTGATGGAGGAACATGCCGAGAAGCTCGATGCGGGGGCGAAGTCCGGCATCGAGAGTGCGATGGCGGCCGTCCGCGAAGCCAACAAGGGGGACGACGTGGCGGCGATCAAGTCGTCCATGAGCAATCTGGAGCAGGCGCTGCACGCGCTCTCCAAGCACATGTACGAGTCGTCACAGGCCGCCGGGGGCGCTGCGGGCACACCACCCGGCGGGGAGGAGACCGCCTCGAACGACGAGAACGTCATTGATGCGGAATTCGAAAAGAAGTCGTAATCACACGAGCATCACCGGGCAACGTCATTAGCGACGCATCGGTGATGCGTCGCTAAGCGTTTATACAGCCATGCCATTCCGACCCGACAAGCTGACGACGAAGTCCCAGGAAGCCCTGCAGGCGGCTCAGCAGCTGGCGGAGTCGAAGGGGAATCCGCAGCTGCTGCCGCTGCATCTGCTGAAGGCTCTGCTCGCGGAGAAGGAGAGCATTCCGCGGGCGATCCTGCAGAAGGTTGGCGCGAACTCCGCTCAACTGGAGCAGCTGGTGGACGGCGAGATCAATCGTCTGCCGAAGTCGTCTGGAGCCGCGGCGCAGGTGGCTGCGAGCCGCGACATCATGAAGGTGCTTGAGTCCGCGCAGACGCAGGCGGACTCGATGCGCGACCAGTTCGTCTCGACGGAGCATCTGCTGATTGCGCTCACGAAGGTCGAGGATGCGGCCAAGCGGCTGCTGGCGATCAGCGGCGTCGAAGAGGCGGATGTGATGTCGGCGCTGCAGTCGGTGCGGGGAGGGCAGTCGGTGACGGATCAGAATCCGGAGGATAAATATCAGGCGCTGGAGCGATATGGCAAGGACCTGGTGGAACTGGCGCGGAAGGGAAAGATCGATCCGGTTATCGGCCGCGACGCCGAGATTCGCCGGGTGATTCAAGTCCTGTCGCGGCGACGCAAGAACAATCCGGTGCTCATCGGTGAGCCGGGAGTCGGCAAGACGGCCATCGTCGAAGGCTTGGCGCATCGCATTGTTCTGGGCGACGTACCCCAGAACTTGAAAGACAAACGGGTTCTGGCTCTCGATATGGGAGCGCTGGTTGCAGGTGCAAAATACCGAGGTGAATTCGAAGACCGTCTCAAGGCAGTGCTGCGCGAGGTCTCGGAGGCGGGCGGTCAGATCGTTTTGTTCATCGACGAGTTGCACACGGTCGTCGGCGCAGGTGCTGCCGAGGGAGCGATGGATGCTTCCAACCTCCTCAAACCGGCGCTGGCTCGGGGTGAACTGCACTGCGTCGGCGCCACCACGCTCGACGAATACCGGAAACACATTGAGAAAGACGCGGCACTCGAACGCCGGTTCCAGAGAAAGTTATTATTAATCCTCCATCAATTGAAGATACTATTAAAATACTAAATGGAATATAAGCTTGAATAGATTAAAATAAAAAGAGAACAATCAATAGAAGAACAATCCATAAAAAAAGCTGATTTAGCTATAAAAAACAAAAATGAAACAATAAGGTTTAGAAAGAAGATTGAGGATAAGATTTTGATTAAAGACTAATCTGTAAAGAAAGTCAAACTCAAAGCTCTTAAGATAATTGAAGAGAAGAAAGAGAATTTGAAGCTACTTATCAAGATGATCACTATGGATGACAACTTTCCAAGACTAATCATGCCCGTCCTCACAAATCTTTAGCAGCTTGAAGATCACGATATCAAAAAGATACTATTTTTGTACTGGGAGATAATTGAAAAAACAAATTAGGATGGGACAATTATAGAAGAACTGATACTGAAAATATATAACAGGCCTATGAATATTATTGTAAAAGCAAACACACATTCATTTTTTTTTTTATATCTTGTTTACTTGCACAAGGAGAGGGTGACAGAGAATTTCTAATCTAAATCATTCTTAATTTAAATTCAGGAAAGAAGCCACAAGTTTTCCAGAATGTGAATCTTGGGGAATATTTCGAATTCTCCCTTGCTCAAAATATTAGTCATGTCAAGCTCACGGTACACCTTGACGAAATCTGTGGACTCCAAAATATCCTCATCTGTCATAATATTATGAGATAATTCTCATTGATTAGATTTTAGATAGTATAATGCTTAGGAATTTGTCTCAATGTCTTCTTCAAGATCACTTGGAAGACCCTTCCACCATTGAACAACTTTCTCAGCCATTTTAGTGATTTAGTTGATTATAGTATATAGATCTGCTGGTTGTTAGATTTTACTGTAAATTATCCTAGGTTTTGATTCATCCATCTGGTAAATTTCAGTTTTTAATCCAATCTTT
>JBGTSJ010000030.1:0-65653 GCA_041940305.1 Planctomycetaceae bacterium
GCCCGTAGCCGATCGTGATCTCCTTCGCCCCCATCTCGCTGGTGACGCGTTTCATCAATTCGATGGGACACGGACTCCCCGCCATGATGCCGGTCCGCAGGGACGACAGATCGCGCTGCGGGTAATCCGCGTGCTCGGCCTGCGCAATAAACATCGTCGGCACCCCGTAAATGGATGTGCACCGTTCCGACTCGATCGCGCGCAGCGTGGCGGCCGGATCGAAACCTTCGCTCGGAAACACCATCGCACATCCATGCACGGCCGCACACAACGTCCCGAGCACACAGCCGAAGCAGTGATACAGCGGCACCGGAATGCAGATGCGATCCGCCGGGCCATACGCCTGGTTCACTCCCGCGTACCAGGCATTGATGAGAATATTGCGGTGCGTGAGCGTCGCCCCCTTCGGCTGCCCGGTGGTCCCCGACGTGTATTGAATGTTGATCGGATCGTCGGCCGAAAGTTCCTCCTCCCGCGCCGCGAGCTGCTCGGGGCTGACGTCATTCGCCCGCGACACGAACGCGTCCCAGCTCAGCATCCCGGGAGCCGCCGGATCGCTCATGGCGATCACGTGCTGCAGGTGCGGAAACGATTCCGAGCGCACCCGGCAATCGGCCGCGCTGTTCAGTTCGGGGCAGGCCGTAGCAAACAGCCTGAAGAACTCCGTTGATTTGAACTTCTCGATCAGCCCGATTCCCCGGAGCTCGGACTGCTGCAGCGTGTAGCGGAGTTCGTTCGCCCGGTACGCCGGATTGATCGTCACGAGCACCACGCCGATCCGTGCGGTCGCGAACTGCAGGATCACCCACCGCGGCCAGTTCGTCGCCCACACCCCGAACCGGTCGCCGCGCCGGAATCCCAGCGCCAGCAGCGCCCGGGCCGCCTCATCCACCTGCCGGTCAAACGCCGCCCAAGTCGCGCGGACGTCCGGCTGGCAGAAGACGTACGCATCCTGATCGGGATAACGTGCGGCCGTCTGCCGCAGCACTTCGCCGATCGTCAGACCATCGACAAGATTTTGAGCATTCATCGCCGACCCTGCAGCGCCGGGATCCGGATGAAACTCGCCTCGCCGCAACCGGCCCCGCGGACGCGGCGGCGCAACCCGCTCCGCCCTTGGCCGGTTCATCTCCCCGGCATTATACGGCCATCCCCGTCGCCGCACGCAAAAACCCCCGCCGATTCCCGTTCACGCCCGGCGTCCCCCAATAGTATCCTTGAGCAAAGCCCCTCGGGAGACCTCCCATGCCGACCGATACTCAACAGGACCTGCGCGCGATCCACACCTGGCTGGGGGCGCAGCTCAACAACGGCGCTAGCCGTATGACGCTGGAGGAATCGATCCCCGAGTTCCGCGCCAACCAGGACGAACTCGAACGCTGCCGCGCCGAGATTCGCCTCAGTCTCGATGAGCTCGAGCGCGGGGAAGTGGAGCCACTGGATATCGATGATGTGATCCGGCGAGTGACCACACGGCTGCAAGCCCGCGGGATCACCGACTGATGGCTACGGTCTTCAGAACGCCCGGGGCGGACGCGGACCTCGAAGCAATCGGCGACTACATCGGCGAACACAGCGGGAGCCCTGCAGTCGCCGCAAATTCTCTGGCCGAGTTTGCCGCCGCGATGGAGCCATACGCGAGGCAGCCGCTGATGGGTGAGCCGAGAGACGATCTCGGCGAATCACCGCGCAGCTTTTCGTTCAAACGGAACTACATCATCATCTCTCAACCTCTGGCCAACGGGATTGCCGTCCTCCGGGTTTTCCACGCGGCACGCGACTACCAACGGCTGTTCCACTCAGGAGAATAGTCTTGGGCGAGTTGTCAGCCTTCGGCCGCGTCGTCGCCGAAGTTCACGCGCGGAGCTTCCTGTGCGGCCGGCGCTGCTTCGAAGTACGCGTCGCTTGGCGCGAATCCGCGGAAGCCTGCGATGACGCTGCCCGGAAACTGGCGGACGGCGGTGTTGTAGTCCCGAACTGCTTCGTTATAGCGCTGGCGCTCCACTGAGATCCGGTTCTCCGTGCCGGCGAGTTCGACCTGCAGGTCGCGGAAGTTCTGGTTCGCCTTGAGGTCCGGGTAGCGCTCGACGACCAGCAGCAGCCGTGCGAGGGCCCCTTCCAGCTGGCCGGCGGTCTCCGCCTTCACCTCGACGGACCCGGCGGCTCCCCACTGGCTGCGGAGCCGCGTGACCTCCTCGAGGATCTCCCGCTCGTGCTCGGCGTATCCCTTCACGGTCTCCACCAGGTTGGGGATCAGATCGAATCGCCGCTGCAGAACGGTTTCCACCTGCGCCCACTGCGTCTCCCGCGCCTCATCGAGCGCCACCAGCCGGTTGTTGATCGACACGAACCAGCCCACGATGATCAGCAGAGCGACCACCGCGATCGCGCCGAAGATCAGTGAACGGGAACTCCGGACCGGAACCGAACTGTCTGACATCGCATTCATCCCCAAACTGTTGCAGTGCTTGCATCAACTGCGCGATTGTGACTTCCGAAACTTGGTCTACGGTCACTTGCGTTCGCCCGGTGCTGCACCGGGATGCAGCAGCCGGTCAATATGCCGGATGACGGTGTTGATTTCGGCAAGATACTGCCGGAACAGCGCAACGCTGTCCACGCGACTCGCGCGACGCCGGCCCGCCCGATGTTCTTCAACGGTAAGAAACGGCTGCGGATCAAACGGAATGTGCTGTGTCAGCATCCGGAGCGCCTCGATCTTCTTCGCCGGTGCGCTCCCTGCATAGAGTCGTACCGCAGATCGGAACAGCACCAGGAACGTCGACAGCGACTGCGTCATCAGGTCCAGCACGAGCCGTTTGTTGCCGGCGGCGATGACGTACTGATCCCGCAGAGCGAGTGCTTTCCCTTTCAACTCCCGCTCCAGCTCGTGACGCACGTGTGCCGGATCGATCTTCAGCCGCGAGACGAAGTCCTCCCCGTACAGAACCTGGTGGGACTGCTGAATGTCCAGCAGTTCCAGTGCGAAGGCGTCGGTCGACGCGGCCAGCTGGTCGGGTGAGAAGATCAGCGGCAGCGGCTGCCCCTGCTTCGACCAATGCCTGATGACGGAGCCCAGGGCATCCAGTTCATCAACTCCGAGCGGATCGATGACCAACAGCAGATCGTATTGCGACCGTCCTTCGATGAAGTCGCCCGATGCGGCTGACCCGTACAGCGTCACTGACTTCAGCCTTTCGGGCAAGGCCTTTGCCGCCTGCGTCACAAACCATTGTGGTCCCATGCCGGTCCCTCGTGAATCCGTGTGATCGTTCGCTGCCGGCGTCACCAGCTGCCGCTCGCTCCTCCGCCACCGGAACTTCCGCCGCCGAAGCCGCCACCGCCGGAGAATCCGCCGCCGCTCCAAGAACTCCCGCTGCCTGACGAATAGTTGCCCCACGTCCAGCCTCCCCAGCTGGACGGGCTGCCGGTGCGGCGCGAACCGTCCCCGACCTTGATGCTTTTGGAGTTGTACGCGAGAAGCGCGAACGCCGCATCGCAGACGGCGATGATGGCCAGGCCCCACCAGGGCATGCCGGCAAAGACCGCGAAAAAGAACCCGAAGGCGAGGAACAGCGACAGGAAGACCACCGGACCAACCTGCTTCTGTTTGAGCGTCGCGCCGATGATCAGCGAGGGAAATCCGGTCCAGAGGATGAGGAACGGCAGAAAGCAGACGAGCGCTTCCCCCGGCATGTCGCCGGGATCGGCTTCCCTGGGCGCGGGTTCGCCCCGCTCGACGATTTCCGCAGCCCGGTTGACCGCCGCCGAGAGTCCCGCTGCATACCGCTCCTGACGGAACGCAGGAAACAATTGCTGTTCGAGGATCCGTCCAGCGAGCGAGTCCGGCAGCACCGGCTCCAAGCCGTAGCCGACTTCGAGCCGCGCCTTGCGGTCCTCAATCGCGACGAGCAACATCAGCCCGTCATCGCGGTCCGCGTCGCCAACGCCCCAGCGCTCAAACAGCTTGGCCGCGAAGTCGTCGATATCGCCGCCTGCGAGGGAGCGGAGCGTCACGACGACCAGCTGGGCGCCATTACGCTCCCGCAACTGGCGGCAGCGCTGCTCGAGCGCCTGCTCTTCCGCATCCGAGAGAATATCCGCGTAGTCGTTGACGTCGCCGTCGTGCTGCAATGACTGCAGCAGTTCGTCGGAGGGGATCGCCAGCGCGAGCTGCGGGACGATCGCCAATGCCGCGACCGCAAGGCAGGCCGCTTGCAGAATCGAAACGCGGCGCAATCGCCCCGACCTGCAGCTTCGTCGCAACAGTGATGAGGGAGTGAGATGCGTCATAGGCCGGTGTGTGTGCAGACGTCCGGCATAACGTAAGAAGTGCGTGCGCGGACCACCAGTTTTCTGAGCCGCTCAAATTAGAAAGTACAACAGTGCGCCGGCAGCCGCCGATGTGGCGAGCGTGAGCGCCATGCCAGCCTTCCAGTAGAACGTCAGCAGAAATGCCAGCACGGCGACGGCACAGGCGGGCCAACTGATGGTCGCGAGGTCGGGGAGGAGCAGCCGCATTCCGGCGATGGACTCCGTGTGCACCCTGCCGAACAGGGTGTGGAGCGAGAACCAGACGGCCAGATTCGCGATCACCCCGACGACGGCCGCCGTCACCGCCGAGAGTGCGGCCGTCAGGTTGCGATTCCCGCGCAGCCGCTCGATATACGGCGCCCCCAGGAAGATCCAGAAAAAGCACGGCACGAACGTGACCCATGTCGTGACGAGCGAGCCGAGGATTCCGGCCACGAGCGGATCGAACGGCCCCGGGTTGCGGTACGCCCCCATGAATCCCACGAACTGCACCACCATGATCAGCGGGCCCGGCGTTGTCTCCGCCATCCCCAGTCCGTCCAGCATCTCTCCCGGCTGCAGCCACCCGAATCGCTCGACCGCCTGCTGCGCGATGTAAGCTAGGACCGCATACGCCCCGCCGAACGTCACCACGGCCGCCTTGCTGAAGAAGATTCCCTCCTGCACCAACACCGAGTTCGCTCCGAGGCTCAGCCACAGTGCCACGAGCGGCCCGAACCACAGCGTCAGGAACAGCGCCGTAATCCTGAGGCTGCGGCGCCAGGACGGATTCACGGAGTGAACGACGGCTTCGGCAGTCGACTCAGCGGCGACCGATGAGCCGCCATGCCCCTTGATGACGACGAACCGGTCCGGCCGGACACGTCCGCCGATATAGCCGATCACCGCCGCGCTCAGAATCAGCACAGGAAACGGAACACCGAAGAAGAAGATGCCCACGAACGACAACACAGCCAGCGACGCCATGACACCGTTCTTGAGCACGCGCCGGCCGATCCGCAGCACGGCCTCAACGACGATCGCCATCACCGCCGGCTTAAGCCCGAAAAACAATGCCTGCACCGCTCCGCTCTGCTGATACTCTGCGTAGAGGATGCTCAGCGCCAGAATCGCAATGAACCCCGGCAGTATGAACAGCGTCCCTGCGACCAGCCCTCCGCGCGTCCGGTGGAGCAGCCAGCCGATGTACGTCGCCAGCTGCTGCGCCTCGGGACCGGGAAGCAGCATGCAGTAGTTCAGCGCATGCAGGAACCGCTCCTCGCTGATCCATTCCTTCTCGTCGACCAGGACCCGGTGCATCAGGGCGATCTGCCCCGCCGGCCCGCCGAAACTCAACGCCGCCACGCGCGCCCACGTCCGCACGGCCTCGCCGAACGGCACCAGCCGCGGAACCTGCATGACTGCCGCGACGGCAGCCGCGTCGGAATCTGGGTCGGCGAAGCCCCCGGGCGGCGACACTGCGGCTGGCACTTCGGACATACCGGCATCACGATCCCGTGGAGTTCCGTTTGGAGAAGTTGATCACGCCCGGCGACGCATCGCCTGACGGATCTCCTTCTGAGCCGTGTCCTTCTTCAGCCGTTCCCGCTTGTCGTGCAGCTTGCGCCCCTTGGCGACGGCGAGCGTCACCTTCACCATGCCGCGCTGCGAAAAATGCATGTCCAGCGGCACCAGCGTCAAACCCTGCTGCCCCGCCGACTCCGCGAACTTGAGGATCTCCCGCTTCTTCAGCAGCAGCTTCCGCGGCCGCCGCGGCTCGTGGTTCATCACGTTCGCCTGCGGATACGGCTGAATATCGCAACTGTGCAGCCACACTTCCCCATGCTCCAGCCGGGCGAAGGCTTCCTCAATGGAAACCTTATGGTCGCGAATGCTCTTCACCTCGCTGCCGACCAGCGCGATCCCGCACTGGAGCGTGTCGAGAATGTCGTACTCGTGGCGCGCGCGACGGTTGCGGCAGATCATATGGCTGCCGTCGGACGTCGATGATTTCTTCGTGGCCGCCATAAGCTCAGTCTGACACAAAGGCGCCGAGACACAAAGACGCGCAAAGAAAAGAAGAGGCACCAGGAAGAGTCATTCTCAAGTCGTGGCACAATGGCTACGACTCCCGATCAACTCTTTGCGCGTCTTTGTGTCTCTGCGACTCTGTGTCGAATCAATCAGGATTGCCCCGCCTTCTCGCGGACGTACTTGAGGCCGTCGACCAGCGTATCGACGTCGTCGGTCGTGTTGTACATCGCCAGGCTGGCCCGGACGGTGGCGGGGACACAGAGCCAGTGATGCAGCGGCATCGTGCAGTGATGGCCGTGCCGCACGCAGACCCCCTTCAGATCGAGCAGCTGCGCCACATCCTGCGCTCCGACGCCGTCGAGCGTGAAGCTCAGGATCGCTCCCTTGTGCGCCGTTGAGGGACCGTGCAGCGTGAGCCCGGGAATCTCCTGCAGCCGCTGAGTGGCATACCGCAGCAGCGTCTGTTCGTGCGTGTGGATGGTGCACATCCCGTGCTGCATGACGTAATCGACGGCCGTCCCCAGAGCGATCGCCTGCGCAATCGGCGGCGTGCCCGCTTCGAACTTCGCCGGCAGCGGAGCCGTGACGAATCCCTCCTCCGTCACGCGCTCGATCATATGCCCGCCGCACAGGAACGGGTCCATCGCTTCGAGCAGGTCGCGGCGTCCATACAGCACGCCCACGCCCGTCGGTCCGTACAGCTTGTGGCCGGAGAACGCCAGGAAGTCGATCCCCTCCTGCACAACGTTCACCGGCATGTGCGGCACGCTCTGGGCGCCGTCCACCAGCACCAGCGCACCCACCTTCTTCGCTCGATGAATTATCTCATGCACCGGCGGCACCGTCCCCAGCACGTTCGACATGCCGGTCACCGCCACCATCTTCGTCCGCGGCGTAAGCAGTTCATTGAGCCGGTTCAGGTCCAGCTGACCGTCCGATTCCATCGGGATAAACCGGACCTCCGCCCCCGTCTGCTGCGCAATCCACTGCCACGGGACAAAGTTCGCGTGATGCTCGATCACGCTCAGCAAAATCTCGTCGCCCGGCTTCAGGTTCTTGCGTCCCCAGGCGTTCGCCACGAGGTTGATCCCCATCGTCGTCCCCGACGTGAAGATCACCTCTTCGATTCGCTCCGCCCCGATCAGCCGCTGCAACTTCTCCCGCGACTCCTCCAGCTCCCGACTCACCCGGTCTCCGAACCGGTACACGCCGCGATACGCGTTCGCGTAGTACTCTTCGTAGACTTCCCGCTCCTTATCGATGACCACCTGCGGCTTCTGCGCCGACGATGCCGAATCCAGATAAGTCACCGGCACACCGGCGGCGATCATCTGCTGCAGCGCCGGGAAATCGCGCCGCACTGCCTGCACGTTCAGCCGCTCAATCGTGCCGGCCTTCTGACGATCATCCGAAACGCTCAGCGCAATGTTCGGCTTCGGCGTCACGGGAGCGGGCTGTTCGTCAGCGTTCTCCGCGGCGATCTCGCGCACGCGGCGGACCATCGCGTGCAGCCCGTTCCGCCGCTGCGGCACCAGGTGCACCTCCAGCCCCAGCCGCTCGAACACCTGCCGCGGATTGACCGCGAGGATCTCCTCGGGAGTCTTGCCGTTATAGAGCGTGAGCAGCACGACGATCAGCCCGTCGACGATCATCGCGTCGCTCTTGGCCCGGATGTCGATCGACGTCCGGCCGTTGTCCTGTCGCACTTCCGGAACGAACCACACGCGCGCCTGACAACCCGGAACGAGCCGGTCGTCCGACTTGAGTTCGGGCGGCAGATCGGGCAGTTCGCGGCCGAGCTCGATCAGGTATTCGCACTGATCTTCCCACTCGCCGAGGAAATCGAACTCCTCGATCAGCTCGTCGATTGTCAGTTCATCCAGTCCGGGCACGTGTCGACCATCTGTATTGAGCAGAAACCATCGTCCCCGCAGCGGGCGGGACCACTTCATTCTAGAGGGAGAATGACCCCGGTCCAAGGTGCGAAACGGCCGCGATGTTCACCAGACGCCTCCGCTCAAGAGTGGGGGCTCGCCAATTCCAGCTCCGCACTCCCCGCGACAGAGCTCTCCACTACCCAGAGTGCCATGCGGGGAGAGGGGCCGGGGTGAGGGGTCGAAACGAAGCAGCGTCTCACACCCGGCAACAACAGAACCCCGGCTTCTTTAAAGAAACCGGGGTTCTCCCCCGCGTTCACTCCTCTTCAGGCCCCTCCCCCCGCTCCGGCTCCACCTCCGGCATCTGTGGCTGCACCACGATATACGACAGCTCAGGCGTCTTCCGGCGGTGAATCGAATGGGCCACCTCGCTCCGGATCCGCGGCGCATAGATGTGCAGCTTTTCCAGGATCAAATCCGCCCGGCCGGCATCAGCGGCGTCCATCGGAGCGACCGAAACCAGCAGCCGCGAGGCGTCCGGAGCCGGCCGCACCTCCTCGACGTACACGTTCCGCAGCACGTCATCATCGAGCTCGCCCGTCAGCACATAGTTGAGCGTATCGCGAACCTGCCCGCACAGCTGCAGTGTCTTCCGGTCGACGCGCTGCGGGCGCATCGACCCTTCGAACCGGCTGGGACGACGCGATCGACGGGGGCGGGGCATGACGGTCTCATCGGCGCTGGAGGATCGGATAGAATGCCGGGCGGAATCGTCCGGCAGTCAGCGCCATCATAAAGGACGCCGCCATCGCGGAAAGGTTCGCATACCCCGCAAAGCCCACGGGCTGCACCCCGTGGGCCCTCAACGAGTGCACTCCCCAGCAGTATGTTCATCGCCGAAGTCTTCCACTCCATCCAGGGCGAAGGCCGCTACGCCGGCACCCCCAGCGTCTTCGTCCGCACCAGCGGCTGCAACCTCCGCTGCTGGTTCTGCGACACTCCCTATACGTCATGGCAGCCGGAAGGAGTCGAGCGGTCCGTCGAGAACCTGTTCGAGCAAGTCCAAGCCTTCGACTGCGAGCACGTCGTCATCACCGGCGGCGAGCCAATGCTGGTCAAGAGCGTCCCGCTCCTCACGCGGATGCTCAAAGCCGAGCGGCACGTGATCACGATTGAGACGGCCGGGACGGTCGATCTCGAAATCGACGCCGACCTCATGTCCATCAGCCCGAAGCTGTCCAACTCCACCCCGCACGGCACCGACTGGGCGGCCCGCCACGACGAGCGCCGCCACCGCCCCGACGTCATCCGTCGCCTCACCCGCGACTACGACTACCAGCTCAAGTTCGTCATCGACACTCCCGCCGACGTCGCCGAAGTCGAACGCTACCTCGACGAGTTTCCCCACATCGAGCCCGACCGGGTCATGCTCATGCCGCAGGGTGTCGAAGTCGAGGCTCTCCGCGAGCGGATGGAATGGATCGCGGACGCGGCGAACCAGCGAGGCTGGCGCGTGTCCCCGCGCCTGCACATCGAGTGGTTCGGCAACACCCGCGGCACATGAGTCCAGACATCCGCTCGCATCCCCCCTCTCCCCCACACCCGCCCTCCACACGATTGCAGCATCGATGGGGGAGAGGGGTCGGGGGTGAGGGGCCGCCACAACGCCGCCCCACGACCTCCGGTGACTGTCATGCACAGCGAGACTCGCCCGGCCGACTCATGAATCCGCATCACCCATTGACCAGCCCGGTCACGTATAAAACCGACCCTCGTCTCCAGCCCGCCGAGTTCATCGCCCTGCTGCGACAGACCTCCCTCGGCGAGCGCCGCCCGCTGGACGATGTCCCCCGCATCGACCGCATGCTCGCAGAAGCAGACCTGATCATCACCGCGCGCGTCGACGGAGCCCTCGTCGGCGTCTCCCGAGCCATCACCGACTACAGCTACTGCACCTACCTCGCCGATCTCGCCGTCGACCAGGCCTTCCAGGGCCACGGCATCGGCCGCGAACTCATCCGCCGCACCCACGCCGCCGCCGGCCTCCAAACCATGCTCATCCTCCTCGCCGCCCCCGCCGCCGAGTCGTACTACCCCCACATCGGCATGACGCAGCACCACTCGTGCTGGTACCTGCCGCGCGAGGCGTGACGGGTGTGTCGGTGGATGCCGACGCTGGCAGCGTCGGCCACGGGGCGGGGCTGTCAGAGGGGCCAGCGAAGAGCATTGAGTTCCTCGGCGCACAGCCGCCCCGATGCGTCCGGGCGATCCCCACCGCCCCGTCAGCAGCCGCCGCATACCCATGTTGCTTTTGGCATCGACGCCGTCGAGGAACTCGCTGACTGGGTCAACATAGCCGTTGGCTTTCTCGGAGCGTGCAACGCGAAAGGCGGCTCCCAGGGGGAACCGCCTCTCACGTGACATTCTGCTTCCATCTTACTCAGCAGGCAGGACCACCCGTTGAATTCTTCCGTGTGGAGGCCGCGGGACGCGGATCCTGCTCCGGTTTCTGCCCGGCGCCGCCGGAAAGGTTGCCCTGCGACAGACCCTGCTTCTGGGCTTCGTCCTTAGCTCCCTTGACGGCCGCCTCCGCCACCTGCTTCCCCCGTTCCAACAGGTTCTCGCCCGACGGGCTTTGCCCTTCCATGGCGCGAGGCTTGATGCCCTGCTTCTCCATTTCGGAGTCTGCCGCCGAGGCTGCAGCCTTCGCAACTCGCTCGCCGCGCTCCACCAGGTCGGCTCCGGCTTCGCGTGCTTTGCGCTTCAGCTCATCGGCGTGCTCGCCAAGGAGTTCTTGCTCCTTCCGGGATTCCGGAATGAGCAGTCCGACGATCAGGCCCAGCCCGACACACGCGGCCCCGACGGCAAGGGGCCGCTCCTCCATGTTCTGCTGCACGAAATCGCGGCTCTGGCGATAACCACGCCGCACTTGATCGCGGCTGTAGGCATAGCCCTCCTGCAGGCGGTCGCGGCTCATTTCGTAGCCGTGCCGGGCCTGCTCCGCACTATAGTCCCAGCCCTCCCGCAGGCGCTCGCGCCCGCTGTCTATGCTGTCCGCGATGGATCGTCCCATCCGACGCGTGCCATCACGGGTCCGCTCCCATGTGCGGGAACCGGTGTCGCGGGCGCTGCGCATGGCGTCCGCCATGCCGCCGTTGCCGCTGACGAATTCGCGTACATGGGACGCCGCGTCCCGGAGTTTGTCTTTCACATTGGCGCCCGTCTCCGCCAGAGACCCTTTCACCTTCTCCAACGTCTGGGCGGCGCGATTCGACTGCGATTCGTCGGATTCGTCCGTCCAGTGATGATGGCTGGCTGCGGTGTCGCAGGCGATGAGCGACTGCAGATCCTGACCGTAGTTCTCCTCGTACGGTTCCCCCGTGCGCGCATCAACGAAGGAACCGCTGTGCTCGTGCAGCTCGGCCCACTGCGAATGCAGATCATGGCGCTTGCGCCCTGACAGCGACATGATCTTGGCCGAGATCAGTTTCAGCTTGTCGGCGTGGGACACATCCTTATTGGAGAGGAGCGTGGTGGATTCGCCCACCGTGCGCTCCGCCCGACTAGTCCAGGCCTGCTCGCTCTCCTGCGATCCGGACCAGTCGTACTCCGGATGCCACGCTGCAACTCCCCGAGACCAGCGTCGCCCCTCCGAGGGCATGGGGGAACTGACCTGTTGATCGGCCGACCAGCGTTCCAGCTTGTCAAAGCTGGACGACGACCCTTCGTCCTCATTGGCGAGTTCCTCGTACAGCAGCCAGGCCGCTCCAGCGGCGCACAGCAATGCGGGCACCGGATGCGCTTTGATCTTGCGGGCGACCGAACGCCCCGCCTGTTTGGCCTGCCGCGCGTAATCGGCGCTCCGTCGATCTCCCGACTCACCCGAACGGAAGAGATCGAGCAGATCGTCGAAGAGGTGCCGCGGATTGAGTCGCTCGCCGATGGCGTCGAGCGTGTCATCCATGTGGTGGCGTGTCCGCTCGATATCGTGCTCGATGTCGCGAGAGCTGCCGTGACCGTTGGCGGCAGGATGGTCCGAAAGGCGATGCGTATCCATTAGTGCACTTTCTCCTTGATCCAGTTTTTATCAGCGACGAGGCTCGCCTTGCTCCGCTCAGGAACTAGGGACTCGTTCTTGAGGGTCGTGATTGCCTTCTGGATGAGGCCGTAGCCGATCCCGGCGACGCCGCCGCCTACGATCAGGGGGGCCAGCCAGCCGGCCGTCGCATGGGAGAGTCCGGCGGCAGTCAGGCCGACATACAGTCCCACGACGATCCCGAGTAAGAGGATCAAAGCCCCCATCGCTGCGACCACCCCACCCGCGGCGAGATAGCCGACGTTGCGGCCGGCGCGGGATGCCTTCTCGCTCATCTCAGTTTTGGCGAGATCAACCTCCTGCCGGAAGAGGAGCATTGACTCATCGCGAAGCTCCTTGAGCAGGTCGACGAGGGAACGGTGCTCCCCGTCTGCCCGTTCCTGGCCTGCCAGCCTGTTTCGGTCTGTCTGAATCATGATCCCTTACTCCCAATTCGAAGTCGTGGCAAACTCGCGTGACTGCCGGTCGGAACCCTGGCTCCGAAAGTCGTCACCGTGTTCCTCCCGGGAGTCCGAAACCGGCGAAGCCTTGAGGAACCTCGAGATCGCTAGGCCTGCGAGAAACATGCCGCCATAAAAGATTTCGGGACGGCGGCGGGCGAACCGCTCCGCATCGTGCTGCAAGCGGCGACGATCGCAGCTGCGAAGGTAGTCGACGGCGTGGTCGGCCTTGTCGGCAGCGTATTCAATCGCCGAGGCGACGTTATGGTCGGCGTCGTCGTGCAGCGAGGACGCGGCTTCACGCATGGCATGCGTCAGGTGCGAAATCTCCTCGGCCGCGCGGTTCGTCTGGCGATCCGTCCACTGATCCCCTTCCTGTTTGACTCGCTCGGCTGCGCTGGCGGCCGTTTCCCGCGCGGCGTCCGCTGCATCGGAGGCGACGCTGCGCGCCTTGTTTTTCATTTGCTCGGTCGTCGATCGCTCCGGTGACTGAGCGCCCGATGCGCCGGCAGGCGTCGAGGCTGCCGCCGGGGTCTGCTCGAACTCAGATCCGGCGGCAGCCTGACGCTGCGTGCTGCTGGACGGACTGGACTGAGGCGCCCGGTTCGCTGACTGCGACCCGGAGGACTTTCGATTCCTGGAATTCATGATGGGGGCCTCACATTCGGACGTGATGAAGAAGTTTGGGCCGCCCTGTGCTGCGGGCGGTTATGACATCGCCCCTGCTGCTGCGAGAACCGTACCGCAGAGCAACGTTCTGACGTATCGGCCGCGCACCAGGATGAGGCGTGGGGCAGCGTTGCACGGGGCGGGTCGGGCAACTCCCCAAAGGATGAGGGTGACGCGGGAGATGTCACCAACTGAAGAGGCGCAGTTGACCCGGTACCCGGAGATTCTCAGCCACGCATGATGCAGGCCCTTCGGAAACGGCACCCGCGGTGTGTCGTCAACTTTTCATCTCGAATACTGGGAGGTGCAACCATGCGGAAACCGTCAGGGACAGGGAGACTGGGAGCAGCCGTGCTCGCGGCCGGATTACTGTTTTGGTCGAGCGGAGTGTTCACGCGGGCCCAGCAGCCGCAACGTTCGCCAGGCAACGCCGAGGCGACCTCGAACACTCAGCGAAGTCTGGAATTGCCGGTGCGAGTCCCGGCGCTGCGGGTGAGTGTGGAGGCCCCGGAGGAGGTGCGGGTCGGAGACAGCTACGAGTACACGGTGACGGTCACGAATGCGACCGAGGATCTCGTCGTCCACGACGTCGTGCTGAAACAGAAGCAGCCCGCGTCATTCAAGATTGAGTCGGCCGAAATTCAGCAGTCCCAGGCCGGGCAGAAGCAGCCACAGCAGGCACAACAGCAGAAGCAGAACCAGAATCAGAGCGGGCAACAGCAGAGTGAGCAGTCTCAGGCACAGTCGCAGAACAAGCAGGAATGGACGATTCCGGAACTGAAGCCCGGTGAGTCGCGCGTGATCACGGTCAAGGCGACGTCGGATCAGGAGGGAGCGGAGAGCGTGTGCATCCTGGTGACGTCGTACACTCCGACGATCTGCATTCCGACGAAATTCGTGAAGCCCGAGCTGGAGATCGCCAAGCGGGCGCCGGAGAAAGCGACCGTGTGCGAGGACATCGAAGTTCAGTACATCGTCAAGAATAGCGGCACCGGTGCGCTCGCGGCATTCGAGGTGCGGGACACGCTGGGCGATGGACTGCAGACGATCGAAGGCGAGCAGGAGTTGAAGTTCGAAGTGGACGGGCTGGAAGCCGGGCAGTCGCGTGAGTTCACCGCGCGTCTGCGGGCCGACCGGGCCGGTGAGTTCAGCAGCCGCGCCGTGGCGGTGACGGAGGACGGCAAGGAGACCCGCTCCGCATCGACAACGCTGCAGGTCGTCAGCCCGCAGCTGGCGGTCGCCATCGACGGGCCGAAAGAGTTGCATGTCGGTCGCACCTCCGAGTTCACCGTCCGCGTCACGAATCAGGGAGACGCAGCCGCGGAGCAGGCAGAGCTGCAGCTGCAGTTCAACGAGCAGGTCGCCCGCTTGGAAAGCACAGGCGAGGTGGCCAACTCCGATCGCGCCGTCGAGCAGCCGAGCGGGAATGGGGAGGCCCAGCCGACTCCGGCCGCCAATCAGTCTCAGCCGAACGACCAGGAGCAGAACGCGCAGCCTCAGCAGGAGAGGGCGAACCGGAACCAGCCGGGGCAGCGGCAGCAGGCCGCGCAATCCTGGGAGATCGGGACCATCGAACCGGGAGCGACGCGGGCCGTCACCTTTCGGCTGAAAGGAATCGAAGGCGGAAAGCTGGACCAGCGGGCGGTCGCTGAGTTCGTCTGTGCTCCGGACGCGGAGGCGATGAAGACGACAGCCATGCATCAGGCGGAAGTCTTCGCCCTGCCGGCGCTAGCCATTGCCGTGGTGGATGAGCAGGATCCGGTGGCCATCGAGGAGCCGGCCGTGTACCGGGTGATTGTCCAGAACGAGGGTACGGCGCCCGACAAGAACATCGAGATCTCGGTGGACCTGCCAGAACAGCTGGAATACGTGAGCGCCAGCGGCCCGAGCGAGGGGAGCGCCGACGGTCAGACCGTCAAGTTCCAGCCGGTCGACCAGCTGGAGCCTGGTGAAAAGTTGGTCTGGACGGTGGAGACGAAAGTCCGGCAGGAAGGTAAGGCCATGTTCCGTGCCGACCTGAAGAGCGAGGAGTTGGATCAGCCGGCGATTGCGGAGGAACCGACACGGCTGTTCGACGGCGAGACGAGCACGGAATCGAGCAGTTCGGATCAACCTGCCGACCAACAGCAGTAATGCAACCGTGACTGGCCGACGGCCCCGTTCCCCTATTCGTCAACACACGGGAATCGGGGCCGTTGTTCGTTAAATGGGGGGATGGCACGGTCGACGAGGGTTGGTGTGACGGGGTGGAACGATCGGGAACGTCCCGTGTGCCACGGGGGTGTCGCCTAAGCGGACGCCGAGTGGAACATGAGAGCTGCGGCGCGCCGATACCCGTTCTGCATCGGGACGGCTGACGCAGCCGCGACACACCCTCACGGTTCCCGTAGTGCCCCAACCACACGCGCTCCGACCCCCGCCTCCCTGCGCACCCACCCCCGATCCAGTGGACGCCACTCCCACCAAAGAAGCGGCCCCGCCCATGCCCACCCGCCGCTCGCTCTACCGCAACCTGCCGCACACCCATCCCCGCGCGCAACCGAGAATTGAGAATCCAAAACCAAAATCTCACCTCTTGGTGTCCCACCCTCCAACTCAGTCGCAACTTTTCACCAACCTTGGCGGCAACTTTCACCAACTCAGTCACGATTCACTCCCCCCGCAAGTTGAGAACTTGCAGAGTTGCCTATCGCTCCGCGCAACCAGCCGCCACCAGAATCCAGCTCGGAGCACCCGCGGTCGCGAAAACGACAAACGCCGCAGCCGCCCTGCTGAGGGGCGATTGCGGCGGATGGCTGGGAGATTGTGGAAGAGTGACCTGTCGACCTTCAGGGACTGCGGTGCAATGTGCACCCAGCGGGGCCGACTGAAGGCGGTACACCACCGTTCACGCGAATTCGGGGCGGCGTTTGTTGAGCTGGTCTTTGAGGCGGGCGACGATGCTGGAGTGCATCTGGCTGACGCGGGATTCGGAGAGGCCGAGGGTCTGGCCGATCTCCTTCATGGTCAGCTCTTCGTAGTAGTAGAGGATGATGATGAGGCGTTCGTTGCGGTTGAGGCCCTTGGTGACCAGCCGCATGACGTCGCGCTTCTGGATGCCGTGAGTGGGATCTTCTCCCTTGGTGTCCTCGATGATGTCGATCTCGCGGACGTCCTTGTAGCTGTCGGTCTCGTACCACTTCTTGTTGAGGCTGACGAGGTTGACGGCGCTGGCTTCGGCGCGGAGCTTTTCGTACTCCTCCATGGGGATGCCGAGCTTGCTGGCGAGTTCGAGGTCGGTGGGGGGGCGGCCGACGGCGGCTTCGAGCTGTTTGCGGGCGGCTTCGAGCTTGCTGGCCTTGCTGCGGACAAGGCGGGGGACCCAGTCCATGGTGCGGAGCTCATCGAGCATGGCGCCCCGGATGCGGGGGACGCAGTAGGTCTCGAACTTGACGCCGCGGTTCATGTCGAACGACTCGATGGCGTCCATCAGCCCGAAGACGCCGGCGGAGATCATGTCGTTGAGGTCGACGCCGTCAGGGAGCTTGGCCCAGACCCGTTCTGCGTTGTAGCGCACGAGCGGGAAGTACTGCTCGATGAGCCGGTTGCGGAGTTCCTGGTTGGTCTGGTCGAGCTTGAAGTCCTGCCAGACTTGCTGAATATCGATGGCGACCTTGGTCGTCATGCAATCCTCCGTGAGGTGTGGCTGCAGTTGTTGCGGGCGTCGCCGTGGAACAGGGATGACGCGCTGGGATGTGGGTGACGCCGGATGACGGCGGGCGTCGTGCCTGCCGTGGTTGGAGCTGGGCTCCGGGAGTTGGACGTGGTTGTGGCGAAGCGGAGCTTCGCGGGGGGGCGTTCCCAAACGGAAGTTTGGGAACGAGGTACGTTTGGGAACGAGGGAGGGTGGGAGGCTCCAGGAGCCAGTCGTTCAATCGAGGGGTTCGGGCTGAGCATGCCGGGCGGGCGCGCGGCATGATGTTTCTTCATCAGAATCGGCAAAGGGGGGTCGCTACATTGAGGCAATCTCCTACAGCTTGCGTAGACGGAACATTTTGACAAATGGCGGACACGGGGAGTGTCAGGTTTACAAACAGGTCACGAGTTGGTGTCGGGCAGGAAGATCGAGGATTGAGGATGGAGGATCGCGAAGTACGGTCAATCCTCGATCTTCTATCTTCCATCCTCGATCCTCAGGGCGGCCTTCGCGTCAGGTGTTTCGGGACTCAAAATCAACTGCGCGGCGCGGCGGGGGGCGGCGGGTTCGATGTCGTCGGGGACGTCCTGGCCGGTCGTGAGGTAGCTGATCGGGAGCTGGATGCGGTGGGCGGCGGAGAGGATCGCTCCGGGGCCGGCGGCCTCATCGAGCTTGGTGAGCAGCAGCGAGGTGACGCCGACGGAACGGAAGCGGTCGGCCGTCAGTGCGTTGCTGCGGACTCCGGTCGCCAGGCTGAGGACGAGGTGCACCTGGTCGACGTCGGCTTCGCCGAGGAAGCTTCTGAGTTCCTGGATTTTCAGTTCGTCCCGCGGGCTGCGGCCGGCGGTGTCGATGAGGACGAGATCCATCCCGGCCAGGCTCTGGACGGCTGCCCGCATCTCGGCGGGCGTGGTGACGACGTGCATCGGCAGATCGATGATCTCAGCGTAGGTGCGGAGCTGTTCGACGGCGGCGACGCGGTAGGTATCGACGGTGACGAGTCCGACGTTCGCGCGTTCACGCAGTTTGAAGTTGGCGGCCAGCTTGGCGATGGTCGTCGTCTTGCCGACGCCGGTGGGACCGACGAGTGCGACTACGTGCCGGCGACCCGGCGTGACGGGGATGGGGCCGGTGCAGCGAATCTGTGTTTCGATCAGCGACTGGAGGCGCTGGATGGCGTCTGCATCGCGGGCGGTGCCGGTCTTGAACTCCAGCAACAGCTGGCGGGCGACGTCTTCGTCGACGTCGGCGTCGATCAGTTGGGTATAGAGGTGGAAGAGGCTGTCGGGGACTTCGGTGCGGCGGCCGCGGGGGATGGTGTTGAGCTGGCTGATGAGGGTGTCGAAGGGGTCGGGAGAGGAGGCGCGGGTCGGCTCTGGTTGTCCGGCATCCAGCTTCGGGACCGCTGTGATGATCTCGTTGTGGCCCCTCACCCCCGGCCCCTCTCCCCGCATGACGCGGTGGGAGGTGGAGATTCGTTCGGCTGGGAGAGGGGGGATGCGATCGGTTGCTGGCTCGGATGCAGGGAGAATGGATTGCGGTTGGGCGGTTTGTCGGGCGGCGGTGGTGGAGCGGCGGAGGGGGGCGGTTTGTTCGGCGAGGCCGGCGACGACCTCGGCGGCGGAGGTGCGGCGCAGCCAGGGGAAGCGGCGGGCGGCGGGGACTTCGCGCGTGCTGAGGATGATGGCGTCGCTGCCGAGTTCGCGGCGCACGAGATCCAGCGCTTCGCGGATCGACGCGGCTCGATAGGTTCGAACGTTCATGGAACGACATCCCTGTCTGGTGGACCGGACCTCGACGTCCGGTCGCGTTGGGCTGACTTCAGTTTGCCCGGTAGTGGTGCGTGGGATTGAGGGCGGTGTCCGTCTCACGGAGTGACACGGCTACTTTGCGGGTGGTGAGTGTGCTTGGACGGTTTGAACGGGGCGGAATAAGGGTGGTTGGCGCAGATCGAGATCGAGAAAGCCGTGGAAGACGGTGTCGGTGTCGTTGGTGATTTCGTTGTGGCTGAGGACGTGCAGCCGGGGGCAGGCGCGGGCCGTGATCTGTCGCAGGCCGGCGCGGACCTCGGGACGGCAGATGACGACTTCGGGGCGGCCAGCGTTGGACAGCCGCTTGAGCCGGTCGACCAGGGCCGCGCAGATGGAGTCGCGCAGTTGTTGCGGCACCGAGATCCGGAGTTCCGCATCGTCGAACTCGACCTGTTCCAGCAGGAGGTCTTCGAGATCGGGATCGAGGCCGACGGCATGCAGCACGCGTTCGCCGTCGCGGCACTGCTGGCAGATGGTCCGGGAGAGGGCGACGCGAACACACTCGGTCAGCACGGCGGGGTTGCTGGTCCGCTGGCTGCAGCTGCCGAGGGCTTCGAGAATGACTTCCAGGTCGCGGATGGAGACCCGCTCGCGGAGCAGGCTGCAGAGCACCTGGTGCACCGTGGCCGGGCGAATGCCGAGGGGCTGCAGCTCGTCCACCAGTTGTGGGGAGCGCGTGCGGAGATCGGTGAGGAGGGCGTGGACCTGCTGCCGGGTGAGCAGTTCGGCCGCGTGCAGCCGGACGACCTCGCCGAGGTGCTGGATCAGAAACGATTGCGGACGGAGGATCTGATAGCCGGCGCCGACCGCGGCTTCCTTGAGTCCGGCTTCGATCCAGCGGGCGGGACGGCCGGTGGACGGTTCCTGTGTTTCGATGCCGGGCAGCGGCTCTTCAACGCCGTCGAAGTCGACGGCGAGCAGTGCGTCGGCATACGCCTCGCCCCAGGCGACCGGGACGCCGCGGAGCTTGATCTGGAACTGCCGCGGATCGAGACGCAGGTTATCGACCACGCGGACCTTGGGGACGATGAATCCGAGTTCCTGGGCGATCCGCTGCCGGAGCTGGGTGATGTGTTCGATGAGATCGCCGCCGGCCGAGGAATCGGCAAGACGGAGCAGCCCGATGCCGAGTTCCAGTTCGAGCGACTCGATGCGGAGGTCGTGCCGCGCGTCGGCGGGAGCGGCGTTCGAGGGGGGCGCCGGCGTTTGCTGCGGTTCCGGCTGCGGAGATTCCACGGCAGCGGGGCGCTGCGACTGCAGCAGCCAGCCGATGACGAGGCAGCCGATCCCCAGCGTCGCCAGTGGAATCGTCGGCAGACCGCTGAAGGCCATCACCAGGACGAACCCGGCGGCGATGTACATGGCGACCGGATGCCGGAACACCTGGCCGACGACATCGCGGGAGAGGTCGCCGTCGATGGACGAGCGCGTCACCAGCAGGCCGGCTGCGATAGAGATGAGGAGTGCGGGGATCTGGGCGACGAGACCGTCGCCGATCGTCAGCGTGGTGAAGAGAGCGACGGCATTGCCGAGCGACATGCCTTCACTCAGCACGCCGACATAGAGACCGCCGAGGATGTTGATGGCCGTGATGATCAGGCCGGCGACCGCATCGCCGCGAACGAACTTGCTGGCGCCGTCCATCGCTCCGTAGAAGTCGGCCTGGCGGGCGATCTGCCGGCGGAGATGGCGGGCCTCTTCTTTGGTGATCAAGCCGTTGGCGAGATCGGCATCGACGGCCATCTGGCGGCCAGGCATGCCGTCGAGGGCGAACCGTGCGGCGACTTCGCCGATGCGCGTGGCGCCTTTGGTGATCACGACGAACTGAATCGTCACCAGGATCACAAAGATGATGAGGCCGACGGTGGGGGACCCGGCGGCGACAAAATCGCCGAAGGCTTCGATGACGCGCCCGGCCGCCTGCGATCCTTCTGCGGCTCCGCCGGTCAGAATGAGCCGCGTCGAGGCGACATTCAGCACGAGGCGGACGAGCGTGGTCCCGAGCAGCAATGCCGGGAAGACGCTGAACTCGAGCGGACTGGCGACGTGAATAGTGGTGAGCAGGATCACCACCGAGAGCGTGAGGTTGCCCGCGAGCAGCAGGTCCATGAGGACCGGCGGCAGCGGGACGACCATCACGAGGACGGCGCCGACGATGAGGATCGGGAATAGGAGACCCAGGCTGCGCGACATCGTGTCGCGCAATCCGGGCAGGGACTGCGAAGTCATTCCGCGTCCAGCGACCGAAGGTGATTGAGTTGAGGGAAAACCGAGAGAACTTGAGAGAGGGGCGGGATTGATACCGGAAGGCCGGGAGGGTGTCCAGCCGTGCCGATGCGGCCTGGAACGGACCTGCGACGCCGTAAGGCGTGTGGCAGCAATGTGATGGATCAGCGAGGCACTGCAGACGGCTGATTGAGAACTCTACTCCGCAGGCAAACCCTGCCGATTGTGCGCGTCGCAGCGACCGCGGACTGTGGACGGCCTGCACTTGCCGGAATGGTTCACCGTCGCCGGACAGGCCGATCCACTCGATACGCCGTCTCTCGCCGATGCCGATCCGCAGCGCGGATCGGGGGAAGGATTCCTGTTGAGGAGACGGCCTTTGCGTCGCGGCTCGAGGACCGCGGCTGACTCTGCCACCTCAGGATGAGCCGTGCAGAGGCTGATGCGACTGCTGCTGCTGATCTTCGCCGTCGGCGCCGGGGGGTGCCGCACGCTGGAGCCGTGCGCGCCGCCAGTACAACCGCCCCCAGAGTCGGTTGCCGCTCCGATCCGGTTGGATCGGCAGGAATTGCCGCTCGAGGCCGCGCAGCTGGACTCGACGAACAGGCCAGCGGCTCGGTCTCCCGAATTACCGATTGCTCTGCCCAAGGCGGTAGTGCGTTCGCCTGGTGCGATCGTCGCCTGCTCCGCCTGCGATGCCGATTCCTGCCTGCCGCTGTATCAGCCGACTGCCGTCGATTACCGATTCTCCGACGACCTGCGCGAACTTGGTCCGACGATCTGGAGAGACGCACAGGGGATCGTGGAGCGCGAGAACGTCGTCATTCTGGGCGTGTCACTGGGCGCGGCGATCGGCATTCGGCAGGGGCTCGACAGCGAAATCCGGCAGGAGACGCAGGACAACCCAATGCGCTGGGGAGACGCCAGCCGCGTGCTAGGCTATCTCGGCGAAGCCCCGTATCAGGTGCCAGTGCTGGGGGTGCTGTGGGGAGTGAGCGTGTGGACAGACGACCCTGAGCTGCACAGCCTGTCATCCACGATGGTGAGCGCTTACACCATCAGCGGTCTGGCAACGCTCGCCATCAAGGCTGCCACCGACACGGAGCGCCCCGACGCGGACTGGAACGATGGCCGCTGGGGATTCCCGTCGTTTCATGCGGCCAGCGCCTTCACGATCGCCGGAGTGCTGGAGGAGTACTACGGCTGGGACGTCGGACTGCCGGCCTACACGCTCGCGGGGCTGATCAGCTGGAGCCGGATCGACGAACGGGATCATGATCTGTCCGACGTGGTCTTTGGCGCAGCGATGGGCTGGGTGATCGGGAAGTCGGTGGCCGGGCAGCACCTGCGAGGGGACGGACGGGTGCGGGTGCTGCCGTGGGTGCATCCAACTGACAGTGGAGCGGGGCTGATGTTTGATGCGCGGTTCTGAAGAGTTGAACAGGAGGCAACGGAGGGAACAGAGGCGATGGAAGTTATGGGTCGCACAACCTTAAACAAGCTGCGGCCGCCGATTTCTGAGACTGCATTTCGACATCCGGCCAATCTTGGAGTGATGCTTATACACCGGATCAGTCAGCAGTTGCCTCGGCGGAGTCTGCACCATCCGAAGCGGGCGCTTCCCTCTGTTTACTCCGTTGCCTCCTGTTCCATTCACCAGAGCTCGTTGGGACCGTTGGGGACCTTGACCAGGGCTGTCGCGACGCGGGATTCCCGTTCGCCGTGGCGTTGGCGGATGGCTTCTGCGATCTGCTCGAATTCGGTGATCGTCTCGAAGCGGCGGAGGCGGTCTTCGAGGTCTTCCGGCACTCCCAGCTTTGCTCCGTACCAGGCGGCGAATTTGCGGAAGAGGGTGCAGGCGTAGTCTTCGTGCTGTTCGGCCATGAGCCGGAAATGCCTGACGAGGAAGTCGATCTGCTCGTCGGGCGACGGCTCTGTGATCGTCTCGCCGCGTGACGCCTGATCCAGCTTGCGGAAGATCCAGGGGTCCAGCATTGCACCGCGGCCGATGGCGATGGCGGTGCAGCCCGTCACGCGGCGCATGTGGAGTGCATCGTTGACTGTGCGGACGTCGCCGTTGCCGATGATTGGGATGTGGTCCACTGCCTCAACGACTTCGCGAATACCGCTCAAGTCGACGGAGCCGTGAAATCCCTGCTGCCGCGTGCGGCCGTGAATGGTGACGGCGGCGACGCCGATCTGCTCAAACTCGCGGGCCAGCCCGGGAGCGGTGAGATGCTCGCGGTCCCAGCCGAGGCGCATCTTGACGGTGACCGGGATCGAGACGGCATCGAGGACGGCCTGCACCGTGTCGCAGGCGCCGTCCGTGTCGCACATCAGCCGGGCGCCGCCCCCCTGGCCGTTGATCTTGGCCATCGGGCAGCCCATGTTGATGTCGACCCCTTCGTAGCCGTGGTCCTCGAGCCAGCGTGCGGCCCGCGCCAGTTCTTCCCGCCTGCCGCTGAAGATCTGCACGGAGAGGGGGCGGTCTTCGAGATGCGTGGCAATGATGTCGAACGATTTCCGCCGCCCCGACAGCAGCATCGTCGCCTGCACGAGGTCGGTCGTGGCGAGGCCGAGACCGCCGAGCTCGCGGATGGCGCGGCGGAAGGCCAGCTGCGTGTAACCGGCGAGGGGGGCGAGGAAGTAGGGGGACTGCAGCAAACGGCCACCGATGCGCAACTCCGATTGTTGTGAGGGGGCGTCGGAGGTCATCGGGGCGGGCGAAATAGTCATGTCGCCGAAGAGCGCGCTGAACAGTGAATCGATGGAATCTGTGACTCGAACCACCTTCAAGACCTGAAGATGCAGGCGAAGTCCCGCCCGAACCAGCCGGGTCGCCGAGCTTTCATCCGCTCGGCCGGCCTCACAGAGGCCGGCTACAGAGGTGTTCGAGGATTCTCTGGGAGTTGGGTATCGAAAAGCGTCGCTTACATCCTGAAACCGAGAAGTTGATGAACTATGACAAGCTGATCGCCTTCGCGAACCTCATACAAGACCAGCACGGGCGGCTCCAGGTCCGGGATCGACCACAATCGGAATCCCGGCAGATGCATCAGCGCGATACCATGCTGACCAGGTGAGAACCGCAACTCCGCATCAAGTCGATCGCTCGCGGCGGTCAGTCGAACGCGAACAGCTCGATCGGCTGCCAGCCATCGATTGGCGACATCGCGGCGCAGCTCCGGCGTCCAGACAACCGTGTAGTGTCCACCCATGCAGCGATCGTCGATTACGAACGAGAGCGGGCAGCGTCAGGTCGACGGCACCTGTGGTCGATCAGCCGCGTTCCTCCTGCTCGCCAGCCTCCAGCGCATTAAGTGAATCCAGCAACTCGCGCGTGGTCAGGCATTCTGAGGCATCGACAGGAGGCCTTCGCCGATAATTGTCGACAAAGCGCTGGGCCTCCGCTATGTACGGCGAGTAATCAAAATCGTCCGCGTCGGCGAGCGTCACGGTGGCCATCAGGGCGCCGTCTTCGGAGCGGATTTCGATCACCGAGCCGGCGGGGTTACTCAAAATCTCGCCGATCGTCGTCTGTTCCGTCGTTTCGTTAAGGACAAGCGTCGTCATTGAATCTTCTCTCTCGAGTGAGCCGCACTGGTTCCTAATTCTACCCAGCCGCCAGTTACGGCGAGAACCCGAATTCCGGGTGCACGCGCTCAAGTATCTCCGCCGTCTCCCGCAGCGGGAGGCCGACGACGTTGCTGATGCTGCCGGTCACGTGTTCGACGAACAGGCTGCCGGCACCCTGCAGGGCATAGCCTCCTGCCTTGCCGCGCGGCTCGCCGGTGGCGAGATACCAGTCGACGAACGGCTGCGAGTCAGCGCGGAAGCGGACTTCGCTGGAGACGATGGTCTCCTCGATTCGGCCGGCTGGTGCGGCGATACAGACGGCCGTGAGGGCGAGATGCGTGCGGCCGAGATAGTAGCGGTGAAACCATTCGCGGACCGTGTTCCGCCAGTCTGGCTCCGGGGGCTGGCCGAGGACGGCGAGCGTGCCGTCGTCGTTCGTGCCGACGATGACGGTGTCGGCGGTGAGCACGGCGATCCAGCCGGCTGGAAGCTGTGCACGGACGTCGTCGTTCTTCGCGCGGGCGATCTCCTGCAGCCGTTGCTCGATACCCGACTGTTTGCACAGCCCGTCGAAGCCCACTTCGTCCGCTGTGCGGGGGGGATGGACGACGATCTGCCCGGGTGACACGAGATGCGACAAGAGCTCGAGTCGGCGCGGCGAGCGCGAGCCGAGAATCAGCTTGCCGATGGTTGCAGTCATGAATCGAGCATACGATCTCCGCGCGGCGGCTGACAGTGGCTGGTTCGGGGGAGATGCGGCGTTATGCTCGATGTGGGGCTTCGGTTGGTATGGGGTATCGGGTGACGGGAAGTGGGTTGTCGGGGGCTAAGTTGGGCCCGGAGGTCGCTGATGAAGAATCGGTCGGGCAGCGGACGGCACACGGAGTGTGCCTGCGACTTTCCCTTGCCGGAGCAGCGGATGGCAATGCGCGCGCGGCCGGAGCAGCGGGCCGTGATGCGGCAGTCCTGGCGGGACCTGCTGTTCCTGCACTGGCGGATTGAGCCGAGCGCGATTCAGGAGACATTGCCGCGGGGTTTGTTCGTTGACACGTATGACGGCCAGGCCTGGATCGGCATTGTGCCGTTCTTCATGCGGAACGTGCGGTGGGTCTGGACGCCGCCGCTCCCGGGGACGGCGAACTTTCAAGAACTCAATGTGCGGACGTACGTGCATGACGCCCGCGGCACGCCGGGCGTGTGGTTCTACTCACTCGACGCCAACTGCTGGCCGGCCGTGAAGGGAGCGCGCTGGTCGTACCATCTTCCCTACTTCTGGGCGAAGATGACGTATCGTCGCGTCTCACCGAATGGACGCATCGAGTATGAGTCGCGGCGACGGAGATCGGACGAGCGACTGGCCAGCCGGTTCGATTACGAGCCGGCAGGAGCGATCCGCAACACAGACGACCCGGAGTCGTTCGAGTTCTATCTGGTCGAACGGTATGTCCTGTTCGCGGAGCGCAACGGGCGTCTGTATTCCGGACGAGTCTTCCATTCCCCGTACCCGATTCGGGATGCAATCGTCCATGCCTGGGATGATCATGCCCTGCAACTGGACGGGTTCCCCGGAATGGGATGCCGGCCGGAGCACATGCTGATGTCGCCCGGAGTGGACGTCGACGTATTCTCGCTGAAAGCGATCGAGTGATCGACGCGTCCGGCGGTGCGCGAGTGCCGCCACCCGGTCGCGCTCAGCGGTGCGGGCGGATGTCGACGCCGAACGATGTCTGCCGCAGGTCGCCCGCCGGCTGAACTCCGTTGTGTGGAGCCCCCAGCAGGCTGCGGATCTCTTCGTCCGAGAGGACGGGACCGGCGGCCTTATTCTCGGCCGCGTCGCGCCGGTTGAGGTAAACGAGCCATTCGCGGGCCTGCGTCAGGTGCGGGTCGTGCTGCAGGGCCTGGCGGAACTCGTACACGCTGGCCTCGGACAATCCGGCCTCGTGCAGCAGCACGCCAAGGTTGTAATGCGCCTGGGCCGTTCCGCCGCTGCGCTCGAAGTGCGCGAGCGCGGAGAAGTAGTCGCCGCACCGCGCCTCAACCACGCCGAGTTCGAAGTGCAGGCGGCGTGAGTTGGGAGACTGTTCGAGAGCCGCCTGCAACACCTTGCGGGCGTCCTGCCACTGGTTCTGCGCGGCGTAGACGTCGGCAATGGCGCGGAGGACGTCCGGGTCTTCGAGCTTGTCGCGGAGGACGAGCATCAGCCGCTCCTGGGCGTCGGCCGGATGTGCATGCTGCGAGAAGTCGCTACGACGGACCGGCGCGGTGTCCGAATCGGCCGGGGCGGCGAAGGGGTCGCTGCCGGGGAGCGTCTGCCGCAACGGAGTTGGATCGAGGTCCGCATCGGGCGGGAGGGGGATGCCGAATCGCTGCTCGCGGCCGGCGGGGAAGCTGACGTTCTGGGGATCGGCCGGCGCCACGTCCGTCTCTTCCGCAGCCGGAACCGGCGTCGCGGCGTCGGCGTCAGGAACGATCTGCGGCACGGTCGCGTCGGCATCGGCGTCGACGGGGACGACATCCGAAATGATGCGGCAGTTGGGAAGTCGCCGCTGGAGCTGCGCCACGCCCGCCGCGGTCACTTCCGTTCCCTTGAGATTCAAGGCTTCCAATCGGGTGCACGCGGTGAGTGACTCAAGACCGGCATCGGTGATGATGGTATGCCCGAGCGTGAGGAAGCGGAGCTGCTGCAGAGTGGCCAGGTGGGTGAGACCGCTGTCGGTGACCAGCGTGCCGGTGAGTCCGAGGAACTCCAACTCGTTCAACTGGGCCACCGTCTCCAGTCCCGGATCGGAGACCAGAGTCTCGCGCAAGTTGAGTTCGCGGACTTGGGACAATTGAACGACAGCCGCCAGATCCGCGTCGGTCACGGTGGTCTGGGCGAGATCGACGGCGATGATCTGGCCGGCGTCGTCTGCTGTGACGCGGGCGCCGATGGCCTTGAGATCGGCGAGTGCGGTCGCGCGGAGGTCGACGGCGGCCGCCTGGTCAGCCGGTTGGGCCTCGAGAGCGGGTGCTGACGGCCCTGCGGCATCATCCTGATGCGACGGTGACTCGGCCTGTTGCGGAGGGACTGACGGCGAAGCCTCGTACGGCCGATCCAGATTCTGTGATACCGCGCCCGGCGTCACCTCGGCACAGGCCGCGGCGCGATGCCCGCGACCGGGCAGACAGTTGGCCGCACCAAATGGGGCCTGGCGGCATCCCGGAGCGCCCACCGTCAGGCTGCAGCCGAGAGCCAGAATCAACAGTCGAATCCCTGACATAGCAACGTCCGTGCAGAACGGGCGCTGCCGGGTGGATCCTTCCATCGGCAGCGCAGCGATGTGCTTCGTAGTTTGGCCGTGACGTTGGTGGTGGCCCCGTGGCGCGGCCCGACCTGCCCGAATCCATTCGGGCCGGAATCCGCTGCAATAAAACTGATCCGTACAGATGGGAGAATCGGTTGCCGCCGTGCCGCCGTGTGATCCGTTTCGTTGAGTGCGTCCGGTCCTGCCGGACGCCAGCGCCTGTTGTGCGTCCTGAGCCGTCAGTCCGTTTCGTACCAGCGGGGGGAACTACTCGCTTTGTGCGGACTATTCCGGCCGGGCCGGATCGGAGGCATCGGATCGGGTCCGATTCCTGACGGTCTGCGGCATCGGCCGCGGGAGGAAAGGTAGGGTGCGGCGGGCGCTGCACGGAGGTGCCTAAGTCGAGAACAGCGATGCATCTGACGCGAATTCCTACGTCCCTTCAGCAGGCAGTCCGGCCCATGTTCGCGGTTCGACAAGTCGTCACAACCGGCACAATCGCACTGATGCTCCAGGTCGGCCTGGCCCGGGCGGAGGAGCCACGGCCCGCGATCCGGCTGAGCGTGAGCGAGGACAGCACGCCTGGAACCGAGATCGGTACACTGTCGGACACATCGTCGAGCTCGCTGGCCGGATATGCGATTGTCGACGGGAACGGCGACGGCGTGTTCTCAATCGATGCTGCGACCGGTACGCTGAGCGTACGGGACCAAGCCAAGCTCGACTTCGAGCACCGTGCACTCTACGAGCTGCGGATCCGGGCGGAGCGCCGGGACGGCGACGATTCCGCACGGCGGCGGTTCACGGCCGACCTGCTGGAGTCGGGAGTTGACGACCAGCACATCGCTGAATTCCTGCGGTCACCCGTGGAATTCGTGGTCGTCATTCAGGTGCTGGACGCGGCCGAGCCGCCGGCGCTGCCGTCTCAGCGCGTGACGATGGTCTGGAGCGATGACGCGACCGTCGACGAACACGTGACCATCAGGGCGTTCGATCACGACGCGGGAGACACGCTGCGGTACGAGATCCTGGCGGGTGATCCGGAGGGAGTGCTGCAGCTTGATCCGGAGACGGGGCGACTGACCGCTGCGACCGGAGACCGCGTGGCCGCCGGACGGCATAGGCTGCCCATCACGATTCGGGTGACGGATTCAGTCGGGCTCAGCGACGCGGCCACGATGGACGTGGAACTGATCCGCCTGGCGCCACCGGCACCGCTTGTCGCCACCAGTCCGGCAACGCAGCCGATGGATTCAGCGGTCGCACCGGTCGAGCCGGCGGGCGATGCGGCGGCCTCCGGGCATGATGCGGCGACGACGCCGCCGACGGTCGTGAGTATCGCCGATTCCCAGTCGGAAGCGGCCGCGCCGTCGGTGGAGAATGAAGTAGCGAGCGGCGTGCGGACTCCGGCGGCATCTCAATCGGATCTCGTCAGCAGGTTTGTTCCGATTCTGCTGATGCTCGGCGCAGGCCTGCTGACAACACTGTTCCTGCGGCGACGGCAGCGGGATAAGGCCCGTGAGGCGCGGGAAGCGATGCAGCATGGCGCCGACATGCTGGCGCGGCCGCTGCCGGGGTGGTTGAGCGATGCGCAGCGGGAGCCGCGTCCTCCGCTGGTCGTGGCGCTAACTCCCGTGGAACAGTCCGATGACGACCAGCTGATCGACGTTGACGAAGTCGTCGTTGATGTTGAGACGGACTCACCGGATGTCGATCGACAGAAACCGTCGGCGGAGGACACCGTCATTATCGAGAACTTCGGCGCGCCGTTGCTTCATGTTGAGGAGCCCATCTCTGAGGAGCCGTCGATCGTCCCTGAAGCGGCATGGGACGGAACGGCCGAGCCGACGCGGGGGACGGATGCCTCATATGAGGACTACGTCCCGCAGGCAGAGTCGTCCTTCGCAGGAGCCGCGTTCAGCGGGAGTGAACCTGACAGCGAGCTGACCGGCGCTGGCGAGGACATGGTATCCGATCAGGAGTCAGACACGACCGGCCACGGAGAAAGGCCAGAGGCCTGGACTGAAGCGACACCCTCATCGCCTGAGGACGTGAGCGACGAGGTGGAGGCGGAGACGTACGCGCTGCAGGGTGAGATGTACGAACTGGAGCCGTCCGACGGGGCGGAGTCTTCCTACACCGACGAGGGGACGTATATCGGCGGGTGGACGCAGGATGATCTCCCCTACGACGACTCGGAAGCGGCTGTCGTGCAGGAGGCTTCCCAGGCGCTGGAAGAGAGCGGGAGTCCGTTGGGGGTGGATCCAAAGGTGGCCGAACTGCGTGCACAGCTCTCCAACATGTTTGGAGTCACGCTGAATGCTCCGCGTCCGCCGGCGCCGCCTGTAACAGAGGATGAGGCGCAGCGGATCGCGGAGGACACCGCAGCAACGCCGGAGCCGGCAGTACCGACATACGCGCCGCAGAGCGCGGCGGGTTTCGTGGAGCAAGCCGACGACGAAGTCGAGACACCGGTCGAAGCAGCCGCGCCGGCTGCTCCGGAAGGCGAATCCGATCCGGTGCGATCGTGGCTGGAGTACCTGAAGAACCGCAATGCCCCGGTCGCGGCGGCGTCCGCGCCGGCGTCCGCCACGCCGGCCGTCACCGCTCCTCCCGCAGCGCCGCTGCCGGAAGCGAAGCCCGAGACTCCGCCGGTGGTCAAATCCGTGCCGCACGTCCGTCAGAACAAGTCGGCGGTGAGGCTGGAGATCTCGCACCTGCGCGACGTGGCGAATCGTCACACCCGCGGAGTGCTCGCAGTGAAGGCATCGGAGCAGAAAGCGCGGCTGTGGTGGTTCCTTTCCGGAGCGAGCATGGTCGTCCTCTGCTTCATCAGCATGGCGCTGCTCAAATCGCAGACGCCGATGCTCCGCTGGCTCGGCTGGGCTTTCCTGTGCGGCGCGGCCGTCAATCTGGCGGTGTGCGTCAATTCGTTCCAGCGGCTGAAGACGGGCTCCGACGCGAGTGACGGAGAAGGCGACTCGGCCGCAACGGCGGAGCGAGCCGAGCGGAGCGGCGACCCCAATGCGTCCGATCTCCTGACTCCGGAAATGGAGGCGCGGATCGAATCCATCATGCAAGGAGAGACCGAGCGGACCCCGGTAGAATCACGGACCTGATCGCTCGCTGTCGCGCACGGAGTCCGGCATGGCTCAGACTTCGGTGGAGCGGAAGCGGAGCCAGCCGAGTGCGAAATAAGCGACGCCGAAGCCGACGAGCAGCCCGCACGACCGCCAGATTTCGTCCATGTCGGGACGGGACGTGTTGAGGATCTGGTCGTAGGCAATGAGGGACCAGGCGTGCGGAGTCGCCAGGCTGATCTGCCGCATGGCGTCCGGGAGCCAGTCGCGCGGCATGAAGCAGCCGCTGATGCCGGCCATCGCCAGGATCACCAGCGTGGCCACGGACGTGACCTGCGCATCGCTGCGGACGATCGTCGAGATCAGCAGACCCAGTCCGGTGGCGGCCAGCGACGTGGCGGCGATCACCGGAATCAGCAGCCACGGCGACGGTCCCCACGACATGCCGAACAACAGCCGGCCGAAGCCGAACAGCAGCGCGCTCTGCACCAGCGAGATGAGGTAGTACGGCGCGATCTTGCCGAGCATCAGCGCGGTGTCGGTGACGGGAGTGGTCTTCAGCCGTCGCAGCGTGCCGAGGTCCCGTTCGGTCAGCACGGAACGGGCCATGATCGTCACCAGGAAGAACGCGAACATCACCGTGTAGGCGGGAACGATCTTCTGGTAGACGACGCTCCCGTAGCCGCTCGACCATTCATCCTGGGCCGCCTCGGTCGCCGCCTCGCTGGCAGCGTCCTCGTCCTTCAATTCCTGAGCGTGCGCCCGCACCCGCATGGCGTGTCGCAGGGTGGGGTTCTTTTGCAGAACGTACGGCACCACGATGCGCATCACCTCGCCGTGCACGATCAGCCGGGCCAATGCGCTGGCGTTCGTGGGCGGGTCGCCGGTGATGATCTCGATATCGACGGCGGCGAGGCTGGTGGCGAGGCCGGTGCCTTCGGTGTCCAGCACGTCGCCGGGACGCATCTCATCCACGCGGTCCTTGAACTCCGGACCGATCACGATCACGGCGGTCAGCTCGCCGTCATGCACGAGATCGCTGGCGTCCTGCCGGGACGTCATGCTCTCGACGGCAAGCCCTTGCTTGGCCTGGAGACGCTCCACGATCTGGCCTGAGAGGGCCGCGAGCTTCTCATCAACCGGTTCCGGCACTTCGCCGTCGGAGGGTTCATCGGCAGCGGGCACCGGGCGTGGATCCGCATCCCGGTTGATGATCGCCAGCCGCAACTGCTCGTTCTCGTTCCGCCAGCCGAGCATCTGTCCGGTGGACATGCCGATGATGGCGATGAACACCAGCGGCAGCGCGATCAGGACGCTGACGGCGCGGCGGTCGCGCGCGAGCAGCAGCAGGTCCTTGCGGGCGATGTTCCAGATGTTCATACCGGCCGATTCAGTCGCGAAGTTGCCGGCCGGTCAGGTCGAGGAACAGCCGCTCGAGATTGGCTGACTGCGTCTCCACGGACCGGACAGGGATGCCGCGTTCGGTCAGCAGTTGCAGGATGCGGGCCAGCCGTGCGGCCACGGGATCGCGTCCGTCCCCCGCATCGCTTTCCAGCAGCAGGCGCGGCGCGGCCTGATCATCGACGTAGCGGGCCTGCCCCTGCAGTTCGTGGGCGAGGGAGCCTTCGCGGCGGTCCAGCACAATCTCGACGCGGCTGCCGACGCGGTCGAGCAGTGCTTCCAGCGTGTCGTTGGCGAGCACCTTGCCGTGATCGAGAATCGCGACGCGGCGGCAGATCGCCTGCACCTCTTCCATGTAATGGCTGGCGTAGATGACCGCCATACCGGCGGACGAAAGGTCGCGGACGCATTCCATCAGGTGGGCCCGCGACTGGGGATCGACGCCGACCGTCGGCTCATCCAGGATCAAGAGCTTCGGCTCGTGCAGCAGGGCGACGGCGAAGTTCAGCCGACGCTTCATTCCGCCGGAGAGCGTGTGCGTCAGGCTCGTCTGGCGGTCGGTCAGTCCGACGCGCTGGAGGGCTGCATCGATCCGCCGCTGCAGTTCCCCCTTCTCAATCCCGTACAGCGAGCCGAAGAAATGCAGGTTCTCGCGGACCGTCAGGTCGGGATAGATGGCGAGATCCTGGGGAACGACTCCCAGCAGCAGACGGCGATCGGCGACCGCCTCTCCGTTGTGCGCGGCGTTGATGCGGACTTCGCCCCGATCGGGCTCAACCAGCCCCGCGATCATCGACATCGTCGTCGATTTGCCGGCGCCGTTGGGGCCGAGCAGTCCGAAGACTTCGCCCGGCTCGACGCTGAGGCTCACGTCGTCGACGGCGACCAGGTCGTCATAGGTTTTGCGAAGATGTTCGACGACCAGCAGCGGCATGGGGAGCGGCGGGGAGAGTGGGAGTGGTGCTCAGCGATCGGCGGAAGATGGCAAACCGCGATTGGCCGCTCCGCATTAACTGGCGAAGTTCAGACGATCGGGGTGTCCCGGGCGTCGCGGTTGTTCGTTTCACGCCCAGCGGACGGCACACGGAGTGTGCCTGCGACTCTGGACGATTCCTTGGGTGTGGCGAAGCGGGTAGCCTAGCGACCGGCCGCTATCATTGTCACGCATTGCACCGATGTCCGATTCACAGATTACGTCCGTACACGCCCGACTGGTCCTCGACAGCCGCGGCAAGCCCACCGTGGAGGCCGAGGTGCATTGCGGGGCCGTCACCGGGCGGGCCAGCGTGCCGAGCGGCGCCAGCACCGGGCGATTTGAGGCCTGCGAGCTGCGCGACGGCGCAGCGGACCACTACGGCGGCGACGGAGTCCTGCAGGCGGTGCGGCATGTACGGGAAGAACTGGCCGCCGCCGTCATCGGGCTCGACGCGGTGGACCAGCAGAATCTGGATGCCGCGTTGTGCGCGACGGACGGCACGCCGGACAAATCCCGTCTGGGCGCGAATGCCATTCTGAGTGTGTCCCTCGCCGCCGCACGTGCGGCTGCGGCGGTGAGAGGCCGGCCGTTCGTCCGGCATCTGCACGACCTGTGGCGGGCCGCATCTCCGGGCGCGGACGACCTGCGGATGTCGCTGCCGCTGCCGATGGTCAACATGATCTCGGGCGGCAAGCACGCCGGAGGCCAGCTGGACTTTCAGGACTATCTCGCGATTCCGGTCGGAGCGTCATCGTACAGCCAGGCGCTGGAGTGGATCGTCCGCGTCTATCGCACGCTGGGACGGCTGCTGCGCGACGAGGGCTACGAAGGTTATCTCGTGGGCGATGAAGGAGGGTACGGTCCGCAGCTGCCGGATAACGAGACGGCCCTGAGGTTCATCGTCGCAGCGATCGAAGCCGCCGGACTGAGACCAGCGAGCGACGTCGCCATCGGGCTGGACGTCGCGGCCACGCACTTCTACTCCAACGGCCGCTACCAGTTGCACTCCGAGCAGGGCCGCCGCCTGACGTCCGCCGAGATGGTCCAACTGCTGGCGGAATGGGTCTCGCGCTATCCGATCGTCAGCATTGAAGACGGCCTGGCCGAGGACGACTGGGAGGGCTGGCAACTGCTCGCGTCAAGACTGGGCGACCGGGTGCAGATCCTGGGTGACGACCTGTTCACCACACAGACGGCCCGCATTCGCCAGGGGATCGAGCGGCGCGCGGCCAACAGCGTACTCATCAAGCTGAACCAGGTCGGCACACTCTGGGAAACGCTACGGGCGATTCGGGTGACGCTCGACGCCGGCTACCGCCCGGTCGTCTCGGCCCGCAGCGGCGAGACGGAAGACGACTACATCGCCGACCTCGCCGTCGCCACCGCTGCCGGCCAGATCAAAATCGGCTCCATCGCCCGCAGCGAACGGCTGGCGAAATACAACCAGTTGCTGCGGCTGGAGGAGACGCTGGGAGACGCGAATGCTTTTGCGGCCAGCAGCACTTTTTGGCGCTAAGAAGAGGGTCATCAACGACTGCCGTCGTCGAGACTCGGCAGATCGTTTCGCCAACTTCGGTATGTGCTAACTCTAGTCGGTCGCCCTCCCGGATCGGGAACTGCACACTTCGCCGAATGCGATCTTCAATTTCATCCGCACTGGGCAAGCGGATCCGCAGGCTGCGCGAGGAACAGGGGCTCTCTCAAGAGGCACTCGCCGCCCGCTGCCGCTGTCACCGCACCTATGTAGGGATGATCGAGCGCGCCGAGAAGAGCATCTCGGTGGTCGGTCTGTCCAAGTTCGCTCGCGCGCTTCGCACGACGATGTCCGATTTGCTGGAGGGGTTATGAGCCCTTCCAAGAAGAGAAAGCCGATTGGCGCTGGCACTCCGGAACATGCGGCTGAGTTGCTCACCGATCTGTATGTTCGGCTACGGCGCGACTTGCAGAGGTGGGCAGCCGTGACGCACCAGACTCCGCAACCTCGTATGGGGTACGTGGGACAACACTTGGTCAGCGTGGTTACGGGTTTCCCAGGCGGCCGATCCGGCGCTCGCGGTGACGATCTCAAGCTACCAAATGGGAACGTCGCGGAAATCAAGTGCTGCTACCGAGTCGATCAATTGGGTCAATGCGGTGATTGCGCTACGGTCGTCGCGAGCATCGAAAAGGTGTGCCCAAATCCGGACTGCGGTAGCCAGAGACTCATTCGGAAAGACGACTCGAAGTGGCTCCTGTCACCAAAGACAGAGCAGGAACTACGGGAGCTATTTGTTCCGGTCGCATACTACTTGGTCTTATTTGAGTTTGTGGACATCAATTCGGGTAACGACATCGACGTTCGAATCTTCGAGATCGATCCACGGTCCCTGGGGTTCTCTTTGTGCTTGATCGACTACTACTTTAACATTCGCGCGAAGTCGAAATCCAAAGCACCATTCAACTTGTGGCCCGGCAGTCCCAAGCTTTGCATGATGAAGCCGAGTGAGATCTACTGGGCAGTAATCGGCGCGGACGACACAATCGACACGCAAATCTTTCCGGGACGAGATTCACCGAGGTTGTTCGTCTTCGGCGATCTCGCTTCGTACTCGCGTTCGGACACAATGTCGGAAGCGGCGATCGATGCGTTTGCAGCAGGACGGGGGATTCGGTTCAAGAAGGATGCGCGTTCTGGAGCACCAATCCAGCGCCGATCCCGGAAGCTGCAGCAAATCCAGAAGCTTCGGGAAATGGAGAAATGGGACGATGGATTGCTTGCAGATGACTTCGCGAGAGCCGTCTATCGCTATCGGCTCATAGATCGGAAGAAATGGACGTCCGAGTTCGCACCGTCGCTCTAATCAGTCGGCAAAGAGCTCGGGTTGTCGTTGCGCACCCGCAGCCAGGCGCTTCACTGCCTTTGCCGCCATTTCTGCATCGATCTCTATCGAAATTGAGTGTCTCCCCAGCGCGCGGGCTGCAACTGCAGTGCTTCCTGAGCCGGCAAAGGGATCCAGGACAACTTGACCGGGACGGCTACTGGCCTGAATAAGACGTTCAATCAGTCGCAGCGGCTTTTGTGTCCGGTGAATCCGCTCCTCCGCGTAAAAGTCGATGTCCTGCCAGACGTTTGTCAGCCCCATCTGCGGTTCAAAAATGAACCCCTTGAGGTCTTCGGGTGCCGTGAAATCGAGGACTGCTTCCAACCGCCCCCACATCTCGGAAGTTGGCACTTGGGCCAGAATGTTGTCTCCCGTGTAAAGAGACCACACGCCTCCACCGTTTGCCTTCACCCCAAGCCGTGCGTTAATCGTCTTGGCATTCAGCCCCAACTCCTTGGCGCGCTCAAGCAGGCACGCGCGAATTGCGGGCTTCGCGTCATACACAAAGAAGAAAATCGTCTCTGTCGTATTGGGAAACTGCTTGTAGGTACTCGTCTTTCGGCCAGCGATCGACTTCATTCCCTTGTCGACGATGATTTCCTGCCGAAACTCGAAGCCGAGGTCAATGATGTCATGAAACAAATGGACCAGGTTCCTCAAGTAGCCGAATAGGTATAGTGATGCCGATCGCTTGCATACCCGTTCGATCTCCAAAAACCACTCGCGGCACCAGTTGCGGTAATCCTCTTCAGTTCTCCACTTGAAATCCCAGACTTCTCCCACGACCTTCCAGTAAGGTGGATCAAGTATTACCAGATCCACGCATCGATCTGGGAGTCGCCGAAGCTGGGCAATGCAGTCACCAATCAGAACGGTGTCCAGCGGGAGCGAGTCGGGAGGAAAGGACTCTTGCGGAACTTCGGGGGCGCTTGCAGTACGGGAATCCTTCCTCGCATTTGGTCGCGGGCGATACGGTCGTTTGGCTTCGACAGTCTCGAAAAGCATGATCGATAGGTCGTTTGTCGGAAATACTGAAGGGGCAGCGCTGCGAGGCAACCTGCACTCAATCTGAATATTTGCTCAGTCTTGGCATACTACTGAAACGACCACGATTTGCAACGAAATGACCATCAATCAGATGTCGGTCGTTTCGGAATTTTGCTGTGCGCCGCCGCAACATGGACAGCGCGCACGAGTCGTTCCTCAATCGTCTGAGTAAACGGCCCCGGGAACGCCGAGTACCGGAAGGCGTCGCCCGCTTCGTAGCCTCCTTCATTGAGAACGCGGACGCTGGGGACGTAGCCGAAGACGTCGTTCGAATATCCGGCGACCCACACGCGGGGGCCGGCGAGTTCCTGCTTGAGACGCAGGGAATAGTCGACGACGACTTCGCCGGCGAGGGCGATCATCAGGAGGTCGTCGCCGAACCGGACGGCCTGGACGAGATAGTCGTACTCCGTCCGGATGCTGCCGGTGCTGTTCAGTTCTTCCAGCAGGAGTTCGGCGTGACGGCGGGTGTACTTGTCCGATGACTGCGCCTGCTGGTCGAGTTCCTCGCGGGATGCCGGTGGCGCGAAGTCGAGCGTGACCGATTCCAGGGCCAGCCCGAACGAACCGCTTAGGGGTTGCGGCGGCGTCTGCAGGGCGGCGAGGACGCTGTTGGCGAGGGCCCGGCCGTGCTGTTCGGCGAGCTGCAGTTCGCCGCGCGGATATGGGTTCTGGTCACCGCCGCAGCCGGTGAGGAACAGGGCCGTTGCGCCGGGCTGATCCTCCTGCAGGTACTGCTGTGCGAAACCGGCATAATCGCCGCAGAACTGGTAGAAGCCGAGCGTGGTATTGTGGCAGGCGTATCCGAACAGCAGCGCCTGCAACTGGCCCTCGCCGCTGCGCACTGCGAGGACGGGGACGGAGTGATCGACGGGTCCTTCGGGGTTCGGACTGTTGCGGTAGCCGCTTTCTGAGGGGAGCCGGCGGTTCATGGCGAAGCCGCAACGGGCGTGGCAGTATTCCAGCGTCGCGGGGGCCAGACCGTCCAGCGCGGCGCCGATCGTGTCGAGGATCCGGTCTTCGAGCGCGCGGACGTACTCCTCGGCCTGGCGGATGCGGTCTGTCCCGAGCTCATAGGCGGCCGCCTTGCTGGCGCGGAGTTCGGGGCCGCAGTGAGTATGCGACGCATTCAGCAGCAGTCCTGCGGGGGGAAGCTGGTAGCGGTCCGCGACGGCGGCGACGAGAGACTCCCGCAGTTCCCGCGGGATGCCGATCAGGTCGCTCGTCACGATCACCAGCCGCGTCCCGTGCGCATCCTCGACGGCCAGCGCCTTCACGTACAGATCCTGCACCTTGCCCTCAGACGGCTTGTCGCGGGCCGCGTAACCGGCCATCCACATAGGAGACTCGGGCGTGATCACGGTTGACGCCACGCCGGCTTTCCAGGCCGTCGGCGCGTCGTCGGCCACGGCACACTCACCGGCGGCCATCACGATCGCTGCCAGCGTCAGAGCGATCGCACGCATGCGAAGTGAGCGGGATTCAGATCGGTTCACGGTGCGCCTCCTGATTCAAGCTGCAGCACTTTGCCGGGGTTCATGACGTTGTGCGGGTCGAGTGCGTTCTTCAGTTCGCGCATGACGTGCACGGCCTCGCCGCATTCGCGGGGGAGGACATCGAGCTTGCCAATCCCGATTCCGTGCTCGCCGGTGCAGGTCCCTTCGAGGGCGAGGGCGTCGTCCACGATGCGGCGTCCGATGGCGCGGGCCTCTTCCAGTTCGGCGGCGTTCCCTTTCTCAATCACGATCGCCACATGAAAATTCCCGTCCCCGACGTGCCCGAAGACTGGCGCCGGGAAGCGCGATGCGGCGACATGTCGCTTGGCGCGGCGGATGCACTCCGCCAGGTTCGAGATGGGAACGCAGACGTCGGTCGCATAGGCGATGGAGTTCGGCCGCAGCGCGAGGCAGGCGTAATAGGCGTCGTAACGCGCCTGCCACAGTCGCCGGCGATCCGGTTCGGCCGTCGCCCAGCGAAACTCGCCTCCCTGGAACTCCGCCGTCAGCCGCGAGGCGTGCTGCGAACACTCCGCCACATGCGCCGGCGTGCCGTGGAACTCGAAAAACAGCGTGGACGTGACCTCGTAGTCGGTCCCGGAGTACTTGTTGACGGCTGCGATCAGCGCTTCGTCGAGAAGTTCCAGCCGGGCCACCGGGACTCCCGCGGAAAGCACCGCCAGCGCTGCGTCGACGGCCGCATCGAAGTTCGGGAACGGACAGACCGCCGACGCAACCGCCTCCGGGACGCGCTGCAGGCGGAGGGTCAGTTCGGTGATGATGCCGAGCGTTCCCTCCGAACCAACGAACAGTCCCGTCAGGTTGTATCCGGCCGACGACTTGCGCGCCCGCCCGCCGGTGCGGATGATCCGCCCGTCCGCCAGCACCACGGTGAGACCGAGCACGTTCTGCCGCATGGTGCCGTAGCGCACGGCGGCGCTACCTGAGGCGCAGGTCGCCGCCATTCCGCCAAGCGACGCGTCCGCCCCGGGATCGACCGGAAAGAACAGCGGCGGCTGTTTCGGGTCCGCCGCGGCGCGATCGGCGAGGTCGCGGTTGAGCTGCATGCGCGTCACGCCCGCTTCGACCGAGGCGTCCATATCGACGGGGTTGACGCGCAGGATGCAGTTCATCCGCCGCAGGTCGATGCACACTCCGCCGTGCGTGGCCACAACACCCCCTTCGACCGCCGTGCCGGTGCCGAATGGAATGATCGGCACACCGTGCGCGGAACAGAGCGCCGCGATGCGGGCGACTTCCTCCGTGCTGATCGGGAACGCGACCGCGTCGGGCGGAAACGGATCGTGCCGCGACACGTCGCAGGCGTGCTCGCCGCGGATCGTGCGATCTGTCGAGAAGCGGTCACCCAGCAGGGTGGAGAGTTCGGCGACGAGTGTGGAAGCGGGATCGAGCGGCATCGGTTGATTCCTGGCCGCTGCATCATAACGGGCGATCCGGTCCGGTTCCGCCGAGGGGTCTCATGCGGTCCTGCGGGATTGCGGCGACGAAACCCTGATCCTGCTTCGGCCGGAGACTCCCCTTTGCGCTGAGAGCGGGTACCATGCGCGGATATGCGAGCCCACCCGTGTCACAACTGTGACTTCATCTACATGGGTGACGACGCGCCGGAGGGCGCGTGTCCCTCTTGCGGCTCCGAGTGGGGCACGTCGCTGTCAGGCTCCCTGTCGAGTCTGAATTCGCCGGTCACTCCCGCCGCGGCCGCGCCGGCGCCCGGCCGCCGGTTTCCGCGTGCCCTCTGGCTGGGACTGCTGCTGGGAGCCGGGGCCGTGATGCTCATGGGCTGGGGCACGTTCCGGATGCGATTGTTGGCCCGCGCGGCGGCTCAGCAGGCCGGTCGCGAGACGACTCGGGAGCCGCAACGGGACGAACTGGCCGATGCGCAACAGCAACTGGCGTTGCTGCGAGATGATCTCCGCGAACTGCAGACCGGACTCGCGCAGCGGGACGCGGAACTGCGGAGATCCGAAGCGGACCGGGTATCGGCAGAGGAGCGATACGTGGCGACGCTGGAGAATCTGCAGCGCGTGCAGGATGAGTTGGACCAGCTGCGCGTCGAGTATGAGTTCCTGCACGACACGCGTGAGCAGACGTTCGTGCAGACGTGGCAGATCCTCGGCCCGCTGGTCAACGATGAGGACAAGGGTCGAGGCGATCCGTCGGGCCGCAAGGTGAATTTGTCCCGCAGTTACGCCGGTGTATCGGGCGAGGCGCAGTGGCGGGCTTGCGAGATCGAGACCGACAAGCTGGATTTCTCGGCCGTGCTCAAATCGCGGGACAAGGCCGTTGCGCTGGCGGCCTGCTGGGTGCATTGCCGGGACAAGCGCGGAGTGAAGTTGAGCATCGGGAGCGACGACGGTGTGCGGGTCTGGGTGAATCAGGAATTGGTGCATGAGCACCGTGTGCAGCGCGCGGGCGCCCCCGGACAGGATTCGGCCGAAGCGACATTCCAACCGGGGTGGAACGAAATCCTCGTCGAGGTGGACAACATCGGCTCCGGCGAGTGGTGCCTGTTTTTCGAGTTCCGCACGCCCGACGAGAATCAGCCGCTCAAGCTGGCCTGCACGAATCAGGCGCCTTCAACCGGGCGAGGGCGCGCGGTTCGTTGAGTGAAACGTGCCGCGAACTTGAGGGGTCGGCGCGCGCCGTCAGCGCCAGCCCTGTACTGCCGCGTGCCTTGTGGTTTCGATCAATCGACGACGCCGCGATCGCGCGTCACCGCCTCGACGAGCCACGTGCGGATCGCCAGGTGCTGCTCGCGCACATCGGAGATCCACTCCAGTCCTTCTTCCGCGGCCTGGGACAACTCGGTCCGCCAGCTATCGCGGTCGGAATCGCCGCGGGCGCTCCGCTCGCTTAAGGCCGCGAACCGCTCCGCCAGACTGCGGCCTTCTTCCAGCAGGATCGCCTCCCGGCCGCGGAGTTCCTCGACGCGCGGCTCGAGACCCAGGTCCTCCCGTTCAATCTCCGCGAACTCGGCGCGATGCAGGCGGTGCATGTCTTCCAGAGCGGGCTGAAGCCGCTCGACGGCGTGCACGCACGCCCGGACCCATTCGCGCGGCGCGGCTGCGTCAGCCGGCTCTGCGAACGACGTCTCCGCAGCGTCCAGGGTCTGCCGAAAGCGGTCCTCCACCTGTTTGGAGCGCTCGAGGCTGGTCATGCTCTTCGCCTTTCTCCGCTCCCATTATCGAGTCGACACCGACGCGCGGCTCAAGTGAGCGCGGCATGCGTCGCTTCGAAGCCGGCACGGAAGCCCTCGAACTGGGTGCGGTGCTGCTCTTCGTCGGCAAGAATCTCGATGGCGAGGTCCTGCGTGACGAAGTCGGATCCGTCGGTCACGTCAATGATGTGACGGTAGTGAGTGATGGCGTCGTTCTCCGCCTCGATCACTCCGTCCACCACAGCCTCCACATTGGTGCTTTCCTCCGGAGGCTGCAGCGCGGACTGGTCGCGTTCGAGCGCCAGCGATCCGGGGATGCGGCCGCCAAGCTGTTTAAGGCGCTGGGCCAGCTTCTGGGCGTGTCCCAGTTCTTCGGTGACGTCGCCGCCGAGCGCCTTCTTGATCTCCTCGGCCTGGACGCCGTCGAGATAGATGCTGTTGGCCAGATAGTTCTGGACGGTTTCCAGTTCCATCATGTAGGCCTTCTGCAGCAGTTCAATGACTTCATCGGCCCGGTCGGATTTGCTGTTCATCAGATTGGCTGCTCCTTGCTTTCCTGTGCGATTCTGTGCGTCGCTCCCGGTGCGGACCGAAAGCCTCGTTCGCCCCGACTTGCCTTCACGCAAACGGGATGCCGTGAGAGAGAAGACTGCGATTTACGCGGGCAGATCCCTCGAAAGCGCCTTACGCACTGAACGTTCAGCAGACAGGCTGGAGCCGCGCCGGACATCCTCGGCGCGGCACGAGGCGAGCATTCCGGAACGTTTTGCGCGAGATTCGAGGAGACGTTCGTGATGGGTGGACGATGTCGATCCACGCGCGCCGGGGCGAGTTGAACAGTCCGGACAAAAAGCAACACGGCGCGGGAAACATCCGCGCCGTGCTGGGAGAGCTCCGGGTTCAGCAAGCGACGGTCAGCCGCCGGCAGACGTCAAGTCGAACGGTGGGAGGTTATTGTCGCCGTCCGCTTTGATCTCGGCGGTCAGCGTACTGGTGGCGTTGTATTCGTCCGGGATGTACTGCACGTGCGACGGCTCCATCTGGCCTGGATTGACGGCCGATTCGACCATGTTGTCCGGGTCTTCGCGAGTTGCGATGACTTCCACGCGCTTGGACCCCGGCGTGACTTCCACCGAGTACTTCCCATCCACGATTGGAGCTGCGTCCGCCTGAGATCCACCATCGGCGGCAATGAAGCGAATCTCGCCCGCCGCGATTGGCGCGCCGTCAAAACTCACAGTACCGGAAACAGGCACCCGCTCCGGTGCGTCAGACCCGCCGCCACAACCTGACGCCAGGAAGAGTGCGACCAGAACGGCTGGAACTCGAAAAGATACCATGGATCGCATTCCAACGATGATTCGTAGGAGGACCGTGCGACGGCACCCCGGTATTCAATCGGGACGAGTCGTGCATTCGCAGATGGATTTCGCCACAAACTGATTCGCGGCGGCTCGGACGCATTCGGAACCTGTGTTACCATTCACCAAGCGTCTCGTTGTTGCGCGCGGTGCCGAGCGCCCGCCACAGATTGACGTCTACGTTCTCGGAGGCAAATCGAACCGAGCCGTCCGCCACCAAGGCATGCACGCCCCCTTCGTGGTAGCTGCGGGCATACTGTGCTGCATTGGCACCGCTGACGACGCACGGGGCAAAGACCACGTTATTGCAATACGAAGACACATCGGCGACGGTCGTATTCGGTCCCCATTCCGTCGAGAACAACACGTTGCCTTCCCAAGTGTTGTAGTATCGGCCGCGCAGATCGTGGTTCGGGCCGTCTTCGACGACGATGATTTCCGACCCCATCAGCGTATTCGATGTGCCATCGGTCGCATCCCTGATCTGAGAGGCAGACAGCGGCCAGAACAATCCTCGATTCGCGACCACCGGTGCACTTGACGGTGGCCTAAGAAACACACCCCGCCCATAGCATGTCACGTAGTTGCCATGGAATCCCTGAGCACTCGGGGGCGAAGTGGTACCTAGGGTAATTCGCTTGGGACTTGTCGGATCACTGGGGCAGTTCAGCGTGGGAACGATCGCCTGCTTCATGGCGTTCATCGGATCGCCAGCGGGCCCGGCGCAGCATCCATATCCAATCGTGGCCCAGTTGTACGAGTTGTAAAGCGGTGCCTGGTCGATATATGGGAGGATCTGCTGCATCCAGCAGGTCCGTGCCCCAGCCTGAGGTGCATAAGGAAATCCGAGTGAGTTGATGTCCGTTCCGATCCCATTCATCTGGCCCGGCGGGAAGACTTTGTGCGAGTCATGATAATTGTGCAGCGCCAGGCCGATCTGCTTGAGATGGTTCTTGCACTGCGTCCTCCGCGCGGCTTCGCGCGCCTGCTGAACCGCCGGCAGGAGCAGGGCGATCAGGATGGCGATGATCGCGATCACCACGAGCAGCTCGATCAGGGTAAAGGCCCGAGCCGTTCGGCAGCCGAAATGACGATGCTGCGGCGCAGCATCAAGCATTCTCAACTTCACGTGTCTCATCGCAGACCTCCCGAAGAAAGAGAGGAAGAAAAGGGCCACCGCGCGCTTAACGAAGGCGAATCGCGCTGGCCGGCTGAGCGAGACTACCGCTCGATGCCGAGCAGCACAATCTTGCAGTTGACGTGAGACGATCGACGTCGGGCGCGCCGCCATCTGAAGAGAACGACGCGCACGTGATTGCTTATGGATATACCCGGACGGCCACACCATGTCAACGCACAACAGACAATACGTCTGTGTTCTGTGTGTGTTTACGCCCGGCTTGGGGCATGTATTGGAACTTGTTGCCCCGAAATCCGCGGACGGTGATCGGTCCAGTATCAAAGCAGGCGCAGCAGCGGGCGGTTCGCTGCTTGCGCCAACCAGGAGGGTGACTCATGTCGCCGATCGCCGCCACCGCGCTGACAGCCGACTATTCTGGGGAGCGTCGTGTGCGGTCAGTCGCCCGTGCCGACTTCCATGTTGATTGCCTCGAACACCAGCTCCCGCTCGGCGCGGTGCAGCTCGATGAAGGAGTCCATCCATTCTTCGACTTCGACGCGGAGGCGATCCGCGATCTCCGCCATCGGGAACCGGGTCACCAGGCGGTCGCGGAGCATCCGCAGCTGGCGGTAGAGATGGACGTGCTGGCGCTCCAGTCGCTCGACGGCGTTGTCCCAGCTGGGGTACTCGTCGAGAACGTTTTGCAGGTAGCCGTCGCGGGACTTCAGGGCGAACTCCTTGGGGAGCGTTTCGAGCAGCGACTCCAGCACGGCCATGAGCCAGCGGCGGTTCACTTCCGTCGGCTCATCATCCAGGAGATCCCGCAGGTCCCCCAGCAGGATGTATTCGAACTCGCAGCATTTGCGCAGGTCGGTCGCGGCCTCGGGGCAGGTGAGCAGAGACATGAGACACCTCCTGATTCGGCACGCCAGCCGGACAGCGGAGACCGGCTCCATGCGGGTGTTGCCCGCAACCTTCCGAATGTGGGGATCCGAAAGTTGCGTGTGTCGCGAAATGTGGGACAGAACTGTCCAGTGGGCGTCGAACGACGCACCCAGCCAGCCTAAACACTCGGAAGGCTCGAATCAAATCCGAATTGCGCGTTGAGACGGCGAATACGGAATCTCCCGATGGCGCGGCTCTCGCATCGGACTCCTTACAAATACTATACTAATGTATCAATCTCGAGCGTAACCTGTTTGACAGCGGGGATGTCGTGGACGACGCGACCGCCAATCCGTTTCAGCCGAAGGGGCGCGGGGCCGTCACCCGTCCGGCCAACCGGTTCGGCGAGACGCACGCCGTTCCTGACTGGGAGCACGTCGCAAACGACGCGGACGACATCGCGGATCTGAACGCGGTGCCGACGACGTATCTGCCCGACGCGTCCCGGTCGATCATCAGCGAGAACGACAGCCCCGATCTGCCGTTCCGCTACAGTCTGAATCCCTATCGAGGCTGCCAGCACGGCTGCGCGTACTGCTACGCGCGGCCCACTCATGAGTACCTTGGGCTCAGCGCGGGCCTCGACTTTGAGTCAAAAATCTTCGTCAAGCATCAGGCCGCCGAACTCCTGCGCGACTGGCTTGCGCGGGACCGATATGTTCCCGAAGCCATCACGATGTCGGGCGTGACGGATTGCTATCAACCGGCGGAGCGGGAATTCCGCGTCACCCGGGGCTGCCTGGAGGTCGCTCGCGACGCAGGGCAGCCGATCGGCGTCGTCACCAAGAGCGCGCTCGTCACGCGCGACCTCGACGTCCTGTCGGAGATGGCGTCGCGCAGGCTGGCCGGAGTCGCCGTCAGTGTTACGACGCTCGATGCGAATCTCGTCCGCGACCTGGAGCCGCGCACGAGCCGTCCCGAAGCCCGACTGCGGACGATCAGAGCGCTGAGCGAGGCCGGTATCCCGGCACGGGTGATGGTCGCACCGGTGATTCCGGGATTGAACGACGCCGAGATTCCCGCCATCCTGTCCGCCGCGCGGGATGCCGGGGCCTGCAGCGCCGGTTACATCCTGCTCCGGTTGCCGTTCGCAGTGAAGGAGATCTTCCAGGAATGGCTGCAGCGCACGCAGCCGAGCAAGGCCGATCGGATCGAAAGCCTCATCCGCTCCACGCGCGACGGCAAGTTGACCGACTCCCGCTTCGGATCGCGCTTCCGCGGCACCGGGCAGATTGCCGAGCAGATCAAGCGGACCTTTGAGGTGTTCACTCGCAAGTACGGTCTCGACCAGCCCGGCCCGCCGCTCGACACATCGCAGTTCCGCCCGCCGCTCCCCCGCAACGGTCAGATGCGGCTGTTCTGAGGGGGATATTTGGAACAGGAGGTAACGGAGGAAACAGAGAGTGAGCAGGCGTCCGTGCTTGTCGCAGTGTCTTTGAAGGGCGGATGACTATAGCGGTCGCCTGCGGCTCCCCGCGAAACGATTGACCGCCGCTCGAATCCCGATCCCTCTGTTACCTCCTGTTCAACTCTTCATCCGGACGAATGAGAATCTGCTCCCCTTTGATCTCGTACTCCAGTCCCAGCGGTTCGCAGATCGCTGTGAGCAGTTCGTCGGCGGTGGCCTGCTTGAGGTCGAGGCTGATCTTGGTGGTGAGGTCGACGCCGGCCGCGGCCAGGGCGTCCACGTCGTACTGCACATCGACGTCGTTCACCTGCAGGGTCTTCAGCACCGCTCCGGCCGGTTGACGCACGACCCGCAGCGTGAAGCGTCTCCGCGCGAGCGGCCCGAAGCCGGCGGCCGCGTTATCCTCGTCCGGATCATCACCCCTCGCGAGAACTTCGATGTCCTCGTGCTGCTCAACCGTGGCGGTTGCAGTGAGCTGCCGCCCCGAGATCTCCACCGCCACATCCGGGAATCGCTCCTGCACCAGATCGCGCGCCGAGGCTGGAGCGATGACGCGCACCGGATGCGTGCGTTGGATCGCAACCTGTGCCGGCGCGGACACGACGCGAATCCCGTCGGCCGTCCCGGTCCATTCGAACGTGAGATCGAACTGGATCAGCACCAGCGAGATGGCTTCGATCGGCGTGACGCCAATAAACGTCCCGCCGGCCCACAGGTCGTGCGGAATCCGATCGAGGCCCTCCACCATCAGTCCGCCGCGCTGCGCGACACGCAGGAGCAGGTCGGCCGGGCGTTCGAGATCGTCCCAGGCGAACGAGTGCGTCTGCGCCAACTCGAACTCGCGTCGACCGAGTGCTTCGCCGAACGTATCGAGTTCCAGCGCCCGCAGCACGCAGAGCGTTCGAAGCTTGGCCGTGCTCTCCGGCGAGCCGATGAAGACTGTGTCGCCGACGACGCTCACGATCGCATCGGCCTGCTGGGCAATCTGCTCTATGGCGTGCTGCAGCCGCGTAGGAGGGAGGTTGGCGTCAATCTCCAGTCCGGGATCGACGCGGCGATCGACCACGATCGCAATGCCACGGTCCGCCGCCAGCCGCGCCAGCATCGGGCGGAGTTCGACGTCCGAGCGGGTGACGGTCACCGGCTTGTCGAGTTCGCGGCGGAAGTCGCTGCCCGTGCGGTATGCGGGACGGTCATCCTGACAGACGCCGGCTGCGGCGCCGGTCAGGATGAACAGGAGTGAACAGAGGAAACGGAGGGGGGCAACCGGTGCGATCCGCCGGGTGACGTTGAAAGCTGGAACAAGCGCAGCGAGGCAGTGCGGCCGTATTGTTCGACGCGTTGGCATTGCCCGTTCGACGATTGTTCTGGCTCAACACGCAGCGGACGGCACACGGAGTGTGCCTGCTACTTTATTCGGCGTCGCGAAACTTTTCGTGGCAGGCGTCGCAGGTTTCGTTGGCGGCGTCAAAGAGTTCTCGCGCCTTTGTACCGTCTTTCTCCTCTACGGCCGCGGCGACCGCCACCATCTTCTCGCGGTAGTCGGCGGCCCACTCCTGCCACTGCGGAATATCGGCCTCGTTCTTGACTTCGTGCGTGTCGGCATACATGGGCAGCGCCAGCAGGGCGACCGTGGTCGCGTGCCCCGCTTCCTCGGGACGGCCGCGCGGGCGGCGGAACACGCCGACCAGTTTGGCGTTCCGGCTGTTGATCTCCTCCATCATCGGATGCATGCGGATCAGCTTGTTCCATTCGTACTCCGCCGGGGCATCAACCGCTCCCCCGCCGCCGCGGGCTTCCTTGACGGCGGCCAGCATCCCCTGCGCATCCTCATACGATGTGTCCCGCTTGTACTTGATCGCCGCCTCGCGCAGCGCCGGGCCGGAGAATCCCGCGTCCCCCTGCTCCGGATGTTCGGCGACCGCCTGACCCATCACCGTCAGCACGGCGAAGGCCTGCCAGACGTCTTTCTCCTTCTGCATCTCGAACTTCTCGGCCGACTCCAGCGCCCCCGCCAGCACTTCGATCTTCGAATCGACTTCGAGCAGGATGGCCTCGATCGTGGCGACCTGCTCCACGTCGGCCGGAGCCTTGGCGAAGACCGGCGCCAGCGAAGCCGCGGCCAGCACTCCCGACAGGACGACGAACTGCCAAACAACACGGCGGCGCTGCGAAGATGAGTTGCTCACGGATGTCTGCCTGCGGTTCTCTGTTCTGCGAAACGGTCCAGCACGGTCTCCCAACGGGACCGCACACACGTAAGATACGGCGGCGGATTCAGCAGCGGCAACCGTGGGAACGGGAAGGAGTCGAGGAGGCGAGGATTCAAGGAGTCGAGGGGAAGCCCCCTTGAATCCTTGACTCCTCGAATCCTTGATTCCTCCCGACAACATCAGCCCTTCCATGGACTCCTTCCCCTACTACCCGATCAACGAGTTCGGCCCCGCGATGAAGGGCATCGCGATCGGGTCGCTGGGGATCGTGCATGTGTTTCTGGCACAGTTCGGGATCGGCGGCGGCTTGCTGATGCTCTACTTCCAGTGGCTCGCCCAGACCGGCCGCGAGCCGCTCGCCCGCAAGTTCACCGACGGCTTCTTCAAGTTCGTGGTGCTCGTCAGTTTCGTGCTGGGCGCGACGACCGGCGTCGGCATGTGGTTCATGACCATCCAAGCCAGCGCCCGCACCATCGGGGCGATGGTGGATGTCTTCCACTGGCTGTGGGCGACGGAGTGGCTGTTCTTCTCGCTGGAGATCGTCGCCGGGTACTCCTTCTACCGTTACGGTCCGCGGCTGGACGACCGCTCGCGGATGACGCTCATCGCCATTTATGCCATCGCCTCGTGGTTCAGCCTGTTCTGGATCAACGGAATCCTCTCGTGGCAGCTGACGCCCGGTCGCTTCATCGAAACCGGCCACATGTGGGACGGGTTCTTCAATCCCAGCTTCTTCCCGTCGGTCATCTTCCGCACAATCACGTCGATGGCGATCGCCGCGCTCGGCGCGTGCATCGTCATCAACTTCATGCCGGACGTCGACCGCCAGCAGCGGACCGACCTGATCCATCGGGCCGCGTACTTCCTGGCGCCGGCGTTGATCATGCCGCTGCTCGGCCTGTGGTACTTCATGGTCATCCCCGCGGACAGCCGCGCCTGGGCGCTGGGGGGCAACGTCCCGATGATGATGTTCTTCGTCCTGGCCATCGTCTGCTCGACGATCATCTCCTGCTATTCGATCTTCGGCCTGCTGCGCCTCAAGCTCTACATCAACACCGCCACGTCGGCGCTGCTCGTCTCGCTGGCGTTCCTCGCCACAGCCTTCGCCGAGTTCGTGCGCGAAGGAGTCCGCAAGCCGTACTCGGTGCGCGGCTACGTCTATTCCAACTCCTTCACGCAGGAGGAACTCGACTACTTCCGGCAGGTCGGTGCGACGACGCACGATCCGTATCCCCTGCGCGACGCCGAATCGTACCCCAATCCGCAGGTGGCACACGGCGCGCACGTCTATCGCAACCTCTGCAGCGTCTGTCATACGCCCGACGGCGCCAACGGCCTGACGCACGTCACCGGCGGCTGGACCGACGAACAACTGCGGATGAACATCTCCAAGCTGCAGCGGACCAAGCCCTTCATGCCGCCGTTCGGGGGGACGGCCGAAGAACTGGAGTCGCTCGTTCAGTGGATCAAGTGGCTGAACGCCGGTAAACCGGCCGAGTGGGAGCAGACCGACAATCCCGCCGTCATCGCGCAGATTCAACAGTGGCTCGATGAAGTCGGGACCGAGCCGGCGATGGCCCTGGCCGGGGAGGGCGCCCACTGATGGACGCCCTGTTCCCAACCGGCTTTCCGCTGCCGACGGCCGCGTACCTCACGTTGTACGTCGCGACGTGGGTGTTGCACGTCGTGTTCATGCACTACGTCCTCGCCGGGAGCGGATACCTGGTGATGCGCTCCGTCGTCTTCGGCGGTCGGGCCGATGACGGGCTGCCGGCGAAGTTCCTGCGAGAATGGCTCCCCTTCATGCTGAGCGCCGCGATCACCGCGGGCGTCGCCCCGCTGCTGTTCGTGCAGATCGTCTACCAGCACCGCTTCTACACCGGCAACCTGCTGCTCTTCTACCGCTGGCTGGCGATTCTCCCCGCGCTGATCATCGGCTTCTACCTGCTCTACTTGCTCAAGGCGAACGCCGGCATCCTCAATCGCCCGTTCTTCCGCCCGCTGACTAAGCTGATCGTCTTCGTCTGCTTTGGTTATGTCGCCTGGCTGTGGACGATGAATCACCTGCTCAGCTCGCAGAGCCTGGATGTGTGGACGAGCCAGTACGTGGCCGGCACCGTGTTTTATCGCGGCGCCGACGTCCTGCCGCGACTGGCGTTCTGGTTCAGCAGCGCGTTCCCGACCTTCGCCGCATGGCTCGGCTGGCAGGTCTGGCTCAACCGCGACGACGGACAGAACCTGCTCGCCGACGTCCCGGACGATGCGGAAGCCCGGGACGTCCGGCACATCGCGGTCGTCGCGCTCATCGGACTGCTCGCCGCGGGCGCGACCGCACTCGGTTACTACGCTATTCTTCCATCCGATCTGCAGAGCGTTGTCAGCGGCCCCTTCGCCGGCCTGTACTTCTGGATGGGAATCGTCGGCGGCTGCATTCAGGCGGCGGGCTGGATCCGGCTCTGGTCGCAATCGCAGGTCACCGTGCCGCGGATGCTGACCATCACCGCGGGACTGCTGCTGACGCTGATCGGCGTCGCCGTCGTCCGCGAATCACTGCGACTCGGCCAGGTGGATATCACGCTGCTTTACGATGAACATGAGAAGGCGTCCCAGGTTGCCGGACGGGGCACGTTCATCACATTCCTGGTGATCAACTCGGCGCTGATCGTGTGGTGCGCCCGGATCGTCCGCGGACGGGCTCAGGCCGGTCCACGATCCCAGCAGGATGCGCACGAGAACGATTGACGACAGCGGCCTCCACGTTCTGCCGTCTGGCGCGACGGACTCCGTTCACGCACCCTTGAACAGCTTTCGCTGCATGTTCGGAATGTAGGGCGTCCAGCCGGACTGGGGGTTGGGATCGCTTTCGATCACCGACATGAACTCATTGACCTTGGCGTCCAGATTGTCGAGGTGGTGCAGGGCGATGGCTTCGGGCGTCATCGGCAGCTTCGGACTGCCGAACTCGTACGTGCCGTGATGGCTGAGGATCATGTGCTTCAGTCGCAGCAGCGTTTCCTGCGGAAACGGCTCGCCCGTCGCCGCCTCCGTCGCCGGCAGCTTCTCATTGAGCATCTCGATGCCGATCACGAGATGCCCGATCAGCTGCCCTTCGTCGGTGTAGGAGAACGTATCCTCGAATCCGAGTTCGCGGATCTTGCCCAGATCGTGCAGGAAGATCCCGGCGAGCAGCAGGCTGGGATTCACCTTCGGATAAAGGTCAAGCACGCGGACGGCCGTCTCCAAGACGTTCACGATGTGCTCGAGGAGTCCGCCGTGGAACGCATGATGCAGTTTGACGCCGGCCGGCGCGCGGGACAGTCCGGCGACCACTTCTTCATCGGCGAGGAACTGCTCCATGAGGGTCCGCACATGCCGGTCTTCGATCCCGCTCAGGATCTCGCGGAGGCGTCCGAGCAGCCGCTGCGTGTCCTGGCTGCTGGCGGGGATGAACTCCGCGGGATCGACTGCCGTGCGGGCGACCGGATCGACGTGCGTGAGAATAATCTGCAGATTTCCCTGGTAGAGCTGAACCTTGCCGCGGACTTTGACGTAGTCGCCGGACGCGATCCGGCTCATCTCCTGCTCGTTGACGTTCCAGAGGAGCCCGCTGATTGTGCCGGAGCGGTCGCGCAGTTGCGCCAGCAGATACAGATCGCCGACGCGATTGGCGCGGAGCTGCTTGTCGGCGAGGAGATAGACCTCTTCGACTGACTGGCCGTCCGCCAGGGACTTGACTTCACAACGGGGCATGCGCGTCTCGAACGATTCCGGGGAAAACCCGGACTCTAGCAGTCCCTTCCGAGACCCTCAACCGGCGTGTTCGGCCAGAGTCGCCGGCACAGTCCCCTGTGCCGACCGCTGCATATCCAGGCGCCTCGTGCGAACTCCGGGACCATCTGTCGCGCTGCCCGAGTCGCTTCCAACGAGGCTTTCACCCCCAGATGGTCGCGCCTACAGCTCCTCTTCGCGAATCCGCAGATTCCGAAACCGGACTTCGAATCCCTCCGACTGCAGGCCGATGAATCCTTCCCGCAGTTCGCCCGCCTCACTGACGGCGACCTGTGTCCCGTTAAGGCTCGCCGTGACGGTGCCGTCCTGCATGACGATCTCGACGCTGTTCCACTCACCGACAGGTTTCCGCGCGGCCTCGCGCGCCGCCGGATCATCCTGCACGACCAGGTCCGGCACGCCGCCGTTGCTCTTGATCATCCCCATCTCGGAGTGCTTCCCCTGCACTTCCAGCGACGCCGGCCAGACCTTGTGCGGCTCCTGGATGGCCAGCATGAAACCGGTGTTCGGTGACGGGGAATTCGCATCCGCATCGGCCGCGGGAGGCTCGAAGCGATAGTCCCCCCGCAGTGTGTAGTTCCCGAACGGTGCTGTCGAATAGATGTAACCCTTGGGCGATCCGCTGGAGATCAATTCGCCGTTTTCCTCCCGCCAACTGTCGGCATCGGCGGGAAACGATGCGAAGTCGGCGAGCGTCAGCAGGCGGAATCCGTCTTCCACGTCGAAGGCCGGTGCCGCCGCGACGGGCGGGTCATTCGCAATCACGGGCGCTGTCGGCACCGCGGGATCCTCCGCCGGTTGGGAGGGACAACCGGCGATCCATACGCAGCCGAGCATTCCGAGTGCGGCTACTGTTCTAAGAGTCATCGAGTCAGTCATCGTTCGGATCCGGGAAACATGAGTTCGGCTCAGGTACGCATCTCGGCTGCGTCGTCGAGATGAGGCGTCATGATACCGCATGCTCCCAGCCGCCCGACATCAAGGGTTGCTCGACGCCGTCGGCGGTGCGCAGCACGCGACGACCGTCCGCCGTCACCTCGCCGATTCGAGACAGCACGACGCCCGGCGGCGGACTGTTCAGCAGACGCTGCCCGTCCTCGGGAGAGACGGCCAGCAGCAGTTCGAAATCCTCGCCGTCGCACAGGGCCCTCCGCACGCGCTCGGCCGCGTCCAGTCCGGGATCGACGTCGTTGTGAATAGGCACGGCGGCCGCCTCGATCAGGCAGCCGAGCCGATCGCTCTGCAGCAGATGCCGGATGTCCGACGCGATCCCGTCGCTGAGATCGAGCATCGCATGCAGGGTCGCCGCGTCGTGCAGCGCCATCGCTTCGCGCACGCGCGGCGTGAAGCGGAGATGGCGACCCTGCAGGCTGCCTCCCAATGCTCCGGTGACCAACAGCCAGTCGCCGGCTTCTGCCCCGGTGCGTGTGATCGGACCGGAACCTGTCGGTTCACCCACGACGCACACGTTGACGACGAGCGGGCCGTCCCACGAGTTCGTGTCCCCGCCTGCGATCGCCGTCTCGAACTCTTGGGCCAGCGGCCACATGCCGGCGTAGAGTTCTTCGGCCAACGCCCGGCCTCCCGTCCGCGGGAGCGCAATGCTCACAAACGCGGCCAGCGGTCGCCCTGCCATCGCCGCGATGTCGCTCAGGTTGACGGCGAGGCACTTCCGGCCTACGTCACGCGGCGACGTTGTGCTCAAGTCGAAGTGCGTCCCCTCCATCAGCAGGTCGGTGGTGACCAGCACATCGCGCCCGGTCCCCCGCACCAGCGCCGCGTCGTCTCCGATCCCGAGCGGCACGGCGCCGCTGCTCGATGATCGATCGCGAATCCAGTCGATCAGTTCAAATTCGCCGCTCATCGTGGCGCGTGGTGATTGTCGGACAGGCGAACGGGACGACTGCACGGACTCACGGGGCGAGCACCAGTGCAGATCAGTGGAGATTAGCGTCCCCCCTCTGGAATGACAGGTGAGATGCGCGGCCCGCGCGCGTGATGGCTGCAGGAGCGGGTTCCGATAGTCCGCACAAGCCGGTCCCGGAGAGAACTCAGCCTTGTAGCGAGTCCAGCGGACGGCACACGAAGTGTGCCTGCGACTTTGGGCTGTCCGCTCCGCGGTGCAGCGTGAACTCTGCAATTGCCCTGGCCAATCGCGGATGTCAGAATCCGGCCTCTCTCTATTACTCGCACTCCGCAGGCCGGCATGAACGTCTACCTGGCTGAGATCATTGGGACCGCGATCCTCATTCTGCTGGGCAACGGCGTGGTCGCCAATGTAGTGCTGCCGCGCACCAAGGGGCATGCCGCCGGCTGGATCGTCATTACGGCCGGGTGGGGACTGGCGGTGTTCACGGCGGTCGCCTGCGTGCAGCAGTTCAGCGGCGCGCATCTGAATCCCGCCGTCACGCTGGGACTCGCCTTAGCGGGTGAACTGGAGTGGGGACTGCTGCCCGGCTATGTCGCAGCGCAGATGGCCGGCGCAATTCTCGGCGCTTGCCTCGTCTATGCCCTGTACCGGGAGCATTATCGCGAGACCGACGATGCGGCGGCCAAGCTGGCGACGTTCGCCACCGGCCCCGCCATCCGGTCGTGGCCGGACAATCTGCTGAGCGAAGTCGTCGGCACCTTCGTCCTCGTCTATGCGGTGCTGCTGGCGGCCGACCCGAGCTTCTCCCTCGCCGTCGGATCCGAACCGCAGGACGTCCAAGTCGGACTCGGCTCGCTCGGAGCGCTGCCGGTCGGACTGATCGTGTTCGCGATCGGCCTGTCGCTCGGCGGGACGACGGGATACGCCATCAACCCGGCACGCGATCTGGGACCCCGGATCGCGCACGCACTGCTGCCGATTCCCGGGAAGGGGAGCAGCGACTGGGGGTATGCGCCGGTGCCGGTTGTCGGCCCATTGCTGGGCGCGGCGGCGGCGGCAGGACTCGATGCGCTGACGCGAGTCGCTCTCCCATGAGCGGCGGGGTTAAACCCCGCCGATCGTCGAGAGCACACGCTCAATTGCGGGAGATGAACTCGCTCACGTTGAAGATGGCGCGAGCGACGTTCGTCCAGGAAGCGACTTCAACGGCATCCAAAGCCTCCGGCGACGGGCTCAGTCCTACGTCAAGCAATGCCGTCGCCGCCTCCGGCCGGTCCTGATACTCGGTGCGGCTGGCCTCGAGCAACCGTTCCAGCGCATCCAGCTCTTCGGTCGCTCCGGCCCGTCCCAGTGCGGTCGTCCAGCCCCACGCCAGCCGCTCGCGGTCCTTTTCGCCTCCCTCGGTCAGAATGCGCACCGCGAACGCACGGGCCGCTTCGGTCATCGTGGGATCGTTCAGCATCACCAGCGCGGACAGCGGCGTGTTGCTCACTGGTCGCTGGGCCGTGCATTCCTCGCGCGTCGGTGCATCGAAGGCCCGCAGCATTGGATGGAGATATTGCCGCTGCCAGTGCACGTAGACCCCACGGCGATACTGCTTTTCATCGTCATCCGACGTGTAGTCCCGCTTCGGAAAGTTCAGCGCCGCGTAATAGCCGGCCGGCTGGTAGGGACGCGACGTCCCGCCGGCCAGGTCATCCACGAGCAGGCCGCTGACGAATAGAGCGTTGTCGCGGATCATTTCCGCCGACAGCCGATAGCGTCCCTGACGCGCAAACAGCCGGTTCTCGGGATCGAGCGCGCGCAGATCGGGCGAAACTAGAGAAGACTGCCGATAGGCGCGGGACGTAACGATCAGCCGCACCATGTGCTGCACGTCCCAACCGGACTCGCGGAACTCGACCGCGAGCCAGTCGAGCAACTCCGGATGCGTCGGCAGCTCTCCCTGGGCTCCGTTGTCTTCCAGGCTGCGCGACAGACCCGCTCCGAAGAACAGGTACCACAGGCGATTGACGAACACGCGCGCCGTCAGCGGATTCTCCGCCGACGTGACCCAGTTCGCCAGATCGAGACGTGTGGCCCGCCGATCGGCTGCTTCAATCGGCGGCAAAAAATGCGGCGCCGCCGGCTCGACGATTTCACCCGTCTCGTCCATCCAGTCGCCGCGATCGAGCACCCGAATCGGCCGAGGCTCGATCTGCTCGGTGACCATGGTCCGCTGCTCCTGCTGTTGCAGGCCGGCGATCTGCTCCTGGATTGACCCCAGCCGTCCGCGGTGGCGTTCGATCTCAGCATCATCCGCCGCGGCTTCGACAGCGGCTTCGATGTCGGCGGCTTCCTGACGCAGTCGATCAATTTCCTCCTGCACCAGCGGCGACAGGACGATCCGCTCCGGCTCGCGCTTCGTTGGCGTGGTGTCGCCTCCGCTGAAGCTCCGGATGTCGTCCACGTCGGCAAAGAACGCAGCCAGCGTGTAGAAGTCCCGCTGCGCGTAGGGATCGTACTTGTGATCGTGGCACTCCGCGCAGCCAAGCGTCGCCCCCATCCAGACGGCGCTGAAGTTCCGCACACGGTCGGCGGAATACTTCGCGAGATACTCCTTCTGCTGGACGCCACCTTCATGCGACGTCTGCAGCAGCCGGTTGTAACCGGTGGCGATCAGCTGGTTCGTCGTCGGTTCCGGCAGCAGGTCGCCCGCCAGTTGTTCGGCGGTGAACTGGTCGAACCGCATGTTGTCGCTGAAGGCCTTGATCACCCAGTCGCGATACGGCGCAATCGGATGCTCCTGGTCGCCGTGATAGCCGACGGTGTTGGCGTAACGCACCAGGTCCAGCCAGTAGCTGGCCATCCGCTCGCCGTAGTGCGGCGAATCGAGCAGTTGATCGACGAGCTGTTCGTACGCCGGCGGTTCGGTTTCGGCTGCGAATGTTTCGATCTCGGCGGGCGTGGGCGGCAGCCCCGTCAGGTCGAAGTAGAGACGGCGGACGAGTGCGGGGACGTCGGCGTCGGGCGAGGGGGAGACGCCGGCCTGTTCCCAACTCGCCCACAGGAAGCTGTCGATGTCGTTGTGACGCCACCGTTCGAGCGCGGCCGCGTCGGCCGGCTGCGGTACGGGCGGCCGGGTCGGCGGAATATACGCCCAATGCTCCTGATACTCGGCGCCCTGCTCGATCCAGCGGCGCAGCAGGTCCACCTCCTCCGCCGTCAGTTCCTTCCCGGAGTCGACGGGCGGCATCCGCTCGGTCTCATCCGCGTCCGCAACTCGCCGATAGACTTCACTTTCGCCGGGCCGGCCGGGAACGATCGCGGTGCTGCCGTCCCGGTCCCCGGTGGCGATGTCGGCGACATCGAGCCGCAGGTCGGCCTCGCGATGGTTGGCATCGGGGCCGTGACAGGGGAAGCAGTTCTCGGACAGAATCGGCCGAATCTGCCGGTTGAAATCAATCCGGCCCGCCGAGGCGTCGTCGGCCCGCACGGGGAGCGCAAGCAGGCACACCCAGAACACACTGCAGAGCAATCGTCTTTGCACTCGTCGGCTTCCGAGCATTGCGATTGACAGGGAGCACCAGCGGCAACCGGGCTGGCCGCTCGCCACTGTCCCACACTATATCTGCAGCCGGTTGCCTGTTCCTACTCAATGCGTGACACAGTAGCCGCGTCACTCCGTGACGCGGAGGCGGCTGTCGTGGGTGAACAGGCATTCTGAGGTCCGCCGCTGTCGCAGTCCGAGCCGACCCCGGCGAACGATTCAGCCTGCAAATCTCTTGAACGCCACCACCGTTCGACACCTGTTTCTGTCGCTGGCCTGCGTGCTGCTGGGCATGGGGTTGCTGATGGTGTACAGCGCGAGCGTGACGGCCCGCCCGACGGAGTTTGAAGAAGTCTACCTGTCCCGGCAGGTCACGTTTCTGGGTGTGGCGCTCGGGGGCGGAATCGTGGCGGGCCTGTTGCCGCCGGCCTTCTGGCGCCGCGCGGCGCCGTGGCTGTTCGCCGCGTCCGTCTGTCTGCTGGCGGCTGTGCTTGTGCCGGGCGTCGGCAATCGGGTGAACGGCGCACAGCGCTGGTTTCGGCTGGCGGGGTGGTCGATGCAGCCTTCGGAGTTCGCCAAGATCACGCTGCCGCTGTTTGTCTGCTGGTGGACGACACGAGACAGAAGACGCTCCACGGAGGGAAAGCCGGACGGAGTGATGATTCGCAGCCTGCGCCCGTTCGTGTCCCACTCACTGGTGCTGGCGCCCATCGCCGCATTGCTGATGCTGGTCGCCGTCGAGCCGGACCTGGGAACGGCCGCGTTCCTCGCCGGGGTGGCGCTGGTCGCGCTGTTTGTCTCGGGATGGCCCCTGATCAACTTCGCGGTCGCGGTATTTGCCGCTGTTCCGGCGGCCGCCGGCGTGGCGCTGCTTCGGCCGTATCAGATGCAGCGCATCACGGGCTTCATCGCCGCCTGGCGGGACTTCAACGATGCGCCCTACCAGGTGAAGCAGTCCCTGATCACGCTGGGCGTTGGAGGCACAACCGGCGTTGGACTCGGCAAGGGCTGGCAGAAGCTGAGCTTTCTCCCGGAGGCCAACACCGATTTTGTCGTGGCCGTGCTGGGGGAGGAACTGGGACTGGTCGGGACGCTGGGACTGATCGCAGTGTGGCTCGCCCTCTATCTCACGGGACTGAGGATGCTCAGTCCCCTGCCGCCCCGTTCATTCGAATATGCGGCCGGAGTTACGCTGCTTACTCAACTGGTGCTGCAGGCCGCCCTGAACACCGCGGTTGTCACGGCGATGGTGCCGCCCAAAGGGATCGCGCATCCACTCATCAGTTACGGCGGCAGCAGCCTCGTCGCCAGCCTCCTGACGCTGGGAGTCATCATCAGCCTCGCCCGACGCCCTCCGCAGACTCTCACACGCGCGCAAGCTGCCTCTACTTCGGCTCCGACCTCCGACCTCCGACCTCTGACCTCTGACCTCTGACCCCCTGTACCTGTTCGCGGGCGGCGGAAGCGGCGGACACCTGTTCCCCGCGGTTGCCGTCGCGCGCGAACTGCTGCTGAGAGAGCCTTCGGCCCGCATCGTGTTCGCCGGTTCCGAGCGGGCGATCGAACGCGGGATTCTGAGCCGTGAGGGCTTGGAACTGGTGCGGCTCCCCGCCGCGTCCTCCGCCGATCTGCGGCGCAATCCGGCGGCTTTCCTGCGAAGCAACTGGCGGGCCTGGGGAGCGGCGCGACAGCTGATCCGGGACCGCGAGCCGACGGCCGTCATTGGTTGTGGAGGCTATGCCAGCGCGGCGCCGGTTCTGGCGGCACGTCGATCGGGGCGTCCAGTCATCCTTCTCGAACAGAACATCGTGCCGGGCCGCGCGACGGCGTGGCTGGCGCGGTCCGCCGATCGCGTGTGCGTCAGCTTTGATGAGACGGCGGCGCTTCTGCCGCGGCGTGCGAACTACGTCGTCACCGGCAATCCGGTTCGTGCGGAGATTGCCAGCTTGGCGAGCCAGAACGTCGCCGGCCGAAACGAGCGGCAGCTGCTCGTGCTCGGCGGCAGCCAGGGAGCGCTCTCGCTGAACGGCCTGATGACCGGCTTCGCGGCCGGCGACTCTGACTCGCTCCAGAACTGGATGGTGCTGCACCAGACGGGCGATGCGGCATTCGACGAGGTCAGTCGGCAATACGCCGCGCTGTCGCTGCAGGCGCGGGCCGCGCCCTTTATTGACGCGATGGCCGCCGAGTACGGCCGTGCGACCCTTGCCGTCTCGCGGGCTGGAGCAACGACTCTTGCCGAGCTGGCCTGTGCCGGAATCCCCGCGTTGCTCGTGCCGTATCGTTTCGCCGTGCGCGATCACCAGCGGCGCAACGCCGAGCATTACGTGCAGCGGGGAGCCGCCCGCATGCTCATGGAATCCGGCCATCCTGTGCGCGATGCAGAGGCGTTCCGTCGCACACTCCGACCGTTGCTGAACGAAGCGGCACTGCTCACAGAGATGAGCGTTTCCATGCGCCGCCTGGCGCGGCCCGCCGCCGCTCAAGCCGTGTGCGACGTCATCGCGTCGGTCACAGGCGGGCGGGGCTGAGTTCCGATTCCGATTCGGCATCCCACGAGCCGTCGTCGATCTCGTCGCGGTCGGTGAAGTCGGCCGCCGTGTGCAGGTCCTCCCGCAGCACGTAGGACTCGTCCCCTTCGTGCTCAAAGAATCGCTGGAACCAGAGCATGCGCTCCACGCGCGGCTGCGGCGCGATCAGACGGACCGTGATCCCCTGCTCCCACCAGTCGTACAGCATGCCGAAGAACCCGCTGGGCACGTATTTCACCGTCCGCATTTGAATCGCGATGGACCGCCGGCGCTCCTTGTGAATCAGTCGGGTCAGCGTATCGCGGATCAGGGAGAGATCCGCTCCATCCCAGATCTCCATGTCGCCGATGTCGATGACCGTGGCGGCACGCTGCCGCTGGAGAGTGAGCCCGTGCGTGTTCTTCCGTTCGGCCATCTGGTGTTGCCCGATCTGCCAGGGGTGATTCACGACTGTCAGGCGAATCACAAGGCAAACGTCGGACCAGCCGTGCCGCGATCGGTTTCCGGGGAGCCCGCGCCGTCACAAACTCTTGCGTGACCTCACTCTGCCGCGTCGCTCGCGATCTGTGGCGGCTGCCGCAGCCGCGTCGCATGTGGGTTTTCGGCAACGAGGCCGGTCGAATGTCGCGAATCGGCAACGTGTTCCGTCCGGTCGATATGGACTCGTCCGGCGCCCGGTCGTGAGCGAATGGGCGGACGCATCGCCACCTGCATCCCGCGCAGCACAGCAGCCCACGATTGCTTCGGAGCGTTCAGACGGCTCGTCCGAGCGAATTTCGTCCATCGCGGGGCGTGCGCTCGGGCGTATGGCTATAATGACGGCGGCAGAGACGTTCTGCGCAGTCGGACCCGCCGCAGCGGGCGGCGTCCGCGGCAAGCACTTTCGCAGCCAGTCGAACGGGACGCGATGGACAAGAAAAAAATGGCCGCCGACTGCTACCGGCGGGGGGTCGAAGCCGTCGAGAAGAGCAACTGGGATCTGGCCGTCGAAATGTTCGGCATGGCGGTCAAGTTCGTGCCGGAGAACCTGACGTACCGGCAGTTGCTGCGCGGGAATCAGCGTAAGAAATACAACGACAACAAGAGCGGCGCCGGCGCCCTCGCCAAGAGCAAGCTGATGGGGATTCGCGGCCGGGTGAAGAAGGCCAGGGGCAAGAGCGAATGGGATGAGATGGACAAGGCCTGCGAGGAGGGGCTGGCGCTCAACCCGTGGGACGTACAGCTCAACCTCGACCTGTCCGAGGCGGCCAAAGCGCGGGAGTTCATGGAGGTCGCCCGGTTCGCGCTGCAGACGGCATGGTCCATCGATCAGACGAACAAGCAGATCAGCTGGCAGCTCGCCGAACTGCTGGAGGAGCGCGGCGAATACGACGAGGCGGCCAAGATATGGGAGCGGATCTGCAAGCTCGACCCCAACGACGGAAACGCGCGCTCCAAACTCACTGGAGCCCATACCAAGAAGACGCTTGACCGCGGCGGCTACGAAGAGGCCGACACCACCAAGAAAGTGATGGCCGGACGCGGCGCGGGCAAGTCCTCCGCCGAGATGGCGGCGCCGGGTGAGTCGCAGGAAGCGGACTTCAAGCACGCCATCCGCAAAGAGCCGCAGAAAGTCGAGCACTATCTGAAGCTCGCCGACTTCTACAAGCGGGAAGGACGGCTGGACGAGGCGCACAGCACGCTCGAACAGGCCGCGCAGGTCTCCGGCAATGATCCGAACGTCCGCGAGCAACTGGAGGACGTCGAGCTGGCGCGGATGCATAAGAACGTCGAAATCGCCAAGGACCGCGCCAACGAATCAGGCGACGAAACGGCTAGAAAGAACGCCGTCGACCTGTCCACCGAATACCAGAAGCGCCGCATGGAAGTGCTGGTCCGGCGAGTGGAGCGCTACCCGCAGGACCTGAACATCAAGTACGAGCTCGCCCAGATCTTCATGATGTTCAAAAAGTGGCCGCACGCGATCCCGCTGCTGCAGCAGGCGTCTCAAAACAAACGGCTGAAGGTGCGGGCGCTGGTTAACCTCGGCGAGTGTTTCATTCACGACAAAAAACTGCCGCTCGCCAAGAGCCAGTTGGAGCGGGCCGTCGCGGAACTGAACGCGGCGGACGACCCCAAGATGTTCGTCAAAGCGCACTACATGCTGGCGTGGATCTTCGAGCAACTGGGAGACAAGCCGGCAGCCGAGAATCATTACGGCGAAGTGCTCGTCGTCGATTACGAATACAAAGACGCCCGCGAGCGGCTGGAAAGGCTGCAGGGGGGCGAGGGCTGATTACGAACATCGGTGTCGGTTCGTCGGAACAGAAAGGAGTTGTCCATGCGCGCATCTCTGGCAATCGGTCTGACGCTCTCAATACTCGCCGCATCGACCCCGCCCGTGCGCGGGCAGGACGCCGTCGATGCCAAACTCCGCGACGACGTGCTGGCGTCGATTGACCGCGCGCAGCAGTTTCTCATCAGCCGCCAGCTCAACAACGGCTCGTGGGACACCTCGTTTACGTCGCGCTATCCGCTGGGCTCCTCGGCACTCGTGGTGCTGGCGCTGTTGAATTCCGGGTTGCCGGCGGATCATCCCGCCGTCGATCGGGGTCTGCAGTATCTGCGGTCATCTCCCGATCCCGAGCAGACGTACGAGCTGTCCATGGTGATCATGGCGCTGGCGGCCGCGAACGTGGACGCCGGCCGCGTGGGTCAGCTGGCCGAAAAGCTCGCAGAGTATCAACGGGACACGGGTGGCGTGGATGGTCTTGGAAACGGAGCCTGGGGCTACGGTCCTGCCGGATCCGGCATCGGCAACTGGTGGGACAACAGCAATACGCAGTTCGCCATCCTCGGTCTGCGCGAGGCGGCCATGATGGGCCACCCAGTCGATGAGCAGGTCTGGCGAAAGGCGCAATCGCACTGGATGCAGACCGGCGGCGGGTTCGTCAATCCGGGGCCGGGACGTCCGCTCGTCAACGGTTGGGAATATACGGACGGCCGTAACGTCGCCGGTTCGGGCAGCATGACGGTCGCCGGCATCGCATCGCTCACAATCACATCCAGTTTCCTTCGCAGCATGAAGGGGGAGACTGCGGACGGCCAGATCGACTGCTGCGCGGTCGACGACGAAGACGCCGCGGTGCGCGAGGTCATCGACGGCGGCAACCGCTGGCTCACTCAGCACTTCCAGGTGCGGAGCAATCCCGGCGCCGGTAGCTGGCTGCTGTATTATCTGTACGGGTTGGAACGAGCCGGCCGCCTGACGGGGACTCGCTTCTACGGCGACAACGACTGGTACCGGCAGGGGAGCCGCTACCTGGTCGATACCCAGGACGTCCGTTTCGGCAGCTGGTCGAGCACCAACGAGCAGGATCCCGTCGTCGGCACCAGCCTGGCGCTGCTATTCCTCTCGAAGGGTCTCTCGCCCGTCCTGATCAACAAGCTCAAATTCGGCCCGCGACACCCTGAGACCCGCGAGGTCGATCCCGCCTTCTGGAACGTGCATCCCCGCGACGTCAGCAATCTCACAGAGTACATCAGCGGGCGCGAGAAATGGCCGCGGCTGGTGACCTGGCAGGTCGTCGATCTGGAATTGGCGACCCGCCACGAAGGCATCGCCGCCCTGTTGCAGGCGCCGGTGCAGTACATCGGCGGGTCGCAGGACCTGGGAGTGCTCAGCGATCAGGAAGTGGCCCTGCTCCGCGAGTACATCGGACAGGGCGGGTTTCTGTTCGCCGTGCAGGAATGCGGCAGTGCCGATTTCGAGTTCGGTTTCCGCGACCTGATCACACGCATGTTCCCCGAGGGAGAATTCAAGCTCGAGAAGCTCCCCGCCACCCACGACATCTATCGCAGCGAGTTCGTGCTCGATGCCAATCCACCAGAGCTGTGGGGAGTGGACGTCGGCTGCCGCACGGCGATCGTCTATGCGCCGTTCGACCACGCCTGCCGCTGGGACCGCTGGATGAAGACTGGTCCGCCGCAGCGGCACCTGGCCGTCCGCACACAGATCGAGAAGTCGCTGCAGGTCGGCGTCAACGTCGTCGCTTACGCCACCGGCCGCGAACTCGCGGACAAGCTCGACGTCCCCTCGATCGTCGGTCTCTCCGATGACGATCCCCTCAACCGCGGCCGCACCACGATCGCCCGCCTGCGGCACACCGGCGGCTTCGACACCGCGCCCAACGCCCTCAAACATCTGCGGCTGGCCCTCCAGCAGCGCGGCATCGACCTCTCCCCGATCGCACCCACGGTCCCGGCGACCGACCCCGCCCTGTTCGACTACCCGCTGCTCTACATGCACGGACGCAAGAACTTCAACCTCAGCGAATCGGAGCGGGACAAGCTCAAGGCCTACATCGATAATGGCGGGTTCCTGTTCGCCGACGCCTGCTGCGGCGCGTCCCAGTTCGACAACTCGTTCCGCCGGCTGATGGAGCAACTCTTCGGCCGTCCCCTGGAGCGGATCCCCACCTCTCACGAGCTGTTCAACAATCCCCTCGCCCACGACATCCGCCAGGTCAAACGCCGCATCCCGGCCCGCGACGCCCAGGACGCCCTGACGCTGCAGGAGTCCACCGGAGAGCCGATCCTCGAAGGCATCGAACTCGACGGCCGCTACGTCGTCGTCTACAGCAAATACGACCTCAGCTGCGCCCTCGAGCGCCAGGCCACCGTCTCCTGCGCCGGCTATCCCACCGAGGACGCCGCTAAGATCGGCGTCAACATCGTGCTGTATGGGTTGTACCAGTAGTCGTTGGAGTACAGGCTTCAGCCTGCTTCGGGATCACTCCGCGACCGGCGCCCGTCAGCCTGCAGGCGGTACTCCCAGGGCTTTCGCTTAGTTCCGATAGCCGAGTTTGGTGAACAGTCGCAAGGGAT
>JBGTSJ010000031.1:0-63084 GCA_041940305.1 Planctomycetaceae bacterium
CCCCAGCCTGACGGCGCGCGAGAATGTCTCGCTCGTGACCGAGATCGCGCCGCACCCGCTGACGCCGGAAGAGGCGCTGACCCTGGTGGGGCTCGGCGAGCGGATGGACCATTTTCCGGCCCAGCTCTCCGGCGGCCAGCAGCAGCGGCTGTGCATCGCCCGCGCCCTCGCCACCAATCCAGACGTGCTGCTGATGGACGAGCCCGCCTCGGCTCTCGATCCCGCCTCCACCTCCCGCGTCGAAGACCTGATTTTCGAGCTCAAGGAGAATTACACGATCATCATCGTCACCCACAACATGCAGCAGGCCGCCCGCGTCAGCGACGCCACCGCCTTCTTTTACACCGGCAAGCTCATCGAGTTCGGCGACACCAAGCAACTCTTCACCAAGCCGAAAGAAAAGCAGACCGAAGACTACATCACCGGCCGGTTTGGATGAGGTCAGAGATCAGAGGACAGAGATCAGAGGACAGAGGGTGAATCCTGAAATCTCAAATCTGAAATACGAAATCTGATTACTGAGTTCTGAAATCCCGACTCCGACTTGAATCCGTCAACCACTGACAACTCACCCACTCACCACCGACGACCGAACCCCACTCACCCAGCCCCCCGCCCTCCGGCACGCCCATGTCCGTCCACCTCCAGGCCGACCTCACCGCGCTCCACAAAGACCTGCTCTCCATGAGCGCGAGCGTCGAGGAGATGATCCATCGCGCCGTCGCGCTCCTGTCCGAGCCGAGCGTCGAGGAAGCCCGTTCCCTCATGGAGCGCGACACCGATATCGACCGCTGGGACGTGCGAATCGAGGAGAGCTGCCTCAAGATGCTGGCCCTGCACCAGCCCGTCGCCATCGACCTGCGCCGTATCGCCACGGTCCTCAAGCTGGTTGCCGAACTGGAACGCGTCGCCGATCTCGCCGTCAACATTGGAGAACGCGCCTGCGGCTTGCTCGAAGCCCCCGAGGTCATCGTCCCCGATGAACTCAAGGAGATGGCCCAGCGCTCCGTCCACATGCTGCACCGCGCCATCGACGCTTACGTCGCCCTCGACAGCGACCTCGCCCGCCAGGTCTGCGCCGAGGACGACGAAATCGACGACGCCAACGAACGGCTGATCAACGAGCTCATTCACCGCATGCACGAGCATCCCGACCGCGTCGACGCCCTGCTGCATCTGTTCTCGGCCGTCCGGCAGGTGGAGCGCGTCGCCGACCATGCCACCAACATCGCCGAAGACGTCGTCTACCTCGTCGAGGGCCGCATCATCCGGCACGCTCGCAAGCTGGAACGAAGCGAACTGCAAGAGTCCACATGAGTAAACCCCGCATCCTGATTGTTGACGATGAGACCTCGCTGGTGGACGTGCTGGCGTACAACTTCGCGCGCGAGGGATTTGAAGTCGCCACCGCGCACGACGGCCGCGAAGCCCTCCTCAAGTGCCGCACCGCGGTCCCTGACATCGTCCTCCTCGACGTCATGCTCCCCGTGATGGACGGCCTGCAGGTCTGCCGCCAGATCCGCAGCGACGCCCGCATGAAGGACGTTCGCGTTTTGATGCTCACCGCCAAAGGTGAGGAAACCGACGAGATCGTCGGCTTCCACCTCGGCGCCGACGACTATGTCGCCAAGCCCTTCCGCACCCGCCCGCTCGTTGAGCGCGTCAAGGCGCTGCTGCGACGACGGCCGGCCGATCAGATCGACGCGGAAACCCTCTCCCTCGAAGGGGTCGACATCGACCGCACCCGGCACTCCGTCAAAGTGCTCGGCGAGGAACTCCCCCTGACGCCCACCGAGTTCCGCCTGCTCTGGACCCTCATGCGGCAGCCCGGCCGCGCTTTCAGCCGCAACGAACTGCTCGACTGCTGCCGCGGCGAAGACGCCAACTCCATGGAGCGGACGATCGACGTCCACATCCGCTCGCTCCGCAAGAAGCTCGGCCCCTCGGCCGATGCGATTGAGACCGTCCGCGGCGTCGGGTACCGTTTCCGCACCACCCGCGCCGCGGAGACCGCTGTCTGACGGCGCAGGTTTCTACCTTCGGCTCGATCAGACATGCCGCACCACGCATCAGGTCCCGAACTCTACGCCGCCGCGCGGTCGCTCATCCCCGGCGGCGTGCAGCTGCTCAGCAAGCGCCCGGAGATGTTCGCGCCGGAACAATGGCCAGCCTACTACGCCGAGGCCCGCAGCTGCGAGGTGACGGACCTCGACGGAAACACTTACCTCGACTTCACGCACTGCGGCGTCGGCTCCTGCCTCTTGGGCTACGCGCACCCCGATGTGACGGCCGCCGTCGTTCGCCGCGTCGAGCGCGGCAGCATGTGCACGCTGAACTCTCCGGAAGAAGTCGAGCTCTCGCGCGCGCTCGTGGATCTGCACCCCTGGGCCGATCAGGCGCGTCTGGCCCGCAGCGGTGGCGAGGTTCTGGCCATCGCGGTCCGCATCTCCCGCGCCTCGACCCGCCGCGACGTCATCGCGTTCTGCGGCTATCACGGCTGGAGCGACTGGTATCTCGCCGCCAACCTCGGTGAAGACAACGCCCTCGACGGGCACCTGCTCCCCGGTCTGCAGCCGGCCGGAGTCCCTCGCTCGCTGCAGGGCACGGCCCTCCCCTTCGCCTATAACCGGATCGACCAGCTGCGCGAGATCGTCGCAGCGCACGGCGACCGTCTCGCCGCCGTCGTCATGGAGCCGCTGCGCAACACGCAGCCGGCAGCCGGATTTCTGGAAGATGTCCGGACGCTGTGCGACGAAGCCGGCGCCAGGCTGGTCTTCGATGAAGTGACGACGGGCTTTCGGCTGCATTGCGGCGGCGCGCACCGGCTGTTCGGGGTGGACCCCGATATCGCGGTCTTCGCCAAGGCCCTCGGCAACGGTCATCCCGTCGCGGCCGTCATCGGTCGCCGCGAAATCATGGAGGCCGCCCAGGACTCGTTCATCTCCAGCACGTACTGGACGGAGGGGGTCGGTCCGACGGCCGCCCTCGCCACGCTCGCCGTCATGCGGCAGACCGACGTCCCCCGCCACGTGCGGGAATGCGGCGAATCCTTCCGCACCGGCTTGCAGTCACTGGCGCAACGCAGCAACGTCCCGCTGAAGCTCGGCGGACTCCCCGCACTCACATCCATCGGCTTCGACCATCCCGACGCCGCCGCGCTCGGCACGCTCTTCACCGTCCGCATGCTCCAGCGCGGATTGCTCACCGGCAGCGGCTTCTATCCCACGCTCGCGCACCGCCCCGAGCACGTCGACCGTTTTTTCGCAGAGGCAGAGCCCGTTTTCGCCGAGCTGTCGGACGCGATCGAGTGCGGCGACGTCCGGAATCGCATCGGCGGTCCGGTGCGGCAGTCCGGCTTTACCCGTCTGACCTGAATGATGCCTTACAGCGCCGCCTGACGCTGCCGTCGCTGTTCTGCTCCGCTCACGATCTGCTCGACGATGTCGAGTCCCACGTGTTCGCTCCAGGCCCGTTGCAGCCTGCCGACGATCGGCCCCGGAACGCCGGCCCCCACCGCCGCGCCGTTGACGTGCGACACCGGCATCACGCAGAACGGCGTGCTCGATAGAAACGCCTCGTCGGCCGTCATTACGTTGTAGACCTGAAAATCACGCTCGACGAATGGGATCCCCAGCTTCCCTGCCAGTTCAATCACCGTCCTGCGGCTCACCCCCGGCAGCGTGTTCCGCAGCGTCGGCGCGACGATCGTGCCCCGCTCGACGATCAGGAAATTCGCGCCGCTGGTCTCCGTCACGTTCCCGTCCAGGTCCAGCAGCAGTGCTGTCGCCCCCGGGTCCGCCGCCCGTGCCTCCTGGTCGGCCAGGTAGTAATGCATGCGGCTGCGGTATTTGATCTTGGGGTCGTAGCACTGCGGCGGCACATGCCGGATGGAAGGCGTCACCAGCCGCGCCCCGTGCTGCAGCTTCTCTGCCCACAGCTCGTAAGGGAGCGGAAACGTGTGGACGCACACCGTCGGCCCCGCCGCCGGTGCACCTCCGGCCGACCCCGCATACGTCCGGTACTCCCCCGGCGTCACAAAGTGGATCAACCCGAGTTCCTCTCCCTCAGCCAGCAACCTCGAGTTGTGCGCGACGAGCTCCTCGGAGATCTCCGTCAGTTCCTGCGGGGAAAGTCCGATGTCGATGCGAACGTACTTCAGCGAGCGGTACAGCCGGTCCAGATGATCTTCCAGCCGGAACAGCCGCCCGCGGAACGTGCGCGTCATCTCGGTGACGGTCGCCCCCAGGACGATCCCGGCATCGTAGATCGCCAGTCCCGCCTGCGAAGCGGGCCGCATGCGGCCGTTCAGGTAGACCAGCGGTTCGGTCATGCGGAAAGTCCGGCGGCCTGGTGTGCGATCAGCGCGTGGCCTGCAGTTCGGCGTGCTGCGCCTGCAGCGCGTCGGTATAGCGGGAGTAGGCCTCTTCGTCGCGGCGGCAGCTGACGCCGCGGAACACCATCGCGAACGCCCGCCGCTGCCGGTCCGTCGAACGGTTCGGCTCCGCGCGATGGATCGTCTGGCCATGATGCGCGACCGCGTCCCCCGGTTCGAGATGAATGGCCGTCTCGCCGGCTTCATCGTCGGGACCGAAATCGAGGATCCCCTGCGAAAAACCGAGAATCTTCGACCGCCCATGCGGACGCACCGGCTCCTTGTGCGAGCCGCGGACATACCGCAAGCAGCCGTTCCCCTCATCGACCCGGTCCAGCGCCAGCCAGACCGTCAGCACGTTCGGCGGCGTGAGATTGAAGTAGTAGTTGTCCTGATGCGGCGGCGTCGGGCTGTTCGACCCCGGCGGCTTGTTGAACCACTCCGGCGGATGCGGCTCCACCGGTTCCCCGATCAGCGCTTCCGCCAGACCGTTCCAGGCGGGGTGCCGCATGTAGTCCCGGAAGTACGCATCAAGCTGCATATGCTGCAACTGCTTGAGCGTGGAGGGATCGGCCGGATCAAGAAAGAACGCATCGGTCGCCGGAAGCGTCGGGACGACTTCCCTGATGTACCGGTCCAGTTCGGAACGCAGCTCTTCCAGCTGCGAACCGGCGATGAATTCGCGGATGACGACGTAGCCCTCGGCATCGAAGGCGCTCTTCAGCTGGCCGTACTGCATGCTCGCGTTCCGGGTCGTCACCAGCCCATGGACATGTTCGTTTCGATCACCCGTTGCGCCTCGTGCAGGTCCGCGCCCGTGTCGAGCATGTACAGGCGGATCGCGTGCAGCTTGTCTCCCGCGGCCCGCGACAGGCATTCGCGCGCCGTGTCACACGGCTCTGCCGCAGGACGCACGCCGAGCAGCCCCTTGGAGATGACCCAGATGTCGCGCGGGCGACGGGTGGTCCGGACGATCTCGTCCTCCGGGTAATGCTTGCGGGCGACCGCCTCCGCCTCCTCCTGCGAGTCGGCCCAGCTGATCATGATGTGCAGATTCGTCTCAATCTCAAACAGCGCCATCGGTGCTCCTCCTGACAGAACCTCAATCGCCGGTCCGCGACACCGCCTGTGAATCGAACGAACCGGCCGAAGTCCCTGCGTGTGTGCCTGTGTGGACTCGAATATCCCCGCCCGGACCTCGCGGCCAGATTGCCGCATTCGGCTCGCTGAAAACGATATCCGAATCCCGCCCGGCACGGAAGGATTCGGACAAACACGAAGCTCGGTCGCGTCAGCGCTGCTGCCGGACGTATCGCACCGACAGATCCGGGAAGTCGGAGAACACTCCGTCAACTCCCGCCTGATTCACCAGCAGGTCCATCAGGTCGTCGAACTCCCCGGCATAGTCGGGAAGCGCGTCGGCCCGCAGCGTGTACGGGTGCACGCACAGACCGAGGGCGTGCGCATCCTCCGCCAGCGACGTGATCATCGGGCGTCCGGATGCATCCACGCCGCTGACAACATGATTCAGCGACGGGCCGATCCCGTCGGCGTACTCCGCGATCGCCCGCAGCCCCTCGTCCGTCCGCAGCCGGTCGTAATCGGTCTCCGATTCCCCCCAGTGGTTCTCGCCGATCAGCTGGATCAGTTTGAGGTCGGTCTGCAGTTCCTCGCGGAGTCTCCGGGTTTCCGCCGCATCGAAGCATTGCACGTAGCACGCATTGTCGCGTCGCGAGTAGCCGGCCGCTTTCAGGATCTCCAGCACAATGCGGCTGATGTCCTTCCCCTCGCGGCGATGAAAAGCAGGCGCCTTGATCTCGGGATAAATGCCCGCCGCGCGCCCGGTGGACTGATTCAGCCCCCGGATGAACTCGATCTCCTCCTGCAGCGTGGGAATCTCAAACCGGCCCTGCCCAACCGGGAACCGCTTGGGAAACACCGCCCGGCCCGTCTTGCGGTCGAACCGCTCGCTGACTTGCAGCGTCCGGATTTCATCCATCGTAAAGTCGATCGCGTAGAAACGGCCGTCGCTCCGCGCCCGATCCGGGAATCGCACGGCGACATCCGTGACGGTGTCCAGATGGATGTCGTGCAGCACGATCGCCACGTCGTCCCGCGTGAGGACGACGTCCTGCTCGAGATAGTCGGCCCCCATCCCGTGGGCCAGGGCCTTGGCCGGCAGCGTGTGCTCGGGAAGATAGCCGGACGCGCCGCGGTGAGCGATGACGATCGGGGCCGGAGGCATTTCGGTTTCCTGTGCAGACGCAAGACCGGAGATCAGCAGGACGCCCGGCAACAGCGCTGAGCGCCAGCCGCCGCCCCACCCGGAAGCGATGTTCGCGCGGAACGCCGAATCCGCTACATCACCCGCATTCCGCGGTCTCCGCCGGGGCGTCCTTCCGCATGTCGCCGACTGAATACATTCTCCGCCTGCCGTGGCTGCTGCCATTGTGTGCGCTCGCGCTGATGGGAGTCGGTGTGACGGGCCTGGTGCGCGGCGACGAACTCGCCGGGGACGGCGCCTATGCCGTCCGCCAGGCCGTCTGGATCCTGCTCGGCGTGCCGGTCATGTTCGCCGTCACTTGGTTTCCCTATCGCCGCCTTGGTCGCTGGAGCTACGGCCTCTACGGCGCCTGCCTGGTGCTGCTCGTCGCAGTGTACTTCTTTCCCGCCCGAAATAACTCGCATCGCTGGATCCCGCTCGGTGTGGCCGACCTGCAGCCCTCGGAACTCGCCAAGCTCGCCTACATCATGACCCTCGCCCACTACCTCAGGCATCGCAGCAACTACCGCAGGTTGCTCGGCCTGATCGCGCCGTTCGTCATCACCGCCGTCCCGGTCCTGCTCATCCTCCGCGAGCCCGACCTCGGCACCTCCCTGCTCTTCTTCCCGGTCCTCTACGCCATGCTCTTCGCGGCCGGCGCACGCCTGCGGCATCTCGCCGGCGTCGGCGTCATGGGCGCCGCGCTCCTGCCGGCCCTGTGGATGGCGATGAGCGCCGAGCAGAAGTCGCGCATCACCGCCGTCTTCACCCAGACCGACGGCGGACCACCGCCGCCCGGCGACGGCTATCATCTCCATCAGTCCAAGACCATGCTCGCCCTCGGCGGCCCCTGGGGCAGCGAACTCTCCGGCATGCCCATCAGCGACGCCAGCGCCTACCGCCTCCCCGCCTCCCGCACCGACTTCATCTTCTGTCTCATCGGCGAACGCTGGGGCCTCTGGGGCGCCCTGGGCGTCTTCTTCCTCTACGCCCTCCTCCTTGCCCGCGGCCTGCTCGTCGCGACCGCAACGCAGGAGCCCTTCGGCAAGCTCGTCGTCATCGGCATCCTCAGCCTCTTGGGGACGCAGGTGATTATCAACACCGGCATGACGGTCGGCCTCATGCCCATCACCGGACTCACCCTCCCCCTCATGAGCTACGGCGGCTCCAGCCTGATCACCACCTGCATCGCCCTCGGCCTCATCATGAACGTCGGCCTCCGCCCCGACTTCGACATCCGCGGCGAGCCGTTCCGCTTCTGACGAAATCGCCCGCCACGCTCAGCACCGGTGGACGGGAGCCGGACCATCGGCACGTCCGTCGCCCCTCAGCCGGCCATGCGTCGACGCAGTCACTCAAGCGTCGACGCGCGCGGATTCGGAGAACAGTCGCTGCAGTTGTGCGGGATCGGCCGGCTTGACGAGATGCCGGTCGAAGCCGGCGTCGGCCGTGCGCTGCCGGTCGGACTCCTGGCCCCAACCTGTCAGGGCCACCATCGTGATGTCGCCCCCCCAGGCATACTCGCGGATGCGGCGGGCCGCCTCGTATCCCGTCATGCGGGGCATGCCCAGGTCCATCAGGATGATATCGGGGCGGTACTCGGCAGCCGCCTCAACCGCCTGCAGGCCGTCGTAGGCGATCCGCACCTCATTGCCCAGCATCCGGACCACCTTCCCCAGCATGTCGGCTGCGGGCTGGCTGTCATCCACGACGAGCACGCGGAGGCCGGTCCCTTCCCCCTCGGGCGCCGTCACCGGTTCGTCGGGGACGACCGCGGGTTCCTGGACGATCGGCAATGTGACACGGAAGCGGCTTCCCTGACCGGCGCCCTCGCTGTGGACGTCGATCGATCCCCCGTGCATCTCCACCAGCCGTTTTACCAGCGTGAGACCGATGCCGAGCCCCGTGTATCCCTTTTCCATCGGCCGGTCGATCTGTGCGAACATCTCGAAGATGCAGTCTCGCATATCGGCCGGAATGCCGATGCCGTTGTCTTCGACGGAAATCGCCACGCTGCCGTTCGACGACTCACAGCTTAGCCGGATGCGGCCGCCGTCGGGAGTGTACTTGGAGGCGTTATTCAGCAGGTTGGACACAACCTGCGCCAGTCGATGCGGGTCGGCGTCCAGATGGATCTGGCTGTCGCAGGGGACGACGGTCAGCTGATGCCCGGCGTCGTCGATGAATGGCCGCGACGCTTCCACGGCGCTTTGAATTACGTCCGACAGGCTGACCCGGCATTTGCGCAGGTCCAGTTTGCCGCGCGTGATGCGGGACACGTCGAGCAGGTCATCGACGAGCGTGATGAGCTGCTGCGTCTGCCGCTCCATCGTCGCCCGCGTCTCTTCCATGGCCTCCGGCTCGTCCTGGATGAGGCGCATCAGTTCCAGTCCGGTGCGGATCGGGGCCAGCGGATTCCGCAGTTCGTGGGCCAGCGTGGCGAGGAACTCATCCTTGCGGCGATCGGCATCTCGCAATGATTCCTGCAGCGCCCGCAGCTCCGTGACGTCGGTGTTCGTGCCGAACCAGCGGACGATGTTCCCGTCGGCGTCCCGGATCGGAATCGCCCGCGACAGAAACCAGCGATACTCGCCGTCTCGACCGCGCAGTGGAAAGGTGTCGTCCCAGACTTCGCCGCTATTTCGGGAGTGCGTCACGCTGGCGACCACGCGATCGACGTGGTCCGGATGATGCACCGCTTTCCAGCCCCAGTCCCGCATTTCCTCGAACGTCAGCCCGGTGTAATCCAGCCAGCGCTGGTTGTACCACGTGACGTTCCCCAGTTCGTCGCACGTCCAGGCGAGCTGGTCCATGTTGTCGGCCAGCATCCGGAACCGTTCCTCGCTGTCGCGCAACGCCTGCGCCGCCTGCTGCAGCCGGGTCGTGTCGAAGTAGTAGCACACCGCTCCATACTGCCCGTCGGCCAGCATCACGCGGTTGACCTGCCACTCATACGACTCCACGTCGCCGACGTCCTTCCGCGTCTCCGTCAGTCCGGGAGAGACATAAGGCTCACCGGTTTCCAGCGTGTGCCGGAAGATCGCGATCGCTTCGTTCGCGAACGACGGCGGCCAGATCGTGTGCATCACCTCGCCGAAGTCCCGTCCGATGACTGGCTGAACATTGCGGAAGGCGGGTTCGGAACCGGCGCTGACGATCGCGATGCGGAACTGCGAGTCGACCACATAAATGCCCAGCGGCGACTGCTCGATGAGGGCCGCGAACGTCTCGGCATTCCGCTTCTGGGCCTCCAGCGCCTCGCGGCGGACCGTCACGTCGGTCGCGGCGCCAAACCATTCCTCGATTTCCCCCTGATCGTTCAACAGGGGAATGGCGCGGGAATGGGTCCAGCCCAGCGTCCCATCCACCCGGATCACCCGGTGTTCCAGTTCGAACACTGTTTTATTCGCGATCGCGTCCTGGATCGTATCCCACACCAGTTTCTGGTCATCCGGATGAATATACGCATCGATCCAGCTGCGGCTGGGCTCGAGGGTGTCGGCGATGAATTCCTGGCCCCGGAGCTGCCGCAACTCCAGCCAGTCCGCGCTCATCCGGTACACGACGTCGAAGGTCGTGTTCGTGAATGCCCGAAAACGCTCTTCGCTCTCCCGCAGCGCGTCCTGTGCGAGCTTCCGCTCGATCGCAATCGACGCCGTCCGGCTCATGGTGTCGATCAGTTGCAAGTCTCTCTCGTCCACCACCCTCGGCTGCCGGTAATAGACGGCGAATGTTCCCAGCACTTCGCCGTCCCGGGAAAAAATCGGCGTTGACGAGCAGGCGGCCAGGCCGTGTGAGAGCGCCAGTTCACAGAACTCCGCCCACAGTGGATCGGTGGCGATATCGGAGACGTGGACAGGCTGCCCGAGATAGGCCGCCGTCCCGCACGAGCCGACGCAGGGACCGATCGCGACTCCGTCAATCGCCCGGTTGTAGGCCGCAGGCAGGCTGGGCGCCGCTCCGTGCCGCAGGCGCCGCCCGACGGGGTCCAGCAGCAGTACCGATGCGAGCAAACCCGAGTCCGACTGCTCCTCAATCGACCGCACCAGCGATTCGAGCACCTCCGCTAACGGCGCGTCCGCCGTAATCAGTTCCAGCACGCGCCGCTGAGCCGACTCCAGCTTCTCCTGTCTCTTTCGCTCCGTCACGTCGCGCGTCAGCGCCAGTTGAGACACCCTGCCGTCCGGGTTCACCAGCGGCACGGCCTGCGTTTCCATATGCCGTCGCGTCCCGCGCAGGCCGATGATGTCGAACTCCAGCATCCCCGACCGCCCGCCGCAGACGGCTTCGTTGAACTCGCGAAATGACTCCCGGTGTTCGGGTGCAATCACACTGTAGATCGATTTCCCCGCGACCGTGTCGGCGGATTCGGCCTCAACCATCTCCAGCCCGGCCGGATTCATCTGCTGCAGCGTCCCGTCGGCCGCCACCAGCTTCACGCACTCCGGCGTCGTCTCGATGATGGCCCGTAGCTGCTGCTCGCTCGCCCGCAATCGCCGCTCGTGCTCGCGGAACTGCTCGTCCGCCTGATGCCGTTCCAGCAGGTCGGCCGCCTGCCGCGCCAGAATGTCCAGCAGCCGCAGGTCCCGCTCGCTCGGCTCATGCGGCTGCCTCCAGTGCGTGGAGATCATCCCCAGCAGCTTCCCGCTGCGCGACACCAGCGGCGTCGATTGCGCCGCCTGGATGCCGCTCTTCAGCAAATTCGCCTGATCGTCGCTCCCCTCCATCCATTCGCAGTGCCGCACGTCCGCTGCAATCGCGCGGGCGCCTGTCTTCAAGGCATGACCGCAGGTGCATTGCGACTTCGTATGGACCCATTCCCAGCAGCGGCGCGCTTCGGCGCTCAGGCCCCGCGAAGCCAGCAGTTTCAGCTCCCCGGCTGCGCCACGCTCCGGATACAGCCTCTGCATGCTGGAGCATTCCGAGCGCATGATCGCGCTGGCTGCATTCACGATCTTCTCATACAGCGCATCGACGTCGTCTTCCTCAATCAGCTCCGCACTGATCCCCTGCAGCAGCTGCGAGTCCGCCAGTTCGGCTTCCAGCTGCGCCTCGGCCTGCTTCCGCGCGTCGATATCCTCGATGACCGCCAGCAGCCGCCGCACCACGCCGGCCTCATCGCACAACGGCACCACGGACACGTTCACCCATATCCAGCGCCCGTCCCCGCACCGATAACGCTTCTCGATGATGAACTCCGGTCTCTCACCGGCAGCCACCTGCTCGATCATCAGCCGGTTGCAGATCCAGTCGTCCGGATGGGTGAGGTCGGCACAGGAGAGGGTGAGCAACTCCGCCTCGCTCCGTCCCAGCATCCCGCACAGCCGCGGATTGACCTCCAGCAGCCGCCCGTCGGCATCGGCGACGGCGATGCCCATCCGGTTCGCCAGCATCTCCAGGACCTGCCGCGACTCCGCCGGAGCAGACACAGCAGTCGACGCTCCATCCTCGCCGTTGCCGGGAGAGGCGCTGCGCGACGAACGATGCTGTGGAGAAGTGAGACTCACGACCCAATCAATCTTATGGGGAAAGGGAAGGCAATTGTCCACAATGGCGGCGGGCCTGCCCAGCGTCAACGCACGATTAAGTCCCCGCAGGAGTCGAATACTCTGATTCCCTGGTACCAAAGGAGGCTCACGAAAGACCGCGTCCGATCTTGCGGCCTCACCCTCCCCTCATGAGCTACGGCGGCTCCAGCCTGATCACCACCTGCATCGCCCTCGGCCTCATCATGAACGTCGCCTCCGCCCCGACTTCGACATCCGCGGCGAACCATTTCGGTTCTGAGGCGATCGCAACAACCGCGGAGGGGATCATCCGTCGGATTGCACCGGGAGAGTCACGCTGACAATCGTGCCTGCGCCCGGCCTGCTCTGCAGCGAGATCTGTCCCTGCTGGCTCTCCACGATGGACCGGCAGATGGACAGTCCCAGTCCGCTTCCGTCCGCTCCGGTGCGTGCCGCGTCGACGCGATAGAACCGGTCGAAGAGTCGCGGCAGATGCTCCTCGGCAATGCCCACGCCGGTGTCCTCAATCGAGATGTCCACATCACCGTTCTCTCGCAAACCGCTGACGCGGATTTCACCGCCGGAGGAGGTGTACTTGATCGAATTGTCGATCAGGTTGACCAACAGTCGCCGCAGCCGATCCGGGTCCCCGAGTACAGTGCAGTCGGGAAACGAGCCGGCAAGTCGCAGGGACAGACTCCGGGCAGATGCTGCCGGACGCAGCTGGTCCGTCACATCCGCGACGAGCGGAGCCAGCCGGACTGCGACTGCGGTCGGCGGCGGCTGGCCGGCGTCCTCGCGTGACAGAAACAACAGCTGATCAGCCAGCCTTGAGATGCGATCGATCTCCTCCAGCTGACTGTGGAGCACGTCCCGATACTCGTCCTCCGACCGCTCCCCGCGCAGCGCCACTTCAGTTTCGCTGCGGAGGACAGCGAGCGGAGTTCGCAGTTCGTGGGCCGCATCCGACGTGAACTGCTGCATGCTCGTAAACGACTTCTGCAGACGGTCGATCATGCCATTGAAGGCCCGCGCCAGCCGCCCCAGTTCGTCATCAGACCCCACCATCACCCGCTCGCTCAACTGCGTCGCCGAGATGCGCAGCGCGGTCCTGGTCAGCCTGTCGACCGGGGCCAGAGCCCGGCGGGAAAGAACGTAGCCTCCCCAGAGCGCGGCGAGCATGACGAGCGGGGCCACCGTCAGCAGGATCGCCAGCAGTCGGGCAAGATCCGCATGCATCGGCTCCAGCGAGTCGGCGGCCTGGATGATGAGCGGTCCGTCAAAGCCTTCGACGACGCGGCTGGCGACTCGAATCCGCCTTCCATCAGGACGCACTTCGCTCGCGGCCACTCGTCCATCATCAGGCGTCGCGAACGCAGGAATCGTGAGCGGCGCCGGTCCAATGCGGGCCGACTGAAACACGACCGATCCATCCGGCCGGACGACCTGAATGTCATAGTACGGGTGCGATCCGAAATACTTCTGCAGCTGCGCCGCCCGCTGTTCAGCGGAGACTGCATGCCGTACTTCAATTTCAATCTCCGCGAGCTCCTCATCCAGGGCTCGATCGATCTCCGACATCAGGTTGTGGGAGAACGATCCGTACACGAGCACGCACATCGCCGCCAGGCTGACGGCGAGCGTCCCTCCGTACCAGAGCGTCAGTCGCTGACCGATCGTGATGCTCATTACGCCTGCTCCCGCAGTTCGTATCCCGCGCCGCGCACCGTGTGCAGCAGTTGCGGCCACTCCGGCCGTTCGATCCGCCGCCGCAGGTGATTCATCGAGACTTCGACGATGTTGGTCGGGATGCCGGACGAATCCTGCCAGACGTCGCGAAGAATCATTTCCCGCGAGACGACGCTCCCGGCGTGCCGCATCAGGTACTCCAGCAGCTCAAACTGGCGCGGCGTCAGTTCGATCGCCTCCCCCTGCCGGCTGACGCTGCGGCGGATCAGGTCCAATTCCAGATCGCCGACGGCCAGGCGGTATGTTTCGGTCTCCGCGCTGCGCCGGAGCAACGCGCGCAGCCGCGCCAGCAGCTCGTCGAATGCGAAGGGCTTCACAAGATAGTCATCGGCCCCCGCGTCGAGTCCCGTGACGCGGTCGGCGACGGCATCGCGCGCGGTCATGATCAGGATGGGCTTCCGGAAGCCGTCGCGGCGGAGGTTGCGCAGCAGCGTGAGCCCGTCCTGTCCCGGCAGCATCAGGTCGAGAACGACCGCATCCGCGCCGGAGGTGCGGGCGAGCGCATAGCCGTCGGTCCCGCTGGCGGCCACGGAGACGGCATAGCCCTCCTCCTGCAGTCCGCGCTGCAGCGTGCGGAGCAGCTTGGCATGATCTTCGATGACGAGCAGTCGCGACATGGCCACCGTTCCGATGACCGTCACTGTAGTGCGCAACAGGCCGGAATGCCCGTCTGCCTCACCTTAAAAGTCGTTTATCCAGCAGCGACTCGCATTGTGTGCGCAGCGAAAGACGATAGCTTTCCGGCAGCGATCACGACCTGTCCGCATTCCGCTGAACGAGGACGGAAACATCATGACTCAGGCTGTCCGGCGTCGAGGTTTCACATTAATCGAGCTGCTGGTGGTGATTGCGATCATCGCCATCCTGATTGCCCTGCTGCTGCCCGGCGTGCAACAGGCGCGCGAAGCCGCCCGGCGGACACAGTGCCGCAACAACCTCAAGCAGATCGGCCTGGCGCTGCACAACTACCTCGATACGTTCTCCCGCTTTCCGCCGGTCTCGGTGATGCCGGCGGCCAGCACGTTCCAGCCCTGGTCCGGCCACGCGCGGCTGCTGCCCTACATCGAGCAGACGACGCTCGCGAACCTCATCGACTGGAACGTCTCCCCCGAGTTCACCGGCAATCCCATTGCGGCCCGCACCCGTGTTCCGATCTATCTCTGCCCCAGCGAAGTGAACGACCGGGCGCGTCCCACCGTCACGATCACGCACTACCCGCTCAACTACTGCTTCAACGAAGGGACCTGGTTCATCTACGATCCGGTCAGCGGGGCCGTGGGGGATGGCGCCTTCCATCCGAATCAAGCGTTCCGCGACTCGGCTATGACGGACGGGATGAGCAACACCCTCGCCGTCGCCGAGACCAAGGCCTACCAGCCCAATCTGTGGGATAGCAACAATCCGTCGACCCTGAACGTCCCGCCACCCAACTCGCCGGCCGACATCGCGCCGTACCTGGGAGGCACGTTCGACCAGTTCGGCCACACCGAATGGGTCGAGGGAGACGTGCACGAGTCGGGATTCACGACTACGTTCCCGCCGAACTTTGTGCTGCCGTACACCAGCGGCGGGCAGACGTATGACATCGACTTCACGTCCATGCGCGATGGCGAGTCCGCCTCCGTTCCCACTTACGCGGCCGTGACGGCCCGCAGCTATCACGAGGGGAGCGTCGGCATCCTGCTGATGGACGGATCCGCGCGATCCGTCAGCGAGAACATCGACCGGAACACCTGGCGCGCGTTGGGCACCCGGGCCGGAAATGAAGTCGTCGGCGAGTTCTGATAGAACCCGGATCGATGGACCTGCAGAAGCTGCTTCGGCCTCGCCAGTTCAGGAACTGATTGTGAACCCTCAGCGCGCCGGTCGATCGCTGATTCTTCCCGCGATAGTCTTTGTCGCGATGGCGGGTCTCGGATACTGGTTCGCGAACTGGCTGTTCACCGGCCCGGCGCCCCCGGCCCGGGACGGTCGCGATGTCACCGAGCCGTTTCTGACGGCCCTCCGTGAAGGCCGCGCGGACGAGGCGTGGGAATCGACAACCGCCGAGTTCAAGTCCGCCGAAGGACGCGAATCCTTCCGCGAACGCGCCCGGCTCCCCCCCTTTCAGCATGAACTGGAGTTCGTCTCCTACCAGGAAACCGACGTCTCCGGCCTCACTCGGGGCGAAGCAATCTACCGCACCCCGCCCGGGATCACTCCACAGGCGCAGGTGTCGTTGCTCCTGGCGGCCGAGAACGGCGTCTGGAAAGTGGAGTGGATTTCAGTTGTGGACGATACGGTCCCGCAGTAACGCTTGCCGCCACTGCCCCCGTGCTCAGGTACTCAGTGGCTCGTGCCATCGGGCCGACATACATCGCCAGGCGGAAGCGGAACGGCGACAACGCCTCTTCGACCGCGCAGGAGGTCAGCGCGAATCTGTGGCGCGGCCTGCTTGCGAGGCTCTCCAGCGGGCGACGATCGCTTCCACGTCGACTTCGGCGATCCCCTCCGGGGGCCCGGCGATGGGAGAATGATGGGCGGCGCGAATCGTTTCGTTCAACTTCTCCAGCTTCTGCCGCACTTCGCTCTCTGATGCCAGTCCGTTGATTTCCTCCAGCGTCGTCTCGACGGCCAGACGCGCCGCCAGCACGGGCGGAAGCACGCTCACTCCCTCATCGCGCAGCTTGCGCTTGATCCACCAGTTCTCGTCCAGCGGCTCGTCGATCCCCGGAATCGGCTTCCCCAGCCCCGGCAGACCGGAAAATGCCCCCGCCTCCGTCGCCTCGCGGATCCGCCGCTCCACGAAGCTCTCCCATGTCATTCCGGCAGGCTTGCGGTCGTCGGTCATCACGTTGGGCTACCTGTTGCGACGTCATGTCAGTGCGAACTCGCCCGCTCCGGTAATGGACTGCCTCGACTGATCTCGGAAGCCAACCAGGAAGGACGACATGCCAAACCTCCTTATCCGTGCGCATCCGTGAGATCCGTGGTGAACCCTCTGGTTGCGGCCACGGGGCCGCGCTGGGGCACAAAGAGGCTGTACGGTTCGCGAGCGGGCGGCTTCGAGAGAAACCGTGCCACCGCGGCTGAACGCTCAATGGGGCGAGTCGTGAGACTTCGTTCAATCTTCAACCGCTGCGGCGGCGATCTTGCGGTACATCTCCGCCGCCGCGTCGTAGGCGGCCTGGGCGGCCTCGCGGTCTTCTTCACGGATCTGGTTCTGCTTGGCGTTCCAGCAGGTCTCGACGGCCTGGACGCACCATTCGGCACTCTTGCGAGAAGGATGGATGGGCTGGTCGTCCACGACGACGTAGATCGGATTTGTATGCACGCTCGGCAGAATGCGGACTGCGACCCAGCTGGATCGCTCGATGTCCACGTCCAGCGACAGCGACTGCGTGGACCCGTCCGCTTCAATCTCCTGCGTGGCGACCGGATATCCATTCACGATGATCTCCACCGGCACAGTGCGCGTGTCACCGATGCGGGCCCGCTCAATATGCCAGTACGGCTGCTGGTCGAGCCGGCGGTTGCGGATGGCCTCGGTGCGTTCGTCGGGCTCTTCGGCGAGGAGGGCGGCCACATCGAATTCGACTTTGACCTGACCTGGTTCGCTCAGGTTGAGCTGGCTGATCTCGCCGTTCGGACCGGGTTCGCCCACATGCACGGCAGGCTCATCTGCGCCGCTCGCCGGAGTCGCGCGGAAGTCGAGGATATGGCCGAGACCGTCGCAGCAGTAGGAGCGTCCGTCGCGGACGCCGCGCACCCACGCGTCGTAATCGAGCGGCTGGTCTTCATCCAGCTTGACGTAAATGCGCCCCAGACCGACCCGTTCGCCATAGATGCACGGAAAGTCGGTCTCGCCGCTGATCTTCGAGCGGAAGCCGCAATTGTTGGTGTGGTACCAGATGTTGAGTTCCCAGATGGCGGGCGTATCCACGGCCGAAATGAAATCGCACGCGCCGTGGGCGACGGTCACGATGTACTCATTCGCGCCGATGCCGTCGAAAGGCGGCATCGCGAAATCGGGAAGCTTGTCGGCAGCGCGGCCTCCGGACGGGCGGCGATTCGGGTAATTGATCGGATCGAGACGCTCACCGTTGGGACCGTAGTCGGGCAGGGCCAGACCCCAGCCACTGTGGCTGTAGCCGACGACCGCATCCTGACGCTGTCCCCACTGCAGCACCGGCATCGTCCAGCTGGGCCATTCTTCGATCAGCGTGGCGCCCGGATAGTCGTCCTCAATGAGACCCAACAGGCAGAGATGCCCCGCATGTGACGACGGAAAGCCGCTCACCTCGACGTCGTAGCGCATGAGATAGCTCGGCCGCGAAAGGGCGGACACCTTGCCTTCGAAGTACTGCTTCTGGGCATACCAGCAGGGCCCCCAGGACAGAACGCACCCGACGTTGAGGTCTTCGCCCAGCACGTGCCGCATCATGTCGGCGGGACTGACTCCCTCCGTGGGACTGTCGTAGTGTTTGCAGCCGGCGGCATGCACATGGTGATCGCCGGAGAACCAGTTGCGCTCCTTCGGATGGATCCAGCGGCGGAGCGGGAACTCAACGGCCTGGCTCACGACCCCCGATTCGACGATCAACTGATGCGTGTCGACGTAATACTCGGGACCACGAGTGACTTCGACGGTGTACTCGCCGGGCGGGAGATGCACGGATTCGCCGTCGGCGCGATAGATCTGGTTGTGAAAGAAGAAATCGGGAGCGAGCCGTCGCGCGGGATTGGGATAGACGTGGCCGTGAGAGTCTTTGATGGTGAAGGCGGCCATCGTCGGCGTGCCGTCAATGTCCTTGACGTTCAGCACGACTTCAACCGACGGCACGGCGTTGAACAGGATGGGGACCTCGCTCCGAAAGCCGAGATCCTGCGTCCCCTGGCCGACGTTAAAGACGAGGGTCGCTTCGCGGCGGCCGGTGTCCCGCGAGTACAACTGCAGGATGCGGTATTCGACAACGAGTCCGGAGAGCTCCGGTTTGAGGGGCTGCTTGTTGAACAGTTCGATGTCCAGGAACCGCTGCGCGGCTTCGGCGGGAGTGACGAGGTCCTGGTCGGTCTGCGGTCGCTGCCGGGCGCCCTGCCCGAGCTGATAGACCGGCGCGGCCTGCGGGCTTTCGACCCGGAGTTGCGGGGTGATCTGCGCTTCGTTGTGCACCTTGACGAGAAACGTGCTCCAGCCCTGCTGCATCAACTGCTTGGCGACGGGACCTTCCTTGGCGGAGACGCGGCTCTCCGGATTGATGGTGACCTGGGCCAGGCAGTGCTTGTCGAGGATTTCCTGAATGGCCGTGACGCTGTCCTTCGCATCGTCCAGCTGCATCGCGTCCTGCAAAGCGGCGACGTCTTCGTCGGGCAGCGGAGCGCCGACGACATCAAGGGCCTGTAGCAGCCGCTCGGTAGCGGCGATCAACGGCTGCGGCTCGACGTTCGACACCACGTCGAGTTCGGCGGCAGGGCAGGTCTCACAGCGAATGCATAGCAGGGCGGCAACGCATGAGGCCGCGAGGGCAAAGCGCAGCATGGTCCGACTCCTCAATCGCGATGGGCGGGGTTGACGCCCGTCATTCTGCGAGGGGCCTACGGCAAGTTCAAGGAACAGGGGAAAGGCGCTTTATCGCGACGTCACTTTGAGCGGCTGACAGATCCAAACGAAACCGGCACGTGGCGTCCTTTCGCGTGTGATTGACTCCGCCGGTTATTGCGGACACGATTCCGGTATGAACACACAGGGAGCGACGATTCGGATTGGCTTCATCGGCGCGGGCCGGATGGCGACCGCCCTGGCCAAGGGTTTGCTGGATTCGCGGTTTTCCGCGCCGGACCATCTCAGTGCCAGCGACGTGGACGCGGGATCGCGCTCGGGCTTTTCGCGCGAGACTTCCGTTGAAGCGATCGAGTCCAACAAGCAGGTGGCTGAGACTTCGGACGTCATCGTGCTGGCGGTCAAGCCGCAGACGATGCAGGCGGTGCTGGCGGAGTTGCGGGAAGTGGTCAGCGCCCGGCAGTTGGTCGTTTCGGTGGCGGCGGGCGTGACCTTGCAGACGCTGGCGGGTGCGTTCGGCGCCGGGGCGCGGCTCGCCCGCGTTATGCCGAACACGCCATGCCTGGTGGGTCGCGGTGCATCCGCTTATGCAATCGGCGGAGCCGCGACGCAGGAGGATGCCGCTCTGGTGGAGCGGATGCTGACAACGGTCGGCATCGCGGTGCAGGTCTCCGAGCCGTTGCTGGACGCCGTTACGGGCTTGTCAGGCAGCGGCCCGGCGTACGCGTTTCAGGTGATCGAGGCACTCAGCGACGGCGGTGTGCGAGCGGGACTGCCGCGGGACATCGCCACGCGACTGGCGGCTCAAACTCTGCTGGGCGCGGCCGAGATGGTGCTCAGGACGGGTCAGCATCCGGGACAGTTGAAGGACGCCGTCACCAGCCCAGGCGGAACAACAATCGCCGGATTGCATGAGCTGGAGCGCGGGGGCATGCGGGCCGCGCTGATCAACGCCGTGCTCGCCGCGACGGTGCGGTCGCAGGAGTTGGGACGGTCGTAGGGGATGGGGGAGGAATCGAGGATTCAAGGAGTCAAGGATTCGAGGGATACAGGCGCAATCCGTCGCCCCCCTCGAATCCTTGACTCCTCGCCCCCTTGAATCCTTTCCCCTCCTCCGTCCGGCATTTGACTCCCACTTCCCGCGACGTAGCTTTGCAACAACCATTTCGCCGCATTGCGCCTGGTGGTGCGCCCGGCGAGGCGATGTCCCCGTTGCGAGCACAGGCATGCCGGCCAATCTGCAGCATCCGTTCAAGGAACGCCGTACATCCGTTCCTCCCAGTGCGCACCCTGCGGACTCCTCACGAATCCTGATGACGCTGCTGTCTCTGGTGCGTTCAGCCGATGAGACGAGCGGCGGGCCGCTTGGAAATCAGTACGACGAGTTCGTCAAACCGGGCGTGCTGCGGAGCCTGCTCTCGGCGCTGCACTACCGTGACGAGGCGACGGTCTATCACAGCCGGCGCGTCGCGCTGGCCGCGGTGGGCATCGCGGGCGAACTGGGTTGGGAGGAGCATGAGCTGCGGATGCTCGAGATCGCGGCGATGCTGCACGACCTGGGAAAGATTGGCGTGCCGGACAGCATCCTGCACAAACCGGCCGCGCTGAGCCCGGACGAAGCCGAACTCGTAGCCCAGAACCACAACGTGGGTCTGACAATTCTCCAGGCCTGTCGCGTGCAGAACCAGGTCGTGGAGTTGATCGGACAGTCGGCGCGGTGTCCGGTGGAAGTGCATGGACTGACGTCAAAGCCGGTCGGCGATATGCAGCTGGGGGCGCGGATTCTGGCCGTGTCGGACATGTACGACTCACTGATCCATGACCAGTCGTACCGCACGCACCTGGCGCACAGCGAAGCGATCAATACGCTGATCGAATCAGAGCGCCAACTGGATCGCAATGTCATCGCGGCCTTGCGGCGCTGGCTCGCAGAAGGGGGCCAGACGATGCTGTCGGACCAGAAGCACGCCGCCGACGCGATCAGGGCCAGCGCGCCCATCGACGCGTCGACCATCGGCCAGGCCAGTTCGTTGTGCCATGCGTTCGCGTATCTGCACGTACTCGAAAGCCTGTACGACGCCTACTACATCACCGACTCCGACCTCAGGCTGGTTGTCTGCAGCCACGGATTGACCCGGCTCTTTCCCGACTCCGCATTTGTGCCGGGTGAACCATGGTCGCGGCGGCTGATCGGCGGTATCGACGAACGGGGCCACACTCTGCCGGACACGGCGTATCCCCTGCACAAGGTGCTGGATACAAACCAGCCGCACTGCAGCATTCTGCGGCTGCCTTCGGACTCCGGTCAGAGGCACGAAGTCGAGTTTCACGCCATCCCCCTGCAGGATGCGCGGGGTGGACTGCACGGCGTCGCGGAGATCGTCCGCGATCTGTCGCACTCGAAGCGGAACGCGGCGCTGTACACGGAACTCCGCCAGGCCGCCAATCACGATCCCCTCACGGGCGTGGCGAACCGCGGTCAACTGGAATCGCGCCTGTCTGATCTGTACGCGGATTTTGAACAGTCGCCCCACCCGGAACCGTTCAGCGTGATCTTTCTGGACATCGACCACTTTAAGCGGATCAACGACACCTACGAGCATGCGACCGGCGATGAAGTGCTGGTCAACCTGGTGCGGCTTCTGGAAGACGAGTTGTATTCGGGCGAGACGCTGGGACGTTACGGCGGCGAAGAATTCCTGATCCTGTGTCCGGGCACGGACCTGGAGCATGCCGTGAAACGAGCCGAGCGCGTCCGCCGAGCGATCCAGAACGCGAACCTGGTCGCCAACCGCGAGATTCCGGTGACCGCCTCGCTCGGCGTGTCGGAAATCGGTCCTGAAGAGCCGGCTGAAGCGGTGCTGCATCGCGCCGATCAGGCGCTCTATGACGCGAAACGCTCGGGCCGCAACCGCGTCTGCTTTCGCGTGGCCGGCGACGGAACCTCCGGACAGGCGCAGTCAAGGAGTTCGCCCTGCTTCTTGCACGAGACCAGCTTCGTCGCCTGCATGGCCGACGACATCATCGTTTACAAGTTGAAGGGGTTCGTGCAGGACTACAACGCCAGGCTGATCGACGTGCAGCCGAACCTCGTGGCGCTCAGGCTGGGTGAAACGACGCTGACCCGGCGGTGGGGGCGCACTGCGGAACGTCAGGCTGTCGAGATGATCGTCAGTCTGAGCGAGTTTGACTCGCAGCGCAAGCGATCGACGACGCGTCGCGTCAAACTGGACGTAGCCGTGACGCCCGTCGGCAAAGCGCCGGATGAGGAGACTTTCCAGTCGCGTGCGGCCCGCGCGGTCGAACTGCTGCGCTCTTATCTGCTCGCGGACTGAGCATTGCGCATGCGGGGCTTGTTCAGTCGACCTCAACGACGAACTGGCGGTGGACGCCACATGCCGTCTCAGCGAGGCGCGAAGTCCCCTGCGGAGCGTCGTTGCCGTTGCCCATCCGATCGTTCCGCCGGCTCACCGTCCCTTGCTGAAGTCGGCGCCAAAGACGTCGAGCATCTCGCGTTCGGTGGCCGCCCGTTCCTCGTTAATCATCTGCCAGATTTGGTCCCGGTCGGGGGCGGTGGCCTGGACGGCCTGCGCCTGCTGGGCGCGGACGTCCTGCAGGTTGCTGGTGACGTCAACCGACATGGGCTGCCCGTAGTAATACGGGCCGTAGGCGGTGTAGGCGCCTCCCCACCACCAGTCGAAGCCGGTTTGATAGGCGGGCTGGACGTTGACGTTGTAAACAACCGAGTCGTTGAGGGCGTCGATCTCCATCGCCGTGCCGCGCAAGGATGCCGCGAGGGCCAGCAAACGTTCCCGCATCGTCACACCGTATTCCAGCAGCGTGGGGTGGACGCCCGAGGTCGGCAGGTGCGCAATCCGCTCGGCGAAGTTCACGTGCCACTGTGCGGTGCGCCCGTAGCTCTTCGCTCGACTGTAGGCGCGCTGCAGATCGTCGATGTTCCCGTTCACGGCCTTGAAGTACCGACGGGACGCGGCCAGGTCGATCCGGCTGCCGGCCGAGACCTCGGGCATCGGTTCCGGAGGCGTCTGGGCGACGGGCTCGGCCGACGACGCGGGAGGTGGGGTCGTGACGAGGCTCAGGACGCGCCGCAGGCTCTCGTCCGAAAGCGGCATCTTCATCGTGACCGTCCGGCCCCGCACTGCGACCGTGGCGTCTTCCAGCTCGTCGAGAGCGGCTCCGGCATCGTGCACGAGTTCGATCAGCAGCGGCTTGATGTACTCCGCCTCGTCCCCCAGCGAACGCCCAAAGTCCATCTGGATCTCCGCCGACGCCGTTTCCGCGACGTGCACCCGCAACTGCACGCCGCGCAGCGTTTGGAAATCGAGCGTGAGAGCGGTCTTCGCCTGCGGCTTGTCCTGCAGGGCCGCTGAGCCATCGAGGCGATAACGCACCAGTGCCGGCTCCAGCATGTCCTGCATGTCGAGCGCAATGACGATCTGCGCGTCGGCATCCCCGGCGGCCTCGCGCAGATACTCGCTCGGTCCGGCCCGCGTCTCACCGATCCACCGCGACACCTGCTGCCGCCCCGCCGGAGCGATGACTCCCAGCACTTTCGGCGTCTCCCCCGCCAACTCGACGAAATACCCCCCCAGCCGCGGCGCGAAGACCGCCTGATGTTCCGCGATCTCCTGGACTTCGGTCCCTTCCTTGTCGGCCAGCGTCGTCATCTCGTAATCGTCCGGCAACGGCAGCACGGCCACCGTCCAGTCCCGTTGCCGTGCGCCGAACTGTGCGTGCGACGCCCGGACGAAAACCTTGACCCATGGCGGCAGCGTCATCGAACCCGCAAGGAACTCCGCCTCGTGCTTCGCCGCCCAATCCTCCTGTTGGCCGCGCGGGCTGTTCTTTAGATCGTCAATGCGGAGGATGGCAATCGAGTTGGCGTCGTCGGGAACAAACGGCAGCAGTGACTCGGCCGACTGACTCCAGGCCGTGCTTGCGGTCAGCAGCAGGGAACACGGAAACAGCGAACGTAGGAGCAGGCGCAAGAACATAGTGGCCTCGTCGTGAGAAGGGGATCGACGCGGCTGAGCGCATCTGAATCCCGGGCGTGCATGGAACGCCCATGTGTCCGATTTCCGACAATTGTGGCGGAGGTCCCGGACATTCTCAACGCTGCCGGTCAGGTGACCGAACTACGAAGTCGCAGCGTCAGGCCGCGACGAGCGTCCGGTTCATTCCTCTCCAGCACCGCCTCAGTTTCCAGCTGCCTCGCCAGGTTCCTGGAAGACGCGCGTGGTGAGCGAATAGGGAATCCCGCCGGCGTCGAACTGCAACTCGCCGTAGAGAGCCAGATGGGCGGGAGCGGGGTCGTCGAGCGTGGCCGTGAACTGATCGCCCTCCGCCGCCATCGGCGCGGAACTCCAGCGGGACTCGCGGAAGTCCCGATTGGACGACGTGGCCGACCAGATGCGGGCGGCCTTCGGCTGGACGTTGGAACGAATAATCAGCCGGTGTTGGCCGTTGCCATTGGCATGCTTCCACTCCAGCTCGGGCAGAGGCTGCCCGGTCGCATTGAAGCGAAAGAAGACTGCAAGCGTCTGCAGCGCCTTGTCGCGACCGCCGTCGAGTCCGTGGCCGGCATTGGGGACCAGGTGGATGAACTTGGGACCTTCGAGATCGTACCAGTAGTTCTTCAGCGCGTCGACGACCCAGTAGCGGTCGTTGGTGCCGTTGATGATGAGCTTGGGGAGCGTGAGCTCGCCGCGGTAGGTGTAGGGATCCATCATCTTCCAGAGCGCCTCCTCGCGGGGCGTCATGGGAGTGTCGTCCGTCTTGACGAGACCTTTACGTGTGTAGTCGTCGATCTGTTCGCTGAACTTCCCCCAGACATCCATCTGATGCTGCGTCTGCACAGGGAAATTGAGAGTGTCAATGACGATGGGGGCGGTCGCGATCACGCGGTCGTCCGCGACAGGGGTGAGCCAACTCGTCCAGCCGCGCTTCGACGCGCCGGTGATGACGAATCCCTCCACGTCCTGCTGCCACGTTTCTTGCGAGAACTCCTGCAGTGCGTCCATCGCCTTGACGGCGCTTTTGACCATCGGAAACAGCAGTGGCCAGGTGTCGTCCCCGGTCTCCAGATACTTGAGCCAGGTCTCGGTGATCAGGTCGTCCTCGACGTGATCTCCGAGCAGCGGCTGGTTGGGGACGTGATGCAGCATGGCGATGCGGGCGCCGCAGAGCTTCGCGAGCGCGAGCCCCATCTGCATTTCCTCTTCCTTGATCTCGCGCCCCGTCCGTCCGCCGGTGACGAACAGCAGCATCTGCTCGGGGTGATCAATCCGCTTCGGCTCATAGACCATGAGCGGATGCGTCCAGACGATGTCCTGCCACGTCTGGGAGATTAGCCGCAGCGCGTGCACGTTTCCTTCGGCCGTTTCGCGCACCTGCTCCACGCTCCATTGGTACGCCGGCTCCTCACGGGCGACGTAACGGTGGAGGGAATCGGGCGTCGGGCCCCCAGATTCCGTAGCCTGCGCTTCGGCAAAGACGACCAAGAACGCGAGAAGTCCACCGAGAATCCCAACACCCTTCATCACGAAGATTATTCCTTGCTTGAGAGCTGGATCTGGCCCATGTTGACCGGCTCGGATCCAGAGCTGACAGAAAGTTTGAACTCGGATGTTTTCGGGTCGGTGTACTGTCCGCCGAGCTTGTCCCGTCCTCCGTAGCTCATCGAAACCAAGTTGAATTCCTTCCACTCGAAAGTCAGGACGTACTCGCCCGGAGGAACTCCGTCGCCCGCTTCGTAGGTCGAGATTGCGAACTGGCCGTTATCTCCGGTCACAGTCTGCGAATAGGTCGGATGCTCCTTATCGATCTCCTGCAGGCTCTGACACTGAATTTGCACGGGAGTCGTCGGAGCCTGCCCATCCACAAGGACGGTGCCAGTCACCGGAATCGTCTCCTTGCGAAAGGGCTCTTCCTGACTCCTGCACGAGACCAAGGCAGCGGGAAGCAGACAGCCTACAATAACTCTGCACACTGCGCTCAGGACTGAATTCGACATGCATCCACAACCATAAACCGGTAAGGCGGACTGCGACCGGAAACGACAATCCATTCCCGAGTATCAAACGCGTCGGGAGCTTAGAATTCTCCGACAACCTCGCCTTTGGCCCGCGTATAAAGTCCGGCGAATGTCTGTGCAGCAACACTCTCGCTGATGAATCGCACGGCCCCATCCCCCATCAGGAACTGAGCTCCCCCATCATGGAAGCTCATGTGCCCGCGGCTGCGAAGATTCGTGCAGTTTATAACGCAAGGCCCGCCATCGCCTGTACCGTCGTACAGACTTCCATTCGGCCAGTGATCACCACTCAGAAAGTCCCCCCAAGCGCCACCCTGAGCCGGACCAGCTGCGGCCGTCATGGCCGTGTCGACCCGCTTCTTGCGGTAAACATTCGAGCCTCCAACCCGCTCTCCGAGAGCGAAAGTGTTCGATGTTCCGTCGATGATGTCGCGAAAGCGGGTTACCGTATTCCCAGGGTCCAGCAATCCAACCGGTTCAAGGAAGCCGCCTCGATTGCCGGAAGTGCCGCCCGGAAAGTTGGCGTATGCGATATTTGCGTAGACTCCCCGAATGCCGCCGGTTGGCGCATAGTCGGAACGCGATGCTCGCCAGTTCATATTGAACGGGGGAACTCCAGGCCCCCCGGCATTCGCTGGCAAGCCGTAATTATGGACATCGGCTTCCGCAGTTGACGGGCACTTGAACACCTCCAATGGCGTCTGAATGACCTGGAGGTTTTGCTGGATGATCGGCGCAGGGAAAACGGCCACTGCTTCATTGAACGCGGGACAACATGAGTTCCACCTGTTGTACAGCGGAGCCTGGTCAAGGTATGGAAGAAGCATGATGCCCCACGTGCTGATGTTGAAGTCGCCGCCGACCATGAAGGCGAAAGGGAAGCAGTTGTGTGTATCGTGGTAATTGTGCAGAGCGAGCCCCAACTGCTTCATGTTGTTCTTGCACTGTGTCCGCCGTGCCGCCTCGCGGGCCTGCTGGACGGCGGGGAGCAGCAGTGCGATCAGGATCGCGATGATGGCGATCACCACCAGCAACTCAATCAGCGTGAAGCCGCGGCGGGCGCGTGACATGTCAACCTCCGGTTCGCAGAGAAGAGAATGGGACGCTACAGAACGGAACGTCGATTGAACCTCGCCGGCCGGGGAAACCTGATCGGAAATCCCGGACGGGCCAGCCAATTAGTTGCAATTAATTGAGAGTGAGATGCATACTATCCTTCCGCGATCTCGATCGTCAAGCGACCGGTCGCGATCGTCGCCCCTGATTTCCAGCACCTCCGTCCGCCCTGATTCATGCCCAGCCTGACCGCAGCGGAACCTGCCGTCGATGATCGCGCACAGCACCGCAGCCCGGCGCGACGCAGCGGGCAGAAGATGCTGCAGGTTTACGACGCCCTGCGCGAGCAGATCCTGGACGGCGAACTGCAGCAGGGATCGCACCTGTCCATCCAGGCGATTGCCGCGGCAACGAAGTCGAGCAACGGCCCGGTCATCAGCGCCCTCACACGGCTGGCCAATGAAGGGCTGCTGCGGCATGAGCGGGGGCACGGTTATCAGGTCGCGGAGTGGTCGCCCGAACGCCTGAATGAACTGCTGGTCGTCCGCCGCGCGCTGGAGACGGAAGCGGCGCGACTGGCGGCGCTGCGATCGGGGCCGGAGGATCTGGAGAAACTGCAGACCCACATCGCATGCATGGCCGTGCTCGTACGCGAGGGACGACGCGCCGAGGCCGACATGGCGGATGTGGAACTTCACATGGCGATCGCCGTGCTGAGCCGCAGTCCCGCACTGATTGAGGCGCTCCGCAGAAGCCACGTGCTGGAGATCGTGCGGCGGCGGCTGGTAATCAACGAGCCGCGCGGGGACTTCGATTTCCTGGCCGAGAACCATCAGCGGCTCGTGGACGCCATCTCCACCGGCGATCCCGAACAGGCCGGAGCCGCGATGCATGCTCATCTCGCCGGCGGCTGAGCGGGGCACCCTCACCGTGTACTGGCCGCCGAGAGAGCATGCCGTTGGCGATCCTTCGGCCGCCAGCATCTGATTGGCCGGCGTTTCCCAGTGGCCGTGCGTTCGCAGAGGCGTGCGCGTTAATCTGTGAATATGAACGAGACAAACGGAATGCCGGACGGCGACCTCGTCGTGCGGGAATTGAGCAAGACGTTCTCCACAGCAGGCGCTGCGCTGACAGTGCTCAGCGGAGTCGACCTGACCCTGTCGCGCGGGGAGGACATCGCGATTACCGGGCCGTCCGGCTCGGGGAAGAGCACCCTCCTCTACATCATCGGCCTGCTCGATGAGCCGTCGTCGGGCAGCGTGCGGATCGATGGGGCCGATCCACTCGCGCTGGACGCAGCGGGGCAAGCGAGGTTCCGCAACGAGCGGATCGGGTTCGTCTTCCAGGATCATCATCTGCTGCCCCAATGTTCGGTACTCGAGAATGTGCTGCTGCCGACCATTGCGGGGAGCGGGGACGGCGACGACGAGGAACGGGCGAGACAGTTGCTGCAGCGCGTCGGATTGGGGGAGCGCCTCGATCATCGGCCGGCGCAGCTGTCCGGCGGCGAACGGCAGCGCGTGGCCGTGTGCCGGGCGCTGATCAATCGCCCTGCCCTGCTGCTGGCGGATGAGCCGACGGGAAACCTGGATCGCAAGACGGCCGACGCCGTCGGCACGCTGCTGCTGGAAGTGGCGCGCGAGCAGCAGACGATGCTGATTTGCGTCACCCACAGTCTGGACCTGGCGGACCGGTTTTCACGGCGGACCGAGTTGCAGGACGGCAAGCTGGTCGAACAGCAGGGGGCGGTGCTCTGATGACGACAGCTCGGCTCCTGCAGCGCAACCTGCTGCATTACTGGCGGACGAATCTCGCGGTGATCGCCGGTGTGATCGCGGCGACGGCCGTCATCGGCGGTGCGCTGATCGTCGGGGATTCGGTGCGCGACAGTTTGCGGCAGATGAGTCTGCATCGCCTGGGAGGGGTGAATCACGCGCTCAGCGGCGGACGGTTCTTTCGGGAGGCGCTCGTCGAGGAGATTGCGGTGGCGGCGCCCCAGGTCGCGGCTCCCGCTATCGCGCTGACGGGGAGTCTGACGCACGATGTCAAAACAACAGGTGATGTGGAACGAGCCGGCGGCGTGCAGGTGTTCGGCGTCGACGAGCGGTTCTGGCAACTGACGAAATCGGAAGGACTGCAGGCTCCTGCCCAGGGGGAGGTAGTCCTGAACCAGCGAGCCGCGCGCGACCTCGGAGCGGACGTGGGGGACGAAGTGTCGCTCGTCGTCGAGATCCCGGCTTCGATACCACGGGACGCGTTGCTGGGAGATCGAAACGAGACGGTCGTCGAACTGGTGCTCCAGGTGTCAGGCGTCGCCGGCGACGGCTCGACGCAGGGGCGGTTCGGTCTCAATCCTTCGCAACAGCTGCCGCTGAATGCGTTCGTATCGCTCGCCGATCTGCAGGATCAGCTGGGACTGGCCCACCAGCGGCGCTCGCGGACAAATCCCGTCGAGAAGCCGGCCCGCGTCAATGCGATCTTCGCCGGCCGCCCTTTCGACGCCCATGCGCCTGCCGATGCCGGTCAGTTCTCTCCCGACGTCGCGGCGAACCTGTCGAACTCCGTCGCCGCCGAGCAGTCGCTCGCGGACCTCTCCCTGCGCGTGGTGACGAACAGCGAGCACGGCTATCTCTCGCTGGAGAGCGAGCAGATGATCCTGGAAAACAACGTAGCCGACGCCGCGCGAGCCGTTGCTGACGACTTGGGGCTGAGGACATCACCCGTGCTGGTGTATCTCGTCAATGAGATTTCCAATGCTGAGGATGCATCGAAGTACTCGATGTACGCGGTCGCGGCCGGGATTGATTTTGGTGCCCAGCCCCCTCCATTCGCCCCGTTCGATTACAAAGGTGTAACTCCTTCGGTGGACGCCGGTGAGATCGTGATCAACGACTGGCTCGCGGAGGATCTTGACGTTGCAGCTGGCGACCGGGTGAAGGTGAAGTATCACGTGGTCGGCGATCGCGGAGAACTCCCGGAGGTCGAGCGGGAGTTCCACATTGCGGGTATTGTCCGACTGACCGGAGCCGCGGACGATCGCGGCTTCACACCGGAAGTCCCCGGCATCACCGACGTGGAGGACCTTGGCGACTGGCGACAGCCGTTTCCCCTCAAGCTCGATCGCGTCACGCAGAGAGATGACGACTACTGGGACCCCCACGATGACTCCCGCAAAGCGTACCGGGCGACGCCCAAGATCTTTCTCCCGCTGGCGGACGCCCAGGAATTGTGGCAGAGCCGGTATGGACGGCTGACCTCGTTCCGGTTCGCCCCGTCGAACGACGAGCCGCTCGCAGACACGGCTGCAAAGTTTGAACAGCGACTGCTAGACGAACTGTCGCCCGACGTCACCGGACTCGTCTTCCTGCCGGTCAAGGCGCAGGGACTACAGGCGGCGCAGGGCACGACCGACTTCACCGGGCTGTTTATCGCGTTCAGCTTCTTCCTGATCGTGGCGGCCGCGATTCTCGTTGGACTGCTGTTCCGGCTCGGGATTGAGCGGCGGATCACCGAACTCGGTCTGCTCAGCGCGATTGGCCTGCCGCCGGGGCGCGTGCGCAGGCTGTTCCTGCTGGAGGGAACGATCCTGGTGCTCTTCGGCGGCGCGCTGGGCATCGCGGCAGCGATCGGCTATGCGACCTTGATGGTCTACGGGCTGACGACCTGGTGGATCGGCGCAATCGGCACGCGATTCCTGTTCGTGTCAGTGCGTCCGTCGAGCCTGCTTGCCGGATTCGGCGGCGCCGTCGTCATCGCGCTGTTGGCGGTGTGGTGGGCGCTCCGCCAGACGCGCTCAGTGTCACCGCGCGACATGCTGCATGGTCAGACGGCCCCGCCACCCGCCCCCGGCGTGCGGCAGGGACGGCTGGCTCGAACTCTGTTTGCGGCCTGCGGAGCGATCGCGGTTCTGCTGCTCGTCGCCTCGCTGGCGGGTCTGCTGCCAGAGCGGGAGGCATTCGGGGGATTCTCCTGGCAGGTCGTGTCGTTCTTTCTGGTCGGCACCTGCGCCCTGGTCGCCACGCTGGCCCTGCTGGCGGTGTGGCTGACGTCGGATCAAGGAGCGGCGGTGCGGGGACACGGCGTTGCCGCACTCGGCCGACTGGGATTGCGCAATGCGGCCCGCCAGCGCAGCCGCAGCCTGCTGACGGCGAGCCTGATTGCGTGGGCCACGTTCGTGATCGTGGCGATCGCGGCCGGACACCGGAACCCGGCGTCCGAGACGCCCGATCGCGACTCGGGGAACGGCGGTTTCGCGCTACTGGCCGAGGCCAATGTGCCGCTGTTGTTCGACCTCAACACAGCGGAGGGCCGGGCAAAGCTGGGCATCGATGCACCGGACGCCGAAGCCGCACAGTTGCTGGACGCCATGCAGGTCGCGCCGTTCCGGGTGAATCCCGGCGAGAACGCCAGTTGTCTCAACCTGTACCGCACACAGTTGCCGACTGTGCTCGGCGTGCCTCAGCAGATCATCGAGCAGTTCGACAGCGAGCAGCGTTTCCGGTTCGCCAACACGCCGGACGAGCACCCGTGGACTTTGCTCAACAAAGACTTGCCGGACGGCCGCGTGCCGGTGCTCGGCGACATGAACACACTGCAGTACAGCCTGCATCTGGGCATCGGCGGCGAACTCGACGTCCCGCAGAGCGACGCGACATTGGAGGTTGTGGGCATGCTGGACGGCAGCGTGTTTCAGGGCGTGCTGCTGATGTCGGAGGAGCACTTCCATCGTCTGTTCCCCGACCGGGCCGGTTTCGAGTACTTCCTCATTGAGGTCGATCCATCCACAGCCGCGGAACTCTCCACGCTGCTGGAAACGGAGTTGGGGGACTACGGGTTCGACGTCGTCCGCACCGCCGATCGTCTGGCGGAGTTCCTGGCCGTCCAGAACACGTACCTGTCCACGTTTCAGACGCTGGGGGGCCTGGGATTGCTCCTCGGCACGATCGGCCTGGCGACGGTGATGCTGCGAAATGTGCTGGAGCGGCGCGGCGAACTGGCGCTGCTGCGGGCCGTCGGTTTGCGCGACGCGAACGTCTCACTGCTGGTCCTGTGGGAGAACGCCTGCCTGCTCATCTGGGGACTGGCGGCGGGGGCCCTCTCCGCCCTGCTGGCGATGTGGCCGCACCTGGCGACGACCGGCGCGGATGTGCCGTGGCGAGGGCTGCTGTTGATGCTGGCCGTAGTACTTGTCGTCGGGATGGCGGCCGCGATGGTGGCGGTCCGCGAAGCCGTGCGAACGCCGATCGTGGCCACACTTCGCGGCGACTGAGCGCGATGTGTCCCGTTGTCGGACAACCGACATCTGCAATCCGGTCCAATATGGCGCGCCAAGACGCATCCATTGAGAGGCCACCGTCAGGCCGGGGTCCACTCTGCAATCGTCATGGACAGCGCCTCAGGACACAGACGGACTTGCGGCACAAATGCCTGTTGCGCTTTTGCTCGATCAGCCTTCGTCCACCAGATGTTCTCACGATGAAGCCGGACTCTGCACCGCACTTCGGCGCAGGTCGGTGGCGCTCTCGGCCGGGCGCGCGAGGAGGATGAGGATCTGCAGGGTGAGTAGGATCGCGAGCGGGGTGAAGGCGGCGATCCAGACCCAGATCATGGCGGTCTCAAACCAGAGTCCGCTGAGCGTCCAGAGGACGGTTCTACTGTCGACGTCGCGGGCGCCGTGAGCGGTGAGCGTCTCCACGACCGATCGGCGGCGGGACTCGTCCAGTTCGGCGTCGGCCGCGGCCGAACGCTCGACCAGCACTTCGGCCGTCGTCTGCCACAGCCGGTTCGGCATCGCAGCCACGTGCGTCTCTCCGGCCGGCGTGAGTTGCGGCGAGCGCGGCTCGAATTCCGTCTCCTGCACAATCAAGCCGGCGGCGGCGGAGCGTTTCTGCGCGGCGTCGCGGGGATCGGCGACGGCGCCGAACAGCAGCGCACCGATCACGGCGAACAGCGTGAACATCAGCACGCCGCAGCCTCCCGCCGCCATGTGGGCCTTGAACTGCCGGCGCTCCGAGATCTCTTCCGACCCGATTTCGACAGTGCGGCGGCGGCGCAGCGAACGACGCGCGGCATCGACCACGTCAAACGCCCGCACCACGTCGGACCACGCGGCGCCCACACCCGTTCCGTCGCGGCGACGGTGAATCTCGTCCAACAGCAGGCTGCCCTGGCCCGGCTGCTCATCCGGCGGACGCTCATCATCAAAGCCGCCTCGCGGCGGAGCGGCGTCGAATTCCTCCCGGATCGTCTCCCGGTCCGTCACGATTTCGATCCGGCAGGAGCGCTCACCCTCTATCGCGCGGGCCGTCCATTCGGCCTCGGGAAGCTTGTCGCCGGAGAGTGTGACGGTCACCGAGGTGACTCCGGCATCGGTCTTCCCGGAGGTCAGGCAGGTCACATGCGAGTACGGACCGATCAGCCAGCGGAGCAAGTCGGCATCGGCCAGGAGCAGCCGGTCGGCGTCGGACGAAGTCAGCAGGCGATCAGGAGAGGGTACGTCTCGCTGCAGCCGGATATGACGGATGGATCCCCGCCCGCTGTTCTCCAGTCGTGAGCGCAGGGCCCGCCATCGCGGATCAAGTCGCAGCGACAGCGCCGGCAGCAGCCGGGCGCGGCCTTCCTCCTCCAGTGGCCACAGGGCGTACGCGAACGTCGCCTCCTGCCGGGCATCGGAGTAGATGACCAGCAGCGACTTTCGCTCCGACGCGGCAATCCGCCGTGCGGCTTCCAGCACCGTCGCACTGATCCCGGCCACAATGATGACGTCAATGTCCGGCTGGAGGATCAACTGCTGCCAGTCGGCGACGCGCTCCGTCCCGGGACTGAGCGCTGCCACCCCCCACCAGATCTCATCATCACAGGCCGCTGCGACGAGCTGATCTTCCGGACTCTGCGCAATCGCCCACAACAACGGCAGGCAGGCCGGATCGTCACTGAGCAGCGCGAAGTTCATCCGCCGAGTTTAGCGGTACGGAAGAATGTGATGAACCATTGGGCCCTTGTGGAAATGGTCAACAGCTCGTGGTACTGCGAACGTCCACCCTTCTATTAGGCCCGGCGTTCACGCCGGGTAACGCGCGGTCCAGCAGAACGCGATAGCCCGGTTCACCGGGCTTCCCGGACGTCTGTGAAAGCTGCTTCAGCGAGAAGCCTCGTGAACGAGGCTGCCGGTGCAGAATCGGCGCTCTAAAACCCGGCGTAAACGCTGGGCATCTACGATGCGAGTGCTTTCGTCTGCTCACGCACGGGCACCTTCATCAAACCATTGCCAGTCGTGCGTGCGGAATCGCACGCGCTGCGTCGGTTCCCATCAAACGCACGAGCTACCGCAGGCGCCAGCTATGCGGCGCGCAGCGCTTGGCAGCTTCTCTTCGACGCGGCGGAGAATGGTCTTCAAATGCGAAATGCCGCGTCGGGCGAAGGGGGCGTGATCTCCAGAAAGTCCCCGCCACCTGGATCCTTCAGCGCCGCGATCGACGCCGCACCCAGCGTGAAGGTGCGGTCGTCGTGGTGCTGGCCGTCCTGGATGTGATTGAAGCGGATGCGGCTGCCGCGCTCTTCGACCAGCAGGGTGGCGAGTTCGGTTTCGAGGTTGTCGATCCGGTCGGGGTGCTGCGGATCGGGGGGGACGGCGCCGCAGCCGGGGTACCAGCGGACGCGACGGCCGATGATCAGTTGCCGCAGCCCCAGGCAGATTTCCTCGTTGCCGGCGCCGCTGGAGAACCGGAACCGCTCGATGCGGTAGGTCTGCTCCAGCCGCTGGATGACGCCGACGAGCTGGTACTCGTCCAGGATAAAGCGGACGTTGCCGAAGTCGCGGGCGATGCGGTGGATCCAGTCTTCGACCCACTGCACCGGCGTCGGACGGCCGGGCGCGGGGCGGACGACGTCGAGCCGGTCCACGATGACGCTGTCCCCCTCGCGATGCACGAGGCAGCCGGCGGTGTAGTCCCGCTTCTCCGCGTAGTCGATGGCGGCGACGTAAGCGCGTGAGGTTGGGGCGCGGTCCTGCTGACGCAGTTTCGGGTCGCAGCAGGCCCGGGCTTCATCGAGCGTGACGAACTGGCCGTCGGAAAACTGCCAGACGTTGAGCCACAATCGCTCGAACACCGTCCTCGGCAAGGCGGCCTCCTGCTCGGCCAGACTTTCCGCGGTGATCCACGGGGCGAGCGGGCGATCGAGACGCGAGAAGTACCAGCCTGGATTCTCCCGCGCCGTCTCGCGCACCTGCCATTGCCAGCCGCGGCCCCGGCCCGCATTGCTGAGGACCAGCAGCACGCTCTGCGGGCGCTTAGCGACTGAGGAGAACAGCGACTGCCAGATCCCCTCGTTCTCCCAGTGACACAGCTCGTCGCAGATCACGAAGTCGGGGTCGTGGCCCCAGGAACTGGCGACGTCGGACGTGATGAAGTCGATCCGGCTGCCGGTCTGCTCGTTGCGGATGCGGTCGGCGGTAAACACGAGCGGCGGCGTCAGGTGCGGATTGAGACGCGCGAGGCGCGAAGCCGAGTCCCACAGCAGCAGCGATTGGTCCTTGTCGGCGGCGGCCGCCAGCCCGCGCACCGGCCGGCGCGCGGCCAGGAGGATCCAGGCGATCTGGATGGCGGTGTCGAACGTCTTGGAGTGGCCGCGCGGCCGCTCGAGATAGGCCCGCCGATAGATCGGGTGGTCGGACGGCTCTGTTCGAAACTGCGGTGGGATGCCGGCCATGTCGATCCAGGCCGGGTCCAGTGCCGCGAAGTCCTGTGCCTGCCAGGGGAGCATCAGTTCGCGCAGCGGGCGCGGGTCGGTTTCCCGCACCCGGACTGCGCGGCGGAACAGCTCAGGACTCCACCTCGCCGCGGCTGCGTCGAGCGAGCGCTTCGAGTTCAGGCGGGACATCCAGCCCCGCAGCACGGTATTGCTCGGCCAGTTCATGCGGCGTCATTCCCTCCAGCGGATCCTCGGCGCCGGCTGCGCCCCCCTGCTCCTGCCACTCCGGCGGCGGGCTCAACTGCAGATACGACTTCTGTGCGCTCACGTCTCCCTCCATTGCGGTTCGATACAGGCGGGCGGCGACGTTCTGGCTCAGGATGCATCCGGCCTGACGGATGCGCTGGTGAAACTCCGGATCCTCCGCCACCGTCCGCAGAAACACAGTGATTCCCACTCCCAGCTGACGGCAGGCCACCGGCGGGGAGGCCCCCTGCAGGTACCACGTCAGGAACTCTTCCTGCTGCTCGGGAGTAAACACACCATCGATAATCAGTGCAGGCGCGTTCGCCTGCGGTTCCCCGCGAACCGGGTCATTGTGCCCGGCGCGCCGCGCATGCCGCGCGGTTGTCGAAGACGTAGTAGACCGGCCGCGCGAAGCGGCTTTTGCGGTACGTTTCTTCCGTGACGAGCCCTTCGCCGGCATGCCGTCGCCGTCCTCCATAGATCATCGAATGTGACTCGCGCGAGCGCGACTGCGGCCGCGATACGCCCGCCCGGACGAACCCCGCCTTCTCAAAGAACGGATTGACGTGCCCCATCTGGGCGAGCGTCTCGATCCACGGCCACGGGCAGAGTTCGCAACTCTGCCGCACGAACGCGGCCGCGATGCCCGCGCCGCGATAGGTCGGATGCAGCACTACACGCGACAGCATGACCAGCTGCCGGTTCATTGTGCGGATGGCCGTCCGCGACCAGCGTCCCGACCGCCCGAAGTAGCGGTTGCGTGGCGCGAGCGAGAGGGGCGGCGATACGAATACGCAGACTCCCACCGGCTCGTCTCCATGCCACAGCAGCGTCCCGAACTTCATCAGCCCGATGAAGTGGCTGCGGTAATGCCACCGAGCGAAGTACGCCCAGTCGCGCTTGGCCGCCTCGCTGATCCACAGTTCGTCCCCGAACGACACCGTTTTTTTTTACGCGCACCCTCCCCTCTCCCGGCCGAACCGCTCCCCACTTCTGGCGGACCGACGCCGGGAGAGGGGCCGGGGGTGAGGGCCACAGAAGCCACTTTCTCCCGTCGCTCGACCGTGATCACCCCATCCAGCCGGCACAACACCCGCACATCCGCCTCCAGATCCTCCGCGACATCGTCGTGCGTCGTCGCCAGCAGGAAGCCGATGCCCGTCCGGTCGGCCAGCCGACGAATGTTGAACGCGATCACGCGGGCGAGCGTCCGGTCGAGCGTGGCGGTGAATTCATCCGCCGTGATCCACTGGGGGTGCATCGCCAGTCCCAGCGCGAGACGAAAGCGGTACCGCTGCCCGTCGCTGAGTTCGGCCGGCGTGCGGAGCATCAGCTGTGCTTCTCCCAGCCCGCATGCCGAGAGGAGATGCATGGCCTGCGAGGTCTCGACCGGCAGTGACTCGATCAGAATTCGCTCCCCCAGGTCGAGCTCGTTGATATCGAGCACGGTCGATGCGGCGCGCAGATTGGTCGAGACGGCCCGCATCAGCGACGACTTTCCCGATCCGCTCGCCCCGTTGAAGAGGACCACGTCTCCTGCATCGATCGGGATCTCCAGTTTCTCGGCGATGATGCATCGTCCCTGCTCGAAACCGATGCCGAAGTGGTCCATTACCTGGGCGGCACGGGTGGAGTTCTGCTTCGGCAGGAAGGCGTGGGAGACGTTGAGGTGCATGGTGGGTGGTGAGTAGTGGGTAGTGGGTGGTGAGTGGTGAGTGGTTGCCGGCCTCACGTGGAAACCCGGTTTCTTCAAGAAGCCGGGTTTCTGGCGTCCAGATGCAGAATGACGTCCGGTTCTTTGGCGAGCAGGGCGTCCAACTGCAGCCGCACCGACTCCCAGCGCGGACGTGGCACCTCCAGGGTCGCCGTCACCACATCCGCCGCGTCGTCGCTGTCCGGCCCGGCGTCGGATTCGGCCTCGAAATCATCCGCCGGCCTCAGGACGAGATCGCACAACTCCTGCTCGCTGAAACCGGTCAGCGTGGCGTCGAAGTCGGGCAGCGCCTGCAGTTCCTCGACGAGATCCAGGAGCATCTGCGGCTCCCAGTCGCCGGCGACGCGGGAGTTGTTCAGCGCGATATTGAGTGCCTTTTCCCGCTCTTCCGGAAGGTCGACGACGACGCACTCGACGTCGGAGAGGCCACGCTGTTTGAGGATCTCCAATCTCTGGTGCCCGCCGACGACATGGCCCGTGCGGCGGTTCCAGACGAGCGGCTGGACGAGGTCGAACTCTTCGAGCGAGCGTTGCAGGCGCTCATAGGCCTCGTCGCCCGGTTTGAGCGAGACGCGCGGGTTGTACGGCGCGGGCTGCAGGCTGGTGATCGGGAGGCGTTCGATCTGCATGGAATGTGATTGGGTTGTGATTCATCCGGAGTCCGCTCACATGGCGAGTGGGACTTCTGCTGACTGCCGAGTCCGGGTCACGGAGTGACCCGGCTACTGTGGTGCGGCGTCCGGTCTTCGGGGAGCGCGATGGCTTCGGGGGGCGGGGCGAAGCGGTCGCGGAGTTCCTGCTGCACGCGCGTCAGGCAGCGGGTGACGTGTCCTTTTGGATGGCCGAACGCGCGGCCGATGCATTCGACCGGCCAGCCGCCGTTGACCCGCAGCGAGAGCATGGCGAGGTACTTCCACTTCCGCGGGTCGTCGTCGGCATAGCTGCGGTGGACTTCGGTCCAGAATTCATCCGCACCGGACCGGGGGAGAATCACCTTCACCTTGTCGGCATTCATCACGGACATGCGGTTTGCGTTCCTTCGCTGCGGTTGGAGTGCCGGACGCTGCTGCTGTAGAGACGTCGCTGCAGCCGGCGCTCATGCGGCCAACGGTCCGCCGTCTATTTCAATCGCGGCGGGTTGCGCGACGGTGCGCGGCGCACCGTGTCGGCGCGACAACGAATGTCGCTCTACTAAAGACGGCGCGCCAAGTGAGAATTGCAGGGGCTGAAACTGCTGCATCGAGCAGCCTCGTGAACGAGGCTGGGCCCATTCGATACCAGTCGCGAAACCCGGCGTGAACGCCGGTCCGATGACAGGATCAGCTATGGCGGCGCACTGAGAGGTCCTTACCTCGGAGTCAGTTGTCGCGGGGGCACAGACCAGTGGGGCGAGTCTGGTCAATGCGGGACTTCGGTGAGCCACGTCAGCAGCACCCGGCCCACTTTCACCAGCGACTCGCCGGAGCACGCGGCGGGAATGTCGTTGCGGGTGTGCCAGTGCGGGTAGTCGAAGTCGATGATGTCGCAGGTGGGAATCCCGGCGATCTGGTTGAGCGGCAGATGGTCGTCGCGGACTTCGTGCTTGCGGCGGGGGATGAATTCCCTCACACGCAGCCGTGCGGCGACGGCCCAAATGCTCCTCGTCACTTCGGGGGCGTAGGCGAGGCTGTTTTTCTCCTGGAACAGTTGCAGGTCCTTGTCGCCGACCATGTCCACGAGCACGCCGCAAACGTAGCGGTACTCGGGAGGGTTGTTGCGGTACTCGGTGGCGAAGTACTCGGAGCCGATGAAGTACTTGCCGCCGGAGACCTCGTAGACCAATTCTTCGGCGTCGAAGAAGATGAAATCGACGCCGAAGGTGGGATCAATCTGCGCGATGTGATGGCCGAGCTCCATCAGCAGGGCGACGCCGCTGGCGCCGTCGTTGGCGCCGATGAAGGGCTTGGTGCGGTTGGCGGGGAGCGGATCGCGGTCGGGGTAAGGACGCGTGTCGTAATGGCAGGCGACGAGGACTCGATCGATCGCGTCCGGATGCCAGGAGACGATCATGTTGGCCAGCCGCACCGGTGCGCCGCTCACCGGATGGACGGCGTCGAACGACTGGTACTTCACGACACCCTTGAGTTCGGTGAAATGCTCGTCGAGCAGTTCCTGCTGCCGCAGCATGCCGTCCGTGCCGCTGGTGCGGGAGCCGAGATCGCAGATCTGGTTGAGATAGCGGAAAGCCCGGCGGGCGTCGGGGCGCGGCGCGGCATCGGCGGCGGGCAGCGGGGACGCGAGGCCGGCCAGAACCAGCAGAACGATCAATGTGGGGCGGAACATGCGAGATCCTTCAGGGTGGCTCGACAATATCACGAATGGGGGGCGGCGTTGAACCCCGGTCTCGGTGGGCTTGCGGCGAGCGGGAGGTCTGCTTCAATAAGCCCGCGGCATCCACCCGCAGCGGTACGTCAGCGACCAGGTCCGGCACTTCACACGGTGATTGATGACTCCATCTTCCGCAAAGTACCTCAATCGGGAGCTGAGCTGGCTGGAGTTCAATCAGCGGGTGCTGGAAGAAGCCCTCGATCCGTCAGTGCCTCTGCTGGAGCGGGTCCGGTTCCTGGCGATCACCGCGTCCAATCTGGATGAGTTCTTCCGCGTGCGCGTCGGCGGACTCCGTGCTCTGGTCGAGCAGGGAAGCGGACGCCCCGACCCCTCCGGCCTGTTGCCGCACGAGCAGCTGCAACTGGTCCGCGAGCGTGTACGGCGGATGACGGCGGACCAGTACCGCTGTTACCTGCAGGATCTGGAGCCGCCGCTGGCGGAGGCCGGGCTGCGGCGCGTCCGGCCGGACGACCTCAGCAAAACGCAGCGGCGACTGGCGCGGCAGGTCTTTGAGAACGAGGTGTACTCGATCCTGTCCCCGATGGCCGTCACCTCGTCCGACGACTTCCCGCTGTTGTCGAATCAGATGCTGAGCCTGTGTGTGCGGCTGAAGGCGCCCGCGGACGAGGAAGATCAGTCGGCCCGGTTCGCGGTGCTGCCGCTCGGTCCGGGGACGCCGCGATTTATCTCGCTGCCGGCCGAGAGCGGATATTCGTACCTGATGCTCGAAGACCTGGCGGCCATGTTTGCCGACCGTTTCTTCGCCGGGGAGGAAGTGGCGGAATGCGTCCCCTTCCGGATCACGCGGGATGCCGACATCAGCGTGCGCGAGGACTCCGCCGCCGACCTGCTGGTGGAAATGCAGCAGGTTCTCCAGGAGCGTCGCGTGGCGGATTGCGTGCGGCTGGAGATCGACCGTATGGCGAGCGGAATGGTCCTCTCCTTCCTGCGCGAGTCCCTACGGATCGAATCCGCCGATGTCTTCGCGCTCCCCGGGCCGCTCGACCTCTCCGCATGGATGCAGCTCGCCGATCGCCAGGGGTTCGAGGGGCTGAAGTACGAGCCCTGGCCGGCCCAACCCTCGCCGGCCGTGCCCGATGATCGCCCGATGTTCGAGGTGATCGCCGGTCAGGACGTGTTGTTGTATCACCCCTATGAGAGCTTCGAACCAATTGTGCGGCTGGTGGAGGAGGCGGCCCGCGACCCGGACGTGCTCGCCATCAAGCAGACGCTCTACCGCACCAGCCGCGACAGTCCGATCGTGGCCGCCCTGCAGCGGGCCGCCGAGAACGGCAAGCACGTCACGGTGGTTGTCGAACTCAAGGCGCGGTTCGATGAGGCGCGGAACATCGCCTGGGCGCAGCGTCTGGAGCAGGCCGGAGCGCAGGTCATCTATGGAGTGAAAGGGCTCAAGACACACGCCAAGGTGTGCCTGATCGTCCGCCGCGAGCCGCAGGGAATTCAGCGGTACGTGCACTTCGGCACGGGGAACTACAACGAATCGACGGCGCGAGTCTACAGCGACGCGAGCCTGCTGAGTTCTGACGCGGACCTGGGAGCGGACGCCGTTGCGTTCTTCAACGCGGTGACCGGCTATTCGCAGCCGATGAAGTACCGCAAGATCGACGCGGCTCCATTCGGCCTGCGCGACCGCCTGCTGGAATTGATCCGCACGGAGACCGAACTGGCCCGCGACCGGCAGCCGGCGCGGATTGTGGCGAAAGTCAACGCCCTGCTGGACGAGAAGCTGATTGACGCTCTCTACGTGGCATCCCAGGCCGGCGTCGAGATCAGGCTCAACATCCGCGGCATCTGCTGCCTCAAACCGGGCGTCCCGGGTCTGAGCGAGACGGTCGAGGTCGTCAGCATCGTGGACCGGTACCTCGAACACGCCCGCATCTTCTACTTCCATCACGGCGGGGAAGGGCGCGTGTTTCTCTCCAGTGCCGACTGGATGCCGAGAAACCTCGACCGCCGCGTCGAGTTGCTCGTGCCGGTGGAGGACCAGGCGTCGCGGCAGCGTCTGACAGAGATCCTGACGTCGTACTTTGCCGATAACGTCAAAGCCCGGAAGCTCCTGGCGGATGGGAGCCATGTGCGGGCGTCGGCCGACGGCAACGATCCGTTTCGCTCGCAGGAGCACCTGTATGCGCAATGCCGCGAGGCGGTCAAAGCGGCCGAGCGCGAGCGGCTGACGATGTTTGAGCCGCATCGTCGCGAAGGGACATGAGCGCCGTTATGAAGCAGCGCGGGCCGCATGGATTGGCGACGGCGGACGCTCAGCCAGGGACTGGTCGTCCAGACCGGCGTCGATGGAGAACGGCAGCCGTACGGTGAAGGTGCTCCCTTTGCCGAATTCGCTGTCGAGAAACACTTCTCCCCCGAGGAGCTTGCACAGTTCCTTGACGATCGACAATCCGAGCCCGGTCCCTTCGTATTCGCGCGTCATCGTGTCTCGCTGTCCGGGGATGCTGCGCCCCTGGCGGAATTTCTCGAAGATCGTCGCCTGGTCCTCGAGCGGAATGCCGACGCCGGTGTCGGCCACGACGATCTCGAAGCGGTCGTCGTCCGCCGGGAGTGCGGCGACGCGCACGCGGCCTCCCTCCGGCGTGAACTTGATCGCGTTGGACAGCAGATTGTTGAGGATTTGCTGCAGCTTGCCGTAATCCTGATGCAGCCGCGGGAGATCGGGTGCGAACTGGCATTGCAGGTCGATGTTCTTCCGCTCGGCCAGCGGGAGAATCGATCCAGTGACTTGCTCGACCAGTCCGGCAAGAGAGAACTCGGAGGGGCGGAGCTCCATCTTGCCGGCTTCGATCTTCGCCAGGTCGAGGATATCGTTGATGAGCGCCAGCAGGCTCTTGCCCGAGCTGCGGATGTTGGCGACGTACTTCTGCTGCCGGTCGTTGAGGTTGTCCGCCGAGTTGAGAACGTCGCTGAAGCCGAGAATGCTGTTGAGCGGCGTGCGCAGCTCATGGCTCATCGTCGCCAGAAACTCGCTCTTGAGCTTGTTCATTTCGTGCAGGTGCAGGTTGACCTGCGCCAGTTCGTCCACCTTGGCATCGAGATTGGAATTGACCTGCCGCAGCTCGTCCTGAATGGTGACGAGATGCCGCAGCATGCGATTGAAGGCGTGTGAGAGCTCCTCGAACTCGTCGCCGGTGCGGATCTCGGCGCGCTGATCGAGATCGCCGTGGGCGATGGCTTCGCTGACCTGGTTGAGGTGCTGGACCGGTTTGACGATCACGTACCGCACGATGGCCGCGGCCCCCGCCATCGCCAGAACGGCCGTGACGATCGCCGTCGCCCACAGCACGCCCATGTTGTAGCCGATCAGCTGGTCCGTCGATTCGAGCGAGAAGTTGATCTTGGCGACGCCGTAGAGCCCGGCCTTCTCGTAGGGCGGCGGACCATTGGAGGTGCGGTTGTGGCAGGTGAGGCAGGACTCCGTCTCAACGATCGGCTCGTAATACTCGTAGGTGTTCGTCGCCTCGTCACGGCGGACCACGTACGGCTTTCCCTGTTGGATGATCTGCTTGAAGGCGTCGATCTCCGCCTGCTCGCTGGGGCGGTCGCCGGCGTCGTAGAGCTGTTCGTTCTCGTAGTCGACCGGGATGAACTTCCACTTGTCGTCCCGAAGCTCTTCCGGCTTGAGGTCAAACGTGAGGTCTCCGATCACGTCCGCCCAGTCACCGTCCACCGTCTGCTTCCAGTGCAGGCTGATGATGTTCTGGCCGATCAGCAGCTGCGCACGCTCGCGCTGCTGCGAACGGACGACCTCCAGGGTCATCTGCGAATACGAGTAGAAGCTGCCGGTGAGCAGGATGAGCAGCCCGGTTGCGAACAGCATCCGGAACTTGAATTCCAGCCCCGACTCTCCCAGCAGCCGCTTGATGGTGCGGTACGACATGACGGCGATTAACCCGATGCGGCTTCAAGGTTATCGCAAAGCCGGGCCGGCGCGTATGCCGTTCCGGGGGGATCCCTCAGGCTGCCAGAAGGCGATTCCGGCGGCCGGCACTCCGGATCCTCATCGCAGCGGGCGACGTTCGCGGCCGCCCGACATGACTGCCGTCCGCTCATAACGGACGGCGATCAGTCACGGGGAGTGCAACCCGATTCGTCATCAAAAGCGGGGAAATGCGAGCTCCCGCCGATTTCCGGGCGTGTGTTCCGCCCATCCGAACGTCCCAGACCGCCTCTCGGCATCGACTTTGCAAAGATGTCCGAAAGAGCGGCCGGCCACACGGTGCTTCCGCGTTGCCGATCGAATGCAAACGCGCACCACGAACCGAGACGCATGGGATAAGGAACCAGGTTATGTTGCGATATCGAAACTGGATCGCCGCGGGAGCCGGAATGGCGGTGCTGTCGGCGACACCTTTGTTCGCCCAACTCGAGGCTCCACCGGATGCGGTCGGAACGCCTCCCGCTGCGGCCGGAGACGTCGCCGAAGCCGAGGGCGAGATTTATAACCGGGGACCGCTGCATGAGGCTTTCGCGACGCCAACGACGAACGATCCCCTCGAGTCCCCCATCGTGCCGCAGGCGCCGCCGGAAGCGATTGACGAAGTCCCCCCCGATGAGCAGCCGGTCGGCGACAATATCATCTGGATCCCCGGCTACTGGGCTTTCGACGAGGAATTGAACGACTTCCTGTGGGTCAGCGGCCTGTGGCGGGATGCGCCGCCGGATCGGGATTGGGTTCCCGGGTACTGGGTGGAAGCCGAGGGTGGCTACCGCTGGGTTCACGGCATGTGGGTGAGCGCGGAAGTTGACGAGATCACATATCTCCCGCAGCCTCCGGCCTCGCAGGAACAGGGACCGAGCAGCCCCGCTCCGGGCGACAACTACTTCTACGTCCCCGGCACATGGGAATGGTATGAAGTCGACTACCGGTGGCGGCCCGGCTTCTGGGCGCCCCGACAGCGCGACTGGATCTGGGTCCCAGCGAGTTATCACTGGTCGCCGGGCGGTTACGTGTATCTCCCCGGTTACTGGGATTACGGACTCACCAGCCGCGGCGTGGTGTACGCACCCGTCTATTTCCACGGCGGCTTCCGCGGACGGTACTACCAGCCGGTCTATGCACTCAACACGTGGCAGCACCTGTTGCTGCACCTGTTCGTTCAGCCGAACTATGGTCACTACGTGTTTGGCAATTACTACGGCGCCGGGTTCGCGAATCGCGGCATCCTGCCCTGGTATCAGTACGGACGCCGCAATCGCGGCTACGATCCGCTGTTCAGCTACTACAATTGGCGATTCGGTGACCAGTACGTCGGCCGGTTGGACCAGTGGCACGACTACTTCGTGCAGAACGAGAACTTCCGGCCGCGGCGAACGCTGCGGGAGGAGATCGACTTCGCCCGTGCCAATCCCGATAACGAGGTGGTTCGCCGCACCCGCCTGGCATCACGCATCGACGAGTTGCGGGAGAACCAGGAGCTGCCGGTGGACTTCGCCGAAGTCGATGAAACCAACCGTGAACGCAATCGAGAGCGTGTGAAGGAACTGCGTGACTTCACGCAACGCCGCCGCGAGGTGGAAGTGGCGGGACAGGTCGATGCCGATGTTGGTCAGCCGGAGGAGGCCGCGCGTGAAAATCGCGGTGATCGCCGGGCACGTCGTACTCTGGAACTTCCGCGGCGCACGGCCAGGGACATCGATGACTCTGGTCTGCCCCAGGCTGTTGATCAGCCGGAAGCGATCGATCGTCCCCAAGAGGCTACCGACCAGGATCGTCGTGAGCGCAATCGCGACGACGCCGATCGTCAAGACCGCGACACGACGGATCGCCGGTTGCGTGACCGTGAGATTCTGACGCCGGAGCGCCCGGACCAGATGCAGGATATCACTCCCGACACGCCCGATGGCGACGAGCCCCGGGTTCCGGATCGTCGTGACCGGGATCGCACCCGCCGCGACGTGACGCCCGACCGGACGTTCCCGCAGGTTCCCGGTCTAAACGAGACTCCTGACCGGACGCCGCAGCCTGAGCCGACCCCGCAACCGGAGCGCGGCAATCGACGTGAACGCGGAGACGCGCCTCGCCCTGAGGCTACTCCGAATGCAGGCGATCGTCCGAATCGGGTGGAGCGTGAGACTCGCCGCGTGCCGCAGCCCGAGGCTCAGCCCGATGGTCGGCCCGCAGCGCAACCGCGTCCCGAGCGTCAGCAGCCTGCGACGGAGCGAACTCCGCAACGTCGTCAGGAGAGAGCTCAGCCGGATCGCAGCAACACCGGCGGTCGTCGCGGAAATGACCAGGGAGCCAGGTCCTCCCAGCGTTCGAGCGAACGCGGAACCTCTAACCGGGGGAACCGCGGCTCGGACCGGGGCGGAAACCGTGGAAACCGTGGAAACCGTGATCGGTAGGTGAGTGGTGGCGACCAGTCGCGGCCGTCGGGCCCCTCGACGGCTCGCGGCTGGTCGCATTTCTCTAAGTGCATCAGCAATGCGAGGAGTCAGCGTGTCCTCATGCAACTCTCCTTCTCGAACAATTTGCCGCAATACGGCTCCAAAGAGGGACGAGGCCGCCCGTCCGTAGAGTCGCTGCTGCTACGCGCGGCCGACGTCTTCGAGTTCCATCTGGGCACTCGAGTGCATCACGCATCTACTGAACAGACGGTGGCGTGGACCGCCGACACGATCAACGGATTGAAGGCCATCAGCCTGCTGGCGGGGATCTGGGTCGAAGTCGAGACAACCGAACTGCTGGAGGAGACGCGGGTGATTCAGGGAGCACTGAACGACAGCTCGCTCCGTCGCGCGACCCGCACCGCCGGTCGTCGGCTGCAGTCTCTGATTGGACAAGCGGAACTCAAGATCGGCGGACTGCGTCCGGGTGAAGATGCCGAGGAGTGCACCGACGAACTCGCTGACGAACTGCGACTGTTTGGCTGGCGGATCATCGCCGCTATCGCGGTCCAGCACGCGTTTCTGTGCCTGCTGCGACGCCGGAACGCAGTCGATCTCTTGAATCGGCGAATTCGGGCCGATGTCTAAGAGATTGGACACACTGCCGAGTTGTGTCTAAAAGCCCCATCCGTGGCCGCTCTTTGCCGCTATCGGGAGCCACGATCGCCGTGTTCGCTGTTCGGCTCGGTCATTAAGCTGGTGTCGCCGCCGGGGATTTGTCGCATGTAAAGGGCGGTCGGTGTAGACTCGGCGTCGTCCGAGTTCCACGCCAGAGAGACCGCCATCATGCACCGCCTGCTTCCGATCCTGCTGTCCAGTGTCTCCGCCCTACTGCTCGTACCCCTGAACGCCCCAGCGGATGAGCCGGCCGATCTGCCTCGGGCGTTCGTCAACGGCGAAGGCCCCGGCTGGCGCGAGCTGTGGCAGGACGACTTCGTGAATGTGAACGGCGAAGAAAGCACCTGGACCTTTGCCGACGGAGTGATTCAGTGCACCGGCCAGCCTGTGGGAGTTATGCGCACTACAACGGAGTTCACGAACTTCGAGTTGGTGGTGCAATGGCGGCATCTGAAGTCGGGGGGCAACTCCGGCGTCTTCCTGTGGGCTCCGGAAGAAGCGCTCACCGATCTCAAGCCGGGCACGCTCCCTCCCGGCGGAATCGAAGTGCAAGTGCTCGATCATGGATACGCCGAGCAGTTCGAGCAGAACACCGGCAAGAAGCCCGACTGGTTCACGACCAACGGCGACGTGTTTCCGGTCGGCAAGTCCACGATGACCCCGTTCGAGCCCGCCTCACCGAACGGTCAGCGCAGCTTCCCTCGCAAGAACCTGAGCAAGGGGGTGGATGAGTGGAATCACTACTACATCCGTGCGATCAATGGAGAGGTGCGGCTGTGGGTGAACGGTGAGGAAGTGTCCGGCGGGACGAACTGCGAACCGCGCAGCGGCTTTCTCTGCCTGGAGTCCGAAGGCGCGCCGGTGGAGTTCAAGAACCTCCGAATCCGCGAGTTGCCGTAAAGCTCACGGTGCTGTGCCGACAGGGCAATTCCGTTCGGCTCAAAGTTGGCTCCTCGTCCGTTGTCCCCTCTCCCGCGCGAGACGCGGGGAGTACAAGAGAGGCGATGACGCAGGAGTGGGGCCTGGGGGGTGAGGGGAAAACGCGTCGCGGTCCTACTTGATCCCCTCTCCCCGGGCCTCTCCCCCGACATGTCGCTCCATGAGATACAGACGTTTCGCGGGGGAGAGGGAGAGGCAAGATGAATCGGCCGGAAGGGGCGTGATATCAGAGAGGCGAGCAACGCCTCATCAGCTACCGTTGAACTCCCAAGTCTCGTCGTTGAGAAAGCCGCATGGCGGTCAGTGTCTCTTTATCGATCCGCGGTTTGCTGGTGGGCGGACTAGTGGGGGCGGTGCTGCGGCCCGTGGTGCTGTACTGGCACATCGGGCCGGAGGGAGTGGCCGGGGACGGGACGGCGTCGGTGCTGGGGATCTCCGCCATCATCGGCTTTCTTTCCGGCGGAGCGGCCGGGTTGATCGGCAAGCCCGTCTGGAGCGCCGTCACCGGGGCCGTGCTGGGGGCCGCGGCGTATTTTGTGACGTTCATTCCGCTGGCATTCTGCCTCTGCCTGGGCGGACTGGAGCAAGCGCAGGCGACCGGAGAGCCGCCCGTCTGGTGGATAATGGCGGGCGTTGGCGCCGTCGCGGGACTCGCAGGCGGCGCGGCGGAAGCGCTCGGCGAAACACGAGCGAGACGATCGTCCTCTCAAAGTGCCGCGCCTTCGACGAGCGACGAGCCGTAGAGCAGCAACTCTCTCTCCAGCACGAGTGTCAAAGAGACGCTCTTGATCCGGCCGCAGGCGCCGCACTTTCGCACTCAGTCTGCCGCACCTGCGCGCATGCTGCCCAGGGCATCATCAGGATCCGGACGAGTCGGCCGCACTGTCGGGTCGGTTCGCGTTGCCGCAACGGCAGCCGTCAACGGCACATCGGCGGATTCATCAATCTTTCGCCGATCACGGCATTGAACCTGCTTTGAAGCCGGGTGCACGACGACTCGGTCCCACCGGCCGCGCTGCCTCGCCGGCCACGTCGTTGCATCCCACCTGACTGATTCCCGCCCTTCGGCAGCGCCGACTTGCTGCGCTCACTCCGAGTTGATGCTTCCTTCACGCCGCGCTCGCACTCATTCGGCAGGATGCCCGCTCCGAAGTGCCACGACCTGACTGGAAGGAGAGTGCCGCATGTCGGCAGATGCCATTTCATCCCGAACCATCGCGGGCTACGCCGGAGATCTGCTCGTCGAAATGCGGCAATGGTTCCGCTCGGTGCCGGGAGCCCGCTGGTTCTGGATGCTGTGGGGCTTCATCGGCATCGTCTCGGTGTTCGACGCCTGGCTGGTGCTCGTCAATCAGAGCGAAATGCTGCTGGTCGAGGAGAACCTCCTGTGCTACACGCTGATCAAGCTGGACCCGCAGGGGTTGAGCTACTTCCTCCCGGCGAAGGGAGCGGGGACCCTGCTCGTGCTGACCATACTGCGTGCGATCTATGCGCGGATGCAGCGCCACGGCATGGCGATCATCGGAGGCGTGGCCATGTACCAGTTCGGACTGCTGTTCTACTTTCTGCTGTAAGACAGTCAGTGCTGATGGTCGTGTCCGTGATCATGGTGATGGTCATGGCCGTGATCATGGTGATGATCGTGCCCGTGGTCATGAGAGTGATCGTGGGCCCGGATCGGACGCTCCGCTGAAGCCGGCGCGGATTCGACAGCTTCAGCGTCGCTGATTGAGACCGGCGCAGCCGCGTAAGCGGCGCTGGCGGACTGGTAGACCAGCCGCAGCGGAATGTCGTGCGCCCGGGCGACTTGGGCACAGGCATCGAATTCGGGCGTGAAGACGGGCGGCTCGCCGGACCGCCAGCCGAGCTTGCCGGCGATCGGCCCCCAGGGCGTCTGCACGTTATGCGCCCGCCGGCGGCGCTTGGATCGTTCCAAAGACTGCCGTCGGACGCCGAACGTGCCGGTCTCGCCGAAGATGATCCGCTCCATCGCCTCGGCATCGGCCGGTTCGGCAAGCACGCTGAGAATCACGCCGGGGCGGTCCTTCTTCATCTGGATACAGGTGGTGTAAACATCCAGTGCACCGGCGGCGAACAGCTTCTCGCGGGCATAGCCGATCATCTCCGACGCGATGTCATCGAGGTTGGTTTCGAGCAGCACCACCTGGTCGGACTCCCCTGAAACGGCGGCTGTGCCGATGAACAGGCGGAGAATGTTCGCCCGGCTGGGGAATTCCATCGTCCCGGCGCCGTAGCCCACCTGCTCGATCGTCATGGCGGGGAGCGGACCGAAACGGTTGGCCAGTGTCTTAACGATGGCCGCTCCAGTCGGTGTGGTCAGTTCGGCCTCGATCGGGACGTCGGCCAGGGGAATCCCTTTGAGCAACTCCGCGGTGCCCGGCGCCGGGACAGGGCAGTTGCCGTGGGCGATCTGGACATGGCCGCGGCCGGTGGGGACCGGACTGCAGACGATCTGGTCGAGCTGCAGGAGGTCGAAACCGACAGCCGCGCCGACGATATCCACGATGGAGTCGATGGCCCCGACTTCATGGAAGTGCACTTCCTCGACGGTCGATCCATGGACCGTGGCCTCAGCCTCGGCGACGGCGCGAAAGATGCGCAGCGCCAGTTCCTTCTGCGACGATGTGAGGACGTTGGACGATTCCACGATCCGCCGCACGTCGCTGAAGTGACGGTGAGCGTGCTGTTCGGGATGCTTCACCTCGACGCGGCGGGCGCGGAAGCCCCCTTTGACGATCGTCTCGACACTCAGCGCGACGCCGGGCAGGCCAAGGGACTCGATCGCGGCGCGGATGCGCTGTTCGTCCGCGCCGGCGTCAATGAGCGCCGCGAGCGTCATGTCTCCGCTGATGCCTGTGGCGCAATGCAGGTAGGCGACTTTCATGGGTGCGGCTCGATGAGGCTGGAGGGTCGCGTGGTGCGGTCTGCATCGATTCTAGGGGGCGGCCGTCGGGTCACAAGCGTGGTGATGAGGGTGCGTTGCGGAAACGCAACACCCTTTGCGCAGGGTTCCGTTCGCGCCGATTGACTCGGACCGCAGGCAACCTAGGCTTCCCCGGCGACCACGACTCGGGCCGATTCAAGGTTCTCCCGCCGCACACGATTCCTTCCGGAATCCCGCCGATGCTCTCACCCGCCGTTCGCCGCTCATTGTCCGATCGCCGTGGGGCCGTGCTGGTGCTGGCGTCGCTCCTGATGGTGGTGATCTTCGCCTTCACGGCGTTCACGATCGACGTCGGATACATCGCCATCACGAAGTCGGAACTGCAGAATGCGGCGGACGCCGCGGCCCTGGGCTCCTGCACGGAACTGGCTAACGGCGAGATCGCCGTGCGGCAGACGGCGCGGGACATCGGACTGGTCAACGTGGCGGCCGGTGCGCCGGTGTCGATCCCGGACCCCGACATCGAATTGGGAGTCTTCGATTTCTCGACTAAGGAGTTCGCGATTTCGAATCTGAACCCGAACGCCGTCCGCGTCCGCACGCGGGTCCTGGACGAGCCGTTCTTCTTCGCTCCGCTGCTGGGAGAGAACAACTTCGACGCCCAGGCGACCGCGATCGCGATGCTGAACCCGCGGGACATCGTATTCGTCGTGGACCTGTCGGGATCGATGAACGACGACACGGAGCCGTGCTGGGCGACGCCAGTGATCGAGGCGGAATTTGGACCGCTCGGATATCCGGGGATCGGCGCGACGCTGATGCAGGCGGTCTACGACGACTTCGGTTATGGCACATTTCCCGGGGCATACCAGCACGTGGGGCAACCGCTGGGAGTGGCCCAGGATCAGTATGCGTATGCCGAGTTGACGAAGAGCGCGGGTCCGCTCACCGCAGACAGCCTGTCGAGCTGGTATCGGATCAAGGACGGCGACAGTGAATCGACTCGCAAAGAGAAGGGCTACCGCTGGATCATCGATAACCAGATCGCGGTCCTGATGCCGGCCGCCCTCCCCGTTCCCGATTCGACCGTCAATTATGACTACTGGGAGCGGTATCTGGACTATGTGATTGACGACGTGTGGGTGGGAACACCGCCCCCTCCGCCATCCGGTGGTGGAGGAGGGGGTGGTGGAGGCGGGGGAAGCCCACCTCCGCCCTCGCCGCCGCTAGGCTCGCTCGATGTCGATCGGTTGCCGCTTCCCGATCTGTTCGACCTCCGCGCGCCGCGCGTCGTGGGACAAGTCGCGTCCGTGAACTCTGCCGGCGCCGCGGCCCTGTTGCTGGGACCTGCGGCCAGCATAGGCGCAACGACGCCCGGCATGCCGCGGCAGAAACTCGATGATGACCACGACGTTGAGGACGTCTGGATCAAGGTCCCTGCGCCCAAAGATGAGGCGCATGAAGTGGATGAATTCAACAATCCCAACGTCTTCACGTTTCCTTCGGCAAGCACCAGCCTGCCGGACGCGTGGGAGTTCAAGATCGGATACATCACCTACGTGCAGTTCATGATGGACTGGGGACGCGACCGCCGTCCCGATCCGGATGACAGCACCAGCGCGAATCCGACATTGGGACCGAAAACGCCGCTGTCCAGGTTGAGCAGCTGGTGTCCGCTGCACAACGAAGTCACGGCGGGCGGAACGTTCCAGTTCCCGCCGCGCGAACAGCCAATGCACGCCGTGCGGCGATCGCTGATTGCTGCGATTCAGGTGGTCAAGGAACGCAACGCCGGATTAAACGGCAGCGTCGCGGATCGGGTGGGAATCGTGACGTACGACGCGAGCGACGCCTACCACGCTCCGCAGATCGTCGTCCCGCTGACCGCGAACTACGACGCCGCGATGCTCGCCTGCACGAACCTGCAGGCCGTTGGAGACATCGGCGCGACGACCGCAACCGAAATCGGCCTGCGCGTGGGACGGGACCATCTGCGAAACACCGCCCTGGGGGGCGCCGGGCGGCAGTTCGCCAACAAGGTGCTGGTGCTGCTCACCGATGGCGTGCCGAATGTGTGGGAATCCAGCGCGGCGACGGTGAACGGCTACATCGCAGGCAGCAGCAGCGGCGAGTATTACGCCTCGGACTATGTCTGGTACAACGCCGCGCTGGTGCAGGCCGCCCGGGCCAAGGGAGACAACGTCACGCTGTATCCCGTGGGCATGGGCATGGGGACCGACTACGACTTCATGGACCGCATGGCCAGGCTGGCCGGAACCGATGCCGGCGGACTCAGCCCGCGCGGGTCGGGAAACCCGGCGGAGTACGAGCAGACGCTGACGGACATCTTTTCGGACATCGTGAACAATCCGGGCTCGCGTTTGGTGGAGTAGGTTCACAGTGACCGCCTTCAGGCGGTCCGGAACCATCACCCGCCCCGGACCCGGCGGCAGTGCGGCAGTGCGACGGTCCTCCTCATGGCTCACACGGAGTCGGTGTTCGATCGGTCGCGACTGCCGACGCTGGACGGGCTGCGGTTCCTCGCGCTGACGCAGGTCGTGCTCTACCACGCGAACCTGCCGGGCGTGCCGGGGGACGGCGTCACGTTCTTTTTCGTGCTCAGCGGCTTCCTGTTCGCATGGCTGCTGGAGCGCGAGTTCGGACGGACCGGGACTGTGTCGCTCCGCCGGTTCTACTGGCGGCGGGCAGTGCGGATTCTGCCGGCGTGCTACGTGGCGATCGTCGTCACGATTCTCGGCATGCAATGGCTGGGACTGGCGGTGGACTACAGGCACGCGCTGTCGGCCGCGCTGTTCTCGGCTAATTACTACAACGCCATCCACGATCATCCGCCGACGGGATTCTCGTCCTACTGGTCGCTGGCGGTCGAGGAGCAGTTCTACCTGGTGTGGCCGGTCCTGTTCCTCTGGCTGCGTCGGCGCAGCCGACGGGCGCTGCTGCTGTTCCTCAGCGTGTCGATCGTGGCAGTCAGCGGCTGGCGGTCGTGGCTGTACCTGCACGATCACGTGGGCACGGCCTACATCTACAATGCGTTCGAGACCCGGTTCGACTGCCTGGCGGTCGGCTGCCTCGCGGGTCTGTTGGCGGGGATGGAGCGGGTCCGCGGATGGATCAGATTCTGTTGCCGCTCGGCGTTCGCACCGCTCGTCGTCGTCACGATACTGCTGGGCTTTGAACACCTGGGAGACGCCTGGCACTTCAGCGCGGGACTGACGATCGACTCCATCCTCATGGCGGTCATGCTGCTGCAGATGATCCAGCTCGGAGAGCATCCGCTCTGGTCCTGGCTCGACAGCCGGCCGCTCGCGTGGCTCGGGACGCTGACGTACTCCGGTTATCTCTATCACCACTGGGGACTGTCGGCCGGTCATTACCTTCCCTGGAACTCACCGGTCCCGGAGGCGCTGGCCGGGTTGGCCGCGACCATGCTGCTGGCGGCGGCGTCTTACTTCGTCGTCGAGCGGCCGTTCCTGGCGCTGAAGTCCCGCATGGCACAGTCGAGACGTGCGGGCACGCCCGAAACGTCCCTTGCAGGACCGATTGCGGAGGATCGGCGGCCGGCAGAGAGCGCGCCTCGCGAAAGTGCCGGCGCAACGATCGCGGTGCATTGAAACCGCAGCGTCGACCGGGCACACTTCGGCAGTCGCGATCGACGTCTGGCGACCTTCCAGAGACCCGGTTTCTTCAAGAAGCCGGGTTTCTCATGGGGATCGACGTCCGGCAAGACGGCCCCTGCTCCCGCCGCAGCCTTCCGCCAGTGGCTACAAACCCTGTTCCTGATCGGCAACTATGAATCTGATTGACACGCTCCCAGGCTCGATGATGGAAGGGTTCTTTCCCGCCGGATGGGACCTGAAGAAGATTGACGAATGCGTTGACGACGATCCGGCGACGGTGACCAACCGCCAGCCGTGGTGGCATCGGCAGTTCACTCCCGTGCCGTGTGCGTCGCTGGCGGACTTCGACACGCTGCTGGGGCACGAGATCGCGCTCACGATCAAGCGCAGCCGCGATGCTGGGGAGAAGCTGGCGTTGATTCTGCCCGTGGGACCGATGGGAATGTACCGGTGGGCCGTGTACTTCCTGACCGAGTGGGGCGTGCCGTGCGATCACGTCTGGGGCTTCAACATGGACGAGTGGAGCGACGCGCAGGGGAACACACTGCCGTCGAGCAATCCGGGGGCATTTCAATACGCGATGGAACAGGCGTTCTACGGCCCGCTGGGGAAGCTCACGGTGCCGAAGAAGCAGCGGCACTTCGCGCTCAAGAAAGTGCTGCCGACCTATGGCGCGCGGATCAACGAGCTGAAAGCCGGCGGCGCAAAGCTCGGGGTGATCTTCGGGATCGGGCGAGTGTGTCACATCGCGTTCTGGGAGCCGCAGTTCGCTGGAGAATACGACAGCGAAGCACAGTGGAAGGCGCAGACGCACCGCATCGGCGCGAAGCTGCATCCGCTGACGATCGAGCAGAACGCCATCACCAGCTTCAAGAGCCGCACCACGCTGGTGCCCGCGTATGCGAACACGATCGGCCCGGGACTGTTCCTCAAGGCCGACAAGATCATCGGCGGCGCGGACGGGTCGCTGGGACGCGGCATGATGTGGCAGGGGCTTTCCCTCTGGATGACCCTGCGGCACAAGCCGACCCCCTGGATCCCCTCCAGCTACATGCCGACACAGGCCGGGCGCCTGTTCTTCCTCCAGGAACTGGCCGGCCCGCTGACCGCGGAGTGCAATTGAAGAGGGAAAGGAGCGTCCCTGACATCCCCATGCTCTTGAAACCGCCCTTTGCGAGATCCCTTTATGGAAATCACGCTCCGCATCCCTGGCGACTGGGCCCATCCCGGTGAACTGCTGGAGCGTCTTCCCGACGGCTTTCGCCTGACACCCGACTCACTGGTCCTGCCGGACGGGACGAAGATCGACTTCGTCCCAATGCCCCCGGATGACCAGTTTCCCGGGATTTTCGAATCGTCCTGTCGCCGGCCTCCCACTGCCGAGGAACTGGCGATCGTGGGCCGTTACACGGTCAACGTCGGACTGACGGGGCCCGGCGGCAGCCTGGAGTCGGCCCTGACGATGATGCAGGCCGGCGCGGCGATCGTCCGCGCAGGCGGGGCGGGTGTGTTTAACGACAACAGCGGCCTCGCTCACGGTGGCGGCGACTGGATCGCGATGACGGAGGACGCAGGGACGGACGCCATCAGTTTCGCGTTCGCTGCGATCATCCGGGGCCAGGACGAGCTGTACACGATGGGGATGCAGGTCATGGGATTTCCCGACCTCATCATCCGCTCAAACGACATCGACGAAGAGACGATCATCGAGATCATCCGCTACGTGTGCGGCGGAGGCCCGCCAATCGGCGTCGGCCACGTCCTCGCGGACGAACAGGGACCGCGTTTCCAGGTCGTCGGCAATTCCAGCGACGAGTTCGAACCGGACAGCCCGATGCACAATCCGTATGGACGTCTGACGATCGTGAGCGCAGCAGACATCGCTCAGGACAATTGAAGTCGCGGTCAGCGCTCTCTGTCACCCGCGCTAGCGGCCGCGACCTTCGTAGACGGCCGTCTCCGTCACGACCTTGTCCATATAGATGTCGTGGTCCTGCATCGGGATCTCGGGGAACAGCTGGCATTCGAACGCCAGCGCGATCAGCGGCGCATCGGGCCGGGCGTGCTGCAGCAGCTTGTCGTAGTACCCCTTGCCGTGGCCGGTGCGGCCGCCGCGGCGATCGAACGCCACACCCGGGACGAGAATCAGGTCGAGTTCGTGCGGGGCGATCTGCTTTTCGGGGAGCAGCCTCAGCTCGGGGCGCGGCTCGAGGATGCGGTACATCCCCAGCTCCAGCTCGTCCATTGAGGCGAGCCGGAACAGCTCCAGTTCGCCGTGCTCGTTGCACCAGGGCACGACGATCGTCTTGCCGGACGCGAGCGCGTCGGGCAGCGCATGCCGCGTGCGGACCTCGGCCCGCACGTCGATGTAATACAGCACTGTTGCAGCCCGCTCGTATTCCGGCAGCGCCGTCACGCGGTCGGTGATCTGCCGGCTGAGTTCGTCCTTGTTCTCGAGCGCCCGGCGCGCGGCGTGTGCCTGCTCGCGAATCTGCTGCTTGGGATTGGTCGTGGTGGAGGCCATCTTCATGACGGGTGGGGTAAGTGGGCGGGCGGTGAGAGACCCGGTTCCTTCAAGAATCCGGATTTCTGGGGAGCGTTATTCCGTTCGCAGGAGACCGAGACGGACGAGCTTGGCCCGGCATTCGTCCCGTTCGCGGCTGCGGTTGAGATGCTTCCAGGCTTCGTCCTGCGCGGTGAGGAACGCCGCATCATCATACGGGGGCGGCATCCCGTTGTCGCGGCCCAGAGCCGTCAGCCGTTCGATGACGCCGATGTCCAGCCGCGTCAGCGAGAGTGAGTGCATCCGGTAGTCTTCGAACGCCTCCCAGACCAGCGGGAAGAGCGGCCGGACGATCTGCTCGCCGATGGTGGACGCGTAGGTGCGGATCTCCCACTGCGCGTGCGAATCCATCCGCAGCGCCAGGAAGTGCAGCAGGTTGTGCAGGTCGACCTTCCAGTAGGCTTCGGTGTAGGTGCTGAGCGGGAGGTCCTTCCGCGCCTGCTCGCGGGCCACGCCGTCGGCGAGCCGCGACTGATACAGCTGCTCTGCCTGTTCGTGAAAGGCCCGCTCGGACTCGCTGAGCCTGCGGCCGGCGTCGGCGTCGAGAAACGCTCCGCTCCCCTGCCGATTGGAAGTCGACTGCGACCGCCACGCATCCGGCTCAGTCGTCTGCATCGAGTCGATGGCCACCGAGTAGCGGGTGCTGTACTCGTTGACGTTCGCCGTGCGATGCCGGATCCACTGCCGCCAGCAGTCCATCGGCACGCGGACGAGAAACTTCAGCTCCGCCATCTCGAAGGGGGTCGTATGCCGGTGCCGCAGCAGATAGCGAATCAGCGTGCGGTCGTCCGAAACCTGCCGCGTGCCGGCCCCGTAGCTCACCCGGGCCGCCTGGACGACGGCCGAATCGTCCCCCATGCAGTCCACGAGACAGACGAATCCGTCGTTGAGAACCGGGAACTTGTGCCAGCGGAGTTGTTCGATTTGCTCGGAATTGGACCCCATATCATCCTCAATTGGGGAGGTTCGGCCGCAGTGGGGGGCGTTGTAATCGGAGCGGGTCCGGAATTCCATCGCTGCGGGGGGACGAAGCCGGGAATCGACGCAAGTGCCGTCAGCGGCGTCAGTTTACATCGAGCGTCAAACCAGTCGATCCCCTGCCGCCGTTGATGCGAGTTCTTCCGCCGGGCGGTCCGCATACCAGCGACGGACGATCTCTTCCAGATGCCACAGCATCCAGCGGCTGCGGGTATACACGCCATGACCGAGCATGTGGCCGATGAAGTTGACGCCCACGGGGCCGTAGTCCACCAGCAGTGTGAGACCCTCTTCCGCGACGCGACTGCCGGCGCGGAGATGCGTCCAGAGTCGGCGGACTCCGACCTCTCCCTGCAGCAGCCGGTTCAAACGCCAGTCCGCCAGCAGTGCACGCCACGGAGGCCATGCCGGAACGAAGTTCGTCCCGGCGATCCCCAGGTGCTGCACGTAGTCGCCGGCGGACGCGTTGATGAGGCCCAGCGGATTCGGAGGAAAACTGGTCCTCCACGGCGGCAGCCGCGACAGCGGACGATGGTGCACGATGTGCAACAACCGCGAGTGCCCGTTCCGCGACCAGCCGTACCGCAGCGGCATGCCGAACGTGACGATATCGAGCGGATGGTCGCTGAGGGGCCGCGGCGACGACTGCAGAATCTGCGTCATGCGATCCCACAGGGGCCGATCGATGCTGCGGCGGAGCGGAGAGCGATAGTGCACCTGGGCCGCGTCGAGCACTTGTTTGACGTTCTCGCCGCCCGCCGATACCAGCCAGCTGAGCAGCGCGCACACATTTCCGCCGTGACTGTGACCCCAGAGCAGGATTCGCCGGCCCGTCGGCAGTCGCAGCTCATTCAGGAATTCGATGAGGGCCAGAGCCGCTTCGCAGCGGCCGAGGTGGTTATTCTCCCCCGACCAATGGAAGCGGGCCACCCGAATCGACTCGGGGCCGTCATCACCCAGCCCGGCCGCCAGCCGGTCGGCGAAGCCGGCCACATAGTTGCCGTTCTCCCTCATCAGGAAATCGATCGTCCCTTTGCAGAGACGGCGGAGCGGCGATTCGAGTCGGGGCGACAGCCGTCCGAGCTCTCCCAACAGGCCGAGCGGATCGTTCCCGACGAACGTGCCGTGAATGAGCACGACGGCGCCGACGCCGGAAGCCCGCAGCGCATCGCCACACAATCGCATGCGCCGGGCAACGTCCTCATCTGCCCGCTGACGCTCTGCACGCAACAACTCCCACTCCGCCTGCGGCGGCGCGTCCCGATACGCATGATGAGGCAGTAGAGAACTCAACGGTCGAACGGTCGCGGCTGTCTGACGTGGTTGACCGCAGCCCGTGCGGGTGATGCATGGCCTCGTCCAGTGTACCAGCCGACATTCCCGGGGGTGTATTCCCACTGCCGCGGCGTTTCCGTATCTTCGTGCCCGGGCGGCCGTCGTCGTCCGAACGGAACCACCTCCCGTTGAGAAAGTACGCAGCCGTGAGACGCAGCAGAACACTGGCGAGAATCCGGGCAGGACAGGTCGTCCGCATGTGCAGCCTGGGGCATTACATGCCGGCGTTCGTCAAACACGCCGCGACCTACGGGTTCGACTGCATCTGGCTCGACATGGAGCACCGCCTCATCGACGACCGGCAGGTGCAGGCGCTGCTCGCGTACTGCCATCTGTTCGACATCGACTGCATGGTGCGCACTTCCACCACCGAACGCGGGCGGCTGTACCGCTACCTGGAGGACGGCGCGGCAGGGCTGATGATTCCGCACGTCTCCACCCCTGAATTGGCGGCGGCGCTCGTAGAAGCCGTCAAGTTTCCGCCGGTCGGCAACCGCGGACTCGACGGCGCGGGGCTCGACGCCGAGTTCTACCATCAGCCCACCGACGAGTACGTCGACGCCGCCAATCGCGAGACCTTTCTCGTCGTGCAGATCGAGACCCCGCTGGCGCTCGAGAACGTGGACGCCATCGCCTCGACCCCGGGCGTCGACGGGATGTTCGTTGGGCCGGGCGACCTGTCGATGCGGCTGAAGCGAGGCAAGCTGGACCTCGGACTGGATGACTGCCTGCGCTGCGTCGCAGAATCGGCGAAGCGCTATCACAAAGCCTGGGGCCTCCCCGTGTCATCCAGCGAGCAGCTCCAGCGAATGACGGACATGGGCGCGCAGCTGGTGGCTCGCGGCGGAGACTTCGGCGCGGTGATGCTGGAACTGCGAAACTGTGCCGACGAGTTCGCCGACCTGACGCCCTGACACCGGGCGAGGCGATTCGGGCGACATCCAACATTCGTTTAGCCCCGGCCCATCGGGCCGGGCGGTTCACGAGATTGCCGGCGATGACACTCTCGGGGAAGGCGGCTCTGATCACGGGCGGGGCGCGGGGCATCGGCCGCGGCTGTGCGGACGAGCTGGCACGTGCCGGAGCGGCCGTCGTGATCAACGATCGGCCCGGCAGCGCGGAGTTGGAGCAGGCCGCGACGATGCTGCGTGGTCTGACGAACAGTGTGCACACCGTCGAGGCGGACGTCTTCACACGAGACGGCTGCGAGCGGTGCGTGGCCGAGACGGTGCAGTCACTGGGGCGCATCGACGTGCTGGTCTGCAATCCGGCGTTCTCGCGACGGGCCCCATTTCTGGAATATGACCCGGACCTCTTCCGGCAGGTGCTCCGCGGCACTTTGGAGGGAGCATTTCATCTGTCGCAACTGGCCGCGCGCGAGATGGTGCGGCAGGGGAACGGCGGCAGGATCGTGTTCATCTCCAGCGTGCAGGCCGAGATGCCGCTCGCCGGGAGCGTCGCTTACAACGCGGCCAAGGCGGGCCTCAATCACATGGCCCGCACCATCGCCGCCGAGCTGGCCGAACACCGGATTAACGTCAATGTGATTGAGCCGGGATGGATCGACACGCCCGGCGAACGGGCGACGTTTTCCGAGCAGCAGATTCACGAAGAGGGGGCGAAGCTGCCCTGGGGACGGCTCGGCACCCCGTCGGACATCGGCCGCGCCGCAGCCTTCCTGTGCAGCGACGCCGCCGACTACATCACCGGGTCGGTGCTGGTGGTGGACGGAGGGTTTCGGCTGAAGGACTGCCGCGCGGAGACAGCCATTCTGCCCGAAGCGAAGTCGAACCCGAGCGCCTGAGAACCGCGCCCACAGAAACCCGGTTTCTTCAAGAAACCGGGTTTCTGTTCCCCAGTGGCAGCCCCCCCAAATCGAGCGCATCCGGTCCGGCAGACGACAACCGGCGACCGGCAGGTTTCGCCGAATATCAGGGCGATCCGGATGGTTGCGTAACCGCCAGAGTCTGCCTCGCTTGCCCGGCTTGCTGGATTCACGAAGGTCCGTGACCGGCAGGTTTCGCCGATCGGATCAGACGGCCCCCCGCGGTCGCAGTCGGCTCGACCGGACGGGTCCACCCATTTTGATTCGGTGATGGGGTCCCGCGGCGGATGTCGAAACTATTGACAGGCAACCAAGACGGCATCTCGGCTCTTCAATTCAGCCCGCGCTCTTCTCGGCGCCCGCGATCGCAAGACGCTGATACAAAGCTCAGAGCGACCCTATATGGCCCCACAAGGCTCGACCCTGCGCGACGACCAGTCTGCGGCCCGTTCCAGCAACGACACCCTCTGGCTCGAAGTCCGCCGCGGGCTCACCCGCGCCCGCCGCCGTCCGGTCCGCAGCCGGCGGTTCCTCATCGGCGCCGGCAGCAACTGCCAGTTGCAACTCGGCGGCGAGGAGATCCCCATCCTGCACAGTATTCTGCTCATCGATGAAGACGGCGCCCACATCGACTCGCTCGTGAGTACGCCCGAACTGCTGGTCAATGGCGTTCCCCAGCGGGCCGCCGATCTGCAGGACGGGGACGTGTTCAGCATCGGCCGGTTTGAGTTTGCGGTGAACGTGCCGGAAGGGACCGCGGTGTCGCAGGCCGTCACGTCGGACGAACTGCCGTTGCCGGACGACGCCGACCTGGAAGCGATGTCGGCCGCGGAGCTGGTCGAGCGGATCGAACAGGAGCAGGCGTGTATCGACCGGTTCGAAAACGCCCGCGCGGAGGGCGCCCGCGCCCTGCTGCAGTCGATCGCCCGCCGGGCACGCGAGATGTCCGGTCAGCCGCGGGAGATTTCTCCCGATCCGGACGATTCGGTGCGGGTGCTGCGCATCCCTGAGCGGGACGCGGCCGCGGAGGTCGCGGAGATCGCCGAAGACGGTGTTCCGCAGCGTCGGGCCTCCTGACGCCCCCGGACTCGGCCTGACACGAGCTGTCTGCATCTGTAGCCGGCCTCTCTGAGGCCGGGCAACCGGCTGAAATCCAACGACCCAGCTGGTGCGGACGGGGTCGCAGACCCCGTTTACCGGTTTTGCCGGAGCTTCAGCGCTCCGGCAGCGGATTCCGTTCGGGTCATCGGCCCGCCCAGGGCTTTCGCTTAGTTCCGATAGCCGAGTTTGGTGAACAGTCGCAAGGGA
>JBGTSJ010000032.1:0-56921 GCA_041940305.1 Planctomycetaceae bacterium
AAGTCGTAACAAGGTAGCCGTAGGGGAACCTGCGGCTGGATCACCTCCTTTCTAAGGATTACGACGGGACCGTTTTATCACGGTCCCCAGCGCGAACCGGCAACGCCGGTTCACGACCACAGCGTGGGTCGGTTAGCCCCGACTCGCGACACAGTCAGCGAAACGCTCTGCGTGTCGCTCAATACGGAATTCACCAACCATTGCTATACCGGCCTGCCGCGTCGAGAGACGCGGCAGGCTTTTTTGTTCGAGGTCTGTCGCTACGGTGCAGCAGATCGTCGTCACGGAAGGATGCAAGAGGGCGACAGAAGGTCACGAAGCGAACGAAGGGAGGCAGCGATCGCCGCCGCGACTTTCAGATCTTCGCGGCCTTCCGTTCCAGATCGTACCTGTCTGTGCGCGATGCCGCTGGGGTGGCGTTCAATTGCGATGGGGGGCGCAGCGGCGCATACTGATCTCGGTCTCACCAGCAGGAGCCGGTCATGCGCCGCATCACATCCGCAGCGGGTCGCGAGATTCTTCGTCACTGGCCAGCCGCGGTATTGTTGCTTGCGGCGTGCGGCGGCGGACTCCGCGCGCAGGAGCGTGAGCGGCCGCTGCCTGCCCCCGATTACGCCAACGTTGCCTATGGCGAGCACGAGCGGAACGTGCTGGACGTCTGGCTGGCGAAGTCGCAAGAGCCGACGCCGCTGATGATCTACATCCACGGCGGCGGATTCCGCGGCGGAGACAAGAACACGCTCGGCCCCCAGGTGCTGACCAGTTGCCTGAACGCGGGAATCTCGGTCGCCGCGATTAACTATCGGCTGACGAACGTGGCTCCCTTCCCCGCGGCCCATTACGACTCGGCCCGGGCGCTGCAGTTTCTCCGGTCGAAAGCGGACGAATGGAAACTCGATAAAGCCCGCGTCGCTGCGACGGGTGGTTCGGCCGGCGGCGGGATCTCGCTGTGGCTGGCGTTCCACGACGATCTGGCCGATCCGGACAGCGACGACCCCGTAGCCCGGGAGTCCACCCGTCTGCAGTGCGTCGCAGTCAGCGGTGCGCAGCCCTCCTATGATCCGAGGTTCTTTCGCGATATCGGCCTCCCGCGGCTCGAACAGCATGCGTTCTTCTATCCGTTCTACGGGATCACGCCGGAAGAGGTCGACTCGGACAAGGCCCACAAGCTCTATGACGAGGCGGCCGCCGTCACGCATCTCACGCCTGATGACCAGGTCCCGGTGCTGATGGTGTACGGCAGCGGTAACGTGCCGATCACCGACGAGACTTCGCTCGGAGTGATCGTGCACCACCCGAAGCTGGGCTTGGCGCTGAAAGAGCGGATGGACGAACTGGGGCTCACCTGCATCGTTACGTACCCGGATCAACCGCAGCCGGCCGAACGCGTCTCGGTTCTTGAGTTTCTGAAACACCATCTGCAGGTCGGTTCGGGAGCGGATTGATGCCGCCCGGCTCCACAGCCGCCGATCAAGCCCTCCTTCATCGCTCAGGCGTCGACTTCGGTCGAGCCCCTGCCCTGCCCCTCGCGCTCGCATTCGGTCTCGGGATCGCTCTCGACCGCTGGCTCGCCTTCCCCTGGCTGTGTTGGATGGGCGCGGCTGTCCTGTTGACCGCAGCCCTGCTGGCCTGCCGGGGAGACTTGCGCTGGAACGTCCGCGCGGCCCTCGCCGTTGCGTTGTTCGGGTTGCTGGGCGGGGCGCGGCATCACTCGGCCTGGTCGCTGCGGGGGGGCGACGATGTCTCCTCCGTCGCGACGGATCAGCCGCAACTGGTGGACCTTGTGGGCCGGGTCCGCACGCCGGTCGAAATTATCGCGGCCGACGAAGACGCGTTCACCCCGGAGTGGATGCGGGTGGACCGCTCCTCCTGCCAGGTCGAGTGCGTCCGTCTGATGTCGGGTGAAACTGCGGTCCCGGTGAGCGGAATCGTCCGCCTGGACGTGTCGGGGCACGTGTTGCATCTCCGGGTGGGGGATGAGATCCGTGTGGTTGGGCAGCTCGCCCGGCCGTCGCCGCCCGCCAATCCGGGCGCGTTCGACTTTCGCGCATGGCTGCGGAACCGGGGGATCGACTGCATTCTCCGCACCGATCACCCGGACGCGGTCCAGCGGCTGTCGCGCTCGGTGGAATTCGGCGACCACGTTGCGAACCTGCGGCAGCGACTGCGCGAGGAGTGCCAGGCCGTGCTGATCCGAGAGGTGCGGACGGCGAATGTTCCGGTCGCCGCATCGCTGCTGCTGGGTGACCGGACGCGGATGACCGACGAAGTCAGCGACCAGTTCGCCAACAGCGGGACGATGCACCTGCTCGCGATCTCGGGCCTGCACGTCGGCATGCTCGCCGGAATTCTGTTCGTGCTCTGCCGCGCTCTCCACCTGTCCCCCTGGGGAACAGCCGCCCTCCTGCTGATCACGATTGGCAGTTACGCATTCATCACCGACCATCGGCCCCCCGTGATGCGGGCCGCCGTGCTGGCGTTCGTGGTGGTGGGGGCACTACCGGGAGCACGGCGCGTCAGCGCGCTTAACACCCTCGCGATTTCGGCGCTCGTGGTCCTGCTGTGGAACCCGACGGACCTGTTCGACGTCGGGGCGCAGCTGTCGTTTCTTGCCGTGCTGGGAATTCTGTCGGCCTCACGACTTCTTGCAGCACTCGACCGTCGACGGATTCCCGATCCGCTTGCCCCCGAGGAGACGCGGGCGTCACGGCTGCGGGGCACGGTCGTCCGCAAACTGCGGGACGTTTACGTGGTGACGGCCGCGATCTGGCTGTTCACCCTGCCGCTCACGATCGCGCGGTTCAACCTGTTGTCTCCAATCGGCTTCGTTGTCAATGTCGCGTTGATCCCCTACTCCGCCCTGGTGCTCGGTTCCGGGTTCCTGCTGCTGTTCGTCGGGCTGCTGGCCCCCGGCGCGGCGTGGCTGCCGGGCGGAGTGTTTGATGTGCTGCTCGAGGGGATGATGCGGGCTGTCTCGGTCAGTGCGTCGCTGCCGCTGGGGCATTTTCACCTCGCCGGACCGCCGAACTGGTGGATTGCGGGCTGTTACCTGCTGCTGGCCGCGGGAAGCGGGGTGCTGGCCGGTCGACGATGGCGATGCTGGGCATGGCGGGGGTTCGCGATCTGGACCGCGGCCGGGCTGGCGTGGGGATTGCGCCCCATCGAACGCGACGGATTGACGTGCACGTTTCTATCGGTGGGCCACGGCGGCGCGGTCGCCATCGAACTGCCGGACGGAGCTACTCTGCTGTACGACACCGGCACGATCGGCGCCCCAACCCGGGCGCGGCGGACCGTGACGTCGGCGCTGTGGTCGGCCGGCATCAACACCGTCGACGCCGTGATCGTGTCGCACGCCGACATGGACCACTTCAACGGCGTCTCCGGATTGCTGCAGTCGATCCCCGTCGGTGAGGTGCTGCTCGCGCAGTCGGCGCTCGATTTTGATCAGGAGGGTATGGCGGCTCTCTGCGAAGACACCGTTCGGTTTGGTGTACCGCTCCGCCTGATCCAGGCCGGCGACATACTGCGGGCCGATGAACAGGTCCAGATGGAGATCCTCCATCCCGGCGCCGACGATCGCGATCAGTTGGACAACGCCAATAGCGTCGTTCTCCGGATCGAGTACGCCGGTCGGACGATCCTGCTCACGGGGGACCTGGAAGGCCGCGGCCTGCAGACCCTGCTGGCATGGGAGACCAGCTCGATCGACGTGCTGCAGTCGCCGCATCACGGAAGCCGGGCAGCGAATCCGCCGGCGTTGGCGGCATGGGCGCAGCCGACGTACGTCGTGATCAGCACGGGAGATCGGGGCAAGGCCGAGGAACTTCAGCCGGTCTACGGCGAAGAGTCCCGCGTGCTGTCGACGGCGGAATCGGGAGCGGTGCGGGTCAGGGTTTCGCCCGCGGGAGTGTTGACGGTGGACGATTACCGTCAGGTACCGTGGTGACAACCTCTGTTGGATCCACGATCACGCCGTTCAGATGAGGGACGCAGGATCGTAGCGTTCGGGCGACCGTCAACGACCCAACTGATCGACACCCACCAGCAGACTCGCTATGCCCACCAATGACTGGAGGGCGGCCCAGACGATCCAACCCGGCCCGACTGATTGAATGCAGAGCAGGACGGTCACAATGGCGAGCATGAGGCCACCGAGTCCGAATGCGATCAATGGAAGCGCCAACTCAGGATCCAGCTTCATAGGCTCTCTCCTGAAGCCGATCTATTCCATCACGCCGATGTACGGCAGGTGCCGGTACTCGTCGTTGTAGTCGAGGCCGTAGCCGACGACGAACTCGTCCGGGATTGTGAAGCAGTGATAATCGGGGGTGATGGGGGCGGTGGTCCGGGACTGCTTCCAGAGGAGGACGGCGGTTTTGACGCTGCTGACGCCGCGGCCGGCGATTTCATTCCGCAGCCGCAGCAGTGTGGCGCCGGTATCGAGAATGTCATCGACGAGCAGGACGTCGCGCGCGTAGAGGTCCGGCAGGAGGTCCAGGTTAAGCAGCAGCTTGTCGGGAGCCGTCGCCTCGCCGCGATAACTCGACGCCTGCAGCAGGCCGAGCTTGTGCGGCAGCGTAATGCGGCGCATCAGGTCGCTCACCAGCATGATGCTGCCGGTGAGGACGCCGAGCAGGGTCAGCGGGCGACCGGCGTAGTCGTCGGAAATCCTCCGCGCGAGTTCGCCAACCGCCGCCTGAATCTCGGCTTCATTGATGAGGCAGCGGACGGACATGGAAGATGGTTCAGGGTCAAGGGTCGAAAGACATTGTCAACGTCGATCAGCAATTCCTGCGGCGAACTCTGCTTCATTGACGAGGACTCAGAACAGGGAGGGCGAGGCTCCTGCCGAGCCGATCCCGTGAGAGAATCCTCAAACACCAGTGGCTCCGCAGGAGCGTCGCCCTCCCCGGCGCACCCTCGACCCTTAGTATCAACCATCACATCGTCATCCCCAGCGCCGCGGCCACTTTTCGGCACTGCTCCATCGTCTGGGCGAACACCTCCGGAGTCAGCGATTGCGATCCGTCGCTGATGGCGTGGTGGGGGTCGGGGTGGACTTCGATGATCAGGCCGTCGCAGCCGGCGGCGATCGAGGCGGCCGCCATCGGCGGGACGAGTGACGCGATGCCGGTGCCGTGGCTGGGATCGACCACGATCGGCAAATGCGTCTTCTGGTGCAGGTACGGCACGGATGCCAGCGGCAGTGTGAAGCGGGTGTGGGTCTCGAAGGTGCGGAGGCCGCGCTCGCAGAGCATGACGTCCTTGTTCCCCTGGTCCAGGACATACTCGGCGGCGAGGAGGAATTCTTCCATGGTGGCGGAGGGGCCGCGCTTGAGCAGCACCGGCTTGCGGGTCTCGCCGACTGCCTGCAGCAGGTTGTAGTTCTGCATGTTGCGGGCGCCGATCTGCAGCACGTCGGCGTACTGGACGACGAGATCGACCTGCGCGGGAGTCATGACTTCGGTGACGATGGCGAGGCCCGTTTCCTCGCGTGCCGCAGCGAGCAGCTTGAGCCCTTCCTCCTTCATCCCCTGGAACGAGTACGGGCTGGTGCGGGGTTTGAAAGCTCCGCCGCGGAGGGCCGTCGCGCCGGCCTCTTTGACTTTTCGAGCAGCCGTCATGATCTGCTCTTCGCTCTCGACCGAGCACGGCCCGGCGATCACGCCGACGTGGCCGGCCCCGACCTTGAGGCTGCCGACGGTCACGCAGGTCGGCTCCGGCTTGAGTTCCCGGCTGGCGACCTTGTACGGCGCGAGGATCGGCACCACTTTCTCGACTTCCTCGTAGGCTTCGAGTTTCTCGCGCTCGCCGTTCCGCTTCTCGCCGACGGCGGCGATGACGGTCCGTTCGGTGCCCTGGATGACGTGGGCCTTGAGGCCCATCTCTTCCACGCGGCGGGCCATGTTCTGGACCATTTCGGGGGTCGCGCCCGGTTTCATGACGACGATCATTGCTGGTTCTCGGTCGCTGGTTTTCAGTGGTCGGATTGTTTGCGGGTTAATGCAGGGTGGTGTGCTGGGGCTCTGTTACGGACAACCGATAACCGAGAACCGATGACCACCAACAAAAACCGCCCCGAAACCTCGCAGGAGGGGTTTCAGGGCGGCTGAAGCTTGTTCGGGTTGGCAGTGGAGTGGGTCGCTCCTCAGTCACCCGGCCCGGAAACCCCGGTGGGGAAACCAAAAATAAAACCCAAACCAGCCGCCACGGCCATTGGCCGGGCGGGGGCGGATTTCATTCTGGACAGGCGCGGGACGCATGATACGGTCCGGTGATGACTCCAAGCCAACGCCGGTCATCTTAAAACCGGTTCGGCAGCGAAGTCAATCTTCTGGTCAGGAAAAGGAGGCCGCGGATGACGCGGATCGGGCGGATCGACGCAGATCCACCTTAATCCGCAGAGTCCACGAAATCCTTGGACCTACTTCTTCATCGCTGCCGCGAGGATGCGCGACGTGCTGGGGCGCATGATCCGTTCGTCGACCATTTCTCCCTTGAGCAGCGTGTTGCGAACGTCTTTGCCGGAGATGAACACCGGCTTTTCGTCCTTGTGCAGCTCCATCAGGTCGACGCGCTTGCAGGAGTCGTAGTAGGCGGCGAAGCCCACCTTCACGGGCTGGATCTGCAGGTCGCCGTTCAGCTTGGTGAAGATCTCCTGAGCGTCGAAGTCACCCCAGATGGCGGTGCCGTCGGAGTACGGCGCATCGGCGTGCTTGCGGCCGATGACGATGTGCGTGTAACCCATGTTCTGCCGGTAGATGCCGTGCATCACGGCTTCCTTCGGCCCGCCGTAGAACATCTTGATGTCGAGGCCGAGCAGCTTGACGCGGTCCGGCACGCTTTCGTTGCGCGAATTCCACAGGTCGGCGTCGCTGTCCCCCTCACCCAGCTGGCGCTGGCTGATGAGCTGCTCGTACGTCTCCATCCGGATCTCGGCGTTGACGTCGTCTCCCTTGGTCTCGCCGATGAGGGGATTGAGCACGGCCCCGGCGTTCTTCCCCTGCTTCAGCAGCCACTCCAGGCCGTAGACGAGGGCGTACTCGTGGGCGCGGTGCAGCGGATTGCGGGTCTGGAAGGCGACAACAGCGTTCCAGCCGGTTTCGGCGATGACCTTGCGGACTTCGCGGGGCGTGAGGACGTACTTGCCGAACTTGGCGTTCTTTGGCTGCGGCAGGGCGCGGATGGTGCCGCCGATCAGGTGGGTCTTGCCCTCGTCCCCCTTGATGACCATGTCGGCCCCCGGATGGTCGATGCGGCCGGTGCCGTAGACGCTCTGGATGTAGCCGCACTTATCCCAGGGGAATACGTCGCTGATCTCGAGCGTGGCGACGACGTCTCCACTCGGGGCGGTGAGAGCCACCTTCTGTCCCTTGCCGAGCGTCTTGGCCACGTCGGCCGCGACGGGGAACGAGAGCGGGATCGTCCAGGCGTACTTCTTGCCGTTGTGTTCGATGACCGACTCGGCCAGGACGCGGTCGAACGTCGTGCGGTCCATCGGGCCGGTGAGGGGGCTGAGCGTGCCGTCGGCGAAGCGGTAGACGGTCGAGAGATCAGCGGCGGAGACCGGCACCTTGGGGAGACCGGCGGCCTCGGCCTTGAACGCTTCGACGTCGTTGGCGCCCACGGTGCAGCAGACGGGTTCCTTCAAGCCACCATGCGGGGGGATCAGATCGGCCATAACGATTCCGTGACGGTCTCTGGGTTGCGATTCGGACGAGAGTGCGTCAGCCACCGCGGCGCGCGAGTTGTCCGGTTGCTGGATGCGGGCAGTGTGGGGGGAGCCTAGGGGATCGACTTTGGGGGCGTCAAGACCGGCGGTGCGCTGCGGAGACTGGTCGCCACCACGGAATACGCCGAAAGGAAGTGATGAGGACTGCGAAGATCGCGAAACGGCAGAGCGGACGACCGAGCACCCGCCGTCGGGTCGCGCGAGAGGCCACTCGAGAGTTGAACCGGTTGAGGGGACGGAATGCGGCGAATGTTGGGCAGGCGGATGCGGTAGGTTCTTGATGCGACTGAAGGGGTGAAGTAGATTTGCACAAGTCAGTCTTGATGCGTTGGTCGAACGATCGGCCGTCGTCAGGACCCTGCCTTAATGTCCCTCCCGAATGACGCTGCACAGTGGCCGCCGCGCGACGCGGCGATTGGCTCTGCTCACCTGCCTCCTCCTTGCAGCGTCAACCTCTGCTGCGGCCCAGGATGCTGCGCTATCGGTCTCGCCGACGAGCATTGAGTTCCGTGATGGCTACGATCGCCGCCAGCTGCTGGTCGAGGCGGATGGCCGTGATCTCACCTCGGCGGCTCAGTACCGCACCTCGGATGCGTCCGTGGCGACCGTCGATGAATGCGGCTTCGTCGCGCCCGCGGGAGCAGGGACGGCGCAGATCGAGATCACCAGCGAAGGGGGGCGGGTCCTGGTGCCCGTGACGGTGAGCGAGTTGGACAGGGGCCGGACGATCGACTTCGCGGGGGAGGTGGTGCCGCTGCTGTCGCGGTACGGCTGCAACTCCGGCGGCTGCCACGGCAAGGCGACCGGCCAGAACGGATTCAAACTGTCGCTGTTCGGCTTCGACCCGGCCTTCGATTACGACGCGCTGGTCAGCGAGGGGCGCGGGCGGCGAGTGTTTGCTTCTGTGCCGGCGCGGAGCCTGCTGCTGACGAAGGGGACGGGACAGGTGCCGCACGGGGGCGGGCAGCGGTTCGCAGTCGACAGCGAGCCTTACCGGTTGCTGCGCGCGTGGATCGAATCGGGGGCGCCCCCTTCATCGCCCGACGCGCCGCGAATCGCCGGCATCCGCGTGGAGCCTGCTGAGCGTGTGCTGGGAGCCGAGACGGCGCAGCAGTTGCGGGTCATCGCCACGCTGACCGACTCAAGCGAGCGGGACATCACGCGGCAGACCGAGTACTTCAGCAACCTCGAAGTTGTGGCCCGGGTGGATGACCGCGGACTGGTCACCGCGGCGACGCAGAGTGGCGAAGCGACGGTGATGGCGCGGTACCTCGGTCACGTCGCCGTGTTCCGTGCGATCCGGCCGCATGGTCCTACGCTCTCAGAGCTTCCCGAGTTCGAGCCGCTCAATGAAATCGACCGGCTGGTGGCGGCCAAGTGGATGAAGCTGGGGCTGCGGCCTTCGGCCACGACCGATGACTCGACGTTCCTGCGGCGGATCACGCTGGATCTGTGCGGGCGGTTGCCGACCGTCGAGGAGACGCAGCGCTTTCTGGCGAACGACGGGGCCGAGAAGCGGAATGAGCTGATCGACCGGCTGCTGGCCTCGCCGGACTACCCGGCGTACTTCGCGCTCAAGTGGAGCGTGATCCTGCGCAATTCGCGACTGGCGGGTTCGGAGCAGGCATCCTACGCGTTTCATAACTGGATCAAGGACATGATCGCCCGGAACCGTCCGTACGACGAGTTCGTGCGGGGGATCGTCGCGGCTTCGGGGGAGTGGCAGGATGCTCCGGCGATCAACTGGTACTGGCAGTCGCGCGACGACCAGCTGCACACAGTGACGGCGGATACCGCGCAGCTCTTTCTGGGGCTGCGGCTGCAGTGCGCCCGCTGCCACCATCATCCTTACGAGCGCTGGGGCCAGGAAGATTATTACGGACTGGCCGGTTTCTTCACGCGGCTGGGGCGCAAGAGCTTTGGCGAGCCGCCGCCGTACTTCGCGTCGAGCAACGTGACGACCGGCGAGAAAAACCCGCTGACCGGAGAGACGCCCAAGCCGAAGGTCCTGGATGGCGAATACGTCGAGTTCACGCCGGAGGAGGACCCGCGGCACGCCCTGGTGGACTGGATGGCGGAGCCGGACAACCCGTTCTTCTCTCGGGCGCTGGTGAACCGGATGTGGGGCCACTTCTTCGGCCGTGGCCTGGTGCACGAGATCGACGACCTGCGGGGGACGAATCCGCCGTCCAACCCCGAGGTGCTGGACTACCTCGCCCAGGAGTTCCAGGCGTCGGGATTTGATGTGCGGCACATCATCCGCCTGATCGTCTCCAGCCGCACGTATCAGCTCCGCTCGGAACCGCGAGCGGAGAACGAGCACGATTCGCAGAACTTCGCGCGCTACTACGCGCGACGGATGATCGCGGAAGTCGCACTCGACGCACTCGATGCGGCGTGCGGGACGCGGACGAACTTCGGCAACATGAGCGCGGCCGGCAGCGCGGTGGACCTGCCGCATGAAGGGTTTGGCTCGTATTTTCTCGACACGTTCGACCGGCCGCAGCGGGTGACGGTGTGTGAATGCGAACGCTCGCCGGGGGCGACGCTGGCACAGGTGCTCTTGCTGGCGAACTCGGATGAAACGGAGAATAAGATTGCGGACGGCAACGGCCGCGTGGCGCGGCTGATTGATGCGGAGACGCCCACTCCGGAGATCATCGACGAACTGTATTTGGCCTGTTACAGCCGCCTGCCGACGGAGGACGAACGGAACACCACGCTCTCGTACATCGACGTCGCCGACGACCGTCGCCGCGCCGCGGAGGACGTACTGTGGTCGCTGGTGAATTCGAAGGAGTTTTTGTTCAACCACTGAGTCAATGAACAGGAGCAAACAGAGGCAACGGAGAGATCTGATTTTGTTACTCGACGCGTCAGCGAGGCGGTAACGCCTGCGACGATGCCTGACTCAGGCTGGCGAATTGAGCCTTCGGCCTGACCGGGTTTCTACTCTGTTCCCTCCTGTTCCAATCCCTTTCCAGGGCGACAGCAACATGCTCGAAATCACCTCGACTCCCACCCGCACCTGCGACGGAGTCTCCCGCCGCAGCTTCCTCCGCGCCGGCAGCCTGGCGTTCGGAGGATTGTCGCTGGCGGGTTGGGCGCAGAGCCGCGCTGCAGCGGGGGAAAGCTCGTCGCGGCCGCGAAAGGCCGTCATTCAGATCTGGCAGGCCGGGGGGCCGAGCCATATCGACATGTACGACCTCAAGCCGGCCGCGCCGGCCGAGTATCGGGGGGAGTTCCGTCCGATCCCGACCAACGTGAACGGCATCATCATCGGCGAACATCTGCCGCTGCAGTCGCGGATGATGGACAGGATGTCGATCGTGCGGTCGGTGTATCACACCAACGCCGGCCACGGCATGGGATCGCAGTGGATGCTGACCGGGTGGCAGCCGACGATCGAGGTCAACAACAATATCTATCCCGCCTGCGGCTCGGTGGTCGCGCGGCTGCGCGGCGCGAATAACCCGGAGCTTCCCGCGTACGTGAACCTGCCGCGGTCGCTGGGACTGGGGAAGGCGGCCTACCTCGGTGCGTCCTTCAATCCGTTCTCACCGGAGGATGATCCGAATAACGAGGGGTTCCAGGTTCGCAATCTGCGGCTGCCGGGGCGGGTGGATCTCTCGCGGCTGGAGAACCGGCGCAGCCTGCTGTCGAAGATCGACAACCTGCGGCGCGACCTGGACACGGCCGGCGATCTGGGAGAGCTCGACAAGTTTTATGCGGCCGGGCTCGACATGGTGACGAACGACGAGGCGCTCCACGCGTTCGACGTCGGCGCCGAGGATGCGGCGCTCCGCGACCGGTACGGCCGCAACGATCTCGGACAAAGCTGCCTGCTCGCACGGCGTCTGGTCGAAGCGGGGGTAACGTACGTTACGATCCAGGCGGGCGGAGGGTGGGACACGCATGGCGACAACTTCAAGCAGTTGAAGGACAACCTGCTCCCCAAGTACGACCAGTCGCTCGCGGCGCTGGTGCAGGATCTCAACGACCGAGGACTGGCCGACGACGTGCTGGTGATGGCGTTCGGCGAGTTCGGACGGACTCCCCGAATCAACGGGGGAGCCGGCCGCGACCACTGGCCAGGCGCGATGTCGGTGGTGTTCGCCGGCGGCGGCCTCAAGATGGGACAGGCGATCGGCGAAACCGATTCAAAGGCCGAAGCGCCGATCAGCAAGCCCTACACGCCCGGCTGCGTGCTCTCGACAATGTATCACGTCGTCGACGTGGACTACCGGCACGAGTTCTATGACCAGGCGCAACGGCCTCTGGCGGTGCTGCCGGAGGGACGGCCAATCGGGGAGTTGATTTGAGGTTGGAGTGCGGCGGCATGCTGCGTTCGTCGCTGACGGATCCGCGCCGACCTGTTGCGCCGAGGCTCGGCCGTTCCCTCAGGTCGAGAGAGCGGACTGACTCCGGCAATGTCGCCGGGTCGGGCTTCCAGCACTTGATGCGAGTGAGAAACCTGGTGTTGACTGTGAGCCGGATTGGGCTGAGTGGCGTGCTGGTGCTGTCCTTCTTGAGCACTGCAGTGCAAGCCGATCTCCCCTCGCCGCGGTTTGACCGCCTGCGGCCACTGGGAGCTGCGGCCGGCACCGAAGTCGAAGCCGAGGTGCAGGGGAACGATATCGAGGGAGTCGATCGGCTCTTGTTCGATCACCCCGGCCTGAGCGCGGTCCCGGTCGAGGGGAAGGAGCGGACGTTCCGGATCGTCGTGGCGGCCGACGTGCCGGAGGGGACATATGACGGCTATCTCGTCGGACGCTTCGGAGTGAGCAATCCGAGGCTGTTCGCCATCACACACGGACTGACCGACATCCCCGACATCGGGCAGAACCGCGAGCTGGCGACCGCTCAGCCGCTGGAAATCAATTCGGCAGTGAACGGCGTGGCCGACGGCAACGCCGACGATTTCTACCGGTTCAGCCTCGCGGCCGGACAGCGGGTGACGATCGACTGCCAGGCGCAGCGGCTGGATTCGGAACTGGACGGGACGCTGTCGCTCGTCTCTGCGGACGGGGCGCTGCTGGCGTCGAACGGGGACTATTTCGGAAAGGATCCGTTCATTGATTTCGTGGCGCCGGCCGACGGCGACTATATCGTGGGCCTGCACGACCTGTCGTATCGCGGCGGAGCGGCCTACCGGCTCGTCATCAGCGATCGGCCGCAGGTGGAGAACATCTATCCCGCGGCTCTGCAGGCGGATTGTTCCTCCCGGCTGACCGCGCTCGGGCGTAACTTCGGGTCGATCGGGAGGCAGGGGTCGGACTGGACCATCGACGAGCAGCCGCTCGAGGCGCTGGAGTTCGACTTCGCCGCACCGTCTGTGCCGCTGGACCTGGGCACCTACACGTTCATTGATCATCCCACCCACCACTCGGTGCTGCCGACCGCGGCGACCTGCACGCTGACCGGGCTGCAGGTGACGCCCGAACCGCTGCTCGGCCTCTGGAACGCGCAGCCGATGCTGGTCACACCCTACCCGGTGGTGCTGGAAGCGGAGCCGAATGATTCGGCGGAGTCGCCGCAGGCGGTGGCGTTGCCGCTGGTGGCGGCCGGGCGATTTGACAAGCCTCGCGACGCCGACTGGTTTCAGATCGAGCCGGATGAAGACGCGTCCTATCAGTTTGATGTGTACTGCGAGCGGATCGCCGGCCGCGCGGATCCGTATGTGGTGGTGATGGACGACCAGGGGAACCGCATGGCGGAGCCGGACGACTACGGCCACCGCGTGAGTGCGTTCGACGGTCATCTGCGCGACCCGTCGCAGTCGATCAACCTGAACAAGGGACGCAAGTACCGGGTGCTGGTGCAGGACCGCTACCGGCGCGGCGGGGCGCGTTACCAGTACGTGCTGCGGATCGAGCGGGGGCCGGCGGACTTTCATGCGGCAGCGATGCACCGCTCGAACCCGGATCCGGCGGGGACGAATCTTTATAAGGGGACGGCGACGTATGTGGACGTCATTCTGCATCAGCGCTGCGGCTACAACGGCCCGGTGACGATTGAGGCCGAAGGGTTGCCGCAGGGGGTCCACTTCCAGCCGACGGTCATCACCAACAATTCGCGTGGGACGTTCGTCCTCTGGGCCGACGATGATGCGCCGGACTGGACGGGATTCCTGAAACTCTTCGCGACCGGCGTTCGAGATGGCGAGACGTTTCGCCGGGAAGTCCGCCCTTACAGCCGCGTGTGGAATAACAGCGGGACCAGCCGGCCGCAGCGACAGCTGGCGCTCGCAGTCCGCGAACGGGGCCCCTACGACCTGCAGATCGATCCACCGATGATCACCGTCCAGGCGGGCTCTCCCGCGGCGTTGACGCTCAAGCTCCGGCGGCTGTGGGGGGGCTTCACTGGGCCGGTAACGATTCAGGCTCACGAGTTTCCGGGCCAGTTCCAGCTGGGTAACTTCGATATCGCCGCCGGGCAGACGGATGTGCCGCTGACGATCCAGGTTCAGCAAGGGGCCGCGCCCGGGGACTACACGCTCTGCGTGAAGGGGCAGGCGCAGGTTCCGTTCAACAAGGACGCGGCGGCGGCAGACACGCCGAACACGCTCGTGGCGACGATCAGCCGTCCGGTGACGATCCGGGTGGAGAGGCCTGCGCAGTAGGACCTGCAGATGGTCTGAAGGATCTGCAGAACGGCGCGACGGAAACGAAGGAATTGCGGATCGAAAGGTCGCCGAGGGGCTGACTCCGGGAATTCTCAGTTACGCAAGAGAGCCCCTTGTGCCGGAAAGGGAGGCTGATGCAGTCCCGGTGGGCCGAGAGCGCTCGACCGGGCCGGCAAAATCGTTGGCAGTTGGTTGACGTGGCCAATCTGGTCGCTTACAAATGTCGGATCAAGTTGCGGTTGTGGCTTCACGAGGCAACCGGATGTCCAAACGCCCTGCCCTGTCCAAGGCTGAAATGGAAGTGGCCCACATTGTGTGGCAGCTGCAGGAGGCGACTGTCCGCCAAGTGCTGGAGGCGCTCCCCGCCCAGCGGCAGGTGGACTATAAGACGGTGCAGACCTATCTCCGGCGCCTTGAAGCCAAGGGATACCTGAGTTCCCGCCGGGACGGTCGCAGTCTTGTGTACACTGCGAGCGTGCGGCCGCGGCAGGTAATCCGGGACACGGTGAGCGACTTCGTGAACCGTTTGTTCGGCGGGAAGTCGCTGCCGCTCGTGGAGCACCTGATCCGCGAAGAAGGACTGACGAGGGACGATATCGGGAAGCTCCGCGACCTGCTCAACGAGTTGGAGACCGAGTCCCATGCGCCTCGATCCTGACTGGGGCCGATTGATCTTCAGCCAGTTGTGGCAGGTCACGCTGCTGATTCCGGCGGCGATCCTGCTGCTGCGATGGCTGAGCCCGTCGCGATCACATCTGGCCTACGGCGTGCTGCTGATCGTGCTGGTCAAGTGCGTTACGCCGCCGGTCTTTACGAGCGACGTCGGCATCTTTCCATGGGCGCAGGGGCGAGCGGAACAATTGGCTCCGGCCGTTCGGCCCGGCCCGTTCGCTGGAGCATCCGCATCGCCCGCGCGCATTGCCGAAGCAGCATCGACCGCGGATCAGAAGTCACCTGTCGCGTCGGCAGTGACCGACGCCGATGTGCCAGATACAGACCAGGCAGGTTCGTCCAGCGAAGATCCCGCGCTGACATCGTTGGCTTCGCAACAGGTCGAGTCGTCAATTCAATCACCCGCGCGCCCGCCGCGGGCCTCGTCCAGCGAATCCATTGCGACGACGACGCTGGCGACTCTGGGATGGATGGGGGGGCTGCTGCTGTTCTGTTTGTGGGTCATGCTCTCGCTGCGGCACGTGAAGCGGCTGTGCCGGGCGGTGCCGGCGCCCGAGAAGGTCTCTGAACTGGCCCTGCGCTTGTCGGAGGACCTGGGACTGCGCCGTCCGCCTCAGGTGCTGGTCAGCACGGACGCCGTCATGCCGTTCGCGTTGGGCGTTCGGCGTCCCGTCGTGCTGATTCCCGCGAGCGTAATTGCGGAGGACCAGCGGGATGACCTCGTGATGGTGCTGGCGCATGAGTTGAATCACATCCGCCGGCGGGACACGCTGGTGGGCGCCGCGCAACTGCTGATTCAGGCCGTGTGGTGGTTCCACCCGTTCGTCTGGTGGCTGAATCGAGAGATCCGGCGATACCGCGAGCACTGCTGTGACGAGGAAGTTCTCGCGCGCCTGGACTGCAGGCCGCAGCGCTATGCCCGATGCCTGATCAACGTCCTGGAGCTTAACGAGCGCGGCTCGGAGCGCCTCGGCTTGGCCGGAATGAGCCCGTTCGAAGTGACGTCGCAGCGGCTGCGGAACATCATGCGGTCCAATGCTCCGTTCCGGCGTCGGATGCCGCTGGGGGGCTGGCTGGTGCTGCTGGGAGTCGCCGTCCTGGTGCTGCCGGGGGCGAGGGGTGTGACGGCGACCGGGCCGATCTCCAAAGATGCTGTGGAAACAAGGACGAACTCCGTCCCAACAATCACAGCAGGGCTCAAGGGGTCAACCGAGACCGCCCCTTCGGTCGAGCCGATGACGACCGCTCCCCTCCGTTACGAGTGGGAGGCGAACGCCCGCTATCCGTACCAGGTCTCGATCATAGTGGACCATGGCAGCGAGACCGAATCGCTCACCGGGACGCCGACGCTGATTGTCCGCAGTCTGCAGTCGGGGCAGGCCGAATTCGTGCTCTCCGGGGACCAACTGGTCTCCAGTCGAGTTTCAAAGTCAAACCAGGTTCCTCGGTTCGAACCACTCGATTTCCCGTCGCCTCCGTCGTTTCCGCGCATCGCATTCATGACCAGCCCGTGGCGCGGGCCTTCGTATCGATCCGCACCGCCGGTCGAGCACATCGTCCGGATCGACGATCGCGGGCGGATGGTGGCCGAGCAGGGTGAGGGAGAGTCGCTCCCGTACCTGCTCGGCGGCGTCAGCTCGCTGCTGTTCGCTCCATTGCCGGCCGCCGACGAGCGGGAGTGGACGGAGGCGGGAGGAACGGAGATCTCGATCACCCGCGAGGAGGATGAGGCGGATCCGTTCCCAGTGCCCACTTCGTTCTTTGCAATCGACGACGAGCCGGAGTTGCTGGCGGCTGACGTGAGCGCCGCCATTTCAGTGATCGACTCAGACGCCGGTGAGTTCGCCATCCAACGGCAAAGGACCCTGGCGTCGGTGGAGCGGATCGATGGACAACCGCGCATCGCGCTCTCTGAGGATGTCACCTGGACGTTCGATTCCATCGGCGGCATGCCCGCGAAACTGGCGGCCGAGGTGTCGCTGGTCGTGCGGGAGAACAACGTGACGACGACCTTTCCCATCCGGATCACGGCCGACCGCTTGCCCGCGCCGTAAACGACTCTTCCGGTCGGCGGCCGAGGCCTGCGGTTCACAAATCACCCTCATTCCGATCAGCGAGGCTCCCGATGCGCGCAGTGATCTCGAACCGGATGTGGCGTTGCGGCGGAGCGGCGTTGGCGGCGGCAATCTCTCTCAGCGCCGTCCAGGGAGCGGAGCCAGTTGAACTCCGCTATCAATGGGAGAGCGGCGCCCGCTATGGATTTGACGTCGAAGTCACCGCAGACCACGGCGAAGCGATTGAGACGCTCCAGGGGACACCCATCCTGCAGGTGCAGTCGGCCGAAGACGGGCAGGCCCGACTGCAGTTGCTGAACAAGCAGTTGGGCTCGACCATCAAGGCCAAGAACCCGCGCACGCGAGTGCGCGCGCCGGTCATCCCGCGCATCCCGACCGATCTCGGCCGCGGCTTCAACGGTCACGAGCTGACGCTCGATGACCGGGGCCGGGTGGTCAATCAGCGCGGCGAATCTCAACTGCCGTTCGTGCTCGGGAACCTGGCCCAATTGCTGATCGAACCGTTTCCCGCCGAGGCGGCCGCCACCTGGACGAACACCGAGAGCACGACGATCCGCATCACCTCCGAGTGGCCGCCGCGGAGTCCCTTTCGCCGCGACGTCGAGCAGGAGCGGCTGAACGCGGAGGAATCGACCACGTTCACAATTACAGACGTAACCGATGACACGGTCGTCATCACGAAGGAGTACCGGCTCGCGACGGTCGAGACTGTGAAAGATCAGCCGCGCATGGAACTGACCGGCAGCGGTGAGATCACGTTCGATCGCCGCCGCCGGTTGCCGTCAGCGATGGACTACGAGGCGAACTTCATCGTGCGGGAAGACAACCAGGAAGTGAAACATCCGCTCACGGTCAGGTTCCGGCTGCTGTCGGACGAAGAGCTGGCGGCGCATGAAGAGCAAGTGGCGCTGGCGGCGGCGGAACGCAAAGCGCCGCCGACGGGCGAGCAGCGGGCATCGCTGCTGGAGGATCTGACGTCAGGCGATGTGGCCCGCGGGCGCAAGGCGCTCATCGACATGCAGCCGAAGGAGCCATCGGCAGATCAGGAGGATGTCGAGTTGGCGGCCGCGCTGGCCAAGTGGCTCAGCCATGAGGACCAGTCGCTGCGGCACCTGGCCGGGCAGTCGCTGGAGAAGTGGGCCACGCAGGAAGAGATTCCTGAGCTGCTGGCAGCGCTGGATGACGATGCTCAGATCGTGGCGAACTCCGCAATGAAGGCGCTCGGACGGTTGCGCGCCTCCGAGGCCGTGGAGAGGCTGGTCGAGAATCTCTCGCAGTCGCAGTCCCGGCTGGCCGCCAGCGAAGCACTCAAGTCCATCGGCGCGGACGCGGAAGAGCAGACGCTCACTGCGCTGGATCACGCCGACTGGGTCGTGCGGCTGGAAGCCTGCCGAATTCTGCAGGAAATCGGCACCGAGAAGAGCGTGGAGGCGCTGAGGACAGTGAGCCAGGACGACGAGAATGGCCTGGTCCGGCAGGTCTCGCAGCAGGCGGCCGATGCGATTGAATCGCGGTAACACGTCGCGAGCACAACCAAGTCAGAACCCCGGTTCCACCGAAGAAACCGGGTTTCTGCGCCAACTATCAGCGCATCATCGTTGCGCCGCGCCGTCCGGGGGCGGTCTCGATTGTGTGCATCTCCCCCCGGTCGAGCCAGATGAGGCGGCAGCGGCCGCACGAGTCGATGACGGCCGGGCCGGGACCGTAGTAGGGATGAGTTTCCATCCGCAGGCCGCATTCGGGGCAGGCGACAATCCGATCGAGTTCGCGGGCATCAAGCGGTGACGGATCAGCATCGGGTCCGCGGAATCGAGCGCGGCGGCGGTTCACGATGGCGGCGAAAACTTCATTCGGCAGCAGCACGCCGTGACATTCACGGCAGAACTCGACGGGCAGCTCGTCCATCAGTCCCTGCGAAAGACTGGGACCGCATTGCGGGCAGCAGCGGTCGGATGTTCCAGCCAGCGGAACAATGCGATCATCGGTCGCGAGCGGATCGGGAAGGCGATGCTGGGCGCCGCACCAGGCGCAGCGCAGCCGGCCGTGCAGGATTTGGCCGTCGACGGGTCCGCCGCATTGAGTGCAGATCATCGATGTCGGGAGGATCGGACTGGATGAGCAGTAAGCCGCGCCATGAACTCAGGCGAATTGACCGGCTCTCTATGGAAACCTAGCCTACAGGTCGCGGGAATGCGGCATTCCGCCGGGGAATCCCGCTGGAGCATGGGAAGGGCGGCATGTCACAGTCGGTTCGTGTGGCCTCGGTTTCCGAAGTACCTCCCGGATCGGGCCGCGAGGTGACGGTCGGGGACCGGGTGATCGCGCTGTTCAACGTGGAGGGAGAGATCCACGCGCTGGACGGGTTATGCATGCACTCCGGCGGACCCTTGGCGAAAGGGGCTCTCCGCGGAGAGGTCATCACCTGCCCCTGGCACGGCTGGCAGTTCAACGTGAAGACGGGGCGGCACTGCCTTGCTCCGCGGATTCAGCAGCCTCCGATCGCTGTCGAGGTGCGGGGGGACGAAGTCTACGTCCTGCTGGATGGGGACAAGTGTCCCGCCCCGTAACGCGGGAATTTCCGGCACAACCGGAAACGGCGTTATGACCGGCGCGACCGGCGGTCGATAGTGATAGACAGCGGGCAGACCGCCTCGGCGGTCAGGATCGCAGCACTGCGCCCGGATTGCGATTGGACTCGCCGGGCCGCCGCGACTGCAGGATGCACGTCTGACACCTCACGGAAGGGGGCGACCGGTGAACTGCCGCCATTTCGCTGCTTCGGCTTTGGCCCTTGTGCTCGTCTCGCCCACGCTCAGCCTGGGAGGCTGGCCCTTCACGCAGGATGGTCCGCGCGTCGGCAGCGAAGAGTACTACGAGATGCGCGCCGGCGAGCCGATCGGGCAGCGGCAGCGCTACCACCACGGGAAAATGTGGCCGCCGCAACCGCGTCCGGTCGGCAAGCCGCTCCCCTGGATTCACCGCTTTCACGCCAACCACTTCTGGCCCTGGCCTTACACCGACCTCGACGTCGCCGACGTCCAGCTCGTTTCGGACATGCAGGTCCATAACGGATGGCTGAACTGCACGACGTTCCATGAGTACCATTTTGACCCGGTGACGCACACCCTGAACAGCGCGGGACTGGCGCATCTGCAGTGGATCCTGACGCATGTGCCGGTGCAGCATCGCCAGGCATATCTCGCCAGCAGCGGTCAGACGACCATCAACGACGTGCGGCTGTCGAGCATCCAGCAGTCGGTCGGCGCGCTCGCCGGAAACACCCAGGCGCTGCCGGTGGTGTTGCGTGTGGCCACGCCAACCGGGCGTCCGGCCCAGGAAGTCGACACGATCTTCAAGCAGCGTCTGGAGAACATGGACACGCCGGTGATTCCGTTCGCCGGAGCCGTCGGCGGCGGCGCGGCTCCGCAGTAGCGGCCGGACCTGACCGGCCGAACCCGAAAGTATCCGGTCAACTGGGCAGTCGCGTCGGTCCCTGCGCTCATCAAGGCGACCGCACTCAGACGTAACCGGGGATCCGGGGCGTGATTCGCCAGGACGTCGAACCTGCAGTTGCGGTGACATGTCGATGACAGGTCGAGCCCAGATCAACGAGGTTGCTCCGTTGGCGGGAGCTGAAGCCGAGGAGGATGGGCCGTCCTTCATCGAACCTCGGACAGGAGGCGTCCGGCCCCCTGCTCCGCCGCGAGCGCTGCGCGAGGCGGGTTTGACGGTCGGTCAACTCGCCGACCTTGGGCTCAAGCTGCTCTATCTGCACGGAGGCCTGACCGGCTTCGAGATTGCCCGCGAGCTGCGGTTGCCGTTCGGACTGATCGATGAAGCGCTCGGCTTCCTCAAGGAGCAGCGGTGCGTCGAGGTAACGACCGGCGAGATGCTGGGGCGCGTATCACAACGGTTCGTGCTGACCGAGCTGGGACGGCTGCGGGCGCGCGACGTCTTCGAGCAGTGCCGCTACGTGGGGCCGGCACCGGTATCGCTGGACGCCTACCGCGAGCAATGCAGCCGCCAGACGGTCATCGGGCTCCCATGCAGCGCCGATGCGTTGCGCCGGGCGTTCGACGGCCTGGTGCTGCGGGCCGGACTCATCGAAGAACTGGGGCCTGCGGTGTGCAGCGGTCGGTCGGTGTTTCTGTCCGGTCCGCCGGGGAACGGAAAGACCGCCATCGCGCGGAGGATCGGCGCCTACCTGACGGAGCATGGCGGCGAGATCTATGTGCCGTATGCGCTGCATGTCGATCACTCGGTGGTGACCGTGTTTGATCCGGCCGTGCACCGCTCGACGGACGGGGACGACGGGGAGCGCGGCGTGGCTGGCGAGGAAGACTCGGACCATGACCGCCGCTGGCGACGCATCCGCCGGCCGGTCATCGTCACTGGCGGGGAGCTGACGCTGGCGATGCTCGACCTGCGCCACAATGACTCGGGGCGCTACTACACCGCTCCGCTGCACATCAAGGCGAACGGCGGAGTCTTCCTGATCGACGACTTCGGCCGGCAGGTGATCGGTCCGCGGGAACTGTTGAACCGGTGGATTCTGCCGCTGGAGGAGCGGGCGGACTTTCTGACCCTGGCCAGCGGACGGAAGGTCTGCGTGCCCTTCGAGCAGCTCATCATTTTCTCCACGAACCTGCCGGTGGATTCGCTGGTGGACGAAGCATTTTTGCGGCGGATCCGGCACAAAATCGTGGTGGGACCGCCGTCGCGGGAGGACTTTCGGGCGATCTTTTCACGGCGTTGTGACGCCGCGGGACTGCCGTTTGAGGAGGGGGCCGTCGAGTACCTGTTTGAGAAGCACTACAACCGGGACAGATTGCCCAGATCGAGCGACCCGCGAGATTTACTGGACGTGGCCGGCGCGATCTGCCGATTCAGGGGAGAGCGGCCGCATCTCAGTCAGGACGTGCTGGTGGAGGCTGCGCAGCGGTTCTTCTGCCAGGTGTGACCCGGCACAGACCGGATGGAGCTCCAGGTTCGGTTCGTTCGACGATCTGCGGATCCGGAGATCCGCACTACGGCGCGGCAAGGGAGTGCCCGATGAAGTATTGGCGTACGATCTCAATGGGGCTGGCGGTGGGGGCCGGTCTGGCCCTGAGTTCCGGCTGCCGCACGACGGCGGAGAATGGCCTATCGGACAGCTCCTCCCGCTCCTTGTGGCGTCCGAAGTTTCTCAATGCCTCGGCGTCCCAGGTTCCCGAACAGGTGCCGGACGAGCCGCTTCCGTCGCTGAAGGACACCACCGATATCAGCCTGGCGTACGCGCGCTGGATGGAGGACGTCGGCAATCTGGTTGAGGCGCGGCGGAAGTACACGGAAGTAACCGACGCAAAGCCCAAGAACATCGAAGCGATCCTGGGACTGGCGCGGGTCGACCAGTTGTCGGGGCGCCCTCACGAGGCCGAGCAGGGGTTCTTGAAAGCCCTCAAACTGGATGAAAACTCGGCGGTGGCGATGCACGCCCTGGGACAGTTCTACGCGTCTCAAGATCGCTGGACCGAGGCAGTGACGCAGTTGAATAAGGCGATGCTCTCGGCCCCGACGGAGAAGAAGTACCGCTACGACCTGGCTGTCGCGATGGTGCACACGGGAGACGTGAATGCGGCACTGCCCCACTTTGTGCGGACGGTCGGAGACGCGGAAGCCCACTACAATGTCGGGCTGATCCTGCATGAGGAAGGAAAGCTGCGCGAGGCCGAATCCCAGATGCTGCTGGCGGTCACCAAGAAACCGCAGCTCCACGAAGCGCAGTACTGGCTGGATGAAATCCGCCGCGAGCAGGAGGCCGTGCTGGCGTCGCATACGACCAGCACGGAGAGCGCACCGCGCGTCTCTCCCGCCGGCGCGCCTCAGTCCCCCGCGGCTTCTGGCGGGCACTCGGCCCACCAGCAGCAGATGCAGAACCAGCGCGCCGTCCAGTGGTAGACGCACTGCTGGTTCGCTGAGCTGATGCATGCCGCCCCGCCGTGCTCTACGATGGCCGCATGACAGCGCGCGTGACATCTGATCCCGGTGAGGCGGCGCGCGTGCTGCGCGACGGAGGACTGGTCGCGTTTCCAACCGAAACCGTCTACGGCCTGGGAGCCGATGCGTTCAACGCGCAGGCTGTCGCCCGCGTGTTCGAGGTGAAAGGTCGGCCTGCATTCGATCCGCTGATCGTGCATGTCGCCAGGCGGGACCAGATTGGTCGCGTCGCCTCCGGATTCCCGGCCATCGCAGCGCGACTCGCGGAGCGGTTCTGGCCGGGACCCCTGACGCTGGTGGTTCCGAAGACTCCCGCCGTTCCGGATCTGGTTACGGCCGGACTGCCCACGGTCGGCGTGCGGATTTCGGATCACTCGCTCGCCCTGGAAATGCTGGCGGACGCCGGCTGCCCGGTCGCGGCGCCCAGCGCCAATCTGTTTGGACGAACAAGCCCCACCACGGCCGGGCACGTGCTGGAGCAACTTGGCGACCGGATCGACCTCATCCTCGACGGCGGACCCTGCCGCGTCGGTCTCGAATCCACCGTCCTGCAACTGACCGAAACTCAGCCCTCGGTGTTGAGGTTCGGAGGCGTTCCCATTGAATCGCTCGAGCAGGTCATCGGCCCGGTTCGCATTGCCGCGGATGACGCGGAGGAGGCCGCGCCCCACGCCTCGCCCGGTCGATTGACGCAGCACTACGCGCCGGCGTGTGAGATGCTGCTGGTCGAAGACTGGAGCCGGGCACCGTCAGGGCCGGAAGTTGGGGTCCTCGCGTTTTCATCGCCGCCGCGCAACGAACACTACGCGGCGGTCGAGGTGCTGTCCCCATCGGGCGACCTGCGCGAGGCCGCCGCCAATCTATTCGCGGCCATGCGGCGCCTGGACAAATCCGGAGCGAGGCTCATTGTGGGCGAACTGGCGCCGGAGCGGGACCTGGGCCGCGCCATCAACGACCGGCTGCGCCGTGCCGCCGCCCGCCCTTGCAGTCCGGACTTCCAGGGGGGGCCGCCATGACGGCATTCGAAGGTCGCCGTACATACCTGTTCTACACATTCCCCGACCCGGCGGCGCCGGACTTACGCATCTCATAGTACCGACGCTCGATCTGCTCGACGTTGGGAACGCTGATCCGGGTCCAGTGAAACCGCAGTTCCTCGATCTCCTCCGCGGAGAGCCGCCAGTCGGCCTCCGAGTGCCGCAACCGCGTCGTCAGCGCGTGCAGGCAGAGCGCTGCAGCCACGGACACGTTGAAGCTCTGCACGAACCCGTGCATCGGGATGCCGACCCTGATATCGGCATCGTTCAGCATCGCGGGGGTAACGCCGTCCTTCTCCGTGCCAAACACGATCGCCACCGGATGTGCGAGATCGATCTCCTCCGGCGGCGAGGCACCTGAGTCCAGCGTCGTCACCGCGATCCGATATCCCCGCGACCGCAGGGCATCGATGCAGACCCGCCGCGGGTCGGGCGCCTCCTGGTAACGGTGCACCGTCACCCATTGCTGCGACCCCAGCGCCGTCTCCGGCTGCGGTTCGTACGGATGACTCACCTCAATCACGTGCACATCCTGCACTCCGAACGCGTCGCAGCTGCGCGCAATGGCGCCGATGTTGTGCGCATCGTACAGGTCCTCCAATACGACGGTGATCCACCGCGTGCGATGGGCGAGCACCTGTTCGAAGCGACGTAGACGCCTCGGCGTAAGAAACGACTGCAGATAGTCCCGCAGGCGCCGGTCGTCGTCGGTCATGCGTCCGGAGGTCGTGTGCGTCCGATGACTGATCCCCTGCGCCAGCGGCCGCAGCGGGGATGATTCCGTCATACTACAGTGCCGAGGCGATTGTGTTGGAGAGGCGGGTCAGGAGCGGCCCCGATCCGAGTTCGAGAGGCTGCGAAGACAAGATTACGGCGGCGGCCTCACGATCGGGATCGATCCAAAACAGGGTCCCCGTCGCCCCCCAGTGTCCGACGGCCGCTGGACTCAGCACATCGCTGAAGCACGAGTTGTGCGCGAGCCAATTGAGCCGCCAGCCGAAGCCCCAGCCGCGCGTCCGGCGATCGGATTCCGGAACGTCGTGAAACGCGTCGAGCTGATTCGTGGTGGCCGCCAGTACGGAGGCCGGCGAGAGCAGTCGCTCTCCGGCGGACTGTCCCTGCCGCAGCATCATCCGGCAGAAGACGAGCAGGTCGTGAACGGTGGAGACCATGCCGCCCCAGGGCGCCCCGAGTGATCTCCAGTACCGGCTGTTCCAGTTCCATTCGTCGCCGCCCGCCTGCTCGGGAGGCAGCCTGACGGGTTCGATGCGTTCCGCCAGCGGATCATCGGCTTCCAGTCCCAGCCGCGTGTCGCGCATGTCCAGCGGATCGAACAGCTCACGCTGCACAAACTCGCTGCAGGGGCTGCCGCTCACTCGGTGAATGATGTCTCCCAGCAGCGCGAAGCCCATGCTCTGGTACTGCACGCCGCGGCCCGGGGGGAAATCCAGCGTGACGCCGCACGTCCCCGCGACAAAACGCTCCAGGGGCGACTGCGCAACACGGAGCGGCCGGTTGTTCGGGAGCATGTCCGGCAGCCCGGACGTGTGCGTGAGCAGATGCCGGATCGTGATTGCGCGGCGGTCGGCCCCTGAGAATTCGGGGATGATCTCCGACACGCGGTCGTTCAGGCTCAGCAGCCCCCGCTCAACCAGCAGCAGCGACGCCATCGCCACGACGGGCTTGGTCAGCGATGCGATCAGGAACACCGGATTCTCGGCGCGCTCCGCGCGAGAACTCGCATCGGAACTGCTGCGGAACGTATGCACCCCGGTCGTGCGGCTCTGACGCACGACTCCCAGAGAAAGGCACGGAATCCCGCCGCCCGTGCAGGCCCGGTCGGCGGCGTCGAGGACGGTCTTCCACCGGTCCGGATGGACGACGCGTCCGGTGCGCCGACGAAGCTCGAAGAGGCGGCCGCCGGTCGGTCGCTGCATGGCGAGGAACCCGGATCGTCAGTGGTCCGTCATTTGGCGGAGTGCTCGAACGCGACATCATGCACGGGCATCAGCCGGTCCAGATTCGTGACGGACAGCACTTCGCGCACGTCGGGCGAAGGGTTGTAGAGATGCACGTCCACGCCGCGGCGGCGAATGGAGGCGAGCAGTCCCAGCAGCCCGCTGGGGACGAGTTTGACGCCGGTCAGGTCCACGGCGAGCCTCTGGCAGTGCGTGCGGTCCACCAGCGACATCATCTCATCCCGGCAGCCGGCGACGTTCACGTCGTCGAGCACGTCCCGCCCCCCGAACCCGATCACGCTGACCGGTCCCTCCTCATAGATTTGCAGCACGCTCTGTTCGCCGGACATCAACGGGGTTTCCTGTGGGTCGGAGACGGGACGAGGCGGCGACCGGGGTGACGGCTCGACTATAACGGCGTGCCATCTCCCTGAAAAGCAGGCATCAGCCCGTGTTCCAGCACAGAGCACAGGAATCCCAACGATTCCTGCGACCGGAGAACAATCGCGAAGCAGGTCCGCAGCGGTACGGGGCGGAGGACGCTCCGGGAATTTGCCGCGGAACGTGATCGACCACGCCCGTAGAGAGAGCCTGAGTGTGATCCAACTCGCCGGCCATGCTGCATTCGCCGGGAGTCGATCACGCTCGCAGAACTGGCTAATACGCCTCCTCCGCCTGAATGCCGTCGCGGGTGTTGTTCAGCAGGCCGCGATACGAGTCCGAGTTCTGCTGCTGGATCATGGAATTGGAGTCGAACAGGTTCTGCCGCAGGGCGTCCTCTTTACCCATCATCGGTGCGGCGGCCGGTTCTTGGGCCGGGGCCGCTTCGCTGGTTGGCACGTTCTGCAGCGCGGTGTCGCCGCGGTAGAAGGCGTAGCGGCCTTCGTCGGCCATGGCGATCACGGTGCTCGTCCCGCGGATGTCGTCGGCGATGAACAGCCCGCGGAGGTCGGTGTCTCCCGCGTCGAATTCGTCGTTCGCCGAGCCGATGACCTTGACGTGCACGTCGCCGGCGAAGGTGTCGCTCGTCGCGTCTTTGACGGTGACGCGGACGCGGCCGGAGACGGCGTCCTCCTGCACTTCGAGTTCCAGCGGGCTGACGAGGACCAGGCCGCTGGCGTACAGGCTTTCGCCGCGGCAGACGACGAGGTAGGCCCCTTCGTCCTCCATCGGCAGGTTGACGGTCTGTTCGCGGTCTTTGTAGTCCTTGCCGTCGCCCAACTCGACCGTCTCCTCGTGATGCGGGCGGATGCCGGCGAGGTTGATCGCCGTGATGCGGTCGAGGTTCCGCTGCATCAGGCCGAACTTCATCAGGTCGATGCGGTACACCTTGATCTCCGCCTCGGAGACGTTGCGGAACTTGAGTTCCACGTGGGCGGCGTCGCCCGGCTTGATCGTGGTGACCTCGTCGAGCCGGATCTCCTTGCGGGTGAAGAACTCGATCGCTTCGTCGGCGTCGCTGAACCGGTCCTTGACGCGTTCGTACTGCTCGATCGCGTTTCCGGGCTCATTCAGGCTGTGGTAGACCTGCCCCATGATGTAGACGGCTTCCCACTTGTTGTCCGCCTCGCGCGTGCCGCCGGTCTCGGGGACGGCGAACATGGCGTCGGCCACCTTGCGGCACATGGCGAGCGCCTGCTCGTGATGGCCGAGCGAAAACTCGCTGTAGCCGATGATGTACCAGAAGGAATCCAGCAGCCGGCTGCTGGGGTAACGCTCGGCGAACTCCTCGCTGCGGTCGATGGCCCGCTGGTACTGCTCCAGGTCGAGCAGCGCGTTGGATAGAGCGAAGCTCGCCTGGTCCGCAGCCGGGTCCTTCGGCCAGACGGTGAGGAACTGATCCAGCATCTTGATCGCGGCGTGAATCAGGTCCACTCGAGTCAGCCGTGCCTCCTTGAGTTTTGCATCGTCCTTGGCTTCCGGCGCCTTGCGGTACACCTCATGGGCGAGGCCGTAGGTTGCCGAGGCGACATACGGCTCGGCGGGATAATCCCGGAGCAGGTCTTCCATCACCTCGACGCTGCGGACGAACTCGCCGCGGGCGCTCAGGAACCCGGCAACCTGCGATTCGCGCTCGAAGCTCCCCTGCACCGTCGAGCGGTACACGAGATAGCTCCGCTCGTACTCGCCCAGTTCGCGGTACGACGCGGCGACGTGCAGGATGTCCTCGAAGCTGATCGCGACTTCGGGGTACTTCTCTTTAATGATCTCGAAGTACTTCACGATCTCGCCGTTGCTTTCCGCGGCGAGAGACGTGCGGAAGAGCATTTGCACCGTCTGCTTGTACGGGTCGTCCCCCAGCCGCCAGTTGCCGAACAGCTGCGTGAGATGCTCATGCGCGGCGGCGTGGTCTCCCTTGGCGAGCAGCCGCTGGCCAAGGTGATACAGCTCATCCGGAGTGAGGCGGTACTCGTCTTCCGAACTCTGTCCCCGTTCGAGGACGGCGAGCTGCGCCGTGGATGAAACGGCGATTTGTTGCGGATCGTAGAAGCTCCGCAGCACCGACGGGACGACGCGATACTCGCCCGGCAGGTAGCCGATCAGCGTGTAACGGATGTCGCCGGGATAGCGTGTGTCGCCGATGTAGAACGTGATCGCGCCGGCGCCGATCTCGTACCGCTCGAAATCGCCGCTGATCGAGTCGGTCAGCACGGTGCAGCCGGCGGGGATCGGCTCGGTGAGAATGAGATAGTCGTACTGCTCGTCCTGAGCGCCGGTGACGTTATGCCGGCGGGGGGAGAGCGTGACTTCGCTGCGCTCGCCCAGTGGAAGCTGCGTGAGCGGGTTGGCGAACCACTGGTAATTGCCGGTGAGGACGCTGAAGCCACGCGGGATTGGCTGGCCGTCGAGCATTCGCGGGGCCGGCTCGTAGCGGCGGGAGACCTGCCAGTTGCGGGCGTTGGTCTTCAACTGGTCGGCCGGCACGTTCGCCGTCAGCACGGCGGAGTAGCTGAACTCCCCGCGTCCTTCCATGTCGAAGTTGATCCGTTGCGGCTTTTCGGCGGCGAGCAGCTCGGCCGGGACCGCAATGCGGCGGCTGCCGTCCACGGCCGGATCGACCGTGAATTCATCCACCTGCCTGTCGTTGACGAACACTGTGAGAGTGTACTTCTCAGCGACGTGAGCCGTGCTGGCCCGCCACTGGGCCAGAGCCATGATGGCCGGACCGTTTGTCTTCTCGACCGGCCAGCGCAGCCCGACGCGGCCCTGCTGCAGACGCGAGACAAGTTCGGCGACCTGCGGATTGGCCGGATCGACGGCCTGCAGTGCGAGCAGGTGCAGGGCGACGAGTTCCGTCGGGTCGTGCATCCAAGGGATTTCGCTAAGGCGACGTGCCGCATCAGCGTCGGCGGCCGGGAGCTTCACCAGTTGCAGGATCTCGGCTGCCATTTCGTTGCGGTCGAGTTCGATCAGCACGAGCGCGGCGTGCACCAGCCCGGACTGGCTGAGGCCGTTGCGTTCGCGATGCAGCTGGTTCGCGGCGGCGAAGTCGGCGTGTCCGGAAGCAGCAAGTCCGTGCAGCAGGATCGCGCGGCCGTCGCGATCGGTGGCGCTGCTGTTGGTAAATGCCGTCTGCAGCCAGTTGATTGCCAGATTAAAACTGTTGGCTTCGACGACGAATCCCGCGTCGCGCGCTGCGGAGAGCGCCCAGACGACGCGGCTGCTGAGAAACCGGTCCGGCTCGCCGTTGGCGGGGCGACCGCTCCAACTCCATGCACCGTCGTCGCGCTGGCTGGAAACAAGTTGCGAGATCGCAGCTGAGATCCGTCCGGCGAGAGCTTCCGACTCCGGCGTCCCGGCGTCCCGTGACTGGCCGATCATCTCGAGCAGCGCGACGCCGCCGAGAATGTCGGACACGGAGCGCTCGATGCCGCTCACCGGAATAAAGCAACGATCCAGCGATGTAAAGCCGCCGCCCAGGACTGCATCCAGCAGCGAACGGTCGATCGACGGCCCGACCAGAATCTCCAGCGACGGCGCCGTGGCCGCGACGCCTTCGTCAAAGTCGACAAACGTGAGGGTGCTCTGCGCGGACGAGCCGCTCGCGGTCGCGTACACCGGCATGCCGTAGGGGCGGATCGGCGTCGCCCGCTGCACGACGTCCCGCTGGTCGTCCCCGGACGCGACGGTCAGCTCGAACGCCACGTTCTCGCCGGCCGTGACCTGCACCGGGAAGACGAGTTCGCTGACCCTGGCGCCCGTGGCGTCGAGGGTCTGCGTCTGCTCAGTCGACGTGTCGCCGATCGTCGCCTTAAGCGTGACGGCGATCTGCCGTTCCCCCTCCAGCGAACTGTGGACTTCGACCATCACCTCGGCCTGGTCGCCGTCGGTGAAGGCCAGCGGCAGCTTCAGTTCGCCGAACAGGTCCTTGCGGGTGATGATCTCCGCCTCGGCCTGGCCGGCGAGCGCTTCGGCATTGATCCCCTTCCCGCGCAGAGTCCACGCGGTCGAGCGCTCCGGCAGCTTGATGACGACGGTGGCCTGTCCCGTTTCATCGGTGACGATTACCGGGTTCCAGAACGCCGTTTCGGCATCGGCCATCCCCGGCAGCAGTCGCAGCCCGGAGTCGATCAGCTCCTGCAGTTCCGCCTCGCCGCGGCCGTTGACGACAATGAACCGTCCATCCGCCGTAACGCCGTTGAAATGAGTCTGGTTGGTGACCAGGAAATCGGCGAAGAGGTCGGCCGTCGGGAAGAATGGCTGGACGGCGATCGAGCCGTCGGTGTCGAAGTCGCTCTGTTGCCGAACCATCAGCGACAGCAGCGCGTCGTACTCGCCCGGCTGACCGTTTCCGTTGTCGTCCCAATAGTAGGACCAACGGCGCGTCTCGTCGGCCACTTGCCCTTCAAGTCCCGCCATCGGTGATGCAGCCGGAGCGTTCGCTCCCATTCCATACCCCCCCCCGCCGAAGCCGCCGCTCGTCGGTTTATCAAAACTGTCCAATTCGACATCGTCCAGGACTTCCCACATCGTTTTTTCATTTGCCAGGGGCACTGCCCCCAGTTGCTGTTCAACCTCGCTGAGCCGACGCGCCAGATCCTTCCGCAACTCGCCCAACGCCAAAGCCTCGCGCGACAGGATCTCCAGCCGCTCCTCCTCGGCGAGCAGGTACTGGCTGATCTCGCGCGTCGCGGGGCTGTAGGCGAACGTGCAGCTGGTGGCCTGCCGGACGGACGGCGTCCGCTCGCCGGTCCCGAAGAACGCATTCACCGCATCCTGCACGTCGCCGAACATCGCCAGCAGGTTGGACTGCACCAGCGACAGCGACAGCTCCGCGGAGAGCGGCCGCCCCTGCGGATCGGTGACTTCGATCTCGACCGTGAGATCGTCCCCCGGCCTCAGCACTTCCGCCGAGGGCTTGAGCGTGACCTGCAACTGCTGCGACACGCGGAACTCGCTGCTCGCCGCGTGGAACCGGTTGTGCTCCATCACGGCGACCGACAGGTTAAAGTTCGGCGCGAACTGCGATTCCATCGGCACGACGACTTCGTTCGCGCCGTTCTGCAGTTCGACGAGCCGGTAACCCAGCACCGAGGCTCCTTCAAACGTCATCAGCGCCAGCGCCGGCGCTTCGCGCCAGTGCAGCCGCACGGTGGCCTCATCGCCGACCTTGTAATTGTGCTGATCGGCCAGGATCCGCAGCCGCACCTCGTCCTTCTCGCCCGAAATGGTGATGCGCGTCTGCCCGCTGACCGGATTCTCGAACCGGTCGATCCCCGTCGCCCGCACGATGTAACGGCCGGCTTCATCGAGGCGCAGCGTCTGCCGCGCATCCCCGTTCTCCTCGTCGGTCGTCACCTCATGCTGGCTGACGAGCCGCTCGCCGCGCTGCCCGCGGACGTACGTCTCCTCGAACACCTCCACCTTGAGCGCCGTCGCGACCGGTTCCCCCGCGGCGTCGGCGACCTTGAACGTCGCGTCGAACGTCTCGCCGTCGATATACACGTCCCGCAGCGTCGCGGCTGCGATCTCGAACCCGCGCGTCGCCAGGTACACGGTCTCCGCGGTCGTCAGCCCGCGCTCGGGATAACTCACCTGCAGCGCGACCGGCTGCGACTCGGCGTAGTCCTGCGTCTCAAACGAGACGGCAATCTTTCCTTCCGCATCAGTCTGAGCCGTCTGCCAGCCTTCATTGCCGAACTGGTACTGCACGTCCCGGCCGCTAATCGGCGTGCCGTAGTAGTACTTGAGCGTGATCGAGCCTTCGACGGTCTCGCCGCGGTAGTAGACGTGCCGCGGCAGGTCGATCGCCAGCTCCACCGGTTCCAGCCGGTATTCCAGCACCTGGAAACTCGTCTCGTACGACTGGTTCCCGGCCGGCTGATGCACCAGGACGCGGTACTGTCCCTGCGCGGCCGCCTCGGGGAGAATCAGGTTGTCGCTCAGCGTGCCGAACTCGTTGAGAGCCACCTCCTGCGTGTGAATCACCCGGCTGCGGGCGTCATACACGTCCAGCCGGTACTTCTCCCCCGCCTTGAACGTGAACCGGTCCCCGTCTACCCAGCGGACGATCCCCTTGATGTTCACCAGTTGCCCGGCGCGGTATGCGGGGCGGTCGGTGTGGAGATAGCCGCGCGGAGCGAGACCGACGGCGAAGTCCAGCCCGTTCAGGTTGTTGACCGTCGAGGCCGCGTGTCCTTCGTGAATGGCGAAGATCCGCAGGTCTTCGACCGACTTGAGCTGCTCATAACTCTTCTGCAGCACGCCGTCCTCGCCGGTGACTTCCTCCGCGAAGATTTCCGACCCGTCGCTCACCAGCACGCTCGCCCCGACGGCCGGTTCGCCGGTCCGCATGTTCTGGGCGAACAGGAACAGTTCGTTCCGCGACGTCTTGGCGATGATGTCCAGATCGCTGACGACCACCATCGTCGTCGTCTCGAGCTTGTCGCTGGAGACGGTGACGGCTGTCACGCCGGCTCCGTCCACCGGGATCTCCACGTCCTGCTCGATCCGCCAGTACTCATCGTACCCCTCGACCGCATGCTCAAACTGCTCGTCGGGGTCAATCAGCGCGATGTCGAGAGTCTCCACGCCGCTGGCGAGGTGCATCTTGCGGAAGTAGTCGTTCATGTCGATCCGGTACACCTTCACGGTGACCGTCTCGATGTTCCGCGTCGTGACCTTCACCCGCGGCTGCTCATCCGACCGGAACTTGCGCTCGGTCACAATCTCCAGTTGCGGTGACGTCAGGCCGTTGATCCGCTGCTGGGCGGTCGACTGCTGCTCTCCGGTCACAGTCTTGTACGCCTTGAGCGCCTCCTCCAGACGTCCCAGCTGATCTTCGAGCGTCAGGCCGATCATGAACGACGCATGCGATGCCTCGCCGGTGCCGGGATACTTGCTGACCAGCCGCTTCCAGTCCTCGATCGCCTGCTCAAACAGCGCCGTCTCCTCGTCGTCCCGTGCTACCGACTGCGGCGAGTTCCCTTCATCGACGGCCGCCTTCACGCGTTCCGCGTGCCGTTCGACCGCCGCCGTGTACTTCATCCGCCCGAAGTGAAACAGGATCTGCGGGGCCCGCGCATCGAGCGGATACTTGTTGAGGAACGTCTCCCACAGGGTGCGGGCCGCATCGTAGTTGCCGGCCTCGCGCTGCTCCTCCGCCATCGCGTATTCGGTGTCGACGATCGTCCGCTGCACCTCGCTCCAGCGCGAGTCGGTCGGATGCTCGTCCAGGAACTCGCGCCAAGCCGCAATGGCTTCCTCGAACTTCTTCTGTGCGGCGAACGCCGATCCCAGCAGGAACCGCGCCTGCGGAATCACGTCCGACCCGGCGTACTGCGGATTGGCGATCAGCTCCTCCAGCGTCGCGACCGCTTCCGGCGACCGGTCCCGCGCCAACTGGCTCTGAGCGATTTCCAGTTCTGCCTGCACGGCGAGCTTGTGATCCGGATGCTGGGCGATGAACCGCCGCGCCGCCGCGACCCCCAGTTCCAGACTCACGTCATTTCCCGGCGCCGGGATTCCATACGTGTGCGCCAGCAGGTAGCGCGACTGCGCGAGAAGTTCGCCGTGTTCTTCATCGAGGTCCATCGCCAGCCCGGGCCACGCGGCGATCAGGTCTTCCCAGGTGCGCCGTGCTTCAACCGGCTGTCCCGCGGCGAGCTGCGTTTTCCCCAGCTGGAACCGAACTGCGACCTGCATCTCCGCCGGAGCCCGCTCCCCGTCGGGCGTCTTGTCCGAGCCATGCTCCGCGATGAACCGCTGATAATGCGCAATCGCCTCGCCATGATTGCCCAGCTCCTGGAAGCAGCGGGCCACCCGGAACTCCATCCGCTGCCGCAGCGGACGCGTCGGCCCCAGCTGCAACGCCTGCTGGTAATAGGTCAGCGCCTGCTGATAGTCCGGCTGCTTGTTCTGCGACGGGTCCTTCGCGGGCACCCCTTCAAAATACAGGTCGGCAAACTCGAGGTAGATCTGCGCCAGTTCGTCCTTGCGGTCGCGCGACAGCAGCCGCTCGGCTTCAGCCTTGTAGACCTGCCCCGCTGCCTGGTAGTTCCGAGTCCGCACGAACACGTCCGCCCGACCGAACCGCGCCCGGCTGACCCATTCCCCTTCGGCATGGTCCTGCTCGATCGCCGTGAACGCGGCGACCGCCTCGTCGTACCGCTTCAATTCGGTCAGCGCCCGCCCCTTGAGATACAGCAGGTAGTCCGGATGCTCCGTCTCCGGCTTCGCGAGCTGCGCATCGATCGCGGTGACCGCCTGATCGAACTCGCGCGACTGCAGCGCCCTCTCCACCTCAAGCGGGATGTGCGGCGCCGAGGTGACGGCCGGCTTCTCAGTCCCCGGTTTCTCCCCCGTTTCCTGCCCCCAGGCTCCCGTTGCCAGCCCACCGACACTCATCACGACCGCGGCCAGATGGATCCAGGTACGCATTCGCAATGCTCCTCTGCCAGTTTGAGGCCACAGCAGGCCGGTTTGCGGGGACGGAACCCCTCCCACGCCGCATCACGTCGGCGAACAGCGGCCGGGAGACCACATCACGCCGAAGTGCAGTGACAATGCAGGTTTCAACGAGATTGACGCAGGGAATCGCCCGATCTTAGCGACTTCAACGACGTTTAGGACGCATTTCCGCCTCGGCGCGTTCCGGGAGAGTCTGATCGCCGTCCCCCTCCGCGCAGAGCCTGCTTCGCGAAGCTGATTCTCTGCCACCTGACCTCGGCCCGGCGTTTACGCCGGGTTCTACGGGAGATAGCGCGATCTCCCGAATCCGGTTCACCGGACTTCTTGCTGCAGAGGCTTAAGCCGCGACTTCGAGAAGCGTCGTAAACGACGCTCAAAAGGTCGTTCTGGGACATCGCAATCCCGGCGTAAACGCCGGGCCGAATACAGGAACCAGTGAGGCGGATCGCTCTACTGGTACGGGCTGCTCGTGTAGAGCCGGGAACAGTCAGCATAGTTGGGCCTCAGCCGGTCACACGCCCCCCACCGGCTGCAGCGGGGACTGGGCCGCGACGAACTTTTCAATGCGCTCGTCTCCCCCGTCGCGAAATGAGACGGTCACCGTCCGCCGCTGACCGAAGCCGCCGACATCCACCACGGTCCCCAGGCCGTAGCGCGGATGACGCACCTGCGAACCCAGGGCGAAGCCGCGCGGCAGGGCCGCGGCCTGCGAAGAGCCGCGCAACAGGTCTGCGGCCGTGGTCAGCATCGGTTTCGAATCGAACTCCAGCGGCGCCTCGCGTCGCCGCCGCGCCGCATCCTCTTGAGAAGGAACCGGCACATGCCACGCCGGGGCCGCCGACTCCGGCTCGTCCATCACGCGTGAAGTCTGTTCCAGCTCCGTGAGAAAGTGGCTGGGGATCGTGTGCAGCGTCCGGCCGCGGAACGATCGCTGGACGGTCTGAGTGAGGAACAGCCGCTCGCGGGCGCGCGTCATCCCGACGAACAGCAGTCTTCGCTCCTCCTCGAGTTCGCGTCGGTCACCTTCCCGCGTGGCCCGCTCGTGCGGAATCAGCCCCTGCTCGAGCCCGACGACATAGACGATCGGGAACTCCAGTCCCTTGGCGGCGTGCAGCGTCATCAGCGTCACTTTGCCGCGCGACTCGTCGAGACTGTCGGTCTCGTTGACAAGCGCCGTTTGCTCCAGAAAACCCTCCAGCGTGGTCTCCGCTCCCAGCGCTTCATCGAACTGCCGAGCGGCGAGGATCAGTTCCTGGACGTTGGCGAGCCGTTCCTGGTCCTTCTCGGACGGGCTCCCCTCCCACGGGCGCGTGTATCCGGTGCGCTCGAGTACTTTCAGCAGCAGCGTTTCCACAGAACCCGCCGACGTGAACGACAGGTCTTCCATCATCTCCGCGAAGAGATAGAAGGCGGTGCCGGCCCGCTTCGAGAGTTGCGGGACTTCACGGGACCGCTTGGCGGCCTCCAGCGGAGTGATGCCGGTTTCGTCGGCCCAGCGCAGCAGCCGGCGCTGCGACGTGTCTCCCAGTCCCCGCGCGGGGGTGTTGACCACGCGCGTAAAGGCCGCGCGATCGGCCGGGTTATAGATCAGCCGCAGGTAGGCGAGCATGTCCTTGACTTCGGCCCGATCGAAGAACGCCGCGCCCGCCGCCACCTGGGCCGGAATGCGGTGCCGCGCGAGCGCCAGTTCGATCTGCCGGGACAGGGCGTTGACGCGCATGAAGATGGCGCAGTCGCTCCAGTCGCGCCCCTGCTCCTCGACGAGCTGCCGCATGTGTCGCGCCAGCCCGTCGGCTTCGTGCAGTTCGTTGCGGAAGTACAGCAGCTCGACGGGTTCTCCCTCGGCGTTCTCAGTGATGAGCGACTTCGCCTTCCGCTGCCGGTTGTGGCCGATGAGCCGATCGGCTGAGCGGAGGATCGCCTTCGTGCTGCGGAAGTTCTCCTCCAGGCGGATGACCTTCGCCTGCGGATAGTCCCGCTCGAAACGGAGGATGTTCTCGATCCGCGCCCCGCGCCAGCCGTAGATCGACTGGTCCGGGTCTCCGGTCACGCACAGATTCGGATAGTCCTGCGAGAGAGCCGCGACGATCTGATACTGCGCCTGGTTGGTGTCCTGGTACTCATCCACCAGGACGTAGCGGTAGTGCTCATCGAGGCTGGCCCGCAGTTCGGGGTTCTCCGTGAGCATTTGCGCGGTATGCAGCAGCAGGTCGTCAAAGTCGACGGCGTTCGAGTCGAGCAGCCACTTCTGATAGGCCGGGTAGACCCGGGCCACGACGGCCTGCCAGTGATCGGCGACGGCCTCATCAAACCGCCGCCGATATGTCTCGGCATCGACGAGGTCGTTCTTGGCGTTCGAAATGCGATGCCCGACCTTCTCCGGTGAGTAGGCGACGGTGTCGAAATCACACTCATGCAGAATGTGCCGCAGCGCCTGCTTCTGGTCGCCCGCATCCAGAATAGTAAAGTTGGGCCGGAGTCCGACCGTCTCCGCGTGACGCCGTAACAGCCGTACGCAAAACCGGTGAAACGTGCTGACCCAGATCTTCGTCCCCGGCAGCAGCGCATCCACGCGCTGCCGCATCTCCTCGGCGGCCTTGTTGGTGAATGTGATGGCCAGAATGTTGCGGGGCGTGACCCCCTGCTCGACCAGCCGCGCAATCCGCCTCGTGACGACCCGCGTCTTGCCGGAGCCGGGCCCCGCCAGCACAAGCAGCGGCCCGTCGCGATGCTCAACGACCGCGCGCTGCGAGTGCGTCAGATCGACGGCTGCGTTTGATGCTGCGAACTCCATTTCGAGCGGCACATTCATGGGCCCATTGTAGGCGCACCGGCGCACCGCGACATCCAGGACGCCGTCTGCAAACCGTCGGATGCATCGATCCACAGGATTAAGAAAGGTACACTCATCAACATTCGTTGACGCGTCAACCCTTCGAGGAATCTCGCCATGCCGACCGCACGCACTCGCCGAACGTTCCTGACGACCGCTTCCGCAGGGGCCGTTGCTGCGACGGCCTTCTCACCAGCCGCGGCCTGGGTGGCCGGCAGGACGACGGGCACGCTCCGGGTCGGCCTGATCGGCTGCGGCGGACGCGGCACGCACGTAGCGGGGCTCTTCGCCGGGAACCCGGATGTCGAGATTGCGTACGTCTGCGATCCCGACGACGGGCGGCGGGCGCTCGCGGCGAAGCACTTCGGCGTTTCGGAGAGCCGGGCCATCGGCGACATGCGGCAGCTGCTGGCGGACGATGCGCTGGATGCGGTGGTCGTCGGCACGCCGGATCACTGGCACTCCCCCGCCGCGATCCTCGCCTGCAACGCCGGGAAACACGTGTACGTCGAAAAGCCGATCTCGCACAACATCCGCGAAGGCCGCCTGCTGGCGGAGGCATCCGAAAGGAACGGAGTGCACGTGCAGCATGGGACGCAGTGCCGCAGCACCGGCATGATGATCGAAGCGGTCCGCCTGCTGCGCGAGGGGATCATCGGGGACGTGCTCGTCGCGAAGTGCTGGAACGTGCAGCGGCGCGGTTCGATCGGCCGCGGAGAGGACACCGCTCCTCCTGACGGCTTCGACTACGACACCTGGGTCGGTCCCGCGACGATGATCCCCTATCGCACTAACCGCGTGCACAACCGCTGGACGTGGTGGTATCACTTCGGCACCGGCGACATGGGGAACGACGGCGTGCACGACATCGATTACACCCGCTGGGGACTCGGCATGGACGTGCATCCCACGAAGATTCACGGCCCCGGCGGCAAGTTCGCCTTCGACGACGACCAGCAGTTCCCCGACACCCAGCAGGTGACGTTCGAGTATCCGGGAGACGGCAGCGTCGGCGACCGGCGACTGTTCATCTATGAGCAGCGCCTCTGGAGCCGCAACTATCCCCACAACACCGACAGCGGCGCCGAGTTCTACGGGACGCGCGGCCAGATGTACCTCAGCCGCCGCGGAAAGATCCAGATCCTTAATGACGAGAACAAACCGGTCCCGGTCGACTTCCCGTCCCAGGGGCAGGACGACGCCGCCCACGTCCGCAACTTCATTGCCGCCATCCGCGAGGACGAGCGGCTGAACGCCGACGCCCTCACCGGTCACATGTCGACGTCGCTCTGCCACCTCGGCAATATCGCAACGCGGCTGGGAAGGGCGCTGGAATTCGACGGCGAGCGCGAACAGTTCGTGGGCGACGATGAAGCCAACGCCCTCGTCGCCCGCGAATACCGCGACCACTGGGGACGCCCGGAGGGCGCATGAATGACGCGCATCGTTGATGGGATGCGCCCTATTCCGGCGTCTCCTGTCCGAACGAGAGCCGCATCTGCCGGTCGCTTTCGGCCTGGAACTCCTTGAACAGGAGGCTCGGCTGGATGTCGCGGTTGTGCTGGTACTTGTCGCTCGCGTACTCGCGCACCTCCCCTTCCAATGCGTGATAGAAGATCTGCGCGATCTCCACGCCCGGATAGATGCGGATCGGCTGGATCGCGAACATCTCCAGCGTCCAGAAACCGCAGAAGCCCACGTCGCCGAAGCCCGCCGTCACGTGCACGAACAGGCCGAGCCGGCCGATGGAGGACCGTCCTTCCAGCATCGGCACCAGGTTGTGGGTCTCGGTCCGTTCGACAGTGCGGCCCAGATAGAGCTGGTTGGGATTGAGGACCAGCCCCTCCTCGGGAATCTCGTATCTGCGGAACCGGTTGGGCCGGCGCATGTCGAGAACGATCTCCTCGTACACGAGAAGTTCGTTGTGCAGGCGCAGGTTGTAGCTGTTGGGATTGAGCTGATCGTCGTTGAAGGGGTCGATGACGATGTCGCTCCCCAGCCGCGCCTTGATTTCTTCGCCGGTGAGGATCATGGAGCCAGTGTCCCGGGGGTAGTGCCGTCGATCAACCTATGCCGCAGCAGCTTGCGGTGCAATCGTCGCAGGTCACTCCTTGAGCGGCGGCAATCCGACGCGCGGGCAGAGCCTGAGCAGCGGACACTCCGGGCACTTGGGCCGTCGCGCAATGCAGATGCGGCGACCGTGGTGAATCAGCCGGTGCGAAAAGTTGATCCACTCCTTGCGCGGAAGCAGCGCCATCAGATCCTGCTCGATTTTTTCCGCCGTCGTCGACCGGGTCAGCCCGAGTAGTCGCGTGATGCGGGTGACATGCGTATCCACAACAACCCCGCTGGGGATATCGAATGCGGTCCCGAGCACGACATTCGCCGTCTTGCGTCCAACCCCCGGCAGCTGCACGAGGGAGTCCAGATCCTGGGGGATGTCGCCCCCATGCTGCTCCATCACGCCGCGCGCCATACCAATGAGGCTCTTCGCCTTGCTGCGGAAGAAGCCCGTGGACTGGATGATCCGCTCCACGTCCTCCCGCCCGGCTGCGGCCAGCTCGCGCGGACTCGGGTATTTCTCAAACAGCGCGGGCGTGACCATGTTCACCCGCTCGTCCGTGCACTGAGCCGAAAGAATCGTCGCCGCCACCAGCTGGTAGGGATTCTCATGCCGCAGCGCGCACTCGGCGTCGGCATACGTCTTCGCCAGCTGTCGGACGATCTTGCGGGCGCGCTGCTGTTTCGCCTCACGACTCTCTCGCACGCGGAAGTTTCCTTGCAGATTCGCGGCTCACCCGGGAACGGCCCGTGGACAGCGACAAAAACACGGCTCTACAATCGACGCTTACATCACTCGTGACGACAAGTGAATGAACAGGAGGGAACAGAGAGAACGGAGGGCTCGAATCGATCGGTCGCCGCAGAAGGCGCAACACCGTGCTACGAACGATCGAAATCTTGTCACGCTCCGCAAATTCTTACCACGGATCACACCGAAGGGCACGGATCAGCCAGCATTGCATCGACTGTTGTCTGGCCGGACTGATCGTGGAAGGGCACCAGGAAGGACGACATGCCAATCATCCTTATCCGTGCGCATCTGTGAAATCCGTGGTTATCCTTTGATTGCGACCACGAGGCCGCGCTGGGCTGTCTGTGCCCCTACTCGCCGATTGTCCCCGCAGACCTCAACCTCTCCGTTCCCTCTGATTCCTCCTGTTCAATTCTCTCCATGACCGACCCACGTTTCACCCAGGCCATCGAACTCTTCAACCAACAGGAGTTCTTTGCCTGTCACGACGTGCTGGAAGAACTCTGGGGGGAGACGCTCGGACCCGAACGACAGTTCTATCAGGGGCTCATCCATGCGGCCATCTCTCTATTCCACTTCGGCGAAGGAAACCTCGGAGGAGCACGCAAGATGTACGGGTCGGCAGTCACGTACCTCACGCCCTATCAACCGGACTTCATGAACGTCGACGTCGATCGACTGCTCTCGGAACTCGCGACGGCCTTTTCCGAGCTTCTCCAGCCGCACGACGGATATCCATCCGGCGTCGCGCTGGATGACCGCCTGATTCCACGCATCGAACTGCAGTAACCTCCGCTTCAGCATGCCATCCTTCTCGCAGACTCCCTCCGAACTCGATGAGTTCTCCGGTCACGCGCCACTGTTTCCGCTTCCGAGCGTAGCGCTGTTCCCGCATGTGACGCAGCCGCTGCACATCTTTGAGCCGCGGTATCGGGAGCTGACCGCCGATGCGCTCGCCTCGGAGCGGTTGATCGCCATCGCCGCGCTGCAGCCGGGCTGGGAGCCGCAGTACGAATCGAAACAGGTCCCCGTCCATCCGGTCGTCTGTCTCGGCCGGATCACGATGGATGAGCGACTCCCCGACGGACGTTTCCTGCTGCTGTTGCGCGGTCTCTGCCGCGCGCGGATCGTGGCCGAGCCGGAAACCGACCTCGCCTATCGCACGGCTCGCCTCGAACTGGTGACCGACAGCTATCCAGCCGATCCGGCCATCGATCGGCAGCATCGGCGACGCGAACTGCTGCAGGCCTTGCGGCAACTCAATCCCGAATCCGACCGGACGTCCCTGCTCCTGCAGGAGCTCGATACGGAGTTGTCACTCGGCGTCCTCTGCGACGTGCTCGCGTTCGCTCTCCAGGTCAAGTCACCCACGGCTGAACAGCTGCTGGCGTCCGCGAACGTCGATGAGCGGAGCGACCTGCTGTTGGACGAACTGCGCCGTCGTCAACGCGAGTCCCGTGGCGCGCGGCAATCTGGTTTTCCGCCGGACTTCAGCGCCAACTGATGATCGTGCCGGTTCGGATGACGGCAGCGGGATCAACCGGGCAGCGGCCTCACCGCCCCTCGTGATCTCCGGCGGCCACAAGCGCGGCTGCATTCCGCGAAGGCCGGCCCGGTGGCGGAAGCACTCGCGAGGCGACTCCATCAGAGAGCACCGTCAGCCGACGTTCGTGGCGCTCGGCACTCTCAATCGTCCGGTGCGTGCGATTCACGGAATGGCTGATCGCGATCACCGCGACTCCCAACACGACTCCACCGGCGACATCCACGCCGTAGTGCCAGCCCGTTGTCAAGGTGGCCGCAATCACAGCCGCATTGAGCAGCAGCCCCGGCACGAAGACCAATCGGTGATGCCGCACCGCCCAGGCGAGCAGCAGGGCCCACGTCGTATGAAACGACGGAAACGTGATCAGTCCCTCGGCTCCTCGCCACGTGACGATGGTCCGCGTCCCGTCCCGCAGCTCATGCAGATGCTGCAGATACCGGGTCTGCGCCTCGTTCGCAGCGAAGCCGTAACCCGCGAACGGACCTTCCGCCGGCCAGAAGCAGAAGCACACCAGGCACACCAGCGTCCCCAGCATGAACTGCAGCACGAACCGCTCCAGCGAACGCCGGTCTCCGCTGAAACCGAGGATCACGATAACGAGCGGCGTCTGCCACAACAGCGAGTTGTAGGCGATTCGCAGTCCGCGCTGGATCTCCGGCCGCGACTGCGCCCATTCCACAATCGACGGCAGATGCATCCCCATCCGCCCGTCGAGCCGCATCAGTTCGGCATCAACCAACGGCTGATTGAGCGCGGCGGCCGCGTACATCAGCACCGAGTAGCAGGCCGTATACAGGGTGACATGCAGCAGTGCATTCAGGCACGCGACGAACCGCGGTTCCCCCCGCCAGTGATAGAACGCCGCAACCGCTCCCAGCACTCCCGCAATCGCCAGCGGGCTGATGGCGTCGTCCGCGGGAAACGACAATTCCTGCAGTGTCAGCAGCGCACCCGTGGCGCACGCGGTGATGCCGATCAGGATCCACTTGAGGCGGGCGTCGCGGGACATGGCGAGTCGAATCGGCCGGAAAGCAGGACGCCCAAATGTACGTCACGGCTGGCCGCAGACCTCAAGATTGACGGCCCGCACGCCGTCGGCCGGAACGGCTGGCTGGATTCTGCCGGTTATGCCGTCACGATCCGCAACGTCCCCCGCAGCACATAGACCGGAAGGGCGCCGACCGGCCACAACCCCCTCTCCGCCAGACGGCCGATGCGTCCAATTGATCCGGACCACGCTCAGTCAAGTGTCCGCTGCCACGAGTGCAACAAGGCGTAGTTGTCCGCGAAGCGGACAACCCAAAGTCGCAGGCACAGTCCTCTGTGCCGTCCGCTGGGTTCACTGCATAACACGATGAACAACGGGACGAGATTGCGCCCTCAACCGAAATCCGCTCCTGCACCTCTGCCAATGCGCAAGAACGCCGATTGACGTGCGAACCTCAGGCCGATAAAGTTGTCTCCTCGTGCAGCTATTGCGAAACATGAACCGAGCCGCAACCGTGAATCCGCTCGCTCTAAGCCTTCCCCTGCTGCTTGCCCTGCCGGACCGAGGGAGGTCTTAGCTCCGCGTGCGTCTGAATCATAACAGACAACAACGCCCTGAGACTCCCAAGAGTCTCGGGGCGTTTTTTGTTGGGTCGATGGACGAGAGTCGATGGTCGATGGATTACGACCGTCACTGTCATCTCTCGACCATCGTCCATCGTCCCTAGACCATCGTCCATCGACCATGATCACCATCTTCGACACCACATTGCGTGACGGCGAACAGTCCCCCGGCTGCAGTATGTCGGTGGACGAAAAGCTGGAAGTCGCGAAGGCGCTCGTCGAACTGGGAGTCGATGTGATCGAGGCAGGGTTCCCGATCGCCTCTCCGGGCGACTTCGACGCCGTGCAGCGGATCGCACGCGAGTTCGGCGACCGGTCCACCATCTGCGGCCTGGCCCGCTGCCGCACCGAGGACATCGACCGGGCGTGGGGCGCGCTGGAGGAGGCGAAGAAGGTCCGCATCCACGTGTTCCTCGCGACGAGCGCGATCCATCGCGAGTTCAAGCTCAAGATGGCGAAGGAGGAGATCGTCCGCCGGGCCGTCGAGATGACGAAGTACGCCTGCGACAAGATGGCGGCCCGGGCCGACATCACCACCCCGAACGTGGAGTTCTCGCCGGAGGACGCGGCGCGGACGGAACTCGACTTTCTGGTCGAGGTGGTGGAGCGGGCAATCGACGCGGGAGCGACGACCGTCAACATTCCCGACACCGTCGGCTACGCCACGCCGAGCCACTACTTCGATGTCATCTCACATCTGAAGAAGCACGTGTCGAACATCGACCGGGCCGTCATCAGCGTGCACTGCCACAACGATTTGGGCCTCGCGGTGGCCAACAGCCTGGCGGGAGTCGAGGCCGGGGCGAGGCAGGTGGAGTGTACGGTCAACGGGCTTGGCGAACGGGCCGGCAATGCGGCGCTCGAAGAGATCGTAATGGCGCTTCGCACGCGGCAGGACTACTACGGCATCGGCACGAACATCAGCACGCAGAAGCTGTTCCCGACGAGCCGCCTGGTGTCGAGCATCACGGGGATGAAGGTGCAGCGGAACAAGGCGATCGTCGGCCAGAACGCCTTCGCTCATGAGGCCGGCATCCATCAGCACGGCATGCTGCAGAACCGCTCGACCTACGAGATCATGACGCCGGCCGACGTTGGATTCGTCGGTACCAACCTCGTCCTCGGCAAGCACAGCGGACGGCACGCCTTCCGCGACCGCGTCGCCTCCCTCGGCTACACGCTCGACGACGCCACGTTTCAGAAGGTGTTCGACGACTTCATCACCCTCGCCGACAAGAAGAAGGACATTTACGACGCCGACCTCGTCGCGCTCATCGAGAAGCAGACGCATCAGATCCCCGAGCGCTGGAAGCTGACCGCCTTCCACGTCTTCGGCGGCACCGGCACAATCCCGACGGCCACCGTCGAACTCCAGCACGAGGACGGCAGCAAAACGCAGGACGCCTCAACCGGCGACGGACCCGTCGACGCCATCTTCCGCTGCCTCGAACGCATGACCGGCCAAACGGCCCGCCTCACCGACTACCAGGTCAAAAGCGTCTCCAGCGGCAAGGACGCCCAGGGAGAGGTCGGCGTCGAAATCGACCTCAACGGCCGCACCTACCACGGCAAGGGAGTCAGCACCGACATCATCGAAGCCAGCGCCCTGGCGTATCTGCAGGCGATCAACAAGTCGACAGTGTTGACCGGCGCGGGACGCGAGAAGCATCCGCAGCATGGAGTGTGAAAGGGGCGATGCTGACGACGCATTTGTGCACAAATATCGGAGTTCGTGATGTTCGACGTGTACGTTCACGACGCCGTGATTCGCCGGGTTATCGAAGATCCCGCGCACGACCTCTTGATCATGGAGTGCGAGTTGCCCGTTGATGAATGGAGCGATGACCTGACAGCTGGTCGATTAGTGTTTGAAGATGCCTACGGATACCAAGTCCATGAGGGGCCATTCGTGGGGTGTCCTGAGATTCTCGGGATGAAGCTCGTGGGGACTGAATCGCGCTGGCACATTTTGCGGATCGACACAAACGCGGGCTATCGCGAGTTGCGTTGTATGAACCTGAGAGTCGAGTCATCGGACGCCGATCCCTGATGTGGCAGCTGTCGAACTGACCATCCCCAACCGCGACTCGGCTGGGTGGCACGCCCACCCCGTTGGTCTGGGCGTCCCACCTGAATGCAGGCAGATCAAGTTTATGGTTCGGCACCCTAGAAATCCTGCTGGTGTGTTGCTCAGCGCCTGCATTGGTTTGCTGATGGTTGCGACGATTTGGATTGTCGGCCCGTCGACAGCGAATGTGTTCTTGCTTACAAGCAGCCTTGCCATCGGGGCGTATGCTTGGTTCGCAAGGCCGCTGAAGAAATGGCCCCCGTGGTGACTTCCAGCAACGGCAACTTTCCAGAACTGAAAACTGTCAACTGAAAACTGACAACTTCTTCCCCCCATGTTCATCGATCGCGTCGAAATCTACTGCAAAGCCGGCGACGGCGGAGATGGGTGCATCAGCTTTCGGCGCGAGAAGCACGTGCCGCGTGGCGGGCCGGACGGCGGCGACGGCGGCAAGGGGGGGGACATTATTGTGCGGGCCGAGACGAACCTCGGCAGCCTGACCAACATCGTCGGGCATCGCCACTGGAAGGCGGAGCATGGCGACAAGGGGCACGGGGCGCTCAAGACGGGCGTCAGCGGCGAGGACAAGGTGATCCTCGTGCCGCCGGGGACCGTGGTGAAGGACATCGATGCCGATGTGGTTCTCAAGGACCTGCAGCAGCACGGCGACGAGTTGATTGTTGCTCGCGGCGGCAAGGGGGGCTACGGCAACAAGCGGTTCGCGACTTCGATTAACCAGGCCCCGCGCGAGGCGGAACCTGGCGAACCCGGCGAGGCCCGCAACATTCTGCTGGAGCTGAAGCTGATCGCCGACGTCGGCGTAATCGGTAAGCCGAACGCGGGGAAGAGCACGCTCCTCAGCCGTCTGTCGGCCGCGCACCCGGAGATCGCCGACTACCCGTTCACGACCAAATACCCGAATCTCGGCGTCGTGCAGGTGGATGAGGACTTCGGCTTCGTCATGGCTGATATTCCGGGGCTCATCGAAGGGGCCCATGCCGGAATCGGGCTGGGGCATGAGTTCCTCAAGCATGTCCAGCGGACCCGCGTGTTCGTGCATCTTGTCGAGCCTTCGCCGATGGACCAGACCGACCCGCTCGACAACTACCGCCAGGTCCGCGACGAGCTGCGGCTGTTCGATCCCACGCTGATGGAACGGCCCGAGATTATCGCCGTCTCCAAATGCGAGTTGCCGGACGCGGCGGCGTGTGCCGAGTTGTTACGCGAGGACCTGGGCCGGGACGTGCTGCTGATCTCGTCCGCCACGGGCGAAGGGTTGCCGCAACTGGTGCGGCGCGTGGCGGAAGCGCTGCGCGAAGGGTCGCCGGGGGATAGCGAGCGGTAGACGTAAGTCTGCCGTGCGTTCCAGAGAGTCGCACGCACAGTCCGTAGGTTCTGCTAAGTCGGGCAGAATGCGATCCACCGGGAGAATCTACGGAATGGCGATCAAGTGGCTTTGCACGGGGATTGCGTAACGCGAAGCCCGACCTACATAAACTCAAGAGGTGATGAGGTGTCGATCAACAATGCAATCGCCAGCCTTGCTGTACGGGATTTGTCCAAGGTCGCTGGATGGTATGAGGAGATCTTTGGCCGAAGCGCGGATTCAACGCCCATGGCTCAGGTGGCGGAATGGAGATTCCCGAACGGGGGATGGCTGCAGGTCTACGAGCTGCCGGAGCGTGCGGGGGGTGGATCGGCCACATTGGCCGTGAGTGATCTCGAAGGTGTGACCGCGCGTCTGGAGAAACTCGGAATCGACACCAGTCAGCGAACGAGCAGCACACAGGTCAACACGGTGACGGTCGTTGACCCAGATGGGAATCAGATCGTGTTTGCCGAAGCGTTCGATCGAACGATGGCGCATTGAGGCAGCTAATGCCGGGACGGCAGCCGTGACCGCAGCGTGGCCCCCGGTGATCCGCCGATCAACGTCACACGCGCGTTGCGTCAGGTGAAACCCGCTATGATCGCAGATCGAAATCATATCTCTTGCGACTCGGCAGCACCTCAACCTGCAGTTCAGATTGCGTGTTGTATCTTTCCGGTACGCGCTCCGGGGGCGGATTGGGATAGGACCCCCCTGCCCGATCCTCCGGGCCACCCTCGTCGGTCGAATTCAGCCCCTTGATGCGGCGATTCATGCTGATGCGAACCCTCTTCGTCCCCGGCGTGACCCCCATCTCCTGCGAGTCGAACTGCAGCTCGTAATATCCCTCATCGTCCGTCTGCGCATACGAGAACGAACCGTCCCCAGCCTGAAACAGGACAACGGCGTCCTCCAGCGGCTCTCCATCCAGCGTCACCGTGCCATATGCGGCGACGAGCACTCCGGTCGTCCGATACGGAGCCGACCTGTAGCAGCCGGCCGGCAGCAGCAGCGCCAGGAGCATACTGACCGTTCCGAGAGTGCCGGTGCAGCACACGTGCGCCAGCAGGCAATGACGATACTCGATTGCAGCGCGGTTCATGACGGGCCTCATTCGCTCACAACTTCCTGGCCGGCGCGCGTGCCGAGGGCGCGATACCCCTCCAAGTCGATATTCTCGCTGAGGAACCGGACCGATCCGTCGGCGAAGCCGAACATCGCGCCCCCCTCGTGATAACTTCCGAACGAAACCTCCATCACCGCGCCCGGCGCCAGTTGGTCAAATCGCGAGTTCATCCGCGGGCCGGCCGAACCCAATCCTTCGGAAAACTCGGATCCCCCCGTGCCTCCGGGAATCCAGGTCCCCGTCTCCGGCGCCCCGAGCTGCCAGTAGTCCATTGCCTGACCGTCCTTGACGAAGAACGGGTCCGTGTAGGACTCCCCCACCAGAATCGTGGTGCTCGATCCGTCCGTCACGTCGCGCAGATTGACATGACTGCTGCCAAAGAACATGCCGTTGAGTTCGATGCTGTCGAGTGCCAGCGACCCGGGCGGGGCGTCCGGAGGGATTGTCGCGGCTGCATCCGACCAGCCGTTGGATCCGGAGCAGGCGCGATAACTGACCGGCACGCGCCCCTCCATGACGTCCCCCGAAGCGACGTCGTCGATATGCTCCGGCACCGCCATGCTCGGACAGGGATACACGGGGATCAGCGTGCACGCGGCGAACTCGTTGGCCGAGTTCTGGTTCCACTGTCCCGGCCCCGACTCCTGGAAGACTAACGTGTTGTACATCGACGAGAGGTCGAGTTGTGGCAGGATCATCGCGCTCCACAGGCTCTCCCGCTCGTCGAACCCGAACGGAAACGCACCATGTGTGTCGTGATAGTTGTGCAGCGCCAGGCCGATATTCTTGAGATTGTTGCGGCACTGCGTGCGTCGCGCGGCTTCCCGCGCCTGCTGCACAACCGGCAGCAGCAGCCCGACCAACAACGAGATGATGGCAATCACCACCATCAGCTCGATGAGAGTGAACCCCGGTGCGCAACTGCCGCGTTGAGGCCTTTGTCGGACGAAGCGGAGGGATTCAGCCCATGGCAGGCGCGGATGCATAGCACTCTCCCAGATCAGCAAACGGTGAGGCGTTACATCCGCCCATCCGCCGGAAGTGGCCCCCTGGTTGTCCGTCGGCCACATCCCACGCGGATGGCGGCGGCCTGACGACCCGGATTCGTCTACCCCGTTCCGCCGGCTCCGGATAACATCCGCCCCCACTCGCGAATCCGGCATTCTGTCCCAGGGAGGGTTGCTCATGCTGTGCCGCATGCTTTGCTGTTCGCTGGTTGCCGTGTCCGTCCTTGCGACGAGTCTGCCTGCCGATGATCCGGTGTCCGCTGCAGGAGACGATCTGAGCGAGGCGGTTCAGGAGTACCTCGAACTGAGCGCTGCTGGAAAACTGGAGGAGGCGGACGCCTTGCTGGAGGAGCTAGCGGAGGAGCATCCCGATGCCCCGGCGGTTCAATTGATGCGGGCACATGCGGAACTGCGACAAGCCGATGCTGGCAGTGTGGAACTCGCGTATCCGGAATCATGGGACGAATTGAGCGCGCGGCGGCAGAAGCGTCTGGCAGAATCGGAGGCGGCTCGTCGACACCTGCAGGACGCGCTGGAGCAGCGGATCGATGTCGATTTTGATGACGCGACGCTGGAGTCTGCCATGCAGCATTTCGCCGGCACCTGCGGCATCAATGTCGTCGTGGACGAAATCGGGCTGCAGGAAGTCGGAGCGACGCCCTACACGAAGCTGAATCTCCGCGTCACGAATGTGCGGCTGGCGACCGTGCTCGAACTGATCCTGGAGCCGTTGAATCTGGGTTATGAAGTTCAGGACGAAGTCCTCAAGATCAGCAGCGAAATGCGGTTGGCCGGACCGCTCACGACGATGGTCTATGCGGTTCCCGACCTGATCCGGACGGGCCAGCATCTCGTGGGCGGTGAGGTTTCCGAGGCCGAGAGCTACGACGAGGGACTGGAGCGACTCTCACAGACGATCCAGCAGACGATCGATCCGAACGGGTGGTCGCAGTTCGGGGGGCAGGGCTATATCCAGCCCCACGAAGGAACCCTCTCGCTGGTCGTCCGCCAGACTCCGGCGGTACATCGGGAAATCACAGACCTGCTCGCCAGCCTGCGCACTGAGCAGGCCCTCACGGTGGCGCATGACGTTTCGATGTTCGATGTCACATTCAATGAAGCGCAACGCCTGGGGCTGGAGAGTGACTCCGATCCCGTGCTGAAGACTGCCGGGGAGCTGGATGAGTGGTGGACTGCTGCCCGAATCAGCACTCAATCGCGGGAGCGCGTCGCACGTGCGAAGTGTCGGCTCCACAGCGGACAGACCGGTGGCGTTGACGTTGGAGATGTGGACGATGAGGTGTCGTTCCTCCTGAATTCTCGAGTCGCCGACGACCGCCGGACGATCCTTGTGAAGATGTCGGCTCCGCGATCGAATCAGACGGGAGACGTCATGGCCGCTGTGCAAACCGCCCGCATCCCGGACGGTGGAGCAGCGGTGTTCGTTCTGCCATCAGATGCCAACATCCGAGGTGACCGCCGACTGCGAATCTGCATCGTCCAACCGTCGATCGACATCGCGGAAGAGGAGGAAGAGCTTTTCGGCATTCCTTCGCCGTAACCGACTACAGGATCGCGACCGGCAGACGTCAGTCTGCCGTGGGGCTGGATGCCGGCTCACAATCGCGCGGCACACGGACGTCTGCCGCTCGCCGGCCGAACTCCACTTCCCACATCCGGCGGTCTGGCTTTCCCATCCCGCTGCATTCGTGTAACCGGCATTCTGTTCCATGAAGGGTTGCTCATGCTGCGCCGCATAGCTCGCTGTTCGCTGATCGCGGTCGTCGTGTGTGCCGCGAGTCTCGTTGCCGCTGACCCCTCCCCGGAATCGGCAGATGGTCTGCAGTCGGCTACGCATGATTATCTGCAGCTGGTCGCTGATGAGGAGTGGGAGCAGGCCGATGCCCTGCTGGAGAGCCTCGCGCAGGACCATCCCGGTGCGAAAGCCGTCGGGCTGATGCGCGAGCATTCGCAGCTTCGACAGTCCATGTGGGATCAACAACTCCAGGTGGGTTCGACCGGTCCGGATATGCTCGTGCTGTGGCAACTCGCGTCATTGGCGATGCGGCTGCCGCCGGCCGAGGAAGCGACGTACCAGACACCGGCGCACCCGGCGCTGCAGGCGAAGCGGGAACAGCTGGGCCGGCTGCAGGCGGAAATCCGTGAACTGGAGCAGGAGACCGGCCTGTACGAGCGGGTGATGGTGCGGTGTCGCTTTATCGAAGCCGACCGGTCGATCATTCCGCGACTGCAGCTGAAGCAGTACGACGACCACGATGTCCGGGCCTCGTTCCCACAGTCCGGCGTTGTGAGTCAGGCCGAGCTGGACGAGGCGATTGAATCACTCCGCAGCAAGGGGGATGCCAAGATTCTGGCGAGCCCGAGTCTCATCGCCGAGAACGGTCGCGCGGGCAGTAACTTCAGCGGCGGCGAGTTTCCGATCCTGATACCGGGCGATGAGGGAGCCCACATCGAATGGCGCGAGTTCGGCAACCGGATGGAAGTCACGCCGACGATTCTCGGGGGTGGCAAACTCCGGCTGCGTGCTAGGGTGGAGCGTTCCGACCGGGATTTAACAAACGCGGTCACGCTTGCCGGCACGCTGATCCCCGGCATCACCACTCAGCGAGTGCAGACCCAGTTCGAACTGGAATTCGATCAGGCCGGCATCGTCGTGTTGCGCCCCCTCACCGAGAGGCTGCCGGCAGGTGAGTCTGCTGAAGACGCGGAGGCCGTTGGCCCGGATAAGATCGTGCTGGTCGTGCTTACCGCTGAGCCGATCGGGAGCGGCGAGTAGGCGTACGCCGCGGCACCCGTGCACGGCGTCGGCCGTAGATCCGGCTGTGCCGGTCGGAATGTGTTTCCGACCGGGCAATGCTGCGGGATCGGCAATCGACCGGGGTCGCATGCGGATTTGTCAGGCGGAGCCTGACCTACGGCGCCTCCGCGTCAGTCGTCCGGGTGCACGACCCGCAATGTCGGTCGAGCCTGGCTCGACTGGTGCGAGTGCCCGCCAGCGCAACCGTCATCCTGCGAATCCGATGTCGCGGCCAGCAGCCGTGCCAGGCGATCGCGGATGCGCTGGAACTGGGTCTGAGCGGCCGCGCCTTGTCTGCCGGCTTCGGCCGTCCAGCCGTTCATTCCTCGGTCGGCGGCGACCACGTTCCGTCGATGTGCCGCGACCGCGGCCCGAATGGATCGGCAGCCCGATCGGGATGCGTCGCCGGTCTGAGTTGTGGTGATTGTGGACATAACTCGCCGCTGTCGCTTTGAAGATCGCGCGGGCGCCCGCATCGCCCGCGACTCACGTTTCAACCGGGACTGAAATTCGGCCAGTCAGGGGAGGCAAGCTAAGTGGACTCTGCGGGCGCCGGGGAGTTTTCTGCCTGCGGAGGGGCGGGAGGCTGCGCAAGCAGCGCGGCCCGATTCATCGGAACCTGGGCAGGCAGGCGAAGGGGTTCCGGTTGTAGCGGTGGGCGCGGCCGTCGCGATTTGATGGATGCGGGGACATCAGCCGGCGAGTTCGCTGGCGCCTTCTTTTCGGCCAGCAATCGTCCAGTGGCGATCGGACGTCGGCCGGACCCACTCGCGCGGACAGCCGAGAGCGCTGAGCATGGCGGCGACTTCATCCACGGTGAGCGCAGCGTGCAGCGACTGGCGGAACAGCTGCTGCTGACGGTCATTCTCCCCGCCGGCGTATGCCGCGACGATCTGCTCAACCTCGTCCGCTGTCGCTGGACGAAGCAGGTCGCGGACGAACAGGATGCCTCCAGGCCTCAGGACACGGAGCATCTCGGCGAGCGTGCCGGGGGGCTCGGGGATGTGATGCACGATGCTGTTGGACATCACGACGTCGAAGCCGGCGTCCGCGTACGGCAGCTGCTTGGCATCGACCTGCTCCAGCGCGATGACGGCTGCGAGTCCCGCGGCGGAGACGTTCCGTCGCCCAATCGCGAGCATCTCGGCCGCGAGGTCGATCGCAATGATCTGCACGGCGACCGGACGCCGGGCCAGTTCGATCGGGATGAGCGCCGTGCCGGTTCCGACATCGAGGACTTTCAACGGCGTCGCGTTCCGGGACCGTTCCTCCGCGATGCCAGCGGTGTGTGCCTTTCCCGCGAACCTGAGCAAGTCATCCACGAAGACCTGATTGACCGCCGCATGATCCATGGAGTCGTAGTCGGCCGCCTCATCGGCGGTGTCCATGACCTCGGGTTCGAGCGTGCGCGGAAGCATGTTTGTACTGTTGAGGAACTGCGACCAACTCAGTCGGCCTCGTCGAGTGCATCTCTGATGTCACGTCTACTCAGGAAGCGGCGGGCCGATCGACGAATCCGCAGTATTCTCACGGCGTCGCCATCGACGGTGAACACCACGCGGAACACGTTCGGCCGGCGACCGAACAGGAACTCCCGCAGTTCGCGCGGGGAGCGGGGATTCTCATGAGCCAGCGAACATCTCTGTGGATTGTGACCGAGCGACGCCAGTGCCGACTGAAATCGGTCCAGCCACTGAGCAGCCGCTGCCGGAGCGTGCTGCGTGGCATACTCGTAGGCCTCATGCAAGTCGGCCAATGCCCGATTCTGCACGATGACCCGGTATGCGGTCATCAGCCCCCATCCGCAGATGGACGATGCTGCTTCCGCACCCGATCAAAAGCCTCATTTAGTGGAATCCCTGCCTCCCCCGCGTCGACGTCGGCGACTGCGGCCAGGACTGCTGCGCGTTCTTCCTGCTCCCACCGCAGGGCCTCCACGGCATCCCGGAGAACTTCGTCCTCGCTCGCGTATTGTCCGGTGGCCAGCATGGCGGCCACCTGTTCCTGCAGATCCGGCGGAAAGGAGTAAGGCATCGTCTGTGACTCCGGTTGACTCAATCGACAAGGCTACGGCTTGTATGCGACCCGGTCAATCGCCGATTAGTACTCGCTCCGAACTCATCTGAGCGGCGACAATCAAAAGAACAGTCGCCGCGCAGCCGAGAGCGAACAGAAACTCCCGGTCCCGCCAGTGGAAGGTGCTCCAGCCTCTCCAGTGGTAGCGGGCGGCCAGGATTGCGGATCCGCAGCCGATCTTGGCGGACCAGAGCCAGAGCGGGAGACGGCCGTGGGTGCCGACCTCCAGCGCGTCGGTCAGGCCGAAGAGGATGAAGGCCGTACTGCCGAGGGTGACGGCCCTGTGCTGCTGCGGCGTGGCGACCGGTGCTCGATGAAGGATCACTGCAGCGACGGCGGCCCACAACAGGGCCTCGACCAGATTGAACGCGTCATACCAGAGCATGTGCGAGTGCTCGGAGACCAAAAGGTGACTGCTGTCTCTCTGAGAACGCTGATCGGCGGCGATGTTCAACCAAACTGGACGACGCCTGACGTGCTGGAGCGTGGATGTTTGGCACAGGTGCGGGCAGAATGGGGCGGGACGATCGAAGCCGAAGACCAATCAGGAAGGACGGGAATATGCAGCGGAGCCGATTCGCATCGAGCTGTCTGGCAGCCCTGTTGGGATGGAATGCCGTCGCCTGGTCTGCCGACGCCCGCCGTGTGGCGAATGAGCAGACTTCGCAGCATGTCCGCCCCAACTTCATCCTGGCGATGGCTGATGATCAGGGATGGGGAGACGTCGGGTATTACGGCCACTCGCCGGTGCAGACGCCGATTCTGGATGAGATGGCGGCATCGGGACTGCGGTTCGACCGATTCTACGCGGCTGCTCCCGTCTGCTCGCCGACGCGCGGCAGTGTGCTGACCGGACGTCATCCCAACCGCTTCGGCTGTTTCTCGTGGGGGCACACGCTCCGCCCGCAGGAAATCACGATCGCCGAGACGCTCCAGGAGGCCGGATACGCGACGGGGCATTTCGGGAAGTGGCATCTGGGTTCGGTATGGGGGGACAGCCCTGTCTCTCCCGGTGCGAGCGGGTTCGACGAGTGGCTCTCCAGTCCGAACTTCTACGAGAACAGCCCGCTCTTTTCGCACCGCGGCGAGGTTGTGGCGACAGAGGGCGAGAGCTCGATGGTCACGGTGGAGGCCGCCCTCCCCTTCATCCGGCACGCGGCTGAAAGGGGCCAGCCGTTCCTGGCCGTCATCTGGTTCGGGAATCCGCACAGCCCGCATGAGGCACAGGAGCATTTGCGCGCGCTTTATCTGAATGAGCCGGAGAAGGCTCAACATTTCCTGGGAGAGGTGACGGGCATCGACCAGTCACTGGGCCGGTTGCGGGAAGAACTCGAGGAACTGAACATCCGGGACAACACGGTGCTGTGGTACACCAGCGACAACGGCGCCATCCGGGAGGGTTCGACGGGCGGACTGCGCGGCCGCAAGGGGAATCTGTATGAGGGAGGGATTCGCGTGCCGGCGATCATCGAGTGGCCTGCGCTGGTCACGACGCCGCGCGTCGTGGACGCGGCCTGTGGGACCGTCGACATCTATCCGACGCTGCTGGAACTGGCGAGGCTCGAACCGCCGCCGCACCAGCCGCAGTTGGACGGGACGAGCCTGGCGCCACTCTTTGATGGGGACGCATGGGAACGACCGGAGCCACTAGGGTTCTGGGTTTATCCGCAAGGGGGCCGTCGCACGCCGAGCCACGAGTGGATGGTGGAGATGCGTCGGCAGCAGCAAGCGGGGGAATCGCCGACGGCTGAGCAGCTTGATGCGGCGGCCGGCGAGATCGGTGATCGGCCGGAAGCGAACGGCCTCCCCGGACATTCGGCGTGGATCGATGGTGCGTTCAAGCTGCACCGCATGCCCCGCGACGGTCGTGATCCGAAGTACGAGCTGTACAACCTCGTCGAGGACAGGGCCGAGGAACGGGATCTGTCCGCGGAGAACCCCGAACTGGTACGGGAGATGGCGGCAGATCTGGAAGCGTGGCAGCGGAGCGTCGTCAGCAGCCTGCAGGGAGACGATTACGGCAGCGGGCACGGGGCGCAATAGGTGTGGGAGTTGACGTGACAGTGACTCGCCCTGGGGAGCGCCGCCAACGTCGGCCACGCCAATCTCGCCGGTCTGGGCGCGCCACCGGCTCAGGTCGTGCGAGTCGGCGGGATTTCGCAGGCACTGTCCGCTGTGCCGCACGCTGGACAGACTGGCACACACCGCAATCTCCGGGAGCACATGTCGCCTTCGAGAGTTCGCTTCCGCAACCCGTGTACCCGCGGTCAAGCTGCGTCAGCCCGTTGAGTTGAATCCACGCGGCGGATTGTTATGGTTGGCGAGATTTGCGCCCGCTTCGTCCGGCGGCGATCCTGACGGCCTTCCGGGCTGATCGACCGCGCCGGGGTCGGCGCGACGCGTGAAACAGAATGCACGGTAGACGGACGTCTGCCGCTCGCTCCTTAACCTCTGACCTCCGGCTTCTGAACCGTGCCTCGACGCGACGACCTTCACAAGATTCTCATCATCGGCTCCGGCCCCATCGTCATCGGGCAGGCGTGCGAGTTTGATTACTCCGGAACGCAGGCCTGCAAGGCGTTGCGGGACGAGGGATACGAGGTGGTGCTGGTCAATTCGAACCCGGCCACCATCATGACCGACCCGGAGACGGCCGACCGGACG
>JBGTSJ010000033.1:0-51472 GCA_041940305.1 Planctomycetaceae bacterium
ATTCGTCGTGAATGACCCGGCGCAGAGAGCGAAAGAGGCTCTTGAGCGGCACCATTCCCAGATTGGTGACCTGATCCTGGAGCTGATGCAGGACCTTTTCCAGCATCTGCTGAGCGATCTCGACGTCTTCCCAGGCGGCTGCGAATCGCTCGATCAGGTCATCGGTGTCGCCCTGGGTCTCGCCGAGCATCGCCATGCCCTGCTGAACGGCGTCGCTCAAGCGGTTGCGAAAAATCAGCGTCTCCGCCTGCAGCTCGACCAGCTGATCGATACGAGCGAACGGCAGGCGCACACTGCCGCCGACGCCTTCGGCCGGTTCCTCCTCGTTGAGATCTCGGAGGTCCGGATAGTTCTTGTGGCGGAAGAGGGCGTTGTCATCGAACGTCACCTTGGCGTCGAGTGCCAGCAATTTGCCTTCGCCGGTGACGACCAGCGGATTGATCTCCGTCATGCTGCAGTCGTGATCGACGAAGAACCGGCAGACCTTCGGCAGGAATGATTCGGCGGAGCGAACCGCCGTCGCATCCAGCCCCAGAGCATAGGCGATCTTTCTGGCCTGGAAGGGCATCAGTCCCAGCGCCGGATCAAAGTGCAGACGAATGATCTTCTCGGGATGCTCATGGGCGATCTCCTCGATCGCCATGCCCCCTTCCGAAGACGCGATCACGACGGGCTGACCGCACTCGCGGTCCACCACGATCCCCAGGTACAGCTCGCGGGCGATGTCCAGCCCCTGCTCCACGAACAGCGTGTGGACCTGTTTGCCTTCCTCGCCGGTCTGAATGGTGACCAGCGTCTTGCCGAGCATCCGCCCCGCGTTCTCGCGGGCGGCGTCCGCGGACTTCACCAGTACGACGCCCGGTTGATCGGGATGCTCCTTGAAACGCCCCTTGCCGCGGCCTCCGGCATGAATCTGCGACTTCACCACGCAGACAGGCGTGCCCAGAGTCTTGAACGCATCGGCCGCTTCGTCGGGAGTGCGGGCTACGATCCCCTGGGGAACAGGCACCCCGGCGGCGGCGAACAGTTGCTTGGCCTGATACTCGTGAATCTTCATGCGTGCGGTCTCGGTGTCTGCGGTGAGCTTCGGACTATAGTGGGTTGGGCCGGGACGATCCACTTTCGGCATGGAGTGCCGCAGAGCCGAGGGGTAGACTGAAGTATCCGCCCTGATGCAAGGGAACAGGAAACGTCCTATGCCGCTGCTTTCATCACCTGACGTGCCTCCCGGCGATGCTTTGACGGTCGAGGAGATCGCGGCCCGGGTCGGTGCCGTGCCGTTCTGGAGGATCCGCACCTCCGATCCCGAGCCCGGCGCCGCCACCGAGGAGGATGTGGAACGCATTCGCTGCCAGGAAGACCGGCTATATGAGCTGATCGACGGCGTGCTGGTGGAGAAAGCCGTGAGCGACAAGTCTTCAATGCTGGCCGCGGAACTCATCTACATTCTGGCGAGCTTTATCAAGCCGCGCCGCTTGGGATGGCTGCTCGCACCCGACGGCTACTTCCGGCTGTTCGGCCAATTGATGCGTGCTCCAGACGTATCATTCTCGCGCCGCGATCAACGGGCTGGCGGGAAGCCGCTGGACCGGGGTTATTCGCGGACTGCGCCGGCGCTGGCCGTGGAAGTCTTCAGTCCCGGCAACACGGTGCGGGAACTGGAGCAGAAGCGGGCCGAGTTCTTCAAAGCGGGCACGGAGATGTTCTGGATTGTGTATCCAGAGCAGGAGCAAATCGTGGTTGCTACTCCGGACAGTGAGCCCCGCACTCTGCATGGAGACGACATACTTGAGGGAGGCGCGGTCCTGCCCGGGTTCACTTTGAAAGTGGGGGACCTGTTTGCCGCCGTCAATCTCGATGCGGACTCCGGCTCGAACGAAGGTGCAGCGCCATAAGCCCGCCTCCAGGCCGGCCCTCGATCCATCACTGTTCTGCGGTTGCTGCAACCGCCGCGGGGAGGCGCAGCGCGGGGTCGCCGAACAGCATGAACTTCATCCCCTGGAAGAAGATGCTCGGTGGATACCAGTGATCGGTCGGCTGCAACTCGGCCAGGTTTTCGGCTTCGTAGTAGTGCGTCACAGCGTGGGTCCAGCAGTTGCCCAGCCGTTGCTCCTCGTGCGGAAGTGTATCCAGGGCCTCGGCGAAGCCAGCGAGCAACGTAAGGCCGCACGGCTGGCTGCCGGTGTTGCAGCCGATGTACGCAACGGCGCCGCTGGGTGAATCGCGCAGCAGGCGCTCACCGAGACCTGTAGGATTGTGGCGTCCCGACTGATAGGGACTCGGTGGCGTAGGAGGCGATGTAAACACCTCGCCGGCGTCCGAGCCGAGGTGATCCACTCCTTCAACGTCGCGGTAGGCCTCGTAGGGGGGCAGCGTCGCCAGCCGTGCCGTCGAGCAGCCAGCGGAAATGAGAATCGGGAGTCGGTCGGCATTGTCGAGGTCGGCGAGCAAACTCGCGGGCAGACATTGCTCCCAGGTGTCGTCGGTGCCGTGGCCGGCATGGACGACGAGTCCGGCGCCGTCGTTCAGCAGACGGAGAAGCGCTTCGGGCGTGGGAGCCTTGAAATTGTCGGCTTCGAGCCCCCGGCGATCGCTGAAGTAGAATGGGTGAACGAGCCAGTCGTCACCGGCTTTCTCGGAGAGCACATTCATCACCGGCCGGCTGTCGACCCAGCCGGAAACAGCGAACAGCCCCAGCGCGTCGGCGTTCGGCTTGTCGCCCGCCTCCAGCGTTCGCTCGTACGCGATCGTTTTGTCGATGACGGTGCGGAGCTGCTCGGTTGTACTGACCGGCCACCGGCCGACCGCCACATCCGGACGGTAGTCAATCTCGTCGAAATTGATCGGGTCGTCCTTGTTCTTCTCTCCTCGGACTTCACCGAAATACGCCGCGTGGAAGTCGTCCTGCTGCGCGTTCCAGTCGTCGAACGATCCGTCGCTGCGTGCGAGATCGCTGTAGTACAGATCGCTGGGATAGAAGGCATAGTCGAAGGCTGCCGGAGTGATGCGATCGAGCACCATGTACCGGACGGGCATGACGTCCGCGTCTCCGACAAGCAGCACATAGCCAACCCGATCCTCCCGCCATAAGCGATAGAGGAATCGCTTCAGCCGTTCCGGGTCATCGACTCCCTCGCCGACCCGAAGAATCGTCTCCAGTGAGTACAGCGAAGTGGGGAGATCGTCGCCTCGAAACTCGACGTAATCAGCCAGTTCAGAGTGAAAGTCGTCCGGTGCAACGACCGCGAGCTTGCGGGACTCGAGCTGCTCGGCCGCGAGGTTACCTGCCGATGGCATCAACAACGCGATCGAACTCAGCGCCAGCGCCTGCAACGAACGACGCATGATGACCCTCTGTCTAGTCTCGAGGGGAGAGTACAACCTGGATATGAGTGTAATGCGCGGCCAGCGAATCCCGTATACAGTCGTGCGGGAATGAACTGGACCACCGTGTGTGCAATTTGGACAGCAATACCCGATCCGGCTCGTTGACACTCGATTTTCCCCACCTGTAGACTCGCAAACACATATCGCAGCTGAGAGACGGAGCGCCGCCCGTCCGGGTGGCTGGCTGCGAGGCGCAGGCCGCGTCGGAGCATCATGCCTTCTCCGCCTCATCTCGTTACTGATCTCACCGACGAACTGCTGGACGACTGCGAACGCGTGCTGCAGCATGTGTTTGGCGACCGCACGCTGCTGCGCCGGGCGATGACGCACGCCTCGGCGGCGCGGACGCGACTGGACTCCAACGAGCGGATGGAGTTCCTGGGAGACGCCGTGCTGGGAGCCGTCGTCTGCGAGAAGCTGTTCGAGATGTTCCCTGACAGCGCGGAAGGCGAACTGACGCGAATCAAGTCGATTGTCGTCAGCCGCAACGTTTGCGCTCGGCTTACTCGAAAGCTGCGGCTGCAGCAGTTCCTGGTGGCGGGGAAAGGAGTGGCGGTGGACCATCGCGTGCCAGGTTCGATCCTGGCGGCGCAGTTCGAGGCGGTGGTGGCGGCAATCTACCTGGACGGCGGTTTCGAGGCGGCGAGAGGATTCATCATCCGGGAGATGGGCGAGGAGATCGCCCATGCGGCCGAGAAGACGTCGGGCGTGAACTTCAAGAGCCTGCTGCAGCAGCAGGCGCAGCGCGACACCGGGGAAACCCCCAACTATGAAGTGCAGGATGAGCAGGGGCCGGACCACTCGAAGTGTTTCAAGGTGATTGCGGTGGTCGGGATGCGCCGCTTCGCGCCGGCGTGGGGACCGAGCAAGAAGGAGGCGGAGCAGCGGGCCGCGCAGAACGCTTTGGCGCAGCTCGCCGACCTGCCGGCGCCGCACGTCGCGGATTGAGTGGTCGCTGAATGCCGCGCCTTGCATGGCGGCTGATTCATGTCATCATCGCGGTTCCCGACTTTCGCTGCCCACCCAGGTATCACGATGTCCGACAGCAACGAACCCATTCTGTACGAGGCCAGTCCGGCGATGTTCCGCAACCGGCCGATCTCCTTCATCCTGTGCGTGATCCTCAGCTTCGTGGTGATCGGGCTGATCATTTTTCTGATCTGGTATCTGCGGACGCGGGCGACGCGGCTGACGATCACCAACGAGCAGTCCACCCTGCGCAAGGGACTGTTCTCCAAGTACACCAACGACGTGTTCCACGAGAACGTGCGGAACATTATCGTCCGGCAGTCGTTCTTTCAGCGGATGATGGGGACCGGCTACGTCGGCATCTCCAGCGCCGGCCAGGGGGGCATCGAGATCGAGGTCAACGGCATCCCCGACCCTGAGCGCGTCAAGCAGATCATCGACGACTGCCGCGACCCCCGCCGCGGACGGGACGACTGACCCGGCAGGACCGACTCAAGCAACGCTCAGGGACGAAGCATGGCGACTGCGATCAAGTCCGCGTCGCGCTACGGCGCGGATGATATTGAAGTGATGGAGGGGCTGGAGGCGGTGCGCCGGCGGCCGTCGATGTACATCGGCGGCGTTGATGCGCGGGGGCTGCATCACCTGATGTGGGAGATCATCGACAACTCGGTCGATGAATACCTGGCGGGGGAATGCGACCGCATCACCGTCACGCTGCACAAGGACGGCTGCTCGGCGACAATCGAGGACAACGGCCGCGGCATCCCGGTGGACAAGCACAAAAAGTCCAAGCTGCCGGCGCTGCAGTTGATCCTTACGACGCTGCACTCGGGGGGAAAGTTCAGCAACAAGAACTACGCGCGCAGCGGCGGTCTGCACGGCGTGGGATCGTCGGTCGTCAACGCGCTGTCAGAGGAACTCGTCGCAACGGTGCACCGCGACGGCCACGAATGGCAGCAGCGTTACAAACGCGGCAAGCCGACGACGCCGGTGAAGAAGGTGCGCCCCTTTCGCGGCCGCGGAACGTCGATCTTCTTCCGTCCGGACGACCAGATCTTTCGCCGCATCCAGTTCCATGCCGACACGATCCGCCAGCACCTGGAAGACATCTCGTATATCCACGCCGGACTGCAGATCAAGTTCGTGGATGAAGCGAAGTGCGAAACGTACGAGTTGCATCATCCGGACGGGATCAAGGGGTACCTGGAACGCATTATCGCCGACGACAAGAAGAAGCCGGTCCATGAACAGCACTTCGCGGCCGAGCGTGACGAGGACCACGTGCGCGTCGAAGTCGTGCTGCGCTGGACCGACGCGACGGACGAGCAGATCCGCAGCTACGTGAACGGCATCCGCACGCGAGCCGGCGGGACGCATGAGTCGGGGACGCGGGGCGGGATCGCCAAGGCGGTGAAGAACTACATGGAGGTGCATGAGATCAGGCAGAAGGGGCTCGACATCTCGCCCGATGACATGCGCGAGGGGATCGTCGGGATCGTGTCGGTGTTCCTGCCGGAGCCGATGTTCCAGGGTCAGACGAAGGAGCGGCTGAACAACCCGGAACTCACGTCCGTGGTGGAAGGGCTGGTGAGGCCGGGGCTGGAGTCATGGCTGAACAGCAATCCCAGCATCGCCGACGCGATCGTGGGGCGGATCGTGCTGGCCGCGAGGGCGCGGGCCGCCAGCCGCGAGGCGGTGACGCAGGTCCGACGCAAGACGCCGGGCGCGAAGAAGAGCAATCTGCCGGGAAAGCTCCTAGATTGCCGGTCGGATGATGCGGACGAGTCGGAGCTGTTCATTGTGGAAGGGCAGTCCGCCGGCGGGACCGCGGCGAGCGGTCGGGATGCGCGGACGCAGGCGGTGCTGCCGCTGCGGGGGAAGGTGCTCAACACCGAGTCGCTCGCGCTCGGCAAGGTGCTGCAGAATCAGGAACTGAAGGACCTGGTCGAGACGCTGGGGACGGGGATCGGGACGCACTTCGATCCGCATCGTCTGCGGTACGGCCGGATCATTCTGCTGATGGACGCCGACAGCGACGGATATCACATCTCGACGCTGCTGCTGACGTTTTTCTTCCGCCACATGACGGAGCTGATCCAGTTGGGCAAGGTCTACCTGGCGCAACCCCCGCTCTACAAAATCGAGGTGGGGAAAGAGCGGCATTACGTGTCCGACGACGTCGCCAAGGAGCAGCTGCTGGCGTCGCTCCCCACCAACCGCACCGCAGACGTGCAGCGGTTCAAAGGGCTGGGTGAGATGACGGCCGAGCAACTCAAGGAGACGACGCTCGACCCAAAGACGCGGACGCTGCTGCGGGTGGATATCGACAACCTGGTGAATGCGGATTCGACGTTCGCGCAGCTGTTGGGGAAGGACGCGTCGGAGCGCTACCGGGTGATCATGGAGGAAGCGGGGGAAGTGGACGACATCGACCTGTGACGCTCGCTCAGCGATTCGTCACGTCGGCAAAGTGCGAGACACCATGCCGGCGTTCACCGCAAGCGCAGACAGCAGCCAGCCGACATTGGTAGCGCAGGCGATGTACGATCGCGACCACGGCAGCAAGTACAGCTGCAGGCACGGAGCACCGATCACCAGCCAGATCCAGAACCAGCCCAGGAAAGTGCCGAAGCTCAGCTGCCCGGCGCAGGCAAGGTTCGCAAGGCTGATGACCAGGTAGATTGTGCCAACGGTCCAGTCGGCAGGCCCCATTCGAGTCCGCCACAGCGGAATGCGCACTGCTCTCGACTGCTGGTCGTCTTCGAACATCGGCCGCGTCTCCGGTCACTCGGTCTGACGGAAAGGCGCGGAGACATCGCCGATATCACTCGGAGAACAACTCGATCCCTGTATTTCCCTGCGTTCTCCTGGCCCGTAAAGCAGACGAGGCGGCCGTTTGCACGACCGCCTCGACTCAGAACGTGTTTGGCGAAGATCGCCCAGGCCGTTACTTCTTCTTGGCGGCCTTCTTCTTGGTGGACTTCTTCGCTGCCTTCTTGGCTGCCTTCTTCTTGGCCATCGTCGTTCTCCTTACATTCTCTTGTGCGTGGTGTTCGCGCCGTGGCTACCGGGCTCAAAGCGGCGCTATTGACCACAACTCGATTCCGTTCCGACTCGCCAACCATGACGAGCCGTGTGTTCGCTCGGTTGACTTGTTGATGATTGATGAACTCTTGAGTGAGTTGATCACTGATTGAGTCCCACACTCATCAATCCCAAGCGCAACACTGAATTGCGAGCATGTTACGAAATCGATTTGGACATGCAAGTGCATTTCGTCGCCGTTGGCACTTTTCTTGCAAGTCGCGCGCGAGCGCGCTGCGCAGCGCCGAGAGCACTGAGCAGTGTTCGGCGCGAAGCAGACGGCGCGCAAATGATGCGCGCCGCGCGACGCTTGGGTGAAGCTGAGGCTCATGCGTCTGCATCGAGCTTGCTCAACGTTGCACGGAGGTAGTCAATGCTCGCGCGCGCGATGTGCTCCGCGCCGGGTGAGTAGTCGAACACTTCGACCGAGACCCAGCCGTCGTAACCCGACGCGCGCAGCGCGCGCAGGATCGGAACGTAGTCGGTCTCTCCCATGCCCGGTCCGAGCAGGTTGCTGTCGTTGACATGGAAGTGGCGCGTGACGCGCCGGTAGCGATCGATGAGCGCCGGGATCGGATCCGGCTCGCTGAGCATCGCCTTCACATCCTGGTGCAGCTGGAAGCGCGGGTGGCCGACCATGTCGATCAGCTCGGCGGCCTCCGCACAGGTGTTGACGAAGTTGGTCTCCTTCGGCGTGAGCGGCTCCATGCAGATGGTGACGCCCCGCTCCTCCAGTCTCGGCAGACACTGCCGGAAGACCCCTGCCGCGAACGACATGGCCTGTTCACGTGAGACATTCTCTGTCAGATTTCGCTGGAGCGGCGAACCGAAGACCATGACGGATCCCCCCAGGTCCGCGCACAGGTCGCACAGATCGATCAGGTAAGCCGCCGTCCTCTCACGAATCCCCTCGTCGTCCGAAGTCAAATGCAGGCCGGAGGTTTTGGCCAGCAGCCAGTGCAGTCCGATCAGTTCGACGCCGCACCGTTCCGCCGTATTCCGCAGCTCCCGGCGACGCTCCGATGAGACGTCGCGGGGATGTGCGGCGAGCGTGAACGGAGCGACTTCGAGCCCTGTGTATCCCGTCTCCGCGGCGAACCGGCATTGGCGTTCCCAGTCCCAGTTCTCGAACAGTTCCTGGCAGATGGCGAACTTCATGGTGTTCCGTGGTGAGGAGTGAGTGGTGAGTGAGCCGACGTTTGATCCCGGCCTTCCGGCCTCCCGACCAGTGACCGACCCGCGACCTTAACGACTGTAACAAGGATGACAGTCGCGCGGCAGTCGTTCGTGGCAGACAAGGGCGTTATGCCGGTTGTGATGGAGACTCCAAATTCGCATGGTCGATCCAGAGATTCGTTCCGATCCCGTCAGGCGCATGGAAGCGCGACTGCTGCTTCTGACGACGGCGCTACGCACTGGGAGAGTAATGCGCAGATAAGCTGGCGAAGCCTGCGGGCTTGGTTGAAGCAGGCTGACTTTTCCGGCCGACGAACAGATCAACGGGTCATTGCGACACCGGACCGTTGCCGTGGGGTTGATCTGAGAGGAATGAAGCCATGAAACGCAAGATGTGGATCGCACTCTTCGCCACGTTGATATCGTGGCAGGGTGCCGGGCAAGCCGAGGCCGGCCTGTTCTGTGGAGCGGGCGGGTACGACGACTGTCCGCCGAGTTGCTGCGCGCCGACAGGCGAATACTGTCAGGCGCGGGTCACGCACTGTCCGAGCTACCGGACGGTGATGGAGACCGTGTACGAAACGGAAGAGTACTGCTGCCCGGAGACCGTCTACGACACGTGCGTCGAGAAGGTCCCGGTGACGTGCACCCGCACGGTGTACGACACCTGCTACCGCGACGAGTGCTACACCGTCTGCAAGCCGTGCTACACGACCTGCTACCGCGACGAGTGCTACACCGTCCGCAAGCCCTGCTATCAGACCTGCTACCGCACGGTCTGCTGCAAGGTCCGCAAGCCCTGCTACCAGACGTGCTACAAGGACGTGTGCTACACGGTGTGCAAGCCGTGCTACCAGACGTGCTACAAGGACGTGTGCTACACGGTCCGCAAGCCGTGCTACCAGACGTGCTACCGCGACGTCTGCTGCACCGAGTATCGCAACGAGTACCAGACGTGCTACCGCGACGTCTGCTACACGACCTGCCGCCCGGTGACGGAAGTCCGCTGCGTCGAGGAGTGCGTCGGCGAGTGGAAGACGATCTGCGAGCAGGTTCCCGGCTGCGATCCGGGCGACCCGTGTGCCCCGATGGTAACCGACACCTGCGCCGCTCCGTGCGACGTCAGCTGCTGCCCGACGATTCACTGCCCCCGCACGGTGTGCCGGCAGGTGTACTGCCCGAAGATTGTCCAGCGTCAGGTCTGCTGCACCCGGTATGTGCAGGAAGTCAAGCACTGCCGCCAGCCGTACACCGTCTGCACCCGCGTGCCGTACACGGTGACCAAGCGCGTGCCCTACACGACCTGCACCTGGACCTGCGAGACCTGCACCAAGCGGGTCCCGTACACCACCTGCACGATGGTCCGCGAGACGTGCACCAAGCGGGTTCCCTACACGACCTGCACCTGGGTTGAGGAGTGCGTGCAGAAGCAGGTGCCTTACACGACCTGCACCTGGACCTGCGAGACCCGCACGAAGCGAGTTCCGTATCAGGTCTGCACGATGACCACCCAGACCTGCACCCGCAAGGTGCCGTACTGCGTGCCCCGCCAGGTGTGCGAGACGACCTACGTCAGCCGCACCAAGTGCGTGCCCCGCACGGTCATGGTCAAGAAGACCCGCTGCGTGCCCCGCGTGGTGTGCCGCCAGGTGCCCTGCTGCCCGGCGGACCCGTGCCCGAACGCCTGCGTGCCGACGTGTGCGGCTCCCGCCCAGTGCGTGGCCCCGACCTGCGGCGTGCCGCAGTAAGCGAATGACCGGCATGACGCCGGAGCGACCCGCCGCATGACGCGGCGACGAGGCGGCAGGACGCCGCAAACAGGAGGTTGGCTTCACCTCTCACGAGAGCCGGTCCACGATGGACCGGCTCTTTTGATTTTGGATTTGCGATTTTGGATTGGGCGTCGTGAGCAGCGACTCAGGACCGCTCACGCGTCTCGTACGTCCGCTGCTCGCCATCCGGGCCAATCTGCACGGTGTAGCTCTTCCCGTCCGGGGCGACGCTGGCCTTCACCCACACGCCCTCGCAGCTCTCCGTCGGCTCGCTGTTGGCGATGAACTCCGCCGGGGTCTGCTCGTCCTCCGCCAGCGCGACGTTGCGATGCAGCTGGTACAGGGCCTCCAGCGACTCGACTTCACGCAGCGTGGCGATCGTCTGCGGGTGGCCCCCCTTGGTCGGGCCGTTGCACATCACGGCGACCACCGGATCGATGGCCAGCACCAGCGCCGGGTTGTTGCTGTTGGGCAGCCCGTGATGCGTCACCATGAACAGGTCGACCGTCCCCAGCGGGTTGTTCGGCGTGACCAGCTGAGCCTCAACGTTCCAGGTGAGGTCGCCGCAGCAGAGGAATCTGAACTCACCGAACTGCAGCAGGACGCTCAGGCTGGCGGCGTTGTCGCTCGGGTCCTCCGGCTGCGGCTGGTGGCGATCGGCGAACCGGTTGGGAGCGCCGGTGTTGGGGATCACTTCGCGACTGGCGGTAACGACCTGGATTGAGAGCGGCGTCCGAGGCGAACTGAGTACGAATTCGTCGCCGGCCCTGAGCTTCGTCGAAGCGTTCTGGCTCGCCCGGCGATAGTCGGCAATGCGGGTCTCAAAGTCCTTGTCCTCCTCCAGGGCGTCCGGAATCCCGCGGTCATAGAAGTTGCGAATCCGAATCTCCGCCGCGAGCGAGGCGTGATTGCCGTAGTGGTCGAGATGCCAATGCGTCACCGCCGCATGGTCGATGTGATCAAGCCCGGCGACGTTGCGCACGACGTCGAGAATCCGGTCCCGGTCCCGTCCGCCGAAGTCAGGGTAGCCTGAATCAATCAGGATCGACTCCCCGGCCGGAGTGACGATCAGCGTCGCAGCGCCCCCTTCGACATCGATGAAGTAAATGTCGAGCCGCTGGTCCTCGGCGCCGGCATGAGCGCGGGGTGCGACGACTGTTAATAGGGAAAGGCCGACGGCGACAACGATCGCAGAGATTCGCAGCATGGGATGGCTCCAGAGCACGAGCGAAAGGTTCGCAGCCAGCATACCGGGGGCGAGTGAGGGATCAAACGGTGTGCTACCTCCGGACTCTGAGGCGAATCCGAGTTGCTGAGACAGTGGACTTGGAACTCCAAGCCGCCGCGGTTTAGCATCAGCGGGATGTCTGATGCAGCCCCCCAGCCTGACGTGCAATCGGCGCCGGATACTTTCCGCCGCGTCGGAATCATCGGCGTGGGATTGATCGGCGGCTCGATCGCCGCGGCGCTTAAACAGCGGGATGCCGGATGCCGAATCGTCGGGATTGGACGCAACCAGTCACGACTCGAGGCAGCCCGCGCCGCCGGAGTGATTGACGAGGCCGCCACCGATTCTGCAGCCCTGAACCAATGCGATCTGGTCGTCGTATGTACGCCAGTGGACCGCATCATCGAGGACGTCCGATCGGCGGCGCAGCATCTCAGGAGCGGAGCACTGGTCACGGACGCCGGCAGCGTCAAGGAGCGAATCTGCCATGGGCTGCGGACGGGATTGCCGGACGGCGTGCGGTTCGTGGGATCACATCCGCTGGCGGGGTCGGAGAAGAACGGATGGGAACACAGCGACGCGGACCTGTTTCGGGACCGGGTCTGCGTCGTGACACCGGATGACTCGACCGCGCCCGATGCGTGCGAGCAGGTCACAGCGCTCTGGCAGCGGCTGGGAATGCGCGTGCTGCTGATGTCCCCCGCAGAGCACGACCGGGCGCTGGCCGCGACCAGTCACGTCCCGCACGTCGCGGCTGCAGCCGTCGCCTCGCTGCTCACCGGGGAACTGCACGACCTGGCGTCCACCGGCTTTCGCGACACGACACGGATCGCCGCCGGCGACCCCGATCTCTGGACGGCGATCCTGCTCGAAAACGCGGAGTCCGTCGGCTTGCGGCTGAGCGAACTGGGCCAGCGGCTGTCCGAGTTCCGCGCGGCGATCGAAGCCGGCAATAGTGAGCAGCTACGCCGGCTGCTCCAAACGGCCAAAGAGCAGCGCGATCAGCTGCCGTGACGTCGCCGAAGAAGACCTGGGGCTCGATCTGCGCAGCTTTTCATTCCGGCGGAACTACGTCGTGATCTACCGTCCGCTCGCCGACGGCATCGATGTGCTGCGGGTCTTTCACACCGCACGCGACTACGGGAGGCTGTTCCACGCGGGTGAATGAGCACGGCGACCCGTCGGCCCACCCTTCGTTCCCTGCGCGTCCTTCTGTAAAATCCCCCCGTCAAGGGGTCGTCAGCACGAAGGATGGCAGCGCATGTTGTGGGAAGTGGAGATCCGGCCGGGATCAGGCGAAGTGGATCGAGAGGGGACGCGGATCCAGGCGGAAGCACAGGCACTCGGGGCCTCGACGGTCCGCCAGGTCGCCTCGGCCCGGACGTTCCTGATCGAAGGGGAACTCGACCAATCGGCGGCCGAGGGAGCGGCCTCGCATCTGCTGGCCGACCGCGTCGTGGAATCGTGTGCCGTACGGCGGCTGCCGGCAACCAATGGGACAGGCGACGGAACGCTGCTCAACGTGCTGTTCAAGCCGGGCGTGACCGACAACGTCGGCGAGACGGCGACCCGCGCACTGCGGGAACTCGGCCTGTCGGTCCAGCGGGTCGCAACCGGACGCAAATACTGGATCAATGCGGACGCCGCGGATGCGGACCTAAAGAAGCTGTCGGACCGGGTGCTGGCCAACGACGCGATCGAGCATGTCCTGCGCGGACCGCTGCAGTTGGAGAACCTGGCGCTGGGCGGTGAGTATCGGTTTCAGCTGCAGCTCGTGCCTCTGCGGGAGATGGATAACGATGCCCTGATGAGGCTGAGCAAGGAGGGGCAGCTGTACCTTTCGCTGGCGGAGATGCAGACCATTCAGCAGCACTTCCGCGACCTGGGACGCGAGCCGACCGATATCGAATTGGAGACCGTGGCGCAGACGTGGAGCGAGCATTGTTCGCACAAGACGCTGGCCGGCCGCATTCGCTATCGGGACGAACGTGGCGAGCGGCAGTTCGAGAACATGCTGAAGGAAACGGTCTTCGCCGCGACGCAGACGATCCGGCGCGCGCTGGGCCAGGACGACTGGTGTGTCAGCGTGTTCCGCGACAACGCGGGCATCGTGAAGTTCAACGACACGTATGACGTCTGCATCAAGGTGGAGACGCACAACCACCCCTCGGCGATCGAACCGTACGGCGGCGCCAACACCGGATTGGGGGGCGTGATCCGCGATCCGCTCGGCACCGGCATGGGAGCCCGGCCGGTCTGTAACACCGACGTGTTCTGCTTCGCACCACCCGACACGCCGCACGACGAGCTGCCGCCGGGCGTGCTGCATCCGAAAGCCGTCATGAAGGGGGTCGTCGCGGGCGTCCGGGACTACGGCAACCGAATGGGCATCCCGACCGTCAACGGTGCGGTTTACTTCGACGAGCGGTATCTCGGTAATCCGCTGGTCTACTGCGGCAACGTGGCTCTCATTCCGCGCGGCAAGAGCGAGAAGCGGGTGGTTCCGGGAGACTACATCGTTGCCGTGGGCGGACGGACGGGGCGCGACGGCATCCACGGCGCCACGTTCTCTTCGGCCGAACTGACGCACGAGAGTGAATCCATCTCCGGCGGAGCGGTGCAGATTGGCAACGCGATCACCGAAAAGATGCTGATGGACGTCATTCTCGAGGCCCGCGACCGCGGCCTGTATCACGCGATTACCGACTGCGGCGCCGGCGGCTTCAGCAGCGCAGTCGGCGAGATGGGGGAAGAGACGGGCGCCGAAGTATGGCTCGAAAAAGCGCCGCTCAAGTACGCCGGGCTCTCCTACACCGAGATCTGGATCAGCGAAGCCCAGGAACGAATGGTCCTCGCTGTGCCGCCGCAGCATTGGGAGAAATTCCGCAACCTTTGCGCCTCGGAGGGAGTGGAGGCGACCGTGATCGGCGAGTTCACCGATACGACGCGCCTGGTCCTCAAATACAACGGCGAGCAGGTCGGCGACCTGACGATGAACTTCCTCCACGACGGCCGCCCGCCGGTCGTGCGCGAGGCGGTGTTCAACACGAGTTTAGCGACGCATCGTCGATGCGTCGCTAAACCGGATATCGCACCGACGTCGCACGGCGCGACGCTCAAGATGATCCTCGGCTCCCTCAACGTCTGCTCCAAGGAATGGATCATCCGCCAGTACGACCATGAAGTGCAGGCTGGGAGCGTGGTGAAGCCGCTGGTCGGGGTGATGAGCGACGGGCCGTCGGATGCCGCCGTCGTGCGGCCGGATCTCGCCTCGCAGCGGGGGCTGGTGATTGCCTGCGGCATGAACCCGCGCTACGGCGACTTCGATCCCTACTGGATGGCGGCTGCGGCGATCGACGAGGCGGTGCGGAACTGCGTGGCCGTCGGCGCGGACCCGTCGCGCATCGCCATCCTCGACAACTTCTGCTGGGGCAACACCGAGAAGCCGGAACAGCTCGGCTCGCTTGTCCGCGCCGCCCTGGCATGCCACGACACCGCCGTCGCCTATGGCACTCCGTTCGTCAGCGGCAAGGACTCGCTCAACAACGAGTTCACATACGTTGACCGTTTAGCCGCGACCCGCCAGGGCGGCGCGCCCGCGCAGCGCACGATCGCAATTCCGCCATCGCTGCTCATCACCGCGCTCGGGCAGATCGAGGACGTCTCGCACGCGGTGACGATGGACCTGAAGGAGCCGGGCAACCTGCTGTTCCTGGTCGGACGGCTGGCAAGCGGCGGATACGGCGGCAGCCACTACAACCTCGTGCACGGCATCGAAGGGGGACACGTCCCACAGGTGGACATGCAGAACGGGCCGCTGGTGTTCAAGGGGGTGCACGAAGCCATGCGCCGCGGCTGCGTGCGGAGCTGTCACGATCTGAGCGAAGGGGGCCTGGCCGTGGCCGTCGCCGAGATGGCCTTCGCCGGCGGACTGGGAGCCGAAATCAGCCTCTCTCAATTCGAGCAGCTCGATGAGCAATTGTTGTTCATCGAGGCAAACACATGCTTCGTTCTCGAAGTGCCGCCCGCGCAGGAAGAGGACTTCCTGACCGCGATCCCGTTTGCGGCCCGGATCGGGACGGTGTCGAACGGAGAACGCGTGGTTATCCACGGCAACAACGACCGTTGTTTGATCGACGAGCCGCTGGATGAACTCAAGGACGCGTGGCAATCCCCGCTCGCGTGGGCTTAGCGACACATCATTGATGCGTCGCGAACCAGGGACATTGACGCGATGAGTATTGCCATCGATGAATTACGAATGGTCGCGATCAAGGCCGCACGGATCGGCGGCGGCCTGCTGCAGGAGTGGCGGCCGAAATTCACGGCCCGGCTGAAGAACCCGAAAGATCTCGTCACGGAGGCGGATGTCGCCTCGCAGCAGGCGATCCACCGGCACATCGTCGATCGCTATCCGGACCACTCGTTTCTCGGCGAAGAGGGACTGAGTCATCGCACCTCTTCTCCGTATCGGTGGATCATCGATCCGCTCGACGGCACGTCGAATTACGTGCATGGGTTTCCATATTACGCGGTGTCCGTCGGGGTCGAGTGCGACGGCGAACTGGCGGCGGGGGCCATCTATGATCCGAACCGGGACGAGATGTTCAGCGCGGCCCGGGGCCAGGGCGCCGCGTGCAACGATGAGCCGCTGTCGGTCTCCGCGGCCGATGATCTGGGGCAGGCCCTCTGCATGGCGTCGCTGCCGATGCTGACGACGCGCGAGCATCCGGCAGTGCAGCGATTCCTACGGGTGCTGGAGGCAGCACAACACGTACAGCGGACGGGATCGGCCGCGCTGAACCTCTGCGGAGTGGCGGCCGGGCGCGTGGACGCATTCTGGTCGACGAGCCTGAAGCCCTGGGACATGGCGGCGGGCGCGCTGATCGTCAGAGAGGCCGGCGGCCGCGTGACAAAATCGGACGGAAGCGCGTTCGACGTCAACACGTCCGACCTGCTGGCCAGCAACGGCCGCGGTCTGCACGACACTCTGGCAGCCCTTTTGCAGTGATTCGGCCTCCAAGTGGTGCGCGTGACGATTCCGGAGAGATCGTGAAAACTCTCCGCCGTCGGGATTGCTTCTTTCTCGGCTCCTGCGAGGGAGATATGATGCAGCAGCGAGGGAGGCGGCCGATTCTGACGTGTGGTTCCGCACTGGCGCCTGCCGTGGCCGTGTTGCGTTTCGGCAACATGGCGTGACCGACTGGTTCGCTTGAGACAACACAGGTCGCCCACGGAATCGACTCTGAGAAAGAAGGGGCTCAATTCAGTGGGCCGCAGGCACTCCATCCCGCTGGCATTTCCGTTTCTGTGCGGAATCCTTTGCGCGCCTCTGTTCGCGCAGCCTGCGCCCGATTCGGATTCAGTGCCGGCAATGACCGAGGTTGCGTCCGAGCGCAATCAATCCGACTCCGCGTCTCCACTTCTTTCCCTCGGCGATATCGTCTACGTGCAACGGGACGGACGCTGGGTGCCGGTGCCTGCTGAGGAAGTCTTCCCCGCTGACGCGGCGCAGTCCATTCCGGATCCCGAGCGCGAGCCGCCCACAGTGTACATCTCCTCGCTGTCGCTGGATGGGGAAGTTGCCGGCGATTTCGCCGAGTTAACGGCCGATATTGGCATCGAAGTGACCAGGGATCAGCAATGGCAGGAGGTGGCCTTAGGGCTGCAGCAGGCCCATGTCTATGAGCCGAGCTATGACGGCCCTGGGGACGCCGTACCCGCTCCGGGCCTGCCGCCGGAGGAGGGGGTCCATTGGCTCGTCCGCGGCAAAGGCTCCCACCGGCTGCAGCTGCGTTTTCGATTGCCAATCAAGTCCACTCCGGCCGGCGAACAATTGCAGTTGACGCTGCCCAGGCTCCCATCGGGATTCTATGCGCGCGCCGTTCTCAGGATTCCTGCGAATAACGCCGTGCTGCGCGGACCGGGCGAAGGAGTGGAGGTCCGCCGGCGCGAACTGGAAGGGGGATGGACCGAGTTCGACTGCGACGTCAAAGACGCTCGCTGGGATCTGAGCTGGCGAAATCACGTCGATGAGCAGCCGATCGTCTCTCAGACGTCCTACATGCGGCTGGGACGGATCGACGGAGAACTGCGGCTGCAGATTCGACATCAGTGCGACGTCAGCCGGGGAAGCCTGTCGGAATTGAACGTGCGACTGCCGACGGGGTTCACGCTGCGGGACGTGCAACGAGGGCTGCAGGGAGACCGCCTGATGTGGTCCCCGATCGACAACCGGGAAGGTTGGGTTCGTGTTTTGTTGAGTCCGCCGGCCGAGATCGAGGAATCGCTGGAGTTGAACTGGCGCTTGTCTCGTCCTTTCCCCACGGAAGGCGGACTGATCCAGCTTGACGGTTTGGAATTGGAGGGGGCCGGTCCGCACATCGGCACGATTGTGCTCGAATCGGTCGACGGCTATTCGCTGTCTCCTCCGACCGGAGGTTCGCAGGGAGTGTACCAGACGAGTACCACGGAGCCGCGGACCGGAGGAGGCCCAGCCGTACTGAGGGCCTTTGAATTCCAGGCCCTGCCATTCCTGCTCGAGTTTGAGATAGCGCCCATACCGCCGCGCGTCTCCGCTACGGCTCACAACTACCTGTGGCTGGGGCTGGAACAGGACCAACTGCATGTCTGGACGGAACTGACCGTCGAGTCCGGACAATTGGGAGAGGTCGTCTGGGATTGGCCCGGCTGGAGCGCGGCAGGATGGGCGCCGGCTTCGACGCTGGTCGATGTGGCGATCGTAACCGGCGACGCGACGGAGATCGTCCGCGGAACAATCGGGGCGCCCCCTGACGATGAAGAGCAGGATCAGATTCGCCTGTCGCTGTCCCGGCCCTGTTCGGGACGTATGCGAGTGCTGCTGACCCTGAATCGACTGCCCCCCCCGGACGGGACCGACTTGGAGTTTTTTGCAGTGCGTCCTGCAGCGGAGTATTCCGGCCGGACCGGCACTCTGAGCATTGCGGGGGAGCGACAGCTGGAGATTAAGACGGCGGCGGAAGCCCCTTTGACCCCGGCGACCGAGACGCCTGTCCGGCCCGCCGGAGTACCGGCGACATTCTCGGGGGCCGCTGCGCAGGTCTACGTCCTGAACGCAGGCGTGGCGCCGCTTCGACTGAGCCGCGTCGAGCACGCTCGCACGATTCGTGCATCGGCGCTGGTGACGGTGACCGAGATCTCCCGACGATCGATCAGAGTGCTGCAGGAGATCGACTACCAGGTGCAGTACGGCGAGATCGCATCGCTGCTGTTGCAGCTTCCCGACGTCCTGCTGGAGCAGGTTCCCGCATCAGGCGAGGGAGCGGGGAACTCGTTCCAGGATGTGGGCGTCGAGTTCCGCCTGAGTGACGGAACTCCATTGCGGGCCGAACGGACGGAAAAACAGGTGCGCCTGCAACTGCCGCTGCCGGCGCATGACGAATTCCGGGTGATTGTGGATTTCGTGCTACCACTCCCGGCCATCAACGACGGTCGCGGGCAGAACGTCGAATTGCCGTTCGTGCGCTCGCTGGACGCGGAATTCTCAGCCACGCTGCTCCGAATCGAAAGCCCGGAAACCTTGCGGTTGGCGCAGGATCAATCCGGATGGCAGTTCCGGGACACACGATCCGGAATTCCGGCATGGATCACGGCCGAACATCCGGAACGCGCGATCCTGCGTCTCGACGAGTCATTGCTGCGTGCCCCCCAACAGTTCACGGTGGATACGGCGTTTGTGCGGACGTGGCTCGACGATGCGGGTGAATCGCGGACTGAAGCCGAATACGTCATCCGCAAAGCGCCCGGCCGCATACTCATCCGTTTGCCGGAGGCGGCGACCAATGTTGAATTTCGATGGAACGGAGTTCCGCTGGACAGCGGCTCCGGCGTGCGGAGCTTTGCCGATCAGCCTGGCTCATTCATTATCGAGCATACCGCGTCTGTGGGGAACGGAGGACCGGATCGACTCATGCTGCGCTATCGCCGTCCAGGCGGCCGCGCGCTGAGCATTCTGGCGAACACCCGGATCCAGTTCCCTGAGTTCGTCGACTCGGTCGCCGTCACCGAAACGATGTTCGAAGTTGTGCTGCCGCCCGACCAACAGCTGTCCGATCCGCCGTCGGGATTCGTTCCGCAATACGCATGGGAACGGCAGAACGTCATCTGGATGAGGAAATCGACCGCGGACTACCGCGCCCGACGGGACGCCTTGGGAATCGAACCAATCGGCCAGCGCGGCAATCTGTACGCGTTCAGCACCTATGGACCGGTGCGGGCTGCGGAGTTCCGGTCGATGGCGCAGTCGCTCATCGTGCTGATCGGAGCGGGACTGACGCTGTTGCTCGGCTTCGTGTTTGGCAGGATTCCGGCGACGCGCAACGTGCTGTCGGTGCTGGTGCTCGGGTTCGTGTTCGCGCTGCTGAGCCTGTGGCACCTCGAACTCATGCAGTTGTTGATGCAGCCCGCACTGCTGGGACTGCTTCTGGCATGCATGGCCGTGGCGTTTGACGCGGCCACGCGGCGGCGGCGAGGCATACCGACGTCGCGTGACGGCAGCAGCATCTCCCGACCCTCAGGAGGACGAGGCGACCGACAGTCTTCGATTCACGGTTCGGGACCGGCCGCAACCGCACGGACCGCCGTCTATCCGGCGGAAGCCGCCTCTCAGTCCGGAGGCGCTCCGTGAGCCGATGCACCCGTCGCCCGATCGAGAGTCGACCTCTCCGGGCAGCGTTGATCTGCGCCGCATGGCTGACTGTGTTCGTGCTCGTGCCGGCGACAGCCGATGACGATCTCTGGCGGCGGGCCTATGTGCCGGCGGATGCGCCCGAAGTCTGGCCGTCCGGCGAATGGGCGCCCGTTCCGCTGAACGAACTGGAGTTGTTCCTTGAAGACCGATCGAAAACAGCCGCGGAGCGTGCGCCGCAACCGGTGATTGACCGAGCGGTCTACCGCGGCTCTCTGACGGAGGACGGATTCTGTGAGGGGACTCTCGAGTTCGACATGAGCCGGCCCACGGGCGTGCGTGAGGTGTTCGAATTCGGCGACGTGAGTTTGGCGCTATCCGGGTTGACGTGGGATGGCGAGTCAGCGATCTGGGGAACGGCCCCCGACGATCGAATGCTGCTTCTCGTTGAACAACCGGCGGGAAAGCTGAAAGGGGAGTGGTCGATTCGCGGCAGGCCCGTCTTCGGCCGCCGGGACTTCAACTTCAGGCTGCCGGCCGCCGGTTCGACGAGAATTGAACTGACGCTCCCGAATGCGATGCAGCTCCGGTGCAGCGACGGCATTGTACTGCCTCCGGTCGACGCCGAACCGGGTCATCGAACCTGGCTGCTCGAGATTGGCGGGAGGAGCCAGTGTACGTGCACCGTGGAGTCCATCGCATCGACCGGAGCCCCACTCGTCCAGTGTGAGCGCTCGCTGGTCTATTCGATTCGCGCCGACATTTGCCGAATTCAGGCGGACTTCACGGTCCATGCCCGACACGCAGTGCCGGGCGAGCTGATCTTCGACGTCCCCGCGGATCTCCACCGGGTGTCGACAACGTACGCCGCCAGTACGAGTCTGACCAGCAGGCTGGAAGTGCAGGAGGACTCGGCCCGGCTCCACGTCCCGCTTCCAAACCTGACTCCCGGTCGAATCGGGACAATTCGCATCGTGGGAGACGTGCCGCTCCGCCAGGGATCGGACTGGCAACTCCCTGAAGTTTCATTGCAGGGTGCCGTGCTGACGTCGGGCGAGCGTCGAATGCACATCGATCGACCACTGACGCTGAATTCGGTCACGCTCAGCGACGTGCGTCAGACCGGGGTGGATGCCGACGCGAGCGGGGGAGATTGGTTCTACGAGGACCTGTCGGCGGAGTCCGCTGTGACGGTGCACATCGGCCGTCCGACGTTGCTCACAACGGCTCGCGTGCTCACCTGGATCGATGCGACGGATGATGCGGCCGTCTTTCGCGCGGCAATCGAGCTGCAATGCCACTCGGGAAGCGCTTTTCACGCTGTGTTTCGCATGCCGACCGACTGGCGGATTACCGACGTCGTGCCGGTGGCGCAGTCGACGTCGTCGGGTGTCGCGTCGTGGCGCGTTGCCGCAGGGGAAGGTGAGAACTGGCTGGACGTCGAATTCCGGCAGGCATTGACGCCCCAGTCGACGCGCCGCATCCTGGTCACCGGTCGCTGGACCGGAGCCGCATCGAATCGGGTGCTGGAACCGTTTCCCGCGCCCGCATCGGCAGACGAATCTTCAGTCGTGCTGGGGATCGTGATTCCCGAGCGATGGACCCTGTCCGCCGGCGAAGGCGGCGGACTTCAGCAACTCGACGGTCCACCCGGCGCCGCCTGGGGCGAATTGCTCCAGGTTCTGCAATCGAACGACAACGCCGCACAAGCGGTCTGGCTGGCGGCGAACGGGGACTCCCAGTCCGAAAGAATCTCACTGCTGCGTACGACGGACCTGCCGTCGGACCGGAGTGTCGACGCGTCGCCCCGTCCGAAGCCGCCTGCACCGGATGCCGATCATGACCGGGACCACACGCTGAATCTGACGCTGCACTCGGCGGTCGCCGGCCTCAAGTCGAAGTGGATCTGGCATGTCGCTCGATACCGGCTGTCACCCCATGACGGAAATCTGGAGCTGGCATTTCGATTGCCGTCTCCCGCGAGTTTCGACTCATTGACCGTTGACGGTGTTCCTCACGAGGTGCTTGTCAGCTCTGATCGTGTCCAGCCGGCTCCGTTCGAAAGCAGCGCCGCCGAGATTGCGGTGCATTTTCGGACGCCGATGACGGCGGATCGTTCGATCCTGGAGCGGACCGCCGCGGTGCCGCTGCCGGAGTGGAATACACCGGTCGCTGGTTTCGAGTGGCGAGTCGCTGCTCCCGATACCGTCCGGTTGATCGACTGCGGTGTGCCGTTCTCGGTGGCGACGGAGCAGTGGGAGCCGTCCTGGTCAGAACGCGTATTCGGTCCGCTCGCACGAGCACCGGATACGGATCGCTTTAATCCGCGAGAGGCCGCGGAATGGCAAACCCTCTTCGATTTCGACGAAAACGCAGGCGTCAGCGCTGATGGACGCCGGGTCCGGGAAATCGGCATCGCAGCCGTGGAGGCTCCCTCGACCGCAATCGTGACGCTGGTCGATGCAGGACTCAGCAGGGGCTTGGGATGGGCGGTGCTGTTCGCGGCTCTGATCGCAGCGGTCATAGTCCGCCGGGTGACGGGCGTCATGACGCCGCTGGCCGCAACTGCGGGCTTCCTCCTGATCGGAGCGCTGATCGCTGACGCGCCCTACGTCGCCATGCTGGGAGGCGGATTCGCCGGCATCGGACTGGGGTGCCTGCTGCCGCGATCATGGATCGAACGTCGCGACATCCTCTCCGGTTGGGGCAATGAGAGCCGAGCGAAGCGACGCCGGGCGGCGATGGCAGCCTGCATCGCAGGCATGATCGGTCTGGCCGGCGTCACCAACGGGACCACGCGGGCTCAGCAGGGGGAGACTCGCGCGGCGGCTGCGGTCGGTGACTCAACCGAAGAGCCCCCGGCGGTCGACATCCTGATTCCCTATGCCGGCAATGAACCGGGACAACTCGCCTATGTCCGAAGACAGCTGTTGCCCCAGTTTGAGGCCTGGCGGACTGCCGTCAGTGGACGGCCGGATTACCTGTTGAGCGCGGCCCGCTATCAGAACACGGCTTCGGATCCGGACACGCTGCGGGCGGAGTTCGACGTCACAATGCTCAGCAGTGAACGGCCGATCGTCGTTCGTCTTCCATTGCGCAATATCTCGTTCCGTGACTCAAACGATTGCGAAGTCGATGGCCGGCGAACGCCGTTGCGTCCCAACGCAGCTGGAACGGGCTGGCTGGTTGAAATCCGTGCCGCACTGGACGTCGACGATGACACGAACCAGGGCAACGCAGCCAGAACCGTTTCGATCGTCGTGCCCATGCGGTTGGCCTCCGGACCGTCAGCACTCGATATGGGAGTGCCGCCCGTTCTCGACAGTTCATTCCGGCTGCACGGACTGATCCCCGCTCAGGTTGAAACGTCGGCATTGGGGGGCGTGAGACAATCGGCCGATGGATCCCTGCTGGGTGCGCTGGGCGGCATCTCGACATTGAGCGTCAGTCCGGTGGATGCGCCCAGCCCGGACGGCGCTCCGACCTCCATGTCCGGTGACGCACTGTCGTTGATCGAGGCTCATCCGCTCAGAGCCCGGATTCGGACCCGACTGACGCCCGATTTTTCCGACGATGCATCCGGCGCCTTTCGGACTCGAACGATGTCGCTGTTGCTGCCCGGTCGCACGGAAGTTCGCGAAGTAGCCGCCGAAGGTTTGCGTGGGTTCTCAGCCGCCTACGATTCGGAATCCTCGACGCTGCTCGAACTCGAGTTCGATGCACCGGTTGCGGACGGGAGCGACATTCACCTCGATTACAGTGTCCCGCTGAGCCAGGTGGAGGGGGTGACGGCGCTGCCCCCCCTCAGCCTGCTGAACGGCGGGCGTCTGCAGAGTCATCGCATCGGCCTGAGGCCCGCGCGGGGCCTGTCGCTGAGCACGTTGCCGCCGGCGACTGACGTCGTGCAGGAGCTGCCGGTGCAGCTGTTCGACGCACCGGACGAAACGTCCTGGCCCGCGCCTGAGGCGGCCTTCGTTCTGCGGGAGCCGGCGGCGCTGCCGGTCAGGCTGAATCGAATTGATCCTCAGCGCTCAGTCGCCCTGGAGCAAACACTGGCCATCGGCGAACAGCGCATCGACTGGACGCTCTCCGCCGTCATTGACGTGTCGGCCGCGCCCGCCTACTCCCATCGGCTGCAGGTGGGATCCAACGCACGCATCGACCAGGTTTCGGTGTTGCAGGACGGTGCCGACCGCCTGCTGAGCTGGTCGCTCGACGGAGATCGCCTGACCGTCAACGTGCAGGGCGAGTCGATCGGCCGGCAGGAGTTGTTGGTGACCGGGCGTCTGCCGCTGGATACCGACTCGCCCGTCGCGGTCCCGTCCTCGACGTTCGCCGATGCCACCCTCTCCGCATCCGAGCTGGTCATTCAAAACGCAACTCACTTTGTCATCGATCTCCTCGATGAGTCCGGAATGGAGCTTCCCGTGGAACCGGTGGCGGCCGCCGGATCAGGCCCGTCGGACGCTGTCTCGCTGCGACGGTTGCCGATGTTGACGGCCGGCCGGCCGCGCGCCCTGCGGCTACAGGCTCCGGCCGTCCCCCCACCAGTCAATCTGGTCGTCACCCTGCGACCTGAAAAGGGACTCTGGCGCATGACGACGCTGTTCCGGGCAACGCCGGGAGAACAACTGCCCGCGCCGTTCGAGATTCGCGCACCGCGGAGCCTGGCCACCGCCATCGCCACGGACCCTGGCGTCGTCATCTCATGGCCGAGTCAACCGGGCGGCGAGGGGGCGGGCGAGTTTGTCAGTATGGAACTCAGCCCGGCCGAGGGGAGCGAGTGGGTGGAGTGCTCCGTGACACTTCTGTTGCCTCAACCGACGACTCAGAAATGGCCCCTGCCGATTGTCGCACCGGCCGCCGCACCGGTCGCAGAACGATGGCTGCAGATTGCCGACGACGCGCCGTTCGTGCCCGACCCCGACGCGGCAGACCGGCTCGAACCGGATGAAACAGTGTCGATCACATCGGACGATGCAGCAGGCGGGGAGAAGTTCGCTTCGTTTCGCATGACGTCCGCGCAGATCGCCCTGCGACAACGCCCCACCGACCAGCAGCCATTCGACGTCCCGCTGGCAGAGACAGTCGTCTGGTCCGATGATGAACATCGGCAGGCGGGCGTGACGATCTGGCACATCGTGCCGCATCAGCAGCATTGCACCGTGGAGGCCCTGCTGCCTGACGGAGTCCACATGAATCGCATTCTCTGGAATTCGCACGCCGTCGACGCGTCCGCGACATCCGCTGCCACAGCCGCCATTGACCTTTTCGATCTGACCCCTGAGTCGGCGAACCAATTGGAACTCCACTGGCGGCGACAGGATGCCGCGGCCGGCCGACGATTGATCGTGGAGCGTCCGCGCCCGTCTGATATCGAACCGGACAGCGAATTGCTGACGGTCCTCCCTCCCAGGGGATTCGATTGCATCCCTCACAGAGACGGCGGTCCGCCCAGCGCTGCCCGATCCGGTTTGCTGCGTCTGGAAAAACTGGTGCAATTGGCGACGGATCGACGGGTGGCATCCGGCAGCGAAGCGGGCCTGTCTCTACTGCATCACCAGATCGAGGCCACTCTGGCCTCCACAACGTCGCAATCACTGGACGATGAAGAACAACGCCGGCTGGCGACGGTGCGCCGCCGGTGGAGCGAACTGCAGACGCCGACCGTCTCGCAATTCAAGGAGCCGCTGGTCGACACCCACATCATTGATTCAGTGCGAGTCAGTCCCCATGCAGTGCCGATCCCCGTCTCGTCCAACACCGATGTGATCGAACTCTGGATCGTCCGCCAGAGATCGTGGCTGCTGGTAACCGCGTTGCTGGCGATTGCGGCTGCGACCGCCCTGTTTTGGCGTAGGCGCTCATGGCTGCCTGCCCGCTGGACCCCCGCTCCCTACGCGGGTCTGGTCATCGCAGGTCTCGTATGGTGGTTGTGGTTCATGGCGAGCGCCCTGGGACTGGCGCTCCTGGCGACAGGTCTCGCACTGCAGGTCTCAGGCTGGCTGCGCACCCCCCGGTCCGAGTCGATCGCCGGCGGACACGAAGGAGTCTGAAAGGCTTCAACTGACATCGATCCCGTCCGGCTCCAACTCCGCTGCACGCCGTGCCGCTCCAGAGGGGGCAGAGTTGCGATCGTTGCTTCACCACCTCACAATTCCCGTATGACCTCTGATCAACTGCGACAACTGCAGACGCCGCTCAAGGAGCGTTACCGGGAAGAGCCGGGCTCGGCCCGTGCCACGCTGACGGCCCGAGGTGAACTGGAGGTCGACCGGCTGATCTGCCGAATCGAGACCCGCCGCGAGCGGGTCGTTGAGAGCGGATTACATCCGATGACGGGCGGCGACGGGTCGGCGGCGTGCGCCGGTGACATGCTGCTCGAAGCCCTCGCCGGATGCGCTGGAGTAACCCTGTGCGCAGTTTCCACTGCGCTCGGCATTCCGGTGTCCGCAGGAACGGTGACCGTTGAGGGAGACTTGGATTTCCGCGGCACCCTGGGTGTCGAGAAGACGGCCCCCGTGGGATTCGACGCGATCCGCGTGACGTTCTCGCTGGAAACAGACGGCAACGATGAACAGCTCGCAAAGCTCGCGTCGCTGACGGAGCGCTATTGTGTCGTCGCGCAGACTCTGTCGCCGCGGCCGGAAGTCTCCGTCCGGCGATCAGCCCCCTGATCCCCGGACTTTTCCGGATTCTTGGGTTTTTCATAAGCCGCGAGCGTCCGTCGTCCGTACATCGGGACGACGCCCGCGGCAGGATTGCACTCGCGGCGGCCGCGGCGGATGATGGCTGCGTCGCGGCTCGCCGGCCATTCGATCCGGCTCGCGGCACATTGCAGTTCCCATCGAGAACCACAAAGGAATCCCCATGAAGCGTTCACTGCTGGCGGCGCTGTTGCTGTTGGCCCTGCCCGCGGCGGCATCGGCTCAGGTCGAGATCAAGCACGCCCCGGATTATCAGACAGGCGACGTGATTCGCACCGTCGCGGAAGTCAAAACGAAGCAAACGCTCGTCATTGCCGGAATGAACGTGGACACGAACGTCGAGAGCTTCTCCGCGACGCAGGAGACGATCGGCGAACGTACCTCCGACGGCAAGCTCCCCATCACGACCGAATTCGAGTACTTCATCGTCAACCTTGAGACCCCGCTGGGAAAGTACGCGTTCGACTCCAACAGCCCGGACGCCGGCACGAAAGTCCCCGGACTCGAATCGCTGGATGCGCTGTTCAAGGCCATGTCCACGGCGAAGTGGACCGCCGTCGTCAACGACAAGCCGGAGCTGGAATCGATCAAGTTCGAAGGTGAGCCCTTCGCCCATCTGGACGACGCCACGAAGAAGGAAGTATCGCCCGAGCGCTTCAAGCAGGAGTACAACATTCAGCTGGCGCGGTTTCCCGAAGATCCGGTCTCGGTCGGAGACAAATGGACGCGGACCGAAGAGATGCTGATCGGCAGCGGCCAGTTCCTCAAGTTCGAGAGGGAGTTTGAGTATCTCGGAACCGAGAATGTGGACGGGAAGACGTTCGACAAGATCGGCATCACAGCGCTGTCGGTGCAGTACGGCATCGGCGAAGGCTCCGCCATCCCGCTGAAGCTTGATGACAGCAGACTCAATATCGACTCATCAGAAGGAGTAATGCTCTACGATCGCGCCCTGAAAACCGTCACCAGCACGACGGAGAAAACGCGAATGAAAGGGGACATCAATTTCTCGATCAACGTCAACGGCCAGGAGCAGAAACTCCCCGGGCAGGTGGACCTCACGATCGAGTCGAAGAACACCGTCGAGCCGCCGCAGTAGCCCGACTGGACGACGCCGGCGCACCAGCCCGGCTTCTCACCGAGAAGCCGGGTCTGTCGCGCGCGGGCTACGCCTTGCGGATTTTCTCACGGCCCAGCTGCACACCGCGGGTTGCGTTGCGGGTGTCGAGCACCATCCGGGAGTGCCGGACGATGTCTTCGTAATCGTAGGCCGAATGGTCGGTGGCGATCAGCACGCAGTCCTGAGCGGCAAGGAACTCCGGCGTCAGCCGGCTGCTCGACATCTCGGGCAGATCGTGACGCCGCATGCGCGGCAGACGCGGCACGTGCGGATCGTTGTACGTCAACTCCGCCCCCCGCGCAAGCAGCAGCTCCATCAGCACGAATGACGGGCTCTCGCGCGGGTCGTCCACATCGCGCTTGTACGCGGCCCCCAGGACGCAAATGCGGCTGCCGCGGATGGGCTTGCCTTCGTCATTGAGGAACTCCGCCAGCCGGCTGATGACGTACTCCGGCATCCGCGAGTTCACTTCCCCCGCCAGCTCGATGAACCGGGTCGCCAGTCCCTGCCGGCGCGCCAGCCACGTCAGGTAGAACGGGTCGATCGGGATGCAATGCCCCCCCAGTCCCGGACCGGGATAGAACGCCTGGAAACCGAACGGCTTGGTCCGCGCCGCGTCCACCACTTCCCAGATGTCGATGCCCATCCGATCGAAGAGCACTTTAAGCTCATTGACCAGCGCAATGTTCACGGCGCGGTACGTGTTCTCCAGGATCTTGCAGGCCTCGGCCACTTCCGGACTGGAAACGGGGACCACCTCCGCCACGGCCTGCGAGTACAGAGCGCGCGCCAGCTCCAGACTCTCCGCGTCAATCCCTCCCACCACCTTGGGAATCCGCGCCGCAGAGAAGCTGGCGTTCCCGGGATCTTCCCGTTCGGGACTGTACGCCAGGAAGAACTCGCGGCCCGCCTCAAGTCCGGTCCGTTCCAGAATGGGCAGCACAACGTCGCGCGTGGTCGTCGGATAAGTCGTGCTTTCCAGCACGATCAACTGACCGGGGCGGAGCGCGGCGGCAATCGACCGCGTCGTCCCCTCCACGTAAGACAGATCGGGATCGCGACTGTCCGAGAGCGGAGTCGGGACGCAGATCAACAGGGCGTCGGGTTCCGACAGTCGGGACATGTCCCCGGTCGCCTCAAACAGCCCGTTGGCTTTCCAGCCGGCGATCCTCTCCGACGGCAGATGCCGGATATAGCTGCGGCCGGCGTTCAGCTGGTCCACCTTGGACACATCCACGTCGAATCCCATCGCCGACACGCCGCGCGATACGAACGCGTCGATCAGCGGGAGTCCGACGTATCCCAGCCCGATCACGCCGACCCGGGCCTGCTTGTCGGTGATCTTCTGGAGCAGACTCTGGTGCATGCGTTGGAAGCTCCCCACGGGCGTTGCAGCGGTCGGCGGGGTTCGCGCAGCGAAGAATCGGCACATCCGAACCCGGATCTCCTGCGAGTGTACGCAAAGCCCGGCGGATTGGAACGCGCGCCGCGGGCAGGCCGCCGGTTCCCGCAAACCTTGTCGCGAAGGGTCCAACGGCGTCCTAGAATTGCAGAATTGCTTGACGTTCTTCGCAGCGTGCAGAGAAGGGTCCGTATGCCAGTTCGCTCCGTCCTCGCTGTCTCCCTTGCCTGTCTGCTGTTATCGGTTCCGGGATCGCGGGCGGAGCCCCCGGCGTTTCCCGCGCGGCATCTGCTGCCCAAGGACGAGACCGGGGCCGCGCGGTTCCTCGAAGCGCATCCCGAATCGGACGGGCGGGGCGTCGTCGTCGCGGTGCTCGACACCGGCGTCGATCCCGGCGCGCCCGGCCTGCAGATCACCTCCGATGGCCGGCCCAAGATCATCGACGTCATTGACGCGACCGGCAGCGGAGACGTGCCGTTGACGGACGGCCGATCCGCTGCACAGGGCCGCCTGGAGGGGCTGAGCGGGCGGACTCTCACCATTCCCCAGAACTGGCAGAACCCCAGCGGCGAATACCGGCTGGGCATGAAAGCCGCCTGGGAACTCTTTCCATCCGAGCTGATGCACCGCCTGCTCCCGGAGCGGCGACGAACCTGGGATGTCCGCCAGCGGGAGCGCGAGCGGGAGTTGCAGCAGGCCCTCGCCACATGGGACAGGGAGCACCCCGACCCGGACGAAGAGCAGCAGGAGGATCGAGAAGAACTGCAGGCACGAATCGACGTGCTGCGCTCCGCACAGGAGTCGTACGACGATCCGGGGCCGGTCTATGACTGCATCGCCTTCCACGACGGCGAGCGATGGCGCGCCGTCGTCGACACGGACGAGGACGGCGATCTGGCGGAAGAGGCCCTGCTCACCGATTACCGCGCCGAGCGGCAGTACGCGTCCTTCGGCGAAGCGGAGCAGCTGAACTTCGCGGTCAACATCGAGGACGACGGCGAACTGCTGTCGATCGTCGTGGTGAGCGGAGATCACGGCACGCATGTGGCCGGCATCGTCGCCGCCCACTTCCCGGACCAGTCCGACTGGAACGGCATCGCGCCCGGTGCGCAGATCGTCTCCATCAAGATCGGCGACACGCGGCTGGACAGCATGGAGACCGGCGCCGCCCTGGCCCGCGCGATGCAGGCCGTCATCGAACTGGATTGCGACCTCATCAACATGAGTTACGGCGAAGCGTCGTCCGCGCCCGAACGAGGACGTCTGATCGAGCTGTTCGCCGAGACCGTCGACGAGCACGGCGTCATCTTCGTTGCCAGCGCCGGCAACGAAGGACCCGGGTTATCGACCGTCGGAGCGCCCGGAGGATGCACATCGGCTCTGATCGGAGTCGGGGCGTACGTCTCGCCCGACATGATGGCGGCCGAGTATGCGATCCGCGAGGACCGCGACGGTTTACCGTACACCTGGTCGTCGCGCGGTCCCGCCCTGAACGGTGCGCTCGGCGTCGATATCTTCGCTCCCGGCGGGGCCTACGCCCCCGTACCGAGCTACACGCTGCAGCCGACGCAGCGGATGAACGGGACGTCAATGTCGTCTCCCAATGCCTGCGGCGGGATCGCACTGCTGTTGTCGGCCTTGAAACAATCGGAAACGCCCTACACCCCGGCGAGCGTGAGGCGCGCGCTGCAGAACACGGCCGAGACACTGCCGGACATCGAACCCTTCGCCCAGGGACCGGGTCTGCTGCAGGTGGACCGGGCGCACGAGTACCTCCTGGAGTTCGCCGGCGCGCCCGCCGCCGAGTTGGGATTCGACGTCCGCATCCCGTTCTTGAGCAATGCCCACGGTATCTACCTGCGCGAACGCGAGGACGTGCTCGCACCGGCGACCTTCGAGATCGAAATCTCGCCGCGCTACCGCGAAGACGAGCCGCACGCCTCGCGGCTGGCCCTGCAGTTGCCGATTGCACTGGAGACGACAGCGGATTGGATCGACATCGGCGAGTACCTCGTGGTGACGAGCGGCGGTGGTTCGTTCGAAGTGCGGCTCGATCCCACCGGCCTCGCGCCGGGAGTGCACTTCGCGGAGATCACGGGCTTCGATCCGGTCCTTCCCGATCGCGGACCGCTGTTCCGCGTGCCGGTCACCGTCATCCGTCCCCAGGAGCCGGGAGACATCGAGGAGTGCGGCGGAACCGTCTGCGGCGAGTCGACAATGTCCGCGGGGACGTTGTCACGCAACTTCATCGCCGTGCCGCCCGGAGCGACCTGGGCGGATGTCAGCCTGACCCTCTCCAACTCCGGCACAGAGACGGAGCGGGACGCCGCGGGTGACTACACGTATCTGCTGCATGCGATCCAGCTGCTGCCGGGCGAGACGTTTGAGGCCGGCGAGCTGTTGACGTTTCTGCGGATGGAGCCCGGTTCGCACACGGTTCGCAGCTTCCCGGTGCAGGGAGGCCGGACGCTCGAACTGTGCCTCGCCCAGTACTGGTCGAGTCTGGGAGCGTCGCTCATTGAGTACCAGGTCACATTTCGCGGCCTGGTCCCCAGCGAAACCGTTGTCACGCTCCCATCGAGCGGTGCACCGCTGCCGGTGGAGGTCGCTGCCCACCTGCGCCGCGAGCGCTGCGCACCCCGCGGCTCGCTGAATACTTGGCGGCAACTGCTCGCGCCGGACGAATCCAACATCGAGCCGCTGACCTCCCGGCGGGACCTGCTGCCGCACAGCCGGCACATGCATCAACTCGTGCTCACCTACTCCGTGTCGCAGCCGGAATCGGGACTGGTGACGATCGGCGTGCCCGCGCTGGAAGGATTGCTGTACGACGCGCCGGTGATGTCGCTCCGCTGGCTGCTCTTCGACACGAACAACCAGCTCGTAGCCGCCAACGACATGTACTCAGACCCCTTCTCCCTGGAGGCGGGCGAGTATGAGCTGCAGCTGCAACTGCTGCACGCCGAAGCCGCCGCCCTGGAGTCGTTCCAGCAGACGCAGATCGCCGTCGATCGCGACATCCCCGGGGGCATCTCCATCCCCGCGCATGCATCGCGGTTTTCGGTCGTGGAAGGAGAGCCGGACTTCGAGCCGCGCTGGCTGGACCCGGGCGAGACGGCGACAATCTGGTTCGGCGCACCCTCCCCGACGCAGCTTCCGGACGGGTCCGTCGCGGGCAATGTGCTGTTCGGAACCATCACGTACGAACTGGCGCCGGAAGGCATCGCCGGAGCCAGCCGTCGTCCGGACGGATTCCCAATCCAGTACGTAGTGCCGTCGGGCCTCGGCGCCGCCGGCGAGCCGGGGGAAAAGGGACCAGGACCAAAACGCGACAATGGGAAGAAACCGGTCGCAGAACGCCTGCAGCTTGAGTACCTCGAATTCCGGCTCGAGCAATTGTCATCGCTGAACTGGAGCGACGACCGCGCACGGATCGACCAGCTGACGGAAGAGCTCCTCAACGAGTTTCCCGAGAATCGCCGCCAGATTCGGGTCGCACGGCTGCACCTGGTGGACGACGACGAGCGCGAAACGCGGCTGCCGGAAGTCGTCGAAGCCGCCGATGCGGTCATCGCGACCATCAACCGCCGCCGACTGGCTCGCCACTTCGGCACGCGGCCCGACCCCGAACAGTCCGAACGAAACACCCAGCGAGAGGAGGAGCGCGCAGACCTGATCGACGCGCTGTATCGCAAGGGGCGGGCACTGGGGTTCATGGAGCTGCCGGACGTCGTCGAGCAGCACCCGATCGTCGACCAGGCCGCCCATGACGCCGCATTCGAGCAGACCTTTCAGCAGCTCTCCCGCTGGGCCGACACGACGGCGGCCGACTACTTCCGCCTCCACGCCCGCCGCGACCGCCGACGCGGCCGCTTCGCCCAGGCGCTCCAACTGCTCGACCGGCACGCGGACGAATTCCAGCGCGTCCAGGAGTTCGCCGAGAAGCGGCGCGATGTGTACGGAGAGCTCGACTGGGACGACTGGCGCGACTACGAGCAGCGCTGGATCCTCCGGCGCTTTCCATCAGAGCGGCAAAGCTTCTGACAAGGACTCCGATTCGCGCGGACGATCAGCCCGGAAACACCAACCGCCGCCGTTCCGAGGGGGTTGGAACGGCGGCGGCATGCGTTGAGAGTGATGAACGCGACGCCTCGGTTTCCAGGTGTCGTCTCGTCGCAACGTGCAGTCGGGCCGGCGGCGGACGGAGAGAGGGGGCCATCCTCGCCGCCGGTGCCGGCATCGCATCGCATCACCTTTCGATCAGTATCGGCGCTCCGCGCGAAGCGAAGTGCAGGTTTCCTCCGCACGCCCGGTGGCGACGATTGACGCCGTGGAATCGCGTCTGTCACTCTGAGCGGCTCTGTCGCTTGTGAGGATCCGCGCGACGGCGCCCCGCCGCCCGGGTTCCGGAAACCAGGGGAACCGCAGCTCGTGGGCTTCGACGACCGGACTTCGTTTCTCAACCTCGCCGGCGTGATGCAGGGCGGGCTGATCGTCCTCGCACTGCTGCTGGCGGCGGCCGCAGGACTCGCGCCGCTCGACGCCATCGGCTGGAACTGGACGGACACCGGCATCGGTCTCGCGGCCGTGCTGCCGCTGCTGCTGGCGTTCTTCGCCCTGCGCAATTTGCGGGACATCGTCGTGGACGTCGTCGGCAGGCCGCTCAGCCGCTGCACCTGGTACGACCTCATCCTGCTCGCCGCGGTCGCGGGCTTCAGCGAGGAACTGCTCTTCCGCGGCGTGCTGCAACCGTGGATCGGACGGCTGCACCCCTGGGCGGGCATTGTGGCGGCGAACCTCATCTTCGGTCTGATGCACGCCGTCACCCCGACCTACGCAATCATGGCCACCATCTTCGGCTTCTACCTCAGCTGGCTGTTCGCAGAGCCCGGAGATTCTAACCTGCTGCGCCCCATGGTGACGCACGCCGCCTACGACTACATCGCCTTCCTCCTGGTCGTTCGCGACTATCGCCGGAAGGGAGCCGGGAACTCAAAGCCCGCGGATGCCGCTTGACCACGGACCGGCATCGGCCCTGTCACGAAGAGCCGCGACCGGCAGGGAGCGGTCCGGGGGTGAACGCCGCTTCCTGCCGGGCGCGGCTCTTTTGCTGAATCGATATGGAGCGCGGCCCTCGTTACTTCGTTCAGCAGCATGCCCCTAGCGTTTGAAGTCTTCGACGACTTGCGCCGGGGATAACTCCGCGTCCGTCAGCTTCAACTCGCCTCCCGCCGCCTGATACACCGCACCGAGAACATCCAAGTCCGTGTTTCCGGTTCCATAGATCGTCAGCGGCGCCGGTGCCGCAAGCGCCGCGAGCCCGGCGATATCGCCATACTTCAGCGCGCCCGGCAGAAACATCGGTTCGTCCGGAGACTCGACCTGCGTGAATGAGAAGCCGCGCAAGTCGGCCGTCGTTGAGGCCAGCTGATCGCCGGCGATGGCGGCGGCCAGCAGACCCCACGGTCCGGCGTCTCCCGTCGCGACCAGGTGCTTCTTCTTGACGACCGTCTGAGAATTCATCGCGGCGAGGATCGTCAGCACGTCACGAACCCGCTCCGAGACCAGCGGCCGGTTGTAGCCGAACGTGTAACCGGGAAAGCCGGTGTTGACCGGCCGGACGTCGGAAGCGGCTGGAGCGTCGCCCCCCGTGAGAAACAGATCGGCCGATGCGACGGCATATCCCACTTCCAGCAGCTTGACGACTTCCGGCGCCGGTTGTCCCTCGCTGTCCAGCAGGTGGGATCGGCCTCGCCCGTCAATCCACAGAATGGCTTCGCCGTTGAATGTTGCCGGCATGAGCGCCGTGAACGCAATCAACTCGCTCGTGCCGGGCCGCGTGCACGATCCCTCCAGCAGTTCGAACTTTCCCGACTGCCTGCGTTTCGACTCCGGAGTCTCAACCCGTTCCGGCACGCCGTCGTCGAGCATGACCCGCGCCGCCGTGCCGATCACCCGCCGGTACTCCGCCACGTCATCGGCCGATTCGGGCACAAGGGCCGCGAACTGGACGCGGGCCTCCTCCGTCATTCGTTCGCGCAGCGACTCTGCACTCAACGCATCCTCCGGGACCGGATGCTCCGCGTCGAACACCGTCATCTGTTCCTGCGAGAGCGGCTCGAAGTCGGTCTGCACGACCGGCGTGTCCAACCCGAGACCAAGATGTTCGTTGAACCAGTCGAACATCATCTCGCGGGCGACCTCGTTGTAGTTGTGCTTGAACTGCGGATAGCAGACAGCGTTGACGTTCCCGGCCGCGTCGAACAGCGAATAGACCTGCTTGAGTTCCGGCAGCCCCTTGGTCTCGATGTCGATCGTCCAGTCGTCCGCTCCGCTCATGGCCATCGGACGGGGCGCGCACAGCGCAGCGATGGCGATGTTGTTGATGTCCTGTCGCAGGTAGGAAGCGTTCTCGCAGACGCAGCCCCCCTGCATGGCCGTCGACACCATCACCGCCGGGAAGGCAACAGCCGGACGCGAATCGAGAGCGCACAGCATGAACGTCTGCGTCCCGCCGCCGCTCGCCCCGGTGACGCCGATCCGCTCGGCATCCACGTCCGGCAGCGACGTGAGGAAGTCGAGTGCGCGGATGGAGTTCCAGGTCTGCAGGCCCATCTTGTTCTGCAGCCACAACTCGGCCTCGACGTCGTTAAAGCCGTCGCGGTGATCGATTGTCTGACTGTCGGCGTATCCCACCATGTCGTAATGAAACACGACGCAGCCCATTCGCGCCAGCTGCACCATGCGGGCCTGCAACGGAGACCGCGCCCCCGACATGAACTCCTCGGCCTCAATGTTGATCTGCTCCTGTGCGGCGGCTTCGCCTGCATCGTAAAAGCGGCCGTTGGCCCAGTGCCCATGCGGGCACAGAACTCCGGGCGCTTTCCCGTTCCCGTTCACGGGTCGATAGAGACTGCCGGTGACGTAATGCCCCGGACGGCTGGCGAAGTACACCTTCTCCACCGTGTAGCCGTCGCGCTCGATGCGGCCGTGAATGACCGGATCCAGCGGCGTCTTCTCCGGCATCGGCCAGAGTCCGCAGGCCACCAGCAGTTGTTCGCGAATCCGCTGCGATTCCTCGTCCCAGGCGGCCCGCGTGGTAGGAGGAACCCACGGGTGGTACGCATCGTTCAGCGTCCGCAACGGCTTGAGTCGCGCGTCCTGCAGTGGTTCGGCCGCAGAGGACCGGGTGCTGACGGCCACCGCCGCCACAGTCGCCATCACCGATGTGAACAGCACGCGATTCAAACTCGCCCCCATGGATCGTCTCCGATTGCGCAGCGGTGCAGGGAACTCAATTCTCAAGCGTCAGATGCGGGCGCAGCAGGTCCGCCCAGACGGCATAGCCCTCAGGGCTCAGGTGCAGCCCGTCCTCGACGAACAACTCCGGCCGCGGCCGGCCGTCCTCGCCCAGCATCGGCCCGTCAATATCGATGAACGTCAGCCGCTCATCCTCCTCGCAATCGGCCCGGATCAGCGCGTTGGCGGCTCGGACGCGATGCACCAGATGCCACCGCTTAATGCTGGGCTTGATCGCGATGTACAGAATCCGCGTTTCGGGCAGCGACTCGTGGATCGTGGCCGCGAACGCCAGAAAGTTCTCGTGAACTCCGCACGGCGTCACGTCATCGGCGATGTCGTTGTCGCCTGCGTACAGCACGACGATGCGAGGCTGGTACGGCAGCACGATTCGCGGGGCGAAATGCGTGCTGTCCGCCACCTGCGAACCGCCGAATCCCCGGTTGATCGCCGGCGTTCCCGGAAAGTCACGCTCCAGGTCCCACAGCCGAATGCTGGAGCTGCCGACGAATACAATTCCCCCGGTCTCGGGGAACTTCTCGCGGTCCTGCTCCTCAAAGGCTGCGATGGCGGATTCCCATCTCGCGAAGGGATCGTCATCGGCCGTGGCGGAGACGACCGCCGCTGCGAGCAGGAGCCAGGAGCAGATCAGAGCGCGACTGGCGTCGCGCATCAGCGAGGGCATCATCGGGCGTCCCGGGTGCTGGTAGAAAGCACACGTCAGGTCGCCATACTAAACCGCCCGGCAGCCAAGAACCAGCAACCGCGCCGATCGCCCGGCCCGATGGGCCGGGACCACTGACCGCTGAGTGGAGATTGACTCGGCCCGTGCTTAGAACCGCGTGGGGACTGTGGTCATCGGCGGCGCCGGTGGAGGATTGTTCCCGGGGCGCGGCGAGTAATACGTCTCCGGCGTGGTGACCGGAGTCGGACCGGATTCGCTCGCCGGGGCCTGCATGTAAACCGGCTGCTGGAACGTGGGCATGGCTTGCGAATCGCAGTTGCAGCCTCCACTCATCGGAGCGCCGTACGTCATCGGGGCCGTCGGAAACGAGTTGAACGACGGGGTCGAGCAGCCGCAATCGGAGGTCCAGGGGGCGCCGTGGTCACCGAAGTACGACGGCGATCCGCAGGAGTCGCAGCCGCAGGGATTGCAGCAGTCATCATCGTCCCAGTCGTCCCGATCCACGCAATCGCGGAAGCGATCGTGGAAACAGCCGTGGCGGCGATGGCAGCAACCGGCGAGGGACGTTACGGCGCAAGCAATGAGGACGAGGTTCGTCAGCAGACGCATGGGAGACTCCGGAGGGGGGAGAGTCGAGGGATTTGCCGCATTAGCGCAGAGGTGGCTGGCCACCCGCGCGGATGCTGACTCTCTGATCGGCCGACCGGTCTGGCGGACTTTAACGATTGCGAAAACTTTTCCGTTTGCACCGATTTTTCGGCCGCATCGCGCGCCACTCCGCCCATCGGCCGATTCTGCCGCTGCCTGTGCAGAGTGAACGGAAGCCGTGCCGCGGAAAGTGCTTGCTTTGCCTGCCCTCACTCATAAAATGGGATCCCAGGGGCGGAACTCGCACAGACCTCAAGGATGGCCGGCCGCACGATTACGCGCCCCGACAATTCCTACCCTCGGCACGTCTTGACTTTGGGGACGCACCTTCAGGACGGCGGCGGATTCGGCCGATTTTCGACCTGTCGGCCCGCGCAAAGCTGAGGGAACACAACACGAATACCATCCGGTCCAATTGCGCCGCCGGGCTCGCGAGCCGGAGCGTGATTGAGCGCCATTCCGGGACGTCCGTTCGGAGCCATCTGCATCATGTCATCCACTCCCAAGAAGTACCTCAGCCTTGAGGAAGCCGCCAAGCGGCTCAGCGTTTCGACGGACCAGCTGATCCGCATGCGCGAGAACCAGGAGATCCGCGGATTCGCCGACCGCGGAACATGGAAGTTCCGGGTGGAGGATGTGGACGAGGTGGCCCGCACCCGCCAGGCGGACTCCTCTCCCGATGTGCCGCTGATGGACGACTCCGGGCCGATGGTTGTCGGGGACGACATGTCGGACGCCGGTTCATCAACGATCCTCGCCGACCTTCCGCAGGGCGCCGACGTCGGAGAGCAGCCGACCGTCATCCGCAAAGGTTCCGACATCATTCAGAAGGGCTCCGCCGAGCGGCATCCCTCCGACAGCGACGTCAAGCTGCTGGGATCGGACTCAGACAGCGACATTACGCTCGCTCCGGCCGATCCCGGCGGCAGCGACAGCGACGTGAAGCTCGTCCCCGAGCCGGCCGCCGAGGGAAGCGACAGCGACGTGCAGCTGATCGATCCCAGTGACGCGGAGGACTCGAGCGACAGCGACGTGGCCCTCATCGGGTCCGGCGACTCCACCGTCGCGCTTGACCTCGCGCCCGATGACAGCGAACAGGCATCGGTCCTCTCCGACGATATCGGCCTGGCGCTCGAAACCGGCAGCTCGCTCACGCTCGCGGCCGACAGCGGCATCTCCCTGGAAGCCGACGAAGGGATCACCCTCGATACCGGCGCCGACAGCGGCATCTCGCTCGAGTCCATCGGCGACAGCGGCATCTCGCTGGAGGACAGCGACGAGTTCCAGGGCACCGTGCCCATGATGAACGCCATGCCGGAAGTAGAGAGCGTCGAAGAAACGAAGTTCGAGATCCCGGTGAGCGACGACAGCTCGTTCGATCTCGGCATGGATGACTCCGACGCGGAAACCGGCGTGCTGAACTTGGAGGACTCAGGCGAAGCCGCCCTCGACGACGCCGTCTTCGACCTGGACGAGGACACCGGCGAGGAAGTCGACGAGCTCGAAGTCGCCCCGGAGATCCTCGGCGAAGACGACGAGCTGGAAGATCTCGACATCTTCGACGCGGACGATGAGGGGATCTTCGAGGAGTCCGGCGCCAGCCAGGAGTTCGCCGCGCCGGTCGGTGGACGGGCGATGGTCATCGAGCAGGAGTGGGGAGGCGGAACCGTTGCAGGGCTCGCCGTTTCCTGCGTACTGATGGTGGTCGCCACAGTCGTCTCGTTCGACCTCGTCCGCTCGATGTGGCAGATGAGCGACGCGACGCCCGTGACCAACGCTCTCCTCAGCGCACTGGGCGGCGGCGGCTGATCAACGGGTCTCAGCACGCCGACGGTCGAAGTCGACGGCCGGCGGCGGTTGCTGCACGAAGATCAGAGAATCCCCTCGCCGAAGGCCTCGTTGCCATCCGCAGCAGCGCTCTCTCCCGCAGCCGGCCGGGATGTCGAGCGATGGTGCGGACCTCCCTGCGCCGCGGCTGGTTCGATGCGCCGCTGGGTGTCGCCGCGCGTCTCCTCGCGGATCACGGTCGACTCCGCCCACTCTTCGCGTGGATCGTATTCGTCCTCTGCGAAATCGTCGTACCGGCAGACGTAGCCGGGCTGTCGCGCCAGCACCTGCTCCTGCGCGAACGCCTGCAGGACCTTCTCCTGAATCATCTCGCGGCACTGCGAGTTGATGGGATGCGCGATGTCGGCATACAGCTTGGAACGGCCGTCCTGACTGCGCGCGGCGCGCGATTCCGGCAGCTTCACTCCGCACTGGCTGCAGTACACCGCACGCAGGCAATTCTTCCCCGAGCAGCGGGGGCAACGGTCCGTTAGCTTGCGGCTGGGCATTGCCACGAACGGCCCCTTGGTGCCATTAATGATCTTCAGGTCCCGGATGACGAAGCAGCCGTCGAGCGTGATGGAACAGAAAGCCTGCAACCGCTCCTGGGACTCGTCCATCAACTTGATGCGGACTTCAGTGATCTGCACGGCTGAGTCCTCCCTGCTATCCTGGTCGCGCGGTCCTGCGCTAGGCGGGTTCTCGCCGAAGGCAGCGCCGCCGCTCGCACAGACTCAGCACCCGCGGCGCATGCACCGCTTCGTTGAGCCATCGCTCTCGTTCGACGCCGCCCCGGCTCTCATTACACCGATGTCGCCACGATCCAGGCCCGCATTCCTGTTCGCGCCCGCAATCGTCCGGCAATGGACTTTGCCTGCGGTCGCGATCCGCACATCCCAAAACAGACACTCCCGCTGCCCGTCATGGCCGCCCCGAGGAGCGGCAGGCGCGACAGTGTCTGCATCGTCTCATCGATCTCAGAGTTGCATTCGATCGCCGGCGCCTGCAGCGCGTTGTGCAGCTGCCGCCCGGCCGTCTGTGGATGACCTGCCCGCAGGCTCGCCAGCAGTCGTTCGAGTTCCGGCGCAGCAGGCGCAGGCCGCCACGCGCGAAACACGTCCGCCGTCGACAGCCCCGTCCGCGGTCGAAGAAGCACAAAATGCAGCGGCGCGCCGAGCAGCGCCGGCTCCACCCGCTCCCCGCGCCCGCGGCAGACCGCCAGCGGATGCGAGTCGAGAAAGAAGTTCACGTCGCTCCCCAGCTCGGCGGCCAGTTGATGCAGCTTCTCCTGCGAGAGATTCAGCTTCCAGAACCCGTTCAGGCCCACGAGCGCGGCCGCCGCATCGCTCGACCCGCCCCCCAGTCCCGACTGCAACGGGATCCGCTTCTCAAGTTCAATACTGACCCCCTGATCGCAGCCGGCTTCCGCCGCAAGCCGCGATGCGGCGCGGAGGACGAGGTTATCGGGGCCGCTTGAGAGGTCTGCGCAGCCGGCTTCGGCAGACCGCACTTGAAGACCGATGCCCTTGGCTCGCGGCGAGAACCGCAGCGTATCGAACAGCCCGATGGAGACCATCAGGGTTTCGAGTTCGTGATAACCGTCCGGCCGCTTCCCGCGTACGTCGAGGAACAGGTTGAGCTTCGCGGGGGTATCAACGACCAGGGACGGACCCTGGCAGCGGAAGCGCATCCGTGTCACATCCTGTGAGTAGGCTCGTTGCGGTGTGCAACACGCAATGCTCCAGCGCGAGAGGTAAGGCCGACCGGCATTCGCATCAGACGCGATGCATGCGTGGACAGAACCTTCCATCGCAGACTAGGATGCATCGTCGCCCATGTTACGACAGCCGATCCTGCTGTCAATACGGCTTCTCGCTCCGACCGACTCCGCGTGTCGTTCATGCGCTTCCTTCCACGCCGCGGCCCTGTGGCCCTGCTGATCTGCGGACTCTCCATCTTCGTCGCGCGGGACATCTCCGCAGCGGATCCCCCGTCCGCTGACGAGCATTTCGAATCCAGCGTCGCACCGCTGCTCGCGACGCGGTGTCTCTCCTGTCACGCCGGACCGGAGCCCGAGGCCGGACTCAATCTCTCCGCACTCGAACCGGCACTGCACGGGGGCGACAGCGGCCCGGCACTCGCACCCGGAAGTCCGCAGGACAGCCTCATCTGGCAGCGGATCGACAGCGGAGAGATGCCGCCGGACGATCCGCTGACCGAGCATGAACGCACGCTGCTCAAGGAGTGGATCGCCGCCGGTGCTCCCTGGACCCTGGACCGCATCGATCCCCTGCGCTACACCAGCGACCATCGCGCCGGCTACGACTGGTGGAGCCTGCAGCCGATCGTTCGGCCGACAGTCCCCATACTCGAATCGGCCGAGTTGAATGCCTGGGCTCGCAATGAGATCGATGCGTTCGTCGCAGCCGGTCTGGCGAAGAACGGCCTGGCTCCTTCTCCCGATGCCGACCCGCGAACCCTCCTCCGGCGAGTCTCGTTCGATCTTCTCGGCCTTCCTCCCGGCTACGACGAAGTGCAGCGTTTCGCAGAGAACCCCTCGGACGCCAAGTACAGCGCCCTCGTCGATCGGATGCTCGCGTCCCAGCACTACGGCGAGCGCTGGGCCCGGCACTGGCTCGATGTCGTCCGCTACGGCGAAAGCCAGGGCTTCGAGCGCGACAAGCTCCGTCCCAACTCCTGGTGGTACCGCGACTGGGTCATCGACGCATTCAATCGCGACCTCCCGTACGACGAGTTCGCCCGGCTGCAACTGGCCGGCGACGTGCTGCGACCCGGCGACGCCGATGCGCTGATCGCGACCGGCTTCCTGGTGGCGGGCCCCTTCGATGAAGTCGGCCAGAATCAGCAGAGCGCCGCGATGAAGGCCGTCGTCCGGCAGGACGAACTCGAAGACATCGTCGGCGTCGTCGGCCAGACGTTCCTCGGCCTGACGGTCAACTGCGCCCGCTGTCACGATCACAAATTCGATCCCGTCTCACAGACAGAGTACTACCAGTTTGTCTCGGCTCTGTCCGGCGTCCGGCACGGCGAGCGGCCGTTCACCGCAGACGACACCGCGGCGCAGCTCGCGACTCTCACTGCCAGGCGAGACGCTCTGAAATCACGAATCGCCGACATGGAATCCGAGGCGCGCTCGGCCGTGCTGGCGGATCGGCAGACGTCGACCACGGAAGTTTCCGCGCCGCAGCCGATTGCACGCTGGACGTTCGACTCCGACCTCCGTGATGAGATCGGCTCACTTCATGCCGAGCTCCGCGGCGGAGCGGAATTGAAAGACGGTGCGCTGGTTGTGAACGGAACAACGTCCTTCGCCGCGACAGCCCCGCTCGACCGGTCCCTCACCGAGAAGACGCTCGAGGCCTGGGTCCGCCTGGACAATCTCGAACAGCGCGGCGGCGGAGTGATCAGCCTCCAGACCACCGACGGCAATCGCTTCGACGCCATCGTCTTCGGCGAACGCGAACCCGGCCAGTGGATGGCCGGCAGCGAAGGATTCGTCCGCACGCAGAGCTTTGCTGCACCGGTCGAAACGGAGGCCGCTGAACGCATCGTGCATGTCGCCATCGTCTATGACGCCGACGGCGACATCACCGCCTACCGTGATGGGCTCGCGTACGGCAATTCCTACCGCAGCCAGGGTCCGGCCACTTTCAAAGCCGGTTCCGCTCAGGTTGTGTTCGGCCTCCGGCACGGCGTGGAGGCCGGCGGCAATCGCATGCTCGCCGCCGCGATCGATCAGGCGCACCTCTACGACCGGGCGCTGACTCCCGAAGAAATCGCAGCGTCGGCCGGCCGCCGTGACTACGTCGCGCCGGCCGAGATTGCGGCGCGGTTCACAGCCGAGCAGCGGGCGGAGCACGAGTCGGCGCGAACCGAAATCGAGCGGCTGCAGCAGCGCATTGATCTGCTGCAGGACACCCGCACCTATGCAGTCGTGCCGCGCGAGCCCGACGTCACACACCTCCTGCTGCGCGGCAACACCACCAGCCCGGCCGATATCGTCGAGCCGGACGGCATCGCTGCGGTGACCGGCCCTCCGGCGGACTTCGATCTGCCGCCCGACGCCCCCGAAGCCGAGCGCCGCCGCAGACTGGCCGCTTGGATCACCGATCCCTCCAACCCGTTGTTCGCACGGGTCATCGTCAATCGGGTGTGGCAGTATCACTTCGGAAGCGGACTGATCGAATCCCCCAACGACTTCGGCTTCAACGGCGGCCACCCCTCCCATCCGGAACTGCTCGACTGGCTCGCCGCCGACTTGATTGATCACGGCTGGAGCCTCAAGCATTTGCATCGCCGCATTCTCACGTCGTCCACCTATCGCCAGTCATCCCGCTGGCGGGAAGAGTGCGCCGCCGTGGACGCGAACAACCGCCTGCTGTGGCGGAAGGACCCGCTGCGACTGGAGGCCGAGGTGCTGCGGGATGCCATCCTCACCGTTTCCGGCCAGCTCAACCGCGAAGTCGGAGGCCCCCCCTACGCCGACTACGAGACGTTTACGCACAACTCGCAGTTCTACTCGATGATCGACCCGGTCGGCTCCGAGTTCAATCGGCGCACCATTTACCGCACGTGGCTGCGATCGGGCCGCAGCTCCATGCTGGACGCCTTCGATTGCCCCGATCCCTCAACAACAACCCCCCGCCGGGCCGTCACGGTAACGCCCATCCAGTCGCTGGCGCTGCTCAACAACTCGTTCGTCCTCCGCATGGCGGATGCCATGGCGTCGCGCATCACGTCAGACGCCGGCAGCGACACCACGGCGCAAGTGGCCGAAGTCTGCCGGCTGGCGTATTCGCGTGCTCCAGACAGCCAGGAGTCGGCTGTGCTGGCCAGCTTCGTTGACGAGCATGGACTCGCCGCCCTCTGTCGAGTGGTCCTCAACAGCAACGAATTCCTCTACGTCGAGTGACGTCACCGCCCCCGCGGCCGCGTCACACGACATCGAGTTGAAGACTGGGGTCCTCGCGTTCTGCGAGTGACCGCGCCCCCCTGAATCGCGCGGTCCAATACCGGCGCCGTCTCAATGCCCTGCCCACGGACGTTCTCTCCCTGAGTTGCTGACGTCACATCCGGCACGACTGATAAAACCGCTTCCACCCTTCAAGTTTGCCCAGTCTCCCAGCCGATGAACTGACTGGACGCCATGCGCTGGCGCGGGGAGGCGGTACGGAGGCTGTCGACGTCCGCCGGCAACAAACTGCGACGATCAGAAACGGGTGCGGCAGCCCAGCTGCCCGTCCGGTTCTGCAAGACAGGACCTCTGATGACGGCCCACGGACGCCGCCTCCGCACGCTCATCCTGCTGCTGGCCGTGGCGGGCCTCGCTACGTCCGGCGGCTGCAACCGCACGTTCTATCGCGAGGCGGCCGATCTCGAGGCGTGTGTTCTCGTTGAGGAGAAATCGACCGATCCACGCTGGGCAATGCCGGGCTTTTCTATCGAACTGGACCCGCGCAGCCGTTATGCCAACGTGCATGATCCCGATTTCCCGCCGATGCCGCCGGACGATCCGGCCTCGCACGAATACATGCGCGTGCTCGACGGGAAGCGGCATTACTCCGGCTGGGACGACTACGGCCACGTCTCCTATCTGGAAAACCCCTGCTGGCGGGACTACATCAACCAGTACGCGCAGCTCACGCCCGACGGCAAGCTGGTATTGCGGCTCGAAGACGCCGTCCGCATCGCGACGCTGCATTCGCCCGACTACCAGGAGCAGCTGGAGACGATCTACCTGTCGTCTATGGACGTCAGCACGGAGCGTTTCCGTTTCGACACGCAGTTCTTCGGCGGGACGAATCTGGCGTATCAGCACATCGGTCGGGAGCGCCCTGGGGGCGAGAGCAATACGCTCACGCTCGATACGGACGCCACCATCTCCCGGCAGTTCTCCGCCGCGGGCGAGCTACTCGTGGGCTTCGCCAATTCGACGGTCTGGGAGTTTACGGGACCGAATCAGGGCTTCACGACGTCGCTGCTCAACTTCAGCCTGGTCCAGCCGCTGCTGCGCGCGGGGGGGCGCGCAGTAGCGCTGGAACGGCTGACGATCGCCGAACGCACCCTGCTCGCCAACCTCCGCTCCTTTGAGCGGTACCGGCAGGGATTCTATGGAGACGTGGTCTTCGGCTCCGGCGGCGTCGATGGCCCCCAGCGCCGCGGCGGCTTCTTCGGCGCGGGTCTGGAGGGCTTCACCGGCCAGGGCAGCGGCGGCTTCGCAGGCGTCGGTTCCGCGGCCGGATTTGGACGCGGATTCGGCGGTGGAGGCGGCGCCACGGGGGGCGGCGGATTCGCGGGAGGCGGCGTCAGCAACGTCGGCGGTTTCGTCGGTTTGCTGCAGTCGCTGCAGCAGATTCGCAATGCCGAGGCCAGCCTGAATCTCCAGCTGCGAACGCTCGCACTCCTCGAAGCAAACCTCGATGCGGGGCTTGTCGACCTCTCGCAGGTGGACCAGTTCCGGCAGAGCATCGAGACACAACGGGCCGTGCTGCTGCAGTCGCGTAATGGACTTCAAAGCTCGCTGGATAACTTCAAACGCGATTCCCTCGGCCTCCCCCCGGATCTGCCGGTGGAGCTGGACGACTCCTACATCGAGCCGTTCCAGTTGATCGGCACGGACGCCACCGAGTTGCAGCTGGCTATCGACGATCTGATCCGCTCGTTCGGCGAGCTGCCCCTCGAGCCGTCCGTCGTGGAACTGCAGGAAGTCCTGGTACGCGCCCAGGTCCTGCGAGACGACGTCAAGGCACAACTGGATCGAACACCCGCCGAGCTTGAGCTGATGGATGCGGCGACGCCCGAACGGTTTACACAGATGACGGCGGCGGAGCAGCGCACGTTCGAGACCGAAAGAGCGCGGCTGGGGAACAATTATGAGCTGCTCCAGGGCCGCTTTGACGCAACGGGCGCCCTGCTCGATACGCTGCTCGAAACGCTCTCCGTCGATACCCGCCAGGAAACGGCCGATCGCATCATCACGCTGCTGACCGAACTCCAGTCGATCCTGAACGACGTCAGCCTCGTTCACGCCCGGGCCAGGATCGAGCGCATCACACTGGATACCATCGATCTCTCGCCCGAGGTCGCTTTGGAGATCGCCCGCGCGAACCGGCTGGACTGGATGAACAACCGGGCCGCACTCGTGGACGTCTGGCGGCTGATCGAGTTCAACGCCAACGCACTGAAGTCGGACCTCACGATCCGCATGAGCGGGGACGTGCAGACGGTACGCGACAATCCGCTCAGTTTCGACGAGAACGCAGGCACGCTGCGGGCCTCGGTTCAGTTCGACCCGCCGTTCACGCGGCTCGTGGAGCGCAACGTCTTCCGGCAGCAGCTGATTGAATACCAGCAGTCGCGCCGTCGCCTGATCCAGTACGAAGACGGCGTCCACCAGACGATGCGGCAACTGTTGCGGGACCTGGATCAGCTCGAAGTGAACCTCGAAATCCAGCGGCGGGCGGTCGCGATCGCCATCCGCCGCGTGGACCAGACTCGAGAATCACTCAACGAGCCTATTCCCCCGGCCGTGCCGGGTCAGCCGCCGGTCGTGCTCGGACCGACCGTCGCCCAGAACCTGCTGTTCGCATTGTCCGACCTGGCGAGCGCGCAGGACGCATTGATGAGCGTCTGGCTCCGGTACCAGGCAACCAAGATGCTTCTGTATCGCGAACTCGGCCTGATGTACCTCGACGATCAGGGACTGTGGGTGGAGACGCCCCTGTTCTCAGCCGCACGGACTCCGGCCGAAGCGAATCCGATTCCTCCACCGGTGCCGCCGGAGTGGATGGAGGGAGACCCCCTCCCCCCGGCCGCCCCGGCCCAGCCCCCTCTCCCGGAACCTCCCCCCCTGCCCGACGCCGGTCAGGCCCGAGTTCGTCCGCTCGATGCGGTACAGTCCGGCGACGCCGCTCGCCGCTCGAATGTCCAGGCGAATTCGGGACGTCGGACGGCCGCATCCGCTGAAGTGGCAGGACGGGCTCTGCTGCCGACGGGCTACGAGGAAGCGCCGCCTCGACCCGCCCTGCGCCGATTCCCTGAGCTGATCGAAGTGCTGGGGTTGTAGTAGGTAGGGCGCTTCTGCGGCTGCCCGGGTCCGACCCGATCGAGCCGTTCGCTCAGCGAAACATGTCGGTGCGCCGCTGCAGACCGGCCGGTCGATGAAGCGGTGTCGGGGCGCAGCGGTCGAGCACCGGATTCTTTGCGCACGGGGTTTCAGCCGGCTTTTGCGACTCCTCGCGCGCGTCCGCGGGGTTACAATAGGGGCTGCCGGGAGTGTGTACCGCGCCGCGCAGCCACGGCTGCGCCGCAACGGCCGAAGATGCGGCCCTGCCGAGAGTTGTGACCAGCGGCCCGTCCGCCGTATGCTGGCGTGTGCGGCGGAGTGCATTGGCTGAGATCCAGCTTCGATCGGCGGCTGACTGATCGACAGGGGGGAAGATGACCGTGAACTCAAGACTGAATCAGGACCGAACAGCATCCCGTCGAGGTCGTTCTACTTCGGCGATTGTGTTCACGATCTTCGTGGTCGGTGCTCTCGCCGCACTGGGGGGCTGGCAGTTGCTGGGGAGCATGGGAGACGATTCCGCTGAGGATCAGGGCGTGCTGACGCACGTCGTCGGCCGCGGTGACATGCTCATCACCGTCACCGACGACGGCACGCTCGAGAGCGGTTCGAACGTCGATGTGAAGTGCGAAGTCGCCGGCGGCGCCACGATCCTGTGGATTATCCCGGACGGCACCGAGGTGGAAGCGGGCGAGAAGCTCGTCGAACTCGACCCGTCCGCGATCACCGATCAGCTCAACATCCAGAAGAGCGTGTACGAGAAGGCGCTCGCCACCAAGATCCAGTCCGAGCAGAATCTCGCCGCGGCCGAGATCGCGGTCCGCGAGTATCGGGAGGGCATGTACCTGCAGTCGCTGCAGACAGCCGAGGCACAGATTCAGATCGCCCAGCAGAATCTGAGCAGCGCACAGAACACATTGGAGTTCACGGAAAAGATGGTCCGCAAGGGGTTCGCCACGCCGCTGCAGGTCGAGGCCGACTCCTTCGCGGTGGATCGCGCCCAGTTGGACCTCGATGCGGCCATCACCGCCAAGCGCGTGCTGGAGGACTTCACGTACGAGAAGACCGACAAACAGTTGGTCGCCGCGCAGGAAGCCGCCGCGGCCCAGTTGCGGGCCGATACCGCGACCCTTTCGAATGAAGAAGACCATCTCAAGCACCTGGAAAAGCAGTTGACCCGCTGCGTGATCTATGCCCCCACCAAGGGCATGGTCATCTACGCGAACGAGAACCGCAGCCGCTGGGGCAACAGCGATCCCGATATCTTCGAAGGGGCCACGGTTCGCGAACGCCAGGCCATTATCCGCCTGCCGGACCTCAAGAACATGCTCGTCAACACCACCGTCCACGAATCCAAGGTCAACCAGATTCACCCAGGTTTGCCCGCCCGCATCATCATCCAGGGGAAGGCCCACACCGGGCGCGTCGTCAGCATCGCCAATCAACCCGAAGCGCAGGGATTCCTGTCTGCGAACGTCAAAGAGTACGGCACCAAGGTCGCCATTGACGGGTCGGCGGGGAACCTGAAGCCCGGTATGACGGCTCAGGTCGAGATCCTCATTGCCGAGATCAAGGACGCCGTCACCCTGCCGGTGACGGCCGTCGTCGAGAAGGCCAGCGGCTTCAAGTGCTACGTGAAGACCGGAAAAGGCTACGAGGAACGCGAATTGAAGCTGGGACAGACCAACGACACGTACATCGAAATTCTCGACGGCGTGAAGGAGGGGGACATCGTCGTCCGCAATCCCCGCGCGGTCGTGCCGAGCGCCCGCGACGAGGTGCCCGCCGAACAGCGAACGTCCGACCGGGGTCAGTTCGGAGAGGCGAACGCCGCGCCGTCCAGCGCAACCGATTCGGCTCCAGCATCCCAATCGGAAAGCGGTGACGATCAGCCCGCCGCGCCCAGGACACCCAGCGCAGCGCAGATCATCAAGCAGAGCGACAAGGACGGCGACGGCAAACTGAGCAAAGACGAAGTCCAGGGCCCGATGGCCGATTACTTCGACGTCACGGACTCGGACAAGGACGGGTTCATCTCGTCATCCGAGCTCACCGCGGCGTTCAGCCGGATGCGGTCGGCCAACCAGCAGGGAGGTCAACCGGGGGCTCCGTCGACCGAAGGGGCGGAGAGCCGGCCGTGATCGGGTACGTCCTCCGCACGCTGCGGCTCGGCGTCAAGAGCCTGCTGCTGCACAAGCTGCGCACCGGCCTGGCCATGCTTGGCATCCTGATCGGCGTGACCGCCGTGATCTGGCTGGTCGCGCTCGGTGAGGGCGTGAGCTTCCAGGCGCAGAAGCAGATTGCCGACCTCGGCGCGACGAACATCATCATCAAGAGCGTCAAGCCGGCGCAGGGAACGGAAGCCGGAAGCTCGCGCGTCATCTCATACGGCCTCACGCGCAAAGACTACCTCAATATCCTGGAACTGGTTCCGGAAGTGACGCGCGCCACTCCCATGCGCGAGATCACCACGGCCGCCTGGTACGCCGGGCGTCAGGCCGAAGTCCGCATCGTCGGCATCACCCCCGCCTACCAGCAGATCAATCATCTCGACATGGCCAGCGGACGCTTCCTCGAGCGGGCCGACGTCGAGCGGGCCGAAAACGTCTGCGTCCTCGGCTCTGCTGCCGCCGAGTCGCTGTTCGGTTACGAGGACCCCGTCGGCCGCGGCGTCCAGTTGCACTACAACATGACGTCCGGCGTCTATACCGTCGTCGGCGTCACGGAATCCCGCCTCCCCTCCGCTGCGATCGGGGGCAGCCTGGAAGGACGCGACTTCAACTCCGACATCTATATCCCTCTCGACACCTTTCGCCAGCGGATCGGCGATCGCGTCATCACCTCGCGATCGGGCGGCATGGACGGTGAGGAAGTCGAACTCAGCCAGATCACCGCGTCCGTCGACGACATCAATGAGGTCGAAGGCGTCGCCGATACGATCAAGACGCTGCTCGACCGCTTCCATCCCCGCGCGGACGTCGTCGTGACCGTCCCCAAGGAACTGCTGCGGCAGGCCGAAATGCTGCGGATGCTGTTCAACGTCCTGCTGGTCCTCATCGCCGGCATCTCGCTGCTCGTGGGAGGCATCGGCATCATGAACATCATGCTGGCCACCGTGACCGAACGGACTCGCGAAATCGGCATCCGCCGTGCCCTCGGCGCAACGCGGATGGACATCGTCTACCAGTTCCTCGCCGAGAGCGTGTCGCTCACGGCCATCGGTGGACTCGTCGGCGTCGGGCTGGGGTTTCTGTGCATTCCGGCGACCGCAGGGTTGCTGAACGTACTTGAGAACGGGCTCCCCGATGTCTGGCGGATCCTCCCCCCCACGATCCATAACCTGGTCCCCATCATCACGCCCACGTCGGTCATCGCCTCGTTCCTGACGTCGCTGATCGTCGGCGTGTCGTT
>JBGTSJ010000034.1:0-48184 GCA_041940305.1 Planctomycetaceae bacterium
GACGAACGCCAACGTGTCGCCGCCGAGCTCCGCAAACGGTGTGTCGGCACCGAATGCGATGTGCTGGTGAACCTGCTGGTCGACGAGATCTGCGGCGAAGAGGACCTGGTGGTGCGACCTCTTGATCCACGGCTGGGAGCCGTTCCGCACATGGACACGGCCGCGATGTTGGGGGTTCGCGCGGGTTCGGGGGGGCGGAGCGGATGGAGGGGGGGGCGGGTGCCCCAGGCGTGGTGGCCCTGTTTCGGAAGCCTTCCACGAGCACCGGTTGATCGCTCCCCGCGCACACGTCTCTCACCCGTCGCGGGCCAGAATGCTCAACGCTTTGTTCAGTGACTTTCGACATCGGACGGCTCTCCCGGAGCCGTCCAGAACAGGGCGTTGAGGTGTCCGCAACACATGAAGCAGGTCAGTGGGTCGTGGGTGTGAACTTCCTGTTGACTGATGTGTCTTCGGGATGGTGGGTCGGCACTGGGCTGATCCTCGGTGAGGAGTTGAGAATCATGTCTGTGGAACTGACGCGGGCGTTCGCGGAGATCGGGGCGGAGCTGGAGCTCGAATCGCGCGGGCGGGGTGTGGAAATCGATGTGAGACGGCGGGACGGGCGGGAGGTTTTCCTGCTGCGGCAGCCGTCGTTCGGCGAAGTGCTGGCTGAGGCGGTCGATGTGCGGCCTCGGCATCGGCACCTGGTGCTGGACGTGTACGGCGACCGGCTGCCGTCCAGCGGGCGGTTTCTGTGCGGGCACGACGAGCAGCACTGGTTCGTCGCTGCTGTGCCGTTCGGTCGGCGGACGGAGAGCGTGCGGGGGGCGATGGAGGCGCTGAAGCCGGAGATCGTGCGGCGGGAGCAGAAGCGGAAAGGTGTGGCGCACCGCCGGCATCGCCGCCGGACGGAGGCGTACATTCGCCAGGGAGAGTGGTTCTTCCTGCCGCGTCCGCAGATGCACGTGGATGTCTCGCTAGTTCAGGCCAACGGCCGGCTCGCGCGGAAGGGAGGCAAGCCGCACCGGGTTGAGTGGCTGTACGAGATGGATGAGACGCTGAAGTTCGCTCGCGGACGCGTGTCGCATCCGGACCACTCGACGCTGCAGCTCGATGTCTGGCATCGGGTGGTGCAGAACGCCGAGCCTGCGGCCGCTCCCCGGCCGCGAGCGGCGGCTCCGTTCGTGCGGATGGCGTACGTCGATTAGTGACCGGAGTTCCGATACCGGTCGCCGCTTTGGCCGTGAATACGGCCGGGGCGGCGGCCGGTTGCTTCATTGCCGGTCGGAATCCGGCGGCCGGACGGACGGAACGGCCCCCTCCGCGATGCCATGCCGAGGAGGAGACGGGTTCCCGAATCCGAGAGGTCGGGGCGGGTTGCTTGCGACGCGCGGGTGTCCGCCTATAATCCGATGGTTTATCAGAACTTCCGGCGTTTCGTCCGTTTCGGGACGGGCGCTCTTCAGATTGGAAAGCTGCGATGCGCGAGTGGTTCCGCAACGTCTGGCTGGCCGTCAAGACGGTCGCGCAGGGGCTGGGCGTGACGATCGGCGTGATGCGCAAGACGTACCAGCGCAAGGCGTTTGCACAGATCTACGAGTATCCCGAGCAGCCGGTGCCGGTGAAGGCGCGGTATCGGGGCTTTCACCGGTTCGACCTGACGACGTGCATCGGCTGCGAGAAGTGCGCGGTCGCCTGCCCGGTGGACTGCATTTACATCGAGAAAGAAAAGAGTCCGGTCGGCAAGGGATTCCGGATCAACGGATTCGCGATCGATTACACCAAGTGCATGTTCTGCGCGCTGTGCGTCGATCCCTGTCCGGTGGACTGCATCTTCATGGGGTCGAATCACGACCTGAGCTGCTACAGCCGGGATGGCTGCATCGTGGACTACGCCAAGCTTCCGCTGGAGACGGCGTGGGGACAGGCGACGCTCAATCCGACGGTCGTGGCGGAGTCGAAGGTGCTGTATCAGCCGGTGTGGGTGAAGGGGGAGCCGAGTCCGTTCGAGTTTTCTTCGGAAGGTCACGAGTGAAATGCGTATGATTGAACGGCGGGGGATAACTCCCGCCGCTCGATGGACCTTCTATGAGTGAACCAGCCATGAACGCTTCCGCCTCCACCGTCCGGCACTTCACGATCGAGGAAGCCAATCGCACGCTGCCGCTGGTGCGGATGATCGTGCGGGATATTGTCGAACTGTTCCCCGACGTGCAGCGGCGCCGCGAACGGCTCGACGATCTGCAGGCGAAGTCCCGCCGGCGTTCGCCGCGGCCGGGAGACCTGCACGCGGAGGAACTCGAGCAGATGGAACGGGAGCTGGAAGCCGACGAGGCCCGGCTCCGCGGTTATCTGCGGGAGCTTTCGGACCTCGGACCGGAGTTGAAGGACCCGTTCGTCGGTCTGGTGGATTTTCCCTGCTTCGTGCAGGGGCGCGACGTCTCGCTCTGCTGGAAGCTGGGGGAGGACGAAATCGCCCACTGGCATGAGGCGGACGAGGGGTTCGGCGGCCGCCGGCCGGTTGCCGAACTGCCGAACGATGATTCGGATGAGGACCTGGTCTAAAGGAGAAACCCGGTTTCTTCAGAGAAACCGGGTTTCTGGCACGCCCACGCACGCACGACGCGATGACTGACCTGAACTTTCACCTGCTGCTGGCCGTCATCGTCGGGGCCACGCTCATCCTGCTGCCGCTGGTCATCGGCAAGTTCGTGCGGCCGCGCCTGCCGACGCCGGAGAAGGACGCCGTCTACGAGTGCGGCGAGCCGACGATCGGATCGAGCTACATTCAGTTCGACCTGCGGTTCTACGTGATCGCGCTGCTGTTCATCATCTTCGACGTGGAGGTGGTGTTCTTCTTCCCGTGGGGCGCGGTGTTCGGCGGGGCCAATCAGCTGGCGGATCCGACGATCGCCGAATCCACCCGTATGCTGCTGAGCGACAAGCTGTTGAACCTCCCCCCCGGCACCAGCAGCGCGGAGACGATGGTCTCGGCCGAGGCAGCCGGGCGGATGGCCCTGATGGGCATGCTGGACATTCTGGTGTTCTTCGGCGTGCTGCTGGTGGGCTTCGCCTACGTCTGGCATCGCGGCGACCTGGACTGGGTGCGGGCGATGGTGGCCCATGCCAAGCAGGCGGCTGCAGTCCGCACGCGGCCCGTTATCGAGACCAAGCCGCTCGTCGAGCGGACCGAAGCCCAGCACGCGTGAGAAGGATGAACAGAGGGAACGGAGACGAGAGGCGGCGGCCCGGGCACGATCAATCCCCGTTTAGCGGCGAGCCGAAGGCGAGCACTCAACTTCTTCTTCCGTACTTCCGGCTGTTCACCCGTATCAACCACTAGCGGCTGCGTCACGTCTCTGTTTCCTCCGTTACCTCCTGTTCAGTTCCTTAAGCCGAAATTCCGCCCCCGATGGCAATTCAGGACATTCACCAGCGGCTGCAGCAGCGGTTTGGCGACGAGGTCATTCGGGCCGTCGTGGCGGACGCGATCGATCCGTGGATCGAGGTCCGGGCCGATGAGATTGCCGAGGTCGCCGAGGTGCTCAAGCACGACCCGGACCTCGCCTTCGATCAGTTGTGCGATCTGACGGTCGTCGATTACTTCGAGCCGGACCCGAAGAAGCAGAAGGGCTTCGGCCACGAGCCGCACCTGGAAGTCGTCTATCACCTCTACAGCTTCTCGAACAAACAGTGGCTGGTGGTGAAGGTGAAGCTGCCGCGCTGGCAGAATGACGTGGAAGGAGAACTCCCGTCTCTGCCGACCGTCTCGCATATCTGGGGGATCGCGAACTGGCACGAGCGGGAAGCCTACGACCTGCTGGGCGTCGAGTTCGTCGGCCACCCCAATCTCGTCCGCATCCTCTGCCCCGACGACTGGGTCGGCCACGCCCTCCGCAAGGACTATGAGTTCCCGCTGGAGTACCACGGCATCCGTGGGAAGTAATCAAGAGGAGCGGATCGATGCAGATGCGACTCCTGATTGCCGGATTGATTGTCGGATGTGCGGCGACGCAGGCCGCGGCGCAGGATCCCGATGCCGGACAGATTGAGGCCGCCGTCAATGAAGGCGTCGGCACGGGTCTCGGCTCGTGTTACGCCGTTGCAGACGTCCAGATCATTCGGGGAGGCGCGACGCGGCAGGGAGACAGTTTGTATTTGTGCGATGCCTTGCTGGTGTGGAGCATCAGCCGCACAGAGTTGATCGCGTTCTGGGAAGAACCCAGCCGGATGGAGTCTCCCGAGTTTGCAGAACTGGTTGACGTCATCGGGGCCCAGCGATTGAAAGCCATCGTTATCGAGCCCGGCGGATTCAGTCGGGGAGATGCAGCGGGCCGAATCCGCTTTCGAGTGCGGCTCGAACTCGCCGGCGACGACTGGATCGTCACCGAATTCAAGTCGTCCAAGCGATCAACGAAAACTGACAACTGAAAACTGACCACCGACAACAGCATGTCCACCGTTCTTGAAGACCAGCGCGTCGTTGAATTCGACGTCCGCACCGATGAGATGCTCGTCAACATGGGGCCGCAGCACCCCAGCACGCACGGCGTGCTGCGGCTGCTGCTGCGGACCGACGGCGAGGTCGTGCACGAATGCGTGCCGCACATCGGGTATCTGCACCGCTGCGCGGAAAAGATCGGCGAGAACCTGACGGGTCCGCAGTGGGTGCCCTACACCGACCGCATGGACTACCTCGCCGGGATGAACATGAACCTCGGCATGGCGCTCGCCTATGAGAAGCTGCTCGGGATGGAAGTCCCAGAGAAGGCGATGACGCTCCGAGTCATCATTGCCGAACTGGGCCGCATCGCCAGCCACCTCGTCGGCATGGGGGCCTACGGCCTCGATCTCGGCACGTTCAGTCCGTTCCTGTACGCGTTCCGCGAGCGGGAGATCATTCTCGACCTGTTCGAGGAAGTCTGCGGGGCCCGGCTGACGTACAGCTACATCACCATCGGCGGCGCCACGCACGACCTGCCGGCCAACATCCCCATTCCGCCAGGACTGGCGGCCGTCACCGGCCGCAGCCCGAACGAAAAGCTGTCCTGGATGGACGCCGTCCGCGTGTTTCTCGACTACCTCGAGCCGCGGATCATTGAGTACCACACGCTGCTCACGCGCAACTCCATCTTCATCAAGCGGACGGCCGGCATCGGCATCCTCTCCCGCGAGATGGCGATCGACTACGGCTGTACCGGTCCGGTCCTCCGCGGCAGCGGCGTCGACTTCGACCTCCGCCGCGACGGCGAGCCGATCTACACGCGGATGTATGAAGGGTACGAATACGACGTCTGCGTCGCACCGTTCCCCAAGTATGCGGCCGACATCCCGTCCGAGGTGATTCTCGGCGACAACTGGTGCCGGTTCTTCGTGCGGATGCTGGAAGTCGCGCAGGCGATCCGGCTGGTGCGGCAGGCGATGGACAAGTATCCCTCCACCGCCGGCGAGCACCGCGTCCCCTACAAGATGACGACCAAGCTCCCCAAGGGAGAGGCATACCTGGAGACCGAATGCCCGCGCGGCCAGATGGGTTTCTACATCGTCGGCAACGATAAGGCCGAACCGCTGCGGGCCCGGGCCAAGAGTTCCTGCTTCTGCAACCTCTCCATCACCGAACCCCTCTGCCGCGGCGTCCTGCTGGCCGACGTCCCGGCCATCGTCGGTTCGCTGGACATCGTGATGGGGGAGATTGACCGGTAGCGGATTGCGAGACGATTTCCTGCGTCCAGCGGGCTGAACCTGCGTCTGTATTGGTGGAAGTGGCTGATGGTCAGCCCTCAACAATCCAGATCAGGAGCAGAACATGAGCACGGAATCCGCTGAAACGAAAGACTCGTCGGGCTGCTGTGTTTCGCCCATGTGTCGTGTCCCGGCCGCCTGCTGCACGCCGGTTGTCTGCATGCCGGTTGTGTGCCTGATGCCGGCCGCCTGCTGCACCTCGGGCTGCTGCACTCCGGCGTCTCCGACGAGGTGCTGAGGCCAGCGATGACGACTCTCCACTCGACCGAGTCGATCTGGACGCATTTGAGTTCGGACCTGCGGCGATTCATTCGCCGCAGGGTTCCGGATGACCATCTTGCCGAGGATCTGCTGCAGGAGGTGTTCGTACGGATCCACCGCGGGGTGGCGACGCTGCACGATGCAGACCGACTGGAGGCGTGGGTGTACCGCATTGTCCGGAACGTGATTACGGATCATTTCCGGCGGCTCGACCGCACGCTGGAACTCGCCGATGCCGATCCCGTTGATGACGCCGAGGATCCACAGAGTCAGACTCGCTGTCGCAGCACCCTGTGGCTGGACGAGATGATCCGGACCTTGCCGGACGGCTACCGGGACGCTGTCCGGTTGGCGGAGATCGACGGACTGCCGCAGGCGGAGGTCGGCGTGAGGCTGGGGCTCTCGGTCTCCGGCGCCAAGTCCCGCATTCAACGAGGACGGGCATTGCTCAAGGGCGCACTCGAACAATGTTGCCAGCTGGAGTTCGACGGTCGCGGCGCAATACTCGATTGCGAACCCAATCCCAGTGGCGCTGGCTGCAGCGATTGCTCCCAATGAGCGGCGACACGGGCTCGTCTGCCGGTGGGCTCAGACCGTCAGCTCGGGAAACTGTCCCACGCGTCGCCGAACAGCTTCTCGCCCATTGTCGTGTAGGGGCTCTGGAATGAGTCGCGGATCACGCTCAGGCCGGCGGTCACGATGTGGGCGCCGGCGACCGCGGCTTCGCTCATCTGCTGCGTGTTGCGGACGGCGGCCGCGATGATCTGTGTCGGATAGCCGAAGTTGTCGAGCATCACGGCGATGTTGGGGATGAGGTCGGCGGCGGCGTCTCCGTACTGCTCCTTCCAGCCGAGAAACGGGCTGACGTACAGGGCGCCGGCCCGGGCCGCATGCCACGCCTGGGCGACGTTGAACACCAGCGTCACATTCGTCGGCACGTCCTTCTCGGCCAGCGCTCGGACCGCGCGGAAGCCGTCCTCACCGGCGGCGATCTTCACCACGAAATTCGGCGAGAGCTCGCGCAGTGACAGCGCCTCGTCCACGATCCGCGTCCAGTCGTTCAGCCGCGGGTTCACCTGCACGCTGACCGGCTTGTTGGTCCCTTTGACGAGCGCGGCGATCTCCTCCAGCACGGCCATGTACGGCTTGCCGGAGGCGGCGACGTGCCGCGGATTGGTGGTGATCCCGTCGATGTCCCAGGACTCGAGGGCAAACGAGATTTCGTCGGTCAGGGCGCTGTCGAGGAAGAGTTGCATGGTGTCGCTCCGCGGCGGTGAGGCGCTGTTCACTCTACCCGATTCGCTGCGTTGCGGTAGCGGCGGACTCCGACGACCAGACTTCAAGCGCGTCCGCCGAAACTCGCTGCCCCCCCTTCCCTGCGGACTCGGAGGTCCGCGTCGGCGGCTTCAATGCACGGCGACGGGCCCGTCCTCGATGACCGACATGCTCCGCCATTTGCCGGCGCGGAACCGCCAGAGGAAGCCGAGGCCGAGGATCGTGATATAGGTCGTCGCGGCGCTCCAACAGATGTAGACGCCCTGCACGCCGCCGTAGCCCATCCGGACGGCCAGGTAGGTCGGCAGCACCATGATCAGCCAGCCGGGAATGAACGTCCACCACAGGGAGAACTGCGAGTCCCCCGCGCCCCGAATGGCCGAGCCGAAGATGATCGCCATCGCGTCAAAGAACAGGTACAGCGTGACAAACCGCAGCAGAACGACGACCAGCGGCTCGACCTCGGCAAACGCCGCCGGGTCGCTGGCGACGAACTGCGAGATCAGCAGCTCGGGCAGGAACAGGTACAGCACGGCACACGCCGACATGTACACAACCGAGACCCGGAAGCCGAGCCACGTGGTCCGGGCAGCCTGGTCGGGACGCTTCTCGCCGATCCGCCGGCCGACGAGCGTGAGGATGCCGGTCCCCATGCCGTACATCGGGATGAAGGCGAGCGAGTTCAACGTCAGGGCGATGTTCGTCGCCGCGAGTTCCGCCGTGCCGAGCCGTCCGACGAACACAACGAACAGCATGAACGCGCTGACATCGACGAGGAACTGGAAGCCCGTGGGCAGCCCGTAGCGGAGCATTCGCCACGACAGGCTTCGATCGAACCGCCATGTCGTCCAGATCGGATACTGCTCGCTGCGCATGGCGTAGATCACCAGCCCGACGAACGCCAGGCAGGAGAACGTGTTGGCGATGTTCGTCGCCCACGCCGCGCCGCTGATGCCGTACGCCGGAATTGGTCCGACGCCGAACACAAGGATGACGTCCAGGACGCCGTTGATGACGGCCGCCGCCAGGTTGACGACCATGATCACGACTGTGCGTCCCCGGCCTCCGAAATAGGCGGACAGCACGACCGTCAGCAGCGCCGGCAATGCTCCGTAACAGAGGATCGCGAAATACTCGACCTCCATCGCCAGCACCGGCCCGGAATGCCCGGTCCAGCTGAGGAGCAGCGGCGAAAAGGGACCGCAGCCCGCCAGCAGCAGCCCGCAGACCACGGCGAAGTAAGTCCCCTGCCACAGCGACGCGGCGACCCGCCCCTTCTGGCCGGCTCCCGTGTACTGCGCGACGAACGTGTTCACGTACACCGCCGTGCCGAACGGGAGCGCCAGCAGCGCCCAGAAGAAGACTCCGGCCGGGACCGAGGCCGCGACGGCGTCCAGCGACCAGCGGGCGAGGATGGTGCGATCGACGACGTGGATCAGCGACTGGGAGCCGGAGCTGATGATCAGTGGAATCGCGACGCGCAGCAGTTCGCGCAGCGTCCCCGCTTCGTCGGGCGGTAACTCGCCGGGCTCCGGTTCAGGCCGCTCGGCTCCGGCGTCGGAGGGAGCTTCGAGTAGCTGATCGGTCGACATGCCGGTTGGTCCGAGGAAAGGAACGCGTCCGTGTTAAGGCCTTCACTCGGCCCGGTCAGCCGGCCTTGAGAGGGACCGCAGGCGGCCGGGTGGAGACACCGGCGGCGTCCGCAGGTTCGGGGGTGAATCAGCACATCCTATCGCCAAGCGGCAACGGTGGGCAGCAGACGAGTGCAGGCGCGAAAACCGTCGAGGGGCACAGGTGGTCCCGGAGTTCGCTCTTGTCTTGTTGATCGTCCAGCGGACGGCACAGCGGACTGTGCCTGCGACAACTGGCTGTATGCGACCTCAGAGATTGCGGGCGTGCACCCTGATTGCCTGCACGTGGGAGATCATGTTGTCGCGCAGTTCGGGATTCCGCTCCATCGGCTGGACGCGACCCTTCGAGTCGGTCGCCCGCGACATCACGATATGCTGGTCGGCGAACTCCGGCACGGGCCAGCGGTACTCGAACATCCGCCAGGCGTACGGGACCGAGTCGCCGGTCAGCTCGGCCGGCTGCCAGGATTGTCCGCCGTCGGTGCTGATCTCGACGGTCTTGATCTCCGCGTCGCCCGACCAGGCGGCCCCGCGAATGCGGTATTCCTCGCCGGCTCTGACGACCTCATTCGACGTAGGCCGGGCGATCTGCGACTTGACGGCGATGTCCGTCACGGGGGAGAGCGTATGCAGCCCGGCGGGATTGCGCTGCCAGACGGTATAGGCCATCGTCTGGAAGTAACCGTCAAACGGCTGATCGGTCACAACGATCCGCTTCAGCCACTTGATGGAAGCCATGCCGTACCACCCGCCGACGATCGCCCGGACCGGATAGCCGTGCGCCGCGGGGAGGTCTTCTCCGTTCATCTGCCAGGCGAGCAGCACCTCCGGTTGATTGGCCTTGTCGAGCGGCACGCTGCGGGCGAAGGGGATTTCGCCGCCCGGGCCGTTGTCGCTGACTTTCCCCTGGTCCTGCCCTTCCAGGATGACTTCCACCGCTCCGGGCTTCACTCCGACCCGTTCGAGCAGCCGGGAGAGCGGCACGCCCGTCCATTCGGCGTTGCCGACGCCCCCCTGATGCCAGCGTAACCCGGCCGGACGCCCCGGCAGGTAGACGCGGCCGTTGCCGGCGCACTCCAGCAGCGCGGTGAGCGTCGTCGTTTCGAGTTCCCGCAGTTCGTCGTAGCCGATCTCGAACGGCTGCTCGACATGCCCTTCGACGCGCAGCGACCAGTCGGCGGCGTTGATCTCCGGCACATGGAAGTGCGTGCGGACGTAGAAGCGGTCGTTCGGCGTCAGAAAACTGTCGGTCAGTGCAAATGGGAATTCGAGGTTATCGGGATTCGTCTGCAGCGCCAGGAAACCGGGAAACAATGACTCGCCCAGCGGATCACGATCTGCGGCGAAGGCGGCAGGCAGCAGCGTGGCGGCGGGGAGCATGGCCGCGGCGCCGCGGAGGAAGGAGCGTCGATTGAAATGCCTCACGGATCGAATCAAGTCCGGCACAATGCTCCTCCTGCAGACAAGAATGCAACGGCGCGATCCCGGCGTCGGGACGTCGAATCAGACCGTAGGCCGGAATTCGCGCTCCGTCAATCGTGGGCGAGACGAGGCTCGCGCCCGGTGCGAGGGGCCCGTGCGAAACGCGCGTTGAGCGTCGCATAATCGGGTGCGTCTCTTTAGCCTATGTCGCAGCCGCGGGTGCGCCGCGAGCATTCTGTTGGCAGGACTGATGGCACTGACTCTGACGCTCCGAACACCGTCGGCGATTCCGCTGGAAGTCGATGCCATTCAGCTCGACGCGGTGCGCACTCAATCCGCGGCCGAGGTGCAGCGGACGCTGATCCAGCGCGGCAATAAACGCGTCGCGCTGGGCGAGTTCTTCGATGCAGCCGGATCGGCCGCCGAGGACGCGACGCTCGTATGGTCGGGTGACTGTGGGAAGGTCAAACTCATCGGAGCGAAACTGAACGGCGGTGTGACTCGCATTGAAGGGAATGCGGGCATGCACCTGGGAGCGGAGATGACGGCGGGCGAGATCCTGGTGGACGGGAATGCGTCGGACTGGGTGGGGGCCGAGATGCAGGGTGGGCGGATTCGGATCCGCGGGAATGCCGGCCACCTGGCGGGGGCCGTCTATCGGGGCGGGCGGAAAGGCATGACGGGGGGCGAGATTCTGATCGAGGGGGATGCGGGAAATGAAATCGGGAATGCCATGCGGCGGGGCCTGATCGCCGTCGGCGGGCGGGCCGGCGACTTCGCGGGGGTGGGAATGATCGCCGGCACGATCCTGCTGTGCGGGGAATCCGGCATCCGTCACGGGGCCGGGATGAAGCGGGGGACCATTGCGTTATTGTCGAAGTCATCCTCGTTTGAGCCGGTACCGACGTTTGAATACGCGTGCGCTTACCAGCCGACGTTTCTCAATCTGTACCTGCGTGAATTGCGCTCGCTCGGATTTCCCGTCCCGGCCCGGTGCATGGACGCGGTGTATCACCGGTTCTGCGGAGACCTGCTGGAATCGGGGAAGGGAGAACTGCTCATCCGCGCGGCGGCGTGAGTCGCCTGAAGTATGGATGCTCGGCGACGTTCGGCCCTCGCTGGCGCGTCGGGCTAGTGTGGGACGGGCACCTGTGGCGCGGCGGTGATCGTTACATTGATCTGTCAAGGATGAGTACATCCGGGAACATCGCCGATTTGCTGCGGCAAGCCGCCGCGCTTGCGCCGGAGCGGGATGCGATTCGTGTCCCCGGCGGGCGCGACCGTGCGGGGGGCACGCGCTACGAATGCACGACGTTCGCCGAACTGAACCGCACGACGGACATCCTGGCTGAGGGGCTGGAGCGGAGCGGCGTTGCGCCCGGCGCCCGAATCGTGCTGTTCGTCCCGTTCGGCCGGGAGTTTATTGAACTCACGTTCGCCCTCTTCAAGACGGGAGCGATTGCGGTCCTGATCGACCCCGGGATGGGGCGCGGCAACGTCTTTCAGTGCCTGCAGGACGTGAAGCCGGACGGGTACATCGCGGTGTCGCAGGTGCACGCGCTGCGGATGCTGTTCCGCACGAAAGTCCCCGCGGCGAAGACGAACGTCACGGTGGGGCGGCGATGGTTCTGGCGCGGGGCGACGTACAAGCAGTTGCTGCAGGCCGAGCCGACCGCAGGTCCGACGGCAACGGTGCGCGGCAACGACCCGGCCGCCATCATCTTCACGAGCGGGGCCACCGGACTCCCCAAGGGGGTCCTGTACGAGCACGGGATGTTCGCGGCCCAGGTGCGGCTCATCCGCGATTTCTACGGCATTCAGGCAGGCGAGATCGATCTGCCGGGGTTCCCGCTGTTCGGGCTGTTCAACGCCGCAATGGGAGTCACGACGGTGATCCCCGAGATGGACCCGTCGCGGCCGGCGGAAGTCGATCCGGTGCGGATCGTGGACGCGATCCGGGAGCAGGCGGTGACGCAGGCGTTCGGTTCGCCGGCGTTCTGGAATCGCGTGGCCCGGTACTGCGACGAACGCGGCATTCGCCTGGCGACGCTGAAGCGCGCACTCTCGGCCGGTGGGCCGGTGCCAGTGCAACTGCTGGAGCGGATGGCGCGCGTGCTGCCGGAGGGAGCGGATTTTCACACGCCGTACGGGGCGACCGAGAGCCTGCCCGTGGCGTCGATCAGCGGCCGCGAAGTGCTGGAACGCACCGCTGCCCGCACGCGTGGCGGAGCCGGCACCTGCGTGGGGCGACGGTTTCCGGGAGTGGACGTGAAGATCATTGCGATCACCGCGGGGGCAGTGGCGACGCTGGATGAAGCTCAGGAACTGCCGGCGGGCGAAATCGGCGAGATCATCGTGCGGGGAGAGTCGGTGACGCGGGAGTACTTCGCACGGCCGGACGCCACGAGCGCGGCGAAGATCCAGGAGCCGCCGCGCTGCGATGGACCGCGTGGTGCGTCCGTGGAAGCGGGATGCGGAACTGAGATCTCAGATCTGAAATCAGAAATCTCAGATCTCAAATCTCAGATAGCAGATGTGAAATCTCCAAACTTCGAACTGGGATCTCAGATCTCAGATCTGCAATCTGAATTCTCGAACCTCAACTGCAACCACGCTGACGACATGGCGCCAGATTCTGTGACAGGTTCTGCGTCCCTTTCACGCCCGGCGTTCTGGCATCGGATCGGTGACGTGGGCTATCTGGACGCAGACGGGCTGCTGTGGTTTTGTGGACGGAAGGCCCATGTCGTCGAAACCTCGCACGGCCGGATGTTCTCCGTGTGCTGCGAGGCGATCTTCAACGAGCATCCGCGGATTTATCGCAGCGCGCTGGTCGGGATCGGCCGGCCGCCGCAGCAGACGCCCGTCATTGTCGCCGAGCCGGAGGAGGGGCAGTTTCCGGAGACCGATTATGAGCGTAAACGGCTGATTGCCGAACTGCTGCAGCTCGGCGCGGCGAACCCGCTCACCGAGTCGATCCGGACCGTGCTGCTGCACCCGTCGCTGCCGGTCGACACGCGGCACAACGTGAAGATTGACCGAACAGCGCTGGCCGAGTGGGCCGCGAAGGAGCTGTCAGCAACGGCGTAAGAGAAACCCGGTTTCTCCAAGAAACCGGGTTTCTGCCGGCATTGCGCGGCGCCCCGAGATTAGTACTGCTTCCGCTGCCGCGACGACGGGATGTTCATCGCCTTGCGGTACTTCGTCACGGTGCGGCGGGCCAGCTGATAGCCCTGCTTGGCGAGTTCGTCGACGATCGCATCATCGCTCAAGGGCTCCGACTTGTTCTCGTTATCCACGAGTTCCTTCAGCTTAAGGCGGACGATGTCCCAGGCGACTTCCTCCCCCTCCGCGGTGGTGGTGCCGCCACCGAAGAACCGCTTGAGCGGGAAGATGCCGCGGGGCGTGGCGAGATGCTTGCCGTCCACGGCTCGCGAGACCGTCGTCACGTGGACGCCGACCACGTCCGCGATCTGCTGCATCTTCAGCGGGGCGATGTGCTCCGGGCCGTTTTCGAGGAAGTCCGCCTGGTGATCGACGATCGCCTGCGCGACCCGCTTGAGGGTGTTGTACCGCTGCTCGATCGACTCGATCAGCCACTTCGCCGATTCGATCTTCTTGCGGATGTAGTCCCGCGTGGCGGGGTCCGGATCCCCTTCGAGCATTCGAAGATGCGTGCGGCTGATGCGCAGATGCGGGATGTGCTCGTCGATCAGCTTGACGATGTACTTGCCGTTCTCATCCTGCTCCAGCGCAAGGTCGGGCGTCACGCGCTGGGCGGGGACTTCTTCAAACCCCTGTCCCGGCCAGGGATTGAGGGTCTTGAGCTGCTCGATGGCGGCCTTGATGTCATCCAGCGAGAAGCCGGTCTTGCGCTCGATCTGCGGCAGGCGGTTGTTAGTGAGGTCCTCCCAGTGCGACGAAATCAGCGGGACCAGGATCTCGCGCAGCGGCGTATGCGGCGTGATCTGCAGCAGGAGACACTCTTTCACGTCCCGCGCGCCGACGCCCAGCGGATCGAGCTTCTGGATCTGCTGGAGCGCTTCCTCGGCCTCGGCGAGCGAGATCGAGCCTCCGTACACCTGGACGATCTCCGGCAACGAACTCTGCAGGCGGCCGTTGCTGTCGAGGTTCTGGATCAGGTACTCGCCGAAGGCCCGTACCTGCGGCGAGACGTCGAAGTAGTGGAACTGGTCGATGAGGTAGTCGTGCAGCGTCTGCGGCCGGCTTTCGGCGTTGGCCATCAGGTCGTGCTGCCGGTCGCCGTCCTCGTCAACCCGGTTGCCCGACGGCTTCGAGCCGGACGTGTAATTGTCGTCCGGCCACTCCTGCGAGATCTCGACCAGCCGTTCGAAGTCGGACGCATTGTTGTCTTCGCTGCCGGCGTTGAGTTCGCGTTCTTCGACTTCGCGGCGGGGAGCGTCTTCGGGCTGGTGAACTTCTCCGTTCGTTTCGTTCGGAGCGTCGGCATCGGCGGTCACGTGCTCCAGCGCGACGTTCTCCGCCAGCTCCTGCTCGATCCGCTCCTGCAGGGCGAGCAGGGGGAGCTGGAGGATCTCCATCGACTGAATCATGCGCGGCGCCAGCTTCATCTGCTGGCTCATCCGCATCTGTTGTGAGATGTTCAGGTGCATGATTCGGGGGGGGGGAGAAGTCGAGGATTCAAGGAGTCAAGGATGCGAGGGAGGGGTCCTCGCGTGAAAGTGGTGGACGTTCGGACTTTAGTAAGCGGTCACATCAGCATCCCCTTGATTCCTTGACTCGTTGAATCCTCGATTCCTGACTTTCGATTCCTGACTTTCGCCTCTTCAAAACGATTGTCGTCCCGTGAGCGCGTCCGCCAGCATCTCCTTGTTGGCGAACTCCAGTACGCTGCCGGTCGGTATGCCGCGGGCCAGCCGGGTGATGCGGACCGGAGCGTCCTGCAACAGGTTGGCGATGAACAGCGCCGTGCCGTCTCCTTCGAGTGTGGGATTGGTCGCCATCACGACTTCCCGCACACCGTCTTCCCGCACGCGGCGGACGAGCAGGTCGATCGTCAGGTCCTCCGGGCTGACTCCCTCGAGCGGCGAGATCCGCCCGCCCAGCACGTGATACGAACCCTGGTAGACTCCCGATGCATCCAGCGCGGCGACGTCCCGCGGCTGCTCGACCACGCACACCACGGCCGGGTCGCGGCGGGGATCGCTGCAGATGCTGCACAACTCCTGGTCCGTGAGGTTGGCGCACTTGCGGCAGCGGTGGACGGAGCGCTTCACCTCGCGGATCGCATCCGCCAGTTGGAGCGCGTCCTGTTCGTTCACCGAAAGAATATGGTTCGCCAGCCGTTCCGCCGTTTTGCGGCCGATGCCGGGCAGCCGGCCGAATTGATCGACCAGGCGGCCGACGGCCGGTCCGAACGGGTGCGGTGGTGTGGGAACGTTACGCGGCGGCATCCGACCTGAGACTCCTTCGTTGGCGGACCACGCAGGAAGCACCCTGCGTTGATCGGCGGCATCCGCCTGCCGCAATCGGGGTGACCTTGCTCAATCGTCTCCGCGAGACAGGCCGGAGAGCGCGTCGTTCATCGCGTTGACGTCCAGACCTTCCATCATCGACGACATTTCGCGGGTGGCGGCTTCTTTCGCCCGCTCCAATGCCTGGTTGACGGCGCCCACCACCAGTTCCTCCACCATTTCGCGGTCGCCGCCGCTGATCAGGGCGGGTTCGATGCGGCAGCTGAGGATGCGCTGCTGTCCGTCGGCCGTCACGGTGATCATCCCGCCCCCGGCCGAACCTTCGACCCGGACGTTCGACAGTTTCGACTGAATCTCGCCGATGCGACCCTGAACGGCCTGCGCCTGCTTCATCGCCTGCATCAGCCCGCTAATTCCTTTGAACATCAGGCTTTATACCTCTCTCTCCCTTGGGGGTCCGGACGGACGGACGTCGACGACGGTGCCTCCAAACACGGCGACGACCTGCTGCACGAACGGATCCTGACGAACCTGATCCAGTTGCCGCGTGCGGGATTGCGTCGTGGGCGGGACCACGGCCGGTTTCGCCGCGGCAGCGACCGCCTGGTCGCCCCGAATCACGATATGCACCGGTTTTCCGGCGAGTTCCGACGCGATGGACTCGATTCGCTTGAGTGTCTCCGGCCGTTCACAGTACGTCTTGCTGAAAGAATAGCCCGCAGGGAACAGAATCTCCAGAGCGTTTGGCCCGGAAATTGCTGTTTGCGTCGCGTTCTTCAGTTGCGCGGCGATCGTATCGCTCGATCTCAACAGGAGTTGGGACCAGAACGCATCGACTGTATCGGCCTGTAGCGGAATGACCTCGCCGGCGTCCGACGCCTCAGGAGTTTCCGGAGCGATGGCACCCCGCGACTGTGCCAGAACCGGGCTGGCTACGGGCGCGCTAGCTGCGCCGTTTTTTTTTGACGCCGGATCGGCCATCGGGCCACCGCTACTGAGTTGCGTGCGGCTCGGAGGCGGGACTGTGCGGCCAGGAGCTCCGGGTGCCGCTGTCGGAGCCTCGCGCAGCTGCTGGTGCAGGGCCGCCAGGGAATCCAGCCGTTCCAGCAGGCAGATGCGGGTGAGCGCGAGATCGAGGAGGGCTCGACCGTAGTTGACGCGCTGCATGCGGGACTTCGCCTCAATGAGGATCTGCATGGCGGCGGTGGCCGTTTCGAGACCCCAGGCTTCGGCCTGTCGCTTCAGCTCGTCGCGCAGTCGCTCGGCCACGCCGACCAGCGCGACGCTGTCGGCGCCGACTCCCGTGACGACCAGGTCTCGCAGGTAGTCGAGCAACTGATCACCGAGACTCGAGAGCTGCACACCCGCAGAGAGGGCCGCATCGGCGAGTGAGAGCGCCCGGCCGGCGTCCGCGGTAATGCAGGCGTCGACCAGCTCAACCAGCCTCTCGTCAGGCGCCGTGCCCAACAATCGGTGCACATCGTCCGCGGCGATGTGATCGCTGCCGAACGCCAGCAGCTGATCGAACAGCGACTGCGCATCGCGCATTGACCCGCCGGCGCGGCGCGCGACGAGTTCGACGGCGTCCTCATCCACCCGCACGTTCTCTGCTTCGGCGATCTGCTGCAGTCTCGACGAAATCGTCGGCGTGCCGATCATCCCGAAGTCGAACCGCTGGCAGCGCGAGAGGATCGTATCGGGGACCTTGTTCGGTTCGGTCGTGCAGAACACAAACTTGACGCTGGGCGGCGGCTCCTCAAGCGTCTTCAGGAGCGCGTTGAACGCCTCCTTGGTCAGCATGTGCACTTCGTCGATGATGTAGACCTTGAATCGCGAGCGCATGGACCGGACGTTGACGTTCGCGCGAAGCGTGCGGATGTCGTCGATGCCGCGGTTCGATGCGCCGTCGATCTCCAGCACGTCGACGTCGCCGCCTCCCGCGATGCTGCGGCACACGTCGCATTCGTTGCAGGGGACGCCGTCGACGGCGTTGGGGCAGTTGAGCGCCTTGGCGAAGATGCGGGCCGTGGACGTCTTGCCGACACCGCGGGCGCCCGTAAACAGGTAGGCATGCGCCACGCGGTCTGCACGGATGGCGTTGCGGAGCGCCTGGCCGACGTGCTCCTGGCCGACGACTTCGTCGAACGTCTGCGGCCGGAAGCGGCGCGCGAGAACCGTATAGTGTCCCTGTTCAACAGTCATGCGTGTCAGAGGCTCAATTGGACGAACGAGCGGACGGAGAACGGGCTGAATGACCGGGCGACGTCAGGCCGCGGCTGAAAGGCTGCACAGCGCCGGCATCTTAGCAGTCCGGCGACAGCGGGTCATCCGGCAGATCTGCCGTTGGAATGCCCGGCGCAGGCGGGCGTCGCAGATTGTCCCGCGTGTGTCGCAGCAGGGAGAATATGCGTAGAATTGCAGTGCACTTCTGCTGCTCACATCGCTCGCTAGTTCGTTTGCGGGGACGACCGTCATGCGGGGCAAGTTCCTGGATCTGCTGGACGTGACCGGTTTCCGGCCGCGGTGGGAAGCCGGATCGGGGTGGACTGATGAGCTGGGCTGGACGCACATCGCCGCGCATGTCGGAATTGCGGCCGCCTTTCTCGCGGCGCCGCTGATTGTCGCCTGGCACGTGCGGGGACAGGAACGATGGAAGTTTCCCCGTTCGTTCTGGGTGCTGCTGACACTGGTGTGCGTGGCGTCGGTGACATTGAACGTCATGGAGGTGCTGGCGTTCTGGTGGCCGCTGCACCGGCTGGGAGGAGTCGTCAAGCTGATCGTCGCAGCCGTCTCCGTGGCAGGGGCCATTGTGCTGTACCGGGCGCTGCCGAAGGCGATGCAGCTCCGCTCGCCGCTGGAACTGCAGCGCGCCGAGTCGGGACGTCAGCAGGCGGAAGCGTCGCTGGAACAGGAGCGGTATCTGCTGCATACGCTGATGACGCATCTGCCCGACGCCATCTACTTCAAGGACACCGAAGGACGGTTCGTCCGCATCAGTCGCGGTCTGGCGGAGCGGCTGGGGCTCGACGATCCCGAGCAGGCGCGCTGGAAGCGGGACCGGGATTTCTTTGAGCCGGAGTATGCGGAGCTGGCCGAGCAAGACGAGCAGGAAATGATGCGCAGCGGCCAGCCGATGGTCGGCAAGATCGAGCATCCGCGCTGGCCGGTCGGGACGGAGGCGTGGGTGCTGACGACCAAGGCGCCGCTGTACGACCGGGCCGGCAAGCTGCTGGGAACCTTCGGGATCTCGCACGACATCACGGCACAGAAGCACGCCGAACTGAAACTGGCGGCCGTCACCGAACGGTTCGAACTGGCGGTGCGCGGATCGACCGACGGTCTCTGGGACTGGGACGTGCAGACGAATCGGGTGTACTACTCGCCGCGATTCAAGGAACTGATCGGGTATGAAGACGATGAGATGGAGAACGTCTTCGAGGAGTGGCGGAGCAAGCTGCATCCCGACGACATGGAGCCGACGCTGGCGGCGATCGACGCGCATCTCAATCACCGCGAGCCCTATGACGTCGAGTATCGACTGTGGACGAAGACGGGGGAGTTGCGCTGGTTTCGGGCGCGAGGGCAGGCGCTCTGGAACGAGTCGGGCGAGGCCACGCGCATGGCGGGGTCGATCACCGACATTACCGACCGCAAAGAGGCCGCGGAGGCGCTCCGCGCCAGTGAGGCGCGCTACCGCACGCTCGTGGAGCATGCGCCCGAAGCCATCGTGGTCCTAGACGCCGGCGAGGGGCGGTTCATCGACGTGAACGAGAACGCCGTCGCCCTGTTTGAGTGCACGCGGGATGAGCTGCTGAACATGCATCCGGCGGAGGTGAGCCCGCCGGAGCAGCCCGACGGGCGGGATTCCATGGAGGCGGCCCGCCTGTATATCCAGCAGGCGCTGGAGGGACCGGTGACCGTGTTCGACTGGATGCACCGCACGCGCACGGGACGCGACGTGCCCTGCGAGGTCCGACTGGTGCGCCTCCCCTCGCGTGCAGGAGCCCAGGTGCGCGCCAGCATCACGGATATCAGTCCGCGCAAGGCGATCGAAGCGGATCTGCGGCATCAGGTGGCGGAACGGGAACGCGCGGAGCGGGAGGCACGACGGCAGGCCGAACATACGCGACGCATCGTCGACACGGCTCGCGATGCATTCGTCGCCATGGACGGGCAGGGTCTGATCGTGGACTGGAACCCGCAGGCGGAGAACATCTTCGGCTGGACGCGCGAGGAGGTGCTGGGCCGTCCCGTCGCCGACACCATCGTCCCCCCCGCGATGCGAGACCGGCATCGCCGCGGCCTCCAGCGATTCCTGGAATCCGGGGAGGGACCCGTGCTGGATCGCCGGATCGAGCTCTCGGCGGTGCGGCGTGACGGTTCCGAGTTTCCGATCGAACTCACCATCACCGCACTGGCCGACGGCGAAGACTATTTCTTCGCCGGCTTCCTGCATGACATTACCGCCCGCAAACGGACCGAGCAGGAACTGCGTCAGGCGAAAGAGCAGGCCGAAGCGGCCAGCCGTGCCAAGAGCGATTTCCTGGCCAACATGAGCCATGAGATCCGCACGCCGATGAACGCGGTGATCGGCATGACGGAACTCGTGCTCGACACCAGGCTGGGCACGACGCAGCGGGATTACCTCAACACGGTGCTCGAATCGTCGGAGTCCCTGCTGACGATCATCAACGAGATCCTCGACTTCTCGAAGATCGAAGCGGGACGGCTGGATCTGAGCGCAGCGCCGTTTCTGCTGCGGGACGAAATCGGCGACGCACTCAAGCCGCTGGGCGTGCGGGCCGCGACCAAAGGTCTGGAACTGGCGTGGCGCGTGGACCCGAACGTCCCGGACGGCTTGATCGGCGATTCGAGCCGTCTGCGGCAGGTGCTGGTGAACCTCGTCGGGAATGCCGTGAAGTTCACGGAAGAAGGAGAGGTGCTGGTCAGCGTGGAAGAGGAGTCGCGCGAGGGTGACGAACTCCTGCTGCATCTGCAGGTGCAGGACACGGGCGTCGGCATTCCGCCCGATCGGCAGCGGGCGATCTTCGAGGCATTTGAGCAGGCCGACACCTCGACCACGCGGCGCTACGGCGGGACCGGTCTGGGGCTGACGATCACGTCGCGCATCGTGGAACGGATGAACGGGCGAATCTGGGTGGAGAGCGAGGAGGGGCAAGGGAGCACGTTCCATCTCACGATTCCGCTCGAAGTTGCCGCCGAGCTGCCGGCCAGGCGCCGGGCCCCCGATGAGCTGGCCGGACTCGCCGTGCTGGTCGTGGATGACAATCGCACGAATCGCACTATTCTGGCCGAGACCCTGTCGAGCTGGGGGCTCGAGGTGCATCTGGCTGACAGCGCCGCCGCCGCGCTCGCCGTCATGGACGACCGGACCGCCGCCGGCGCCTGCGTGAAGCTGCTGATCACCGACGTGCAGATGCCCGAGATGGACGGCTACGAGCTCATTTCGTGCATCCGCCGGCGCGACGACGGCCGCGACCTGCCGGTCATCGTGCTCACCTCCGGGACGCGAAGCGGCGACGCAGCGCGGCATGCGGAACTGGGAGTTGAGGCGAGTCTCATCAAGCCCACCAAGCAGTCGGAACTCCTCAATGCCGTCATTCGGGCCGCGGCGCTCGGAACACCCGTGCTGTCTCACTCCGAGGGGGACGAGTTCCTGGCGGAGCTGCGCCCGCTGCGCATTCTGCTGGCGGAAGACGGGCGGGCGAACCAGAAGCTGGCAGTGGCGCTGCTGTCGGCCTGGGGGCATTCGGTCGCCATCGCCGAGAACGGGCGCACCGCAGTGGAGGCTTGGGAAGCGGAGCCGTTCGATCTCATCCTGATGGACGTGCAGATGCCCGAGATGGACGGTCTCGCCGCCACACGGGCCATCCGGGCCCGCGAAGCGAACTCGAGTCGGCATACCCTGATCATCGCCATGACGGCCCGAGCCATGACGGGCGATCGCGAGATGTGCCTGGCGGCCGGCATGGATGGGTACGTCTCCAAACCCGTGCGGAAGCGGCAGTTGTACGCGGCCATCGCGCCATTCTTCACGGAGCGGGATACGGAACCGATGGAACCCGTCAGCAGAGAAGCCGCACTTCCGGAATCAATGCCGCAAACGGATGATGAGTTGCAGGTGCCCGTCATTGACTGGAAGGTGGCGCTGCGGACCGTCGGCGGCGACCAGGGTCTGCTGGGAGACGTGGTGGATGCATCGCTGGAAGAGCTTCCGGATCTGCTCCAGCAACTGCAGCAGTACGCGACCAACGGCAATGCGGCCGAGGCGGCGCGCGTCGCCCACACCATCAAGGGCACGGGCCGCACCTTCGGCGCCGCCCAACTGATGCAGGCGTCGCGAGTGCTGGAAGAATCGGCCGGCGAGGGGGACCTGCAGCACTCCGCCCGGTTACTGGCGGAAGTAGAGAGCGCGGTCAGGTCGTTGATCACTGTGCTAAGGCAATACCGGGAGACGCCGACGTCGATTCACGAACCGGGGAGTGGTTGAACCAGGAGTTATGCCAGCGACGACGACGTTGCCCGAGCTGAGGATTCGTCGCCGGGCGCTCAATCAGAGGAGGGCGGGAGCAACCTGCCCCAGATGCGCTCGGCGGCCTGTTCGCCGCTGTGGATGCAGTCGGGCAAGCCCACCCCACGGAGCGAGTTGCCGGCCAGGGCCAGTCCCGGTATCTCGTCCGCCAATTGCTCGATGCGATCGGCTCGTGCCAGATGACCGACGTGATACTGCGGCATCGCACGGGGATAGCGGGCGACGGTCGCGAATTCCGGCTCCCCCCGCACGCCGAGGATTTCCCGTAGTTCGCCGACGGCAAGCGCGATCAATTCTTCGTCCGTCCGCTCGAGCATGTCCGGGCGCATTGCGCCGCCGACGAACGTCCGCAGAATCGCGCGCCCCTCGGGCGCCCGCGACGGGAACTTCCGGCTGAGGAACGAGACGGCGAGGATCGAACGCTGCTCGACGTGCGGAATCACCAGCCCGGCCGCATTCAGCGGGTGTTTGATGTCCTGCAGCTGGTGTCCCGTGATGACGATGGCGCTGGATGCATACTCGATCTGACCGAGCGCTGCCGCCAGTTCGGGCGCCGAATCGCCCAGGATGCGGGAGGCCGCATGAGCCGGCGTCGCCAGCACCAGGGCGTCGAACAACTCGGCCGCTCCCCCCGCGAGCTGCAGCCTGAACCCGCCCCGCCTCGTGGACTGGTCCGCTCCGCCTGATGAAGGCACTTCGCGTCTCATCCGTTCCACGGTCCGGCCGCATTCGATCCGGGCGTTCGCTCGAACCCGCGCGGCGAGCGCATCGGGTAGTTCCGACATGCCGTCCTGTAGGCTGACGAACAGGCCGTAGCGGGCGCCGGAGTCGTCCCTGGCGGGAGCTTTTCCGCGCTGCCGGCGCGCGGCGCGAATCAGACTGCCGGACTCCTGTTCCATCCTGAGGAATCGCGGCAGCGTCGCCGCCAGGCTGAGCTTCTCCGGGTCGGCGGTGTAGATCCCCCCCACGATGGGCTGCGCGATCTGTTCCAGCATTTCCCGGCCGAACCGTCGGCGGACGAACGCCGCCAGACTCTCGTCGTCGCCATTGCCGCCGCGGGGAATGAAGCACTCCGCGCCGGCCCTCAGTTTGCCGCGCCACGAGAGCAGCGGCGTCGTCAGCAGTCCGCGGAGGCTGGAGGGGGCCAGCAGGTTGAGGCCGTCGGGGACCGGCACAGTTCGCCCGCGGTGCAGGATGAGCGCACGGCGGTAGCGTGCATCTAGCGGGATCAGCCGGGATTCGAGTCCGAGCCGCCGGCAGAGGTCGACGCCCCACGGTTTGTCGGTGACGAAGGAGTCCGCACCGGTTTCGATGGCGTAGTCGTCGATGCGGCGCGTGCCGAACACGCCGCCGAGCCGGTCCGATGCTTCGTACAAAGTCAGTTCGAGCGGGCGCTGCGCATCATGCGCGAGCTCAAGAAACCGATGAGCGGCGGCGAGGCCGGTGATCCCGCCCCCCACGACGGCGATCCGCGCGGCACGCGAACCGCCCGCGGTGTTCGGCGGCGCACTCGGCGCTGCTCCGTCTGCGTTCGACATCAGCTGCCGCCGCCTGCCTCTTTAAGGGCGGAGAGGATCTGCTCGGTGACAGTCTCGTTGACCGAGACGAATCCCCAGGTTGCCCCGATCCTGCCGCCGCCCGACACAACCACCGTCACATTGGCGTCGGGATTGATGCCCCAGTCCGCGGGACCGGCGGGATCCCCCTGATAGAACGTGAGGGCCGATCGTTCCAGCTTGATCGACTGCTGCGCCTTGGGCAGATACTCCTTCGTCGTGAACTGGTCGTCCGTCAGCCAGACGGCGACCAGCCGCGCGTCGGTGACGTCGGCCAGCTTTCCATCAAGCTCCTTGATCATCCGCGCCATCGGCCGGTCCCACTTGTCCTTGGGGACGAACACCCACACGGTCGGCTTGTCCATCCGCTCGGTGGAGATCGTGACTTCCTTGTCGGCATGCTCGCCGGTGACGGCATACACCTTCAACTCCGGCACCGGATTGTCGACCGCCGGCCCGGAATCGACGTCGGCGAGCGCATGCGCACCGGAGCAGACAACGAGTGCTGTAAATGCACACGACAACAGGCGCTGGAGTTTCATGGCATCGTTTCCTCTTGAGTGACAGCGGCCTCCGCGGTCATCGTCAATCGCATGACACGAGAAAGATTGTACCGTCCGTACTGCCCGAACGGCGAACGATGCACTTCCTGGAACTGTTCCAGGAAGCAGTCGCTGATGCCGGAAGCAGCGATTGTCGAGCGTTCCTGTATTCGGCCCGGCGTTTACGCCGGGTTTGTCGCTGACTGGGATCGCCCTTGAGCCTCATTCATGAGGCTTCTCGCTGCACGGCTTCAGCCCATTGCGGACAAGCCCGGTGAACCGGGCTCAGTGCTGCACGCTGGTGTCGCCAGAACCCGGCGTAAACGCCGGGCCGATTACAGGATGAAATTGAATCCAAGTGCATGCCAACTGCCCATGACGGACTTCAGCGCCGTTGTCTCGTTCAGGCCGGGCGACGCTTGCTCGTCCAGTCGATGAGTTCATCCAGCTTTCGAGTTGCAGCGCCGCTTTCGATCACGGCGCGGGCGTGCGCCACGCCTTCTCTCGGGTGCGCTGCCTTCCCGCAGGCCACCAGTGCTCCGGCTGCGTTGGCCAGCAGCATGTGATATCGGGGGCCCTGATCGTCGCCTGAGAGAATCGCGCGAATGACGCCCGCGCTCTCTGCGGCGGACGACACCTTCAGATCACCAGCCGAACATTCCGGCAATCCGAAATCAGACGCCGTCCAGGTGACGCGCTTCGTCTCCGGGCCGCGCACGTCGAAGACGGTCGTTGCGCCCCACAGCGCGATCTCATCCAGTTCGTTGTTGCCGCAGACGACGAGCGTGCGGCGGGTGCCGAGCTGCGACACGGCGGCGGCGAGCTTCTCGGCGAACGCCGTCCGTCCCACGCCGATCAGCTGGAACTCCGCGCGGGCCGGATTGGTGAGCGGGCCGAGCAGATTGAAGATCGTGCGGAATCCCAGTTCCGCCCGGACCGGCGCGACGTGCCGCATGGCCGAATGCACGACGCGGGCGAAGCAGAATCCGATGCCGATCTCGTCGATGCAGCGGCCGACCTCCTCCGGCGAGAGTTCCACGTTGACCCCCAGCGCCTCCAGCACGTCGCAGGATCCGCTGGAACTGGAGACGCTCCGGTTCCCGTGCTTGGCGACCGGCACTCCCGCGGCCGCCGCCACCAGCGCCGCAGCCGTGCTGATATTGAACGTATGCAGTGCGTCGCCGCCGGTGCCGCAGGTGTCAAGCAGCCCGGTGCGGGTCGTGGGAATCTGCGTCGCGCGGGCCCGCATCGCTTCCGCAGCGCCGGCCAGTTCGTCCGCCGTTTCGCCGCGCACGGCGAGCGCCGTCAGCAGCGCCACCGTCTCGGCCGGGCCGCAGCGTCCATCCATGACGGCCGCCATCGCTGCTTGCAGTTCGTCGCGGGTGACCGTTTCTCCCGCCAGAATCTGCTGGATCACGCTGCGAAGTTCCGGCTGCATGGTGATGTCGGCCTCAAAGCGACTCGAAGGTGAGGGAAGGTCATTAAAGTCGGCCATTCGGGACTTGTCGAGCGCGGGCGGTGTGCTGGCGTGGACAGGGTGCCGTTCCTAATTGGTGGTGGTGCAGGCGTTCAGCGATCGGGTTGTCATCGGCCCGGCGTTCACGCCGGGTTTGCCGGCACGGCGCTACCGGCCTTGAACCTCGTTCACGAGGCTTCTCGCTGCGGCGGCTTAAGCCCTGACCGCGAGAAGCCCGGTGAACCGGGCTGTACCCACCCGTGGTACGGCCACGTTTACGCGGCGTGAACGCCGGGGCCTATTACCGATGAGTGAACACTCGCACCACCACCAATTGAGGACTACACCCGTCGAACAGGGCCGCCTGGAGGCGGACTGTGATTCAGGGGGGGCATCGGATACAGTCCACTTTTCGCGGGATAATGCGATGATCGCCGTGCCGCGCCTGTTCGTCGGGCGCCGGCGGAACCGTCATATTGTTGATGCCGCGGCGGGCGGCCGCAGGAGTAGTCAGGCGTATGGATCCGTATGCACCGTGTCCTTGCGGGAGCGGGAAGAAGGTCAAGTTCTGCTGCCAGCCGATTCTCGGCGAGATGGAGAAGATCGAGCGGTTGCTGGACAACAACCAGCCGCACATGGCGCTGCAGCAGCTGGAGAAGCTCGACAAGGTCCATCCGGGCAATCCGTGGGTGGTGACGCGGCAGGCGCTGACGTACGTGAACGATCAGCAGCCGGCCGAAGCGGAACGGGTGCTCAAGCCGTTCCTGAAGGCGAACCCGGACCACGCGCTGGCGAACGTGCTGTACGGGATCTCGGTGTTCAACCAGCACGGGTATCCCGAGGGGAAGAAGGCGGTGCACCGGGCGTTCCGCAAGGGGGCGGCGCAGGAGCCGTCGCTGGTGTCATCGCTGGCGGCGAGCATTGCCGGGTGGTACCTGTCCGACGGTCGGTACATGGCGGCGCGGCAGCACATGGCGCTGGCGCTGCGGATGGGGAGCCCGGAACAGCGAAAGCAGGCGTTCTCGGCGCTGCTGGAGCTGGACGGAGATCCGGCGGTGTCGTATCCGCTGCGCGGGGCGCATCAGGCCCCGGTGTATACGGGGCCGGAATCGCATCGCGATCAGGCGAGGAAGGCGCAGCAGCTGTCGATCGTGGGGTGCTGGACGGAGGGAGCGGAGCAGCTGACGGCGATCGCCGAGGCGGACAACGACTCCGCGGAGCTGTGGCATCTGATCGGGCTGTTCCAGGTGTGGGACGGGCTGGACGAGGAGGGAGCGGAGTCGCTGCACAAGGCGGCGGACCGGTACCAGGATTTTGAGCAGGCGGTGGAGTGCGAGACGCTCGCGCAGCTGCTGGAGCTGTACGAACCGGAGCGCGCCCGGAAGATGCGCGTGCGGCGGTACCGGGTGGAGTCGGTGTCGCGGCTGTTGACGCAGTTGGATGGCGATCCGCAATGCGTGCGGGTGGATCGGAGGCCGGACGAAGAGCCGGCCGGGGGTGACCCGACGGCGCGGTACCTCGTGCTGGACCGGCCGGGGAACGACAATTCGGAAGCGACCCCCGACACGACGCCGAAGTTCCTGGCGCGGCTGGCGGTGTTCGACAAGGGGGAAGACGACGATACGCCGGCGCAGGCTTTTCTGTCGGGCCTAGAGGGGGATCCACTCGAGGCGGCGACGCGGCTCTTCACCGCGGCGGCCGGCGACCTCGTGTCATCGGAAGCGATGGGAGACGACCCGGACGATGACGTGACGGGGCTGGTGCCGGAGGAGCAGGTCGGGCTGTTCCAGAATTTCTACTTTCCGGCCGGGATGCGGGGCGCGGGGCGGCGACGGATTCAGCAGGAGGAGTGGGAGAACGTCATCAGCGAGCGATGGCCGAATTCGCCGCAGCGCGCGCTGGGGGGAGCGACGCCTCAGGCCGCGGCGAGCGATCCGGAATTGAGAGTCGCGCTGGCGGCGGCGATCCAGCTGCTGGACGTGTTCTGCGCATCGCGCTCGTACATCCTGCCGGTTGACCAGTTGCGGGAGAGGTTCGGGTTGCCGGCGGTCTCGCCGCTGACGGTGGATGCAAAGTCGAATTTGAACACGCTGTCGTTCATGCAGCTGCAGCGGCTGGATCTGGCGTCGCTGAGCAACGATCAGCTGCAGCAGGTGGTGCAGCGGGCGATGCTCATGCGGCATCCGGGATTTGTGCGGGACGTGCTGGTGCATGTCATCGAGAGCGGCCAGCTGGAGGCGCTGCAGATCGATCCGCAGCAGGCGTATTCGACCTTGAGCGAGATTCACAAAGATGCGCTGCAGCATCAGCAGGCGCTGGAATGGGTCGCGAAAGGACGCGAGGCAGCCCAGCAGTCGCGGGAGAAGCCGTTCGAGCAGACGCTGCATTGGCGGATGCGGGAGGTCTCGATGCGGGTGGAAGATCCGGATGATCCCGCGACGGCAGGACTGCTCAACGAGCTCTGGCAGACGTACGGCCCGAAGTTGCCGTGGCTGCGCGACCAGTTGACAGAGCTGGTGGAGACGCTGCAGATCGATCCCCCGTGGGGGGGCGTGGTGGTGTCGTCGAGCGTGGCGGAAGCGACCGGCGACTGGACGCCCGAACCGGCGGCTGGGGGTGGTGAGAAGAAATTGTGGTTGCCTGGGGACAGTTGAGACACCGGGACATCGCCGTGGCGGCGACGCGGTGCAGCGACGAGGCGGGGGTACACCGCAGACATGATCCAGACGCAATGCGCAGGTTGCTTTCGTGAGTACAAGCTGGATGACCGGTTCGCCGGGAAGACGATTCGCTGCAAGGACTGCGGGACGCCGTTCAAGGTGACGTCCGCCGCGGCAGCCGTTCCGTCGTTCGACGAACCGTTCGAGGAGGAACAGCCCGCGGCGGCGCCTCCGGCCCGGAAGTCCGGAGGCAGGAAATCGGCGGGGAAGAAACGACCGCGCGCTGCGTCGAATTCGAAGGCGTGGATCTGGTGGACGGTCGGCGGGGGCGTGCTGGCGATGCTGCTGCTGTGCGGCGGCGGGATCTGGCTGGCGGTGTCGGCGGTCCGGAGCGGACTGCAGGCGGCGAGCACGCCGGAACTGGACCTGGGGGATCCGAACCAGTTGTTCCCGCTGGCGGATGTGCCGCTGCCGCAGTTTCCGGAGCTGGGAGCGCCGCGGCCGCTGGATTCGGGCGTGCAACAGTATTTTGTCGATTTCGGCTCGGCGCCGGGCAACACCGATCAGCCGGGGATGCGGATGAAGATGCGAGTCTATATGCCGCCGGGCGATCATGCTCCGGCGTCGCTGCCGTGCGTGCTGGTGGCGCCGGCCGGGACGAACCTGATGGTCGGCAACGAGATGGACAACGACGACTATCACGATGAGACGCTGCCGTACGCACTCGCCGGCATGGTGTGCATCTTCTATTCGCTGGACGGCGGCGTGTATGATCTCGAGGGGGCGTCGGACGACCAGTTTCGGGACGGCTATCTGAAGTTTCGCGCGGCGCGGGCGGGAGTCGTGAATGGACGGAATGCGCTGGAGTTTGCGCTGGCGAAACTGCCGCAGGTCGATCCCCAGCGGATTTTCTCGGCCGGGCACAGCTCGGCGGGAACGTTCTCGCTGCTCTTCGCCGCGCACGAGCCGCGGCTGCGGGGTTGCATCGCTTACGCTCCGGCGACCGATGTCGAGTTGCGACTGGCGGAGGTGGCTGAGGCGCCCGTCTTCAACTTGCTGCTGCCCGGCATCACCGACTTTCTCCGGCAGAGCTCTCCCAAGACGCACGCGGAGCGGATCAACTGCCCGGTGTTTTTGTTTCACGCGCGGGACGACAGCAATGAACCGTTTGAGACGACCGAGGCGTTCGCCAACCAACTCGTATCGCTGAAGAAGCCTGCGACGTTCACCGCCGTGAACTGGGGAGACCATTACGAGTCGATGATCGACGAAGGGATCCCGCGCGGCATTGAGTGGATTCAGACGCAGACGGCAGGGTCGCCGTGACCGGCCGGCCGCGAGCGGAACTGCGCGCCTGGCGGAGCGGAGCGATTACGGCAGACCGTTGAGCTTGCGGAGGACCCATTCGGTCCCCATCAGGCAGCAGAAGGCGACGAGCGTCAGCCAGTGGTCCCAGAGGGAGACCTCGTCGCGGATCTGCTCGGTCTCGCGGACCCCTTCGAACAGCTGCGGGAGACGATGCAGCTGGTCGGGGAAGAAGAGTTCGCCGCCGGTGGCGTCGGCGATCTGCTGGAGCAGGTCGCGGTTGGCCGTCAGCTCGCTGAGCTCGCTGGTGACGCGCTCGGTGACGGCGACCTCGGAGGTGACTTCGGCGTCTCCCAGGTCGGCGTTCTCTACGACGAGGCGGATGCGGTACTCGCCGCTGTCGAGCCCGGCGGCGCGTCCTTCGTGGACGAGGGGGCGGGTTTCGGTGGGGGTGAGTTCGACCGTCATCACGGGCGGTCCGTCCGGGTCGTCGAGAGACGTGACTTCGACACGAGCCTGGAGATCGGGGAAGCGTCGGAGAAACTGCTCGGTCCAGCGGGCGCGGAACAGCGCGTCCTCGCCGAGTTCGATGGTGGGGCGTTCGGGTCCGAAGCGGACGAACTCGTTCCCGGCGGTCGCCTTGAAATCGGCCGCCCAGCGGCTGAGCTGGCCCCAGAAGCGATGGTGATACTCGTCTCCCACGCGATGCCGCCAGCGCCAGGTGCTGTCGATGCCGAGCCAGAGGACCTGGCCGGCGCCCAGATATTGATGCACGATGACGGCGTTCTCGCGCTCGGACTGCAGGTCGGGCTGCTCGCCGGCGCGGAGGGCGGTGGCCCAGACGGTGCAGCCCGGTTTGGCGACTCCGCGCAGGCCCCACATGTGGCCGGGGAGCGTGGCCCAGATGCGGCGGTTCTCGATCTCGTCAGCGTCGAATTGCAGCATCGCCTCGGCTTCGCCGTCAGGCGTCAGCTGCAGATGAAATCCGCGGTCGAGCGGCGGGCCGGTCTGGTCGGCGCCGCGGGTCTCGATGACCGCCAGGTTCTCGACGGGGAGCAGCTGGTCGAGGATGGGGGAGTTATAAGCAAGCGGCATGTGGGACTTGCCGGCGATGAGCACGAGCGTGCCCCCCTCTTCGCGGACAAACCGGTCGACGAGCTTCCAGCCGTCCACGGTGAGATGATGCGAAGCGACGTCGCCGATGATGAGGGCGTCGAACTCGCCGAACGGCGTTTCGGAAAGGGCGTCGGTGTTCGCGGGAAGCGTGAGCGTGCGGGGGAAGAAGGTGTCCGGAAGGACTCCCATATAGGGCTGCCGGAAGACGACCTTCTCCAGCTTCACGTGCTCGTCCCGCTTGAGGGCCGCATCGAGATAGCGGAACTCCCAGCGGGCCTCTCCTTCGAGGAGCAGGACGTCGGCTTCATCGTCCACGACATGGAACGAGAAGGGCTTGGAGTTGTTGTCGTCCCGGGTCTCGCCGGCCTGCACGGCGGTGCTGACGAGATAGCGCTGCCGTCCCACCTCGGCGGCGTCCAGCGGGAACTCGACGGTCGCGGACGACCCGGTGGGAGTGACGGTCTTTGTCAGGAGCGGCGGTTCGTCGGCCGGAACGTCATCGGGTGACAGACCCTCCTGGACCTTCTTGAGCTCGACGGTCAGCGGCTGGCCCTCGTATCCGGCGGTGCGGAGCGTCACCTTCACCAGCGGGTGGTCGTCCTGGTAGACGGTGCCGGGGGAATCGATGCCCGAGATGGCGAGGTCCTTGGGACGTTCCTGCGAGCCGATGACCACCGGGTAGACGGGCACTCCGCCCGAGCGGACCTGCGCCAACAGCCGGCCGGGATCGTCATGGGCGTTGTCGCGGCCGTCGGTCAACATGATGACGGCGGCGAGCGGCGTCTCCTGGGCGCCCGGGAGGCTGGCGCCGATCGTCTTGGACAGATCGGACACATCGGGACGGAGGTCGGCGGGGGGAGCGGCGATGAGTTGCTCGAGAGTCGAGACTTCTGAGCGGGCGGTGTCTCCGGCGAAGACGGAGAGTTCGAGCAGCGCGAGCTCGCCGATCTGGTCGAGCAGCGGTTGTGACTTATTCGACAGGAGCTGGCGGGCGATCTCCTTGCGGGGCATCTGCTCGACGGCGCGGAACGCCTGCTCGACTCCTTCCTGCCGCGCGGCAGCCAGCACGGCAGCCCGATCGGGGTTCTGTGCTTCTGCCGGAGTCACCCACGCCGGCTCCTCGCCATTTTCGTAGGCTTCAATCCAGCGATCGATCCGCTCGCTGGTCTCCGGAGTGCCGTAAAGGCCGAGCGCCCGCGCGAGTCGCAACTTCTCGGCTTTGGAGGCGTGCTTGTCGACCGTCTCCATGCTCTGCGAGAGATCGACGGCGACAACGACGCGGCCGGTGCGGGTACGGTCGATCGCCCAGGTGAGGACCGGTTCGAGCAGCGCGAGGAAGATCAGCAGGACGGCTCCAACGCGCAGCGCCAGCAGCAGGAATCCGAGACTGCGGGGGACGAGGCGGCGTTCGTAGCGGTACAGCAGGCCGATGCAGACCGTCGCCACGACCACGACGCCGATCAGAAACAGGAACCAGCCTGTCTGTTCGGTGCCATTGAGGTTGAGCTGACGCTGGAGCATGAGCGGGCTGCTTGAGACATTCCGACAGAACGGCGGACCGCCGAGCGAGCGACCGGAAGCGCATCCTGCTGGACCGGGCGGGTCGCGCCAATCCGCAGGGCACACTGTACTCGATGGAGAGGCCGCGGGGGGAGTGGGCGGCTGACGGATTTTCGCGGCGGTGCGGCAGGTGCAGTCAGCGGTCGATGGCTACATGCGGGACTCGGTGGTGAGCGGCTCGTCGGGGTCACGGTCCGGACCCTGTTCGGCCTCGGAGTCCCGCTTGTACTGCATCAGCCGGCGGTTGTACGCGGCAATCACCTCCTTATGACGCAGCGTGCCGAGCAGGCGCGTGCGGTCCTCGGCGTCCACGACCGGCAGCTCGTCGATGGTTGTTGCGGTGAACCGGCGGAGGGCGGTGTTGAGGTCATCCTCGAGCGTCACGGCGACCACCTTGGACGTCATTACGTCGCGGGCGACGGCGAGCTTCCAGATCGTCTCGTCGTACAGGTACGCGCGGACGTCGTCGCCGGAGAAGATGCCGATCATGCGGCCCTCGTCGTCAACGACCGGGAAGTAATGCTGCTGGGTTTCGGCGAGGATGTGGACGATCCCTTCCAGCGGCGTGGCTTCGGGGATGCGGGTGACGGCGCGGGTGCGGTCGTAAATGTCGGCGACGCGGATGCCTTCGAGGATGTCCACCAGAAAGTCGCCGCGGTGGGCGGGAGACTCCAGCCGGCTGGGGACCTGCTTGGAGTAGAGATTCCAGCGGCGGCCCATCACGAAACAGAGCGTGGAGACCCACATGGTGGGGAGCAGCAGGCCGTAGCCGCCGGTCATCTCGGAGACCATGATGATCGTCGAGAACGGCGCATGGGCGCAGCCGGCGAAGAAGCCCGCCATGCCGACGATGCCGAACGCTTCCGGGTGGGGAACGACGTCGGGCCAGAGGCTGTGGAAGAAGAGCCCGACCGCGGAGCCGACGCAGCCGCCGATGACCATCGACGGACCGAACACTCCGCCGGATCCGCCGGAGCTGATCGTGAGGGACGTGGTGAAAACCTTGATGAGGGCGACGGCGAGCAGCAGCGGAATTCCCAGATCGGCCGCGCCGGTGAGGGCCTCCTGCAGCGTGCCGTAGCCAGTTGCGAGCACGGCGAGAGCGCGGGGATTGCGTTCGAGGGCGAAGTACAGGGCGATGCCGAGCAGCCCGGCGAGAGCGGCGCCGATCGCAGGGCGCACCATCCGCGGGACCGGCAGTTTGGCAAACAGCTGGTGGGTGCCGTAGAACGTTTTGATGTAGGCCGCACCGACGAGACTGAGAATTGCCGCGAGAACGGCATAGGGGATCAACTCCAGCGGCGAGGCGAATGCGAGCTTGCTGAGTTCAGTGCCGAAGAGTGGGACGAAGCGGACCGACTCGGGGAGCCAGAGGCAGTACACGCTGTAGCCGATGATCGAGGATGTGGCGGCGGGAATGATGACCTCGGCTTCGAGGTCGCTGTCGCTGTACAGGATCTCGGCGGCGAACAGTGCTCCCGCCAGCGGCGCGCGGAAGATGGCGCCGACTCCGGCGCCCATGCCGGCGGCGAGCAGAATGCGGCGGTCTCGGGCTGGGAGCTTGAGCAGCGTGCCCAGGTACGAGCCGAAGGTGGCGCCGATCTGGGCGATGGGGCCTTCACGGCCGCCGGAACCTCCTGTGCCGATGGTGATGGCGGAGGCGACCGTCTTGATGATGGCGATGCGTCCGCGGATGAAGCCGCGCTTGTTGTGGTAGGAGTCGATTGCCGCGTCGGTGCCGTGACCTTCGGCTTCCGGTGCGAGCGTGTAGACGAGCACGCCTGAGACGAGTCCGCCGCAGGTCATTACACCGACAATGAGCCACGGGCTGATGGGTCCGGGCTCGGACTCGTACATGGCGTGCTCGCCGGCCGCGTCTCCGGGGTCAAATCCGGCGAGCGGGATGAGCGTGGAGTGCACGACGGACTGGCCGAGGATCTGGAACGCGATCGCCCCCAGACCGGCGATCACGCCGACGAGGATTGAGAGTACGACCCATTTGCCGGACGCCTTCCAGTCGAGAAGGTGCAGGACTCGTCCCAGTGATTGCACCTTTGGCGGCTCCGGGGGTGGATGGGGATGCGCCGCCGATTGTGGGAAACACCGGGGAGTCTGCAAGTAACAGAAGCGTGCGGAGTTGGGGAATTGTGCAGATTGAGCGTCCGCCGGGCGAACCTGAGTGGGATTCGGCCGTCTGAACCGTCACTTCGGGCGGCGGAAATGCTCGCCAGCCGCGGCGGGGTGGTGTAGACTGATCCGATTCCCCCGCGCCGCCCGATGAAGGCGGCAAGGTCCGGAGTGCGCGCCGTGCGCGTACGACATAAGGCAGCAGAAGGGGATTACAGAAGGTCACGAGGGACACTAAGAAGTACCGGTACGTGCGGAACTGATGAGCCGACTCACGCGGCAATCCACGCCCGTTGTTCCCCGGCCCATCGGGCCGGCCGTTCTTCGTTTCCTTCGTGACCTCCTGTGCAACCTTTCCTGACTTCTGTGCATTCAGGTGTTGAACTCGATCGAGGTGAATTGTGCCCAGTGCGACCGGTAAGGCGTCTTCCAGGCAGACGAAACAGCAGACCATGAACGGCGCCGACATCCTGGTCGAGTCGCTGATCCGGCAGGGGGTCGAGTTCGTCTTCGCCTATCCGGGCGGCGCCAGCATGCCGCTGCACCAGGCGCTGCGCAAACACCGCGAACAGATCCGCACGATCCTGCCACGGCATGAGCAGGGGGGCGGGTTCGCGGCCCAGGGTGTGTCGCGCAGCTCGCGGCAGATCGGCGTGTGCATGGCGACCAGCGGCCCCGGCGCAACGAATCTGGTGACGTCGATCGCCGACGCCAAGATGGACAGCATCCCCCTGGTGGCGATCACGGGACAGGTGCCGCAGACCGTCATCGGCAGCGACGCGTTCCAGGAAACGCCGATCGTCTCCATCTGTCAGCAGATCACGAAGCATCAGTACCTGATCACGGCTGAGGACCCCAAGTGCGCCGAGTCGCTGCAGCGGACGCTGCGGAGCATTCCCCGGATCGTGAAGGAAGCATTCCACATTGCGCGCACCGGGCGCCCGGGACCCGTGCTGATCGACTTCCCCAAGAACATCCAGCTGGCCACGCTTGAGGGGCAGATCGACTTCGATCCGCCGACCTCGCTGCCGGGATATCGAGTGGAACTGCGGACCGTGGCCGACGAGCAGGTGCGGCAGGTGGTGGCGGCCATCCGGCGTTCCAAGAAGCCAATCCTCTACGTGGGTGGCGGCGTCATCAATTCCGACGCGGCGGATGAGCTCACCCGGTTCGCAAAGAAGTCGAAGATCCCGGTGACGATGACCGTGATGGGTCTGGGCGCGTTCCCCGGCGAGGACCCGCAGTCGCTGCACATGCTGGGGATGCACGGCACGGTCTACTCGAACTACGCGATTAACGAGGCGGACCTGCTGCTGGCGTTCGGCGTGCGATTCGATGACCGCGTCACCGGCAAGCTCGAAGAATTTGCCAAGCATGGCAAGATCGTCCACGTGGACATCGACCCGTCCGAGATGCACAAAAACAAGGAGGCCCACATCCCGATCGTGGCGGACGTCAAGGACTTCCTGCAGCGGCTGAACGCGGCCTTCAGTGACGACGACATTCCCGACACGACCGCCTGGTGGTCGCAGATTGAGGAATGGCGCACGCGCTATCCGCTGAAATACAACGTCGAGGGGGATGCGATCCTGCAGCAGTACGCCATCGAGGAACTGTGGCGGCTGACGAAGGAACGCGACCCGTATGTCGCGGTGGGTGTCGGCCAGCATCAGATGTGGGCGGCCCAGTGGTTCCGCTTCAACAAGCCGCGGCACTGGCTGAGCAGCTCGGGCCTGGGGACAATGGGCTTCGGCCTGCCGGCCGCGATGGGCGTGCAGGCCGCGCATCCCGATTCACTGGTCATCGACATCGACGGCGACGGGTCGTTCCAGATGAACATCCAGGAACTTGCCACGCTGCACTGCGAGAAGCTGCCTGTGAAGATCCTGCTGCTCAACAACCAGCACCTGGGCATGGTGGTGCAGTGGGAGGACCGCTTTATGGAGGGCAAGCGGGCCCACACGTACCTCGGTCCGATCGACCATCCGGAATGGCTCGGGGAGGGGTCCGGCGCGTTCTACGAGCAGACGTATCCCGACTTCGTGAAGATCGCCGAGTCGTACGGAATCCGCGCGGCCCACGTCCGCCGCAAGTCCGACTTCTCCGCCGCCGTGACGGAGATGATCAATCACAACGGGCCGTACCTGCTCGACGTCATCTGCCCGTACCAGGAGCACGTGTTGCCCATGATCCCCAGCGGAGGGACGGCGCGGGACATCATTATCGAGTAGCAGGCCGCAGACTTACGGACGCGGTATCGTGGGCGTGATGGTTGGCAGCGAGTCGTAGATGTACGACGGTTCGCGGCCGTTGGCCAGCGCCTCGCAATCCTGCACCATGACATCCCGGTATCGGGCTGCATACCGGTTACCACTGTTTGTCAGTTGGGCATACTCATCCCACAGCCATGTCACTGTAGGCATGTCTGCACCTGCCGCGATGCGATTCTTCAGCCTGGAGTGCAGCTGAACGATTTCGCCGTGGCTCGCATACACCTGCGGCACGCTCGCACAGTGGAGGTTGTGCGTCCAATACACAGCGACTTCCCATTCTTCCGCCGTGCGGCCAGGCGGGATCTGATGCGCCAAGGAATCCACAGATTCCAGGAGACGATTCGCCGCATGGGATCTGCGGATCTGCAACACAACTGGTGTGAGCAGCGCAGCGGCGGCAAGCATGAGCAACAGCAGAATGATTTGGTTGATGCGACGGCGTCGAGTGGCCTTCGCGAAGTCCGAAGACTCAATCATCGTCGGGTCCCGGCAGGCACGTGAACGCCTCTTCTGTCAGCGATGGTGACAGCTCGACGGTGTAATCCAGCGATAACTCATAAGCAGCACGGTCATACACCGTGGTGAACGCCTCCTGCAGATCGAGCATGACCTGCTCGTCGCGCCCTGCGAGAGGCACGGGAACCTGCGGGAGTCGCTGCAGCAAGGGCCAAGCGTAGACATCCACGTTCGGCCGCGTCTCTGCTCGGCTCACCATGACACGGTAATCGCCCACGGGTTTGATCCGTCGGGCCCGCACCGGCATGTGGGTGCCGCCACGAAGCAGATCGATCTCGACGAGATGCGAATCGCTGCCGAGCACCTGCTGCCGTTTCTTCAGATACTCGTTCCAGCCGTCGCCGCCACGCCTCTTGTTGGACGGGGAGAGGGTCTCAATCACGGTGACGACCCGCTCGGTTTCGGAGTCGCGCAGTACGAGGTACGTTTCCCGCCGTTCCTCCGAGTCCAGCACGGTGCAAACCACAGGCTCGATGCCGGGCGACGATGCCGAACCTCCCTCGTCCGTCGCACGCGTTCCCCTTGCGGACGTGACGACAGCCACGTCGGCAATACGGGCGCCCGGGGGCTCGTCCGGTTCAAGCGGATGCTCCACGTATACGCGGCGTTCCACCCGAACGACGTACGCCGGCTTCAACCGCGGCTGCAACAAGTCTGAAACAGCCAGATTGAATCGGGACTGAAAATCCTCCCATTCCTGCGCCTCGATGAACGGGTCCATTCCGAGGAAGGGGGACGGCATGGCGAGACCCTGACGTGAGTCGGTCGCCGTTCATTATAAACCTATGCGACGAGGCGAGCGATACGCGGTTCCTGCGATCGTCCTCAGGGCGACTTCACTTCGGCGCGACCCGGTACCGCCCGCTGGTGAACTCGTACGGAATCTCGGCGGCGTGGCGGAAGCCGGCGCCTTCGCCGTTGCCGGTGAAGATGCCGTTCTCGAAGCAGAAGACGGCTTTGATCACGCCGCTCGACGGCAGCAGTTCATCGACGTGCAACTCGAACTCGCCGTCGCCGTTCAGCTGGGCCATGTAGCCCTTCTTCCAGTAGTCGCCGGGGCCCTCGTCCGGAATGTCGATCGCGACGATGCTGTGAGCCCTCACATCCGAGACCAGACGGCCGGTGAGTTGGAATCTCTGGTCGCGGGCGTTGAACACCGCGCGGAAGTTGCGGACATCCACCTTGGGTAACTGCGGATCGGATTCGAAGCGGCCGGTCATCTGCGGCTGCTTCCAGATGAGCGCGGCGACGGCTGGGGTGAGATAGACGCGCTCCTCGCGGCTGGAGCGTGCCTGCCGATAACTGCGGGCGTTGGGGCCCATCAGCGACATGCCGAGATCGTGCTTTTCCGACGGCCCGATATGGGGCAGGTTCATCGTGTGGCCGAGTTCGTGCAGGTATCCCTTGAGATTGATCTGATCCGGGACGCCGCCGGCGAGTGGATCGTCCGGCGAAAAGTCACCCTCCGCCGTCTGCCAGACGAGCAAGGCGAGGCCGTTGCCGTTCCGGTCCCCCCAGCCGCCCCACCCGCGGCTGGCGCGGAGTTTCGTTCCATGCACGAAGATCCAGAACGAACTGCCTTCGCGCGGAATGGAGTGCTCGGCAATCGCCTGCTCCCGAATCGCCCCCTGGATGCCAACATCGTCGTACTTGCCGCTGGCCGCCGTTTCTGAACCTCGCACAAAGTGAACAACCGGCAATCCATCCTTGTCGCGCTCGACGGGCAGCACGTTCTCCGGTTCGAAGCCCCAGTGCTGCAGCCACTGTCCGTAGAAGGCCTGTCCATATTCGACGATCTGCTGCATCCGTACGGGAACGCCCGGAGGCGGATCCACATCGGACGGCGTGAAGAAGACAATTCGAATGCGAGCTTCGGCCCCCGCGGCCGGAACGGCGGCCATACTCCAGAAGGCGACGCAGAGCAGAGCCGAGCGAGAGCGATTCAGCATGATCGTCTCCTGCAGCTGAAGCGATGATTGATCGGACGCTCGCTCCGCAGAGTGCGGGATTCTGACCGCATGTTCCCCATGCCCGCGGGGAGCGATCTGTGCGACGGCCCCCTCATCTTGCGCCGGCGCCTGCTGAAACACCAGCCGGGGAGGTGGTTTGATGTGTATTCGCCGTATCAGCACCTGAAGGACCCGGCTGCAACGAGCGGCCGTGGCAGGCGTCTGCGAGGGCTGGTCGGTTGGAGCGCCACCGCGCAGTCCGAGCCTTTTGCAGCCGGGGGCGAAAACCGAGGCCGTCTGCCGCGAATGGTTGCCCGGTTCTTTCAATTCCCCCGAATACGCGGCAAACGAGGCGGAAAAGCCGGGATCAGGCTTTTCCTGATGCGCCGGCGCGGGGATTCGCCGGAGACTGGGACAGCGAACGGAACGCCCATTGCATAGGGGTCGCACCGGGGGCGATGGCGGGCCACGTCGGGGAGCAGCATACGTCAAGAGGAGCCGATGATGATTAAGACAGGCGTAACTCGGATCATGATCGTGGACGACCATCAACTGGTGCGTCGCGGTCTTGGAGTGCTGATTGAGGGACAGGAGGACCTTGAGGTGGTGGCCGAAGCCGACGGGCCTCCGGCGGCGATGAAGCTGTTTCACGAGCATCACCCCGACCTGGTGATCGTGGACCTCTCGCTGCATGACGGCAGCGGCCTCGAACTGATCAAGGACATCATGAGCCAGGACGACGGCACGAAGGTGCTGGTCTGTTCGATGCATGACGAACTGCTGTACGCTGAGCGTGCGCTGCGCGCGGGAGCTCACGGCTACGTGAGCAAGCACGCCGGAACGGAAGAGCTGCTGGCGGCGATCCGCCGGGTCCTGGACGGGCGCGTGTACCTCAGCGAGCGAATGACCGACCGGATGCTGTCCCGGACTGTGGGCACCGCGGAGGATATGCAGCGCTCGCCGATCGAATCGCTGTCGGATCGGGAACTGGAGGTGTTTGAGGAGATCGGCCGGGGCGTCGGCACGCGGGAGATCGCGGAGAAGCTGGTCCTGTCGCCGAAGACCGTCGAAACGTACCGGGAGAACATCAAAGCCAAGCTGAATCTAAAGAACGCCACGGAACTGACCTGCTATGCAGTGCAGTGGGTCCTGGAGCGGGCGTGAGGTGATCGTTGCTTCGCGCCACACCGGGAAAAATCGGGGGCGCGACTTGTCCGATGACCTGATGCGCTCCGGCTGCTGCATCGCCTATGACCGGAATTGGCCAATACAGGAGGACGTGCCATGCTCCGCTGTCTGATTCCCGCGTCCGGTTGCGTGCTGGACGTGACGCTTGCTCTCAAAGGCGCCGCTGCAACGGAGAGCGCGCCGGTGCTGTCGGCCGTGCTGCTCGCGTTGGCGGTGGCGGGGGCAGTTCCGCTGATCCTGGGGGTGTCGCAGCGCGTGGTGGGTGTGCACCTGCCCGAACGTCCCGAAGCCATCCGCAAGAGCGCGTGAGACTGTTTCGGATCACACCTGCTTGACGTCCACCGGCACGGGCGGCTGCTGTTCGTCTTCCTGAATCCGCAGGTTGAGGATCTTGAGGAGCGCGTAGAAGAAGGCGGCCGTGATCGGGCCGATGAAGACGCCCCAGATGCCGACCACCTGCAAAGCTCCCAGCACGCTGATCAGTGCGATGAGCGGGTGCAGGTTCGTCGAGCCTTTGAGAGCGTAGGCGCGGATGATGTTGTCTGAGCCGGAGATAACGACGGTGCCGAATACCGCCATGAAGATCGCCGACCCGTAGTTCCCCTGCAGCGCCAGCCAGATGGTTACCGGGACCCAGACGCCGGCCGCGCCGACGAACGGCACCATCGAGACGACCAGCGTGAGCGCCGCCCAGAGCCAGAGGCGGTCCAGTCCGACGATTGCGAACGCGATCCCTGCGAGGATCGCCTGCACGATCGCGCACAACAGCGTCGCCATGACCACGCCCCGCGAAACGCGCTCAAACTCCTCGAACAGCACACGCTCGTCGTCATCATTCAGCGGCGACATCCGCTGCAGGACGCCCAGGAGGTGAGGGCCGTCGGCGAGGAAGTAGTACAGGGCCAGGCACATGATCAGAAACCCGATCACGAAGCCGACCAGGTTGCCGATCAGGTCCTGCGTGCGCGCATAAACTGTTGCACTGGCCCGCTGGAGTGCGGTCACAGCTGATGACCTCAGTTGCTCAAGCTGCTCCGGCGTGACATGCCGTTCGACGAACTCCATGCCGCGGGCGACCTGCGGGTGTTCGCGGAAGTTGAACTTCGTCGCCTGCTCGACGACGCCCACCAGTTCCTTGCCGGCAAACCACGAGGCGGCCGCCAGCGGGATGAGGCCGACGAGGACCACGAACAGCGTCGTCAACGCCGCGGCGACCCGCTCGCGTCCCTTGCAGCGGGGAATCAGCCACACGAACAGGGGGCGAAACAACAACGCCAGGATCCCTGCCGCCATCAGCGGAAACAGGAAGGGTTGCATCACCTGGAAGAACAGCAGCCCGACCGCGATGACGGTCCCCACCAGCATCCAGAAGGATACGCGCTTCATCATGCGAATAGTCTCGACGCTGGCTGAGCCGCGGCCCGACAGGGAGCGCGTCCCGGATGTCACTCTGGTGATGGTTGTGCGGCCGTCACTGAACCGGCGCGGCCCAGACGGCGTCCGCGATGACGTGGCCGTTCGCGCCCTCGTTGGAGACGACGACCACCACGATCTCGTCCGCCGCCAGTCGGAATTCGCCGAGCGAGACGAATGCTTGCTCGATATCCGGGGCCTGCCGCTGGTTCACGAGGATCGTCTTGTCGTCGTCGCCCGTGCGCACGGTGACGCGCACGTTGGTCGCGCGGTTGGGATTCGGAGTGTAGGACAACCGGAGGTCGTATCGCCCCGTCTCAGGAATCACCAGACTGTAGCGCACGCTCTTCGTTCCCTGGCCGGCATTATTGTCGTGCAGATAGGCGTCTCCCACGAACCCGCCGACTGACCGGCTCTCGAGCCAGTCGCCCTGCTTCTCCGCCTTGCCGTTGTCGACGACGATGCCTTTCAGCGACTTCGGGTCGATGCCGGTCGGCGCGACGGCGCCCGCGGGAATGTCGAGCACCTGCTTGTCGGCGAGCAGTTTCTCCCGCAGTGCGGCGTAGTCCACGTCCTGCACCGGCTGCTGTGCGTCGATCGCCATGCAGGCAGCCGTCGCGGCGCTCTGGCCGAGGATCATGAAGACCGGCTCCATCCGGATGGAGCCGTAGGCGATGTGCGACGAAGACAGACAGACCGGCACCAGCAGGTTGGTGCACTCCTCTCGCTTCGGGACGATGGAACGGTACGCGATGAGATAGGGCCCCCCCGGACTGACCTGCACGTCCCCTTCATTGCGGACGTGGCCGTGCTCGTCGATGTACCGCTGGCAGTGGTGGGAATCCATGTTGTACGACCCCATGCCGACGGGATCCTCGCAGATGCGGAGGCGTTTGCAGTCGAGTTCGGTCTGCACATAGTCGCTGACCATGCGACGGGCCTCGCGGATGTAGCACCAGTAGGGCCAGTGGTCGTTGTCGACCCACTCATCCTTGGAGTAGCCCCACTTTGCAACCTGGTTGCGAATCTCCTGCGGCACGCGGGGATGATTCTGCAGGGTCCAGAGGAACCCGCGGATGTACGTTTCCAGGTCTCTTAGAAACTGCTCGCGTTCGGCGTAGCCCGCCTCGGGGAAGTCGTAGTTCATGCCGATCCAGTCGGTAGAGACGGCGAAGTTGTTGTTCAGGTCGGTTTTCCGGTTGGGGACCATGTGGATGCTGAGCGGGATGCGGCGGTCGCCGGCTTCACAGTTCCGCAGCAGCAGCTCATGGTCCAACTCGTCATACCCCTCCGGCTTCTCGAACGGGATGCGGTTCTCCGGGACGTCGGTCATCGCAATGCGGTAGTTGTAGGCCTGCAGGCGATCGTCTGCCGCGCCGTCGTCGCCGGGCTGCGTGTTGATGCCGGGCAGAAGTCCACTGTCGGGATCGCCCGCAATCACGTACGGATCGACGGTATGGGTGAACTGGTGATGCACGGCCCGCCCCTTCTGCACTCCGTTGAGCGTCTCGCCGTACTGGTCGTTGGATTCGCGGCCGACGGTGAAGGAGACGCCTGCCGCCGCCAGCAGGTCCCCCTCGTAGGTGGCGTCGATGAACACGCGGCCGGTGTAGACGGCTCCATCGTCCGTGAGCAGCGCCGTGATGCGGCCTTCCTGGACGGCGGCTTCGTCCAGCCTCTTGCCGAAAACCACTTTGACCCCTGACTGCCGCAGCATCTGGTTGTAGATGCGTTCGGCGACATGGGGCTCGAAGGCCCAGATGGCGTCGTCGTCGGGTCGGTAGGTCTTGTACTGGTCGGGACGCTCGAACTTCCAGGCTTCGGCGCGGTCGTAGTACTGCTTGCAGCGCTGGTAGAACTCGCGCGAGACGCCACCGATCACGGACTTGTTGCCGGTGTCGGTCCAGCCGAGTCCACTGACGGTGAGGCCGCCGACGTGCTCGCCCGGCTCAATCAGGATCACCGACTTGCCTTCGCGGGCCGTCTGGACGGCGGCGACGACACCGGCGGAGGTGCCGCCGTAGACGACGATGTCGTACTGCGGCTGCTGGGCGGAGACGCGTGCCGAGAGCGGGAGCGTGCAGACGAAGGCGAGGAGTGCTCGAACCAGCATGGCGGTGTCGCGGTCAGGGCGGGCGTGTTGAGGTCGGACCGAGTCTATCGGACCGTGGCGGGCCGCGGTAATCAAGCGGGGCGGGCGAGAGCGAGACTGGCGAGCTGGTTTTTCTGCCGAGCGGTTGCGCGGCCGCGGGGCTGGGGTCCGGCTGGGACGAACCGCGGGCCAACTATCAGCCGACGGTCGAGCAGATCATTGAGGCACGATTGCGCGGCGAACTACATCGCCTCGGCGGCCGATGCACTTTGCGTGACGCCGAGGGGGGATGGTCTGTGTTTGCCCCGCGGGGGATGAGATCGTAGACTGGATATGTCGAGAGGTTCCTGACGGGACCCGGCCGATGCGCTCCGGCCAGGTTTGCGGCAGCCAGCTAAGAGGCTGCCCGAAATTCGCCTGATGAGGTGGATTCACTATGGCTACGGGCGCCGTTTCGCTGTTTGATTCGGACGACATGGGGACGGCCGCGCTGCCGGGCCGTCATGTGCTGGAGATCGGCATAGTTCGCGGATTGAGCCGCCGCTCGGATCTGCGCGGCTGCATCCGGTTTGCGACGCATCTGGCGGTGATGGCCGGCACCGGCGCGCTCGTCTGGCTCACGGAGCCCTGGTGGTGGGCCCGCATCCCGGCGATGGTGGTGCACGGGTTCACGATCGTCACCATGTTCGCGCCGATGCATGAGTGCATCCATCGCACGGCGTTCAAGACGAAGCGGCTGAACGACGTCTTTGGATGGATCGCCGGAGCGCTGTGCTTTTACAACGCCACGTACTACTGGCGGTATCACACGTGGCATCACCGGTACACGCAGGATCCGGAGCGGGACCCGGAGCTCTCCAGCCCGCCGCCGCAGACGCTCGGCGAGTACCTGCTGCACGTCTCCGGGCTTCCGTTCTGGTTCAACAAGCCGCGCGAACTGGTGCGGATTGCGACGGGGCGGACCGGGCATCTGGCCTATATTCCGGCCGACGCGCGGCGGCGCGTGGCTCTCTCGGCCGCGTCCCAGCTGGCGCTGTACGCGGCGCTGATCGGGGTCTCGATCGCGACGGGCAGCAGCGTGGTGCTGTTCTACTGGTTCCTGCCGATGGTGCTGGCGCAGCCGCTGCTGCGCGCCATCCTGATCGCGGAGCACACGGGCTGCAGCAGCGACGCCAACGGACTGACGAACACGCGGACGACGCTGACGCTGTGGCCGGTGCGGCTGCTGATGTGGAACATGCCGTTTCACGCCGAGCATCACCTCTATCCGTCGGTTCCCTTTCATCAGCTGCCGGCAGCGCACCGCGAATTGAAGGCCAGGCTGGCGCACGTTGCACCGAGCTATGTGGCCGCGAACCGCGAGGTCATCCATTCGCTGAACCGGGAATCGCCGGCGGCGCCGGATGAGGGGACATGATGCCGGATTACGACGAGTTCGAGCTGCGCGACTTTCGCCTGCAATGCGGGCTGACGCTGCCGCGCGCGGTGCTGGCCTACAAGACGTACGGGCAGCTCAACGCGGCGCGCTCGAACGTCATCCTGTATCCGACGTCGTACGGCGCCACGCATGCCGACATTGACTGGCTGATCGGACCGGAGCGCATCCTCGACCCGAGCCGGTACTTTATTGTGATTCCCAACATGTTCGGCAACGGATTGTCGTCGTCGCCGAGCAATCTACCCGAACCGTTCGGTCTGCGACGGCGAGCGCCGTTCACGCACATGGACAACATCACGGCGCAGCGGCGACTGCTGGAGGAGGTCTTTCAGGTCGAGCGAATTGCGCTGGCCTACGGATGGTCGATGGGGGGGCAGCAGGCTTTGCACTGGGGAGCGCTGTACCCGGACCGAGTCGCGCGGATTGCCGCAATCTGCACGTCGGCCCGAACCTCACCGCACAACCGGGTGTTTCTCGAAGGGCTGGAAGCCACTCTGACGAGCGATCCGGCGTGGCAGGGGGATCACTTCGCCGGACGTCCGGAACGCGGTCTGCGGGCCTTCGGACGCGTGTATGCGGGGTGGGCCCTGTCGCAGGCGTTTTATCGGGAGCATGCTTACCGCGATCTCGGTTTCGGATCGCTGGAGGATTTCCTGATCCGGGACTGGGAGGCGAGCTTTCTTCGCCGCGATGCGTCGAATCTGCTGTCGATGCTGGCGACGTGGAAGCAGTCCGACATCAGCGACAATGCCACGTACGGCGGTAATCTGCCGCGTGCGCTGGCGGGCATCCGGGCGCGGACGCTGCTGATTCCGTGCAGTCATGATTTGTACTTCACTGAGGAGGACAGCCGCGCCGAGGCCGCGCATATCCCCCGCTGCGAATTGCGACCGATCCGGTCCATCTGGGGCCACCGGGCGGGCAACCCGCGCAGCAATCCCGCGGATGAACAATTTCTTCGCACCGCCATCGCCGACCTGCTCAGCGCTCCCGAGTGAGGCGTGCGGCCCGATGGGCCGGCATGCCGCATTCGGCGGGCAGACGCGACCGCCGTCTCCTTCGAATCCTCGCCTGGGGAAAGGTCCGTACCGTGACGCTGAAGCAGAAAGCCACCGAACTGGGCATCAAGTACTTCCTGATCTCGTTCACCGACCTGTTCGGCGTCCAGCGGGCGAAGCTGGTGCCGATGCAGGCGATCGACGCCGCGTGCGATTCGGGGGTGGGCTTCGCGGGCTTTGCGGCCTGGCTGGATCTGAGTCCGGCCGACGCCGATCTGATGGCGATTCCTGACGAAGGGAGCCTGCTGCCGCTTCCGTGGAAACCGGAGGTGGGCTGGCTGGCGGCCGATCTCTACCTGGATGACAAGCCGTACGCGCTGGCGCCGCGCTCCGTTCTGAAGAACTGCCTGGAGCGCGCCCGGGACCAGGGGTACGACTTCAAGACGGGGGTCGAGTGCGAGTTCTTTCTGCTCTCACCCGACGGGAGCGTGATCGGCGACCCCCGGGATACGCAGACCAAGCCCTGTTACGACCAGCAGTCACTGTCCCGGCGCTTCGACCTGATTTCGGAGATCTGCGACGGAATGCTGCAGCTGGGATGGGGGCCGTACCAGATCGATCACGAGGACGCGAACGGCCAGTTCGAGATGAACTGGGAGTTCGGCGACGCACTCCGCACGGCGGACCGGCAGGCGTTCTTCAAGTACATGGTCAAATCGCTCGCAGAAAAGCATGGATTGCGGGCGACCTTTATGCCCAAGCCGTTCGCCCATCTGACGGGCAACGGCTGCCACCTGCATTCGTCGCTCTGGTCCCGCGAGACGGGCGCCAATCTGTTCGCCGACGAGGAGGGAGAGCTGGGAATGTCCCAACTGGGCTATGCATTCATCGCGGGTGTCCTGCAGTCGGCGCCGTCCCTGTGCAGCCTGACGAATCCCTCGGTGAACTCGTATCGGCGCATCAACGCTCCGGTCACCAGTTCGGGAGCGACCTGGTCTCCAAATGCGATCAGCTACAGCGGCAATAATCGGACGCATCTGGTCCGCATCCCGGGTCCGGGGCGATTCGAACTGCGGCTGCCGGATGGGTCCGCGAATCCATATCTGCTGCCGGCCAGCGTCCTCGCGGCGGGGCTCGACGGAGTGGAGCACCAGCGCTCCCCCGGGAAGAGGCTGGACGTGAACCTGTACGAGCACCGGGCTGTCGCGGAAGGACTCCCGAGGCTGCCGGAAAGCCTGAGCGATGCACTGGACGCGCTGAGCGACGGATCGGCGATCCGCGAGCGTCTGGGCTCCGAGTTTGTGGCGGCGTACCTGAAACTGAAACGCCGAGAGTGGCGCGAGTATATGGGCCATGTCAGCCCGTGGGAGCGTGAACACACGCTGGACTGCTGACGTTCCCGATCCTGAGTCAAAAGCCGGAGCGGAGCTGTAAGCCGGGTTCTGTCGTGAACGGCCATTTCTCTGGGACGGTGATTGCTCACCGCCTCGGCGCGACCGACCCGGACGTCAGACGAGGCGGACCGCCTCGTAAGGGACGTTCCCTCTTCGCCCTGCTTGGTCTTGCTCCCGGTGGGGTTTGCCGTGCCGGTCCTGTCGCCAGGACCGCGGTGCGCTCTTACCGCACCGTTTCACCCTTGCCTGTGCCCGAGGGCCATCGGCGGTCTGTTCTCT
>JBGTSJ010000035.1:0-41394 GCA_041940305.1 Planctomycetaceae bacterium
AGAAAGTTCTCCATCCCCACCTGCTGCAAAGCCTCCGCCCCCCGGTCGATCGCATACCCCTTCCCGATCGCCCCGAAGTCCAGCCCCACCCCCGGCCGATCGAACCCCACCGTCTGTGCGTCTGAGTCCAGCAGCACCCGCGGCATCCCTGTCATCGTCAGCGCGACGTCCACTTCCGACGGCTCCGGCACGCGCCCCTCCTGTCGGCAGCGACGCCACAGCAGGATCAGCGCACGCGCCGCCGCGTCGAACGCTCCCCCCGTCTCCGCGTGCAGGCGCACACATTCGGAAAGGAGGCGGAACAGTCCCTCCTCGATCCGTTGAGGTTCATCCGCCGCGCGCCGGTTCAGCCGCGAGACCTCGCTCTCCTCCTTGTAGACGGACAGCTGTGCGTCCAGTTCGTGCACTACCTCCAGCGCGGCCGACGCCGGCATCACCTGCTCGGGCGGCCCCGGCTCCATGATCACGCACCACGGGCACCCCATCGCCCGCGTCTCGAGCCGAATCGTATCCCCCGCCGCCGGCTCCGCGCGCCCTTCCTCCGCATCAACCACCACATCCGCCAGCGCATCCCCCGTCCGCGCCAACTCCCGACGCACCGCCCGCCCGGTCAGAACGTCACGACGTGTGGGGCCATCATTCGGCATGATAATACAGCTCAATCCACCGCTCATTCGGGGTGAAAGAAGCGGCGATCGGTACATCTCTCGCAGAGCCGCTGAGACGCAGAGTTTGGGCGATAGCGTCGATCCCGCGCGGCACGCACGGCACGTTCAAGTTATCTTCGCGAGGCAGTTGGCCAGCCAGCGCTGCAGGGTGGCGGGGCTGACATTTCTGAAAGTTTCAAGATGAATGCCGACACGAGCGTAACGCAGCCGCAATCTTCTCAAGGCTCGTATTCGACTCCCCCGGGTTCGAATCTCTTCATCCACTCCTGATGGTCCTCGTCGACCTGTTGCCACGACTTCGGTTCGCCCGCCCCTTGCCAGTAACACCAGTCCGAGAACACGTTGAATGTGTCAGCGCCAGGGCCGCCCCACGACACCAGTGGCAAATACACGGTTTCATCCAGCTGTTGCGCGAGCTCGTCACTCAAGGCGCCGCGACCAAGTAGCCATAGCGTTGCGCCGTAACTCACAACATAAGCGGTTACGCCGCTCACAATCAGTATGACCGCCCACGTCAGGTTGACCAGCAGCGGCTTGCGTCGCCTCTCGGCGAATTGCCCTACGCTGCTGTTCGACTCGTGATGCCTCGGTCGGCAGTCCTTCGACTCGACGGCACCCATCACACCACCTCCCGCCACGGCTCCCCCTCATCGAACACGATCAGCGCAAGGACCGCCGGCCGGCTATAAGGGATCGAGGAAACCGCCTGTATGCAAAGAACAACAGTAACGCTGCAAAGCCGAAGAACATCACGGCAGGTCCGACGGCTCCAAGCAGGGCCAGGAACAGTCCCGCAGCAAGAAACGCGTAGAGTCTCAAGACGATCAGCCACCAGTTCCCCCATTCGGCGAACTTGCGGTAATCGAACTCACTGCGCCTGTCGCGCAGTTCCTCATCAGTTGATCGGTTGGGTATCAATTACCGCCCCACCTCTCTGCGCCTTCGCGTGAACCCCTCTTCTTCCTTTGCGCGTCTCCGCGCCTCAGCGTCTTTGCGTCGCCCCCTGTGCGTCGCCCCCCTCACACGACCTCCCGCAACGGCTCCCCCTCATCCAGCACAAATTGCGGCCTCCCCTGCGGATCGAGCAGCGTCACCTGCCGCGCGTCGATTCCAAGGTTGTGATACAGCGTGCAGAACACGTCCTTGTACGTCACAGGCCGCGAGCGGGGCTCCGCTGCGTCCCGGTCCGTCTCGCCGATCACCTGCCCCGTTCGCATTCCGCCGCCGGCCAGAATGCACGGCCCCACCCGCGGCCAGTGGTCCCGTCCCCCCTTCTCGTTGATCTTCGGCGTCCGCCCGAACTCCCCCCACGCCACGATCGTCACGTCATCGAGCAGACCGCGTTCCTCGAGGTCCGCGACCAGTGTCGTCAGACCGTGGTCCACCACCGGCAGCACCTGGCGCATCCGCGGGTAGTTCGACGAATGCGTGTCGAAGTCGCTGATTGAGATGCTCACCACCCGCACGCCCGCCTCGATCAGCCGCCGTGCCAACAGGAACTTCCGCGCCGCCAGCGGTCCCTCGCTCGTGTAATGCTCCAGGTCCGCCGATGCATCCCCCGGCGCGGTGTAGCGCGCCAGCACCGCCGGGTCTTCCGCTTCCAGGTCGAGCGCTTCCGCCAGCCGTCCCGACGTCAGGATCCCCACCGCCTGCTGGTGGAACAGGTCCATCGCGTCCATCATCCCGCTGGCGTCCACGTCCTGCCGGATCCGGTCCAGCGCCCCCAGCAGTTCGCCCCGCGTCCCCAGCCGCGACGCCGTGAGACTGCCGTCCAGCGTCAACTGCAGCGTGTGATTGTCTCCCTGCCGCGCCAGCTCGTTCTTCATCCCGGGCTCGAGTTCGCGATGGAACAGATGCGAGATGTCCGGCCGGAACGGCTGAAACGCCGGCCCCAGGAACCCCGGCCGCGCACTGTTCCGCACCAGCGCCCGCCCCTGCATCAGGTCGACGTACGTCGGCGCGACATCCTCCGGACTTCCCTTCAGCCGCGACACCACACTCCCCAGCGCCGGCCGTCCCCCCAGCGACTTCAGGTCCTTCTCTGCGAATCCCGACTGGCATTGAAACGCATCGTGCCGCCCGTCCGACCCCGTCAGCGTCCGCACGAACACGAACCGCTCCGCCTCCGCCGCCATCCGCGGCAGCATCTCCGAAACATGGAACCCCGGCAGCGACGTCCCGATCGCACCGAACTCCCCCCGGATCTCAATCGGCGCATGCGGCTTCACATCGATCGTGTCATGCTGCGGCGGTCCCCCGTCCAGATGCACAAAGATCACGCTCTTCCGCGACCGCCCCACTCCCGCCACCGCCTCCGCACGCAGCAAACCCGCCAGAGAAAACCCCGCGATCCCCGCGGCCCCGATTCGCAACACCTCCCGCCGAGTCACACGCCCCCTATCGGATTGCTGATGACCACCCGCCATGACAACTCCCTCACTCGGAGACCGAGACGCCTCTTAAGTAGCGGCCATCATATCAACGCACCCCGATCCGATCGACCCGACTTGCACGCACCACAGTATTCAAACTGAAATCACGAATTCGCTTCCTTTGCGCCTTCCCGCCTTGGCGTGAGCCCTTCCCGCTGCATCCCCTCCCACCGCTCATAATCCAGAACGCCATACAACTCGTCACGCGTCTGCATCTCCCCCACCACCCCGCGCTGCGTCCCCTCGTTCCGGATCGCCACGTACACGCGCTCCGCCGCCGCGCTCATCGCCCGGAACGCCGACAGCGGATACAGCACCACCCGCACCCCCGCCTCACGCAGCTCATCCACACTCAACAGAGGCGTCCGGCCGAACTCCGTGATGTTCGCCAGCACCGGCGCCCGCACCTGGGCGCAGAACTTCCGAAACTCATCCAGCGTCGTCAGCGCCTCCCCAAAGATCACATCCGCTCCCGCGTCGACATACCGCCCCGCGCGCTCGATCGCCCCCTGCAGCCCTTCCACCGCTGCCGCATCCGTTCGCGCCACGATCACAAACTCCTGGTCCACGCGCGCATCGACCGCGGCGCGTACCCGCCCGATCATCTCTTCCGGAGACACCAGCTCCTTCCCCGCCCGATGCCCGCACCGCTTCGCGTCCACCTGGTCCTCCAGATGCACCGCTGCGACCCCGGCTCGTTCGCACTCGCGGATTGCACGGCGAATCGTGAGCGGGCTGCCCCACCCGGTATCGATGTCCACCAGCAGCGGCAGACTCGTGGCAGCCGTGATCCGGCGCGCGTCTTCCAGCACATCATGCAGTCCCGTCATCCCCAGGTCCGGCAACCCATGCGAGGCATTCGCCACGCCCGCTCCCGAAAGATAAAGCGCCCGAAACCCCGCCCGCTCCGCCAGCAACCCGCAATAAGCATTGATCGCCCCCACCACCTGCAACGGCCGCTCAATCTCCATCGCCGCGCGAAAACGAGCCCCCGCGGATCCTGAACTGGTCTGCTGAACGCTCATGCTCGCGGACTCGTCATCGAGAGACTGATTCTTCACTGCGGGGATTATTCGAGGCGAAGCAACTTCAATGCGCCGGCGTTCAAGGCCGCAACTTCGAGCCCGGTTTCTTGTACTACGCCCGGCCCTTTGCTGTACTAGGCCCGGCGTTCACGCCGGGTTTCCACCGCGACAAATCAATCTTCAGCCCGGTTCACCGGGCTTCCCGCTGCCCCGGCTGCAGCCAGGCACATGGCACGCAGTCACACGGTCACTGCTGATCGCATCACGGACCGTTGCGGCAACGCTCTGCTGCGATTCATCAATCGACTTCTTCAATCGAGTCATCCCCACACACCCATCACCCCGCTCCTCACACAAACAGTATACAATCCACTCCGCAGCTCCGCCGACGTCACGAAAGGGGATCGGATGAATCACACACCCACTTCCATCCGCCCCGCCGATGATGCCCTCCTCCAGGAGATCGCGCGCTACGTCACCGAAGGCACCATCGACAGCGACGAGGCCTACGCCACAGCGCGCCTCGACCTGATGGACAGCCTCGGCTGCGCGCTCCTCGCCCTCAACTATCCCGACTGCCGCCGACTCATCGGCCCCGTCGTCCCCGGCGCCACGCTTCCCGGCGGCGCCCGCGTCCCCGGCACCAGCCTCGAACTCGACCCTTTTCAGGCCGCCTTCTGCATCGGCACGCTCATCCGCTGGCTCGACTACAACGACACTTTCCTCGCCGCCGAATGGGGGCATCCCTCCGACAACCTCGGCGGCATCCTCGCCGTCGCCGACTGGCTCGGCCGTTCATCGCTCCCCTCCGCCGAGCTTCCGCTCACCGTCTGCGACGTCCTCACTCACTTCATCCAGGCCGCCGAGATCCAGGGCATCCTCGCGCTCGAGAACGCCTTTAACCGCGACGGCATCGATCATGTCATCCTCGTCCGCGTCGCCACCTCAGCCGTCATCACGCACATGCTCGGCGGCACCCGCGACCAGGTCGCTGCTGCACTCAGCCATGCCTGGATCGACGGCGGCCCTCTCCGCACGTATCGCCAGTCCCCCAACACCGGCCCGCGCAAAAGCTGGGCCGCCGGCGACGCCACCGCCCGCGGCGTCCGCCTCGCCCTGTGGGTCATGGGGGGACAGATCGGCTGCCCCACCGCCCTCACCGCTCCCACCTACGGCTTCTGCGACGCACTCCACCGCGGGCGTCCCGTCGTTGTCGATCAGGCCTTCGACAGCTACGTCATGGAGCACATCCTGTTCAAGGTCGCCGCCCCGGCCGAATTCCACGCCCAGACCGCCCTCGAAGCCGCCGCAGTCCTGCATCCCCACATCAGAAGCCGCGTGGACCGCATCGAACGCATCCGTATCGAGACGCAACAGCCTGCCATGCGGATCATCAACAAGACCGGCCCGCTGCATAACCCCGCCGACCGCGACCACTGTCTGCAGTACATCGTCGCCGCTGCCCTCCTGCACGGCCGCATCACGGCCGACCACTACGAAGACGAAGCCGCCGCCGACCCGCGCATCGACCACCTCCGCGCGCTCATGGAAGTCGTCGAGGAACCCCGCTACTCCGCCGATTATCTTGACCCCGCCAAGCGATCCATCGCCAACGCGGTGCAGGTCTACTTCGACGACGGCTCCGCTACCGACCGCATCGAGATCGAGTACCCCCTCGGCCACCGCCGCCGCCGCGAAGAAGCCGCCCCGCTCCTCTTCGAAAAGTTTCGCACCAACGCCGCCACACGTCTCCCACCCGAGCGGGTCGAGCAACTCGGGGAATGCTTCAGTAACCCCGAACGCTTCGACGCCCTCACGCTCGATGAACTAATGAGCGCGGTGTGCGCGGAGCAACATTGATCGCACGCCGCGATCAGCCCGGAGGGCTGACATACGATAGCCGGTGGCTGAGCGCAGCGACGCCACCGGAGTCGTCCATGACTGATGGCTGACCCCGGCAGGGGTCAAATCCCCTCTTGCGCTGCAATGGCTTTGTGAGCCGTGCGTCCGCGAATACGTCGCAGCTTTCGTTACAATCCTGGTCGTGGCGAGTCGCGGCACGACGCCGCTTGAAAGGTAACGATCAGGATCAACGCGTGGCCTCGCTCCTCGAACTCACGCAGCACCTCGGCGACGCCGAAGCCCAGCTCCGCGCCGGCGGCGGCACCGCCGGACATCAGAGGCAGCGCCGCCTCGGCCGCCTCCCCGTCCGCGAACGGCTCCAGCTGCTCCTCGACCCCGCCGCCCCCACGTTCGAACTCGGCCTTTGGGCGGCCCACGGAATGTACCCCGACTGGGGCGACGTCCCTGCCGCCGGAGTCGTCACCGTCATCGGCCAGGTCCACGGCCGCGACTGCCTCGTCATCGCCAACGACGCCACCGTCAAGGCGGGGGCCATGTTCCCGCAGTCCATCAAGAAAGTCCTCCGCGCCCAGCGGATCGCCTCGCAGTTCCGGCTGCCCATCATCTATCTCGTCGATTCGGCCGGCGTCTTCCTCCCCCTGCAGGACGAAGTCTTCCCCGACGAGGACGACTTCGGCCGCATCTTCCGAAATAACGCCGTCCTCTCCGCCGCCGGCATCCCGCAATACGCGGCTGTGATGGGGCACTGCGTTGCCGGCGGCGCGTACCTCCCGGTCCTCTGCGATACGCTCCTCATGACCGAAGGCAGCGAGCTCTACCTCGCCGGCCCCGCTTTGGTGAAAGCCGCGATCGGCCAGCAGAGCGACCCGGAAGAACTCGGCGGTGCCCACATGCACGCCACCCTCAGCGGCACCGTCGACTTCCACGAACCCAACGACGAAACCTGCCTCGCCAGACTCCGCTCGCTGATCGATCTGCTGCCGCCTGCCACTGCTTCCGCCTCGAACAGCTCCTCATCAACTGAGGACTCACTTCCGGCGGAAGCAGTGCCACCACACGTCGCCCGCGACCCCGACGACCTCTACAACATCGTCCCCGCCGACGGCCACGGCGAGTACGATGTCCACGACGTCATCGACTGCCTCATCGACGCCGGCTCTCTGCAGGAGTACAAGGCCGACTTCGGCCGCATGCTGGTCTGCGCTTACGCCCGCATCGAGGGCCGCCCCGTCGGCATCGTCGCCAACCAGAAACAGGCCGGCCGCTCACCCCGCGGCGAGTTCCAGATCGGCGGCGTCCTCTATCCCGACAGCGTCGAAAAGGCCGCCCGCTTCGTCATGGACTGCAACCAGTCCGGCGTCCCGCTGCTGTTTCTGCAGGACGTCCAGGGCTTCATGGTCGGCAAGGCGGCCGAGCAGTCCGGCATCATCCGCGCCGGAGCCAAGCTGGTGAACGTCGTCAGCAACTCGGTCGTCCCCAAGTTCACCGTGATCATCGGCGGCACATTCGGCGCCGGCAACTACGCCCTCTGCGGCAAAGCCTACGACCCCTGGCTGATCCTCGCCTGGCCCAACGCACGATACGCCGTCATGGGCCCCCAGCAGGCCGCCGACACCCTCCTCCAGCTCCGCCTCCGCGACGCCCAGCGCACCGGCCAGACCCTCGGCGAAGAAGACATCGCCTCACTCCGCGACAGGATCCGCGAACAATACGAAGCAGAAATGAACATCCACCACGGCGCCGCCCGAGGCTGGGTCGACGCCATCATCCCCCCACCTGAAACTCGCGCTTGGATCGCCACCGCCCTGAGTATGGTGCCGCCGGACTCCGACCGCACAGCCTTCCGTACCGGTGTGCTCCAGGTGTGACAACTACTTGACAATTGCACCCGCCATCAGGGCATGTGATAACTGGTAGACACTTGCCTGGACCGCGGTAACTGACACATCGAAGAGGGGAACATTCTCGGTGGAAACTCAGGTCCGCACTCCGCAAACAGTGTTCATGCAGCCTCAGAGGCTGGTCGTGCCGCTATTTCAGCGGCCGTATGTCTGGAACGAAGAGAACCAGTGGGAGCCGCTGTGGAACGACGTCGTTCGACTTGCGGATCGCGTGTTGCAGCGGCCGCAAGAAAGGCCCTTTCCGCACTTTCTCGGAGCAGTCGTCCTCCAGCAAGTTCAGAATGCAGCCGGCACGCTGCAGGAGCGAACGATCATTGATGGACAGCAGCGGTTGACGACCCTCCAACTATTGTTCGACTCGCTTCATGCTGAACTCCTCGCCGCAAATGCGAAGGCACCTGCCTTACGACTGGAGGCCTTGGTGTCAAATGCCGAGCCCTTCTGTCGCCAGCCTGAGGACCGGTTCAAAGTTTGGCCGACGAACCGTGATCGTCCAGCGTTCAACGCTGTCATGGGGGCCACCCCGCCCATCGATTACGACGCACTGCCGTGTGCTGGCGAGCGGATGGTCGAAGCCCACCGGTATTTCAGCGAACAGGCCCGCGTTTGGCTCAATGCGGGCGGACCAGAGCACGTCGATACGCGGGCAACTGCCGTAGAGACGGTGGTCCGCGACCTGTTGCAAATGGTGGTGATCGATCTCGGGGCAGACGAGAACGCCCAGGAAATCTTCGAGACTTTGAACGCTCGCGGTGCCCAGCTAACTGCTGCTGATCTCATCAAGAACTTTGTCTTTCAGCGTCTACAGGAATCAGATGCCGACGTCGAGGAGGCCTATGAGCACTCATGGAAGGATTTCGAGTCCGCGTTTTGGGAAGCCGAAGTCAGCGTGGGGCGATTGCGCTATCCCCGTTCGTCGCTGTTTCTCAACCACTGGCTGAGTGCAAGGACGGGGGAAGAAGTTGTCGCCCGTGAAGTCTTCTCGCGTTTCAAGACGTATGCGATGGACGTCGCAAAGCCGATGGCGGTTACGCTCAGCGAAATCGCTCGTGCGTCACAACAGTACCGATCCTTCATTGAGGCCGGTGCGCAATCGACCGGATCGATCGATCGGCTTGGACTCTTTTCGTACCGGACCAGCGTCTTGGAGAGTGAGGTGATCAAACCGCTGGTGCTCTTCTTGCTTGATCCAGAGCAGCCGTCAGTCCCAGAAGCGCAGTTGAACAAATCACTGTGTGTATTCGAGAGTTGGATGGTGCGCCGAATGCTTGTACGTGTGCCGACGAAGAGCTACACCCAATTGATCGCCGAACTCATCACTCACCTTACAACGGTGGAACGTGCTCATACGGGTGAAGCGATTGAGACGTTCTTGGTTGGACAGACCAGTGCCAGTCGGTATTGGCCGGATGATGACGAAGTCCGACAGGAACTCCGAGTGCTCCCAGCGTATCGTAGGCTTGGTCGTGGACGTCTCCGTATGGTCTTGGAGGCGATCGAAGATCATCGCCGCGGTTGGAAAGAGGGACACGTCGCAATCGGAGCCGATCGCGTGCCGCGCGGGATGTATGTGATCGAGCACGTCATGCCTCGCAAATGGGAAGTGCACTGGCCGCATCCCGATGGCGCCCGCGGAGCGGGTGAGCGAGAAGCGCTGATCCACACAATCGGCAACCTGACGCTCCTCTCGTCGAAGCTGAATTCAAAAGTGTCCAACGGGCCGTGGCTCGGCGAGTCCGGCAAGCGTCATGGTCTCGAGGCGCATGATGCACTCTTTCTCAACCGAGTATTGGTCAAGTCCGCAACGGAAGCATGGACTGACGCGGCCATCCTTGCCCGCTCGGACGAATTAGCACAGATCATTATCGATGTTTGGCCGGCGCCATCCGGACACCGCTCGGGGTTCGGCAAGGAGAAGGTCCGCCCCCGACACAAGATCGACCTGTCTGATCTGATGGCGGCTGGTCTCTTGCAGCCAGGGATGTCACTGGTCCCTCGTCGCAAGAAACTCGCGGGCGTCGTGGCAAAGCTGTTGACTGATGGCCGTCTCGATGTTGATGGGCAGGTTTTCGCGAGTCCGTCCGACGCGGCAAAGACTCTGTCGGGCAACAACGCAAACGGCTGGTCCTTCTTCTATACCGATCCGACGGCTCGTCGGACGCTTCGTGACGTTCGACGGGACTATTTCGAGTCAATTGCGACTGATGTCGAGGATGACGAGGCGGACGACGATTCCGAAGAGGATTAGCCGGAGAAGAAAAAGCTTGTTGTTCGTGATTCCCTCCGCCACTGAGCAACCCCCATGTCCCGGCCTGTCCGCATCGGTAATGCCTCCGGCTTCTGGGGAGACCGTCCCGAAGCCGCGGCTGAGATGCTGGCCCGCGAGCCGGACCTCGACTATCTCACGCTCGACTACCTCGCCGAAGTCTCAATGTCGATTCTCGCCATGCAGCGCGAGCGCGACCCGCAGGCCGGCTACGCCGCCGACTTCATCGACGTCGTCCGCTCGCTCGCCCCCTACTGGAACGCCGGCCGCCGCTGCCGCCTCATCACCAACGCCGGCGGCCTCAACCCCGCCGGCTGCGCCGCAGCCTGCGCACAGGCACTCCAGCAAGCAGGCTGCCCCCCACTCCGCATCGCCATCATCACCGGCGACGACGTGCTGTCGCTGAGTGATCGGCTGGCCTTCCCCCCGCTTCCGCGCGAACAGTCCGCCACTCAAGACACGCCCTATCGCGGGAGAGGGGCCGGAGGTGAGGGTCAAGATAACGCCCTCGCCGCAGTTGGCGCCTCACCCCGACCCTCTCCCCCGATTGAGCCGGATAACAAACTGATGACTGCGGCAGGGGAGAGGGAGAATATCCCGCTCCTTACCGCCAACGCTTACCTCGGCGCGGCCCCCCTCGTCGAGGCCCTCCAGCAAGACTCCCACATCATCATCACCGGCCGCGTCGCCGACCCCAGCCTCGCGGTCGCTCCCTGCATCCATCACCACGGCTGGGGCGACACCGACTATGACCGCATCGCCGCCGCCACCGTCGCCGGCCATCTCATCGAGTGCGGCACGCAGGTCACCGGCGGCATCAGCACCGACTGGCTCGACGTCCCCGATCCTGCCCGCATCGGCTTCCCCATCGTCGAAGTTGACGATGACGGCACCTGCATCGTCACCAAGCCCCGCGACACCGGCGGCCGTGTCGACGCCCTCACCGTCAGGGAACAGCTCGTCTACGAAATCGCCGATCCCGCCCGCTATCTGAGCCCAGACGCCACCGTCTCGTTTCTCTCACTCCAGGTCGAAGACCTCGGCCACGACCGCGTCCGCGTCACCGGCGCGCAAGGCTCCGCTCCCCCCGACACGCTCAAAGTCAGCGCCACCTGTCGCGACGGCTGGCGCGCCTCCGGCACGCTGACCATCATCGGCGATCGCGCGGCCGAGAAGGCCCGCCGCAGCGGCGAGATCGTCCTCCAGCGGATTCGCGATGCGGGACACGAATTGCGAGATTCCATTGTCGAGGTGATCGGCGCTCCCGAACGAGCGGCGGGGTTTAACCCCGCCGCTCATTTAGAAGTCCTCCTCCGCATCGCCGTGGAATCCGACTCCCGCCCCGCCGTCGAATGCTTCACCCGCCAGCTCATGCCGCTCATCACCGCCGGTTCCCCCGGCACCACAGGCTACGCCGAAGGCCGTCCGAAGATCCGCCCCGTCATCCGCTACCTCCCCTGTCTCATCGACCGCGGGCGCGTCACGCCGACGATCAACGTCATCGACGTCGCCGCGTCCGTGCCTCGACCATTGCACCCCGGCCACTCCCCGTCATCCGCTCCCGCTCACACCACCCGTGCCACTGCTTCCACTTTGCCAGCAAATGAGCCGCGCCCGGTAGGAAGCGGCCCGCTCCTCGCCGACTCCCCCATCCCCCAACCCTCAGCTCTCAACCCTCTACTCTCCCACATCGCCGTCGCGCGCAGCGGCGACAAAGGCACCAGCGCCAACATCGGCGTCATCGCCCGCCGCCCCAAAGACTACGCCCTCCTCCGTGATCGGCTGACCACCAAATGCGTCGCCGACTGGTTCGCCGGCCGCGGCCTCACCGGCATCGACCGCTACGAGCTCCCAAACCTTCACGCTCTCAATTTCGTCCTGCACGGCATCCTCACCAACAACCTCCAGACTGACGCCCAGGGCAAAGCCCTCGCCCAGCAACTCCTCGCCATGCCGTTTCCTTAAAGACAGCGACACTCTCGCGTCGCGGTTCCATGCCTCCTGACTCGGGGTAATCGGTTGCTATGATGTAATCGATGGAGGCATCGCGGCGATGATCACGGCAATACTCAAATCGCTCGGCGAGATCGCTGCCAGCCCAGGGTGGCACATGTGCCGTATTGCGGAGGCGATGGAGAAACCCGCAATCTCCGCCGCCGCACACAGATTCCGTGTGGCCACTTATTGTCTGTTTCTGGCGATGGCATTTTTGTTCCTCGCGTCGGCAATTCTGTTCGTCGCTGGACCAGCAAACGCCAGCGAGTTCCTCGGCTGGGCCGCGGTCGTTCTCATGCATGCTTGCGCATTCTGCGGACTGCGATACGAGCGTTTGAACCGCCTGCCAGACGCGAGCCATACACCACAGCAGTCCGGCAAATGTTGACAGGACCGACTGCTGAGAGGCCAAGGTGTGAAATCTCTCGCCGAGGCCAAGTGTCGCGGAGAAAGAAACCATTCGTCATCCTCTCCTCCGCGTCTCCGCGTCTCCGCGTGAACCTTCTCCAGGACTCCCGGATGCCCAACCTCATCCAACTGGACCACCTCCAGCCCGGCATCGCCGCGCTCACCCTCAACCGCCCCGATCGCCGCAATGCCCTCAGCATCGAGCTGATGGAACAGTTGATTGCCTCCGTGGAGCAACTCGCGTCGGCCGACGCCGCCCGCGTCGCCATCCTCCGCGGCTCCGGCCCCGTCTTCTGCGCCGGACTCGATCTCCGTGAAGCCGCTGACGCCGACCTCGCCACCCGCTCCGCGCTGGCCGTCGCCGGGATGCTCCGCACTGTCACCGACACCCCCCTCATCACCATCGCCGCCGTCCACGGCGGCGCCTTCGCCGGCGGCGGCGGACTGATGGCCGCCTGCGACATCGTCGTGGCGGCCGAAGACGCCCGGATCGGTTTCCCCGAAGCCCGCCGCGGCCTCCTCCCCGCCCTCATCACCGAAACCCTCCGCCGCAAGCTCCGCGAAGGAGACCTCCGCGACCTGCTCCTCACCGGCGAACCGATCGACGCGCTCCGAGGCCAGCAGATCGGACTCGTCCAGCGCACCTGCCCCGCGGAGTTCCTGCTCGAAGAAGCACTCTCCCTCGCTGGCCACATTCTCGAGGGAGGCCCCGCCACCATCCGTGACACCAAGGCCATGCTGAACCAGACTCTCAGCTTCGCCGGCCCCGACCTCAGCGCCGCCCTCCTCGAGTGGCATGAACGCGCCCGCCGCAGTGAGGAAGCGTGCGAGGGACTCGCGGCGTTTGTGGAGAAACGCCCCCCATCATGGAAATGAGGTGCCTGTCATGGGAGAGTGGCGAGCCACCCGTCCGATGGACCGTCCAGGAGATCGCATAATGCCCCAGTCGCTGCAACGTTTGAGAAAGCCCTTCGCTCGCCGTGCCGTCCTGCTGGAGATCGGCGGATTTCGGCCACCGGAAAACCCGCTGTCCTCCTGGTTCGGTCGTGTGAATGTAGCGCTTCCCGGCGAGGAGTGGCCCGAAACCGACGGGAAGCCCATGCACGCGCTCTGCCAGATCAATCTCACCGAGTGTCCCTGGCTTCCGCCTCGATGCGAAGGACTGGAAATGATCACGGTTTTTGTTGGTCCCGATCAACTGCCGGTGGAGGGCACGAACGGCTCGAACTGGCAGTTGCGTGCGTATTCATCGCTGGACTCGCTGGTCCCGCTCCCCATGATGACGACGGAATCCTCGATCAAACCACTCCCCATGCGACCGGTGCTCATCGAGCATGACTATCCCTGCTATGACGACGTCGTCGAACACCTCCCCGAGGATGTGGTCGATGAACTGGATGACGATGAATTCGAAGAGGCCTTCGTCAGCGTCGCCGGATTCAAGTTGGGAGGATGGCCCTCATTGATTCAGAGTGAAATCTGCTGGTCCGACAGCGCAATTGAACCGGAGTTCGTCTTCCAGATCCCGACCACGGAGAAGGGCAACTGGATGTGGGGCGACAACGGGACCGCTTACATCGGCCGTGGCACCGCGCCGGGTCATGAGCAGCAATGGACCGTCGAGTGGCAGTGCTATTGACTTCATCATTCAACAAACTGACCCTCGCATGCCTCCCGACCCCCAAGCCCTTCGCGCCGAGCAGATCAAGCAGGCCGAAGAACTTTTCGCCCTCATCCCCGAACGGCTGGGAGTCGCCAAGGGTCTCTTCTACGGCCGCTTCGTCGCCGACTGGGTCTTCCCCTATCCGTCACTCTCAACAGACGAACAACCCCGCGTCACCGCCGCCGTCGCCGATCTCGCCGCCTTCTGCGACGCTCACCTCGACTCCGCCCGCATCGACCGCGAAGCCGACATCACCCGCGACGTCATCGACGGCCTCGCCCAACTCGGCGTCCTCGGCATGACGGCCCCCGCATCCGTCGGCGGCCAGGGCTTCTCCCAGCAGGCCTACTGCAAAGTCCTAGAAGAACTCGGCCGCCGCTGCAGCGCGACGTCGATCTTCGTCAACGCCCATCACTCCATCGGCATGCGGGCTCTGCTGCTGTTCGGCACCGACGAGCAGAAGCAGCAGTGGCTCCCCGACCTGGTGAGCGGGCGCAAACTCGCGGCGTTCGCCCTCACCGAACCTGAAGCCGGCTCCGACGCCGCCAACGTGCAGACCCAGGCCGTCCCCGCGGCTGACGGCTCGCACTACGTCCTCAACGGCGAGAAGCGCTACATCACCAACGCCGCCATCGCCGACATGCTGACGGTGATGGCCCGGACGCCGGTTCCCGGCCGGAGCGACACCGCCATCACCGCGTTCCTCGTCACCCCCGACATGCCGGGCTTCCGCGTGGTCGAACCGCGGATGGAGAAGCTCGGGATTCGCGGGACCGCCACGGGGCGACTCGCGTTCGAGAACATGCGGGTTCCGAACGAGAACGTGCTGGGCCCGCTGGGAAAGGGGCTGAAAGTTGCGCTCACGGTCCTCGACTTCGGCCGCACCACCTTCGGAGCCTGCTGCACCGGCACGGCGAAGACCTGTCTGAAGCTGGCGGCCGAACACGCTGCGACGCGACGCCAGTTCGGCCGTCCCCTTGCGGAGTTCGAACTCGTCCAGAAGAAGCTGGCCCGCATGGCAGCCTGGACCTACGCGATGGAGTCGATGACCACCGTCACCGCCTCGCTCATCGACCGCGGCCTCGAGGACTACATGCTCGAAACCGCCATCCTCAAGGTCTACAGCACCGAAGCCCTGTGGACCATCGTCAACGACGCCTTCCAGATCCATGGCGGCGCCGCCTACTTCACCGACCGCCCCCTCGAACGCATTCTCCGCGACGCCCGCATCAACCAGATCGGCGAAGGAGCCAACGAAGTCCTCATGTCGTTCATCGCCCTCACCGGCATGCGCGGCCCCGGCCTGCGACTAAAGGGCCTCGCTGAAGCCGCCCGCCGCCCCTGGTCCGCCATCGGCCCGCTCTCCCGCTTCGCTCTCGAACGCGTCCGCGCCCGTTACCGTGCGCCCGTCATCCCCATCGAATCTTTCTGGCTCACCCCGTACTCCCGCCGCGTCGAACGTCTCATCCGGCGCCTGGGTTACACCGTCCACAAGCTGCTCTATCGACACCGCGAAGACATCCTCGACCGCCAGCTCGTCCAGGAATGCATCGCCGAAGCCGTTATGGAGATCTACGCCAGCGCCTGCGTCCTCAGCCGCCTCGACAGCGAGCACGCCGACACCCCCCACACCTCCCCCGGCCTGCTCTTCCTCGACCAGTCCACCACCCGCGCCCGCGAGTGGCTCCGCCGAGCCACGACCGTCGACAACGCCGAGATCCGGAAGGTTGCGGAGTCGCTCAGGGAACGTAGATGAACGCCGCTTCAAAAGTGAATCTGCATGACCGCGCCAGCCCGAAGCGCGAGCGAGGACAGAGTCGCTGGGCATCCGATCCGAACACACGCTGCACCAGACGCCGCGGTGGATTCAAGGCATCGCCCCTCAAGTCTCATGCTGACCGAAACCCGCGTCAACGAATGCAGCATGCTGTGACAACGGACGATTCCTCTCGCACCGGACGGAATCATCCCTGAACCTGATGCCGCCGTCGGTGTCTTGGCTGGGCAGCCCGCGGCAGCTGCGTTCCCCGTTCCCTGCCATCGCTGCTAAACTTACCGCATGACCACCACAGAACTGATCAACGCCTACGTCACCGGCCCGAACGAACTCCGTCGGGCCATCGCCGGCATGACGCCCGAGCAGATTGATGCCGCCCCCATCCCAGGCAAGTGGTCCACGCGGCAGGTCATCTGCCACATCGCCGATTTCGAGCCCGTCTACGCGGACCGGATGAAGCGCGTCGTTGCCGAGGACCAGCCTCCCTTGCGCGGCGGCGATCCCGACGTCTTCGCCGCGAGGCTGCACTACGAGGCCCGCGACATCGAGGAAGAGCTGCAGCTGATCGAAGCCGTCCGGCGGCACACGGCGCGTTTCCTGAGCGCCCTGCCGGAGAGTGACTTCAACCGCACCGGCATCCACTCGGCCGACGGCCCGCTCACGCTCCGCACGCTGCTGGAGAGGATCACGAATCACATCCCCCACCACGTGCGAACGATCGACGAGAAACGGCGCGCTATGTAGTCCACTCGCTCCGCGAGTGGAGTGAATCAGTGCGCTTGCCGTTGGGCTCTCGGCTACGTTGGGCACCCACTCACCGCAGGAACTCGCTCGCCTCGTCCAGGAACTCCGGCGCCAGCGCCCGCATTTCGCCGACGGCCTCGGCCAGCGGCACCGCCACGATGTGCAGGCCGCGCAGCGCCACCATCTTGCCGAAGTCACCCTTCAGCGCCAGCCGGCCGGCGTGGATTCCCAGACGTGTCGCCAGTACCCGGTCGTAGGCGCTCGGCGATCCTCCGCGCTGCAGGTGGCCAAGCACGACGTCGCGGGTCTCGATGCCCGTCCGCTCCTCGATCGTTTTCGCCACATGAGCGCCGATGCCGCCAAGCATCTCGTGACCGAACTGGTCTTTCTTGCTCCCCTTGGTCACCAGTCCACCCCCTTTGAGCTTGGCCCCTTCGCTCACCATTACGATGCCGTACGGCTTCCCAGCCGTTCGCCGTCGCTTGAGCAGTTCGCAGAGCGCCTCTACGTCCACCTCCTGCTCCGGCACCAGGATCGCATCCGCCGAGCATGCGATGCCGGCAAAGCACGTGATCCACCCCGCGTGCCGCCCCATGCACTCCACCACCATCACCCGGCGATGCGATTCCGCCGTTGTCCGCAGCTTGTCCACGGCGTCCATCACCGTGTTCAGGCACGTGTCGAACCCGAACGTGAAGTCGGTGCTGCTCAGATCATTGTCGATCGTCTTCGGCACGCCGATCGTCCCCAGCCCGTGTCGCTCATAGAGCTTGCTCGCCACGCCCAGCGTGTCGTCGCCGCCGATCGCGATCAGCGCATTCAGCCCCAGCCGCTCGTAAGTCTCGGCAATCTTCTGGACCGGCTTCGGATCGTCCGGATTCTTGAAGGGGTTCGTCCGCGACGAGCCCAGGATTGTTCCCCCGCGCGGCAGGATTTCGTCCGTCTCCATCGCGTTCAGCGGGACGTAATTGCCTTCAATCGCTCCGCGCCAGCCTTCGAGCAGACCGAGCGTCTCGCCGCCCGCGTTGTGGATGGTGCGCACGACGGCGCGAATCACGGCGTTCAATCCCGGACAGTCTCCGCCGCCGGTCAATACGGCTGCTTTCATCGTCTTCACATTCTTCTGGAGTGGGTCCGCGGAAGGTGTTCGAGGCCGCGGGAACCTGTCGTGGAATGCCGCTCCGCCGCGCGGAGCGTCGACACGACGCAGAACCTCATTGCTCCGGGATCAGAACCGCCCGGAGCTGGTCGCCGGGCGCATCAGCCTCCGCGACCGGCGGCATCGTAGGCACACGGAGGCCGCCCCATCAAGCTCACTTGGCTGCCTGGAATCGAACCGGAACACTCCGGAGATTCCGCGGGACGGACCGTCCGCCCTGGGGCGACCGGCCGCAGCACACTTCACTGCTGCTACAATCTCGACATGACGACCCGGCGGCCGCGACTGATCGAATCACTCCTGCAGCCTCGCGCGTATCCGCACCCGGCCGATCCCATCGAACTGCTGGAGACTCACATCTCCTGGGTCCTGCTGGCCGGGAAGTACGCCTACAAGATCAAGAAGCCAGTGCGGCTCGAATTCCTCGACTACTCGACGCTCGAGCAGCGGCGGGAACTCTGCGCGAAGGAACTGCGGCTGAACCGCCGTCTGGCGCCGGAGTTGTACCTCGACGCACCCGCAGTCTGTGGAACCGATGAAGTCCCGATGATCGATGGCAACGGCGAGCCGATTGAATTCGCCGTCCGCATGCGCCGCTTCCCGCAGGAAGCGCTGCTGAGCCGGCTGATCGCCTCGGACTCGCTACGGCCGGAGCAGATCGACCTGCTCGCCCGCAAAGTGGCGGAGTTCCACGCGAGCATCGCTATTGCGGGGCCGGAGACCCCGTTCGGCGATCCCCAGTCGATTCGGCAGCAGGCGCTGGACAACCTGGATGCGCTCGCACGAGTCCCCGGTCGGCCGCTGGCGCGTCAGCTTGCCGAACTGCGACAGTGGACTGACGACCAGTCGGAACGGTTACGCGAGCGATTGACGGAGCGTCGCGGGCAGGGGTTCGTGCGCGAATGCCACGGCGATCTGCACCTGGGCAACATGGTCTGGCTGAACGACCGGATCGTCCTGTTCGACGGCATCGAATTCAACGAGTCGCTCCGCTGGATCGACGTGCAGAGCGATGCAGGATTCGTGGCGATGGACCTGATGGACCGCGGTCGCGTTGACTACGCGCGACGTTTCATCAACGGCTACTTGGAGCAGACCGGCGACTACGCCGGAGCAGCCGTGTTGCCCTTTTATGTCGTGTGCCGGGCGCTCGTGCGGGCCAAAGTCGCCGGGATCAGAATGGGGCAGACCGAAGCTGACGACGCGGCGCGGGATTCGGCAGCCGCCGAGTTGCGGACCTATGTGGACCTGGCGGTTCGCTACACCCGGCAGGGCGGGCCCGTGCTGGCGATTACGCATGGCGTGAGCGGCAGCGGCAAGACAACCGGCACGCAGCCGCTGATCGAGCAGCGCGGCATGATCCGCATCCGGTCGGACGTCGAGCGCAAGCGTCTGTTCGGACTGCAACCGACGGAAAGCGCCGCGGATCGGGTTGGCGAAGGAATCTACTCCGCCGAGGCGTCGCGCCGCACGTATGAGAGACTGGCCGACGCCGCGGCCGCGGTGATCGCAGCGGGCTACCCAACGGCCATCGACGCGACCTTTTTACAGCGTCGCCAGCGGGAACGGTTCCGCCGCCTTGCGGACGACCTGGGCGTCCCGTTTGAGATCCATACTTTCAAAGCCGATCCTCAGATACTCGCCGCGCGTCTCGAGCAGCGGCGACGCGCCGGCGCCGACGCATCCGATGCCGACGCGTCCATCCTGCAGCATCAGTTGCGAACTCGCGAGCCGCTGACAGAGGACGAGCAGCGGTTCGTCGTCGCACCTTGACGCTGAATTCCAAGCCTGCACTGCCCGATTTCCATGTCGCATCGACAGCCCGGCCATCGCATCCGCCTGCGCGGCCCCTGGACCGTATGTGGTCCCGAAGGGCCCGGGAGCGGCAACGCCCGCGCGGAGCCGTTCTCGGCCCATTTGCCGGCCGCATGGCGGGACCTGTTCGGAGACCGTGCGGGCCGCGCCGGCTTCGCGCGGCGGTTCAATCGACCGACCCATCTCGAGGCCGATGAGCGGGTCTACATTGTCCTCGCCGACGTTCCCGACAACGTGCAGGTCCAGGTGAACGGCCACGCGCTGAATCCCCAGCCCGCACTCCCCGGCGAAATCGCGTTCGACGCCACGGCCCAACTGCAGGATCACAATCTGCTGAAGATCGAGCTGACCTTCGATCCGGAAACCGCTCCGGACAAAATCGGCGGCCTCCATCTCCCGGTCCTCATCGAAATCACCGACCATTCGCGCTAACCGCCGCGCGATCACGCCACCGCGCAGCCCGTTCACACCAGCCCGCCGCGCCAGCAAGGGCCGAACGTTGCCGAGTGGCGATCGCTGAACCGGCTCGCAGGCGACATCGTCACGGCCAGTTCACCACCATCGCTCACGCCGACAATGGAGGCCGAAACACCGACGGCTCATCGGGCACGGTCTCGGAGACCGGCGCGCTGATCAGCACACCGATCGCCGCCTCCTCGTCGGTCTGCACGCGGTCCGCCGGTCGCCGCGCCTCGATCCTCACGCCGTAGGTATGTGCCGACGTGACACGCAGCTCGACGTCGCTGCTGTCGAGCGATTCGCACTCCACCTCGGGAATCGCGCTCATCGACGGCCAGATAGGAACGTGCAGCGCCACCTCCCGCTGGCCGGGATCGAACCGGACTCGCAGCAGCGCTTCCAGGCAGTCGCCCCCATCCGCTTGACGCCGCGTCAAGGACTGGGACAGCTCGGGATCGTCAAGCGGCGACGCCGTCGCAGCTGCCTCTGCCACTTCGGTCGACCTGGCGAGCGGCGCCCCCGGGGGAGCTCCGGCTGACTCTGCGTGCAATTCGGGCGATCGCACCGGACTACTTGCGGCTGTCCCCGACGACCGGCCTCGCGAGATGAACGCACAATCGCACACGCCGACCACGGCGATCACCCCCAGGGCCAAGAGATACGTCAGCCCTGCCGCCGACTCCTGCACGAGAACCAGCGCAATCACGCCGGGAGCCGCCAGGGCCCTCATCCCCCGCATCGCGCAGGCGAACGGCTCGTCGTCCGTTCGCCCCCGATGGTCCTGCCACCACCCATACAGGCTCAGCCCTGCAACCACGGTGGCTGCCGCGCATCCCATCCAGGGGGCGATCGTCACATCCAGTTCACCGGAGGCGGACCGGCCCACCAGGACGACGGCCACGGCGCCAATCGCCGTCCAGAGGCCCAACGCCAGCATCCGCCTGGCAACCGCGGTGGATTCGCTGCCGGACTGCATCATCGCCGACTCTCTAAGCGGCTGCGGGAAATCCGTCTACGTCGTCACGAACATCGGCTCGGGAACATCGCCTCCCAGCCCCACGGCCGAGCGCAGGTCGGCCGCCTGGTCGGTCGTCTCCCAGGTGAAGTCCGGATCGTTGCGGCCGAAGTGCCCCCCCCACGCTGTCTTGCGGAAGATTGGCCGCCGCAGTTGCAGATGCTTAATAATCCCCTGCGGCGTCAGCGGGAACAGTTCCCGCACCGCCTTCTCCACCTTTTCTTCCGGAACATCCGCGGTGCCGTGTGTATCCACCCGGATGCTGACCGGGTCCGCCACGCCGATCGCGTACGCCAGCTGCACTTCGCACTCCGACGCAATCCCCGCGGCGACCACATTCTTGGCGATATACCGCGCCATGTATGCCGCCGACCGGTCCACCTTGGTCGAATCCTTCCCACTGAAGGCGCCGCCTCCGTGACGCCCCCACCCGCCGTAGGTGTCGACAATGATCTTGCGGCCGGTCAAACCGCAGTCTCCGTGCGGACCGCCAATCTCAAACCGCCCGGTGGGATTGATGTGGTACTTCGTGGAAGGCAGGAGCAGTTGCTCCGGCACAGTGTCGCGCACGACGTGCTTGACGATGTAATCGTGGATCTCTTGCTGTTCGACCGACGGCGTGTGCTGCGTGGAGACGACGATCGCCGAGATCCCCACCGGCCGGCGGTCTTCGTACACCACCGAGACCTGGCTCTTGCTGTCGGGCCTCAGCCAGTCCACATCCTGATTGCGGCGCAGTTCCGTCAGCCGGTTCAGGATCCGATGCGACAGGGCGATCGGCAGTGGCATGTACTCCTCGGTCTGATTGCAGGCATAGCCGAACATCAGACCCTGGTCACCGGCTCCGTCCCGGTCCACCCCCATCGCGATGTCCGCACTCTGCTCATGCAGCTTGACGACCACCTCGCAGGTGTCGGCATTGAACCCCATGTCGTCGCCGACGTAGCCGATGTCGCGCACGACGTCCCGGGCCACTCGGGCAAAATCCACCTTCGCCTTGCTGGTGATTTCCCCCGCCAGCACCACCAGGTCCGTCGTGCAGAGCGTCTCGCAGGCCACGCGCGACGTCGGATCCTGCGCCAGCAGGGCATCCAGAACGCCGTCGGACACCTGATCGGACACCTTGTCCGGATGCCCCATGCTGACCGACTCGCTCGTGAAGATAAATCGCGACATCAAGCTTGCTCCGCAATGATTCGGCACGACACGCATGTTGCGACAGGCAGGTCGTGTGTGTGACTACGCTCGCTTCGCACGATCGCGAAGCTGCCAAACGCCAATGCCGGCCCTGATTTCGGTCCCGGAGTTGAGCGATTCTAGTCGAGGTCCGAGCCTGCCTCAACTGCCGACGATGCACCCGGCATCCGTGCCTGGTTCGCATCGGACGCCCTGCCCCGAGTCAGGACCAGCATGCCGAGCACGTGCTCGCGGCGTCGTTCCGCTGCGACCCAGAACCCCTTGACCGGTATTGAGGCGACGGTTTCGGCCGCCATCGTCCTTGTCCGTGTCGGTTGCCTTGACGCTCGCTCATCCCCGTTCGCGCCTCTTTGACTTAATCCTAAGATAGTCGGATCGAGCCCACGTGCGGTTCGAAGAAGAGGGTTCTGCTACACTCGTCCACCGCTCGTACACACTGAAGTCTGGGATACGGTCATGGTTGAGCTGGCGATCCGTTCGCGTCGTTCACGCTTTCTGACGATGGCCGCCGGATTCGTGCTAGCCGCATCAGCGGGTGTCATCGTTTTCCATCTCCGGGTGCCCGGGTCGCCGCACGGAACGCGCGCCGCTGAACCAACTGCCGTGGCTGCCGAATCCGATCCCGACGATCCATCCCCTGTGGACCTCATCCTCACACCGGATGAGACGCGCGCGGTCACCGTCAACCAGCGTTCCAGTTCATTGTCACTTGTTGATCTCACCTCGGGCAATGTCCTCACAGAGGTCCCCTGCGGCGAGCGACCGGGACATCTCGCCCTCTCGCCCGATGGGCAATCACTGCTCGCGACCGCCGCCGGCTCCGGAGAGCTGCTGCGCTTCACTCTCGCCGACGATCGCCTGGAGCAGGCTGCATCCCTCCAGCTGGACCATGAGCCGCGCGGCGTGGCCGTCTCCCCTGACGGAAAGCTGGCCTACGTGGCGCTTTCAGCCGCAGCGACGGTGGCGGTGATCGACCTTGAAAACTGGCGGCCCGTCGACGAGATCTCAGTCGGACGCTGGCCGCGGTTCCTGGCGCTCTCTCCCGACGGCGCCCGCCTCGCTGTCGGATGCAGCGGCGACCGCGGCGTCGCCATTGTCGATACCGAGCAGCGCGAGCAGCTGTATCTCGAGCCCTTCGCGGCCCTCAACATCGGCCAGATGCACGTTTCCGCCGACGGCGACTACGTTTACTTTCCCTGGATTGTCTACCGTCAGTTCGCCATCACCGAAGCCAACATTCGGCGCGGCTGGGTCCTCGCCAGCCGCATCGCTCGCCTGCGACTCGACGTCAAGGCTCGCCGCGAGGCCATCTCGCTCGATCCGCAGGGCGAGGCGGTCGGCGATCCACACGGACTCGCCCTGAGTCCCGACGAGCAAACCCTCGTCTGCACGGCCTCCGGCACTCACGAACTGCTGGTCTATCGGCTGCCCGAACTCCCTTTTCAGGATTCCGGCGGGCCGGGAGACCACATCGATCCGGCTCTGCTCAAGGACCGCGACCGCTTCGACCGCATTGAACTGGGGGGCCGTCCACTCGCCGTTCGTTACTCGACTCGCGGCGATCGTGTGTTCGTAATCAATTCTCTGCTTAATGCCATTCAGGTGGTGGACGTGGCGGCACGTCGAGTCGCAAGGACGATCCCGCTGCGGGAGGCGACGCCGCAATCGCTCGCCCGCCGGGGAGAAGCAATCTTTCACGATGCAGGCCGATCGCTCGACCAGTGGTACAGCTGCCACAGCTGCCACTACGAAGGCCGGACCCAGGCCGTCACCATCGACACGCGCAATGACGGGCGGACCGGGAACGCGAAAACGGTGCTCAGTCTGAGAGGCGTGTCAGAAACCGGCCCCTGGTTCTGGCACGGATGGTCCAATGACCTGCATGCCGCGGTCCGCCAGTCGATGACCGACACGATGCTCGGAGCCAAACCGACCGACGATGACGTGGACGCCGTCGTCGCCTATCTCCGCTCGCTCTCGCCGCCCGACACGCATGAAAGGGAGTTGGGCGGCGCCGCTCTCCGCGGGCGGGCGGTGTTCGAGAGCGAAAAGGCCGGCTGCGCGAACTGCCATCCGGCGCCCCGCTTCACGGACGGTCAACTCCACGACGTCGGCCTCGGGTCTCCCGACGATTTCTATCCGACATACAACACGCCGTCGCTGCTCGGCGTCTCCCAGCGCGTCGTCTTTCTTCACGACGGCCGCGCGAAGAGTCTGCGCGACGTGCTGACCGGCCCGCACAACCCGTCCGCCGTCACCGGACTGGGCGAACTGACGGACGATGAACTGGAGGATCTGCTCGCGTACCTCGAATCACTGTGAGGCAACCACATCCTCCCGGGTGGTCCGATGCGACTGAAAGCGGCCGGCTTCGCCGCAGCCAATTCAACTCAAAGCGTTGAAGAAGGGTAAGCAACGGGACTTGAACCCGCGACCTCCAGATCCACAAAACACCTGGACTGGCAGCAAACGACGTAAGACAGCGGTTTTTGGAGGATATCCGCCAGAACGGCGGTTTCAACCCTGCCCGCCGATTTCGCAGGAATTCGCATCGTATCGGCGTTCGGTGGTAGAAGTGTGGTAGTGCACCCATCGATACCGACCACGACGTATTGCTCGACAACAGATCGCACTGCGGAAAGACTGTCGTAATGAGGCCGTTGCGGGTCGGCACGAAGTGTATACCGCATCGTTCCACAGAGAGCACGATGCGGAGGGTCGGAGTATCGCTGCCCTTCTTTAGGTAGGAGCCCGTCGTACGGGGGCATCCAGCAGAGGCACGACAGGGCGCAGCCTATGACAATTCGCCGAAATCGCGCCCGGAGAAATGGCTCTGCGCAGGGCCTCGGAGATCCGGCGGACTCGGAGCTACGGTGCGGGCAACGGCTCACCGCAGCGCCTTGCGCTGAGCCGCCCTAATTCCCGCCCGTGCCCTCCGCCTCAAACAGAAGGCCCATAACGGGCGGACGCTGATGACGCTACCGCGGTCGATTCCCGAACTGGCCTACCCCAAACTGGCGGGCGCCGCGCTGGGCATGCTGCGTCGAGGGCGTAATTCGTTCTGGGGGCACTGTTCGCTCCAGCAACGTTCTTTGAGTCCTGTGAGGGAGTCGTGTTCGATGACGGGAGCTTCTTCATCCTGCTCTATCTGCTCACTCAGTTAGCGCTGTTCCTTCAAGTCACGCCGCTCCTGTCCGTCACGTGGAACTGGGAGGCCTGGCCCGTCGCCATCGTTTTCGGTTGATTCTTCGTCATCATGGGTAACAGTCTGCTGATGGCTTGCACCGAAACGGGACCGAGCGTCGGCCCTACGGGGGGCCGCCCCAATCCTGCTTGCCCTGGCCTTCGTCGTCGGCAGCCTGATGCTGGCCGTCCACGTCTGGATCTGCGTCCGCCTGGCATCGCTCGCCGCTAAATGATTCGCTCCTTAGATTCCCGGATTACCGAATGACCACCAGCCGCACCGTCGCCCGACCGCATCAGCTTGATCTCGATTCCCCTGGCCGCCGCGACTATTGGCTGGCCCTCGAACACGACAGCATCTGGGGCGACCACCTCATTCCGCTCACCGTCTGGATCGGACCGGAGGCGCGTGCCGGCGAAGGGCTCGTCTCGTTCGGCTCGAACCACGGCAACGAGTACGAAGGCCCGGTCATCCTCAAAAAGCTGCTGAAGGAGATCCGCCTCGAGGACGTGCGCGGCCGGATTATCTTCATTCCGGTCCTCAATCCTTCGGCCTTCCGTGCCGGCACGCGCGAGAGCACTCCCGACGACCGAGTAAATCTGAACCGTGCCTTCGTGGATGGCGCCGGCGTCCAACCGGCGCTGGCCGGCATCACGCATCGCATCGCCGCGTTCGTCCGGCACTACGTCTGGCCCCGAGTACACGTGGTGATCGACCTGCATTCCGGCGGCAATGTCGCCCGGTTCTCACTGTGCGCAAGCTACCATCCTGTCGACGATCCGGTGCTCGCCGCGAAGATCGAAGAGACGGCCCGCTGGTTCGGCACCCCGTCTCTCATGATCTACCAGAACCTCACCCCCGGACTGCTCCCCAGTGAGGCGGAGCGGCTCGGTAAGATCACAATCGGCACCGAACTCGGCTGGGGCTGCGCGGTCAATCCAGAAGGTGTGCGCTACGGCCGCCAGGGCGTGCTCGCGGCCGCCATCCATCACGGCCAACTCCGCGGCGAGATCGCACCGATCGCCCATCATGCGGCCGGCACGCAGCGCAAGGTCGAGATGGTCGACCGCGAGTGCTTTACCGTTGCGCCGTTCGACGGCCACTACGAGGCCGTCATCGATTGCGGCACGCGCGTGAAGGAAGGCGATGTCGTCGGCTACCTGCACGACTTCGACCACATCGACATGGACCCCTGGCCGGCCCGCGCCGGCGTTGACGGCATCGTGCTGGCCCAAGCCTGGGTCTCGCCGATCCCGCGCGGCCAGCACATCGTCGTCGTCGGTCGCGAATGTGCGTGAAGTCCGATCACCGTGTCAGCAGATCGCGCCGTGCCCCGTGTGGCATCTCACCTCGGCGAGTCCCGAGGCTCTTGTCCGTCCAGCAGTTCCAGCATGGCGTCCCCCATTGCGTGTCCGATCCGGGTGAACCAGATCGCGCTGCCGAAATAGTGGTATGCGTGGTCGCTGCCGACGAGCTTCCACTCTTCGAAGTGCTCGCGCCACTGTGGATACAGTTGTTCGGCGGCGCTGTCGACGAGGGCGTCGGTGCGGAACGCCCGGACGTTGTCAGCGAACTCCGGGACGTCGTTCATTGACAGCTGTGCTTCCTGGATCATCAACATCGCATCTTGTGCCGGCCGGGACCCGTTCTGCCCCATAGCGGCGATTACAAACGGGAGCTGCGGCGCGTCCAGGTCCCTGCGCACGTCGCGAATGAAGTGCTGCATGTTCGCGGCGTATTCGTGCTCACCGCCGTACTGGTCGTTCCAGCCCTGAAACCACACGAACCCGGCCAGTTCCAGCGTCTGGCCCTGCAGCTCCGGGAAGAGCTCGGCGTAGTGATCCTGAACGTCCTGTACTTCCGCCAGGAGATTGCGATAGGAGAGGCCGTACTGGCCGGTGATGTCGTCCATCGTCGGCAGCGGGTCGCTGCGACCATTCTGTTCGTTGCTCTCCAATACCTGCCGTCGGCGTTGCACCAGTTCCTCCTGGAGCTGCGCTTCGTCGGGCAGGCCGGATGAGGGAGGACGGAACTGCCGGAACAGGGAGTGTCCGCCCCAGGCGGTCTTGACGAGCAGCACCGGTCCTGTGAAGTGGTCTCCCATCACGGAGCCGAACTCCAGTTCGGGCCCGGTCCTGTCGGGCGAGCCGTAGCCCAGCGTGAGCGGGCCGTGGCGATCGAGAAACTTGATGAACACGTCATTCCGCACAATCCATTGATTCTCGCGCCGCAGATGCGCGAACAGCTCTTTCGTCTCCGGCGACTCGGCCTGATGATCGAACAATTCGTTGGTGGCCTTGCCTTCCATGTTCGACTGGCCCGCCAGGATGAACACCTTGACCGTCCCATCACCGGACTCTGCCGCGGCGGATGTGAGGAGACTCAGCATCAGGCTGCATCCGGCGCACAGCAGCACGGGCCATGTTCGCGGCACGGTGGGTCTCCTTAATGAAGTGGCGGGACGGCAATCAGGCAATTCACAGACTACTGCAGACGGCATCCAAATTCCCCCCGCTCCAGCGCAATTCGTATCTCCCGGAGAACGGTCCGGTGAGCACTGAACGACGCCTTCGATTAGAATACGGACTGTCGGAACGGCCGAATCTCGTCAGGTATGCCCATGAAGATCGCGCGTGTTTTTGCCCACCGGGTCGAGCTGCCGCTCATCGAAGGCTCATATAAGTGGTCCGGCGGCAAGTCCGTATCGGTGTTCGACAGCACGATTGTCGGCGTGGAAACGGCGTGCGGCATCGTCGGCTACGGAGAGGTTTGCCCGCTGGGGCCGTTCTACCTGCCGGCCTACGCCGACGGCGTACGGACCGGATTGCGCGAGCTCGCGCCGCACGTCATCGGCTGCGATCCGCGCGAGCTCGCGGTCCTCAACGGGCGGATGGATGCGGCGCTCAAGGGGCACCCGTACGTCAAATCCGGGATCGACATCGCCTGCTGGGACATACTGGGCCAGGCGAGCGGGTTGCCGGTCTGCATCCTGATGGGAGGACGCTTCGGGGCGAGCGTGCGGCTGTATCGCGCCATTTCTCAGCTGCCGCCCGACGCCATGGCGCGCAACGTCGACGACTACCGCCGGCAGGGGTACACGCGGTTTCAGCTGAAGGTCGGCGGCGACCCGGATCAGGACATCGAGCGGATTCGGGCGGCGCGGGCAATCCTGCCGGCGACGGACCGCCTGGTTGCCGACGCGAACACCGGCTGGACACAGCATGAGGCATTGCGGGTGGTGCGGGCCGTGCGCGACGTAGACGTCTACATCGAGCAGCCGTGCCTCTCGTACGAAGAGTGTCTCGCCGTGCGGCGGCATACCGATCATCCATTTGTGCTGGATGAGAACGTGGACAGCCTCGAGATGCTGCTGCGCGCCAGGGCGGACCTGGCGATGGACATCGTCAATCTGAAGATTAGCAAGCTGGGTGGCCTGACCCGCACGAAGCAGGCGCGCGACCTGTGCGTGAGCATGGGTATTGCGATGACGCTCGAGGACTCATGGGGGGGCGACATCACCACGGCCGCGATCGCCCACCTGGCACACAGCACTCCGGAGGCGTTCCGCTTCACGAGCACCGATTTCAACAGCTACGTCACCGTCAGCACGGCCACCGGCGCGCCGCGGCGCGAGCAGGGCTGCATGCAGGCCTCGACGGCGCCGGGACTGGGAATTGTGCCGCGCAGCGACGTGCTGGGACCACGAGTTCTGGAGATCAGCTGATGCGCCGCCTGGCTCTCAAACTGATTGCGATCGTTTCGTTGGCAAGCCATGCCGGCGGCGCCGATGTCCCCGCGGCCGGAGGGGCCGCCGAAGAACGCCAGGTGCAGGGCTGGAGGCTGCGCATCAGCCGGGAACTGCTCGCGACGGAACCGGAACTTACCGAACAGGCCGTCGAACTGCTGGACAGGCAACTGGAAGAGATCACGCGCGTCGTGCCCGAGCAGGCGGTGGCGGAACTCAAAAAGGTGCCGCTTTACTTCAATCCGCAGTACCCGCAGAAGCGGCCATCCGCCGAGTTTCATCCGAGCGCCGACTGGCTCCGTGAGAACGGGCGCGATCCTGGAATGGCGGAAGGGGTCGAATTCACGAACATTCGAATCTTCCAGGAAGAAACGAATCGCATGCCGAATTTCGCCCTGCACGAACTGGCGCATGCGTACCACTTTCGCGTGCTCGAGGGAGGGTTCGACCAGGCGGAAGTGAAGGTAGCGTTCGAACGGGCGCAGGCTGCGGGGAATTACGAGGAGGTGGAACGCCATTTGGGCAACGGACGGCCGACTACCGTCGAGCGGGCGTACGCACTGACCAATCCGATGGAGTACTTTGCCGAATGCACGGAAGCATATTTTGCAACGAATGACTTCTTTCCATTTAACCAAGATGAGTTGCAGCAGCACGATCCTGAGATGTGCGAGCTGCTCGGCAAATTGTGGAACTGCTCCCCGGCTGAATAAGGTGAGACAGTGTCGACCGGCGCTCAGGTTTTCCGCGGCTGCATTCCCGCCTTGATGACCCCCTGTGCGCGCGACGGCCGGCCCGACTTTGAGGCACTCGTCGCGACGGCCGAGTCGCTGATCGCCGACGGGATGCGGGCCGTCGTGTATTGCGGCTCGATGGGTGAGTGGCCGCTGCTGACCGATCAGCAGCGGCAGGAAGGTGTACGGCGCCTCATTAATGCCGGAGTGCCGGTGGTCGTCGGCACCGGAGCGCAGAACCCGCGGCTGGCGGCGGAACATGCGGCGCACGCCAGGTCGGTCGGTGCGGCCGGTCTGATGGTGATCCCGCGCGTCCTCTCCCGCGGATCGTCGCCTGCCGCCCAGCGGGCGCACTTCGCGGGAGTCCTGCAGGCGGCGGGCGATCTGCCGGCCGTGATCTACAACAGCCCATATTACGGCTTCGAAACGAAGGCGGACCTGTTCTTCGACCTGTGCCGTGAGTTCCCGAATCTGGCCGGATTCAAGGAGTTTGGCGGCGCCGTGTCACTCAGTTATGCGGCCGAGCATATCACCAGCGGCAATCCCCGATTGTCATTGATGGTGGGGGTCGACACGCAGGTATTCCACGGCTTTGTGAACTGCGGTGCGGTCGGCGCGATTACGGGAGTCGGCAACGCTCTCCCTGGACCCGTGCTGCGGCTCATCGCGCTGTGTGAACAGGCAGCCCAGGGATGCGGCACCGCACGACGTCTCGCCGCCGAACTGGACGCGGCGCTCCGGGTGCTCTCGAGATTTGACGAAGGACCAGACCTCGTGTTGTGCTACAAGTACCTGATGGTGCTCGAAGGACGCCCTGAATACGAGTACGCGATTGATCCACAGGACACGCTCAGTCCCAGTCAGCGCGAATACATCCGGGCACAGTGGACGCTGTTCAAGACGTGGTGGCAGACGTGGCCGGGAGCGCAGGGATGATGAAGCCCGTTGACGGCGGTTCAAAATGGCGGCGGGGGGGCAGTGTCGCGGCGGTTGAATCTGGCGGCGGACATGCGTGCCGCTCTGCGAAGCGGGATGATCGGGCGCCAGCCTCGATCAGACCCGACTGCGCAGGGAGGCCCAGGGGTGCGATCCGACATGGAGTCATCATCGTCATCGTGATCGCTGTGCTGCTGCTCAGGGGCGTCTGAGCAGCGACCTCAGGAGCGAGAGCCGGACAGTGGCTGCGGTCGTAGCGAGGCGCAGCGCTACCCGAGCGGTACTCGCGCTCTCATCGCGCGTGCAGCCGGACCAGCGTCACTGATGCCATTCCCCCACGAACGGCTCATAGAACGCCCCCCACTCCCGCCGGTGCCACACCGGTGACGACGGGAACCCCTCCTGCCCCAGCGCGTCGATGGCCACCACGTAATACCGTCGCGAGTTCTCGCCCGCCCCCTCGTCGGTGTAGCTCGTCTCCCGAATCGGATCGGCCGTCAGTCGCGACACAGGGTCGCCGTCCCAGCGACCGTCCAGCCGGTACACGCGATAGCCGGCGATCCCCGCTTCCGGGTTGGCCCCCCACTTCAGTTGGCACGCGCCCCCCTCCTCGCGGCTGTAGACCTGCTGTGGCGACGAGGGAATCGTGAACACGGCCGGCGATGGACCGCTGACCTCCCCGCCCCCGTCAACCGCCCGGACGCGGTACGCGAACACCGCCAGCGCGTACGGCCGTCCCCCACGGTCCACGTGCTCCTCGTGCAGTTCCCGATCGTCCAGCGGCTCCCCCTCGACGGCCTGCGGCACTGTCAGGTCAACGTCATCATCAACGAACGACTTCTCCGCCACCGGCTCACGGGTCAATTGCTGAAACGCTCCGATCCGTCGAATGGCACCCACCGACGGTCTCGCCAGCGGCGGCGTGTTGCTCTTCAGCCGCACGAGTTGATCCTCGCTCCAGACTTCGACCACCGCCCGTTCAATGTGGTAACCGGCCGGCGTCCCCGTCGGCGGCGTCCACGCGACTTCCACCCGGTTGGCCCCCTGCACCGAAACGACGACGTCTTCGACCATCGGCGGACTCCGGCGCTCCGGAACCGCCGGCGGCTCGTATGCGCCGGTCGCATTGCCGTACCGGTACGTCCACACTTGTTGCTCGCGCGGCGCGCTAATGCAGTTCTCCAGGATCGCCAGGTTCAGCTCCGGCGCGAACACCAGGTTCCGCGTCCGGTTGCCGCCGGCGTCCGGTTCGCTCGTCGGCCGCAGCCGTGTCCATTCATTGGCCCCCGTGTCGTAGGCCCACGTCTGCACTTCATGCCGCGCATTGTCGTCGTCGCCGGTGGTGATCTTCACCATCGCCAGCACGACCTCATGCACCGGATCGTACGTCAGCACCGCGTCGTTCTCGTTCGTCGGGGGCATCGTCTCCGGCTGCATGTCGCGCCACTCATTGGCGGCGACGTCGTACGTCCACGTATGCGGGTCATCGGAGAACTGCGTGCCGAACAGCACGTGCAGCTTGCGGGCCCCGTCGTACGCCATGTTCCCGCCGCTCCGCGGCTCCGGCTCGACGGCCGGCTCCGGCCACCGCCACTCGTTGCGCCACGGGTCATAAATCAGCGTCCCCTCGTGGCTTCCCTCCCCCCCGAACACGACCACCACCTGCTGATCGCTGTCCCAAGCCGCGCACCGGTACGGCGCCAGCGCCGGCTCCGGCACGGGCCGACGGTTCCGCCACCGGTTCTCACCCAGGTCGTACGTCCACACGGATGAGTCGTTCAGATACAGCTCGCGCGCCCACTGCCAGCCGTGGCTCCCGCTGAATTTCGGAAACCGGATGTATCGGCCCGTCGCCGGGTCGTAGACGTTTTGCGCATTACAGCACACCCCCGGCGGCGAAGTGTTCGGCTCCTTCAGCGTCCACTCCCCCGACCGCAGATCGAACGTCCAGACCTCAGCCCCCTGTTCCCCTCCTCCCCCCTGGTTATGCCCCCCATACCGCACCAGCACCCGATGCCGACTGTCCCACACGCAAGCCCCCTCATACCCCATCCGCGGCGACACCGGCCTAGCGGCGAGCGGACTCAGCTTCACCCACGAGTTGACCGGCTGGTCTGCCGGCGAGGCCGAATCGTCAGCCGGCACCCTGCAGCACAGAGCCACATCGATAGCAAGCACATAGGTCGCGAACAGCAGTCGAGCACGGCACGTGAACATCGTGCACCTCCTCAGAATGGCGGACTGTTATTCCCTATTGGATGGCCTTGCCGGCAAATCGTTGTCCGGCGTCCGAAGTCATTACACGCTGGTAAGCCCGGACTGGGAAGCGAAGGTTGCGTTTCACTTTGAGGGGGGACGCAACTCCTCTCGGCGGTCTGGCTGCGAGCTACGGAGGCCGAGGAAAGGGAAGACCACTCATTCCGCATCCATGATCGCCCCGAAGGCGCGCAGTCGGAATTCGACAAGCTGGCGAAATCGCCGTTTGATTTCTTCCGCGGTACGGCGCTCTGCGGGGCCTGACGCCGGGAGACGCAGGGCAGGTCGTCAAAGGGGAGGCCGGGCAGATCTTCCAGTCACAGAAGGTCCACGTCGTCGTCGGCGATCCGTTCTACGGCGAGACGGAGTTTGACGGCCGCAGCTTCCTGGTCCGAGAGCGGAGTCCGTTCAAAGACTACATCGACATCGACGATTTGGACGAGGCCGTATGGTGCGATTACGCCCGCATCTGCGGGATGGCGGTCGCTCAGGCCCATGCCTGCTCCGACGATGATACGGGCGTCCTGGAAGGCAACGCCGAAACCATGATCCTGGAGTCAATCGATCCGGATGTCTTCGTCGACGGTATGGTGCGTTTCGCGCGCGCCACCGCGAAGCGGATCAAGTCGGATTACAAGCTCTACCAGGCCGATCCCGAACTCGGCGGGTACCGGTTCACGCGCGAGGAGTGACTGCGGTAGCCGGCAGCAGCAATCGGCCGGGGGCAGGCCTTCGACAAGTAAGTTTGTCCCGCTGCCCCTCTCTTCAGCACTCGACCGCCCCATCGTCCGATTGAATAGCGATGAGCCCAAATCCACCGTATGCTGGGCGTCGCTATGAGTGACGTCACGCTGATTCTGCACGCGATCGAACAGGGTGATGGTCGTGCGGCCTCCGAACTGCTTCCGCTCGTTTATGACGAGCTGCGCAAGCTCGCGGCGGCGCGTATGGCGAATGAGCGCCCCGATCACACGCTGCAGCCGACGGCCCTCGTTCATGGAGCTTACCTGCGGCTGATGGAATCCATTTGGCGATTGGTTCAAACGATCGCATCGTGAGAATCTGGAACTTCGAGCAGGAAAACACTGTCCGCGAGCTTCTCGCAGATCAGCCAGTTCGAGACCTGGCCTGGAGCCCCGATGGAGACCTGCTTGCTGGCACCGATGAGAAGTTGAAGATCTGGGACCTTTCCACCGGCGACCTTGTACTGGAGTCCGAACATCTCTGTCTTGCTCTCGCTTGGCACCCCGACGGCAGTCAACTCGCATTCTTCTCAATAGAGAACTGGTCGCTTTTGCGGCGGTCTGACTGGACCGTCACCCGTGTGCAGGACCACTTCGCTGCGGACGCCGGCGACATCGCCTGGAGCCCGGACGGTACTCGACTGGCGGTGGCCTATGCAGAGGTCGTCACGATCTGGGATTCAATCGGTGAGGAACCGCCGGTGACGCTGCGGGGACACCTCCGTCCCCTCCGATCGGTGGACTGGAGCCCCGATGGTGCGAAGCTGGTCACCTCCGACGCGCTTGAAGAAACCAAGATCTGGGACTGGAGAGCCTCTCTTCAACCGCCGCCGATCTCCACAGGCACTCCGATTGAAGAGTTGGCCTGGACGGATGATGGATCGTCGCTTGTGTCCATCAGTCAGAACGACCATGCGGTGTCATTGTGGGATCACCAGTCAGGAGCACTCGTCAAAAAGAAGCTGCCTGAACTGGAGGGTACCGTTCACTGGAGTCCCGGGTTGCAGTTGATCGCCGTCAGGGGCGGTTCCGGAGAGGAACCAGAGATCCGGGTTCTCGACGCGAGCACACACGCCGTGCGTTCCATCTGGCATGGTCGCGCCGGGCATCGACTCAGAAAGGTCGTATGGTCACCCAATGCTGCCAGGCTTGCAATCGGTACAACATTCGACCGGCATCTCTCTGTGTCGAGGTGTGGGATGTTGATCGCGAGCAGCTGATATCGCGCTGGGAGAAGGAACGTGTCGATTTCCCGAAGGTGTTTTGGGAGCTGCGATGGTCGGAGGATTCCGCGCGCGTGGCCGTTACCGATTTCGGCGACGTCGACGGCAATGAAAAGCGGACCATTCAGGCTCATATCATCAATGCCAATACGGGAACTCGTATCATCAAGCACACGCTTCGCGACAACCTTCATGGAATCCATGTGGATGCCGTTGCGTGGTCCTTGGATCGGCGGATGCTGGCCTGCGGATGTTCCGAAGGGCGAATTGACGTGGTGGACGCCGAATCGGGTCAGCTTGTCACCAGCTGCAAGCCGCACAACTCCAATGTCAACGCGCTGGCCTGGAGCCCAGACGGACGGCGTCTCGCCTCTGGGTCGCGGGACGGTTCTGTGAAAGTCCTCGCCGCCCAGGACGGCGCCGAACTACTGACGTTTACGATTGAGGGGGACAGACCGACCCACCTCGCCTGGAGTGCTGATGGTCGGAAGTTGGCTGCAGGCACTGCCAACGGGAACATTCAATTATGGGACGCCAGCCGCGCGTACGAGTTTCACAAACGTGGCTCAAAAGGCCACGAACTGGCCTGGCTCTATTATGGTCGCGCGAGGTCGCGATCGGGGCTCGTCGATGAACCTGCGTTGTGCGAGTTTCTGCGACTCGCGCCCGACAGGCTGGGATTCTGGGAGTCTCGCGGCCACGCGCGAGCAACACTGGGCGAATTGGAATCTGCGGCGGAAGAGTTTGCGAAGGCCGTCGGCCCCGAGATGCAGCGATCCTTTGATCCCGCCCACTCGCGCGCCCTGGCCCTGCTGGGCGCGGTCAACTTGTACGCCTACCGGACTGCCTGCGCGATACTGATCGAGGAGTTCCACAACAGTGATATCGTGTCCAATCAGACGAACGTCGCGTGGTTGTGTGTCCTGGCGCCGAATCCCGCTGTTGACTCGACAACGGTCCTTCAAATGGCTCAAGTAGCCGTGAACGGGAGCCGACGCAACTTCGAATCGATGACACTTGGAGCCAGTCTCTTTCGCGACGGTCAGAATGACGAATCTGTCGCGACCTTGACCACGCTGGCCGACCAGCTTCAAGCCGGAGATGGCACGACAGACCTCTTTTATCTGGCGTGTGCCGAATACTTCCTGACACTGGCCCGCCACCAGCAAGGGCACACTTTTCAAGCTCGTCGACAATTGAACGAGGCGAATGGCCATGCGGAGGCCTTTCGACAGGTCAGCCAGTCGTGGACCTCTTTAGTCGCTCTCGATGCGTTGCAGCGCGAAGCCGAAGCGACGTTCAGCGAAGACTAAGCAGCGAGTAACGACCTTGACTACGTGGCTTGTCGGATCCCGATCTCCAAACCGGATGAGTGGGCCGATGTTCGTGTTGTGGATCGGCCCTACCGCTTCGCTTGCGATGCCGTGCCGTGATAGCGGCTGGGCCCGTACTGCGAGACTCCGGTACACAGCGTCATCCCGGTAAAGCCCGACGCACCGCAAGGGTAGGTTCGACCCCACGATGCGAGAATCTGCTCTCGACAGTCCGATCCATCGGTTGGCACAAGCGATTCACGACCTGGCCCGCACGGCCGAGTCCGACCTGACTCCGCCCGAAAAGCTGGAGTTGCTCTGCGTGCAGGTCGGGACGGCACTCCATCGGTTGCACGAGGTCGAAACCGATCCGCCGCGCGGTCACGAGCGGGGCAATCCGCACTTTGGCACGTGGCGCTCACGCCGCGCGGCCAGGGAACGCTGAGACGACGAACATCAGCAGCTGACGGCCCGCTTGGCTTGGGCCGCCGGCCTCCTATCAGTGCGTCATCCGGATACGGCACGACGGCACATTCGCAGCTTTGGCCCCCGAACGATACTGGCCAGCTCGCGGCTCAGGCGGCGCGTCGAACATAGGTCTTCAACAAACCGCCCAGCCGCTTCCAACACACAATCCTCTCGGGACCCGGCACCTCTCCCAGTTCGGGCACGGCTCCCAAGATCGGCAGATTTCCCTTCGCCTGATGAGGTCTCTCGGTGTGATAATGATCGACGTACTTCCGGACCAGGTAATCGACGTGCTTCTCACCGCACAGGATGAAGTGGTCCAGGCACTCCTGCCCGAGCGACTGAATGAACCGCTCCACGTACGCCTGCAGGTTGGGTGAGCGGAACTGCGTCTTCCGCACCCAAATCCCATGCCCCTTCAGCACGTCGTCGAACGACTGCTTCCGGTAGTTCCGATCCCGATCCCGCATCACGATCGCCGTCGGGATCTGCTCGGTCTTCACGTGCTGCACGAACATCTCGGACTGCCGCTGCGCCGCTTCAGGCTGGCGAGGACAACGTTCTTCCGGCGGGCAGCCGGCTCGGAGATTATGAAATCCTTTCCGAGCTGAGCCGGGGCGGAATGGGGTCGTATTCGTCGAGGAACCGGATGACGCGCGTAACGCCAAGGAGAATGTCCTCGTCCCGAACGTCGGTACCGAGGTGCCGGGCATAGGCCGCGATTTGCTCGAACCGCAGAAATATCGGGACGGCGTCTTCCTCGACTGCCCTTCCCTCGTTGACGAATCGCTCTCCGAAATACCGTCCCAGCAACACGACGGCGAAGCCGCGAACAGCCCGACTGACCGTCGTCAGATTTGTCACAACGTCCCGGCCGAATCGTGACCAGATTGGCTGAGCTCCCAGTGGGTCACGGGACCCCTGGACCCTCGCTCGCGGATCTTCAAGCGTAATGAACATCAATTCCGCCTTACCAACTGAATTCACTTCGCTTACCAGCAAACTCTCGCCACTAAACAGGTGTAGCGGATGAGCGGCAGCATTTCGTCATGTCTGGCCAGCCGGCCATTGTCGCGCAAATGGAGAGTTAGGTTTCGCACGGCCAAGGCGTGCATCAGATTCAATCGAGACCGGAACGCATTCGAGACACAGCACGTTAGGTGCTTCGCAACGGTATCTCTCTTCGTAGTTCCCAGTTTGCAAACGGCATCCCGGACTCTCGCCAGTTGGTCCTGATCGATTCCTGCAACCGTCCCATCATCGGTGTCATCAAATGAGGAGGCCATCAAGTCAATCGCGCAGTCGGCCGCCAACAAGATGCGTTCCCGCTTCATGTACGCTCGCAGTTTCTCGAACTCAGTCCAGTCGAGCTTATCGCCGAACGAAATCCTTTTCGGCAGGCTCTCGTCAGACGAGGGCTGTTTGATCTCACCGTGGATATCATAGAGCAGTGACCTGGCAACGCTGTGGGCGGTGAGTCCGCGCATGGGCGCGCAGCCTTTTTCGATCCGAAACTCTACCAGTCCATGAAAGCATCGATCTGCCGGAATGATCAGGTAGTCGGCACCATCCAGAGTCTCGGACAGCCGCTCGAACTCTGAGAGGGATTGATCCACGAATTCCTGCTTGGCGAAAGCATTGCACATACCTGGCGAGCGGAATCCTATCCAGATTGTGCACCTGTGCGACGAATTCAGGAATGCCTCTGCGCGCTGCTTCTGAGTCGCCGGTTGCTGCCCGTTCGGATAACCTTCCAACTTGGGTTCCTCCATTCTAGGAATCTTCCCCGGCTCCGGGTGTTCCAACAGTGCGGGACCTCTTGCGTCTTATCCTATCTGCAGGGCGATCTCAGCCGCCTTCGCGAAGTCCCGTTCGGCATAGATCGTCGTCGTCTGGACGTCGCTGTGCCCCAGCACAACGGCTGCGGCCTCGATCCCGAACTGTGCCCGCAGCAACGTCGCCCGGCTATGCCTCAGTTGGTTTGGGCTCCAGCAGTGCTGCCGGCGCCATTCGGCCGCTTCCCGTGACAGCCGCTGCCGCGCGGCCGCCCGCTCTTGATTCGTCACGTCCCTCATCGCCTGGACGGTCCGCCCGATATTCCGCAGCTCAGCCGGCATCCCAAACGCCGCTTCACTGGCTCGCGCAATGCTGCGATTGTAAGAGTCCTTCACGAATCGCTCTCGCAACGATCGGGCCCGTCGCGGTTGCGATCGCCGCAGCGGCGTCTTCCGCGCCGCCCGCCGCTTTTCAGCCCGCCGGGCCTCGGACTCCGCCGGCGTGAAGCAGAACGTTTCGGGGAATCGCAGCAGGTACGGCGCGAGGATCGTCTGCGCTTGCGGCCCGATGAAGATCCGCCGTTCCTTGCCCCGATACGAATTCTTATGCGTGCCCGGTCTGTACTCCCATACCCCATCCGCGCGCGTCACGTCGCCGGGGCGCATCGCACACAGTTCGCCAGGTCGCATGCCGGTCAGCAACTGCAGCCGAACCATGTCGGCGACGACGGGCGACAGGTGGGGCAGCGTGGCCTGCAGTGTGGCGTCCGAGACAGGCTTGACGTCTTCGGACTCGCGGGCCTTGCTCCTACCCGCCTTGAGGCCCGAGACGGCCGTCAGCGCACGCCAGACCGTCTCCGGGACCATCTCCCGCTCGACCGCCCACTTGAACATGCGGCGGATGCGGCCGACGTGCAAGTTGATTGAGCGGCGGTGCATGCCCGACCGGATCATGGCTTCGCGGGTCTTGACCAGCGCCTGCGGGCCGAACTCGCGCACGCTCGTCCGGCCGAACTCCTCGACCAGATACCGGAGTGCAATCCGGACGTTGACGTGCTCCCCCGAGGGTTCGCCGTCCGGCCGGCGGTAATAGGCGTCGGCGTGGTCATCGTACAGAATCGCCAGGTCATCGACCGTGAGCGTGAGCCGGGACGCATCCTGCCGCAGCAGCCAGTCGGCGATCAGGTCGTCGTACTGCTGATGGGCTTCGGGGCTTCCGTATTGCCCCAGGTAGTGGTCTCTCCCGTCGATCCGCACCCGGGCCTGCCCGGTGGGCTTGTGGAGCGTCAGTGCGGGTCTTTTCAATTTCCGTGCCATCGCGGTCCCCCCATAGGGTTCGTGGTTCCGGGTTACTACCACCAAAAAAAGTGGTAGTAACCGCGTTCTCACGCCGCGCTGCCGGCCAGGCAGGTAACCGCATCTTGCGATTCGGCAACGATTTGTGTTGAGGGTGAGCAACGGGACTTGAACCCGCGACCTCCAGATCCACAATCTGGCGCTCTAACCAGCTGAGCTATGCCCACCATTTTGCGTCGGAATAGAATAATTCACCCGTGAACTCTGAACAAGCCGTCGGCGGCGAGCTGGCGACGAGGGTTCCAAAGGCATTTCGTCGTGAGCCAGTCCGGCGGAATGCGCTATTCGCGGATCTCGAGTTCCAGAATGCGAAACCGCGACTTTCCGATGGGGGCGCCGCCATTGTGAAATCGGACTCCGCCGTGTTCGTATCCGTTAACGGCACGGTGCGTGTGGCCGAAGTAAACGTGCCTGATTCCGTTTTCGGGCCCGTGGCCGATGTCGTCCATGTAGTTCAGGATCCTGCGGGCGACGATGCGTTTGGGATAGACGGCCCGTGGCAATGCATCGTGCACGCGCGCGTGTACGAGCAGGTCGTACGCCCGGTGGTGAAATAGACTCCGCGGGTCATGGCGAAACCTCATCCTCCGCTGCTCCAGGCGAGCCGCTGTCATCTTGCGATCGGCGACGTCTCCGTGCAGGAACAGAGTGTCTCCCTGTCGCAGGAAGAACCGCTCCCATTCAAAATTGCGCACTTCGTGGGCCAGTGCCGGCAGCCGTTCAATCAACTCGGGATGGTAGTCGTGGTTTCCAAGCAGGAAATGGACCTGGCAATCCGGCACCCGGACGGAAAGGTCATGGAGCCAATGCAGGGCGGCCTCGACCGTATGGCCGCACGAGGGCAACCTTGACCACTTGAAGTCAAAGATGTCCCCTCCGAGGATGCAGTGCCGGGATCGGGCCGCCGCCTCACGGATGGCCTCCAGATGGCGTTCGCCGCGGGAACGATTGGCAAACAGGTGAAGGTCCGATACGAAGCAGGAGTTTGGCATCGGGATCGCGTGCTGGTTCGGTGGACGTGCTGCGAGGAGGCGCGGAATTGTGCTGCGCACAGGCGGGACGCGAAGAACAATGCAGCAAGTCCGAAGGTTGTCAGTGCGACAAGAGAGTATACGCCGCGATAGCGGACTGCACAGCCATTGATTTCAGATGGAGGGCGCCTCGTCCCGTTCGAGCCGAGGGGGCGCTGCAAATGGAGAAGTGACAGCGGCTGTGCTGTCCAGGGCTTTCGCTTAGTTCCGATAGCCGAGTTTGGTGAACAGTCGCAAGGGATG
>JBGTSJ010000036.1:0-40930 GCA_041940305.1 Planctomycetaceae bacterium
TTGCCCTGATACATGAAGAATTCGGCCATCGCGGCGCCCGCGTACGGGGCGATGTACTGCAGCGGAGCCGGATCGGACGCGGTCGCGCTGACGACGATGGTGTAGTCCATCGCGCCATGGGTCCGCAGGGCTTCGGTGACGGCGGCGCTGTTCGACGCGCGCTGGCCGCAGCCGACGTAGATGCAGATGACGTCGCCACCCTTCTGGTTGATGATCGTGTCGAGGGCGATGGCGGTCTTGCCGGTCTTGCGGTCGCCGATGATCAGCTCGCGCTGGCCGCGGCCGATGGGGGTCATGGCGTCGACCGCCTTGATGCCCGTCTGCAGCGGCTCCTTCACAGGCTGCCGGCCGGCGATGCCCGGGGCGACGGCTTCGAGCGGGCGGCGGTCGGCGGTGACGATCGGACCTTTACCGTCCAGGGGGTTGCCGAGCGGATCGACGACGCGGCCGATCAGGGCGTCGCCGACCGGCACCGACAGCAGGTTGCCGAGCGTCTTGACCTCATCCCCTTCCTGAATCTGCAGGTAGTCACCGAGAATGATGATACCGACGGAATTCTCTTCGAGGTTGAAGCACATGCCTATGGCGCCGCGCGAGAACTGCACCATCTCGCCCGCCATGGCGGAGGAGAGGCCGACGACGCGCGCGATCCCGTCGCCGACTTCGACGACGCGCCCGACTTCCGAGGTCTGCATCTGACCCTGGAAGTCTTCAATTTCCTTCTGAATGACTGAAGCGATCTCGTCCGCTTTGAATTTCATGGACGTACTTCTCTTTCAAGCGGTGGCTGAGGTTCTTGATCCGCGTGCGGAGCGACCCGTCGTGGACGGTGTCTCCCACCTGGATGACGAGGCCGCCGATGAGCGACTCGTCCACCTCGGGAATAACGATCGGCTCGGACGACAACGTCGCCGCCAGCCGGTTTTTAATGCGATTCAACTGCTCGTCACTGAGCGGCGCGGCCGAGCGGACGGTGACTCTCCGCTGCCCGGACCGTCGCTCGTGCTCCTCCCAGGCGTCGGCCAGGATGAGCGGCAGCAGATCCAGCCGTTCCTTCCGCGCGACGACACGCAGGAAGTTCGTAAACAACTGCGATGCCCGCGGCGCGACGATGCGCTCGATCAGGGCCAGTTTGTCTTCGCGCCCGGTGACTTCGCTGGTGAGCAGCCGTTCGAACTCGGGGTTCGGCTGGAGGACGTCGTCCACGAACGACGTGAATTCTTCGAGTGCAGCAGCGACTCCCGCGCCGCCCGCGGCGTTGAGGAACGCCTGCGAATAGACGCGCGCGACGGCCTTGGCGCTGGGATCTTCCAGCACGTGAGCAGGGCGGGTTGCGATTTGCGCTTCGGGCATGGTTGTTTAGCGGGGAGCCAACGGCGATCCCGGTCCGTTAAACGGATCGCGATGCTCCACGATTGCTGAATTCATTGAGCGCCGCATCAATCAACTGATCCTGGTCCGTCGGCGTCAACCGTCCGCGCAGCCGCTCTTCGGTGAGCTGAACGACGCGGTTGGCGACCTGCTCGAAGACGTCATTGAGCGACTGGTCTTTCACGCGACGGATTTCGACCCGGGCCCGCTCGCGTGCCGTTTCGGCCTCGCGTTCGGCGACGGACCGGATGTCGCTGCGAGTATGCTGGGCGTCCCGTTCGGCCTCGGCGTGGACCTCACGAATCTCCTCGTCGAGTGCCTCCATGACGCCTCTCTGCGTCGTCAACTGCTCCGCGGCCTGGCGGCGCAGTCCCTCGGCCTCGGCGATCAGCCGGTTCTCATTCTCTTCCCGGGCACGCATGCCGGACGTCAGCGAGTCCCAGCCCAAAAACTTGATGGCGACCACGAAGCCGATGAACGCCACAATCGCCCAGAAGGGCAGATCGCTCGACAGCGAATAGTCGTGCGCCTCTGCCGCAAGCAAGCCGAAGTGGTGCATCGTCGCGTGCATGGTGTCTGTGATGTGAAGCCCAGGAAACTGACTCAATTGTTGCTGAACCGCCGCCCGATCACGTGCTCGGCCGCGACGTTGGCCTGCTGGTCGGCGGACGCCAGGAGTTGCTGCAACGCCTCGTCCCGCGCCCGCCGGATGTCCGCCAATGCGCTGTCCCTGAGCGCCTGGGCTTCGGCTTCGGCAGCCGCGATGATCTGCGTCTTCTCCTGCTCTGCCTGCTGGCGGGCCCGCGCGACGATCCCCTTCACCTCTTCCTGCACCTCGCTCATCCGGGCGTCGTGAGCGGACAGCAGTCTGGCCGCCTCCGCCTTTGCAGTCTCCGCCTCGTGATACGCGTGGTTGACGCGGGCTTCCCGCTGGTCGAGCGCCGCGATCAGCGGTTTCCAGACAAACTGCCGGGCCAGGAACACGAATCCGACGAACAGCAGCAGCGAGAAGATGAACAACTGCAGCATCGCCGGATTGGGATCAATCGGCGGCTTGTTGTAGTCGATGTCGCCGTGCTCATCGTGCACTGCGGCTGCCGCATCGGCGCCCCCCGCATCGTGGTGCTCGTCGTCGTGGTCGCCGTGAGTGTGCGTCGTCCCGTCGACATGCGTATGGGTATCCGGCCCATGCGCATGATCGTCCTGCGCACAGAGCCGCCCCTGCCCGCCGGCCATCACAAGGCCGGCGAACAGCAACACGCCGATTGAACGAAACATTCGCATGCGCATGACGCTGACTCGCGATTTGACAACGCGAACGCAGAGCCCGACTCCCGCGCAACAGGCTGCTTCGAGCCGCCGCACGCGGGGAATCCGACTAGTTGTTGTTGAGGATGCAGACGATCAGGGCGAAGAACGTCGCACCTTCGATGAGGGCCGCGGCGAGGATCATACCGCCGCGGATGTCGCCGGCCGCCTCAGGCTGACGAGCCATGCTCTCAACGGCCGCAGCGCCGATCTTGGCGATGCCGAACCCGGCTCCCAGGATGATGATGCCGGCGCCGAAGGAGGGAGAGAAGCTGATCGTCGATCCGCCGTCCTGGGCCATGGCGGGGACAGCCAGCACGAGCACCGCGCCCGCGACCAACAGACACATTTGCACAAAGCGATTCACGTTTCGTTCTCCTCGAATCGAACTGGTTGAGTGCAGTTTCCGCAAAGCCGCGGCCACCATCGGGAGGCCGCAGACTGTATTCCCGAATGGATCAGTGCTCGTGCAGCGACATCCCGATGAAGATTGTCGCCAGGAACGCGAACACATACGCCTGAATGAAGGCCACCAGCAGTTCCAGCAGGCCCACGCCGATCTGCCCGAGGACGCTCCCCGGCATCACTGCGTACCACGCCGCGCTGTGCGACGCCGCAGCAATAAACGCCAGGATCACCCCCAGCACGGTGTGGCCACCCATGATGTTGGCGAAAAGTCGAACAGCCAGCACGCCGTGCTTGATGAACAGGCCGATGACTTCAATGACGAACATCATCGGAATCAGCACGAGCTTGAGCGGGCCGGGAGCGTCCATGGAAGGTACCAGCGCCAGCCAGAAGCCGCCGGCACCATGCACCTGCGCGCCGTAAATGTACGTCGCCGCGAACGCCACCAGTGCCAGAGCGCCGGTCACCGCGATGGAACCGGTCGCCGAACCCAGCAGGGGAATCGCTCCCAGCAGGTTGCAGATCAGGATGAAGAAGAAGCAACTCCACACGAACGGCAGGTACTTGTCTGCCGGGTGGCCGCCCGTCGGGATCGTTGAAGTCACGGCATGCCCGTCGATGCGGGCCGCCTCTTCGATCGGATGCTGATGCCCGCTCAGCGGCTCATTGTGTTCGGGATGATCGTGATCGTGCCCGTGGTGGGCGTGTGGATCGCCGATAATCGGCCGCACGACTTCATCGCGGATATAGACCGCGAGCATCTCCCAGAAATTCCAGAACCAGCCCCCCGCAACTTTCCCGCCCTGCACGCGCTTCACGAGTCCCCGGAAGATGAACAGCGTGATGAGCACCGCAGCGACCTGCAGCACCATGAACTTGGTGATCTGGAAGTCGCCGATTTTGGGCAAATGAATCGCCGGGAGCCCGAACGGGAGTTCGAACTCGGCGAAGTCGTAAACGTGATGGAAGGTGCCGTGCTCTGCCAACAGCATCGTCGCTGTCCGTTTCGCCGCTACATAACAACCGGGCCCTGCCGGCGACGTTCCCCGCCGCCTTGCCCGGATTTCAGCCTGACACCACCGCTCGCGACCGGGGCTGCGCGAGCTGCTCCTTGCCGAGGAGCAGCCGCGTTTCCACGGCGAGCATTGTCAGGTACGAAATCACCAGCCAGACAAAGTATTCCCGCAGGCCCAGATCAGGCCGCATTTCCTTGAGCAGAAGCGTCACCGCCAGTACCGCCGCCATCCGCACACCGGCGCCGACCAAAAGTCCCATCAACGCCCGATTGGCATCGCGACCGCGTTCGGCCACCACGAGCGCCAGAATCCCCGGCGGTGCACACAGCAGCACCGCGTAGGTCAGACCTTCCAATCCCAAAACGCCTGCAACCAGCCATGCTGGCACAGCGGCGATCAGCCACAGGCCGGCAGTCGCCAGCAGCAGGGTGATCAGGTTGGAACGGAGACCGGAGGTCATGGAGGGTTGCGTCGCGAGGGAGGTCCGGGTGGAAGCTCCCCCAGGTGGGACGGTTGCCGCGCCAGCTTGACAATGTCGAGCATGGCCACTGCGAAGCCGAGGCACGCTCCCAGCAGAACGAGCCACGGCGCGGTGCCGTATCGCTCATCCAGCCAGAAACCGATGGCGGGAGGGACCGCCATCTCAAAACCAATGGTGGAGATGCGCGTCGCCCAGTACATGCCGGCTGCCAGACCCGAAGGCTGGCGACGCTGCGGACGTGGCACGAACCATCTCCCGCGAGGCCCGCGCCAACTGCCGGCACGCACCCCGAAACTGACGAAACCGCAAGCCGAAAACTGTCGAAAACGTCAGGTTTGGCCCGGAAGTCTAGCCGTGCCTGAGGGGGGTGTCAAAGCAGCGGCGCGCGGCTCGGACACAATTCTCAGGACTGGCCAACAAGCTTCCCGCGAGGGAGAACTTCCGTTCCGGGTGGTTCCTGTTGCACTCGACGCGACGGCTCCTCGACGCGTCCAGATCGACGTACGGCCGCGCCTGCTCCGGTTGTTCGGCAGAGGTCCAACCGGTACAACGACGCGAGTTTCCTCGCGTTCGCCGCAGCCGGTTTCGGGTGACGGTCGCCACGCGATGACGTTCGTTATCAGGCGCGACGGACCCGTCGCGCGTCGTTCCGCCTCCGCGGCTTCACGTCGAATCAATCAGACCATGAAATCTCCGATCCGCATCGCGATCACCGGCGCCGCCGGCAACATTGGCTACGCCCTCGCCTTCCGTCTCGCCAGCGGCGAAGTCTTCGGCGCCGACCAGCCTGTCATCCTGCACCTCGTCGAGATTCCGCCGGTCCTCAAGTCGCTCGACGGCGTCGAGATGGAACTCGACGATTGCGCGTTCTCCACCCTGGCCGGCGTCAAGAAGGCCGACAGCGATCACCTCGAGGATGCTTTCGCCGACTGCAATTACGTGCTGCTCGTCGGCTCGATTCCCCGCAAGCAGGGAATGGAGCGCGGCGACCTGATCCGGATCAACGGACCGATCTTCACCAGCGCCGGGAAGGCGATCCAGGCGGCAGCCGCGAAGGACGTGCGGACGCTCGTGGTCGGCAATCCGTGCAATACGAACTGCCTGATCGCCATGAATCACGCGCCGGACGTGCCGCGCGACCGCTGGTTCGCCATGACCATGCTGGATGAGAACCGCGCCCGCACCCAACTCGCTCAGAAAGCCGGGCGTCCGGTCGCCAGCGTGCAGCACCTGGGGATCTGGGGGAATCACTCCGCCACGCAGTTCCCCGATTACTTTCACGCCACGATTGACGGCCGCCCGGCGGCGGAGATCATCAATGACGACAAGTGGCTGCAGACCGACTTCATTTCGACCGTGCAGAAGCGCGGCGCGCAGGTGATCGAAGCCCGCGGTGCTTCCAGCGCCGCCTCCGCGGCCAACGCAGTCATCGACAGCGTCAAGGCGATCCACTGTCCGACGGAACAGGGGAATTGCTTCAGTGCGGCGGTGTGCAGCGACGGCAGCTACGGCATCGACGAAGGCCTGATCTTCGGCTTTCCGCTCCGCACCGACGGCCAGAAGTGGAGCATCGTCCAGGGACTGGAGCACGACGCGTTCGCTAAGGGCAAGATCGACGCCACGCTCAACGAACTCCGCACCGAACGGGATACGGTAAAGGATCTGCTGCCGTAAGAACGGAATCGGTGCTCCGACGAACGGCGGGGGTGCAACCCCGCCGCTCGTGTCGGACCCCTTATCTTCCAACGAGTGACGCATCATGGCAGGGAAGCAGCGCCGCGCCCTTCCGGACGTTTCGGAGAACAACGTCCTTCCGACCGAGCATGAGCCGGAACCGGACCGGTCGTTTCAGCTCATCGACGAGATCCGCGAAATCGCGGACAAGCTGGAGCGGGACCAGACCAGCCGCGGCGATCTGAAGATCATCGTCCGCGCTCTCAAGGAGTTTCGCTACGCCTTCAAGGTGTTCAAGCCGTTCCGTCGGCAGCGGAAGATCACCGTATTCGGGTCGGCGCGGCTGGGACCTGAGCATCCCGCCTACCAGCAGGCGGTGGAGTACGGACGCCGCATGGCGGAACTGGGATGGTTCGTCGTCACCGGAGCAGGGGGCGGCATCATGGAGGCGGCCCATGTCGGCGCCGGCAAGGAGTGGGCCATTGGCCTCAACATCATGCTGCCGTTCGAGCAGTCGGCCAACCCGATCATTCACGGCGACAAGAAGCTCATCAACCTGCGGTACTTCTTCACCCGCAAGCTGCTGTTCGTGAAGGAGGTGCACGCGATTGCACTGTTCGCCGGCGGTTTCGGCACGCAGGACGAGTGTTTCGAGACGCTCACGCTCGTGCAGACCGGCAAGCGCGACCTCATGCCCATCGTCTGCGTCGATCCGCCGGGGGGCACCTACTGGACGGCCTGGCTCAAGTACATCAAGGACCACCTGCTCGCCGACGGCCTGATCTCCCCCTCCGATCTGTCGCTGATCAAGATCACCGACAGCGTGGATGAGGCCGTCGACGAAGTGATGGGGTTCTACAGCGTCTACAACAGCATGCGCTATGTGCGCGACAAACTGTATCTGCGCCTGCACAAGCAGCCGACGCCCGAACTGATGCAGCGGCTGAACACGGAATTCGCCGACATCGTCGAGCGCGGCAAGATCGAGATCGTGCCGATGCACCCGTTCGAAGAGGACGACGATCACCTCACCGAACTGCCGCGGATCGCGTTCCGCTTCAACCGCCGCGACATCGGCCGGCTGCGGGAGATGGTCGACGTGATCAACGACGTGCTGGGCGACGACGGCAACAACGCCGGCGGCGGGATCTGACCGGGACGGACTCCGGCTCAGTCGATGTAGCCCGTCGTCTCCAGGATCGCCTCACGCTCGATCCCGGCCGCCTGCAACCTCTCGTACAGATCGCTGGTCGCGCCGCTTTCGGCCGTGCGGCTGAACCGCAGCCGCACGCGAATGCCGTTGCGGTCCCCCGGCATGTCCTCTGCGCGCGAAACGATCTCCTCCAACGTGGCGGGTTCAAATGCGGCTGCGCCCGTCGATTCCGTCTCGACCTGGTACTCAGTCCCTGTGACGAGCACGGTGAGCACTTCATCCGAGTACAGGGAAATCTGGCTCGGCTCCGATTCGGGAGGTTCGGCCGGCGGCTGCTCGGTCGTCAGGCTGACCTGCGTGCGGCCCGGGTCCCCCTCGTCCTCGCCGGATCCGTTGCCGCCGCCGGTCCCCAGGCCGAAGCCCTGGAAGAAGTTGCCCATCCACATGCCGACCAGCAGGATGATCACCGCGCCGCCGCCGAGCACACGTTTACGCATGACGAGTTCCTGTAGAGCCGTGTCCGCCGTGAACGATCCGGCCGCAGCGGATCACCGGTCGAGTGTACCTCAGGTGTGCAGTCAATCAATCCGCACTCCCAGATCGGCGTACTCAAACCGGGTGCGGTTGCTGCTGTCCTCACGCATGCGGTCCACCAGTCGGGGCAGGGCGAGCCGCACCTCCTGGACGAACTGCCGCTGCGAGCCGCGGTCATAAGTGAGCAGGATGATGACGAGCCCCTTGGTCTGCGGGAGGGACTTATAGCGCTCGAAGAACTCGGCCTCGAACTGGCCGGGGACGACGCGGATGCGGAACGATTGCGCACCGGCCTGCAGCGTGGCGATGCCGGTATCGTCCACGTACAGATTCCAGACGTCGCAGCGCTTGCGGATCTCCTCGTACGTGAGCAGATGCCGGATCATCTCACCCGGATTCTGTTCTGCCATTTCGCGGAATCGCTGCCGCAGCCGTTCCAGTTCCTGCGGCGAGCGGGCAATGGGAGGATCGCGGGTCGGGTCGAGCACCGCCTCGATGTCTTCGGGTGCGATCTGAAACAACTCCTGGATCAGCTCGCCGATCACGCGCTGTTGCGCCAGCGCCTGCTCCAGTCCTGCTTCGGCCTGGGCAGCGCGCTGCTCGCGCTCGTTCGACGCCTGTGCGAGCCGATCGTTCGCGGCCTGTGCGCGCTGCAACTCCGCCTGGAGTTCCAGATTCTGGTTACGCAGGAGATAAGCTTCGGCCTCCGTGTAGTCGAGATCTTCCTGAGCAGCCGTCACGGCGCCGGCCGCTTCCGCCTGCTGCTGACGCGTCTCCAGGTACTGCGCGAAAAATACGATCAGCGTGAGATCGAGCAGTGGCGTCAGATGCACGGTCACCTTGCGGAAGCGGGACTGCCTCATGCCGCTCCCCCCGACGACTTTGACGTGGTGAGGGCCAGTTCCCGTTTCACTCGGGCGACGGTGGCGCGGACGTGCTGCCGATTCTCGGCCAGCCGCAGAAACGGCGGTTCGAGGAAGCTATGCAGCAGCAGCAGCACGATGAACGCCATCAGACCCACGCCGGTGGACCAGATCGCGTCGCCGAAGCGGGCGACGATGGCCTGGATGGTGGCGGTCTGCTGCAGGGCTGACGCGATGGCCAAGATCGTTCCCAGGATGCCGGCCAGCGGATACGCCTCGATCATCGTCCGCGCCATGTTGTACACCGTCTCGAACAGCATCGAGTTCAGGTACCGACGTTTCTCATCAAGGATGCTGATGCGGTTGAGCAGTGTTTGCCGGTCCTGCTGCCGCCCCTCGTCATCGAGCACGTCATTCACGTCCGCCAGAAACGCGTCGACCTGGTCCGAGAGGTGGGCGGTCGAGTCGAGCATGCTCTGGTGCGGCAGACCGCGGGTGAAGTCCGACAGGGCCGAAGCGATGTTCTTCAGATCGCGGCGCGCCCACGCCCAAAGCAGCCAGAACAGCAGCAGGTGCGCAAGGAACGCGGCGACGATGGCGTACGTCGAAGCGCGGGCGAGTTGATCGAGGAGTGTGGACACAGTTCTGAAGAGGGGCCGCGGATGATGCGGATCTGGCGGATAGGCGCGGAAACAGGAGCGCGTCAGCGCGGCGGTCGCTCGAGGATGTACAGAGCGCTGTTGGCTCGCAGATTAGCCATCCAGGCACGGTCGACCGCGCGCTGGCCGATAATGGGCAGTTCCTTCACGATCCGGAAGTTACCCCGTTTCGCCAGGTCGCGGAAGTCGAGCATCGTCAGGAAGTGCACGTTGGGGGACTCGTACCATTCGTACGGCAGAGCGTCCGTCACCGGGGCGCGGCCCTGCAGCGCCACCTGCAGCCGCACACGCCAGTATCCGAAGTTCGGCACCACTACCAGCGCCCGCCGCGCGATCCGGAAGATCTCATCCAGGAGTGCGAGCGGACGATCCACCTGCTGCAGCGTCTGACTGAGGACCGCGAAATCGAACGCGCCGGACGGGATCACCTGCAGGCCGCGGTCGAGGTCCGCCTTGAGCACCGGGATACCGCGGTTGAGCGAACCGAGGAACTCATCCAGGTCGAGCTCCACGCCCAGCACCTTGCAGCCGTACTCGTCCCGCAGTCGATTCAGGAACCGGCCGTCGCCGCAGCCCAGGTCCACAACGCGGCTGCCGCGTTCGATGTGCCTCATCAGCACCTCGTCGGTGACGGCCGTCAGCGGGTCCGGCAGGTAGATGCGTTTTGCGCACATGGGATGGGGGGAGGAGTCGAGGAATCAAGGAGTCGAGGGGGCAGTGATCAGTTCAGTGTGATTCGAGAGAATGGCCGACTCAGTCTCCCCTCGGTTCCTTGAATCCTTGTCTCCTCGACTCCTCTTTCCGCAGCGTCGTCTCCAGAAACGGCTCCACGATCCTCCGCAGCAATGGAAACTCGGAGCCGATCAGGAAGGAATCGTGTCCGTGGCCTCCCGGCAGTTCGGCGAACGTGACATCGCGTCCCGCCTCAATCAGCGCCCGCACGATCTGCTTGCTCTGGGGGGTCGGAAACAGCCAGTCATCGGAGTAGGAAATCACGAGGAACCGGGCGTCGCTGGCGCCGAGGCAGCTGGTCAACGGTCCGTGCGTGACCTCCAGGTCGAAGTAATCCATCGCCCGCGTCAGCACCAGGTAGCTGTTGGCGTCGAAGCGGTCGATGAACCGCTTCCCCTGATGGTCGAGGTAGCTTTCGATCTGGAACTCGGTCTCCTTCAGCAGGTCGTAGGCAAGTTCCGCGCTGTCCTGCAACCGGCGGCCGAACTTGGTTTCGATCGACTGCTCGGACAGATACGTAATGTGGGCGATCATTCGCGCGAGCGCGAGCCCGAAACGCGGTTTGTCGTCGTGCCCGTAGTAGTCGCCGTTGCGGAAGCAAGGATCGGTGATAATTGCGCGGCGACCGACCTTGTCGAACGCGATCGCCTGGGCGTTCAGCCGTGCCGCCGAAGCCAGCACCACAGCCGCCCCGAGTTGCGTCGGATACCGCGCCGCCCACTCCAGCACCTGCATGCCGCCAAGACTCCCGCCGACCACCGCCAGCAGCCGTTCGATGCCCAGATGCTCAACCAGCGCGTGATGCACGCGGACAATGTCGGAGACCGCGATAAAGGGAAACTCCAGTCCGTATGGGCGTCCGGTTTCCGGGTTCTCGCTGCTCGGACCGGTCGTCCCCTGGCAGCCTCCGAGGATGTTGGCGCAGATCACGAAGTAACGATCCGTGTCGATCCCCTTGCCCGGTCCGACGAACCCGTCCCACCAGCCGGGCTTGCGGTCGTCATGATGGTGCCGTCCGGCGACGTGGGCGTCCCCCGTCAGAGCGTGGCAGATAAAGATGGCGTTGTCGCGCTCGGGAGAGAGTGTCCCGACGGTCTCGTACGTGACCGTAATCGGCCCCAGCGTCCGACCGCATTCCAGCAAGAGCGGCTGCGGCGGCTCGAACAACGTCACCTGCTGACGCTCCACGAGGGCATCCGGTTCGGAAGGAGCGCCCGCACGGGGCGTGGTCTCGGTCAGCATGCCGATCGGAAGTCCAAGAAGTGCCAAGGGTGCAGCGTCGGGAAGACCACGATTATACGGGGCCGCCCCCGCGGATACGAGTTGCTTCTCCCGAAGCGGCGCCTCGTCCGCGGTGCGTTCTCCGCGAGTCCGCGACGGTTTCCAACACCCTGCACCCGCCGATTCTTCCGCATTCGTACAACCGGGAATTCCACCGTCCGACACGCTTAATGATTGACAAACGCACCCCGCTCAGGCAGCATATCAGTGCAGTCCTCGAGTCACCTTTCTCGCCTCTACCCGGTGAAGGATCGTCCCCGGCCCATTTTCCAAGGATGGCTATTCGTATGCCTGCCTCCTTCTGATCCGTTCTCCTCTATCTCAATGCCGACGCGCGCCCGCACGGCAGTCCGGATGGAGCACCCGCCGCGCACTTCGCCTCCGTGAGCGTGCATCATGCCTGAGCGGCGTGCACTGGTGGTTGGACTGATCGGGGGAGTCGGTTCCGGCAAATCATCACTCGCGAACGAACTCGCCCGACATGCCAATGTCTGCATCATCGACGCCGATGCCGCAGGCCACACAGCACTCACCCGGGAGCACATCCGACAACAGATTCGCCGACGGTTCGGCGACGAGGTCTTTAGCAATCAGGGAGAGATCGAACGGCGGCGACTGGCCGCACTGGTCTTCGGGACTGATCCGTCGCAGCAACGAGCCCGCCAAGATCTGAACCAGATTGTCCATCCCGAGATTCGAGAGCAACTTCAGCAGCAACTTGAGGAGGCCCGACGAAATTCCGACCTCGACGTCATCGCTCTCGACGCCGCTCTCCTCCTGGAGGCCGGATGGAATGACCTCTGTGACGCCGTGGTGTTCATCGACACTCCCCCGGAGCAACGGCTCGCGCGGGTTCGGTCCGGTCGCGGATGGTCGGCCGAACAACTCGCCCGACGCGAGCAAAGTCAATTGCCACTTGAAGATAAGCGGGCCGCAGCCGACCTCGTTGTCGACAATTCCGGCTTGATCGAAGAGGCCGGGCGGCAACTATTGTCATGGATCCGACAGCAGCACACGAAAGCAGAGGATCGAGGATAGAACATTGAGGATCGCGGAGGGCGAACGGAGAAACTGGGTTTCTGGCAACGCTTCTTCACGCTCCCGCCTCAACAATCCGCCTCGTCCAACGTAATACCCACAGTAACTTCCGCGGCTCGCACCGCGTCCCTTCCAACCTGCCCCGCCTCTCCTGTCTTCCTTCTCCAGGAACGATCTTCGGAAAGACCCGTCATGGCCAAGACCGTCAAGTCCGCTGCTTCCCGCACCCGCGCCGCCGACCCTGAACTCGATCTCGACCAGGACCTCCCCGCCAGCTCCAACGGGGACGGCCAGGCCGTCGCCACGGCCACCGACGATGATGAAGAAATCGAAGACATCATCAACCCGGCCGATGCGCGCTACGAGGAAGTGAAGCGCGGCGACATCCACATCGCCGAGCTACAGCGGATGACCATGAAGGAGTTGCTGGAGCTCGCCCGCAAGGAAAAAGTCAGCGAGTACACCGGCCTCAAGAAGCAGGACCTCATTTTCCGCATCCTCAAGGAGCGGACGAAGATTAACGGCCTGATGTTCGGCGAGGGGACGCTGGAGATCCTCCCCGACGGCTTCGGCTTCCTCCGCAGCCCCGACTATCACTACCTCCCCTGCCCCGACGACATCTACGTCTCCCCCAGCCAGATCCGCCGCTTCGGCCTCCGCAACGGCGCCACCGTCGCCGGCCAAATTCGTCCGCCGAAGGAAAACGAGCGGTACTTCGCGCTGCTCCGCGTGGAAGCCATCGAAGGGCAAGATCCTAACATCCTGACCGAGAAGGTCCCGTTCGACGACCTCACCCCATTGCACCCCAAAGAGCGCGTCCAGCTCTCGACGGACGGGGAAGAGGTCAACATGCGCGTCGTCGACCTGATCGCCCCGATCGGCTTCGGCCAGCGCGGCCTCATTGTCTCGCCGCCACGGGCCGGCAAGACGGTCATCCTCCAGAAGATGGCCAAGGCCGTCCTGACCAACTATCCGGACTGCTACGTCATCATGCTGCTGATCGACGAGCGGCCTGAGGAAGTGACCGAAATGGAGCGGCAGGTGAAGGGGCCGAACTGCGAAGTGATCTCCAGCACGTTCGACGAGCCCTCCAGCCGTCACATCCAGGTGGCCGAGATGGTCCACAACAAAGCCAAGCGGATGGTCGAGTACGGCTACGACGTCGTGATCTTCCTCGACTCGATCACCCGTCTCGCCCGCGCCTGGAACACCGAGTGCCCCCACTCCGGCAAGATCCTTACCGGCGGCGTGGACGCCAACGCCCTGCAGCATCCCAAGCGGTTCTTCGGCGCCGCCCGCTGCGTCGAAGAAGGGGGCTCGCTCACCATCGTCGCCACCGCGCTGGTGGACACCGGCTCCAAGATGGATGAAGTCATCTTCGAGGAGTTCAAAGGGACCGGCAACACCGAGCTGCACCTCGACCGCCGCATGGTCGAGAAGCGCGTCTGGCCAGCGATCGACGTCAACCGCTCCGGAACCCGCCGTGAAGAGTTGCTGATGAAGGAGGACGAACTCAAGCGAGTCTGGCTGCTCCGCCGCGTCCTCAACGACATGAACCCGGTGGAAGCGATGGAACTCCTCGTCAACCGCATGCGTCGGACCAAGACGAACGACGAGTTCCTGGCGACGATGAACTTGAGCTGACCAGGAGCAGGCCGCTGTGGCGAGCTACCCGGATCTGTCGCCGTGCACCTACTTCGGCATCGACCCGGGCAAGACGCTGCTCGCCGTCGGGTGGCTGGAGCGGGGTGATGCGTTCCCGACCGGCCCGGTGGAGGACCGCGTCTATCAGCGGCTCACCGAATTGACGCGTCAATCGTGGGGGTATTTTCTTTACCTGGGTCACCACACCTGCTCGCTCTACCAGCATGGTGGAGCGAAGGGTACGGCGAACATGCTCATTCCCGGTGACGGAGTCATCTATGCTTGTCCGGAGTTGATTACTCACTACATCGACGCGCATTGGTATCGGCCTCCGGACCAGTTTCAAACGGCTGTCCTCAGCTGCGCCGACCAGACCTCGATGGAGTTCAAAAGTCGCTTTCTGGAGATTGGAGGATCCAGGCTTGTGCAGGCGATCAACGCGCTTTCAGCCGACTTGGAACCAGAGCACTGAGTCATGTACGAACGGTTTGTCGCCAGTTGCTTATGCGGGATGATCGGCCTGATCACCGGCTACAGTCTGGCTCCTTACGTGCAAGGCGGCGACAACGTCCGCATCGAGTTGCTCTGGTCCATCACTGGCGCAGCGATCGGCATCACCGGAGTCGTGGCCGTCTGGAGGATTCTGGATCTCACCGATCTCCGTCGCTGGCGAAAGCGCCGGACGCGGACTGCGCGAGCCGATCGACCAGTTCGCGCATCAGAGACTTGAGACGCTCCCAAAGTCTGCGATACTGGCTACCCTCCGGAGAGGTGGCAGAGCGGCCGAATGCACCGGTCTTGAAAACCGGAGTGCCCTCACGGGTACCGCGAGTTCGAATCTCGCCCTCTCCGCTTCGCAACTCGATGCAGACTGCTGCGTCGAGCTGCGAGAATGGGCCTTTTTCCCACGCTTGCTTGATGATTGTGAACTTCTCCGCGGTCGCTGCCGGCGGCCATTCTGAGTGCAATCTGGTGCGAGATCCTGCGGGGCCGATGCGAGCCGCTCGGCACCGTTTTTGGCACTTCTTGGCACCATAGTTGGCACCATTTTCGGACCGTCCGTCCCCGTTGCCTTGAATGCGGCCTCCGCTACGAGAATCGGCGGCGCGGGGAGTGACGCCAACGCCGCAGCTTGGTCATGCACGGTCAACGACGTGTAGACATTCATCGTCAGCTCGATCGTCGAATGACGAGCCAGTGACTGGGCCGTCTTCGGATTGACGCCGCTCTTCATCAGGTTGGTGATGAAAGTATGCCGTAAGGCATGAAAGTCGGCATAGCGTCCGTCGGGATCCACGTAAGGAATCCCGGCGGACTTGAGATCATGCTGCAGCATCCTGCCGGCAAAGTGATAGCGGGCCCAGGTTCCCGGCCAGAGCGCTGATCCCTGATCCTTGGCAGTAACCCAGGGCCGCACCCGCTCGACGAGACCGGCATGCAGGGGCAGGACGTCTTCTCGACGGCGCTTAGAATAGGCCGCCTGGACTGTCACTGTGGGGGGACTGTCGTCGAGGCGAAAGCTGTCCGTTGTCAGGCTGGCGAGTTCGCCGGCACGCAATCCGGTGTAGGCAGCAACGGCGTACAACATGGCACGGTCGTCGGCGTCCATACTGAAAACGCGTACTCCGCGATGCGTTGCGTCAAGCAGCCTGTTCAACTCCTCGTGCGTCAGCGGGCGACGATCATGGCGGCGATCGGTCGCGACGTTCAGCATCGAAATGAATGCCAGCGAGTCTTCCCCGGTGCGTCGCTCTCGCAGCAGCCAGCGCGTGAATTGCTTGATTGCCCGCAGATAGTGATTACTCGTCTGGATACTGATGCCTCCTTCCCGCAGGTCGGCGAGAAATGCCTGCACGCGGCCGGCCGTCAGCTCACTCACATAAGCGGCCCGACATCCTTTGATGATGCGGCGGGCTCGATACATAACCAGCTTCACCTGCTCGCGACTGACTTCCCTTGCCTTGAGATGTCGCTCGAAGTCCTCCAGGTGCTCCTCGATGGGCCGCCGGCGTTGCTCGTCAAAGCGGTCAACGATGCCCGCCGCCTTTCGCTCCGCCAGCCGCACCCGCTCCGCCAGCATCGCCTGTGCGGCCGCCTTATCCGTCGCCAATGCAACCCGGCGATCGATTCCGCGCTCGTCACGGAACCGCCCCTACCATTTTTTCGATTTCGACTTCACTCGCTTGCCCGACTTCGGATCAGTCACCGTGACGGACTTCTTGTATAAGTTGGCCATGCTACGTGCTCTGCAAATCTGTGGACGAAAGGATTATCCATGAAATCCCGGACGCACACCACTGCGGCAGGGCATCTCGAACACCGGCGAGACGACCCACATTGGCAGGTGTCATGACTGCAGCCGGTGTTCCCACTCGAGTCGGCGTGGGCAGCCAGCATCGACCCAGTTCTGCAGTTCCGCGGCCCGCCACAACGTCGATCGTCCGATGCGAACCGGACGGGGAATCAGTCCGGCCGAATCCCAGGCTCGCCAGGTCCGCAACGATTTTCCACACAAGATCGCGGCCTCCCGGGCGGTCAAAAGCAGTGAGGGGTGATGCGTGGCTGAGTGACGGTTGGTGTTGTCGTGTGTCATGGCATTCGCGCTGCAATTGCGAGTTGATCCGTTGGATTGTCGCCCGCATCGTGAAGCTGGGCGAGTCGGTGTTGACCTGGCATTCCGATGTATCGATCTGCACAAACTCTACTCAGTGGACGTGACGCGACGGCGTCACACCGATGGCCAAAATACGTCACGCTCCCGTCACGGGAGCAACACCGGCACCAACATCGCGGGGATCCGGAGTTGCACTCGGCGACTGCAACGAGGAGAGATGGGGATTCCTGCAGATGGGCTGACCAATGGCGGATCCTCGAAGCACTTCACTCCGTCGGACTGCAACCAGCAGCATGTACCACACAGCTGTCGGCAATCCGAATTCCGATGCGGGTGCAGCGTCAGGTGCGCTGCGGCCCCGCAGATCGCGGTCAACTATGCTGAGTGTCGACAACTAGGAAATGCATGCTAGGCTCATACTGCCGGGGTGGCGCCGCCCCCAGCCGGGATAGCCCTTCCGGCATGCGGCGTGGACCCGCCATTTGTCACTGCGACGCACGGGCTGGGGCAGCCTGTTCGTTCGATCTTTGTGCAGGCGTGCTTGACCGTCACGGACGGGTGCGCTCTCACAAGCAATGCTCTGTTCAGATACAGCGCTTCCGATCGATGTGAAACGCTGGGCCTTTGGGTGGCCTGATATCCACGCAGGGTGTCGCACCAATGAACACGACGCGTCCCATTTGCATGATGCAGGTATGACCAGGGAAGAGGCCAACTGCGCAGAGTGATGCGCGGTAAAAAAACCCGGATTCGGAGACGGCCGGTCATGCTGCCCCCAGCAGTCTTCATCTCGTACCGTCGATGTGACACATCTGCCGTTGCCCAGTTGCTGAGTGAACAACTGAAGGGGGCCTGGCCGGACCCGGAGCAGCGGGACTATGCAGTGTTTCTCGATGAGGCCTCAATCGACCCAGGCCGAGAATTCACCTTTGACGTCCGCTTTGCCTTGGAGCACTGTCGGCTGGTGGTGGTGCTAATTGGTCGAGAGTGGCAGAACGAACTGCAGGCCCGCCAACTGCGTAAGGGGCAGATCGACTGGGTTCTGGAGGAGATCTCGCTGGCGTTCAGGTGGCACAAGGTCGTGATTCCGGTCCTTGTCAGGACCGGGGTGGACGACATCAAGATGCCCGACGCAGCGTCTCTGCCATCGAGCATCTCACGCTTCGCGCACCTGCAGGCGCTGACGATCGAATGCCGATCTGATTCGAGAGTTGGTCCGGAATTCGATGGAACGGCGTGCAAACGGCTGCTGGAGTTGTACGCGCAACATGAGCCACCGAGATTCGATGAGATCGTGAAGTGCCAAGGACCTGATGATGAAGTCTTCCTGCTGGAAATCCGGGACTTGAAGCGTTATCTGGCGGCCGCTCGCGCATGTTCGCGGGTGGCAGAGGCCAAGCGTCTTCTGGCAACAGCGGTCGAGCTCGCGTGTGGACACCTCGATAGCCGCAGCCAATCGTTCCCGGCGCTGCTGGGCTTGCTTCGGGACTATCCGTCTCGCCGGCAGGAGGCCGCTGACGCACTTTTGGGTAACCCGAAACGCCTCTGCGAATTCCTACAGGCGTTTCGGCAGGCGCTGGGACTGGCACACCCGGGCGACGCAGACGTCACTCACCTGGTGGAGTGTGTTCTTGAGTCAATTCCCAAAGTGGTCAAAGAGCCGCCTTCGGCGGACGATTTTGCGTCCGCCTGGAACACACTGGCGTCGTTGGTGTGCAAGTCAGGATCGTGCGTCCTGCTCAGCCCGACCGCTGTGATGGATGTAAAGCGCATCACGCGATCCACCGAGCTTGCGGCCACAGCCTGTGCCCTCGCTCGTCCATCGGCACTTCAGAACTTTGGCAACGTGCACGATCACGATGTGACGCTGACGCAGCTGACGTTGGCCGCGGTCGTCGGCCAGACGTTCATCGACTCGGTTCTCGAACCGGATGACGGGGTCGCAGCCCGCCTGCAGCGCAACGCTCCTGTCGCACGTGGCTACTGGCCGTCGCTGGACGAACCAATCTCTCTGTTCTCCGCCCTCAAGCGATGCACCGGGAGCACCGCCGAGGCGGAAGCGACTCGCCGCCAGTTGGCAGACGAACTGGCGACACGCTTAATGCAGCACTTCGCTCCCGGAGGCTATCCTGATTTTGAATCCGTGCACTCGGCCCTATCTGAGTTCCTGGGAGATGCCCATCCCCTGTTGGACTATGCGCCGACCTGGACGGTGGCCTCAGAAGACGCGCTGGTGCATGCGCTCGCGTTGGGCGACACGCAACTCGTGATCGAGAAGCTCCGCGACTATTCGCACGTCTTGGCCAATCAGATCCATCGCCGACAGGCAGACTCGGAATCCGCGGAATTGCCCGAAATCAGTGATCCCGAGATTTGGTAACGCAAGAATCGCGTTGAGGGTGATGCCAGTTCGCATGGCTCGATGCAGCCCAGCAACGCGTTGCTCGCCCGGCGTCGAATCGGGACGTTGGTGTCTCCGCGCGAGCGTCTCGGTGTTGCTGGTCACCGGAGGGCATCGACCCTCCGATGCTTACCTGCTCCCGCGCTGTCCGCGCGTCTCGATGTCGTTGGACCTTCCAGTGCGGCAATCACAGCGGCCAGTTCGACGGACGAACTTGCGTCGCGTTCTAATTGAAACAGGGCAGTACGGCGCATCAGTCATTTGGTCAAGGCCGCACCGATCGTCTTGGTCGCCTGCCCGACGTCACCGAGACGGGCAATCTCCGGGAATGGTGGCTTCACGGCCCGGCGTCGCGTTCCAGTTCAAGCAGGTAGAGGTCGTTGGTGGCGGCGCCGGCCCAGCGACGGCCGGAGAGATGTGTGCACGCGACGCGGGGAAGAATCCCACCGACTGGCCATTCTGACGCTTCGTTCGGCATCCTCAATCGATTGCGTCCAGCCCGGGAGAATACGATGCGGTTGTTGACAATCACCGTTTTGACAGTCACCGTCACAGTCGCTGCATCTCAACCAGCGCCTGCTCAGGAATCAACCAGTCAGCGGCCGGAGGCCGGTGCATTGCCCGATGGGCTGGGTCTGGCGGCGATGTACCCGGGCGGTCACGGAATCGCGGACGATCCGCGGGTTGTGTTTGCAGAAGACTTCGATCAGGCGTCCGTCGAGGAAGTGGCCGCAAGGTGGGAGAGTGTGGCCGGTTCCGAGATCATGTCGCTCTCGGATGAGTCGCCGCCTGGCAGCGCCGGTGAGAACTCCCTGCTCATGACGCATGTCGGAGGAAGGGAGGGGGGCCATCTCTATCGCCGACTGGCTCCCGGATTTGAGCGGTTGTTCATCCGGTTCTACGTGAAGTTCGATCGTGATTGCGCCGGTATCCATCACTTCTTCCATGTCGGGGGCTACAATCCGGCCACACCGTATCCGCAGGGGGGCGCGGGAGAGCGGCCGCGCGGAGACGAGCGGTTCACCGTCGGCATCGAGCCGTATGGGAAGGACTGGGTCTGGGACTACTATGCGTACTGGATGGAGATGCGCGGCAGTCCGCCGCACGGCCAGACCTGGGGCAACAGCTTTATTCGCGATCCGGAACTCAAGGTCGCGCACGACACGTGGATCTGCGTCGAAAGCATGATCCAGCTCAACGACGTGGGGGAATCCAACGGAGAGCTGGCACTCTGGATTGACGGCCGGCAGGTCAGCCACCTCGGACCGGGATTCCCCCACGGCAACTGGGTGTATGACAAGTTCACTCCGGGCACTGGCGGAGACGGAGTGCGGTGGGACGATGCGCGCCGCCGTCCCGAGTATTTCACCGTTCCGGCCGCAGGTCAGGCGTTTGAAGGGTTCCGCTGGAGAGACGACGACGAGCTCAAGCTCAACTTCCTCTGGGTGCTGCTGTACATGACGGACGTCCCGCCGGGGCACGTGAGCAAAGTGTGGTTCGACGACATCGTGGTGGCCACTGAATACATCGGTCCTCACGGCGATCGAAGCAACCAACCCGGGTGAGGCGCCGGAATGCGGCGATCGGATCAGAGCAGCGACTCCTGCGGGCCTCGGGCATCGTCTGTCGCGCTTTCGGGAAGCGAGCAGGTGCTTTCATCGCTTCCTCGACCCCAAGTTGCTCTTCACCGAGATGCCGACGACATGTGCGGCAGGCTCATCCAGTTTTGGATGTTGCCTCCGTCGACGATAGAATCGCCGAAACTCCAATGAGGAACCCTGCACGAGACGATGTCATGCGGCAACTCGCGAGCGTCGGGGCATTGTGGCTGATGATCGTCTCCCAGTCCGGGTGTCCTTCGGCCGAAGCGGTTCCCCGCGATCTCCTGCCGCCGCGGCCGGTCACCGTGCTCACGCTGCAGACCGCCCGTCCGGAGCAGCTGGCGCGTCACACGGGCACTGTGGCGGCGTGGAAGACCGAAGATCTGGCGTTTCAGGTTGGCGGTCGGCTGTTCTCCATCGTGGAGCCCGGCACGAATATCGAGGGAGAGACCTTCGACGAGAACGGACAGCCCCTGACGGAGGGGACTGTTCTCGCCAGGCTGGAAACGGAACGGTACGTCTTCCAGTTGGACAGCGCCCGCGCCCGCGAGCGGACCGCCGCGGCACAACTTCGCGCCGCCGGGTCGGAACTCAATGACGTGCTGCCCAAGCAGACGGCCGCCGCCCAGGCGGCCGTCACGCTGGCTGAGCAGCAGTTTGAACGAACGCAGCGGTTGTTCGAACAGAATGCGGCGTCGATTGCGCAGCTCGACAAGGCCCGGGCCGATCTCGAAACGTCGCAGGCGGAATTACAACAACTGGAGCAGACGGCCGTCGTGAAAGAAGCACAGCGTGCCTCGTATGAGGCGCAGTTAAACGAGGCGGAAGAGGCCGTCCGCTCCGCTCAGAAGGACCTGGACGATACGGTTCTCCGCTCCCCGTTTCACGGGCAGGTGGCCGAGGTCTATGCGATCCTGGGAGGCGTCGTGCAGGCCGGAACGCCGGTGTGCCGTGTGCAGATGATGGACCCCATCGAAGTGCAGTTACAGGTCTCGGCAGAGACGGACGCCTCCCTGAACTACAACGATATTGTGCAGGTCTATACGCCGGGCGACCGGGAACCATCAATTGGCCTGGTCTATGAGAAGGCCGCCGTTGCGGAGGCGTCGACCCGCACCTTCACCGTCACGCTGCTGGTGCGCAACCAGAATCTTCTGCAGGGAATGCCCGGTGACTTTGATCCTGGCGAGGATGTCCGCGTGCGGTCAATCTGGGCGTTTTACACCGAACAGCTCCCGCGCAAGCCTCCGTTCTTCCTGCATGTCGAGTCTCTGCACCAGGACGAAGATGGTTCGTATTACATATGGAAAGTGAATGCGGAGGGCGCCACCCGGGAATCGGTGCGACGGGGGCTCGACGCCAAACTGCCGGCGGTCAAGGTCCCCGTCACTCCGGGTGAACGCCGCATGCCGCTGGCCAACGTGGCCGTGCTCCGCGAGATTACCGGCTTCGACGAGTCCGAACTCGATCCCGATCAGGACCTGGTGCTCGGCTCGCTGCGCGGGATCGATGGCAAGTCGCTTGAGTCGAGCGAGAGTTCGCGACGCCTCATGAGTCGAGGACACGCCTGGTTCGTCCGCGAACAGTGGAAGCTGCGGCCCGGCGACATAGTTCATGTTGATTTGCAGGGCGCCGAACTGGAGACCGGGTTCTATGTGCCCATGGACGCCATCTCCCATGTGGCGGACGAGAACTTCGTCTACGTGCTGCAGTCCGAGGAGGGGGAGAACACAGTGCATCGGGTGCCGGTCAACGCAGATTTGGTCGAGGGAAAGCCGACACTCCGCCGGATCACAGCGGCATCCGGCGGAAACGTGACCCTGGAGGCAGGACTGCGGATTGTCTCCGGCGGCGTCCATTTCCTGGCCGACGGTGAGCGCGTGCAGGTTTCCGGCGAAGTGGAGTCGTCGCCATGAACCTGCCGGAATTCGCGATCCGCTACCGGCCGGTCGTGATCACGCTCTCGGTGCTAATGATGATCTGGGGCACGGCCGCCTATTACACCATGCCTCGGCGCGAGGATCCCGAGTACACGGTGCGGACCTGCGCCGTCATCACGTCATGGCCCGGGGCGCCGGCCCGGAAGGTCGAGGAACTTATTACGGACAAACTGGAGGAGGCGCTCGACACGATCGAGGAAGTCAAAGTGCTCCGCTCGACGAGCACGTCCGGACTCTCTGAGATCTATGTCGACACGGAAGACTCCGTATCGGCCGGACGGATCGATAACGTCTGGGACAAGGTGCGGGCCCGCGTGGACCGGGTCACCATGCCGGAACCGGGCATCAAGCCTGTCGTCAACGACGAGTTTGGCGACGTCAGTATTCTGCTGGCCTGCGTCTATCAGCGGCCGCTGGAACCGGGGGCCGGTACCGCCGAGCAACCCGACTACTCTCTGCGACAGCTGGAACTCTTCGCCGACCAGGTGCGTGACTCACTGCGGCTGATTCCCGGTGTCTCCAAGGCCGAGAAGCAGGGAGTCGTCGAGGAAGCCATCTACCTGGAGACTGACTTTGCCACATGGTCGCAGATTGACCTGACAATCGCTCAGCTGCAGCGGCTGCTCGAGGCGCGCAACACTGTCGCCCCAGGCGGAGAAGTGGACACGAGCGTGGGGCGGTTCAGCCTGAAGCCCGGCGGAGAATTCAACGCCATCGACGAAATCGAGTCGATCGTCGTCCACACCGGCGAGACGGCCGACCTGGGACGGCCGATCTATCTGCGTGACGTGGGACTGAGCGTTCGCCGGGACTATGCCGATCCGCCGCGCCGCATCTGCCGGTACGGAGACGCCCGGCAGTCGTATCCGTGCGTCGTCGTCGCACTGCAGATGAAGTCCGGGGCGAACATCATCGACATCTGCGAGGCCGCGAAGCAGCGCGTCGCGGCGATGCAGCAGCAGGAGCGGAGCCTGCCGCCCGATATCGCCGTAGGTTACGTCTCCGATCAGTCGCTGAACGTCCGCAAGAAGATCGATGACGTTGTCGGAAACGTGATCGGAGCCATCATCATCGTCGTGGTGACGGTATATCTGTTCGTCGGATTCCGCACCGCGGGTGTGATGGCGGCCAATATCCCGGTCGTCATCCTGGCCTCCATCGCCCTGATGACGCTGTTCGGCGTGCAGCTGGAACAAATCTCGCTGGCGTCGATCATCATTGCCTTAGGGCTGCTGGTCGATAACGCGGTGCAGGTCTGCGACCAGGCGCGTTCGAATCAGATGGGCGGCATGGACCCGGTGCAGGCTGCCACGGTCGGCGCCCGTCAGCTGACCGTCGCGATGTTGACCGGGACGATCACGACCGTCGCCGCATTCCTGCCGATGCTGATCGCGCTCGATGGCTCCAATCGGGAGTACGTGTACAGCCTGCCGGTCACGCTAACCGCTACGCTCGGGGTCAGCTGGCTGCTGGCGATGACGTTTTGCGTGATCCTCGCCGCCGCCTTCATCCGGGCGCCCCGGAGTTCCACCGGTTCGTTGGCGCCGCTTCCATGGCTGCTGTCGCGTCTCCGCCGCCGCCGGCCGCAGCCGGAGTCGATTTCCGCCGGGTCCTCGGAAGGAACGATGGGACGGCTGTTGAGCAGCGCCATGCGGGCCGCGATCCGGGCAAAGTTCGTGACGTCAGGCGTCGCGCTGCTGCTGTTCATTGCGGCGTGCGCCCTTCCCGTCGGCTCCGAGTTCTTCCCGAAGGACTTGCGAGACCAGTTCGCGATCAAGATCTGGCTGCCGCAGACGGCCACATTGGAGCAGAGTGACGCAGCGGCGATGCGCGTGGAGGAAATCCTGCGCAAGCTGAGCCCGACCGGCGAAACGGATGACGCGGGCCGGCCCATCGAGCGGATCAACAGCATGCGCACGATGATCGGCGGCGGCGGCGCCCGCTGGTACCTCTCCTGGGATCCCGAAGGCACGAAGCCGAACTTCGCGGAGATCCTGGTGCGCACCAACGATCCGTATGCCACACCGTTCCTCGCACGTCGCGTACGTGAGATCGCCGAACGCGGGGACGCCGGGCTGGGATTGCCGCCGGTTGCCGGCGCCCGTGTGATTCCAGCCGAACTGTACCTGGGGCCGTCCAAGCCTCCGGTCGAGCTGCGCGTCATGGGATCGGGCTTCGCCAATATGCAGACGCTCCGCCGGGTGGCCGACGAAGTTAAGGCATTGATCCGCGCGCAGCCCGGCGTCTGGGACGTGAACGACACCTGGGGCGTGCCGGGCTTTCAGCTGCGCGTGGACATCGACCAGGACAAGGCGAACCTGGCCGGTGTGACCAGCGCCCAGGTGGCCCAGAGCCTCAACGCGTACTTTTCCGGCCATCAGCTGACGACGTACCGCGAAGGCGATCACCTCGTGCCGGTCTATCTACGCCTCGGTCTGGATGAACGGGAACGCCTGGGATCATCGCTGGAGGGACTGTCAGCGGCATTCGTCGAAGGCTATCGCGGCAAGGTGCCCCTCGAGTCGATCGCGACCATCGAGCCGCGCTGGGAGCCGGCGCGCATCGAGCGCTACGACATGAACCGCAAGATCGACGTCCGCAGCGAAGTGGAACCGGGCGTCCGAGGTAACGACGTCGTCCTGGGCGTGCTGGACTCACCCGAGTTTCAGCGACTCCAGGCGTCACTGCCCCCCGGCTTCTGGATCGAAGTGGGGGGCACATTGGAGAAGTCGCGGGAGAGCATGGAGCGGCTGAGTCTCAGCCTGGGCATTTCTCTGCTGCTGATCGTGCTGACGCTCGTCGTTCAGTATAACGGCTGGGCCAAGCCGGCCATCATCCTCACGACGCTCCCGCTCGCTCTGATTGGGGCCTTGCCCGGTTTGTACCTCACCGGTGAGCCGCTCGGATTCATGCCGCAGCTCGGCATCCTCTCCCTGTTCGGCATCGTGCTCAACTCGGCGATCATCTTCTTCGAGTTCGCCGACGTGGTCATCGCCGAGCGGGCGATCGCCTCCGACGGCGCCGGACCGATCTGCGGGCTGACTCGGCCTGAATTTCGCGAGTGTCTGGTTGAGGCCGGACGCCAACGGCTGCTCCCCATCTTCCTGACCACCGCGACCACCATCGGAGGATTGCTGCCGCTCGCCATCTCGGGCGGCCCGCTCTGGCGCGGCATGGCCTGGTGCATGATCTCTGGATTGACTGTGGCGACGGCACTCACCCTGCTGGTCGTGCCCGCGCTCTACGCAATCCTTGTGGAGACGTTCCGCATCCGGCCGGTCCAACTTCCGCCTCGACCCTTACCCCTGTCGCCGAACGCGCCCGTGGTGCCGGCGGTTCAGGCCGATCTTGCCGCCCGCGAGCCCGAAAGCGTGGCGTGACGGAAGTGACGATGCCTTAGTGAGTTCGGTCAATCGGGATGTGGGGCCGCTGACGGGACCAGTCTTCTGCTGTGCCCCGTGAAAGGATTCTTTTGAGGGTCCCTGTCACAACGGAGGGTCCTGGCCGCTATTTGAGTCATCCTGCAGCGAGTGCCTGCGGGAGGGAGCTTCTCAAACCTGAGTCGTCATCTGCGGAATACCGACCGCGACGACCCTCGCCAGGAGACGTCAATCATGTCCGTTACCGCTACCGCTGCGCGCCAACCTGCCCCCGAGCAGGCGACAACTCACCAGAACCAGGAAAAGGCGATCAAGCTCGCCGTCCGACAGGCGGAGCGTCGCGTTCGCGACCGTTTCCCCATCCTCAGCTACCAGAACACACTCGGAATGACCTTCCTCGCGGTCTCCTACGGCACGTTGATCGGGTCGTCAGTGCTGTACTGCCTGGGACACATTCCGGGTTGGGCCTGCGTCGTCATCAACGCCATCGCCATCTCGTTGCTCCGCGAAATCGAGCACGACATCATCCACAATCTGTATCTCAAGGGACGCACAAAACTGCAGGACGCGCTGCTGCTCGCCATCTGGCCCGCGATGGGGAACAGCATGAATCCAGTGCACCGCCGCATCGCCCACCTGAATCACCATCGCACCTCAGGTCATGAGGAGGACTTCGAAGAGCGGCTGATCGGCAATGGCCTCCCCTTCGGCTGGCTGCGGATCCTGACCCTGCTGGACCCCGGACTGGCACTGTTCATCCGGCTCCCCGAGTTCCGGCAGATTCCCGGCTTCACGCTCCGCGGATTCATGAAGACCGTCTTCCCCCTCGTCCCGCTGTTCAACGTCACCTGGTACTCGGTCCTTGGCTTCAACGCGGCCGCACTGATCGGGGCCGGGCTGAACGCCGGCTATCCGCAGGCCGCCTGGTTCTCACAGACGCTCACCGTCCTGAACAGCGTCGCCCTGGTCTGGATCCTGCCGAACCTCGTCCGACAGATCAGCCTGCAGATTCTCTCCTCCAACATGCACTACTACGGCGACGTGCACGACACGATGGAAGAGACGCAGGTCCTCAACCACCCGATCTTCTGGCCGCTGCAGTTGTTCACCTTCAACTTTGGCAGCACTCACACGATTCATCACTTTGCGGTCAATCAGCCGTTCTACCTGCGACAGATGGTCGCCCCGGCCGCCCATGCGGCGATGCGGGAGAACGGCGTCCGCTTCAACGATCTGGCAACGTTCCGCCGCGGCAATCGGTATCAAGCGGCGTGAACGACTGACGTCGGGCACGTTTCCGGAGTGTAGGACTGCCAGGTCTGACGCGAAGGAAACGTGCCCGCTCCCTTTCTCCCACAACCGATTGCCCAGCCACTGTTGCCCCTGCGAACCCGGTGCGCGCCTCGCCGGCTCATTCCGCCCGCCGACGACTGCAACCACCTCCACACGGTCCGTCTTCAGCGAACGACTCCGCACACCCCTTCGAACCGGATGCCAAGACCATGATTGCCACGACCTTCAATCCGACATTCAGCAGAAAGCCGGCCCGGCTGCTGGCGACGACTCACCACGATACGGCCTGCAGCCGCACCGGTTCCGCCGACCCTCTGGCGGACACCGTCGTCACCCGCCCCCTCCGGTCGCGGTCCGCGGCGCGGATCCTGACCGGCACCACCTCCCGCCCGCCGCGTCCGCAGCACACCCGGCAGCAGACCAGGATCGGACTGGTCCTCAGCGGCGGCCTCGCCCGCGGCGTGGCCCACATTGGAGTGCTGCAGGTCTTCGCCGAGGCCGGCATCGAAGTCAACTGCGTCGCCGGGACGAGCGTCGGCGCCTTCGTCGGGCTGATGCACTGTGCCGGCTACACGCCGGCGCAGATGGCCGACATCGCGCGGCAGGAACTTATGCCGCAGCGAACCCGTCGATGGCTGCCCGGTGCGGCCACGCTGCACCTGGCCGGGCTCCTCCGCACCGGACGTCTGCGGGAATGCATCGAGCGGCATGTCCCCGCCGCAACCCGGCTGGAAAACCTCCCCCTCCCGCTTGCCGTCACGTCCACCGATATCGTCACCGGAGAGGCTCTCGTCCACCGCAGCGGCCTGGCCGTGCCGGCCGTCATGGCCAGTATGGCCTTCCCCGGTCTCGCCCCGCCGGTGGAGTTCGAAGGACGGACGCTCGTGGACGGCGGCGTCCTCAACAATCTTCCTGGCGACGCCCTCGCCCGCTCCGGCATGGACTTCGTCATCGGCGTCGACCTCGCCCAGCCGTGCAAAGCGGTCCGGCCCGGACTCGGTTCATTCGGCCTCGCGCTCCGGTCGCGACGAGTGCTGCAGCGGAAGGCCACCTCGTCCCATGCCCAATGGATCGACGTCCTCATCCGCCCGGACGTCGCCCGCTTCCCCAAGACCGACGTCACCCGGTTCGACGGACTCCTTGACGCCGGGGCCGCCGCCGCCAGGCAGATGTTGCCCCAGATCCTCGAACGACTCGCGACCACCTAGAGTTTGAGCACTTTCTGAGCAGTGGTAGCCCATTCCTGGAACCGCCGGATTGATGGGGAGAGACGGTCAAGATCTCCTGAGCGGCGCCAACGCGGGGCGGCTCGTTACGTAAGTTCTTCCTGTTCCACAGATCGATTCAGTCTCCGCCACAATCAGCATCACACGACAACTGCACAACATCCGACGCACGCCATCGGACCGGAAACAGTCGGGTGCCTTGCCGGCATCCCTTGGATGCATTGATCACTTCCCTGCGTCCGCTTGGAGTTGAACCGAGACGTCGGCAGTCTTGCCGCGCGGATAAGTCGTCACCGCGCCTGATGTTGTGCAGCATCGGGCGGTCCTGGATGATCATGAGGTGGTGTCATGCTCAGCGCCCGCGGACTTTCAATTCCTGCCTTGATCGTAATGTCATGGACCGCGGCGAGAGCCGAAGCTGGCTTCATCAATGTGGCGAACGCGGGATTCGAGGATAATCCCCTTCCGATGGGCGAATTTGCGATTCAGCTGCATCATACCGGCTGGAGCGCCACGACAAACATTTTCATCGTCAGCGGGATCGCTCACCCTCCGCTGACCAGCAGCCAGGGTAGCGCCGTCAGTTCGATCGTCGCGGCACCGGACTGACGCTGGCGCGTGACCATTGGGGTGCGATCGAGAACGGGCTGCACTGGGTGTGTGATGAGGTGCTCGGCGAGGACCGCAGCACGATCTTCCGTGGCCACGCACCGCAGAACCTGGCGGCCCTGCGCAGCGCGGCGCTGAACTGGCAGCGGGCCGGACGAATCAACACAATCAGCGCCACCTTGCGCAGCTTCGCGCGGCATCCCTTGCGACTGTTCACACCGTTGGCGCATCGAGCGAACCAACACCTGGCTGCACAACGACGGCCGCAACGTGCTCCGCAAAGACTGCTCGGCTCAGAATTAACGTATAGCGGATTACCGGCGTCCCGCTCCGTGAGAGGGAGTTGTGCGGCGGAGTGGGATCTGCGGATGTGCGTGGGCGTGCCCGTCAGGCGGAGTGCGGAGCGGGCATGCCGGTAACTGCCTGTTGAACGAAGCCGCGGGCTACTGGGGAGGACGTCATCGGAGCGAGACGCTAGGCTTCGTTGATCCGCAGCCCCGCCCCGTACTGGCAGGCGAACAGCGTGCGATACTTGGGACTGCGGCAAGCCGCGAACAGCGCCAGCAGCTGTTCCCGAGAGTGCACTCGCGGCAACTGCGGCCGTCTCGACTTGGGAAACGGGATGCGTTCTACCTCGCACTCCCGCCCCAGCGTCACCCGATACAGGAACTTCAGTGCCGCCGCCACCTGCCGGTACGTCGTGTAGTTGATCTGCTCCTCCTGGATCAGGTGCAGCAGGAATTCCCGGATCTCCGTTTCTCCCCTGTTTTCCGGACGCCGCCGAAAGTGGGGCGCGACTTTCCGCGAGTACGGCAGATAGATCTTTCGGGTCGAGGGAGCCAGGCCCCGCAACAGTAGGTCCTGCTCCATCCGGTCGCGCAGCTTCCCTGATCGACTCCTTGGTTCGGGACACGAAACCACCAAGGAGTCCAGCCTACGCGCCCGACCACTGACGTCATGCCAGCGATCTCTGCTCCGCGCGCCCCATGCGGCTCTCATTAAAGCTGCCGCGCCAGCGGCTTCGTTCAACAAATGCGCGCGAATCTCTGCCGATTAACGTCTCGACACAGTGCCGGCCCAGGCGGCGCCGAATAGGGCACCGAGCAGAAACAGTAGTTGCAGACCGCAAATCCCAAGTGCACAGTAGGCAGCCCGCTGGAGCTGTTCGCGGGGGATGTCAACGTCCTGCCTGGCTAGGAGCGCCGTCGCCACTCCGCAAACCACCGCGAACAGCACGTTGCCGATCATGTTACTTCGAGCTGCGGGCCACGAAGCAAGCAGCTCCAGCGCGTCGCGGTCGCCGGATTGCGCGCGCTCCATGAGGCGCGGCGTCACTGCTGACGTACACACTCTCAACAGAAGAAAGGCAATCGTCAGGAACCCAAACCCGCCTGTCGTAATCCACAGTGCAGCGGTCGGTTCCAGCTCAGAGAGTACTTTGGGCATGGTTGCGCTCCACGATTCACGTCGGATCGCCAATAGTCGGTGAGCCCGCAGCCAGCGATTCGATGATATCCCGCAATGGATTCTCGGTTGTCGGGGGGCCTCCGCGGCGCACGAAGCAACGCCGCAGGACACGTTGCAGGAGTTCCTCGTCGACCACCGGTACCTCGTTGAGTTGCGCCCCAAACTGCTCGCGTAGCGAATGCCATTGGAACGAGCGAGACGACGAGCTGTAGTGAACGAAGACCAGCTTATGGACGCGCTCCGGGGCGAGCATCCACAACAGTTCCTCGTGGACAAACTGCGTGAGTTCACGCGGATCCATGACGACGATGAGGCTCATATCCGACAGATCGTGAACCGTCTTACGCCACTCGTCGCTGTTTACGGTCCGGAGACAGTCGCGCAGAGGCAGGAATCGAGATACACCAACCGGCGTCTTGTGGTAATCCAACAGACTGACGGCTCTGAAAGGTCGAATCGTGCGGGACACGATTGCATGGAGTCGCAGCACCTCTGGGCGGGAAGCCCCGAGTAGCAACACGCAAGGCGGACGGGCCGAGCGCAAGAAGCAAATCGCTGATATCACAGCCACAGAGATCAGCAGTTCGCGCCATCCCCAATCGGAAAACCACATCATCCAAACCTGCAGGAGCAGGCAGGTCGCAGCCAGCACGAAATACCCGTCCAGCCGATAGAATAGGTTGAAACTGGCCGAGTTGCCGGCGAACTCTGTCAGTCGGGAAAAAACGGACTCGCTCAGTCGGAACCCCCGCCGGATCGAGCCAATCCAGACGGCGGTCTCCCAGAGCGCGAGGACGGCCCACACGGCCGCCAACGGTATCACTGCAACTCGCAGTTGACCTGCGATCCGTTGCGAATCTACGAGAAAGTGCTCTTCTCCGATCACGATCATCGTGGCGAATGCCATGCACCCCAGTAAGAGGATGGCTCGCCCGATGGAGAAGGGGAGAAGATCCATGGTCAGCTTTGCCTCTCCTGAGGGGAGCGCCGCGTTGACGTGCTTCAAGCCACGGGGCCACTCCCATACACACAAAGTGAACAGGGCCGATGAACAGTTGCACGGGGCCTCAAGGTCAACGCGAAGCTGGTAAAGCAGTGCCGATCGTGCGACCAGCATTGCACCAGCTCTGAAAACCCACGCGGAGGGCAGCTCGGGGCGATCGGCCCACAGTGCGGACCCGAGTAATCTGTGACTCTTCCAGCGGGGTAAGAAAACTCTGATCTCCGCTGATTCTCAGCCGAATCCTCGTCAGGCCACCCTATCACGATGGGCCGCATTCTGCACCCGCTGCTCGCCCTCCTGACGTCCGCAACCCGCCAGGACCTGGCGCGGCAGGTTGCCTACCTTAAGGAGTAGAACCGGATCCTCCGTGCCAGACTGCCCAAACGACTGGTCGCCACGCCGCAGGAGCAGCGACGGCTGCTCCGGGCCGGCCGGAAGCTGGGCGTCCAGCTCAAGGAGCTGATCTAGATCGTCAGCTACCAAACGTTCCGTCGCTGGGTACGGGACGTCGAGACGATGCACGCCGCGAAACGCTCTACCGCCAAGCGAAAGCCCGGCCGACCGCGGACACCGGACGACATCCGCAACTTGTTCTTGCGATTGGCCCGTGAGAACTTGTGGGGCTAACCCCTCCAACTCGGATGCCGGGATTCGGCTGGGTGCTTCCTCGAGCATTCGACGCAACTTGAAAACGATCGTCCGCGTCGAATATTCCCAATCGGGATCCGCAATCAACTGCAGGAACGGCCGGATCCCGCGCCCGTCACCGAGACGCGCCAACGCGAGTCCCCCTTCGTAGATCATGTCGGTGGTCTGCGAACTCGCGACAATCTGCGCCAAAGGTTCGATGGCGGCAGGATCTCCCGAACGACCGAGCGACCCGGCCGCCCACAGCCAGGGGCCGCAGCTCTCCATGCGGGCCGCCCGGCCCCCGAAACAGTCATCCCGCTGAAATAGCCGCAGTAGATCTGGTACCGCGCGTGAACCCTGGCTCTCACCTGCTTCACCTCCGTCTCTGGTCAGGATCCGCAGCCCTTCACGATCGACGTCTCCGACGCCGCCCTCGCCCAATGCATCCAGGACCTCGCCAGCGAAGATCTCCCACGCACGCAGCGGGCCCAGCTCGTCAATCAGCCCGGCGCCTACCGTTGCAGCACCCAGGAGATCGACACCCTCGTCGACATCGCCCTCCGCTGCCAGGGGGTCGCCGGCGCCCAGATCGCCGGCGCCGGTCTCGGAGGCTGCGCCATGGTCCTCGCCCGCAAGGAATCCGTACCGGAACTGGAAGCGCGACTCCTTCACGAATACTTCGAACCTCGCGGCCTTCCTTCCGGCATCCTTCGTTGCACGCCGTCCGCCGGCAGCGGAGTGATTGCGATTCGCAGCTGAGAACCGACGCCGATGCTGGTCGGCGACGCCTGGAACGCTGAGCCTGGGATGAAATCCAGCAATTGGGCGCGGAGTCATCCTCCCGCACCCTCCGATGGTTCGGGGCGAGGCGCCTGCCATCGCAAGCACTCCGGCCGCGGGCTGCGCAATCGCATTGCTGGTCGCTCACCACCGAGTTTCATGAATTCCTGGTTGAAGGCTGGAGACGATTCGATTCAGATTGCACTTACAGAGGGAGATGGTTGCTATTTCCGATGAGTCGAAATCGTCCGATCAGCATCCGAACCCGGACGTGGTTCAGGCCTTGGTTACGCGCGCAGCCGGCGGCGATGGGGCCGCAATGGCCGAACTCCTGTCGCCGCATCGGGATCGGCTCAAGCGGATGGTGCACCTGCGGCTCAACCGGCGGCTGCAGGGGCGGGTGGACGATTCAGATGTTATTCAGGAGGCATGGATCGATGCGGCCCGCAAGCTCCCCGAGTACGCGGCAGCTCCGCAACTGCCGTTTTTCCTCTGGCTGCGCCATCTGGTCGGACTCAAGCTGACGGAAGTGCATCGCCGTCACCTGGGGACGCAGGCGCGGGACGCCGATCTTGAGGTCTCACTGCACCGGGGGGCCCTGCCGGAAGCGAATTCGGTTTCGCTGGCGGCGCACCTGCTGGGAACGATGACGACCGCCTCGGCCGCGGCCATCAAGGCCGAGACGCGGATTCTCGTGCAGGAGGCGCTGAACGGCATGGACCCGCTCGACCGTGAGGTGCTGGCGCTGAAGCATTTCGAGCAGTTGAGCACCAGCGAGATCGCGCAAGTGCTGGGATTGTCCAAGGCCGGCGCCGGGAGCCGGTACTTGCGAGCGATCAAGCGCCTGCGAACAGTGCTGTCACAGATACCGGGCTTCCAGGGGCTCGAGGGCTGAGCGGGCTGCTGCGAGACGGGCCCGCGTCACACGTCGTGCGGTGTCGGGAGCGTTCTGCTGCCTCAAGGCCGTTCGTCCAGGGTCGCCATCATGTCGGATTCCGCTGCGCAGTCGGGAGTGGTGCTGGAGCTGGCGGAAGAGTTCCTCGAGCGGTATCGCCGCGGCGAGCGCCCTCCGCTGTCGGAGTACGTCGGCCGCCACCCGGAACTTGAATCCGAGATCCGGGAGGTGTTTCCCGCCATGGCGATGATGGAGAACATCGTCATCGATGATGCTTCGCTGGCGCGGGAAGCCGAGCGGCTGAACGAAGAAACCCGACCGCCGCTGGAGCAGATCGGCGACTTCCGAATCCTGCGGGAAGTCGGCCGCGGGGGCATGGGGGTGGTATTCGAGGCGGAGCAGCTGTCGCTCGGCCGGCGCGTGGCGCTCAAGCTGCTGCCGCAGCAGACGCTCGCCGATGTCCGCCAGCAGCGGCGATTCGAGCGGGAGGCTCGGGCGGCGGCCCGGCTGCATCACACCAACATTGTACCCGTGTTCGGCGTAGGCGAGGAACAGGGGCTGCACTATTACGTGATGCAGTTCATCCAGGGACTTGGCCTCGACCAGGTCATCGAGGAATTGAAGAACCTGCAATCGCTGCAGCCGGCCGGGGCTGTCAGACCGCCAACCGGTGAGCTCAGGATTTCTCGCCGGTCCGGGGTCGACGCGCGACAGGCGGCGCGCTCCCTGCTGACAGGGCAGTTTGAACGGACGCTGCTCGGTGAACTCGAGGGCGAATCTGCTCCCGATCAGGCCCCCGCACCGACAATCACTCTGGCGCAGCCGTCCGGCCCGGATGGCGAAGCCACTTCGGAGACCGGCAGCCTCTCCGATACGTTTGCGGTTTCCTCAAACTCTCAAGTCTCATTACCCGGTCCGAATGAATCGGGAACCAAATCCCGCACGTACTGGCACAGCGTCGCCCACATCGGCCGGCAGGTCGCCGAAGCGCTGCAGTACGCTCACGATCAGGGAGTCCTGCACCGTGACGTGAAGCCCAGCAACCTGCTACTTGACATGCGCGGCACCGTGTGGGTCACCGACTTCGGGCTGGCGAAAGCCGGCGATCAGCAGGACCTTACGCATACGGGGGACATTCTCGGCACCCTGCGGTATATGCCCCCCGAGGCGTTTGAAGGGAAGGCCGATGCGCGCAGCGACGTGTACTCGCTGGGTCTGACGCTGTATGAACTGCTCGCGCTGAGACCCGCGTTTCAGGAGAAGGGGAACGACCGGCACCGGCTCATCAAGCTGGTGACGACCAACGAACCGGAGCGGCTGGACCGACTCAACCGTGACGTGCCGCGCGACCTGGCGACGATCGTTCATAAGGCGATCGACCGTGAGCCGGGGAGCCGCTATCAGACGGCGCAGGAGCTGTCGGAGGACCTGGAGCGGTTCCTGCTGGACCGACCGGTGTATGCCCGGCGGACCAGCCTGACCGAGCATGCTTCCCGCTGGTGCCGCCGGAATCCGGGGCTAGCGGCGGCGAGCGGCCTGGCTTTGTGCGCGCTGCTGGCGACTCTGCTCACCCTGACGGTCAGCAATTCCCGGATTCGCCGCGAAACGGCAGAGAAGACACGGGCCATTCAGGATCGGGATGCATCCCTGGAGGAGAAGGACCGACTACTGAAGGAACGGGATGAGGCGCTGGCGAACGCCGCCCTGGCGACACGGAGCGCGCAGGCGAACCTGATCAAGGCTGAGGACGGGTTTGCCGATGCGCGCCGCGCCGTGGACGAGTTCCTCACCAAGGTCACGGAAAGCCAGCTCTTGGAGGCGCCTGGACTGCAGCCACTGCGTCGCGATCTGCTGCAGTCGGCGCTCTCCTTCTATGAGGAGTTTCTGGTCGAACGCCGAGATGATCCGGAGCTGCGGCTGGCACTGGCCGACGTCCAGTTGCGCGTCGCCGAGATCTACATGCAGCTGGGAGATGATCGCACTGCGAGTCGCTACCGGTTCGACGCCAAGGCTCTTTATGAGTCGTTGCTGACCGGCGCTCCGGAGAACGCCCAGGCTCGCGCGGGACTGGCGCATTGCCTGGCGTATCTGGGCGACCATGAGCGAGCTGCGGAGATTCTCGCGGCGCTGCATGCAGCCGATCCGGAGAACGTGGAGTATCGGCGTGATCTGGCCGACGTCTGGAACTCAATCGCCGTCGAAACCGACGACAGCGAACACCAGAAAGTCCTCGAACTCCACCAACGGGCGCTGGCGCTGCGGCAAGGGCTCGTCGAAGAGTTCCCACACGACCCTACGATGCAGCGGGATCTTGGAGGAACGCTGAATAACATTGGTGTCATGCTGGGTCAGCTTGGACATCCGCGCGATGGGTTGGCCATGTATCTACAAGCCGCTGAGCACACGGAGCGGGCGTTCATCCTGGCGCCGCAGTCGGTCAATAACGCCCGGTTCCTGGCGATCAGCTACTTCAATATTGCAGTGACGTACCATCGGCTGGAGGAGATGGAGGAATCCGACCGCTGGTACCGGAAGAGCATCGACCTGGGAGAACGACTTGTCCGGGAGAATCCGGCCGTCGTCGCCTACTCCTCGATGCTGGTGGAGACCTGTGAGAACTACAGCAGGTTTCTGATGGCCTTCGAGCGGCCGGAGGACGCTTTGGCATTGCAGTCTCGAGCCGTGGAGATCGTCGAGCGGATGCCGAGGGAGACGGGATCCGATTTCTACAATCTCGCCTGCCTGCGCGGGCGAGTCGTCGCTGCACTGAATGCACGCGGCGACGAGCTCACGGCAGACGAGACGGCCCATCGGGATTTGTTTGTCGAGGCGTCTCTCGCCGATCTGGAGCAGGCCGTGGCCCTGGGTGGCGTTTCCTCGGCTCAACTGGGCGCGGACGACCTGTCGGCGCTCCAGAACCATGACAGGTTCCAGGCGCTCGTCGATCAATTGAGAACGGCCGAAGACGCCGTTGCCCGCCTCGCAGAAGCCGAGAGTGCGACGGGGGACGAACAACGGGAGCTGCAGGAGGACGTACTGGACGCTCAGCAGAAACTCGTGGAACAGAGCCCCGACAGCCAGCGTTTTCGAGACGAACTGGCCGCGACCAAGCACGCGATTGGCCTGGCGCTCACGTCCACCTTCGATCGCGCTGCCGGTGAGCAGCTGCTGCAGGAAGCGCTACAGATCCGCCAGCAACTCTACCTTGAGAATCCGGAGAGCACCCGATTCGGGACACGAGTTGCCCTGACGCTGCTGGCGCTCGGTGAGTCGCAGTGGGCTTCCGGCCGGTTTGCCGAAGCGGATGCCCGCTATCAGCAGGCGCTGGCCATGATTGCATCGCTGCACGCGAAATGGATCGTCGAACTGCCGGTCGTATCGTTCGAGCACGTCTCATTCGCCGAGCTCGATCAAATTCAACTGACGGTAGCGGAGCGCTACCTGGATGCCGGACTATGGGAAGAGGCCGCTGAGCTGCTGGAAGCGGCCAGACAGCGCAGCCCGTCCAGTCTGTCCCGGTTCGGGTCTCATTGGTGGCACGTGCATGCCCTCCTCCGGCGATGGCTGGCTGGCGACGATGAATTCCGGGCCGTCGTGGCCGATTTCCAGACCGCGAGTTCTGGATCGGACGAGTTGTTCAACCTGTATCGCACCGCCTTTGCCGGTCCGGACGCGCTACCGCGCGAGGATCTCATCGCGCTCACCACGGCCGCCGAGAACGAACGGCCGAGGGCCAGTGAAAACGGCTGGTATCGGACCTTTCCCGCCATCCTCCACGCGCGCCTGGGTGAGTACTCACTCGCTTGGGAGCAGCTGCAGGCGATCCCGGAAGGCAGTTCCGGAGTCGGGCTGGAGCCGATTCGGGCGATCGTGCTGCAGCATCTCGGGCGTTCGGCAGAGGCGCGCGACCAGTTGCAGGCGGCGGTGAACGAAGTGAACCGCATCTGGTCGGAACCGCTGGCGCTCCCCGCGCAGGCCAAGCCGCGGAAGCATCCCGAGGTGGACCTCCTGTACCTCGTCATGGCCCGCGAGGCCCATCAGCTGATCCACGGGACGCCGCTGCCCGATCCTCCGCTCCGTCAGTTGTATCGCGCCCGAATGCTCGCTGCGGCTGGCCGCACGGACGTCAGCGACGCGGTCACGGCCGGCCTGCTTCAGCAACAGCCAGACGACCCAGAAGTGACTGAGGCAGTGGCGATCGTGCTGTCGGAACTGGGCCGAGCCGCGACTGCCGCCGAGTATTGGGCGAGAGCCGATGAACTCTTTGATCGGGCTGTCGCCAGCGACGACGGTTCCGGCATGCTTTGTCGCCGCGCTAAGTACCGTGCTCGCCGCGGAAACTGGGCTGGGGCCGCCGCGGACTTCCAGGAAGCCAATGCGCGGGAGCCAGACTCCGCTCCCGGCTGGTGGATCGGCGGCTGCTGGGCGGCCGGTCCATATCCCCGCGGCGACCAGTCCGAGGCCGAGTGGCTCACGAATCCGCTTCCGCCCGAGGCGGAGACCGATCCGTTTTCTTCGCAGAACGTCGTGTGGAAGCCGGTGTCACCCAGCGCCGGCTCATTCAACCTGGGCGACATTCTCTCGACCAATGACTACGTGACGGGCTATGTCCTCACGCGAATCTACTCCGCCAAGGAAGGAGTCCTCTACTTGTCCGTCACCAATGACGATGACTTGCGACTGTACTGCAACGGAGATGTCGTATTCGAGCAGCGTCTCCACCTGGGCTCGCCGGTGCCGATCCCGGTCCGCTTGGTGGCTGGCTGGAACACTCTACTCGCCCGCGTGACGAACTGGACGCACGGGTTTTCGTTGCAGACAGAACTGACGGACGATTTCTGGAAATCCTTGACGGCGCTGGGAGAATGGGCTGCGGAGCAGGGGTGGAATTCTCATGTCTCTTCGGTCTTTGACCAGTTCCATGAGATGCATCCCGGACGTACGTGGTTCTGGGAAACCGGTGCGAGGGTCGACGGGGAAATCGCCGGTCGCGACGGGCTCTTCGATGCGGTTCTGGCCGAACGTCCGGGAGATCGCTTCTTGCAGATCGCCCGTGGACGATACCTTGCCTGGCAGGGAGAGTGGGCCGAAGCGCTGACATGGTACGAGCGCGGAATCGACCTGAACGCACCGCTCAGCGAACTTCACTTCGAACTCGCCTGCGTCCTGCTCCTGCTGGGTGAGAAGGATCGCTACCTGGAGCTGTGTCGGTCGCTGGAGTCCGCTTATGCCGCGGATCCGTCCCAAGGGGACGGCATCCAGCTGGCACGCCTGGGTGGCCTCGTCGCCGGAGCTCTGCGGAATCCGTCGCTCGCCGTGGAGGCTGCCCAACAGCGATTGCAGTGGCAGAATGAACCCTGGTGGCGGCATGTCCTGGGACTTGCGCAGCTCCGTGCCGGTCAGGCGACGGCCGCTGCCGAGAGTTTCCAGGCCTCGGCAGAGAATTGGAGTCTGCCGATGCTCAACGATCTGGGATTTGCATTGTGTCATCTGGCCGAGGGCCGGCGCGGTCCCGCCCTCTCCGCCTGGGAACGAGTTGAAGAGTGGCGACGAACCAATCCGCCGGATGCGAGCGCGCTGTTCCCGCCGATCTCACTGACGGACTGGCTGCAGATGCAGGCCCTGCACCATGACCTGCAGCCGTTGCTCGAAGCACCCGGCCCCGTGATCGTCACACCCATCGTTCTGCACGTACGCAGCGGAGAAGCGATCGACTTACTGCTTGGCGCACGCGACGCACAGGCGGCACTGGACGGAGCGCCCCTCGTTCTCACCGCGCCCTTCCGGAGCCGGCCGCCCAGCGTTGATGGTGTGATCGGCATGGATGAGTACGGCCCACCGATTCCCATCGACTTCTCAGTCGATGCCAACCCCGGCCGACTCGCGCCCGGTGGCTTTCAACGCGTTGCGGTGACGGATGACTTCGCGCCGGAGCTTCTCCTGGCTCATACCCAGTCGCACCTGCACGTCGCGCTCCGAGTTCGCGATGAAAGTGTCTCGACCCTGGATGGTGAGGATCACGTGCACGAGGGAGACAGTGTGGCCCTGTACTTCGACGGCGACCGCACGCCCAATGATTTCGCCCAGTTTCACCGATCCGGTCCCGAAGGCTTCGAGGCCAGCACCGACGCGGAGGGACACAAGTTTGCGACGGGCCTGGACACGGCGCTCTACGAGGCCGCGGCCGGCCGGTTTGACAAGGGCTATATCATCGAGTTCCGCATCCCGCTCACATCGATCGACACGCTCAACGGCAGCGAAGTCCGTCCAGCCGCAACTGGCGACCGGATTGGCTTCAACATGAAGATCGTCGATCACGACACCGGGCACAGCCCGGAAGGCACAACCGGATACCTCTGGAGCGGCGATCCGATCCTGAGTCCGTTCAAGCAGGGAGAAACCGGGTGGCTGCCCATCGTGCACCTGCAACGGCCGGTTCGATATGAACTGATCGCAGGTCCGCCGGAATCCGCCATCGATCCAGAGACAGGGCGGCTGACATGGACGACTCCGGCCGAGCCCGGGCAGGCCGAGATTCGTGTCCGAGTGATGGATCGTGAAGATCGAAGCCTGGCAGACGAGACTTCCTTTACGATTCTGTCACAACCCGCGGACGTCGAGCCATAGTCGCGCGAGCCTGTCACGCCGGTGAACATCCCCCCGACGGCATGGTTCGCGGAATGGTCGGATCAGGGGAAAGTCGCTGAGACTTACCGCGCTTGCAGCTGCTGGACCTAGTTTGTTGATAACCTTGGTCGAATCAGTGAGCAGGGCGAGATACATCTCTGCGTATCACTGGCGGGCGCGAGCGATGAATTGACGTAAATCCCGGCCGGCGGGTCGACGTCGATTTGAAGTTTTGCTGATGCTGCCACCAGGGCTTTCGCTTAGTTCCGATAGCCGAGTTTGGTGAACAGTCGCAAGGGATG
>JBGTSJ010000037.1:0-4851 GCA_041940305.1 Planctomycetaceae bacterium
CGGGCCGCCGTTACCCGCTCGAAGAACCGTTCTTCGTGCTCGCGACGCAGAACCCCATTGAGATGGAAGGGACGTATCCGCTCCCGGAGGCGCAGCTGGACCGCTTCATGCTCAACGTCGTGATCGACTACCTGCCGCGCGAGGACGAGATCGCAGTGGTGGAGCAGACGACGTCCCGACGACCCGCGGCGATTGAGCCGCTGTTCACCGGCGAGGACATCCTCGCCTTCCACGATGTCGTCCGCCGCGTGCCCATCGCCCGCGAGATTATCGACTACGCCGTGCGTCTCTCCGCGGCGTCACGCCCCGGCCAGATCGGCGCCCCGGACTTCGTTGATCAATGGGTCAGCTGGGGCGCCGGCACGCGCGCGTCGCAGTATCTCGTGCTGGCCGCCAAGGCGCGCGCACTGCTCGCCGGCCGCGCCCACGTCACCGTCGCCGACATTAAATCGCTCGCCCGCCCGGTCCTCCGCCACCGCATCCTCGTCAACTACAAAGCCGAGGCCGAAGGCGTCGCCGTCGAACACGTCATCGACCGGTTGGTGGAGAGCGTGAAGGCGTGACCGTAATCCATCAAACGGCCCGGCCTTATCCATCAAGTCGATCGTTGTGGTCCGGTTCCACATCGAGGACCTGCTTCAGCGCCGTCTCAAACTTTTTCCGACTGCCGCGGCGTGCACGTGCCGCGAGATACTCCTCAGTCCGCAATGCCGACATCTTCTCCGCAACCGCGGAGTTGATGAGTTGGTCGACCGACACTCCCTCCCTTTCAGCACACGTGCAGAGTTGCTGATAGACCGAATCGGAAAAACGGAGAGTCAAAGTTGGCATGAGCGCACGACGGCATGTCCTGGAGGAAACTCATCATACGTTCGCCCGTCGAGCTTTCGTCCCGTCGCCTTCTTGCTTCGCCCGCCCCACTGCTTGAAGAAGAACGGAACTCGCGCTCGATGGCACTCGTCGCGGAGGTCAAGAACCCACCGCTTTTCAATCGGACGGGCTCGAGGTCCGGATTCACCGCCGACAATCACCCAGTCGATTGACTCCAGATCGAGCCCGACGATCGGTCCGATCAGCGGTTCGAGCGAAAGAAACTTGACGCATGCGTCTGTCGACCTCAGCAAGTCGATTCGATCAGTGTATTCCTGATTCTCGACACTCACGCCCATCCAGAGGTTGCCCGGCCAATCGATCATGGGCGAGATCTGCGCCAGCCGTTCCGCCCGCTTCGTCAGAACCTGAAATGTATGCTGTCCGGCGCGGCGGATCACGTTGAGTACGCGCTGAATGTAGGCCGTCGGCACTGCTTCGTGAAACAGATCGCTCATCGAGTTCACGAATACGCGACGTGGCTTGCGCCACGCCAACGGCCGCTCCAGCATGTGCGGCTGTAGAGTTACCCGAAACCCGTTGTCGTAATTCGGAGCCCCCATCCCTTGGAGGCGCTTCGCCATTCGCTCTGCATAACAGTGTTTGCAGCCGGGGCTCACTTTGGTGCACCCGGTTACGGGGTTCCACGTCGCGTCCGTCCATTCAATCGCTGAGTTGTCCGACATCCAAGTCACCTGCTGTATTTGCGGAAGATGTCCACGACAATCTTCTTTCCGTTCTTGTTCGGCGATGCAAAGTACAGGTAATACACTACTGCCCCTGTCGAATTGCGCATCGCCACCGGCTCCGGAACATATTGGAACCCGGCAACCTCGTGAAGGCGTCTTCGAAATGCCTCGGCCAATCGCTCATTGCTGGCCTTTTCCTCGATGTCTCCGAACAATCCTGGAGTTCTGGTGTATGCGGCTGCCCGCCACGACTCGTCTCCCCAGGCTGCATTCATCCGCGCGATGTGCTGGGAAGGGACTCGATCAGGATTGCGCCAAAGGACGTTCATATTCGCGTCCATAACCATGAAGTTGTAAAAGATCTCAACTGACTTCATCCGTCCGGCCTTATGCAGGACGCTCCAGTCTACATGAAGTCCGTAAGGGTCGAGCAGGCAAAGACCGCGTGCAAAATCTTCGTAACGACAGCGTGGAAGCACGTCGCGGAGGAGAATCTGATTGCAGTCGCCCTGGTACACGTGAACGTTGCTGCGGTCGCGGCTAAGCTCTTCAAGTTGCTGGACGCGTTGAGGGCTGAGGTCAATGAAATGGAACTCATCAAATGAAGGAATCACATTGAGAGCGTTTGCCGGGCTTCCCTCAATGAACTCTCCGGTGCTTCGCAATCGATGTCGCCCGGAGCCTGCGAACGCATCGATGTAAATGAAACGCTTAATGTCGGGTTGTTTCGACAAGATCGTGGTATACGCACTGGCGTATTCCCGTAGGATGTCGAGTTTGATTTTCGACCAGGGCCCGATCTCGTCATCTCGTTTCATGGACTGATCCTTATCGGAACACATGTCCACATGATTATCACGCGGTGCTCGACTCTGTGTCAACACCGCTAGTTCCCCATGCAACCCCTCCCCTACCCACCCCCCTCCTTCATCGACCCCCACGCCCTGATGCAGATCCGGTCGCTGGAGCTGCGCGCGAAGGCGGTCGTCGAGGGCTTCTTCACCGGGATGCATCGGTCGCCGTACCACGGGTTCTCCGTCGAGTTCACCGAGTACCGGCAGTACGTCCCCGGGGATGACCCGCGGTATCTCGACTGGCGGCTATACGCCCGCTCGGACCGCTACTTCGTGAAGCGGTTCGAGGACGAGACGAACCTCCGCTGCCACCTGCTGCTCGATACCAGCCGCTCGATGAGCTTCGGCAAGCTTCCCTACACCAAAGCCGACTACGGCCGCACGCTGGCCGCCACGCTGGCGTACTTTCTCAACACGCAGCGCGACGCCGTGGGGTTGGTACGGTTTGACGCGGAGATCGAGGATTTCATCCCGGCGCGGTACCGGGTCGGCCATCTGCGGCGCATCCTGCATGCACTGGATCGGCCCGCGGAAGGAGCCTCGACCAATTTGAGCGTTCCGCTCGAACAGATCGCCGAGCGCGTCCGCAAGCGGGGCCTGCTGGTGCTCATCTCCGACCTGCTCGCCAATCTCGATGAACTGGAGACGCGACTCGGCTACTTCCGGGCCCGCGGCCACGAGGTCGTGCTGTTCCAGACGCTCGACCCGTCCGAGATGACGCTCGACTTTGACGAGCCGGTGCTGTTTCAGGACGTCGAATCAGGCCGCGAGGTGTACGTCGATCCGGCCCACGCCCGCGGGCGCTACGTGCAACGGCTCAATGCACACCTGGAGGCGATCCAGGGAATCTGCGCCCGCCTCGGCATCGAGTCGTGGCAGCTAACGACCGATCAGCCGCTGGAAGTCGCACTCGGCGACTTTCTCCGCAGCCGCCAGCGATTGATCTCCCGCGCCGCCACGCGCCGTCGCGGACGACGTTGAATGCGCCACATCCGATCCCTCTAGCCCGCCGCGCTAGTAAGGGCCGAACGTTGCCGAGCGCCTGCTTCCCATGAGATGTCTGATGGGCCGCCGCGTGACGCAGGAGCCATCGTCCGCCGTACTCCACCTCTACTGCGGCATCTGCAGCGTGAATTCCGTCGAGAACCCCACGTTCTGCCGCAGCGGCGCGGGCCGGCCGAAGAAGAAGCCCTGGGCGTAATCGAATCCCAGGTCCCGGCAGGCGTCGGCTTCCGGACCGGTCTCGATCCCCTCGGCGATCGTCGTGGCGCCAAAATCGTGCGCCATCTCGACCAGCATCTTCAGCAGCTTCCATTGGTGGTTCGAGGCCCGGTCGGCGTTGCGGACGAGGCAGGCGTCGAACTTCAGGAACTGCGGCGGCGCCTGCACCAGCTCCAGCAGCCGCGACTGCCCGGCGCCGAAGTCGTCGTAAGCCAGGTCCACGTTGACCGCCGCAAACCGTTCCTTCAGTGAATGGATCCGCATCGGGTCGTCGATCGCCCCTTCGTGGATCTCGATCACCAGCGAAATGTCCGGAAAGATCGACCGCAGCCGCTGCACCGACGCCAGGACGTCCCGCTCCAGGTCCTCGCGGGGATGCGTATTGAGGAACATCCGCGATGAGCCGTTCAGCCGGGGCGCGGCCATCTCGACGGCCCGGGCGCGGCAGAGCACGCTCAGCTCAACCTCGCGGTTCACGAGTTCGGCCGTCTGGAACATCGTCGCCGGGCTCTTCATGCCGGGGATGCCGCTGCGCGCAAGCGCCTCGTACCCGAGCGTCTCCTTGTCGGCCAGCGCGACGATCGGCTGGAAGTGCGGCGTGACGGCCTGCTGCTGCATCAATTGCTCGAACTGGCTCAGCACCCAGTCCGGCTCGAAGGAGTCCATCGCCTTCGCCGTCTTTTTGAGGGCGGGGTCGTACAGGAAGCCCTCAGGGGGAGTCCGCGGCCGGTACTCCAGCCGGAACTCCATGTCAGCCAGTTCGATGTGGTCCCCTTCGCCGATCGGCGTCGGCCGCGTGACCCGGCGGCGGTTCACGTACGTGCCGTTTGTGCTTCCCAGGTCGCGGATCAGCAGGTTCTCGCCGATGACGAGAATCTCGGCGTGCCGTCCCGAGACACGCGCCGACGGCAACGTCAGAGACACGCCCGGCCGCCGTCCGATGACGAACGACTCGACGTTGATCGGAAACTTCTCAATCGGGCGACCCGCAGCCAGACAGCCGGACAGATACCATCCGGTCTCCACCGCAGTCGTCCGCGGAAGCTGTGCCGAACCGAGTTCCATACGGGGCCTCACGGGCGCAACAGTCGCGGATTCAAATGCCCCCAACTCTAGTTCCGACTTGCTCGACATGCGGCAAAATGACGCATCCCCGCAGGCAGGCGGAGCATGCGCCGCTGTCTATTCGCGCGGTCGTCCGCTGCGGCGCGGCTGCG
>JBGTSJ010000037.1:4861-40243 GCA_041940305.1 Planctomycetaceae bacterium
AAGTGCAACAACGCAGATCGCGCGGGATGTAGCGTCCCGCCGACAACCCGGCCGTCGGACCGGCCTGCTGATTGTCCCGTCGCGGACCGGAGCCTGCCTGTTCTGCCGGACGCCTGCCCGCCTCGCGCCGCTCCCACCGGTCAATTCGGTTCAAGCGTCAGCGGAGGGCCGGTCGATACCACCGACAGGGGCGGATTCTTCGCGCCGTTGCGCGCGATCGGTTTCCGCAGGTTTTCACCAAGCTGCCTGGGGGGCGGCGCGGCCCGGCCAAAGTCCCGGTCTCATTCGGCCGGTGACGACAGAAGCGGCTTCGCGCGGCAGGAGCCGCCGGTCCCGCTGCTTTCAGGCACGCTGCGACGTGGCGGATCGAACATGACCCGGCTCGTGCCATCGAACTGGATGTCGCCGGCGCGCTGGCTGCGTCGCGGACTCCCCTTCCTCGCTGCTGCTTCTGCCGCGGCCTTTTGCTGGGACGGTCCGGGCCTGCACGCGTGGGCCGAACCGCCGACATCGCAGGCGGTCCACACTTCGCGCCCCAAGTTCCGCATCCCATTCCAGTTCGATCCCGACGAGATGGCTCGCATCGGAGCCGTCGAGATTCGGCTGTTTGTCTCGACCGACCAGGGGAAACGCTGGCAACACGCGCAATCAGTCCCGCCGACGGAAGGCCGCTTCACCTTCGAGGCCGCCAACGAAGGGGAATACTGGTTCGCCGTCCGCACGGTGGATGGCCAGAACCAACTCTATCCGCCGGGCCCGCCGCAGGCCGGACTGCAGGTCGTGGTCGACCAGACGAACCCGCAACTGGAACTCCGGGTGCGTGAACCCAGTCCCGGCCAGGTCGAACTCTCGTGGCGGGCCACCGACGACCATCTGGACCTCAACACGCTCGCGCTGGAGTATCTCGACCCCGCCGGCACGGACTGGCAGGCCGTCAACATCACGCCGATGGATTCGGGCCAGACCACCTGGACCGCCACCCGTGCCGGACGACTGTTCATCCGCGGGTCCGTCAGCGACCGGGCGGGGAACACGTCGACAGCGGACGCCGCGACTGACGTCCGCGCCGGTAATCCGGCCCAGCCGCAGCCTGCGCGTCCGGACTTCAGCCAGCCGGTCGCCGGACCGACTCCCGACGCCTCCGGCGACGTCGCCGCGCTTCCGTTCCAGCCGGTCATCATGCCGCACGGGATTGACGACGGCTCCGTTCCGGCCTCGCTCGCACCGCAGACGCGTCCGGCGCCCGCGCCGCGCCCGGTCAGCAGCCAGACTCAAACGCAGCCCTCAACCCCGATCCTCCAGAACGAGGTGTTGACCCCCGTCGTCCCGGTGCCGGAGAACTCCACCACAGAAACCGCAAACGGTGTGGTCACACGCTACGTCCGAGCGCCGGCGTTCAACGTCAGCTACGAACTGGAGGATGTCGGTCCCTCCGGCGTCTCCAGCGTCGACCTGTACATCACGGAGAACAACGGCTTCAAATGGTTCTACTACGGACCCGATGAAGACCGCCGCAGCCCATTTGAAATTGAAGTCCCCGAGGATGGCTCGTACGGGTTCGCCATCCGCGTTCGCAGCGGCGTCGGCCTCGTGCAGGACCCGCCGCAGCCCGGCGAAGGGCCGACGCTCGTCGTCGTCGTCGATCGCCAGCCGCCGCAGGCCGAGATCACCGCGGCCGTGCAGGGGCAGGGCGCCTCGCGCGGAGAAGTCGAGATCCAGTGGACCGTCAAGGACGAGCGCCTGCCGCAGGAGCCGATCCTCCTCTCGCACGCGGCCTCGCCCGCCGGTCCCTGGCAACCGATCACCGGCTGGATCGAGAACACCGGCCGCTACCGCTGGAAGGTGGACCAGAGCTGGACGCACCCGGTCTACCTCCGCCTGGAAGCCCGCGACTCCGCCGGCAACCTGACGCGCGTCGATACCAAGTCCCCGCTCGTCCTCGACCTCTCCCGGCCATCGGCCCGCATCACCGACGTCGAAGCCGACGACCCGCAATGAGAGAGCGGCAGACGTCAGTCCGCCGAGTCCGCAAGCGGAACCCGGACACCGCGCCCCTGGGCACTCAGCGCCGCACGCACACTAGCCCGACGCGCTAGCGAGGCCCGAACGTTGCCGAGCCCCCGCCGCGCGCCCTCGCCTCAGCGTACCCCTCACCGCATTCCCTGCACAATCAGCGCCACCCCGCACCCGAACGCGATCAGCCCGAAAACCCATCCCGGGAAGAAGCCGATCGCCGCGCCGGCGTCGGCGTCAAAGAATCGCCACCGGCCCTGCTGCTCGTCATCGGCGCGGCGGAAGTACAGCAGATCCCCCACGATGAACGTCGTGGCCGCGGCCATGGTGGCGATCCCGCTCAACAGGTCCGATCCGCCAAACAGCAGCTCTCCGGTCGCGAACACCACGCCAAACACCACGAATGCCGCGATGAACAGGATCACCGCGGGAGCGTTGAAGTGCATGGCGATTTCCTGCTGCGAATGGCTGGTCTTTGTCCGCACCATGCGCCTGCTACAATTCCGTCGCGCTCTCGTTGCAATCACGCGTTGACGGAAAGACAGACATGTCAGACGGAACGACCCCCGCGGCCGACAAGCCCAGGGACTTTGTACGCCAGATCGTCGCCGACGACCTCGCCGCCGGCAAGCATGAAGGCCGCGTCCAGACACGCTTCCCTCCCGAGCCCAACGGCTATCTGCACATCGGCCACGCCAAGTCCATCTGCCTCAACTTCGGCATCGCGCAGGAGTTCGGCGGCCGCTGCAATCTCCGCTTCGACGACACCAACCCCGTCACCGAAGACACCGAGTACGTCGACTCCATCCAGGCCGACATCCGCTGGCTCGGCTTCAACTGGGACGAGCTGCACTACGCCAGCGACTACTTCGACCAGCTCTACGAGTGGGCCGAGCTGCTGATCACCAGGGGCCTCGCCTACGTCGACAGCCAGGACGTCGAGACCATCCGCAAACAGCGCGGCACCGCCACCGAGCCCGGCGTCGACAGCCCGCACCGCAGCCGCTCCGCTGAAGAGAACATGAATCTCTTCCGCCGGATGAAGGCCGGCGAGTTCCCCGACGGCGCGCACGTCCTCCGCGCCAAGATCGACATGGCGTCGCCGCACCTCATCCTGCGGGACCCGCTGCTGTACCGCATCAAGCACGCTCATCACCACCGCACTGGCGACAAGTGGTGCATCTACCCGATGTACGACTACGCCCACGGCCAGAGCGACTCGATCGAGCAGGTCACGCACTCCATCTGCACGCTGGAGTTCGAAACGCACCGCGTCCTCTACGACTGGTGCATCGAGAAGCTCGGCATCTTTCCTTCCCGCCAGTACGAGTTCGCGCGGCTCAACCTCACCTACACCGTGATGAGCAAGCGCAAACTCCTCGAACTGGTCCGCGACGGCCACGTCGCCGGCTGGGACGACCCCCGCATGCCGACCCTCTGCGGCCTTCGTCGCCGGGGCTACACCCCCGAAGCCATCCGCAACTTCTGCGCGACCATCGGCGTCACCCGCTACAACGGCCTCACCGACATGGTCGTCTTGGAAAACGCCCTCCGCGAAGACCTCAACCGCCGCGCCACGCGCCGCATGGCCGTCCTGCGGCCGCTCAAGGTCGTCATCACCAATTATCCGGAAAGCGGAGAGCCCGACGAACTCGACGCCGTCAACAACCCGGAAGACGAATCCGCCGGCACACGCAAGGTCCCGTTCTCAAAAGTCCTCTACATCGAGCAGGAGGACTTCATGGAGGACCCGCCCAAGAAGTTCTTCCGCCTTTCCCCCGGCAAGGAAGTCCGCCTCCGTTACGCCTACTTCATCAAGTGTGAGAAAGCGATCAAGGACGCCGACGGCAACATCACCGAACTCCACTGCACCTACGACCCCGCCACCCGCGGCGGCGATGCGCCCGACGGCCGCAAGGTCAAAGCCACCCTCCACTGGGTCAGCGCCGAGCACGCCATCGACGCCGAAGTCCGCCTCTACGATCACCTCTGCCGCATCGAAGACCTCAGCGACGTCCCCGAGAACGAGGACTGGAAGAGTTACCTCAACCCGAACTCGCTGGAAACCCTCACCAACTGCAAACTGGAGCCGTCACTCGAGAACGCCCAGCCCGGCGACTGCGTCCAGTTCGAACGCCTCGGGTACTTCGTCAAGGACACGGACTCTGCCGCCGGCAAGCCGGTGTTCAACCGCAGCGTGACCCTCAAGGACACGTGGGCGAAGATTCAGAAGAAGGGGTGAGAGTGAACTGGAGCTTTACGTAACTGAGCGGGTCATGCGCTGAGCGGCCCTCCCCGCTGGTTGTATCCCGCCGCGCGGCTGTGATATGACTGGGTGATCCTTCCTGTCTCGCCCGGGAATCATCATGCGCCGCTCGACGATCCTGCTGCTTGCCGTCGTGTTTGTTGCCGCTTCAGGCTGCGGCGGCGGTTCGTCTGAGACGCCGCAGGCTCCGGCGACGCCGGGGGGTAATGCGGGGACGCCCGAGTCAGCGCCGTCCAGTCGCGGCGCCATCGGGTTCTCCGCGCTGACGCTGAAGAATCCGTTCTTCAAGATCATTGCCGACAACATGGCGGCCGAAGGGCGAAAACACGGGTTTGACGTCATCGTTGTGGATGCCGAACGCGATCCCAAGACGCAGGCCGAACACGTCGACAGCTTCATCGCCCAGAACGTGACGGCCATCGTGCTCAATCCGGTCGACCGCGAGGCGGTCGGCACGGCGATCCGGTCCGCCAATGACGCGGGCATCCCCGTCTTCACCTGCGACCTGCAATGCGAGGCCCCCGGCATCACGATTGCAGGGCACGTCGGGACCGACAACGTGCAGGGAGGACGGCTGGCCGGCGAGGCCATGCTCGAAGCGCTGCAGGAGCAGGGCGGCAAGGTGCTGATCCTCCACTTTGCGCAGGCCAATTCCTGCGTGGAGCGCGTGCAGGGCTTTCGCGAAGTCATCGACCGGCACAACACCGAGCATCCCGATGAGTCGATCGAGCTATTCGAGCTCGAAGGGGGCGGACTGCAGGATGAGGGCTTCCGTGCGACGTCCGACGCGCTGCAGACCCATCCGGACCTCCGCGGCATCTTCGCGATCAACGATCCCTCCGCGCTCGGGGCCTGGACGGCGCTGCAGCAGGCCGGGCGGCAGGACCAGGTCGTGATCGTCGGGTTCGACGGCCAGCTTGAAGGGAAGCAGGCGATCCGCGACGGCAAGATCTACGCCGATCCCATCCAATTCCCCGACCAGATGGGGGTCATCACAGTTCAGAACATCGCAAAGTACCTGGACGGCGAGGACTTTGAAGAAGTGCAGCTGATTCCCACGGAGCTGTACCGGCAGGAGAACGCCCTGCAGGATCCTGAGTTGAAGTGATGAACAGGAGGCAACGGAGGGAACAGAGAGACGCTTGTCGAAGCCGCGTCGCCATGAACAGTCAGACTCGCCTGCGTAAGACGCACTTGATCCCCTCACCCCGGCCTCTCCGCCGATCACCTTGAACCGCAAATCGAAGCGTCCTGCGAGGGGCCGTGAGCCGTACGAATCGTGCCAAGGATCGTTCAGTCCGCCTTCAATATCAGCCGACGTTGACCGGTCCTCTCCCAAAACACCGCGGCCAATTCAGCCTCCTCTGTTTCTCCGTTACCTCCTGTTCCATCACGAGAGAGAGCAACCATGCGGCATCGGTGGCTGAGACTGTTCGCGGGCGTGGCTTCGCTGCTGTGGATTTCAGCGGCGATGGCGGAGGACCCTCCGCCGAACATCGTGCTGATCATGGCCGATGACCTCGGGCATGGCGCGCTCGGCTGCTATGGACAGGAACAGATCGCGACTCCGCACATCGACCGGATCGCGGAGGAAGGCCTGCTGCTGACGCAGGCCTATGCCGGCTCGCACGTCTGCCAGCCTTCGCGCTGCGTGCTGATGACGGGCCTGCATACCGGCCACACCGCGGTGCGGGCCAACGACGTGCGGCAATTGCTGCTGCCGGAGGACGTAACGGTCGCCGAGCTGCTCCAGGAGCGGGGATATGCGACCGGCGGGTTCGGCAAATGGGGGCTCGGCTACGAGGAGACGACCGGGCATCCCAACCGGCAGGGTTTCGACGAGTTCTTCGGCCAGTACCTGCAGGTGCATGCGCACTTCTATTACCCCTTCTGGGCGTGGCACAACGATCAGCAGGTGATGTACCCGGAGAACGAGAACGGCGGTCGCGGGACGTATATCGCAGACGCGACGCACGAGCGGGCGATTAAGTTCATCCGCGAGCACCACGAGGAGCCTTTCTTCGCGTACCTGCCGTACATCATTCCGCACGTGGAACTCGTCGTGCCTGAGGACTCGGAAGCGCCTTACCGCGGGCGATTCCCCACGGTGAACATCCCCGATCCGCGCGAGGGGTATCTCGGCTCCGAAGACGGCCTGACGACCTTCGCCGGCATGGTGTCGCGGCTGGACGGTTACGTCGGGGAAGTGCTGACGCTGCTGGAGGAACTGGAGGTCGCCGACAACACCATTGTGATCTTCACGTCCGACAATGGAGCCCAGGGGAGCGGCGGCTGGGCGCAGATGAACGACTACTTCAACTCCGCAGGGGGCCTGCGAGGCTACAAGGGCAGCTTCTACGAAGGGGGGCTGCGCGTGCCGTTTCTCGTCCGCTGGCCCGGGCGGGTTGCACCCGGCTCCGTGAGCGACCACGTGGTGGCGTTTCAGGACATGTTGCCGACGCTCTGCGAGATCGCGGGAGCAGAATGCCCCGACGCAATCGACGGCATTTCCTTCGTGCCGGCGCTCACCGGGGAAGGGGTGCAGACGGAGCATGTCGGGCTCTATTGGGAATACCCTGCCCGCAATAACGGCATCAGCCGCGCGGCCCGCATCGGTTTCTGGAAGGCTGTTCAGCCCGCGGGCGAGAGCGTGCAGCTGTATCATCTTGTCAATGACCCGGCCGAATCCACCGACATCGCGGCCGAGCATCCCGCCATCGTCCGCGAACTCACGGCCTATATGGACGGCGCCCATGCGCCCGTGCGGGACTATCCCGGTCCCGGTCCTCAGACCGGTGTGGCGGATTACGTTCGCTGATTCGCCTCGCCCCTTCGTGCTGACCACTCACCTTGATTGACCACAATTCCATGCAGGATGTCGCGCGCGGCTGGGGGACGGAGTGCGAGCAGGTCACGGACTGGCTGATCATCCGGCTGTTCACCTACGGCGACGATCGTGCGGCCGAACCGCCGCTGGCCGATGCGCTCTTCGCCGTCGCCGAAGCCGCCAGCCGGTTCCGGGTGATCGTCGAGCCGGATGCGACCGTCCCGTTTCGGAGCTACTTCGTCGGCCAGTTGGTGACCCTGCACAAGCGGCTGCATCGCCGGGACGGAGCGCTGCGGCTGGCCGGTGTGACCGCGGGGAATTACGACGTCATCCGGCTGATGCGGCTGACCGATCGCATTCCCTCCTTCCCGAATCGCCAAGCCGCTCTGCAGCCGGGTTAGGATCCCGCGGGAATCGACGGGCCGCATCAGCTGCGAACCGGCGTCAATCCCAGTTCATCCTCGTGCCTGGCCATGGCGGCGATCACGAAATCGATGTGCTCATCCAGATCGACCCCCAGATCGTCCGCTCCGCGGATAATGTCGTCCCGATTCACGGCAGCGGCGAACGACGCCTGCTTCAGCTTCTTGCGGACGCTTTTGGCCTTTAACCCCCGCAGCCGTTCCGGGCGCACCAGGGCACAGGCCGTGATGAATCCCGCCAGTTCATCGCAGGCATACAGAGTCTTATCCAGCCGCGAAATGCGGGGACAATCGGTCAGGTAGTCTGCATGCGACTTGATCGCATAGATCACGTCGTCCGGGTAACCGCGCTGTCTCAGGATCTCCGCCCCCTTCAGAGGATGATCGGGCGGGTCCGGCCAGCGCTCATAGTCGAAGTCGTGCAGCAGCCCGACCGTCCCCCACTTCTCCTCGTCCTCGCCGAACTTGCAGGCGTACGCCCGCACGGCCGCCTCGACGGCCAGCATGTGCCGGACGAGAGCCTCGTTGGTCGTATATTCGCGGACCAGCGCCAGGTCGTCTGCGCGGGGCATCGGTGCTCACATTCCAAGGTCGCCGAACGAGAACTCATCTCGATCGTCTGCACGCTCATCGAATTGCGGGGACGCGGCAAACGTGCGGGATGCCGACGCATCGACTCCGCTCAGCGACAGAAACTCCCGCACCGCCTCAAGATACCCGTCGGGACGATAATACTCCTGTCCAATCCCGTCATAGGACAGGTATTCGACATTCTTCCGGCTGCCGTTGTAGAAGTAGAAGCTGTCGCTCCCCGGCGGCCGCACCAGGATGGGAGACAGCTCCAGCAGCGGCTGCGACTCGTCCGAGAACAGGTGCACCGAACCCGAAGCCAACCCTTCCCGCGTGCCCAGCGCCAGCCGCTCCGGCTGAATAAAGGAGTTGAGGCCGTTGCAGATGCGCAGCACATGCACGGCGCCGCCGCGATGGATCTCGGCCCGCTCGACAAAGACGAGCTTCAGGCGAAACAGGCTGTCGAGCTTGCGCAGAAGTTCGTCGTAGCCGTCCATCAGCACATGAGACAGGTCTCTCTGATGTTGCGGCGACGGCGCGCCGTGCCCGCGCGTCTTGTTGCGGTAAAACACCAGCGCGTCGAAGAAGTCCAGCACCGTCCGTCTCTGCAGGCCGCTGCCCAGGTATTCTTCGATCTGCCGCACGCATTGCGTGAGGGGACCGCTCTGCCGCCCGAGCATCTCGTCGAAGAACCCGCGAAGCCCCGGCGTCGCCGCAGCGGCGCATTCCGACGTCGCCAGCCGAATCAACTGCGTCCAGACGCCCAGCGAGGGGCTGAGGAACTGCGACAGAATCCCCTGCGAACGGAGCACTTCGGGCCGGCATTCCCGCAGCATCACCAGCGAGACCGCGCCGTACCACTTGATGAGCGGCTCGCTGAACAGCGCAATCGCCGGATACGCCAGCTCGGGATCGGGCTGGTCGTACATCAGTCGGTAGGCCCGGCTGATTGGCGCGGGAGCCGAATCCAGAACGATCCGATTCATGATTACGTCGCGGGGACAGCCCTCGGCGGCCTTCGGCTGCCGGACGGACCCGTCAAGCCGCCTCTTTATCGAGCTGTCGTTTGATCTCGCTCATCCGCCGCGAAATCCGGGTGAGCAAAGCGAACTTGTCGCGATCGGAAAAGATCAGCACGCCCATATGGGAGCCGGTGAGCTTCAGCCAGATGCCCGACTTTTTAAACCGCAGGTACACCCGCCTGATAATCGGGATGATCGCAAGCGACACAACTGTATTGACCAGAACGATGGCCCCCGTGCCGATCAGCAACGCCAGGAACGTGCGGGAGCTGAACACCGGCCCCATCGCGATCAGCGGTGCGATGAGGTACAGCGCGACCATGAATAGCCGCAGCAGGATGGGAAACGCCGGCTGGATCAGGACGAACGCGTCGATCTTATGGAGATACGCCACTTCCACGCTCAGGTTGCCGGTGAGCGGAGTGATCTGCAGGTCGCCGATGCGTCGATCGGTGAGGAACGCGAAGTCGTACGTGGGGATCAGTCCGAGCTTGGCCGTCACAGCGCAGTCCAGCACCGTCTCGCCGTCACACAGGAAAGGGGACACCAGCTGGCGGATCTGCTGCTCATCTCCGCGCGCCGCCCCCCTGATCACCTTCTTCAACTGGCTGACGCGCTGCACCGGCTTTTTCGCCGGCGCCGGACGTGCTTCGACTTCCACCGCCATGGCCCGCTCCTGAAGACGCAGGGGATTGTCGCATTGGACCGACGCCCGACCGTCGTGCGTGCGGCGACCTCGTCAGTAGATCACATTGCAGTCCGGCAACTCGGCGCGGAGCCGCGAAACGCCGTCGAACGTCACACTCGTCCCCGTGAGATCGAGCGTTGACAAGTTGGGGAGATCTTCGAGGTAGTACAGACCGTCATCCGTGATGTCGGCGTGTCTCAACGACAGCCGCCGCAGCTGGGTCAAACCTGACAGATGGCGCAAACCGTCGTTGGTAATGTATCCCGGCTGCTCGAGCGTCAACTCCTCCAATCCGACGGCCTGGCTGATCGTTTGCAGATCTTCGTTGAAGACCAGGTTGCGGACCGTCAGGCTGTAAATGACGCCGTTGTAGTCCTCGCCGATGTCGACGTCGTAACCGGACAGCAGCTCCCGTAGCATCGACGACGACGGGGCGCCGGGCGCCATCTCCTCGTCATACGCGTACTCCGCTTCCATTTTTGCATCAGAGTACGAATCGTATCCGTACGGATCGTCAGCATACGACTGCGTGGAATAGGAGTCGTAGCCGTAATCATACGGCTCCCACTTCGGGATGAAGTCGAGCCAGAGGTTGAGCGCGTACAGTGTCCAGAAGAGGAACAGCCCGACAATGCTGCCGCCAAACGTGCGCAGGAACCACATCTCGCCGGCCTCGTTAGCGAAGGTGAATGATGCACACTGCAGGCAGGATTCGGGGGTGCGCCCCGATCCTGTACGCGATGACACGAACGCCTGCTCGCGAATCGCTTGTGCGGCAGTATACCCGTGCAGGCAGACCGCTGACAAACAATGTCGCCCTCAGGACAGTGAGACGGGGCCACGTCCCTCAGTTAAGGATCACCCCCAGCCAGCATCGCAGATGCGGCCACGCCGCGCCGCTCTGCTTGCGGTCTGAGTGCGAACACTCTATTTCACACACTTTCCCAAGCCTCGCTTCGCCGTCATCATCACAGCCCCCCTCATGCCCGAAACGCTCAACGCCAATCTCTACGACTTTCCAAAGTACTACGACCTGATCTTCGGGTCGGACTGGAAAGCCGAGTTCGACTTCCTGCTGGCTGCGTTCGACAAGCATGCCGGGCGGCCGATCCGCCGGGTGTTTGAGCCGGCCTGCGGGACCGGGCGGCTGTTGATCAAACTGGCCCAGCAGGGCTTCGACGTCGGCGGCAACGACCTGAATCCGAAGGCGGTCGACTTCTGCAACGATCGTCTGGCCCGGCACGGATTCCCCCGAACCGCCGTCGTGGGGGACATGTCGGACTTCAGCGTGAAGCGGAAGTTCGATGCGGCCTTCAACATGATCAACAGCTTCCGCCATCTGCCGACGGAGAAAGCCGCCGAGAGCCATCTCCGCTGCGTCGCCAACGCGCTCAACAAGGGAGGGCTGTACCTCCTCGGTCTGCATCTCACTCCCACGAAGGGAGGCGCGATCGAGAACGAGGCGTGGTCGGCCCGCCGCGGGCAGTTGGCCGTCAATTCCTACATGTGGACGAAATGCCGGGACCTCAAGGGGCGCAATGAAGAACTCGGCATGACGTTCGACGTCTACACGCCGACCAGGCAGTTCCGGATCGAGGATGAGATGCACTACCGGATCTACACCGCCCGGCACATCCGCTCGCTCCTCGCCCGTGTGCCGGAGTTCGCCGTCCTGGAGACCTACGACTTCTGCTACGACATCGACGAGCCGATCGAGATCGACGCCGAGACGGAGGACGTCGTGTTCATTCTTCGCAAGCAGTAATCCACAGCCGCGAAGCTCATCCCCCGCGCCGCCTCCACTGCGTATGATGTGAGCATGACCACTGCCGCCCCGCCGTCGCCTGTCGTGTCTGCATCGTTCACGGAAGACGAGCTGGCGCGCTTTGAGCGTGACGGCTTCGTTGTCTGTCCCCGGCTGGCCGATGACGCGCTCCGCCGCCGCATGCTGGACGTCACGCTCGACGGCCTGCACCGGCTGATCGAGCCCATCGAGTTCGAGGCCGACGTCCAGTATCCCGGTTCACCCGGATCCCGGGAGGCCGACGGCGGCCGCACCGTTCGCCGTCTCCAGCAGGCGCTCAGCCGGGATTATGCGTTCATGGAATGGATCACGCAGCCGCTCGTCGTGGCCCGGCTGGGCCGGCTGCTGGGTTCCGATTACCTTTGTCCGCTGGCTCATCACAACTGCGTGATGACGAAGCATCCGGCATTCAGCAGCGACACGGGCTGGCATCAGGATATCCGCTACTGGTCGTTCGCCCGGCCGGAGCTGGTGACGATGTGGCTGGCGCTCGGATCGGAGCGTCCCGACAACGGCTGCCTGCGCGTGATTCCCGGCTCGCATCGGATGCCGCTCGATCGATCCCGGTTCGACGACGCCGTGTTTTTTCGCGCCGACCTGCCGGAGAATCAGCCGCTGATCGACCAGGCCGTGCACGTCGCACTGGATCCCGGCGACGTGCTGTTCTTTCACTGCCGCACGCTGCACGCGGCGACGCGCAACCATACGCGCGAGACGAAATACTCGGTCGTGTTCACCTTCCGCGCGGCCGACAATCCGCCGCGTCCAGGCACGCGCTCGGCGGCCTCACCGGAGCTGGTGATTCATTCTTCGGCGGAGTGACTTGAGACACAGCGGTCTCCTATTCCGGCTCCGCATCACCGCTCAAGTTCCTCAACGACCTTCTCGGCCGCCAGCTCGCGCGGATGGGGCGTAACGGCCCGGCCGGGGAGCGACGTCAGGACGACACAGATCGTTTCGGTGGCCGGATCGGCCCAGGCAACGGTCCCCGTGGAGCCGGTGTGTCCAAAGGTGCGATCAGAACAGCCGCGACTGCCGGCGGACGCGCCGACGTTGAATCCAAGCCCGCGAGGCTGAAGTCCGGCCGGATTGTGGTTTCTGACGCACAGCCGCGCGGTCTCCGGCGTCAGCACCTTTCCTTCCGCGAACAGAAACTCGCGCAGGAAGCGGGCGACGTCCGGCGCCGATGCGTGTGCCCCGCCCCACGGTGCGCCCAGCTTGCGCCAGTAAAGGCTGTTCCAGTCCCACTCTTTCGCGGACGGATCGCCGGCGCCCGACTCCGGCGCGCCGAACTCCGTCTGGCAGGGAATGACGTCCGCCAGTTCAAACTCTCCCAGGCCGAGGGCCGAGTGCCGCATGTTGAGCGGCTGGAACATTTGGCGGTCCACGAATTCGCGAATGTCCGTCCCGCTGATCCGCTCGGCCACATGGGAGGCCAGCAGGATCCCCATGCTGGAATACTGATAGCGCGTGCCCGGATCAAACTCAGGCTCGAGCCTCACGGCATGCTCGACGAACTCCGACAGCTCTGCGTGGCTCTGCCGCAGCTCGGCATTGTTGGGGAGCTGGTCGGGCAGGCCGCAGACGTGCGTGAGCAGATGCCGGATCGTCACGGCATCGCGGCGTCCGCCGGTGAACTCCGGAACGAACCGCCGGAGCGGATCGTCCAGCTCGAACTCGCCGTTGTCGTAGAGCGTCATCAGCCCCGCGACCGCCATCGGTTTGGAGATCGAGCCGAGCAGGAACATGGCGTCGTTGGAGGCGGCGTCTCCGAAATGCTGCGTCTGGTGACTATCCTCGCGTTCGACATGCAGCACGGCCGCACGGACCGGTCCGCTGGTCACGGCGTCAGCCAATATTGCCGCCGCCTGTTCGAACCCGCTGTCAGCCACGGCCGCCAACACCCGCCGCGCCAGCACCGCCGCCGCTCCGCACTGCAGAAAAGTCCGCCGTCGCATGGCACGTGCTCCAACTCAGAAGGGGGAGGGAACGCTTATCAGCACTCATTAACGCTAATGGCCGTTCCTGCGGCAGGCATTGTATGGCCCGCAATGCCTGCGGATGATTGCAACAATTGACAGCTGCGCAACACCCTATTGCGCGCAGTCCCACCAGCCCGTCGCAGTCCCATGAAGATCCAGCAGATCGCGGCACAAGGGAAGAAGACGCTGCTCGAATTCTACACACCGAACGAGCGTCAGAGCGAAGGGGTACACGCGACTCTGAACGGCATGCACCGATTGCTGCGGCATCTGCAGACCGTCGACGGCCCGGATGTGTACGCGTATACGTCCATTTTCCGGTTGTGCTTCGTCAGCGGCGACGACTACCGGCTCCCCAGGATTGCCCTCGTCGTTCCGTCCTATCAACTGACGGATCAGGGCGAGTACGTTGCGGTCTTTCACATCGGCTACCCGCCAACGCCCGATGTGGCCACATCGGAAGTGGACTGGATTCAATGGACGACGACGGAGGTCGAGGAGGCGGGGAGACTCGTCGTGCGCGCGATCCGGCTGTCGGCGTTCACTCCAGTCACCGGGTAATGACGAGGCTGTGTGTCCTCGTCTTTCTACGCCGTCGCGACTGCCGCGCTGGTGAGTGATTCTTTCCCCTGGCGGTGGCAGAAGTCGCCGAAGGACTCGCCGTTGCTGCGTTCTGATTTGAACAGGGCAAACAGCGGGGCGAGGCGGGCGGGGATTTCTTCCTGGGGGACCTGGTCGTCGTAGATGAATCCGAGCCGTGTGCCCTGTGCGTTGCCGCCGAGATAGAGCGTGTACTTGCCGCGGGATTTGCCGACGAGGCCGATGTCGGGGGTGTAGGGGCGAGCGCAGCCGTTGGGGCAGCCGGTCATGTGGACGGTGATCCGTTCGCTGCTGAGGCCGAAGCGGGCCATCTCGGTCTCGATGCTCTGCAGCACGTCGGGCATCACGCGTTCGGACTCCGTCACCGCCAGTCCGCAGGTGGGATAGGCGGGGCAGGAGATGGCGTAGCGGCGGGTGAGGCTGATGTCCTCCGCCAGCGGCACGCCGTGATCGCGGAGGATCTGCTCGATGGCGGAGCGGTCCGCCGGGTCGATGTCGCACAGCAGCATCCCCTGCAGCGGCGTATTGCGGCAGTCCATGCCGTAGCGGGTGAGGATCGTGCGCAGGGCCGTCTTGACGCGATAAGCTCCCTCGTCCTTGATGCGGCCGTTGTCGATGTTCACGCCGAGGAACAGCTTGCCGTCCCCCTGCTCGTGCCAGCCGAGATGGTCGTCCACTTCGATGACGTCCGTCGGGTGCGGCTCGGGCAGCGACTGGCCGTAGTACTCCTCGACCTTGGCCTTGAACCAGTCGAGGCCGCGATCGTTGAGGACGTACTTGAGCCGCGCCTGCGCGCGGTCGTCGCGGCGGCCGTAGTCCCGCTGCACCTTGACCACGGCTTCCGCCACCGCGACCGTCTGGTCGGGGCGGACATACGCCATCCGCATCGCGACCGCGGGGAACGTGTTCTTCTTGGCGGGCGTCATGCCCATCCCGCCGCCGACAAGGACGTTGTAGCCGACGATCCGATCGTTCTCGGCGACGGCCAGGAAACCGAGGTCGTTGGCGTAGACGTCGACGCAGTTGTCCTCCGGCAGGGCAATCGCCATCTTGAACTTGCGCGGCAGGTACGCCTTCCCGTAGATCGGTTCCTCGAGCGGCGCGTACTCGGAGACCTTCTCCGATTCCTCGCCGTTCTTCATCCAGATCTCGTAGTACGCCTGGGTGCGGGGCTGGAAGTGCTTCGCCAGCGCGTCGGCCAGTTGCTGCATCTCCTGCCGGACCGGGCTGTTCTTGAAGGGGGCCGGGCAGCACATCACGTTGCGGTTCACGTCGCCGCAGGCCGCGATCGTCGACAGTTTGCAGTCGTTGATGCCGCGGATGGTGTCGCGGAGGGTCCCCTTGAGGATGCCGTGCAGCTGGAAGCCCTGGCGGTCGGTAATCCGCAAGGTGCCGTTGCCGTAGCGCTCACAGAGATCGAGTTCGGCCAGCACCTGCGCAGCGGTCAGCTTCCCGCCGGGGATGCGGGTGCGGACCATGAACATGTATTGCTTGCCGCCGGCACGATTGTCGCGGTCGTCCTGCTGATACGTGCCGTGGTGCTTGAGCAGCATCACGTTGTCGTGCGTGAACTCCGGCTCGCTGTTGAGGAGTTCGTCCGCAATCGTACCGTACAGGCCGCGGCTCTCGGCCTTGACTGCTTCGGCCTTGCTGGCCTTGCCCGGTTCCGCCATGTATGAACTCCGTGTCGACAGAAGTCGCGAGGGGGTTTACAGAAGGTCACGAAGGGAACGAAGGAAGGACAAGAGAAGGGGAGCACCGGTTTGCAGGCTCGCCGAGCAGCGGGTTGCGCCGTCCGGGGCACTCGACATCGACCGCACCACAGTCGATTTCGAGTGAAACGGGAAGCTCGCAGTCGGAGCCTTCTTCGTTTCCTTCGTGACCTTCTGTGCAATCCCTTTCCGACCTTCTGTAATCGTCAACGTCAAGTATAGTCTGCGGCCTCAGCATGGATAACGCCAGTCCCGCATCAGAGAACGCCGCGGCCCGCATTCGGCGGCGGGTGCTGCTGGCGTTTGCCACCGGTTTCGGGATCGGGTTGTCCCGTTACGCACCCGGTACGCTGGGGAGCCTGTGGGGACCGCCGCTGGTCTGGGGGCTGCAGGAACTGCACGACGCCGGGTTTCCCCCCCTGCTCTACGTGCTGACATGCATCGTGCTGTGGTTGTTCGGGGTGAAAGCGTGCGAAGCGGCCATCCGGCACTTTGACCGCAAGGATCCGCCGTGGGCCGTGATCGACGAGGTCCTGGCGTTTCCGCTGGTTTTCGCCGCCACGCGCGTCACGCTCGTCTCGGCCGTGTTCGGCTTCCTGTGGTTCCGCGTGTTCGACATCATCAAGCCCTGGCCAATCCGGCGCATCGAGTACCTGCCCCGCGGCTGGGGCGTAATGGCGGACGACCTGCTCGCCGGCCTGTACGCGGCCCCCGCCCTGTGGGGGACGATGTGGCTGTTGCAATGGCTCGACGCGCCGATGTGACAGGCAGACCATTGCCTCCGCAGACGCAGCGACGAATCGCGCGTCACTCGCCCGGATAGAGCTAGTTTGACGTCCCGATCTGCTCCAGCGCTGCTGTGGCGGCTTCGCGCGTGTCTCCCTCCTGCTCGAACACAATCTGCTGCAACTTCGGCCGGGCCGGCTCAGCCGCGGGACCGATTCGGCCCAGCAGTTCGACGATCGGTCGCAGCGCGTCCGGCGGCGCGCGTTCGAGGGCCTGCGTCAGATGCGGAACGGACCCGGCCGCTTCTGGACCGAAGTTGCTCAGGTTCATTGCGGCCAGCTCCCGCAAGTGCGGATCATCACTGGTGAGCAGCGCTGCCAGGACGGGGACGACCTGATCTTCGTGCCCGGGCCGGAAGCAGAGCGCCGTCGCGGCGTTGGCGCGGACGAACGGCGACTCGTCGCTCAATGCGGCCAGCAGTGGCTCCGTGACGCCCGGCACATCGGGACCAAGCTGCATGAGCAATCCGGCCGCCATCTCGCGCTCCGGAGCGAATCCCGACTGCAGCGCCTGCACCAGCACCGGCGCCGCGTCGGCTCCCAGGTCGATTAGTTCCTGCTGGGCCTGCTCCCACTCCTCGGGCGAACCGGGATGGTTGAACCGCTCCCACGCCTCAGTCGCGCGAGGGTTGATTGCCGGCGCCGAGTCCGCTGTCGTGGCCGGTGGCGGATCTGCCTCCGCGGGCATCACTGGTGCAATCGCCGGCGACGGCTCCGCAGTCGGAGTCGTCTGTGCCACGGGCGCCGGCGTCTCCGCCGTGCCGCAGCCGGCGACCGCCAGAGATGCGATCAGCCACCATGCCCATCGGCCGCGTTCCATCGCGAGTCTCATGCAGGCTTCCTTTCAGCGTCGTGCAGGATCATGATCTTCTGCCAGATCTTGCGGGAGAGTCCCGAAGTCAGGTCTTCAATGTCGTTGACGGCCCCGACCACCGCGGCGTCGTCGAAATTCTGGGCGTACAGTGCGGCGATCTTGCCGGTAAGCGACAGCATCTCGCTCGAGTAATCGAGGTAGCGGCTCAATTCGAAGGCGGACATCGTCCGCTTGGGGGAAGACTGCGTGTCAGTCCCCGTCTTCGAGAGGCGTTCGGGGTCCTTGGTGAGCTGATGCATGTCGATGACATGCGCCAGCGCCCGCAGCTCGTGCAGCGCCTTGAGCGCCCGTCGCCGTTTGAGGCGTGATTCCAGCGTGATCAGAAAAATCACGGTCGCGCCTACGAGCAGCACCGAGTTAAACCCCGCATCCAGCATCTGCACGGCTTCCGCCGCGCCGATCTGCTCCTCCCCCGGCAGGCTGAGTACCACGAACAGCTCATAGCCAAAGACGAGCACGACCAGCGCAATCACGATGCCCGAGACGACCCGTACCCAGGTGATCGGTTCGGAAATCTGCTGCGAGCGGACCTTGGCCTGACGGGCGATCTCCAGCAGCTGACGGCAGACGTTGTACAGGCCGGCGCTGGGAAACCGCTCGTGAATCCGTTTGCAGAGCACGTGCACCGTCTCGACGATGCGTTCGGAATCAAGCTGGAACGGAGCGGGTGCAGCCACGCGAAAGCTCCTGGACACCGGACCGGAAGGGCTCTGGGAATCCACCCTCTTCGTCCGGGACAACGGAGCGGGGATGCTAGCGGATCACGAATACTGCGGGGAGAGCGGTTCCTTGGGGCCAGGCGAGTACGTCGCAGGGACGAAGATTCGGGCGGCGGCCGGCTGGACCGTGATCTCGGCCGGCGTCAAACCGGCGGGGTCGCCGTCAATCTGGATGGGAATAGGGCTGCTGCTTTCGATGCGAACCCGCTGTGCGCGGAGGGCGACGACGTCCGGAAGAAGCTCGTGCCGTCCCCGGTACACCTGCCAGACATAGCGCAGCATTTGCACCGCCGAACCCCGCTGAAAGACACGGACGTCGAGCAGGCCGTCGTCGCCCCGGGCCGTGGGAACGACTCCCAGACGGAACGCGTATGCCGCCAGATTGGCGACGACCACCATCCGCCCCGCCACCGGCTCCTCCGCGTCATCCGCGAACACCCGGATTTCCGGATGAGCGTAGGTGCGCAGCGACCCCCAGATGGGCTGGACATAGTGTGCATAGCGAATGTTGCCCGTGCGGGCCGCGTGCAGCCGGTGAATGACGTCGGCGTCGAATCCACAACTCGCCATGATGGCAAACCGCCGCTGTCCGACGAACCCGAGGTCCAGGGATTGAATGCACCCTTCGGCCACAACCCGGGCGGCCCCCGCGGCGTCGCGCGGAATCCCGAAGTACCGGGCGAGCAGGTTCTCCGTTCCCAGCGGCAGGATGCCGACCGGCACATCCGGATGCCGATTGATGACATCCAGAATCGTTCCGTCTCCTCCGGCGGCGACGATGGCGTGCAGGCCCTCGCGCAACTCCGGGGACGACAGCATCTGGTCGAACCGGTCCCGCCGGGAAAACAGTCGCGGGCGCAGCCCGTGCCGCTTCAGGGCCGCGATGAAGTCGAGGAGCGGTCCCCGGCGGCCGGAGCCGGACACGGGATTTCGCTGAATGGCGACCCAGCCGCTGGAAGGCATCGGTGATCTGAGCGAAGGCGGGGGGCGACGGCCCGCAAGGGGACGAACCGGAAGCGACGACGGCGCGGGATCGTATCCGGGCCGTCAGCATCACTCCATCCCAGCGCGATCGACCGGAACTTCAGGGCGTCAAATACTCCCCGGCGCAACGGGCAGTCCACGCCACTTCTGCGGAATCCGTCCGGTCTCCTCGGCTACACATTGAAGCGGATCACAATTTCGTCCCCGTCCTGGACGATGTAGTCCTTCCCTTCGGTGCGGTGCAGTCCGGCGGCTTTGACTTCGCGCTCCGAGCCGAGGCGCAGCAGGTCCTCGGTGGACATCACTTCCGCCCGGATGAAGCCGCGGGCGAGGTCGGTGTGGATCGTGCCGGCCGCCTCGACGGCGTTCTCCCCCCGCTTCAGCAGCCAGGCGTGCACTTCCTTCTCATCGCAGGTGTAGAAAGTGATGTAGTCGGTCAGCTGGAAGATGGCGCGAAGGACGCGGGCGCGGGACGACTCGCCGAGTCCCATCTCCTCCGCGAACATCGCCCGGTCCTCTTCCGGCAACTGCTCGACCTCGAGTTCCAGTCCGAATGGGCCGGCGACGACCGGGTTGCCCATCCCCTCAATGCGGCTGACGACGGCGGCATCCACCTTGGAGTCGGCCGTGTTTAACAGCACCAGATGCCGCTTGCGGGACAGCAGCGAGAACGACCGGGTCGCCTTCTCCTGCGCTTCGCTGAATTCCAGCTCGTGCAGCGTCTGACCATCATTCAGCCGGGCTTCGATCGGTTGGAGCGCGTCGAGTTCGGCCTGCAGTTCGGCCCGGTTGGGAATGGGCTTCGCTACGTCCTTCTTCAGCCGCTCGATGCGGTTGGCCACCACCTGCAGATCGGCCAGGACCATGTCGGTGACGAAGTCTTCGACCTCCTGCACCGGATTGCCGCCCAGGAAGCCGCCGACGACCTGTGCGAGAGCCGTCGCTTCCCGGATGATGCCGAGGCGCTGGGCATTGCCGGTCTGCTCGCCTTTCGACAGTCCCGGCGTATCGGAGAGTTCGATCTTCGCCGGCGTGACTTTCTTCGGCTTGTACATCTCGACGAGCTTGTCGAACCGCTCGTCGGGGACGACGGTGATGCCGATCTGCCCGGTGTGGTGCTTGGAGGGGTCGGGCCGGACTCCGGTGAGCAACTCAAAGACGGTGCTCTTCCCCGTCCCCTGATAGCCGACGATGCCGATCCGCATGATTTAGTCCGTGTGTCCGAATGACCGCCGTCGGAGAGTTCGCCGGAACTCGTTCCTTCAGCGTGTTCGCGCGGTCGGAAACAACGACCGCCGGCGGCAGCGGCTCGAATCTCGGACATCCGAGCGCGGCCTGCAGAAGAATTCGGACGCAGGATAGCGAGTGCCGGCTCAGCGGAAAACGATGCTGCCAATGCGCGCAAACCTGCTGCATCGTCAGTCACCGTGGAGCGCCGCCATCCGCGGACCGGATACGATCGGCACCCGTGTGGAACGGGCCGGTTTCGCATGGAGACGGGCGGAGGTCGTCAGACGCCTCGGCTGGTGAGACGTGGACCTCGAGAAACTGCCATGTCGGCGCATTCAGGTGCAACGGCTGGTTCGGCCCGCCCCCTGGTGCCTCTCAAATGCCGCCGTCAACTCATGGACAAGCTCGTCAAACTTCAAGCACAGTGCATTGGACGAGATGTTGATCGGGCTGCCCGTCATCTTGATGCTTGCCGCATTTGACATTCTGCTGAGGAAGTTCCCCCGCCCTGCGAATTTCTGCGGATCCACCACTACTATTGTGACAAAGCGTTGCCCAGCAATTTCGGCAACTCTCAACGCGACAACCTCCTCCCAGAGAACCCTTCCGGCTGCCACCGCGCTCGAATTATCGACGATGCCTTGATCGTCGATAATCAACCCCGGACGGGTATCAAAAACCTTCAAGCTGAGATAGAGCGCGCCGAAGCCGAAAAATGAAACGCCGACAATCGCGACAGCTTTCATAAACAGCGGATTGTGTCGTGTCTGGCTGTCAGCAATCAGCCAAATCCAGCTGCCTACTGCGACGAGGCCAACAGCGGCGAGAAGTAGCAAGATGACCTTGCCCTTGCTCAACGGAATTGCCAGTTCTGTCGGCGCGACGGAATCTGAGCGCAATTCGCCACTGGACATCTCGTCTGCCACGGATGCCGACTCAGCGGGCGGCGAGCGGTCGCGCTCCGGCGCTCAGCCGGGCGCTCTCTTCCACCGGCAGGGTACGGGTTGCCTGTGTGGTTTCGACGAGTCGGGCTCGCAAGGTGCGAATCTCGATCAGCATGCGGGTCGTAGCGAACCACGGGCTAACAGCGGCCATCCGTATCTGCTCCTGCGCGTGAAGGAAAGGCGGGGAACTGCAGTCGGTCCTATCTCATGCAATTCGCGCGCCCGTTGCTTTCAATTCTCAGCGATGCAGGCGTTTCAGCGGAAATACCGACATCAGAAGCCATCCTGATGCACCGCGAGCGTTTCCACCAGTGAACATTAACTGGCAGCCGGGCGAAATCGGGAAATCCCCCTCATTTGCGCCGTGAATCTCCGACAAGTTTCTCCCAACTAGATGATCGTTTCGATTGTGCCGCCATAAAACCGCTGTGGGCCGGCGATCGTCTCCAGCAGCAGCGCCCCGTCGTCTTCAATTCCCAGACAGGTGCCGGTGACTGACCGGGGGCCGCTGTTGAGGGTGACCGAGCGGCCGGTCAGCAGGCAACGTTGCCGCCAGCGGGGAGCCAGCCGCGGCCGGTCGTGGAGAAAGTCGGTGAGCTGCCGCTCGATCTCCCCGAGCAGCGCGCAGAGCACGTCCGTCATGTCGACCGGCAGCTCCCGGCAGTCACACAACGCGATGGCCCGCGCGGCGATGTCGGCGGGAGCCGTCATGGTCGAGTTGTTGACGTTCAAACCCACCCCCACCACCAGCCGTCCGGGGGCGGCCGGCGGCGCTTCGATCAGAATGCCGCACAGCTTGCGGCCGTTGAGGTAGACGTCGTTGGGCCATTTCAGACGGACGTCCCCCCCGGGCACGAACCCGGCGACGCCCTCGCAGACAGCCGTGCCCATGCAGAGCGAGAGCTGCGGCAGACTTTCTGGCTGGACCGGCGGCACGTTGAGAATCAGCGAGAAGAGAAGCGCCCCGTCCGACGCCCACCAGCGATTGGCGCCCCGGCCTCGACCGGCCGTCTGGCGGAGAGCCGCGATGAGCCGCGGGACGGCGGTCGCGGAGGCGGCCAATCGCAGTGCGCGGTCGTTGGTCGAAGGAAGCTCGTCATGGATCTCGGCCTGAGTGACGAACGTCTCCCGCTCGATCCGGAACGGGTCGATCCGGTTGAATGCGGCCGCGCCGACCATCTACGGGTCTCGTCCAGCTCAAGGCAGCAACCGTCAGGGAGTTCACGCTTCGGGCACGTCGGCTGCCGCGGCGACGCCAGGTACAGTGGGTCGCTCGAGCCCGAGCAGCACCAGTCCCCCCATTGTCAGCACGATGCCGGCCCCCGTCCAGACGGTCAGCGCTTCGCCGAAGAATACCACTCCGGCGATCGCGGCGAGGGCGACCTGGCTGGAGTTGATGAGATTGACCTTCACCACCGACAGCCGCTGGAAACCGGCGCTGACCGCGAAGAACGCGAATGCATTCATCACGCCGCCGACCAGCATCAGGCCCAACGTTTCCGCGGGAATGGCGGCGATTCCACGCAGTCCGAGCAGCGCCGCACCGATCGGGCCGCAGAGAACGACCCCCGTGGTGCAGATCACCACAACGGCCGCGGAATGCGACATCTCCGATCGCAGCGCCCTTCGGATGATGACGCCGCAGAACGCGAATCCGACGCCGCTCCCCAGCGCCGCAAGTCCGCCGCCGACGATCTTCAGCGTGGAAACCGGGCCGGCGACCGAGCGGGCCATCTGGCCGGCATCGACCTGCAGGATCCCGACGGCCGCCAGCAACAGCGCCATCGCCACGACGGAACGCCGGGTGATCGGCTCCCCCAGGACCACGCGGCCCAGGATCGCTCCCCCCACGATGATGCCGGCAAACGTGAGCGCGACAGTGAATGCGAGGCCGACGATGCCCAAAGCGGACTGGAATAGCACGTTGCCGGCGAACTGCGTCGCCAGCCCGGCCGCGATGAGCGGCAGCCAGTGCCCGCGCGTCGGAAGGGACGGAAGCCCCCGCGATCGCCGGAAGCCGACGATCGCCCACGACGCGATCGTCACCGGCAGCGCCTTCATCGCGGTGGCCCACATCACCCAGCCAAGGTCGCTGCGCACCGCAACGTCGCGAAACGCCATGTTGGAGAGCGTGTAGCCGACAGCGGCCCCGAAGACCAGCACGGCACCGGTCCAGGCGGGCGAGAGGCTCTTGAAGGAGAACAGGGACGTGGGGGAAGGGGGAGAGGCAGTCCGCACGGCGGGAGTCAGCTGGAGGATCGACAGCGAGGCGGCCAACTGTAGGAGATCGGTCGGGCGGGGGACAGGGGGCTCCTCACGTGTTGCCCATCCGCTACAAAGCCGAATCTCCCGAACCGCCGCCGCAGCATAGGCTTAAACCAGCGATTCCAGCTTTCGAGAGGCGGAGCCCCTCCGTAGAATCAATCTACGACTCAACGTCGACTCCCATTGCGCACAGACCACTGATCGATTCGCGGACCCGGAACTGCACGTGGCCATACTCGACTGGGTGATCGAACAGGTTCGCTGGCTGATCGGCCTCGCTGATCCCCAGAACCTGCGGGCGCTCGTCAATCTCGGCGGCCCCTGGTGGGTCAGCTATGCCGTGCTGACCGGCATCATCTTCAGCGAGACGGGGCTGCTGATCGGGTTCTTCCTCCCCGGCGACTCGCTGCTGTTCGCCGCGGGCTTTCTCGCCAGCCAGGACGTCTTCAACTACTGGCTGCTCAACCTCTGCCTCTGCGCCGCAGCCGTCATCGGGGATGCCGTGAACTACTACTTCGGCCGCAAGACGAGCGAAACCGTCTTCGACCGCGGACACTTCCGGTTCGTGAAGCAGGAGCACCTGCTGGCGGCCAAGGAGTTCTACGAGCGGCACGGCGCGATGGCCATCATCCTCGCCCGCTTCGCCCCTTTCGTCCGCACGTTCACCCCCTACGTCGCTGGGGTGGCCCGCATGGAGTACCGCCAGTTCGCCTTCTACAACATCACCGGCGGCATCCTCTGGGTGTTCTCCATGACCACCGCCGGCTACTGGCTGGGCCAGATCCCCTGGATCGAGCACAACTTCGAGAAGGTCGTGCTGACGATCGTCTTCCTCAGCGTCCTGCCGATCGGCATCGGCATCGTCCGCACCTGGCTGGAAAAACGCCGCGAACGACGGGCCGCGCTGCCGGTGGCCGAGACCAGTGAGGTGTAGCCCAATTGGGGAGGATGAAATGACAGTTTCCCAATGGACCAAGGCCGACACAGAACGGGCCGAAGCTGTGTGGCTCGACTACCAGCGATGCCACGATGTCGCTGCACGTGCGGGACAAACCGCCGGCATCGATCCAGCGAGCGAAGGGGTCTGGTTTGGCGAGTCGATTCAGGACGTCATCGCGCAGCGAGACGCCGCGGGGAGCGAGGCGCCGCTGTACTTCGTGCGAGTTGGATCGCCAACGTACTATCGCAAAGGAGGGCACCGTTGATCGAAGGGATTGTCTCGGAACACGGAGTGCCGACGATCGCGGTGGAGATTGACGGCCGTCTGTGGCCGGCGATTATCGATACCGGCTTCAATGGTGAACTGGAATTGCCCGACCAGTTGAGAGATTCCGTCAACCCTGAATTCGTCGGCCGCGTCACGTCCCTGCTGGCGGCCAATCAGCGAATCGAAGAAGACGTGCACCTCGTCGACTTTCCGTTCGATGGCCGCGTGGTCCGTGCGCAGGCGACTTTTGTCGATGGTGACGAGATCCTGATCGGCACACGGTTGCTACGTGACAATCGTCTGACGGTCGACTTTCGCACGGGTGCCGCGCTGATCGACCGCAGTGAAGGAAGCGAGTGAAGCGGACACGATGGTCCCGGAGCGTGATCGCACTCGAAGCTGATTTGTCGGCACTCGGACGAATTTGGCTCGCTCGACTTTGCGATCAGTGAAAGAAGTTGATCGACAGGATGTGATTGACGCGGTCGGGGCCGGTCCGCGTGTTGATCGTCTGGTTCAGGTAGCCGATCTCGGTGCGCAGGAGGCAATCCGGATGCTGCTTCCAGCCGAATCCAAGAAACAGGCGGTTCTGGTCGAACCCGGTTTCCGCTCCCCAATCCGTGTCGTTCAGATGGATGAAGAGTTCATCCCAGGCGATCAGCGTGAGCCGGGGTTCGCTGCGGAGCGGATGATGCACCCGCACGAGCTGGCGAAACCGCACGCCCACGTCGTCACCCGTTTCCAGAAACCGCTGCTCCAGCCGCGGCCGTAATGCGAACTTCAGCACGTCATTGCCGCCGGACCACGTGAACTGCTGCCAGATGCGGTGCTCGTCGAAGTTGTCTCCCGTTAAGGGAGACGTATGGATCCAGCCGTAGCCGCCCCACACCACCAGGTCGTCGGTCAGGCTCCAGCCGATCCCCGGACGCACGATGCTCTGGTTGAATCCGCCGGCATCGTCGAGCAGTCGCAGGTGACCGTCGAACCACCACTTCAGCCGGCTCGAGCTCCCCAGGTCCCCCTGGCTGAAGAACGCGTTCCACTGCCCCTCATCGGCGACGCTCTCGCAGCGAGCCGTGCTGGAAGCTGTAACGGTTACGAAGGCCACGGCGAGTAGCCTGAGAATGACGCTCCTCATCACCAACGACTCCCCTGGCGACGTCCATGCTCCCGCGGTCCTGCTTCGTGTTATCGGGGCACGTCGCCGGGGTCGCTTAGCGAATCCCGGAAGTTATCGCCGGCAAACCGCTGGCTCGGGGCACATCACCGCTCGTCGTCCGCGCACACCCAGTCGCTGAGCGTCGGCTCATAGTCAAACAGTTCGGTGTCGCGGAAGTAGATCTTCAACTCGCGCTCGGCCGCTGCCGTGCTGTCGCTGCCGTGCACGAGGTTCATCTGCCGCGATAGACCGAAGTCGCCGCGGATCGTCCCGGGAGCGGCGTCGCGGCCGTTGGTCTTGCCGAGCATGTCGCGCATCACGCGCACCGCTTCCGGCCCTTCGATCGCCAGCGCCACCACCGGTGCGGACGTGATGAAAGCCTCCAGCAGCGGATAGAACGGCTTCTCGACGTGCTCGGCGTAGTGTTCGCGCGACAGCTCCTCGGTGACTCGCAGCATCTTCATGCCCACAATCTTGAGCCCGCGCTCCTCGATGCGGGTCAGCAGGCGCCCGCAGAGGCGGCGTTGGACGGCATCGGGCTTGAAAAGAATCAGCGTGCGTTCGGTAGCCATTTGAGGGACAGGGGTCAGGGGATAGGGGGCAGTGTGAGAGGCCGGAGGTCAGAGGTGACGACGGCCGAACACCGTGGATTGCGTTTGCAGAGCCGGGCATCCAGCGCCCGGCACACGGAGTGTGCCGGCGACTATCTGGGCTTTGTCATCGAACGCCGGAACTCGCCGAACAGGTAATGACTGTCGTGCGGGCCGGCGGAGGCTTCGGGGTGGTACTGCACGCCGAAGACCGGGTGCGTCTTGTGCCGGATGCCTTCGACCGTGTTGTCGTTCAGATTGATGTGCGTCACTTCGACATCGTCCGGCAGCGTGTCGGCATCGACGGCAAAACCGTGGTTCTGCGTCGTAATTTCGACCTTGCCCGTCTGCCGGTTGAGCACCGGCTGATTGGCGCCCCGGTGGCCGAACTTCAGCTTGTACGTCTTCCCGCCGAACGCCAGGCCGAGCAACTGCTGGCCCAGGCAGATGCCGAACACCGGCTTTTTGCCGATGAGTCCGCGAATCGTGTCAATGGCGTACGTCAGCGGCTCGGGGTCGCCGGGGCCGTTGGAGAGAAATACACCGTCGGGATTGTGCGCAAGCACCTCATCAACGGTGGACGTCCCCGGCACGATCGTGACGCGGCAGCCCATGTCGCGCAGGTGGCGGGGAATGTTCCACTTCATGCCGTAGTCGATCGCGACCACATGCGGACAGTCGGCGGAGTCGCCATCCGGTTTCCACGCCTGCGGAGTGGAGGGATGATGCACCATGTCCGACAACGGCTCGTCCCACTGGGAGGAAGCGCCGGGCATGACGTCGCGCACCAGATCCCTGCCGACCAGTTGCGGGGCGGACTGGGCCTTCTTGATCAGCGACGCGTCATCGAGATCAGTGGTGGAAATGATTCCCGTCATCGCCCCCTGCACGCGCAGCCGGCGAACGAGAGCCCGCGTGTCGATCCCCTCGACACCGATGACGTTGTGTTCTCGCAGGTAGTCGTCGAGCGTGGTCGTCGAACGAAAGTTGCTCGGCTCGCGGCACAACTCGCGGACCACAAATCCCTTGATCGCCAGTCCGCCGCTCTCGACGTCCTCGGTGTTGACTCCGTAGTTGCCGATCAGCGGATACGTCATCGTTACGATCTGCCCGTTGTAGGACGGATCGGTGAGGATCTCCTGGTAGCCGGTCATGCTCGTGTTGAACACGACCTCCCCGTACGCCTCGCCCGACGCACCGAATGCGACGCCGGAGTAGACGGTTCCGTCTGCGAGAGCAAGTTTCGCGGGTTGAGGCATATCGTCGTGGTGCGGATGGACCAAAACCCGGTTTCTGCCGGAGAAACCGGGTTTCTGCGGCGGTTTTTACCAGAGGTCGGCGCGGAAACAAAGGGACCGGCTGCCCGTCGGGCAACCGATCCCGTACGCGTCTTGACGCACGGCCCGCGGGCCGAGGCGAATCCGTCAGTGCGTTACTGCTGCGTCAGGATGAAGTCATCGAACCGCACCTCGCCGTTGCCGTCGTTCGACATGCTGTCGAACAGCTGCTGGATGAGGTGATGAAACTTCGACTTCTTGACGGAGTAGAAATTGTGCTTGCCGTCGCGGCGCGGTTCGATGAGGCCAGCCTCGCGCAGCAGCGCCAGGTGGTGGCTGACGGCGGGCTGGCTCTGATGCAGCCGCTCGCACAGCGCGGAGACGTGCAATTCGCCTTCCTGCATCAGGTACAGGAGGACCTTCAGGCGGGTCTCGTCGGCGAGGAGCTTGAAAACCTGGACGAGATCCTTTTCGAGCCGATGCGACAGTTCGGGAAACCGTCGCGAAAGATTCTGCTGCCGTGTGGGAGCAGGAGCGGGAGCGGCAACCGGGCTGATCATGCTTTCCTCAACGTGAGTGGGTGGTGTCGGCGACGAACGCTCCTGTCCGTCGTCGCGACGGTCCTGCGAATCTGCATTCTGCGAGATTCGGTCCGACAAATCCGGGTCCCTTCCAAACGGAAAACGAGCGCTGCCGGACCGGAATCCGGACAATCCTCCCGGAGCCGCGCGAAGCGACTCCGCAGTGGTATTCTGGTACTCTCAGACTTAAGGAGTCTTGGTCGACGGCGACGCGGGACGGGTCGATGTGCGTGCCGTTTGAATTCCCTTCCTTCAGGCCCGGCGTCAACTGGCAGATTCGAGGAGTGAAGTGGCGTTAAGCGTCTCGAAAAATCTGCCGCTGGACCCAAGTACTCCGATCCTTCGCGCTGAATGTCGGCATTATGGCAGTCGCATGCGGCGTCGTCAATGAGTCCGGCGTGAAGAATGCGTAAATCCGTACAGGCAAAGACCATCACGCTCAGAATGAGCCTGGGCGCCGGGCAGGCTTGCGAGGCAAAATGACCACATCGGCAGGTAGTCAGGCATCGCCGCCACGGGCGTTTGGCGACCTGACCGGGCAAAACGCGGTCGTCACCGGATCCTCATCGGGGATCGGCCGGGCGATCGCGCTCGAACTGGCCGCAGCGGGTGCGGATGTGGTCGTGCATTGCGCCCGCTCCGCCGAGGCCGCCCGGCAGGTGGCTGGACAGATCGCCGACTTGGGTCGCCGCTCAGGCGTCATTCAGGCGGACCTCAGTGACGCACTGAGCCATCAACGGCTGCTCGACGAAGCCACGTCGCTGTTGGGGACTCCGCACATCTGGGTGAACAACGCCGGCGCGGACCTGCTGACCGGCGACGACGCCCACCGCCCCTATCACGAAAAACTCCAGTTGCTGTACGAGGTGGACGTCCGCGCCACGGCGCTGCTCAGCCGACTGGTCGGCGAGCGGATGCGGGACGCCGGCCGCGGGGTGATCCTCAACATCGGCTGGGACCAGGCCGATCGCGGCATGGAAGGAGACAGCGGCGAACTGTTCGCGCTCTCCAAGAACGCCATCATGGGCCTCACGCGCTCGCTGGCGGTATCGCTCGCCCCGGCGGTCAGAGTGAACTGCATCGCCCCGGGCTGGATCCGCACCGCCTGGGGAGAGCAGGCCGGCCGCGACTGGCAGGAACGCGTGCTCCGCGAAACCCCCCTGCGCCGCTGGGGCACGCCCGAAGACATCGCACGACTGGCCCGGTTCCTGGTGAGCGACGATGCGTCCTATCTCACCGGCCAGGTGATCAATGCCAATGGCGGCGCGGTACGATAGTAAATGGTCGATGGTCGATGGCTGATGGCTGATGGTTGATGGCTGAGTTTGGAGGTGGTTGCAGATGGCTGATGACAGGCTTCTTTCTGCGGATGAACTCGACGCGGCTCTGCAGTCGCTGCCCGGATGGGAGGTTCGCGACGGGTGGCTGCGGCGCAAGTACGTCACGCCCGGCTGGCCGCACACGCTGATGCTGGCGAACGCGATTGGATTCGTCGCCGAAGCGGCGTGGCATCATCCCGATCTCGAACTGGGTTACGCGCAGGTCGTGGTGAAGTTGCAGACGCACCGTGTGAAGGGGATCACCGAGAGCGACGTCGCGCTGGCCCGACGCATCCATGAAGTCGCTCTCTGGAGGCCCGATGAGGCATCGCCGCTGGAGGGATTCCCAAAAAACTGGGTGCGTTAGGCGAGACATCAGCACGCGCGGAACGCACATGCCTTAATCGTATAACCGTGTGAAAGAGTCTCGAAATGGCGAAGAAGAAGGTCTCGAAGGTGGACGCAGGCCGGGATCCGTCTTCGTATTCGGATTCCGAGTTTAGGCTACACATCGAGTCTACAGAACTCGGGATCGGCACGTTTGCCGAGATCCTGCATGGAATGCGCTCGCTGATGATCCGAGCAACCTTCTCCTTGCTGCTCGACAGCTATGAACCGCCAGATATGTTGGAGCTTGATCGGAACTTACGAGATGAACTTGGACAAAGCGATTTACGGCCCCTTGCCGAGTCATATGCCGAGTTTCGAGATCTCGAAGGTGTGCCAGGGACAGTGGACTGGCACCTTACGGTGTCGCCGCCGAGGCGCACCGGTGAGGTCATTACACGCTGGCTACAGGCGAATTACGACGAAAGTCAGTTTGAGGGATGGATTAGGAGCAGCCTATCAGCCTATGACCCTCCGATTCGCACAGTGTCGACGGGGTCGATCAATGTGGAGTTTGTTGCGGCCACAGTCTTACACCTTTTCCTGCCACATATTGATTTTCGAGTGTTGGAAGTATGGTCTGAGTGGGTGGTCACCTTCGTCCGCAATCGTATTGATCAGCCCGGGCCGACCAATCGAATGACTGCCTTACCCAAAGCGATTCGGGATGCCATGAGGGATGAGGGCATAGTCGAGATGTACATCGAGTATCGTGATTTTAGGTGCGTGATAAAGCGGCGGGGCGGTGTATGAATCTCGGTCACCGCATGACGTTGACTTCGACTGACACCCTTTCATTGGGAGTGCATCTGGCGACCTCGTGCCGCCAGCGCATCCTGTTCGTCACCGGCCGCTTCGCTGAGCACGCCGTGCAGGGCTCGGTGGCCGATGCAGCGGCCCTGTTCGACTTCGACTATGAGATCACGATCCTCCCGATCACCGTCGCCGCCCTGATGCACGCCGGCTGGGTGCGTCGCAAACTGCAGATTGACCGCCCCTTCGACCGCGTTCTCGTCCCCGGATGGTGCCAGGGAGACCTCGCCGAATTGTCGGACGCCTACGGCGTCCCGTTCGAACGCGGCCCGAAGGACATCCGGGACCTCCGCGAATATTTCGGCGGCGCGGCGTCCGATACGGTCGATCTCAGCCGCTTTGACATCGAGATCATTGCGGAGATCAATCACGCGCCGCGCATGACCGACCGGCAGTTGCTGGGCCTCGCTGCGCATTACCGGGACAGCGGCGCGGAGATCATCGATTTGGGCTGCATCCCCGGCGAGTCGTGGGGCCGGGCGGGGGACGTCACCCGTCTGTTGCGTGCGGAGGGATTCCGCGTCTCGATCGACAGTTTCGATCGCGCGGAGGTGGAGGCCGCTGTCTCGGCGGGGGCCGAGCTGGTGTTGAGCGCGAACTCCTCGAATCGTGACTGGGCGTCGCAACTGGACGCCGAACTGGTCGCCATCCCCGACGATCCGGCCGATCTCGATTCGCTGGATGAGACGATCGAGCTGTTGTCGGCGCGCGGGACGCGCTTTCGCATCGACCCCATCATCGAGCCGATCGGGTACGCCTTCGCCGCATCACTCGCAAGGTACTACGAAGCGCGCCGTCGCTGGCCGCAATGCGAAGTCATGATGGGGATCGGCAATATCACGGAGATGGTCGAGGTGGACAGCGCGGGGGTCAACGTGCTGCTGGCGGCGATCTGCCAGGAACTGGGCATCCGCAGCGTGCTGACTACAGAAGTCATCAACTGGGCCCGCACGGCCGTGGCGGAGTTCGATCGCGCCCGCCGGCTCGTCAAGTACGCCATCGACGAACGGACCGTCGCCAAGCGAATCGGCGCCGGACTGGTCATGCTCCGTGATGAGCGAGTGCGCGAATACGGCGCGGCTGAACTGCTGGCGCTCGCCAACCGGCTGACCGATCCCAACTACCGCATCTTCGTCGAGCGCGGCGAGATTCACGTCATGAACCGGGACGGTTACTGGCGCGGGCGCGACCCGTTCGAGCTGTTCGATCGCTTCACCGCCGGCTCCAAGCCCCTCGAGCCATCGCACGCGTTCTATCTGGGATATGAGCTGTCGAAGGCGGTCACGGCGCTGACGCTCGGCAAGCAATACACGCAGGACCAGACGCTGCAATGGGGCATCCTCACGGTGCCCGAGCCGAGCGCCCTCGAGCGGCGGCATGCAGGACGGCCCGACAGCGATTGACGCGTGACCGCTTCACAGAACGTTCGCAGAAGCCCGGTTTCTTGAAGAAACCGGGTTTCTCACACCTGGTCCCGGCTCACTCCGACTGGCAGCGGAAGATTACGGCGTTCGCTCCGGGAACCTCCTGCTGGGCAAGCTTCTCGGCAGCGGCGTCGAACTGCTGCAGGTCCTTGAGCCGGCGGACGCGGTACTCGCCGGGGTCGAGGTGGATCGCCTGACCGGTTTGCGCCTGCACGGCCAACTCAATCTGGCGGGGCGTCAGCGATTGCGGGTCCAGCTGCACGGTCACGTACTCCGCGCCGTCAGGCACGGTGTCGGCCTCGCAGTACCCGGGAGGCAGATAGATCGCTCCCGTGTAAAAGTCCACGGCAAACGCAATCGCGCCGGGAACGAAGAAGATCAGCAGGCCGATGCCGTCCATTGCGACGATGGCGGGATCGAGCCGTCCGCCGCGGCACTGGCCGACGCGCTCCGGATGGAGGAGCGTGCCGCACGATGACGAGTTGACGGCCACAGCGGCGCAGAGCGTTAGCCCGGCAAAACGGCGCAGAATCGGACGTGGCGGCATGATGAGTCTCGGCATCAGCGGACGGGGGAGGTGAGCCCGCAGGAGGGGCCGCGAGGTTAAGGTGAGTCCCGATCCGGCCGCAACCGCCAGTCGGCCACTGCCGTGCCCCCTCGCGAAAATGCATGTTTTCCCCTCAGCCGGCGAGCGCTCGATCGTCCGGAACGCGTCCGATTCGGAGAGGAGGCGGAGGCGAGGGTACACTCCGCGGGGGCGCGGTGCTCCAATATGCTCGTTCGAGTTTTTGGTCCGTTGTCGTAGCGATCTGCAATGCCCGCCAATCTCACCCCGCAGTATTCCAAGGCCGAGGAGGCCTATCGCCGCGCGCAGACCGCCCAGGAGCGCGTGGACTGCCTCGAACAGATGCTGCAGCTGATCCCCAAGCACAAGGGGACGGAAAAGCTGCAGGCTGACCTCAAGACGCGCCTCAAGGAGGCGCGCGAGGAGGTCCAGGTTGAAAAGTCCGCGCCGAAGGCCGCCAAGAGCTACCGCATTCCGCGGCAGGGAGCCGGAACGGTGATCGTCATCGGCGGGCCGAACGCCGGGAAGAGCCGTGTCCTGCAGGAGCTGACCAACGCGCATCCCGAAGTGGCCCCCTACCCGTTCACCACGCGCGAGCCGATGCCCGGCATGATGGACTGGGAGGACGTGACCGTGCAGCTCATCGACACGCCGCCGATCACCGAGCATCACATGGAGCCGTACCTGACCGGTTTCGTCCGCTCGGCCGACCTGGTGCTGCTCTGCTTCGACGGCAGCAGCGATGAAGCCCCCGAGCACACCGCCGCGGTGCTGGAACAGCTGCGCACGCGCAAGACGCAACTGGACGCCCACAGCGGCTTCGATGAAGAAGACATGTCGATCGTCCACGTGCGGACGTTCCTGGTGGTCACCCGCGGCGACGATCCGGACGCAGCCACGAGACTGGAGTTGTATCGCGAATTTGTCGACGCGCCGCTGGAGACGCACATGGTGGAACTCGAACGCGCGGAGTCGGTGGCGGCGTTGCGGCACGCCATCTACCATGCGCTGGGAGTGATCCGCGTCTACACCAAGAAGCCGGGCAAGCCGGCGGAGTACGATTCCCCCTACACGATCCCCGTCGGCGGCACCGTGGAGGACCTCGCCCTGAAGGTGCACCAGGACCTCGCGGCCGGCCTGAAGTTCGCCAAAGTGTGGGGAAGGAGCGCCCACGACGGCCAGTCGGTCGGCCGCGAGCACGTCCTCGCCGATCGCGACATGGTCGAACTGCACGCGTGAACCGGCGTCACTCGCCGTTTAGCCGCGACCCGCCAGGGGAGCGCGTTCCTCCGCGCTGCCCGACCACTGTTTAACGACTGATCCCACCCCATGCGTCGCATTGGAACGCTGAACAACGAGCAGGACGCCCGCCGGTTCGCGGATTATCTGTTCTCGCTGGACATCAAGACGCGGGTCGATGAGACGGGCGATGTCTGGGAGCTATGGGGCCTCGACGAAGACCGGATCAGCGATGCACGGATGGAGTTGGAGCAGTTTCAATCCGACCCCAACGCCCGGAAATATGTCGCCGCCGGTCGCGAAGCGGAGCAGAAGCGGGAAGCCCAGTTGCAGCAGGTCATCCAGCAGCGCAAGCGGCAGGTCAACCTGCGCGACCGCTGGGACCGTCCGCTCTGGCTGCAGGTGCCCATCACGATCGGGCTGATCGCCGCCAGTCTGGCCACAACGCTGTTCTGCGAATTCGGTGACAATGATGAATTGACCAACCAGGTGCAGATTCAGCAGTCCGTCAGAACGGACGTCAAGCCGAACGGCACCGGTTGGGTCAGATACAGCAGGACGTTTCTGGAGGACGTGCGCCGCGGCGAAGTGTGGCGACTGGTGACCCCCATCTTTCTGCATCTCTCGCCATGGCATCTGTTCGGAAACATGTACTGGCTGGCAGTATTCGGCGGGATGATCGAGCGGCGACAGGGGAACTGGGGGCTCATCTGGAAGGTGCTGTTGATCGCAGTTGTGTCGAACGTGGCACAATATGCACACAACGGCCCGTTGTTTGGCGGCATGTCGGGCGTGGGCTTCGGCCTGTTCGGATATGTATGGATCAAGGGGCAGTTCGATCCGGATGACGGGCTGGGCGTCCCGCGGGAGACCGCCATCTTCTTCCTGATCTGGATGCTGCTCTGCTCCACCGGACTCATCGGCCCCATTGCGAACGTCGCTCATTCCGTCGGCCTGCTCGGCGGGATGCTGCTGGCGTCCCCAGCCGCCATCCGCCGCTGGCTGGATGTCTGAGGAGGTTCCGCGAAAACCTCTGTAGCCAGCCTCTGTGAGGCCGGACGAGCGGGTGAAAGCTCGACGACCCGGCTGGTTCGGATGGGGTCACAGACCCCGT
>JBGTSJ010000038.1:0-40167 GCA_041940305.1 Planctomycetaceae bacterium
ACGCGGATCAGCACGTCGTTGATGCCAATCTCAGGCTCCGGAACGTCCTGCAGCCAGAGTCCCGGTTCGGAGCGGGCTTTGACAAGCGCTTTCATTAGGGGCGGTCTCGGGTCGCGAAGGGAAGGTCGACTTCTCTTTTACTGGATGCCGCGTGCGGTATACTAAACCTCGCTCATCCACTCTGCAAGACACCTCGTTCACGATACTGCACATGGCCGGCCCGACCAGCGAGCAGCGCACTTCCGACCTCTGCCGCCGCGTGAAGGAACTGCGACAGGCGCGCGGCTGGTCGCTCGAACGCCTGGCGACGGCCAGCGGCGTCAGCCGCTCCATGCTCAGCCAGATCGAGCGAGACCGCGCCAACCCCACGCTCGCCGTCACGCTCAAGATCGCCGAGGCCTTTCAGATCACCCTCGGCGAACTCGTCGGCGAAACCGGCGCGAAGGCCAGCGGCATTGAGGTCATCCGGGGCGACAATCCGGCGCATCATTACCGCTCCGACAAGTCGTGCCGCATCCGCACCCTCTCGCCGCTCAACCTCGAAAAGGACGTCGAGTTCTACGAAGTCGAACTGAAACCGGGAGGCGCGTTGCGCAGCTCATCTCACTTTGAAGGGACCCGTGAGTTCCTCACCGTGGAGCGTGGCAAAGTTCGCGTCTGCTCGGGTGAGCATCACGTCGACCTCGTGCGCGGCGATTCGGCGACGTACCGCGCCGACGTAACGCACGCGATCGAGAACTCCGGCCGCGGCGAGGCGATGCTGTTCCTCGTGGTGATCTATCGCTAACCCCGGCTCCTTAGCGTTTGCCGCGCTGACGTTTAGCCGGCCTTCGCGACCTCGCCGCCGACCGGGGACGCGCCGCCTTCTCGGGCGGAGGAGTGACCGCAACCGATTCGGCTGACGTCGGCTGCGAGTTGCGTTGTGCTTCGATGAACAGGGCGGAATCGGCATCGGTCACCAGAAAATCCCAGCAGCGCAACTCGGGACTGTGGATGAGCGGCGTCAGGGCCGCGACTTTGCCGGGTCCCGAGATCAGCACGACGTGCTTGTGGGCTTCGCCGGCCAGTTGACGCAGCTCGTCGATCGTGAACAGCGTCACCGCCTCGATGCCGACGTCCTGCCGGATCGGGCCGTCCTTCGCGAACGGCCGGAAGTGCACGTCTCCCACCCAGCCCAACCGATCCAGTTGCCGCATCGCGTCCGGATAACATTCGGCGTAGCGATAGTATAATCCGTGCTTCGACCCGCGTGCGGCGAGCGACGTGAGGACGATGTCAATCTCCCATTTCCGCTCATACGCCCGCCGGGTGCCGGGGAGTTGCCGCACCTGTTCGATGCGGTCGCTCGGAACGACGGCCTCGGCGAACAGCCCGATGAACGAAGTGGGGAGCCCGATGCGGTCGAGCAGGGAGAACTTGGCGGAAGGATCATCCAGCGGCCGTTCCGCATCGCAGCCGGGACTGAGGGCATGAAACACCAGCCGCGTTTTCTTTTTGAGCAGCGCGTCGCTGCCGCGGAGCCGCTGCGCGAGGCGAACGCACGCATAGTAGCTGGTCTGCCCCGCCCCGATGCCGACGTGCACTTCCTTTTTGTTCGCCGCAATGCGTTCGATCAGTTCGATCGCCACGTCCGCGGCGCAGCTGGCGGCGGCGTCGAGCGTCTCCAGCTCGCTCCGCAGCGGCGCGCTCACGACGCGGACCTGCTCATTGCTGACGCGGCACTCCGCCGCCAGCGTGCGGGCCAGGTTCGTCTCGGCGGGCGGAACGAGCAGCAGATGCCCCTCCTTCCAGACGGTCGTCAGCACGCCGCGCACACCGTCGTCGGTCAGCCGCCGTTTGATGCCGCGCCGCGTCAACTCCCGGCTGATCCTCGCCGCGATGTCTTTTGTCGACACGTTCTCCAGCCTCAGCCGGATGACCTCGTACCGCAGGTCGGGGGGGAGCCACGGGAGACGCATGGGATGGGCCCTGCTTCTGGGAGGGGGCGCGCACAGTGATCGAGCCGTGGGCCCGAATGTGCAGTGCGTGCACAGGTTGAGGGACGCGATGCGGCAGGCGCATCCGCTGCGCAGTCGCCGGGCCTGGCACGAAGGTATGCAATGTCGCCCGGATTGTGCGCCGCGCTCTCCCGCGTGAGTTCTCTGATGTCCTAGTTTGATGGAGCGGAAGTCCCGCGGCAATCTCGCAGGCAGGCCACCCGCCTTCCCGGCGAATCGCGGCGTGACGACTGCACCGGCCCGGCCGGCCGGATGTCGCCCGGGCCTCAGCGTGTGACTGCTCCGTTTCTCTCCTCACTCAACTGGAGTCGTACGATGCCGCGCTCGAAATCCGCTCCCGCTGCCCCTGGAGGTTCCGATCCCCGCTACCCGCGGACGCAAAACTCCGCGAGCCGTGGAAAGCCCCCGCGCAGGCCTCCGCTTGCGCTGTTCCCGTTCTACCTGCCGGACGACGGAAACATGTTTCTCGCCGGGTCATTCTCGAGCGGCGGACTGATGGTCATCCAGCTCAACGGCCGCAGCGTGGAAGTGCCGCTCGGCGTCAATCCGTTCGCGGTCATCGGCGTGCTCGCGCTGCGCCTCCTGCAGACACAGCCCGCCGGACCGCGTGCGCCGGTCGGCTTCCTCCAGACTCCGCAGCTGCAGCGCGAATTGCTCCGCTGGGCCCGCGGCGTCGATCCCCAGCGGCTCCCCAAGCACGTCTTCCGCACGCGCGCCGCCCTCGAGAAGGCGGCTCGCAAACTGGAAGTGCCGGAGCCCCGTAAGTGGGCCCGCAATCTGCTCGAGCGCACCTCGCTCGGCTACCGGCTCAGCGTGCCTCCCAAACAGCTTGAAGTCTACATCGAGCCCGACCCGCAGGGGCCGGGCCGGGAATAGCCCGCGCGGCCTCGGGGCAGCAACTAAGGGGCTAACCACGGATCTCACGGATGCGCACGGATAACGAAAGTTGGCATGAGGTTTCGCCAAGACCTCTGTAGCCGGCCTCTGTGAGGCCGGGCGAGCGGGTGAAAGCTCGACGACCCGGCTGGTTCGGACGGGGTCACAGACCCCGTCTACAAAATTTGACGGTGGTTCATGTCATCCTTGCTGATGGGCTTCCGAGATCAGTCGAGGCAGTCCACAGTCAATGCTTAGCTTGCTGATCCGTGCCCATCGGTGTGATCCGTGGTAAGAATCTGCGCAGGGTGAAGAGCTTTCTATCGTTCGTAGAACGATCGGCTCGTGACGGCGTCGGCAGCCGCGATACTCGGCAGCCGTTTGCGACGCTTCACGAGAGCGGGCTATCATGGAACGAGAACCCCGTGAGAGTCCCCAATCACAGGCCGGCGCACCCCGAGGTTGCCGAATGATCGATCCATCGACACCACTTCGCGAGATCACGAGGCGGCACTTCTTTTCGGACTGTCGCGTCGGCCTGGGATCACTGGCGCTGGCATCGCTGCTGAATGAATCCGTGCTCAAGGGAGGCGATGCCGCGAAGGCGGAGGACAGGGCCGTCAACCCGCTGGCCGTGCAGCCCACGCACTTCGCGCCGCGGGCGCAGAACGTCATCTACCTGTTCATGGCGGGTGGCCCCAGCCAGCTGGAGCTGTTCGACTACAAACCGAAGCTGCAGGAACTGTCGGGACAGGTCATCCCCGATTCGTTCGTCGAAGGGAAGCGGTTCGCATTCCTCAAGCGGGACGCGCAGCTGCTGGGCACGGTGAGAAAGTTCGACCGTCACGGCGAATGCGGCGCCGAAGTGTCCGAATGCCTGCCGCATCTGGCGAAGATCGTCGACGACGTCGCCATCGTGCGTTCGATGAAAACGGACGTCTTCAACCACGGCCCCGCCAAGCTGTTCATCAACACCGGCTCGCCCCAATTCTCCGGCCGGCCCAGCATGGGCGCCTGGGTGACCTACGGCATCGGCAGTGAGGCGACCGATCTGCCGGGGTTCGTGGTACTGCAGTCCGGACCGCGCGGTCCGCGCGGCGGATCACCGCTGTGGGGCAGCGGCTTCCTCCCGACAACGTACCAGGGGGTCCCATTCCTCAACGGCGCCGACCCGATCCTCAATCTCTCCAACCCGCAGGGCATTGACGACGCTCGCCAGGGTGACTTCATCGACGCCGTCACCGGCTTAAACCGGCTGCATCGCGCCGAAGTCGGCGACCCCGAGATCGACACGCGCATCGCCGCCTACGAGATGGCGTACCGGATGCAGTCCAGCGCCCCCGCGCTCATGGACCTCTCCGGCGAAACGCAGGCCACGCTCGACGCGTACGGCGTCGACCCCGCCAAGCCGTCATACGCCCGCAACTGCCTGCTTGCGCGGCGCCTCATCGAACGCGGCTGCCGGTTCGTCCAGCTGTATCACACCGACTGGGACCACCACGGCAACTCCGACACGCATCTCGGCGAGCCTCTCGACGCCCGCTGCGCCGAGACCGACCAAGCCTCCGCCGCGCTCGTCGCCGACCTCAAGGCCCGCGGCCTGCTCGACCAGACGCTCGTCGTCTGGGGGGGCGAGTTTGGACGCACACCCCAGGGAGAGCCGCGCGATCTCATCGGCCGCGACCACCACATCGAGGCCTACACCATGTGGCTGGCCGGCGGCGGCATCAAAGGGGGCCAGACGATCGGCCAGACCGACGAGATCGGCTACAACGTCGCCGAAGACCTCGTCCACGTCCACGACCTGCAGGCCACCATCCTGCACCTGCTCGGCCTCGACCACGAGCGCCTCACCTACCGCTTCCAGGGCCGCGACTTCCGCCTCACCGACGTCCACGGCCATGTCGTGGACCAGCTGATCGGGTAAGTCTGACGCAAAGCCGCAGAGTCGCGAAGAAGGGCAAAGGTAAGACGGGTCTCGATAGCCGCAATCAGCGCCTGGCAAATCGGTTGTCACACGCCCCAATGCTTGTTTCTTCTTCGCGCGTCTTTGCGTCTCTGAGCCTTTGTGTCGGCCTTAAACCGCCCGAGTCTCAGCGTCCAGCAGCGAGTTGGCTTCGCCGTCCCAGCCGAAGTTCATTGCAGACGGATCGAACGCCACTTCGCGACCGACGCGGTAGGCGATATTGCCGAGGTGGCACAGCGTGGAGCTCAGGTGGCCGACTTCGATATCGGCCTGCGGCGTGCGACGCGTCTTGACGCAATCAATGAAGTCGCGCAGGTGGGCCCGCTGCAGCTCGCTGGCATCGGCCGTCAGGCTGTCCCGCCGGCCGTACACCTTCCACCCACCGCGATCGACGATGAGCGTGCCGTTATCGCCGTAGAATGCGACCGCCGCCGAGCGCCCTTCGATGCCGTGATTCGACCACTGGCGATGCTCCCACAAAATGGAAGCCTTGGGATACGTGTACTGCACGCTCAGGGTATCGGGGGTCTCGCGGTCATCCTGCAGATGATGCGTGCCGCCCGTCGCCGCCACGCGCAGTGGCAATCCGACGCCCAGTCCCCAGCGGGCCACGTCCAGCAGATGCACGCCCCACGCCCCGAGTTCCCCGCTGCCGTAATCCCAGAACCACTGCCAGTTGTGATGGAAGCGGTTGGCGGTGAACTCCCGCGCCGTCGCCGGGCCGAGCCAGCGGTCATAGTCCACGCGTTCCGGCGCGGGGCTCTCGGGCTTGCGGCCGATCGACTTGCGACGATGAGAGACCCACGCCTTCGCCAGCCGCACGTTCCCGAGTTCTCCGCTCCGCAGCAACTCGACGGCGGAGCGAAAATGCTCCCCGCTCCGCTGCTGCAGCCCCGACTGTACGATCCGCCCCGACTCCCGCGAGGCGGCGACCATCGCGGCCCCTTCCGCAATCGTGTGCGACACCGGCGTCTCGACGTACACGTCCTTGCCGGCCTGACACGCGGCAATTGCGATCGGAGCGTGCCAGTGATCGGGCGTCGCCACAACAACGGCGTCGATGGAGCGATCATCCAGCACAGCCCGATAGTCGGCGTGGCCGACCACCGGCGACCCGGCCTGCAACGATAGCTGCGTCCGCGCGTCCTCCAAGACGGCCGAGTCCACGTCGCAGAGAGACGCCACCTCCACGTCCGGCTGATGGCTGAGCGCCAGCGCCAGTTCGCGTCCCTGCGTCCGAACTCCGATTACACCAACCCGCACGCGCTCCGCCGGGCTCTCGCTGCCAAACGACGCAGCGCCGAAGCCCACCACGCCCGCCGCCACACCGGCCGCATTGCGCGCGCTGTTCCCCAGGAACTGGCGGCGATTCAACTCATGCTTCAGAAAGTCGTCGGTCTTCATGGGTTCAGCGTCCGGTTCCATCCTACCTCAGGGCGTCACCCGTTGGGAGGGGTCAATGCCGACTCGCGGTTTTTGCGGGAGTTCTGCAGCGATCAGGAACGTTTGATCCAATTCGCATTCCGCTCCGTTCACGGCTATAGTGCCGGCCATGGTCGCTGCAGTACGCGCCGACGCCGGGCTTCCGCCGGTCGCATGTCCCTGATCCCTTCGCCGAGGAGACGACGCATGATGCGATTCCCCACCCTGGCCGCCGTCGGCCTGCTGCTTTTCGCTTTCGCCTTCACCACACCGTCCGCCACCTTCGCCCAGCCGGACGATCCCGCGGCGACCGCCGATGATCCGTTCGGCGACGAATCGGCGACTCCGGCGGAGGACGCGACCGATCCGGCAATGTCGGACGACTTCAGCTTCGACGACAGCGATTTCAACTTCGACGAAATGGAAGAGTGGGACGAAGCCGCGTGGGAAGAGGAGTTTGGCAACCAGCCGTTCGACCCTAACGCACCGCCGGACGAACTGGTCGGCCTGCTGATCGGCGTCTATGGCGTGGCGATCCTCATCGGACTGATCATCGGCTTCGGTATCCTCGCCCTGATCTGCTGGTTGGTCTCCTCGGCGTTGAAAGCCGTGCCTGAGCAATATCGCGAAATGTCAACGGGACAGATTTGGCTGCTGATGATTCCCTGCTTCCCGTTGATCTGGAACTTCTTCGTCTACCAGCGCGTGCCCCGTTCATTCCAGAATTACTTCAACGCCGTCGGGCAGACGCAGCACGGCGACTGCGGCGCCCAGATCGGCCTCTGGTACGCCATCTGTTCAGCGTGCTCGATCGTCCCCTGCCTCAACTATATCGCCGGGCCCGCCAGCCTCGTGCTGCTCATCATCATGCTGGTGAAGCTGTGGGGGCTGAAGGGTGAAGCCGAGAAACTCCAGTCCGGCGGCGGCGACATGTCGACCTCCACGCTGGACGTGTGACATCCGTTACCGGCCCGCACAGAAACCCGGTTTCTTCAAGAAACCGGGTTTCTGTCGTGTGGCGACCCCAATGTTTCGCCAGCGCCTCAGCTGACGCACCGCGACCATGAGTGCGGCCTCCTCACCCGAATCCGACGTCACGCTCGCCTCGCTGCTGGAGCAGCTGGCCGAGGCGGCGCGGCGCGGGACCGAGCCGGACCTCGATGCCCTGATCGAGGCCCATCCCGAACTCGCCGACGAGCTGCGCGGCCTCTGGGCCACGGCCAACGTCATTGACGGAGTCGTCCTGGCCGCCGAAATCGACAGCAGCCTCGCCGACGCGCGGACCTCATCCGCGGCCCTCCGCTCACCCGCCGTTCCGCGGCGGATCGGACAGTACGAAATCCTCCGCGAACTCGGACGCGGCGGGATGGGAGTCGTCTATCACGCGCGGCAAGCCGGCCTCGGTCGGACCGTCGCGCTCAAGATGATCCTCCGGGGCGAACTGGCGTCCGCGGCCGATGTCGCCCGGTTCCGCGGCGAGGCGGAATCCGCCGCGCGGCTCAGCCATCCGCACATCGTTTCCGTCTACGAAGTGGGGGACTTCGAGGGGCAGCCCTACTTCAGCATGCAGTACGTCGAGGGGACCACTCTCGCACGCCGCATCGCCGATGGACCGCTTCCTCCGCGGGAAGCCGCACAACTCCTGATCCCGGTCTGCCGCGCCATCGCCGCCGCGCACCGCGCCGGCGTCCTGCACCGCGACCTGAAACCCTCCAACGTCCTCATCGATTCGGCCAACCGCCCTTACGTCACCGACTTCGGCCTCGCCAAGCGGCTGCACCCCGGCGCGGCCGAAGGCGCCGAAGCCGCATCCCATGCCACCGCCCTCACCCACAGCGGCGCCGTGCTCGGCACCCCGGGTTATATCGCCCCCGAACAGGCCGCCGGTCAGCGCGGCGTGATCGGCGCCGCGACCGATGTCTACAGCCTGGGAGCGATCCTCTACGCCATGATGACCGGCCGCGCCCCGTTCCAGGCGGCCTCGCCGGTCGACACCCTGCTGATGGTGCTGGAGCAGGACCCGCCCCCGCCGCGGCTGCTCAACCCGCAAGCCGATCCCGACCTCGAACTGATCGCCCTCAAGGCGCTGCAGAAGCCGGCCGACCTCCGTTACGCCTCCGCCGACGACCTGGCCGACGACCTGGAAGCGTTCCTGCGGCACGAGCCGATCTCCGCGCGATCGTCCCATTTCTCGCAGGTACTCAGCCGCGCCTTCCGGCCGACACACCACGTCGCCATCCTCGAGAACTGGGGGCTGCTCTGGATCTGGCATGCCCTGGTCCTGCTGGTGCTCTGCATCGTCACCAACGCGATGCAGCTGTGGGATGTCGACGCGCGCTGGCCGTACTTCCTGCTCTGGACGGTCGGACTCGGGGCCTGGGCCGTCATCTTCTGGAACCTGCGGCGACGGGACGGACCGGTCACCTTCGTCGAACGCCAGGTCGCGCACGCCTGGGCGGCCAGCATGGGCTGCTCGACGATGCTCTTCGCCGTCGAGGGGCTCCTCGGCATGGACGTGCTCATGCTCTCCCCCGTCCTGCCCCTCATCGCCGCCGCGGTGTTCGTCGTGAAAGCCGGCATCCTCTCCGGCGTCTTCTACATTCACGCGGCCGTGCTGTTTGCCACGGCGATCCCGATGGCGCTGGGTCAGCGCGCCGGCTGGGAGTACGGACTGACGCTCTTCGGCATCGTCGCCGGCGGGACGTTCCTCGCACCCGGCATCAAGTTCTATCGCCAGCGCATCCGCTCAATCAACGCGAGATAGGACACGCCCCCTCTCTCGATCACCGCACACGTTGCGATCGCTCGAAGACGTCGTCAAACGGTTCACCGGTGATCGGATCGAGCCGCTCCACCTCGATGATCCGCCACTCGCCCCCTTCCTTCTGCCAGTCCACGTTCCACCGCGTCGGCTGATGGCCGACGTCGCCGAAGCCCATTACGTTGAACGACCCGTTCGCCCGAAAGTGCGACTGCGCCCGGCTCTCGGAGTTGCTCATCGTGACCGAGACGTCTGTGATCCGCAGATCCTCCTGCACGTCGATCCCCAGCACCGCCCCGGTCGCCATGCCACGCAGTCGGATCGACTGCTCCGAGAAGTGTCTCAATGTCCCCCCCAAGTCCTTCTGTTGAAACGCCGCGGCCACTTCATAAATCGACGTCTCCACCCGCTCCCGCTCCGTGACGATCTGCTCTTCGATCACATAAACGCCAACCGCCAGCGCCGCCAGTAGCAGGATGGGCAGCAGGTGCTTGACATTCTGCGTCGAGATCAGCGCCGCACCGAAGCCCGCGGCGATCGCCGCCAATACCAGAATCGGCGGCCAGGGAGTCTCGGTGAACCACATGGCATGACCCTCCGGTTCGCGGCGGCGATACCCAGCTTACGCCGCAGGTCGGCGAACTGCTGGATGCTCTTCCTGAGAACGTCAATCGAGCGCACCGGAAACCCGACTTCTTTGCAGAAAGCGGGTTTCTCTCCGCTCACAACATCTCTAGAGGCGGTTTCAGAACCGGGAGGGCGAGGCTCCTGCCGAGCCAACTTCGTTAGGGGACGCGTTAATACGACCAGCTCCGCGGGAGCGTCGCCCTCCCACACTTCACCATTCCAAGTATTGAAACTGCCGCTAACGAGCGCCGCGCGTTCCCGCTTCATGCGCCAGCAGTCCGCTCACCAGCGTCCGCAACTTCGGCTCGGCGGCGTTGGCGATGGCGATGATCTCCGCCACGTCGGCCGGCTTGAGTGCGTCCGGCAGGCACATGTCTGTCACCACGGAGAGGCCGACGGTCCGCAGCCCTGCATGGACCGCAACAATCACTTCGGGCACGGTCGACATGCCGACCACGTCCGCTCCGATCTGCCGCAGGAACCGGTATTCCGCCCGCGTCTCCAGGTTCGGCCCGGCCACCGCGACCAGCACTCCCCGATGAGCCGCGAAGTTGTGCTTGCGGGCGATCTCCAGGGCGACCTCCCCCAGCGCCTGATCGTACGGTGCGCTCATATCCGGAAACCGCGGCCCCAGCCGGTCGTCGTTAATGCCGATCAGCGGGTTGTCACCCATCAGGTTGATGTGGTCGTCGATGACCATGATGTCCCCACAGCGGTAGTACGGGTTCATCCCCCCCACCGCATTGGAGACGACCAGCAGCTCGGCCCCCAGCGCCTTGAATACCCGGACCGGCAGCGTGAGTTGCTTGAGGGAATACCCCTCGTACATGTGGAACCGCCCTTCCATCGCAATGACCGGCAGTCCTTCCAGCAGCCCGCAAACCAGCCGCCCGCGGTGCCCGGTCGCGGTGGACTTCAGAAAGTGGGGGATCGCCTCGTAGTCGAGCGTCGCCTGCACCTCGATCTGCTCGACGAGACCACCGAGCCCGGTCCCCAGAATGATTCCGGCGTGCGGCGTCTGGTCCCACTCGGCCCGAATCGCCGCGCACGCGGCCTGCACCTGATCGTATAGCTCCAACAACTCCGTGCCTCCTTGAGAGGTGCGTTCAGCCATGCCGCAGACGGCGACCGGATTGTAGCGGGGCATCCGCGGCATCGCATCCGCCCGTCCATAGCGGCCGGCGCAGTCTTCTGCTTCCCGCAGCAGAGTGTGGCGATGAAAGCAGAGTCGTCTGGCTACTCCGGGCTCGTCGCGGCATTCCGCAACAGGCGGACCGCGGCCTCGACGAGCATTTCTCCTCCTCCGGGCTCCAGATTCGAATTGGTCACTTCGTAGCTGCCGCCTGCGTAGGCGGCGCGATGCGGGATATAGATCGTTTCCACCGCATTCGACAGCTCGATGACCAGCGTCGTCTTGAACGGCGACGCCTGCTTGATCGCCAGGCCCAGCTCGACGAAGACTTCCCCGGGCAGGCAGACGATGGCGACGTCGCGGCCGACCGTCATGACCGTGACGTCCACCGGCAGCATCTCGCCGATGCCGTTCAGCGAGCGGCTCAGCCCCCACGTGATGTGTTCGGCGGCGTTCACATGCGGCTCCCGATGGAGCAGCTGATCCAGAATGAGCGTTTTGTAGGCGGTCACATGCTCGAAGAAGTCGACGTTGGCCCCGCTTCTGGCAAGTTCGACGATCTCCACCGATCGTTCCACTTCCTGCCGGCTGACATTCTGCAGCGGCAGTTGCACGGTTTCCGATTCCACGCGGAGGCGCGGATTCTCAACCGGCGCGAGCTGCGCCAGTTCCGGTGCGATGGTCGCCGCGAGCGACTCGCCGATGACCTTTGCGCTGTTTCGTTCGGTCGACGACGGATTGACGTGATTGATGTCGCCGCAGCATCCGGCGCCGAAGATCGAGATCAGCCCTTCTCCCTCAATGGCACGCAGGGACTGCGCAATATAGTACGGATAGTCTGCGCTCCACCGGGTGCCGCCGACCGTGTCGAGATGCAGAGCGAAGTTGCTGAGAACGCCGCGCAGCGTCCCGCCTTCGACGTCACGCACCGTGATCAGCCCGATCTCGGGATCGATCGGACCGGCCGCCCGCACGACCTCCGGGTTGCTGTGATTCTGCCAGGTCCGGACGCTGCCGTCCCGCATGACGAAGCGGCGATTAAACGATACGGGCGTCATTTGCGTCGCGGCCCCGGTGTGCAGCTGCGCGGGCCGGGCCGCCTCGTGGGCCAGTACGATGGCCTCGGCCGGACCGTCGAGCAGCGACTCGATGTAGCGGGCCCGCAGTTCCGCCTGCGGGTCATCGCCCAGAAACAGAAACAGTTCCTTCATGTAGTCGGGTGCGGTATGCGAGTGAGTGGCGGCGATTACAATATGATCCGCCGGGATGCCGGTCCTGTCAGAGGCCCGCTGCCGCACTTCCCGCGACAGGTCGGTCGCGATGCCGATCAGGTCGCACACCACGAGTGCTGCGGATGTGTCGCCATCGCGAAACACAATCGCCTTGGCCTGCAGGGGATCGAGCGTCCCGTCGGCCAGACGCTCGTGATAGTAGCCCGCCATGGGAAACCCCTCCGGCGGCGTGATCTCGGTTTCCGCGACCCCCACCAGCAGCCCTGTCTCTGTTTCCGATGTCGCATCGGCCGCTCCGGCGACGGCCAGTGTTGCTGGCCCATCCGCCAGGCACGGCGCCGACGTCAGCAGAAGAGCGACCATGGCGATCATTCGGCAATGTAACGCGTCCATGGCAATCAGCCTCTTTCTCGGTTTCAAATGGATTTCGAGTCGCCGGGTGTCCATGATCAGACGCAGAGGTCTCGTCGGGCCGTGCGGCTGAAGTGTATCGTGACCTGTCTCGCAACAAACAGGCCCACCCTCTCTCCGGTCGCGCGAACGTGGCACGACGCCTGCAAGCCGAAGTCGGCGCCATCGAGGACCTCGTTTGGTCGCCGGCGTCGCGCAGCAGTCGCAGTGGTGGGGCTTAGCCTTTGAGGATCGCGTCGACGACGCGGGCTTCCCGTCCGGCGGTGATCTGCTGTTCGCGGCCGCTGTGCAGATAGGCGAGCTGGGAGTGGTCGAGGCCGAAGCAGTTGAGCAGGGTGGCTTGGAAGTCGTTGGGGGTGACGACATCTTTGACGGCGCGGTGGCCGAACTCATCGGTCTCGCCGTAGGTCATGCCTCCTTTGATGCCGCCGCCCGCGAGCCAGACGCTGAAGCCCTGGCCGTTGTGGTCGCGACCGGCCGTGGCGGGGTCGCCGTGGTTCTCGGTGACGGGGAGACGACCGATCTCTCCTCCCCAATGCACGATTGTGGAGTCGAGCAGGCCGCGCTGCTTGAGGTCCGTGACGAGAGCCGCCGACGGCTGGTCCGTTCTGCGGCAGATGGCGGGGAGCGATTCGCGGATGTTGGTGTGCGAGTCCCAGGGCTGGCCCCCGTGGAACAACTGCACGAACCGCACGCCGCGCTCGACCAGTCGCCTGGCAATCAGGCAACGCGTACCGTAATCGCGCGTCTCGGGTGCGTCGAGGCCGTACATCTGCTGCGTGGCCTGCGTTTCCTGAGTGATATCGAGGGCTTCGCGCGCGGCCGTCTGCATGGCGGCGGCCAGTTCGTAGCTGGCGATGCGGGCTTCGAGGTCGGCTTCGCCCGGATGCTCCTCGAGATGGCGGCGGTTCAGCGTCTGGAGCAATGCAAGGTTCTGGGACTGCAGGTCGCCGCGGAGATGGGGCGGGGCATCGAGATTGAGAATACGGGGTTCCTGGGGCCGCAGCACCGTTCCCTGGAACAGCGGCGGCATGAAGCCGTTGGACCAGTTGTTGACGCCGTCGACGGGATGGCCGCCGGGGTCGGTCAGCACCAGGTAGGCGGGGAGGCTCTGGCTTTCGGAGCCGAGCCCGTACGCCAGCCAGGAGCCGAGGGTCGGGCGCCCGAGGACGCCGGGGATGCCCCCATGAAAGTAGCGAATGGAGACTTCGTGCCCGTTGGCGCCGGTATGCATCGAGCGGATGAGCGTAATGTCGTCGACGATGCCGGCGAGGTGCGGAAGCAACTCGGAGATTTCGGTGCCGCATTCGCCGCGCGGCGCGAACTTCCACGGGCTGCCGAAGAGCGATTTGCTGGCGCGATTGACGAAGCTGAACTGCACGTCGCCGGGGTACTCGGTTCCGCTGAGGCGGGTGAGTTCGGGCTTGGGATCGGTGAGATCGACGTGCGAGGGCCCGCCGTGCTGGAACAGCGAGATCATCGCCGTCGCCGTGGGCGCGAAGTGCGGCTGCTTCGGTGTGAGATCGTAGGATTGATGATCTTTGGGCAGGAGGCGCGGGGCGGCGCTCGCCTGCTCCTGCCGCATGAGCCACGCCAGGGCGATCGAACCGACGCCCATTGCATTGTTTGCCAGGAATTGCCGTCTGCTGAAGATCATCGGGGTCAGTCCACGTAGAGGAATTCGTTGGAGGTCAGCAGTGCCTGGCAGAGATTGGTCAGCGCCTGCCGCTCAGGCGAGACGTCGGCAGGGAGTGTCTCAGGATGGTTCTGCATGGTGGCCAGCTGGGCCTGCAGGAACTCGACGGCGGCCGCCAACTCGTCGGCATCGGGATCGCGCAGATAGGCCGCACGCCACGCGGCGACGACATGAGCGGGCAGCAGCGGCGAACCGCTCTCCTGCGGGCCGCGAAACCCGGGGGCCGATTCCCACGTGCCGACCTGAGAATCACCGTTCGTCAACTGGAGGGACGCGGTCCAGTTGAACGAATCGGACGTCACGCTCGTGACGCAATCCGTCACGAAGTCGATCGTGTCTCCGCGCGTGACGGCCAGCGATTCGATGTAGGTGGATTCGCTTCCGTTGTGGACCAGCCACTCACCTGCCATGCCCGATGCGCTCGATACAATCCGGCCGCGCACTCCGTCACCGTGCTCGCTGCCATGTTCGAGAGTCCCCGTGATGCGGAGCACGCCGTCGGCGGGAGCGGTCCAGCGGCGGATCGGGGCGAATTCTGGATTCTCGCCCGTATGCCCGCCGGTCGTGCGCAGCATCACCCAGCCGATCTGCGGGTCCGGCAACTCGGGTCCGCCCTGCCAGGCGGCGCCGGTCCAGTGCGGCAGCAGGGAGAAGCTATCAACGTGACCTGATTCCGTGCTGTAGCGCCCGTAGCCGAACTGCCAGAGCGGAGTCTGACTGGCCGTCAGGGGCGTCCGGTCGAGACCGAGTGCCTCGGCGAGCGCCGCCGCGTCGGTCGAGACGGCGCGAGCGGCGAGTTGGTCGGCGCTGCGGAGGATAAAGTCGCCGTTCATCATCATGAGTGACTGCGTCGCGACCGTGGATGACGGGCGGGACTCGCAGTTGGTCTGCATGACCGGAGCATCGAACGCCTGGAGCAATGCGACGGGCTGCGTGCGCCGCTGCTGCAGATAGAGCGACCGACGTCGCTGCTGCCCGTCCACGACGACCTGCCCGGTCTCATCTTCCTTGATCGCGACCGGCGGCCCGAACTGGGTGAGATCCAACTGGCCTGATGCGGCGAGGATGCGGTCGGTCAGCACTTCGGCATCCAGCCGCAGCACGTCCTTCCGCCAGTAGTAGCGGTTTTCCGCGTCGATCGCGGTGCGTGCCGGATCGCGGAAGGAGGATTGGCGATAGGCCGTGGACAACAGGATCTGCCGATGCAGCGATTTGAGGCTCCAGCCCTGGCTGATCAGTTCGTCGGCCAGCCAGTCGAGAAGCTCCGGGTGGGTGGGCGGCGTGCCGAGACGCCCGAAGTCGGCCGGGGTGGCGGACAGCCCGCGGCCGAAGTGATGCATCCATACGCGGTTCGCGATGACGCGGGCCGTCAGCGGGTTGTCGCGGCTTGTGAGCCACTTGGCGAACGCCAGCCGCCGCCCGGTCGTCGGCAATTCGCCGCCGACGTCGGTGAACTCGATGCGCTGGTCCTCCGGCACGGCGACGGTGAGTGCAGCCGGCGCGATTGTCTGAGTGGGCTGGCGATAGTCGCCGCGGTAGAACAGCTTCGTCTCGGGCGCGTGTCCCGGCGGTTCCTGCAGGACGCGCAGGAACTCTTCGACCGGCTTCTTCGCACGGACGGCCGCGATCCGCTCGTCGTACGACTTGAGATCGTCGGCGGCCTCCTGGTTGTACTGGTACAGCACGCCCGGCGAAATGTTGACGCTCGGGTGCTGCGCCAGCAACTGCTTTTGCTCATCAGTGCGCTGATCCGCGGCGGTGGCATACGCGACTCGCAACTGCTCCCGCAGCGGTTCTTCGAATTTCTCGAGTTCGGCGGCGACGGCGGCCGCCATATACTCGTCCTGCTTCGTCTGTCGCTCGGCCGCGATCTGCTGCGCTTCGGCCTCGACGGCGGCCGCGGCTTCGCGATCGGCCGCCGTGTACAGCGAGATGAGCCGCTCAGGGGGAGTGCGCCAGCTTTGCCAGTCGAGCGCCGGTTCGAACACGGCCCGGAGGGCGAAGTAGTCGGTCTGCGGAATCGGGTCGTAGCGATGGTCGTGACACTGGGCGCACGCCACCGATAGTCCGAGCAGCGACGTGCTCACGATCTTGAGCGTGTCGGCCATCACCTGGTTGCGGGCTTCCGGAGAGTTGTCGCCGCTGCCGGTTCCGTCCGCCGCCATCCGCAGAAAGCCGGTCGCGGTCAGCAGTTCAATCTGCTCGGGAGTGAGATCGCCGGCGACCGGACCCGCAAGTTCGTCTCCGGCCAGCTGCTCGATCACGAACTGGTCGAAGGGCTTGTCCGCATTGAACGACCGGATCACGTAGTCGCGGTATTTCCAGGCCCACGAGCGGACGGCGTCCTGCGTCGTCGCGCCTTCGGAATCCGAGTAGCCGGCGACGTCGAGCCAGTGGCGGGCCCAGCGCTCGCCGTAATGGGGCGACTCGAGCAGTTCGTCCACGAGCCGTTCGTAGGCCTGCGGGGAATCGTCGGCGACGAATCGCGCCACCTGCTCTTCGCCCGGCGGGAGGCCGGTCAGGTCGAAGCTGGCCCGCCTGATCAGTGTGTGCCGGTCGGCGTCGGGCGAGAAGGAGAGCCCCTCAGGCATGGCGGACCGCAACAGCGCATCGATCGGGGTGCGAACCCGCTCCTGTTCCGGGTGATCAGGAATCTCAGGTCGTACGATCGGTTGGTACGCCCACCAGGCGCGCTCCTCCGGCGTGATTCCCAGCCCGGGACCGATCGAGTCCGGTTCCGGCCGGGCCGTGGGGGCGCCCGAAGCGATCCAGCGCTCGAGGATCGCAATCTCGGCCGCCGGCACCTTGCCTTCGCCCGGCGGCATCTCCCCGGATCGCACCCGCTGGAGCAGCAGGCTCTCGTCCGGATTGCCGGGAACGATCGCCGGACCGGAGTCGCCCCCTGCCATCTGGAACCGCACGAGGCGGAGATCGAGCGATCCTTCCAACTCTTCGACTGCGCCATGACAGTCGAAACAATGCGCCCGGAAGATCGGACGAATGTGCTGCTCGAACGTCAGCGCCTCTGCGGGCGCGTCGGCGGCCGGCAGGAGCGTCGAGAACAGGCCGCAGGCAGCGGCCAACAATGGTCGCAGTGTCGTCTGAAACAAATTGTCGTCCACAGGGCGGGGTCAGCGGGGTCATGCTGACGGTGTGGATATCGGGCGGGACTGCTGCAGTCTCTGTGTCTTAAGTATCGAGATTCCTGAATGACCCGACAAGTGCGGAAGCGGCAAAACTACACGGCCGCGGCGTGAAAGAGGTGCTCGCCCCGACGGCGTCAGGCGAGGACGCCGTGAACGACGCGGCCGCCGACGTCGGTGAGACTCTCGTCGCGCCCCTGATGAAAGTAGGTGAGCCGCTCGTGGTCGAGTCCCATGAGGTGGAGAATGGTGGCGTGCAGGTCGTGCAGATGCACGCGGTCAACGACGGCTTCGAATCCGAAGTCGTCCGTCTCTCCATAGGCGATGCCCCCTTTCACGCCCGCGCCGGCCAGCCACATGCTGAATCCGTACGGGTTGTGGTTGCGGCCGGGCGCATTGGGGCCTTCGCTGAACGGCATGCGGCCGAATTCGCCTCCCCAGACGATCAGCGTCTCTTCAAGCAGTCCGCGGGCTTCGAGGTCGGAGAGGAGGGCGGCGATGGGCTGGTCCACCTCGGCGGCGTGCCGGCCGTGGTTCTTCTCGATGCTCTCATGCGCGTCCCAGGTCTCTTCCAGATGCCCCCCTCCGGAATAGAGCTGAATGAATCGCACGCCGCGTTCGACGAGCCGCCGCGCGACGAGGCAGTTTCGGCCGAATTCATCGGTGGGCTTCCGGCCGACGCCGTAGAGGTCGAGCGTGGACTGGGTTTCCTGCGAAAGGTCCACCGCTTCCGGCGCTTCGGCCTGCATGCGGTAGGCCAGTTCGTAGCTGGCGATGCGGGCCGCCAGCTCATGCCCGCCCGGCCGCGAGGCAAGATGCCGATCGTTGAGCTGCTGCAGCAGTTCGAGTTGATCCCGCTGCGCTTCGCGCGTGACGTATTCTGGTCCCTGCAGATCAAGAATCGGGTTGCCGACGGGGCGGAAGAGGGTGCCCTGATAGGTTCCCGGCATGAAGCCGCTCGACCAGTTCGGCTGGCCGCTGATCGGTCCGCCGCGCTTATCGAGCATCACCACATAGCCAGGGAGGCTCTGGTTCTCGGTCCCCAGGCCGTACACGCACCATGATCCGAGCGACGGGCGGCCGATGAAGGTCTTGCCGGTGTTCATGGCCACGAGCGCCGACCCGTGTGCGTGGCTGTCCGTGTGGCAGGAACGGATCACGGCGAGCTTGTCGGCATGTTCCCGCACGCGCGGAAAGTAGTCCGAGATCAGCAGTCCACTCTCGCCCCCTGGACGGAAGGGTCGCCACGCGGGAGTCAGAAATCCGACCTTGCGGCCTCCTGAATTGATGTAGTCCTTCCCCTCGGGCAAGGGCTGGCCGGCGTATTGTTCGAGCGCCGGCTTGTAGTCGAACGTATCCACCTGGCTGGGGGCGCCGTTCATCATCAGAAAGATGCACGAGCGGACCCTGGTCGGCAATTGCGGCGGACGGGCGGCCAGCGGATCGGCCGTCGTGGCGTCGGCGGCTCGGGCGTGCCGCGTGAAAAACCGGTCGGCATCCAGCAGCGACGCCAGTGCGATGCCGGCGAAGCCACCGCCCATCTGCCAGACGGCCTCGCGGCGGGTCTGGCCGCAGGGAAACCGGCGTCGCGCGGGACCGCCCAGGTCGGAGCGAGGTTCAGTCGACATACAGGAACTCATTCGAGTTAAACAGCACGACGCACAACGACGCCCAGGCCAGCACTTCGGCGGAGGGGGCGGGTTGCGGCGGTTCGTCGGACGGTATGTTGAAGCGGGACATGAGCTGCCCGATCAGTCGGTCGCGCGTCTTCTCGTCGAGCGGTCGGTCGTAGACGAGGACGGCCGCCATGTCACCCTGCCAGTACTCGCCGTCGATGTTGCCCTGCTGGCCGATGACCCAGGGCGTATCGAGCCGACGCCCTTCGAGCGGAGTGGACCGGTCGGCAATCTTTCTCCGGTTCTGAAAGACGGCGGCGCCCGCTGGAGCGTTGACGGCGGTGAGGACGAACAGCCTGTCCCGCTCCGTGACCCGTCCGGCCGCCGGCCACACGTCGCTGAACCGCACGGTGTCTGCATCGGTGAGGCCGAGGAACAACGAGGATACGGAATTCCCCTCGCGGCCGTTCCAGTTGGAGATGATCTCGCGATGCCCGGGCTTCCCGCGGTCGGCGACGACGGCCAGAATCGTGCACTCCGGGGCGGTCAACAGCTCGCCATTAATGAACAGGAACTGGTTGTCGCCGCTCCACCGCACGACCGCCGGCCCGCTGTCGGATGCCTTGACCCATTGTGGCCGCCGTTGGGGATCAGGCTGCGATGCGGTGAGTCCGTCTGCATGCGGGCTGCTCCAGCGGGTGACGGCTCCGTGTTCGTCCGGTTCGATGCCGGCGCCGGCATCCAGCCACAGCGTCAGCCCCTCTTCCGGCGGCTGAAACGCGATGTCGGGGTCGGTGCTCGCTGTGGTCTGCGTCAAGGCGGGCGCTGTGGTCGTTTCGAGACGCGCCAGTTGCCGCCTCACGTGATGCAGTGCAGCGTGGGCTTCATCCGGCAGCGGCTCGCGGGCGAGGATGGATCGCCAGATCGTGGCGAGACGTGCGGCTTCATCCGGGCCGGACGCGACGGCGCGCTCGGCAAGCAGCCGCGATTGCTCGTGGACGAATTCGTTGTTCAGCAGCGCCAATGCCTGCGGCGCGACGATCGTCACGTCGCGGCGGTCGCAGGGGAGCGTGGTGTCGCACAGGTCGAAGGTCGTCATCAGGGGGGGCAGCAGGCTCCGCTGCATGTACGTGTACAGGCTGCGCCGCCGCTGGTCGGCCGGCGGCGAGGCCTCATAAGCGGCGTCCTTGCGCGACAGCCCCTCCAGCGCCTCCGGACTGATGTGGGGACGGAAGCTCTCTCCTCCGATCTGCAGATCAAGCGCGCCGCTGGCTGCGAGAACGGAATCCCTCAGCGTCTCCGCATCGATCCGCCGCCGATTAGCGCGCCACCACAGGCGATTGGCCGAATCCAGCTCATCGCAGGCTGCATGCTCGGGATGAACCGATGCCTGCCGGTAGGTGGTCGACGTCACCAGGAGGCGATGGATGTGCTTGAGGCTCCATGCATTCTCGATGAGTTCCGCCGCGAGCCAGTCGAGCAGCTCCGGATGAGTCGGCAGATCCCCCGTGAATCCGAAATTATTTGAAGACCGCACGAGCCCCTCGCCGAAATGATGCTGCCACAGCCGGTTGACGATGACGCGGGCCGTGAGCGGATTGTCGGGCCGGGCGATCCAGCGGGCGAGCTGCAGGCGTCGCTGCGACGTCGCGGCATCCTCCCGCGGCGGATCGAACTCGCTGAAACCGTCGGGCCAGAGTGTGAGCGACGCGGGCGCAACCTCCTGCATGGGGTGATGACGCTCCCCATTCTTGAGCAGGTGCAGAGGAGCAGGCTCCCGCGCGACATCGGTCCAGCCGAGCACGTCGGGCATGCCCAACTCCTCGGCCGAGGGGCCTCCGAGCAGGTCCCGGCTCCGTGGCCCGATCGGTCCGGCCCAGAAAGCGGACGCCATCCGGTAGTAGTCCACCTGGGGAATGGGATCAAACTTATGGTCGTGACAACGCGCACACTTCACCGACATTCCCAGAAAAGCCGATGAGGTGGCGTGGACCAGGTCTTCCAGTCGCTCGTACTGATAATCGGCCGGGTCGTTCGGCTCGTCGTTCCAAGTGCCGAGTCGCAGGAAGCCGGTGGCGATGACGTCGTCCGCCGTCCGGTCGGGCAACTCATCACCGGCGAGCTGCATGACGATGAAGCGGTCGTAGGGGAGATCGGCATTGAAGGCGCGCTGCACCCAGTCGCGGTATTTCCAAGCGAAGGGCTTGGGTTGATCGCGCTCGTAACCGCTGGTTTCCGCATACCGCACCAGGTCGAGCCAGTATCGGGCCCAGCGCTCTCCAAAGTGAGGAGACGCCAGCAGCGAATCGACGAGCCGCTCCCAGGCCAGCGGGGCATCGTCGGCAACAAAGGCTTCGATCTGTGCAGCCGTCGGCGGGAGACCGACCAGATCGTTATAGAGCCTGCGAATCAGCGTCCGGCGATCCGCCTCGGGCGCAGGATCCAGCCCCGCCTCGTCCAGACGCCGCCGGACGAACACATCCACCGGGTGTGCAACGGTATCCGGCGCGCCGGGTCCGAAAACGTCCGGACGCTCCACAGGCTGCAGGGACCACCAGTCGCGTCCTCCCCGGACATCCGATGACGCTTCGTACAGGTCCAGGACCCGATTCTCGGGCCACGGCGCTCCCTGCGCGAGCCACTGTTCCAGAACGGCGATCTCTTCAGCAGGCAATCTACGCGAGACGCCGCGCTCTTCGGGCGGCATCTCTCCGCCCCGCACTCGGGACAACAGCAGGCTGGCCGTGACATCATCGGGATCGACGGCCGGTCCGCTGTCGCCTCCCTGATGCAGCCCCTCCCCCCGCGACAAGTCCAGCCCTCCGGAGGGTTCCCCGGACTGGTGACACTCCAGGCAACGCCGCACGATGACCGAGGCGGCCGCATCGAATGCCGCCGTCTCTCCATCGGGTTGGCCGGCAGCGACGGTGAGCCGGTCGTCAGCGGCAGCGGTTGCCGCGACGGCAGCCAGCAGCCAGCCGGCGAGCCGCGTCGGCCGCGATGGATTGAGACGCTGCATCCGATTCTCCCCCAGATCCAACTCAACGTACCGGAGAACGGAAGGGTGAACCACCCAGGGAGCGGAGCCGGGTCATTTCCCGGGGCGCATCCAGTTGATCGCCGCATATTTGTCGGCCGCCAATGCCTCGACTCTCTGCAGTTCGTCCGGTGTCAGGCCGGCATCTTCGGAAGTTCCGCAAAGCTCTCCGGCCAGACGTCGCCCGCAGGTCTGCGCCAGCGGTTCCGCAGGGAGGGTGACACCCGCCAGTTCGCATACGCCGGGAAACTCCGGAGCATGCGGTGAGCGCTCCAGCAGGATGCTGCCATGCTGCAGCACAGCCCCGCGGCGGCGGCGCTGGGCGCTGCCGACGATCTTGTGGCCGTCCAAGACGATGTCGTTGGGATCGCCGCGGCCGAAGCAGAGGAATGGGTCGATGGTCGATGGACGATGGTCGATGGACGGGCGGATGTCGCCGCGCATTCTGAGTTCCGTGCCGTTTCGCTCACGCCCGGCGGGCGAGGCGGCGGCGATGGACTTTTTGAGCACATCAATGATGGCGGCGTGGGCCAGCCGATACAGCTGAGAAGGATTCGCCGCGAGCGCGTGCGCGGCGGGGATGGCCAGACTATAGGTCACTTCGTGATGATGCAGGATCGCCCCTCCGCCGGAGAGCCGCCGGACGGTGGCGAGGCCGTCGAGTCGAGGATCGGACTTTGCCTCGTCGGCACGCTGAAAGTGGCCGAGTGAGACCGTCGGCTCGGACCACGAGTAGATGCGGATTGTCGCGACCTGGCGCTCGATGGCCGATTCGAGCAATACCTCATCGACGGCCATATTCCGCACGCCGGAGTGCTGCGCATCATTTAACAGGCGGCTTGAAGCCATCGATCGAGTGCAGTCAGCTGCGGTCATCCCATGACGATCTGAGGCGATTCATCGTCAGCAAACGTACAGCACACTTGTGGCCGAGGTTCGGCCGTCAGTTCCGCACGCCGCGTTCGGTCAGATCCATGAAGGCCTCATTGAGGTGCCGCTGGTCGCGCTGGAACGACATGACCGATGCGCCGGCGTCTAGCACGCTGCGCAGCAGGACGTTCTGGTCGGTCTGCTCGCGATTAAACGAGATGCGAAACTCCGGCTTGCCGTCGGAACGGTGGACCTCCATCACCCCGGTCAACTGCGACAGGCGGGATTCGAACTCGGGCACGTCCTCCTCCAGCCGCAGCCGGTAGACGGGATGCTCGGCCTGGATGTGGAGCAGGTTCTCCATCGCTCCGCTGTACTTGGTCTTGCCGCGGTCGATGATCGTGACGCTGTCACAGAGTTCGGCCAGTTCGCTGAGGATGTGGCTGCTGATGAAGATCGTCTTCCCCATCCGCTTGAGTTCGCGAAGGATCTCCATCAGCTCGATGCGGGCGCGGGGGTCGAGTCCGGAGGCCGGTTCATCGAGCAGGAGCAGGTCGGGGTCGTTGACGAGCACGCGGGCCAGGCTGACGCGCTGCTGCATGCCGCGGGAGAGCCCCTGGATGAGGTCATCCTTGCGGCCGGCCATGTCGGTGAGGTCGAGGACGTCGGCGACGATGCGGTTGCGTTCCTTGAGCGAGAAACCGTAAGCCGCGCCGAAGAAGTCCAGGTACTCGAACACCGTCATCTGGCGGTACATGCTGAAGTGGTCGGGCATGTAGCCGATGCGGCGACGGATGGCCTTCACGTCGTCGCGGACGTCGTGGCCGAAGACCCGGATGCGCCCCGTCTGCGGCTTCAGGAGCGTGCAGATCAGCTTAAGCGACGTCGTCTTGCCGGCGCCGTTGGGACCGACGAACCCGTGCAGCGCGTGGGGATGCACCTGGAACGAGATGCCGTCGAGAGCGCGATGCGCCTTGAAGAGGTGCGTCACGTTCTCGACGTCGATGACAGGTCCGTCGGCGGTGGGCATGCGAACTGGGTTCAGAGGGACAGGAGACAGAAAAATCGTTTAGCCGCGGCCCAATGGGCCGCGCTCGGCGGTCACTCAGGCCGCAATACATCAAACACATACACCACACGGCCCGCCCGGCGGGCGGGGAGGGCGCGGCCAGGCTCATCCTGGTATTCGGCTACGGGGAACATTTCTTCCGGCATCTCGGCAAACAGGAAGACGCGAGCCCGGTCCGAGGCCAACTGCGCGCGGTTGCGCGTGTCCTCATCGTGCACGCCGACGCTTTCGGCGATCAGGGGGTACAGGGCGCCGGCGAACAGCTGGTCCTCGCTCTTCTCGTCTCCCCAAGTGGGGAAACCGTAGTTGTAGACGTCTTCGCCCCACTGTTCGGCCCGCAGGAACATCGAAAACGGCTGGTTGGCCGAGTGCATGGTGAGCGCCCCCTCATTGAAGACCAGCGTATAAGTCTGATCCAGATACAGGGCATACGCCTCCGAGACCGTCGCCGGATAGTTCCCTTCCAGCCGCACGGCCAGTTTTTCCAGATGCGTTCCTGTCACGAACTCCTCCGCCGTCGCCTGGAAGCCGGTCTGCTCCAGAACGCCGGCGCTGGCGATGGTGCGTGACGAGAAGGGGGGCACGTCCACATCGAACTCGCCGGCGGGGGGATTAAACACGGAGCCGCGAACCGCCTCCATCGTCTGCCCGCTGGAGTACAGCAGCCCGGAGCCGTTGTGGGCGATGCGATAGTCGTCGCCGTCGGTGACGAACAGATTGGCCCACTGGCGAAAGATCATCCGTCCGGTGGGCAGCGGCTGGGCGATCGTCACGGCGTGCAGGGCCGTCTGTTCGCCGTAACCCCGCTGGCCGACCGCTTTGAAGCCCATGCTGAACAGCACCACCGCGCCGAGCATCGCCCCATACGTCACCCGGTAATCTGCACGGCGGCGGCCGATCAGCCAGCAGCCGGGAAAGATGATCAGCAGGTACACGAGCGACATCAGATAGATGAGCGGCCAGTTGTGGTCGGGCCGCGTCATCTGCTTCAGCCGGTTGAACAACTGGCTGCCGATCTCCCAGTCGATATACGGCGTGTAATTGTAGTTGTAGCTGTTGTAATCCTCGGCGTAGTCTTCGGCGTCGGTCGTCTCCTCCGGCGCCGGCTTGAGTTCCACTGCACCGACGGGCGCGATCCGCTCGTTAACGTAATCGCGATCCAGCGTCGGCAGCGTGAACGGATGCCGCAGGACGCGCCCCATCCCGACCGGAAACTCATCCAGCGGAGAATTGAGCACCGACAGCGCCGAGGAGAACTGCACCCGCTCGCCAGCCGTGGGTTCCAGCAGATGGACCACCCCGCCGGCGTGCAGCCAGTCGAGAAACGCCTGCTGCTGCGTCGGCTGCCACTGCGGCTCGTGATCGAGAACGACACCGGCAAGGCCCGCCGTGCCGCTGGCTGAAATCGGGAAGTGCGATTCATCGAACCGCGCCAGTCCGCCTCCTCCCGGCTGGCTGAGCCCGTAAGGGTCGTACAGCACAACCGTCGCGGGCCGTCCGAGCTTGATCTGATTGCCGTTGAGCAGATCGATCCGCTGCCCCGGTCCGAATCCCCAGACCAGATTGAAGTCGCTCCACTGGTTGTGGATGTAAACGAAGATCTGCACGCGCCGCCCGCTCTGCGGCGCCAGAAACACCAGTTCGCCGGGGGGCGCGACGCGAACCGGGGCATCGACCGTTTCCACGCCGTTGGCGCGCGTCAGCCGCAGGTCGAGATGCAGCGGCTCGTTCCCGTCGTTCTGCAGTTCGAACGACACGGGGTTGAACGCATTGGGGACGACCGACCCGTCAAACCCCCAGGTGACGTTCTCGATGCGCAGAAAGTCCTGCGCGGCCCCGACCGCCGGGACGCCGACGCAGCAGACCAGACAGGCCAGCGCCCGGATCAGGCGGACCATGAGCAGACACCCGCGCGGACAGGAAACACACACATTACGTCTGCAGCATGCCGCACGCAGTCGGAAAATGTCAAGAAACGGGGATGGCGTTTGGATTAAACCGTGGCCGGACGAGCACGGGCGCCCTCCCCTCGTTCCCAAGCTGGAGCTTGGGAACGAGGGGAGTGTGGCAGCATACTGCTGCTGACTACTCGTCCCCCCCCGCCTCCAACACCGACAGAAACGCCTTCTGCGGGATCTCCACCTGGCCGAACTGCTTCATCCGCTTTTTGCCCTCTTTCTGCTTCTGCAGCAGCTTGCGCTTGCGCGTGATATCGCCGCCGTAGCATTTGGCGGTGACATTCTTGCGCAGGGCCGAGATGGTTTCGCGGGCGATCACGCGGCCGCCGATCGCGGCCTGCAGGGCCACCTCAAACTGGTGTTTGGGGATCTCCTGCTTTAGCTTCTTCACCAGCGCACGGCCCCGGCGGTCGGCCATCGTGCGGTGGACGATCGTGGAGAGGGCGTCGACTTTCACTCCTTTTACCAGGATGTCGAGCTTCACCAGGTCCGCCTCGCGGAAGCCGATGACTTCGTAGTCCATTGTGCCGTAGCCGCGGGTCGCGCTTTTCAGCTTGTCGTGCAGGTCGTAGATGATCTCCGCCAGCGGGAGTTCATAGATGACTTCGGCCCGCTCGGGCCCGAGATACTGCGTATTCTTGTAGACGCCGCGGCGATCCTCGCAGAGCTGCATGATCGTGCCGATGTTGGACGACGGCACGATGAACGTGACCCGCGCGATCGGCTCGCGGAACTCTTCGATCACGCCGGCGTCCGGCACATCGACGGGGTTATCGATCAGAATCGTCTCGTTGCCGCGTTTGACGATCTCATAGGTGACGTTCGGGGCCGTCTGGATGAGGTCGACGTCGGCTTCCTGCTCCAGCCGCTGCTGGATGATCTCCATGTGCAGCATGCCGAGGAATCCGCAGCGGAAGCCGAAGCCGAGGGCGTCGCTGGTCTCGGGCGTGAAGCTGAAGCTGGCGTCGTTGAGCGCCATCTTGTCCAGCTCCTCGCGGAGCTTCTCGAAGTCGGTGGCGTCGATGGGAAACATCCCGCAGAAGACCATCGGCTTGGGATGCTTGTACCCCGGCAGCGCCTGCGTCGCCTGTCGGCCCGCATGGGTCACGGTATCGCCGACGTGCACATTCCCGAGCACCTTGATGCCGGTGACAATGTAGCCGACCTGTCCCGGGCCGAGTTCGTCACAGGCCCGCATCTCGGGTCGGAACTGGCCAATCTCGGAGATTTCATGCGAGGTGGCCGCCTTCATGAAGCGGATCTTCTCGCCGACTTTGAGCGTCCCCTCAAAAACGCGGATGTACGTGATGACGCCGCGGTAGTCGTCGTACTTGCTGTCGAACACCAGGGCCTTGAGCGGCGAGTCGGGGTCTCCCTTCGGACATGGAACGCGGTCGATGACCGCCTGCAGGACCTCCTCGATGCCGATCCCCTTCTTGGCACTGACACGCAAAGCCGTCGAAGCATCGAGACCGAGGACGTTCTCGACTTCATCGAGGACTTCATCGATCCGTGTCACCGGCAGGTCGATCTTGTTAACCACGGGGATGATCGCGAGGTCCCCCTCCATCGCCGCATAGGCATTGGCGACCGTCTGGGCCTGCACTCCCTGGAAAGCATCGACCAGCAGCAGCGCCCCTTCGCAGGCCGCGAGGCTGCGCGAGACCTCGTAGTGGAAGTCGACATGCCCGGGGGTGTCGATCAGGTTGAGCTCGTACGTCGGCCCTTTCTTGTCCGGCGTGTAATGCAACGCGACGGCCCGGGCTTTGACAGTGATGCCCCGCTCGCGTTCGACGTCCAGGTCATCCAGGATCTGCTCGCGAAACTGCCGCTCGGTGATCGCGCCCGACCGCAGCAGCAGCTGGTCGGCCAGTGTGCTCTTGCCGTGGTCGATATGGGCGACGATCGAAAAATTCCGGATGAATTCAGACTTCATGGGCGGGGCGCACGGTGTGCGTGCGTCAAATGGGTGGGGCGCGGCGAGCGGCCGTGAGCCGCGCGAAAGCACCGAATTATAGGATTGCCGGGTGCACGCGGGCAATCCGAGTCCACCGCGAACCAAAGTGTGTTTTCCGCGGAATGACGAACTATCGCGAACGGGTCGGTGATACCTCGACAGCCCTCAGTCCCCCCGAACGCTTCCATTCCTGTGGACATCAGGAGGAGTTCTCCATGGAGACGATTCCCACTGGACTGGCGGACTTGCTTGTGCTGCAGCGTCGGTGAGGGGCACAATGTCGATGGAGCGACACGCTGGTGGTCGTCGATCGTCTCGCGTTGATCACGGACCAGCCGCGGAATGCTCCGGCGGTGACTTTTCTCGATAGCGGGAGCTGATCATGCCTGCCGTTCTCGTTGTAGACGACTCGGCTGTGGATCGGCGGATTGTGCGCGGGCTGCTGGAACGCGCCGGCGGGTATGACGTCTCCGAGGCGGTGGACGGGGACGACGCACTGCAGAGGATCAATGCCTCCCTGCCGGACGTCGTCGTGACCGACCTGATCATGCCGCGCCGCGACGGGTTCGCGCTGGTGAAGGCGATCAAGGACGAGCATCCGTCGATCCCCGTCATTCTGATCACCGGCCGGGGGAGCGAAGACGTCGCCGCTCAGGCGCTGCAGCATGGGGCCGCCAGCTACGTGCCCAAGGTCGGACTCGCCGATGACCTGATCCCGACAGTCGAACGGGTGGTGAGCGCGGCCCGTGAGGATCGCACCCATGCCCGGCTGCTCCATCACATGAACAACAGCCGGCTCGAGTTCTCGCTGCGCAACGACCTCGCATTGATCGGCTCCGCGGTGAACCTGCTGCAGCTGATGCTGCGCTGTCTGCCGCTGGCGGATGAGATCGAACGGCTGCGTGTGGGCATTGCCATCGAAGAAGCGCTGAAGAATGCGTATCTGCACGGAAACCTGGCGATCGGCGGCGGCGACCCGCGCCCCCGCCGCGAGGAGTACGCGGCGATCGCCGCGCAGCGCGTCTACGCCGATCCGTACCGCGATCGGCGCGTCCAGTTGCAGGCCGAGATCTCACGCGACTCAGCGACGTTTGTAATCCGCGATGAAGGTCGCGGATTTGATCCCACGCCCTGGCTGCAGACCGGTGCGCTGTCGGATCAGGACGAATCCGCGACGCGCGGCATCAGCCTTATGCGGACAATCATGAACGAGGTCCGCTACAACGACGCCGGCAATGAAGTCACTCTGGTGAAGTACGCCGTTCAACCCGAACGCGGCCAGAGCGCCGATGAGACCGGCGAACATCGCATGAATCTGTGAGCCGGGAACTTTGCCGAGTCACGGTGTAACGCGGCTACGTTGGTTCAGCGCAATCGACTGCTCAGCCGCTGGAGCAGCGTGGTCAGGAGCTCGAGCGAGGCATGTGCCTCATCATCGGTCATCGTCAGCGGTGGACTGACGCGCAGGACTTTTCCGGCGAGTGGTCCGAGCAGGTGGATTCCGTCTCCTCCCTTCTCACCCACGTAACATTCGCGGACCACCTCACACGCCACTTCACTGGGCGCCAGCGAACCGGCGGCGCCGCACTCGATGCCGAACACCATCCCTTCACCGCGGACGCGCGTGATCAGGCCGGTCTCTTTCAATCGCGTCAGGCCTTGCGTAAAGATCTTCGAAAGCGCGGCGGTGCGTTCGAGCACGTTTCCGGCGTCGAACTCGTCCAGCGTCGCCAGGACGGCCGCGCAGCCCAGGGGGGCGGCGCTCCAGGTGTCGGAGCCTTCCCCGTACTTCAGGCTGGCGAGCACGTCCTTGCGACCGACCGCCGCGTTGACCGGGACGCCGTTCCCCATCCCCTTGCCGAGGCAGACGAAGTCCGGCTCGATCTCGTGCTTCTCAAAGGCGTACATGCTCCCCGTGCGGCCGAAGTTCGACTGCACCTCATCCAGAATGAACAGCACGTCATGGGCGCGGCACCACCGCTGCAGCAACTGTAGATACCCGGAGGGTGGGTGGTAGCTCCCTCCGCCGCCGAGATACGGCTCGGTGATCAGGCAGTTGATCCGCGGTCCATACTGCTTCCAGACGTCCTCGAGTTCCGCGGCGTAGCGATCGAGGTTGATCTCGCTCCCAGCCTTGCCGAGGTCGTCGATCTCCTCCATCGGGAAACTGATGAACTTCACGCGGGGATCGCGGTCGCGGTCCTGCTCGCTGCCGGTACAGGCGCCGGCGAGCCCCTTCTTCCCGTGAAAACCGTAACGCGTCGCCAGGATCAGGTCCCGTTTCTCATCCCGATGCAGGCAGGCCCACAGCGCCTTCTGCACGGCTTCCGAGCCGGAGGCCGACCACAGCACCGACTCGAACCGTTTGCCGTAGGGCGTGGCCCGCAGACTCTTCAGCAGCCGCTCGACGGCCGTCGCTTCCAGTTCGGTCGCGGCGTTGTAGGCAGTGAGCGTGACGGCCTCGAAGTACTCCCCCGCTCCTTCGCCGGTGACCTGCTCCGGCCGCCAGCCCATGTACTCGCAGAAGCGGCGCATCCAGCTGCGGGGATTGTGCCCCAGGTTTGCGACCAGCACGCCGCTGGAGTAGTCGTACAGGCGACGGCCATCGGCCGTGTAGTGGAACGGCCCGGCCGACCGGGAGAACACGGCCTGCGAGGGGGTGTAAGTCCGCAGCGCGAGCGGTTCCTTGTCGGTCAGCGTCTTGCGGGCGGCGTTGGAGCGATCTTCGCCGTCGAACTGGATCAGTTGTGTCATCGCGAGAGAGACTATCGAAGTTCTGTAGGGAGAAAAGCGGAAGCGGGCGCGGGCCGGATCAACCGGCTTGAATCTGCGAGCTGTCGAAGACGACTTCGACGACGGTCGTCACGCCGAATCCTTTGGGAGAGTATCCCTTCCGGAAGTGCATCCGCCAGACGAGTTCGCCGCTGAGCGCATCGAGGCCGGTCTCTTCAGTCGGGATAAAGATCTCTACGGACTCACCCGGAGCCAGGGGCGTGCCGAGTTGCTGGCCCACGAGGTCCCACTCGCTGGTCGGCGGGTGGTCGAACACCAGCACCTGTTCGCCGTCGTCGGTCTTTTCGGAGGCGCGGCAGACAAACTGGTTCGCCTGAAACCGGCCGGAATCGCGGAGCGTGCGGGCGTAGAGCAGTCCGGCGTCGAGCGGGGCAATCGTCTGATCCGAGGAGACGTTCGTGAAGCGGACCCAGAGCTTGAGCACCGGGCTCGTCGCGGGCTTGCCGGCTCCCGCCTGGCCGCTGAAGTGCGCGAACTCGACCGGCTCGCGCGTCACCCTTAGCGGTTCGACGCGAATATTCCCATACCGCTGTGTTTCGCCGAGACTCAACGTGTGCCCGGGGGGCATGTCCGCGCTCGGGATAACGCGGGACATCGTCTCCCCCTCTTTGAGAGGCGGGACATCGGGCAGACTCTCCAGCTGATGCGGGTCCGCCGTTGACATCGTCACGAACAAATAGATCAGCGCCAGCGTTGCAGCACTGGCGTAGCTGATCAGCCCGATGCGGATGAGTTTGTCCGGGTCAGAGGCCGCCGGAGTTGCCGACGAGCGCGTAGAGGCGGCGCTGCGAGGGGTTCGGGCCGCCGGCTCGGACGGTGGCACACGGGTGGGCGGATCGGCCGGCGCGCCCGCGGGAATTGCGGACGCTTCGGTCGCCGTTGCGGCGGATCCCTCGGCCGGTGATGGCTCCGCCGGGGGTCCATCGGCCGCCGACCACTGTACCGTTGGCGGCGGTTCCTCGGCGGCGGCCGCGTGAGACTGTGTCTCAGCCGGAGTCGGTGCATCCGCCGACGGCGCCGCAACCGCTTCGGATTCCAGCGCCTCCGGCTGTTCCTCCGGAGGAAGCATATCGAGCGCGGAGTCCTGATTTCCGGGCGCGCGCCAAGGAGCGCCTCCGGGGGAGTCGTGATCTCGAAGCCAGTCGAAATTGGGCGTGGAGTCGCCGGGGCCGGTCTGATCGTTCGGTGCAGCCATCAGTCAGTCAGATTCCCTCGCCCCGTCGTGCCCGTCGTGTGCCCGTCGCCCCGGACCCTTCCGCGTCCCAGAAACCGTATCAGCCAGTCCCTGCCACCCCATTCTGTCCCCGTCCGTGCCCGGACGCAACACGACGGCCCCGCCGTACACCACCACCGACACCACCGGCGGGCCGCACCACCGCTCCAGTTCCGCCAGATTGCTGCCGGTCGAGGCATCCGATTCCGCAGTCGTGCGGTTAATGACGACGCCGGCAACCCGCAATCCGCGCGATTCGGCCGCCTCGACGGTCAGCAGCGTCTGGTTCAGCATCCCCAGCCGGTCCGCCGCCACGATCAGCACCGGACACCCCACATCGACGGCCAGATCGGCCACGGTGTCCGAATCGCTGAGGGGAGACAGCAGCCCGCCGGCCCCCTCGATCAGCAGCATCTCCACCTGCTCCCGCCACCAGTTAATCCCGGATCGCAACAGATCGGGATCGACGCGCTGCCCCTCTTTCCGGGCCGCAACCGGCGGAGCCAGCGGCGCGCGATAGCGCTGCGGAGTGATGCGGTCGGGGGGGAACTGCCTGGCCGTCGCTTCCCACAACGCCTCCACGTCCTCCCAGTGCGCCTGGCCGTCTTCCGCAAAGACGGCCCCCGAACAGACCGGCTTATACGCACCGACGCGCACTCCGGCCTCTCGCAGCGCGCAGGCGATCGCGGATGTCACGTACGTCTTGCCGACGCCGGTGTCCGTGCCGGTGATGAAAAGTCCTCGCATGCTCCGTCCGCCATCCTCGCTTAAAACCGATCGTGACCCCCCTTATACTCCGCAGAGACTCAATCCAGCCAATATCGGGAACTTCATGAGCGCAAAACGCCTGGCCGGCAAGACGGCCCTGATCACCGGCGGCGGCACCGGCATCGGCGCCGGGATCGCCGCGGCTTTCGCGAAGGAAGGCTGCCGCGTGCTCGTCACCGGCCGTCGCGAAGAAAAGCTGCGGGAGTTCATTCAGCATCTCCGCGACGGCGACGCCCGCGCATTAATTCAGCACCACACCTGCGACGTCGCCGACCGCGACGACGTCAATCGCCTGTTTGCCGACGCCGCATCCTCCCTCGGTAAAATCGACATCCTCGTCAACAGCGCCGGGGTGAACATCGTGAAGCGGTCGATGGCCGAACTGGCGCCGGAAGACTGGGATCGGCTCATGCAGATCAACGCGACCGGCGCCTACAACTGCATCCGTGCAGTGCTGCCGCAGATGCGGGAGCGGCAGGACGGACTGATCATCAACATCTCCTCGATCGCCGGCGTCCGGGCCTCGCTGCTGGGAGGTGTGGCGTACAGTGCCTCGAAGTTTGCCATGACGGCCCTGGGGACGAGTGTGGCGCTGGAGGAGAAGGACCACGGCATCCGCGTGACGAACGTCTATCCGGGCGAGGTGGAAACGCCGATCCTCGACAACCGGCCGGTGCCCGTGACGGCCGAGCACCGCGCCAAGATCCTGCAGCCCGAGGACATCGCGTCGGTCATTCTGTCCATCGCCTGCCTGCCGCCGCGCGCACATGTGCCGGATATCGTCATCAAGCCGACGACGCAGGCGTTTGCGTAATGGCTCGCCGCGCTCCCCTGGCGGGTCGCGGCTGAACGGGGCTCAACGATGGGTATTGCGCATGCACGGTTCCGGCGTCCACTTCATCGGCGACACGGCGGTGAACCGCATCGCCCCCTGGCAGCCCCTCCTCGATGCCGAAGTCGCGCGGCTGGAAGCACGGCTGATTGAGACACGGCGGCATCTGCATGCGCACCCCGAGCCGAGCTGCGAGGAGCGCGAAACGTCCCGCTTCCTGGCCGAGCGGCTGAACGAAGCCGGCATTCGGGCCCGCGTCGGGCGGGACGGGCTCGGTGTGATCGGCGATCTGGAGATCGGCACGGTCACCGAGCAGACGCCGCGCATCGCCCTGCGGGCCGACATCGACGCGCTCCGCATCCAGGACACCAAACAGACCCCGTATGCGTCCCAGCGGCCCGGCATCTGCCACGCCTGCGGACACGATGCGCATTCCACGATGGTGCTCGGCGCCGCCTGGACGGCGGCGCTGCTGCGGGACGCGCCGTCGCCGCCCGACGACTTCGGTATCCGCCTGCGGTTCCTCTTCCAGCCGGCCGAGGAGGAAGCGCTGGGGGCGCACTGGATGGTGGAGCAGGGGGCCGTCGACGACGTGGACGCCATCCTCGCGCAGCACGTCGATCCCGAACGGACGCTCGGCACGATCGGCATCCGCTACGGCATGCTCACGGCCAGTTGCGACGACGTGGAGATCATCGTCGAAGGGCGTGGCGGCCACGCGGCCCGGCCGCATCACACCAACGATCCGATCGCCGCCGCCTCCCATCTCATCACGGCGCTGTATGAATTCATCCCGCGTTCAGTAGATGCCCGCGATCCCGTGGTGTTCACCGTGGGAAAAATCGCGGGCGGGACGCTGAACAACGTGATTCCGGAGCGCGTCGAGATCCTCGGTTCGCTGCGCACCCTGCATCCGGAGACGCGCCGCCGCGTCCAGGGGAAGATCGAGTCCATCGTGCACGGCATCAAGGAGGCCAGCGGCACGGCGATCCATCTCCGCTTTCATTCGGGTGTCGACGGCGTCCAGAACGACGACCGCTGCACGTCCGCCCTGGAAACCGCAGGGCGGCACGTGCTGGGTGACCAGGCGATTCAGTTCATCGCATTGCCCAGCATGGGGGCAGAAGACTTTTCGGAGTACCTGCGGCGGGTGCCCGGCGCGATGTTGAGGCTGGGCTGCGCTCCCCCGGGATTCGCGGCCCCGTACCTGCATGCCCCCGACTTCGACGTGGACGAACGGATTCTGGCGCTCGGCACCCGGATCCTGCTCCGCGCGGCATTCCTCCTCGCCGCCACCCCGCGCCGCAACGGCAACGGAGCCGGAATCTGAATCGCGGAAAGCGCGGCCCCGAAGGGAAGGAACCGCGAAATGAGCGAAGTCCGCGAAAAAAATGCAAAGCTGCTGCGGATCTCTATTCCTTTCGCTGCTTTCGCGCCTTTCGCGGTTCCATTCCTTCCATTCGATGAATCGGTTGCCCACTGCGAGACACAATTCGATCAGAGACATACTCCACTGCGCGCAAACGTGATAAGCTGACGCGCAGTCGATGATGTAGAAACTGACGAGCGAGCCGTGCAAGACGAAACGGAACCGACACTCAACGAACTGGCCTGGGACCTCGTGCAGCAGGCCCTGTTCGCCTCCGACGAGCTGCGGATCGCCCTGGTCGACGAGATCGACGGTGCGACCGTGCTCGATTTCGGTGTAGACATCGTCGGCAGTCTCGGGGCCGGGCTGGCGCTGGCGGAAGTCTGCACGGCGGGCCTGGCCGAGATCACCGTCACGCCCGGGGAGATCGGCGGCATCGGCTGGCCGCACGTGTTCGTCTCCACCGACTCCCCCGTCGACGCCTGCATGATGTGCCAGTATGCCGGCTGGCAGATCCGCACGGCCGACTTCTTCGGCATGGGCTCCGGTCCCATGCGGGCGGCGGCCGGCCGCGAGGAACTATTCGACCACTTCGACTATAAGGAAGACGCGACGCACGTCGTCGGCGTGCTGGAAACGTCCGCCATGCCGACAGTCTCCGCGATTCGCGAGATCGCCGAGAAATGCAGCGTCGAGACGAAGTACCTGGCGCTGCTCGTCGCCCCGACCGCCAGCATCGCCGGCAATCTGCAGGTCGTCTCACGCTCCATCGAGACCGCGCTGCACAAGCTGTTTGAACTGGACTACGACGTCACGCGCGTCGAGAGCGCCGTCGGCTGGGCCCCTCTGGCGCCGGTCGCTCAGGACGACCTCGCGGGCATCGGCCGCACGAACGACGCGATCCTGTACGGCGGGCGCGTCACGCTGATGGTCAATGGAGACGATGAGGCGATCACGGCGATCGGCCCGCGCGTGCCGTCCAGCGCCTCCCCCGCACACGGCCAGCCGTTCATCAACATCTTCGAACAGGCGGGCCGCGACTTCTACAAGATCGACCCGCTGCTGTTCAGCCCGGCGGAAGTGGTGTTTCACAACGTCGAGACCGGCCGCGTGCATCACTTCGGAGGAATCGCCCCGGAAGTGCTTAAGCGGTCGTTCGGGTTGTGAGGGGGGCGTCTTAGATCTGCGATCTGAGATTTGAAATCTGAGATCTGCATCCTCTGCAAATTTGAGATCTGAGATCTGCATCCTCTGAGATCTGAGATCGAAATGGTGAACGATGAGCTTGCTGCACGAAGTTGCCTACGCTGATTCGACGAGCGCCTATGCGGCCGCAACGACCGGGGCCGCGCTGATCGATCTTTCCGATCGGGCGCAGATCGAACTCTCCGGCAAGGACCGCCAGTCGTTTCTGCACAACTTCTGCACCAACGACATCAAAAAGCTGCAGCCGGGCGAAGGCTGCGAGGCGTTCCTGTCGAGCATCAAGGGGCGCATTCTCGGCCACCTGCTGGTGCTCTGCGAAGCGGACCGGCTGCTGCTCGACAGCGTCCCCGGCAGCGACGGGTTCATCGTCCCTCACCTGGACAAGTACCTGATCACCGAGGACGTGACGATCAGCAACCGCTCCTCCGACCTGGCGGATCTCCTGATCACCGGCCCGCAGGCCGCCGAACTGCTGCAGTCCCGCCTTGGGGTCGTCGCTGCGGACCTGCCGATGTATTCCCATCTCGAAGGCCAATACGATGGCGAGGACGCGTTGGTCATCCGCGTCCCGTTCACGGTGGCCCCGTCGTTTCTGGTGATGGCGGCCGCTGGCTCGCTCGCGAAAGTTTGGCAGGCTCTAAGCGACGCGGGCGCCGCGCCGGCGGCGGGCGAAGTCTTTGAGGCGCTGCGGATCGAAGCCGGATTCCCTCTCTTTGGCCTCGACCTCTCTGACGACTTCATTGCCCAGGAAGCCGGGCGGACGCAGCAGGCGATCAGCTTCGCCAAAGGCTGCTATCTCGGCCAGGAGCCGATCGCGCGGCTCGATTCACTCGGACACGCCAACCGGATGCTGCGCCGACTGCGGCTGGACGCCGCGCCCGCTCCGGCAGCCGGCGCCGCGGTCTTGGATGAGTCGTCTCGCGAACCGGTCGGGACGATCAGTTCCGCCGCCGTCTCTCCCGCCGACGGCCGCCCCGTCGCCCTGGCCCTGCTCAAAACCCGCCTCGCCCCCCCCGGCTCCCGAGTCATCGTCAAGCCAGACGACTCCACCGAAATCCCCGCTTCCGTCCTCAGCGAATAACCACACGCCCCACAGCCACCGCGCCAGACTTATCCGCGAAAACCCGCCAGATCCGCGTCATCCGCGGCCCCCTCTTTTCACCCCGACGTCAAATCGCCGACAGCAGGTGAAAAGGATCCGTCAACATGTTGCACAGGGTCGTCACGAAGCGGGCGGCGTCGGCGCCGTTGATGACGCGGTGGTCGTAGGAGAGGGCGACGGGGAGCATCAGCCTTTCCTGAATCTCGCCATTGATCAGGCGGAGTTCGGGCTGGGCCCGCATCAGGCCGAGGATGCAGACCTCGGGGTAGTTCACGATGGGGGTGAACGCGGTGCCGCCGATGCCGCCGAGGTTGGTCACCGTGCAGGTCGCGCCCTGCATGGACTCCGGCGGCAGCTTGCGCTCTCGGGCCTTGCCGGCGAGGTCCTCGAGCTCGGCGGCGATGGTGAGGATGCTCTTCTGATCGACGTTGCGGACGATCGGTACGAGCAGTCCGTGCGGAGTGTCGACCGCGCAGCCGATGTCGTAGTACTTCTTGAGAACGAGTTCGAAGGTCTCGGGGTCGAGGCTGCTGTTGAACTTGGGGAAGGACTGCAGCGCGGTGGCGAGGGCCTTAATGGCGATCGCCGTCATGGTGACCTTGGGACCCTTTTGGCCGGGGCCGCTGGCGAACCGCTTGCGGGCCGCTTCGAGGTCGGTGACGTCCACGCGGTCGTGCTGGGTGACGTGCGGGATGACGTGCCAGGAGACGGTGAGGTTCTCGGCGGCGACGCGGCCGAGCTTGTTGAGCTTCTCGCGCTCCACCGGGCCGAAGCGGGTGAAGTCGGGGAGCGGCGGGGGCGCGAGACCTCCACCCCCGACAGGAGCCTGCGGCTGGCGCACGGCGGGGAGCTGCGACTGCTGCAGCCGCTGCTTGACGTATTCCTGCACGTCTTCGTGTGTGATGCGTTTACCGGGGCCGCTGCCGACGACGTCGCGGAGGTCGACGCCGAGCTGGCGGGCCAGGCGGCGCGTGGAGGGGGAGGCTGGCGGCGGCGGGGACTTGCCCTGATCGTCGCGATGCTTCGGAGACTCCTTGCCGGAGCCGCGGGCGGACTTTGAGGTGGTGGCCGGAGTGGCGGGTTGCGGGGCGGACTCGTTAGTCTCGGCGCTCTGCTTGCGTGCGGCGGGGGCCGTGGCGGGAGCGGGTGCTTCCTGATTCGACTTCCCGGATTTCTTCTCCGGCTCCTTCGAAGTCTGTGGGGACTTCGAGGACTTCTCGCCGGACTGCGATTCCACGGCGGTGGCGAGAGTGAACAGGTTCTGGCCGACCTTCACTGTATCGCCCGGCTTGACGTGCAGTTCCTCGATCTTGCCGGCAAAGGGGCAGGGCAGCTCGATGACGGCCTTCTCCGTCTCCAGGTCCATAACGACCTGTTCGGCCTCGATGGTATCGCCGGCGGAGACTCGAACCTCCGCGACATCGGCCGTTTCGACGCCTTCACCGATCGCGGGGAGTTGGAATTCGATGCGCTGGCCGCCGGAGGGTTTGTCGCCGGACTGTTTGGACGGAGTCTCTGACTTGGATGCAGCCCGCTTCTCGTCAGACTGCGACTCGCCGGATTTGGAGTCGTCCGATTTCTCGGCGCGTTTCTCGGGCTTGTCGGACTTCGTTTCCGATTTGTCGCCGGAACTGGCGGACTCACCTTTGTCGCCGGACTTTTCGGAATCCCCCTGGGCCTCGCCGTCGAGCATCATCACGACGTCGCCGACCTTGATGGTGTCTCCCTGCTTGATGCGGAGTTCCTGGATCTTGCCGGCATGCGGGCAGGGGAGCTCGACGACCGCCTTCTCGGTTTCGAGTTCGGCGACCACCTGGCCTTCCTCGACCGTATCTCCCTCCTTGACGCGCAGCTCGGCGACGTCGGCGGACTCCACTCCTTCCCCGAGGCCGGGAAGCTTGAATTCGATGCTCATGGATGCAGGCGCTTGGTGATACGCGGCAGGGGCCGCGTCGAATGTAGTCCACTCGCTCCGCGAGTGGAGCAAGTGAACGCCGGGTCTTGGCGAAGAACCTCTGCGAAGTTGGACGTCGTCCTGTGCGACTCACGGAGCGAGTCGCCTACATTGTCAGGCCGTTCGGGGTTCGACTTTGTCGGGGTCGATATCGAGTTCGCGGATGACGTCGGGGAGGCGGTCGTGGCTGAAGTGGCCGGCCCGGGCAAGGGCGTGCAGGGTCGCGTAGGCGGTGCACTCGGCGTCCACCTCGAAGTGGCGGCGGAGCTTCTCGCGGGTGTCGCTGCGGCCGAAGCCGTCGGTGCCGAGGACCACGTAGTCGCCGGGGACCCACTGTCGGATCTGATCGGCAACGGCGCGGACGTTGTCGCTGGAGGAGATGAACGGTCCGTCCAGATCCTTGAGCGTGTTCTCCAGGAAGGACTTCTTCTGCGTCTCGGTGGGATGCAGCAGGTTCCAGCGGCCGGCCGACATGGCGCCGCGGGCGAGTTCGGTATAGCTGGTGACGCTCCAGACGTCGCAGCCGATGCCGTACTTGTCCTTGAGGATCCGCTGGGCGCGGAGTACTTCGCGGAGGATGGTGCCGCTGCCGAACAGCTGGGGCCGCTGCTGCTGTCCTTCCCCGGAGTCGGTGCCGGCGAGCCGGTACATGCCGCGGAGGATGCCGTCGACGACCCCCTGCTGCTCGGGGAGCGCGGGCATCTCGTACTGCTCGTTGTAGACGGAGATGTAATAAAAGACGTTCTCTCCCTCGGCGTACATGCGGCGGAGGCCGTCCTGGATGATGGCGGCGACCTCGTAACCGTAGGCCGGGTCATACGAGATGAGGTTGGGGATGGCGCTGGCGGCGAGATGGCTGTGGCCGTCCTCGTGCTGCAGGCCTTCGCCGTTGAGCGTGGTGCGACCGGAGGTGCCGCCGATGAGAAAGCCCTTGGCGCGGCTGTCGGCGGCGAGCCAGATGAGGTCGCCGACGCGCTGGAAGCCGAACATCGAGTAATAGATGTAGAAGGGGATCATATTGACGCCGAGGTTGGCGTACGCGGTGCCGGCCGCGACGAACGATCCCATCGCGCCCGCCTCGTTGATCCCTTCCTCCAGCACCTGACCGTCCTTGGCCTCCTTGTAGTACTGCAGCGAGCCATTGATGCGATCGACGGGCT
>JBGTSJ010000039.1:0-36243 GCA_041940305.1 Planctomycetaceae bacterium
GCGCCTGGCGGATCTCGTCGCCTCCAATCTCGAGCTCGACATCGCGGGCAAGCAGAGCCTGCTCGAGGAGCTCGACGTGGTGGTGCGGCTGCGCCGGGTGCGCGACGAGCTGAAGCGCGCGGCCGACGCGCTGCAGATCGAGAGCGAGATCCGCGAGAAGGTGCAGACCGAGATGGGCCGCACCCAGCGCGAGTACATGCTGCGCCAGCAGCTCGACCAGATCCGCAAGGAGCTGGAGAACAGCAGCAGCGACTACGACAAGGAGAAGCTCGAAGAGCGCATCGCCAAGCTCTCCGGCGGCGTCGCCCAGGTCAACGTCGGGGCCGCCACCGAGTCCGAGATGAAGGAGAAGAAGGCCCGCGTCGAAGACGCCCTCCACGCCACCCGTGCGGCTGTGGAAGAGGGCATCCTCCCCGGCGGCGGCGTCGCCCTCCTCCGCGCCAGCATCGCCGTCGATCCCGGCAAGCTTAGCCAGGACGAGCTCGTCGGCTACAACATCATCAAGCGCGCCTGCCGCGCCCCCGCCACGCAGATCGCAAACAACTGCGGCGTCGATGGGGCCGTGATCTGCGAAAAGATCACCGAGCTCAAGGGCAACCACGGCTACAACGCCGCCACGGGTGAGTACGAAGACCTCGTCAAGTCCGGCGTCATCGACCCGGTCAAAGTCACCCGCAGCGCCCTCCAGAACTCGGCCAGCGTAGCCACCCTCCTCCTCACCAGCGACGCCCTCATCGCCGAAAAACCCAAAGACGGCGACAAGAAGGGCCCCGCCGGCGGAGACAGTGATCTCTACTGATCACAACTGGGAGGAGACCGAAAAACGCCAAACCCCGGCTTCGAACCTTCGAAGCCGGGAGTTTTTGCTTCCTGAACCCTCGATCTCCCAAATCAGTCGAGTTCAATTATGCCTGTGCGCATCGAGCCTGACGGCCTGCGTCTCATCGCATGGGATGAGGACGCCCGGCAATGGGTTGCACTACACACTCCGGGAATTGGGGCTTTGGCGTTACTCGACCAATACGTCGAGGTGCGACCCGACACGACGCTTCGCGACATCTTCAAGATCGTTGGCCGCGATCCCCAGCTTTGTTCGTTTCTGACTGACTACTGCTCATGCCGGATCGCTTCCCTCCTTTTACGCTCTGAGGTTGACGACATTGCCCCCGACGTACCAGCGATTGTCGAAGGTGAAGACGGTCAGTACACCGTCGACGAAAAACCCGTATCAAACCGCCAAGCTGCCTTTATTTCGATCTGTCGAGAAATGTTCGTCATTGAGCGCGGCGATGGTCGTCGCGAGATTTGCATCCACACAGAGTGTTGGCTGAGTTCGCGCGAGGATCCCACCAGCGGATCGTCAATGCCGCATGAACTCCGCACGCAGGACACGATTCCCACTTACCTTTTGGACTGCCAACTTAGGTTGGACCCTGAAGTCCGCCTCGATATTGACCTGAAAACAGGCGATTTGGGTTCCATCGAGACAGTCGAGATGCGATTTCGTCTGCTCGATCTCTTCAAAGTACTATTCTCTCAGTTCGGACAACCCATATTCGACGAACGATACCAAGAAGAAGTCGATGAGTACGAGGACGCGCTGCGGCGCATCCGAGAACGATTCCGGAATCCGCCGGAGGATACAGGCGGAACATTGCCAGGCTGATGAAGTATGTGATCTCAACGCGGTCTGCGATTGCCAACTGTGGTGTAACCGTGTTGGAAGTTACGCAATGTCAAACTTTCAAACTCATCGACTCGCCACCGCAACCAATGAGTCCGCGACCGTATTCCTTCTGCGTCCGCCGGACCAGCCGATTGACGCTCGCTCCCTTCTGGCGAGATGCGTTGGTCTTGACTCCTCGCTAAGTGCTGCATTTACCGACCTACGCGAATGCAACGCTCAAGCCTTGCGCGCCTCTCCTAACACAATTGTGGTGATTGAGGGCCGACATCGCCATAAGAAGTTTGGGTATCTAGGCGATGCGGTGCAAAGCTCTTGCACAATACAGCCACTTCAACAGCACCTTGGCAGTGATCGCGTCAGCGTATTCAGTTCGAACCCTGACCTAATCGATGGCTTTCCTCTGCCCGATTGCCCGAATGTGACCCCTCAATCATTCGCTGGAAATGATCGCTACTGGCAGAGCATTTCGGGGTATGCAGGTCTTCGCCCTGTCCTCATCCCAACTTTGGCGAGATTCGCGTCCGTCCTGCATACAGATGTCGAACTACCGTCACATTTTCAGGAGGGCGACGATGGCGATTGCCGCAATGTGTTCTGCTCCGGGGGAGAGGTGTGTCCTCGTCACGTGATAATCAAGAAGCGATTCTGGTCCGACGGTCAGTTGCATCTAACAGAAGCGCTCCGAGTGTGGTTATGGCTCTTCGGTGCTGATGGACATGCACCGATGTCTCCGCTACTCGTAAAAGGAACACACATCCCGTCGCTGCAGCGCTATTCACTTTCTGACGGACGAGTGCGGAAGGCTAAGGGTGGCTGTGTTCCAGCGACCATCGGACATAGAATTCCATTGATCATCTTTCCCGACACGGAAGGAAAGCCCTGCAAATTGTGGCCGACGGCGCACTGGGGTCAGATGTTTGAGGAACTGATGAAACTCGGATTGGCTGGCCACATCCATTGCCTCTTGTCCCAACCAATCATCCCGAAACCAAATCGACCTCTCCCGAAAGCGTATGTCGAAATCAGAACTCATGCAGCGCGCTCAGGTCTAAGTGTCGCCTGCTTTGCAGAACCGCTGGAGAGATTGGTCAAGATGATTCGTTGGATGTGCGGAGAATATCGTGATGTGATCGCGTTGGGCCTCGACAGCATGGGTGCTGCTCACCTTTGTCCAGCACTTGGAACGCATGCCGTTGTCATCGGGCATCGCTCCGGCGTCTATGGCGGCGATCCATTTTATTCTGCGCCACTGTCGTATCTTGGCAAGAAGACTTCGATCGTTCTTCCTCCTGCCGGTAGTGTCGATGCAGCAATGACGCGCCCGTCCGATGTTGCGAACGCGATCGCATCGATTGTGCACAGCATTGTTGACTAAGGGGCGTGGCGCCGGGGTGCCTGTGGTCCGCCGAGTTGAGTGAAGTAGGGCCGGCTGTGCCGGCCGCCGTTGGACGTCCCCAACTGCATCGGGCCTCTGTGGATCTGTCCCGAACCGACTTGAACGGCCGCGATTGATTGCTGCTTCTGCGCACCGCGGCCGGCACTGCCGGCCCTATGATTGGACTCCACTCCTTCACATGGCATCATGGCCCCGCGACCTGCGGCCTTCACCGGGGTACTGTCGAACGCCGAATTGAGTCTTGCCAATGTGACAGGATGGTTGCTGTTGTAGCGCAGTGAACGACTAGCCGACTTGCAAAGACATCCTATGCCCGCGCAGGAATTCAGTGACTACTGCAGTGAGTTCTCCGACCGTCTCATTGCTCTGGCTCTGCACCAGTATCCGCAATGGGACACTCATCCCCGCGAGAAGAAGCCGGTCTCTTCGAATCGGTACGAGTTGAATCGTCGCCTCAAGCTCGCCGATGGCGGCACGCTCATTGCTCAGTACACATTCACGTCAGAACGGACTGTGGTTGCGTTGTACCTCACCATGCTGCAGGAGGTGGGGACCGCGTGTGATCGATTGGAGAAGGCTCGGTGCGACATCGAGCACGCCTGTCGCACCCGCGCACATTGGGAGTTCAATCGCCACGCACCTATCCGTTTCGTTTTGCCGGTTGTTCACAGCGCAGGGATACTGACCTCCGATGACTCGACTGACCGATTGATCACCCGCTGCGTCGACATCATGCGAATGCTTCAAGAATTGGCACTACCTCTTTTCGGATTGCGCGTGAAGTGAAGTAGTGAAGTAGAAGTAGGGCCGGCTGGGCCGGCCGCCGATGGACATTCCGACGGGCATCGAGCCACTGTGGACCTGTCCCACCCCTGCACGGACGGCTGCGATTGATCGCCCGCTCTGCGCGACGCGGCCGGCGCGACGGTTAGATGCGGCCGACCGGCATGGCATGATGTGGTTGAGCTTTATGACCCTGCGGGGTACGTTGATCCGAGGTCGGCTGTGCCTGCGGTGGCCGGGGCCGTATCTGGAAGATCTCGGCTAAATCTCAGAAGGAGCCGAACGCGAGTTCGACCTTGGTTGGCTTTTTCCAACTCCTACGCAGAAGGAATTCGCCATGGCGACTCGTTGCCCAAATTGCGGATATCCACTCCACCAGGATGGAACTTGCTGGAATGCGAACTGCAGTCGGGCGTGGTCGGCTGCTGGTGGCGGAGCCGGCCAAGGGGAGAGCGGACTTGCTGCGGCACTGGGCTGCCTGATTCTCCTCGGCGCGGCGGCTGGCGCAATCTACTTCTTCTTCTTTTGAGCCCTTGCTTCGCAGGGCGGCCCAGCGTTGAACAAACCGGTTGCGCAGCACAGGAATTCTGTCCTGTGCACCTCTCACGTCTGGCGTCCACTTCTTGCTTGCCAGGTGCCCCGGTTGAGCGTCAGACCTGCGTGTGCCACGGGCGTGTCGCCGTGCCGCTGGACGCTGACGTCGATACCGCGTCCCGTGGGGAGGCATCGGACCCTCGAACACCCCCGATCACGCGTCGCCTCGATCCCGCCGCACGTCCCGCTGTCGTCACCAACGCAGCGACACGGCTGGCCTTGCCGTGACACACGCCGTCGGATGCTCGTCGCCGCGGCCGCCGACCGCAGACGAGGCACGACGGATCTCCACTCCACTCCTCGCAGCCCAACCCTTCCCCCCCTTCTTTGCGCGTCTCCGCGTCTTTGTGCCTTTGCGTCAACCAACTTTCCCTCGGCGCAACTCCCCCGGATCGGGTAGGCAGCCACATAAGGCACGACGATCCGTGATCTCCCACCGTCCAACTTTCCACCAACTTGACGGCAACTTATCGCAACTTGTCACCAACTCAGTCACGATTCACTCCCCCCGCAAGTTGAAAAGTTGCCGAGTTGCCCACCCCGCCCCACCCCCGCCGCGCAACCGGCGAAGCAGGGCCGGCCAAGCCGGTCCGACGGACGCCGCCGTTCATGTCCGACTGGCGTCGTCCCCACTTCTCCGGCGGCACTGGCTTGCTTGCGCTCGTGACCGGAATCCGTCACGTGCAACTCTCGAAACCGATCCTCCTGTCGGATGACTGACACAAAACCCTCGCCCGGAGGCGCAAGGACGTGTGAAACCTGATCTCACAACAGGGGAGCGCCCCGAATGCAGTCCCCCGCCGTTGCGCGATATATCCCTCTTTCCTAGTTCGGCGCGACCGTCATCGTGAGTCTCCTAATAGACAGAGAGCACTGGGACGGCGACCACAGTCCTAACACACTGAGAGAAGGAGGCGCGGATGTTTCAACGATTGCTGGTTCCATGTGCATTGATGGCGGTGATGGCCCTCGGGGCGAGTGATCTGTACGCGGGAAAGTCCAATAAGGATTCCAAGAAGCCGAAGGACCCGGTCGTCACCCAGCCGATCGTGCAGGTGCTTGATGTCTTCGTGCATCAGGTTGTGGAAGTCGACGGTGCCCTGGTGGCGCAGGCGGAGGTGACCCTCGACATCACCGGCCGCATCGTAATCCGTGAAGTGGAAATCCCGCTGGATCTGATCGGTCTGCCGGGGATGGAGGACGAATGCGACATTCTCAGCCTGTCGCTGGGACCGGTTGAGCTCGACCTGCTCGGCCTGGTCGTCGAGCTCGATGACTGCAACGACGGCCCCGTCACGGTCGACATCTTCGCCGTCGAGGGACAAGGGCCCCTTGGCGACCTGCTGTGCAGCGTCGCGGGCGCCTTGAACGACGGGATGACCCTCTCCGAGATCCTGGGCGACATGGACGATGACGACTTCGAGCTGCTGACGACCGGCCTGGCCGACATCCTCGACGCGGTGGCGGGCAATCTGATCGGGACGGGTGCCGCTCAGCAGGCCTCTGCGAGCTCGCACACCAACCGTTGCGACATCCTGGCGCTCGCCATTCCCGATGGCATCCAGCTCAGCCTCCTCGGTCTCGAAGTGGAAACGAGCGGCATCTGCCTGGACGTGTACGCCCTCAGCGGACGCAATAATCTGCTGGGCGACCTCCTCTGCAGCCTCACCGACGCGCTCAATCGGGGCCGCAACACGAAGGGACTGGTGAAGCGGATCAACAAGGTCATTGATCGCTCGCTCCGCTAAGACAGGCGGAAGTCGCGTCAATAAATGCAGCGGGAAACCCGGCTTCTCCGAGAGGCCGGGTTTCCTTTGCGCTGGTCCGCTCCGCCGGCGATCTCGTTCTGTGCGTTCGGGTCAGCAGAGCAGATCGAGCAGGGCCTCGGTGAGCGGGAGGCGTGTGGCCGCTTCAAAACCGAGGAACATCGGGCTGGGGTTGGCCTCCAGGAAGACGTACTCACCATCCGGCGTGAGCCGGAAGTCGATGCCGGTCCACTGCAATGCGAGGCTGCGGGCAATCTGTCTGCAATGCTCCGCCTGAATCGTGGAAAGCGGATGCACAGTGATCTGCGGCTGCGGATCATCACGAAAATCGACCGCGTTAGTCCGGATCTCGCAGGCGAGCACCCGTTCGCCGGCGACGAACGCCCGGATGTTGGTCCCGGCAATCTCTTCCTGAAGGGTGATCGGAGCCATGGAGAGCCGCTGCAGCGCTGGAGGTGACAGCATCTCGTCGGTGAGGCGGAACGCATGGGCTCCCCCCTGCACCGGCTTCGCGATGATCTGCCGAATCCGCCGGACGAAATTTCCAACGGCCTCCGGGTCATTCGTCAGCAGTGTGGCCGGCGTGGGGACTCCAAGCCGCGCGATCCTCGCAAGCTGGACCGGCTTGGTCTGATGCAGCTGCCAGGCCTCCCAACCGTTGACCCAGCGGGCCGGCAGCCAGATCAACAGCGACTCGAACAGACTGCGCGCGTCGTTATGCGCCAGGAAAGACTGTTCGGGATCCGGCAACTCGGGAGTGATCACCGAGTCGTAGGTCCGCCAGTACACCGACTTGATGCTCCCGAACTCCATGCGTGCTCCGTCGCTTTCGAAGTATCCCGATCCCGCAATCGGATCGAACGCGACCGACATCTGCTGCGGGAAGCGGCGTGCGTCGACAACGAGCACACTTCCCCGCCGCTGCTGGAGCTGCCGGCGCACCTGCGCGACATGGGGGTCTTCCGGATCACCCAGGATGAGGACGCTCATCGGCCGATTCCCGATTATCCGCACTCGCCCTGCTGCGTAGGATTGAAGTGATCACAGTCGCACCGGGACAGACCGGTGAGCGGGCCGTGTTCAGTATAGGCAGGAGTCAGCGAGTCATGTTGCATCCATTTGCAGGCATCCTGGAGAGGCCCGTCGCGGAGCGTCCCGAACCGCGCATGGCACGCCGCGCATTTCTACGCAGAGGGTTGGGATTCCTGGCGGGAGGTTGTGCGGCCCTGCTGGGCTTCAACCGGAGTTCGGAGGCGCAGACCTACACAACGCAGGCGCTGTACGAGGAGGGGGGCTGGCGCCCGCCGCCTCCGTATCGCAGACCTGGCGGATCGTACTACCGTCCTCCCCGCGGTTACTGGCACTGGCACCCGCCCCATCGGCATTACCCGCCGGGTTACTCGTACCCGCCCCCGGGCCGGGTGACGACGCAGGCCGTGGGGGAAGAGGGTGGACGGTACTATTACCGTCACCGCTGATCAGTCACGTCGCCCCGAAAGCGCCGGCAGGCCAGCCAACTCGGGCCAGGCCCCACGCGACGACCGGCGCCACATACTTCGCGCCCGTCAGACGGTGGGACAGAGTACCCATTGCGCTCGAACAGTCCACATCTCCTCCTACTGGACGTGATGCTCCGCCTTCCGGTGGGCATGGTCGATCGTCGGAAGGAATACGAGGCGGATGGCAGCTTCCCCATCGGTGCATTCGACCCGGTGCCGGGTGCCCCGATTGAGCATCAGACCACGGTGTGCCGGGTGCCCCGGTTGAGCGGCAGGCCAGGGTGTGCCACGGGTGTGTCACCCGTGACGCTCGACTCTGAAGTCGAGACCGCGTCACATTAGAAACCAGCGGAACACCGAACATCACGAGTTCTGCGATCTGAACTTTGATGTTCGATCCTTGCCGGCAGACAGCTTCGTTGAGACTTCCATTAGTTCTGACGCCTTGCGAGTGCCGGGTATCGTCGGCCAGGGAGCGGGGGGCCGACTGGACCGAAACTCCGCCATGATCTCCGCCCGCACGGACGCCTCGGTATCCGCCAGCAGCGCCGCCAGCCATTGATCCTTCGGACCGACTCGAGCCACGATAAATGATCCAGCCTTCGTGTGGCCGCCAATCAACGTGTTGTCATCGGCACAGATCCTGTGTCATTGGTTAAGTGTGGGAAGGGGACGCTCCCGCGGACCTGGCGGGATCAACGTGCACTTCCTGTCGGGGACGATGCGCGGGGGCGGCATGAACTCAAATCGGTTTGATCCACCGTACAGTACGGCCGGGCCGCTCAAAGATCGGTCGCAGCATCCTCTGGCGGCGTCCGCGGCGAAACAAAGTACGTCCAGGTCGGGAACGGACCGTCACCCGCGTTGAGCCATTCGGTTTCCCACACAGTCATCTCTTCATAATCGAGCGTCACTGCTCCCGACGTCATCCGTGCCGGAGCAAAGTGCCAGCGGAGCTGCTCCTCGACCTCTCGAATCTGGAGCAGGATCAGCACGTCGGGGTTCGTGCCGTTGGTCGACAATCCATAGACGGCCCCGAGGTACTCCTTCGACTGCGGGTCGTTGTAATCCAGCAGCGGCGTCGACAACAGACGCATTTCCTGGGTTGTATTGTTCGCAGGGTCCGTGACGATCCGCGCCGAAAAATTCCGCGCCAGCTGGCGCGCCTGCAGCCGCCGCTGCACTTTGCTCGCGGCGACCACAGGCGCATCCTGGATCGCTTCAAATGAAACGCCCGGCGCGGTGGACTGAAACGGCCGACCATTCGGCCACTCGGCGGCCACGAGATCTTCCGACACCGACGCAAAGCAGAATTGCCACTTTGGCGGCCGGGCTTCGCCAAAGTCCAGCGCCTCGATCTTTTGAAACGCGACCGGCCGCCCGGCGTTCATCCACACCCATAATGTCGCATCGATGAAGTTCCGCGGCTGGTCGGCATATCGAAACACCGGGGTCCCGGCGAACTCAACCGGATCATTCTGTTCCACGAAGCTCACCGTCGTGGCTGCCGCCAGCGAGCGCATCTGCTCCAGCAGCAGGTCGCTTTGCGATTCGTCCTCATCCTCCTCCCGTCCGGTCGACACCGGCAGGAGCATTGCCAGCACGATCAACCACCGGGGAATGCTTGGCCGGTTTGCCCTCGCGATCGGTCGCCGCGAACCGGTGCTCGGTCCCTGCGCGACCCTGGGCTGCCGCCGATCAATGAGACCGGTCATGTTGCCTCCTCATTACCAGTCGGGCCATACTCCACATCCACAGCATCCGATCTCAAAAGAACCGGCCGTACAATAGACATTATGTCTTTTTCATGACCGTTGAACAAGCTGCCACGCTGCGATTAGGGTTCTCAGAGTGCGAACTGGAAAAGTCGCCGTATGGCGATGCAGGCCGCTCTTCGAACGAAGACTTTCGATCGGTGCGGCAGCCTAATGTGCGTGCACTTTTGGTCAATGCGACTGGGCATCCGAGATGTTGAATCGTCGACAGTTTGTGGGAGGCAGTGCGGCCGCGGCGATTTCCACAGTTGGAGCGCATTGGCTCTCGGCCGCACAGCCTGACGTGATTCGCCTGGGCATGGTGGGGCTGGACACCTCGCACGTGACGGTGTTCGCGAAGTATTTCAATCGGGCTGATCAGACCGATGACCAGTTGGCCGGGATGCGGATCGTGGCCGCGTTCCCGGCCGGCAATCCCGACTTTCCCTTGAGTGCCAACCGCGTTGAGGGATTCACGCGGGAGGTGCGAGAGCTGGGCGTCGAGATTGTGCCCTCAATGGAGGAATTGCTGCCGCTGGTGGATGGCGTGTTGCTGGAGAGCGTCGACGGCACGCAGCATCGGGAACAGGCTATCCCTGTGTTCGAGGCCGGTAAGCCGTTATTCATCGACAAGCCTCTGGCCGGTTCGCTGGCTGATGTGCTGGCCATCGCGGAATCGGGCCGGCAGCATCAGATTCCCTGGTTCACGGCATCGTCGAGCCGCTTCACGCCCGGCTATCCCGAACTGCGGAACAACGCGGAGATCGGGGAGATCCTGGGATGCGACGCTTACAGCCAGGCGCGTGCGGCGATTGGACACCCTGATCTCTTCTGGTACGGAGTACACGGCGTCGACCTGCTGTACTCGCTGATGGGCGTCGGTTGCCAGTCGGTGACGGCATTGCAGACGCAATACTCCGAGCAAGTGACCGGAGTCTGGACTGCAGGCCGGGTCGGCACTTACCGGGCCATCCGTGAACACACAGGACAGACGGGACTGGGCGCCACGGTGTTCGGCGCCAAAGGGATCGCCCACGTCAACAACTATTACAACTACTATCCGCTCGTCGTCGCGATCGCCAGTTTTTTCCGGACGCGCCAGTCGCCGATCCCCGAGGACGAGATGATCGAAGTATTTTCCTACCTCGCAGCGGCGGAGGAGAGCAAACGCCGGCAAGGCGTCCCCGTGCTGCTATCGGAAGTGGTCGACGCGGCGCGTTCGGAAGCGCGCTGAGACGAAAGCGTTGCGTGTGTGACGGCGGCTTGACCCCGCAAGGGCTCGGAGTTGAGCATGACGCGTCCGTGAAGTCGCGACGAATCGGCCCAGTGGCATCACCCTCGCGGCAACGTGTTTGGAATGCGCGGCAGCATTTGCCGACGGAGCGTTGGAATTGCAGGCTCGTGTTGACCGCCGGAGGAGGGGCTGCGTAGTGTCCGCCGCCACAGGAATCTGGATCGAGGTGCGGGGTGAGACGGCGCGTCGGGTTAGCGTTGGCGATCGGACTGGCCATCGCCGCCGGCTGCAGCGTTCTGCGTCCCCTGTCGCCGCTGGCGCCTATCGAGCGCGCCGCCGTCTATCAGCCGCTCAAGTTCCCCGAGGGAAACTGGGCCCCCGCAAATCTTCGCTATGAGGACGCCTACTTCACGTCGGCCGACGGCACCGAACTGCACGGCTGGTACATCCCGCATCCAGCACCGCGCGCCGTCGTACTGTTCGCCCATGGCAATGGCGGCAACATCACCCACCATGCTGAATTCCTGAGGGACCTGCGACTCCGTCATGCAGTGGCCATTCTCGGATTCGACTATCGCGGATATGGTCGGAGCGGCGGAAAGCCTTCCGAGCCGGGCCTGATCGCGGATGCCCGCGCGGCACGGGAGTGGCTGTCGGTGCGAACCGGCTATCCTGAGAGCCGCATCGTCCTGATGGGGCATTCGCTGGGGGGCGGCGTCGTCACGCAACTGGCGGCACAGGACGGCGCGCCGGCGCTCGTGCTCATCAGTACGTTCACGTCCCTGCCGGACGTCGGCGGTGAACATGTTCCCTGGCTGTCGCCGCGGGCCATCATGGTGAACCGATTCAATTCGCTGGCGGCCATTCAGGAGTACTCCGGGCCGGTCCTGATCAGTCACGGGGATGCGGACCGGCTGATTCCACTCGAGCAAGGCCGCAGGCTCTACGAAGCCGCTCCCGGATCGAAGCGACTGGTAATCAACCGTGGCGGCCGGCACAACGACGGGTTCACCGAAGAGTTCCACGCCGCCCTCGAGCGACTCCTGTATGCACTGTGAGAAGATCGGCTGTCGCGGCCGGATGTTACTGCGCCGTGAATCGGATGCGACAGATCCCGCCGTCCGCCGGCGCGGATCGACTCAGGACGTCATTCACGAGTGCGGCACGGCGGTCTCGTCTTTCGCCTGGCATGAACAACCCTGCTGGGACGCTGCACTACGGCCGGCACATCCTCAGTCGAAATAAGTCCAGCGTCAGGCGAATCGCTTCGTCCTGAGCATCGGTCTGATCTGCAGAATATGTGACGACGATCTCACTGCACCCACAGGGAGTGCCCACTCGATTCCAGGTGGCCGTCCCCGTGACCGCACCAGTCGCCGTGCCGTGCACTTTCACTGGGCCGAAGACTCCGTGCTGCGACAGGTACCAGAATCGTACTGTCCAGTTCTCGGCAACAGGACGGATTTCGAAATCCGCAACCAGATTGAGGCAACAGCGGCCGTTCGCTCGCCGTGGTTCAATCCGCACTTCACGGATTCCAATCTCACCGAAGTCCGGTGAACGGAAGGAATCCAGAAACGTGTCGTCTTCGTCGGTTGCGCCGGTCGCCGCAACGACCGTCGATATCGAGACGTCCAGAGCGACTCGATCAACTGGCTCCGCGGCAGCAACAGCAAACAGGAGTGCGGTCAAGTGCAACATAACAACGCTCCAGGAGCTGACCTGCTGCGGGACGTGATGAAACGTTCGATGCAGTGCCAGTCGCATCCACTTGACTGGCACTGCACGATCGACTGCAGTTAACCGAGCGGAACCTCCGTCAGCACGGTGGGTTCGCTGGCGGCGCCGGACGTACTGAGCGTATTCGGATCCGCCGCCACCGGGTTTTGCCGGTCCACCGCCCTGAGCGTCTTGCCGTCTGCGAACGTGATGACAGTGACGTTGATGAACGCGGTCACTGTCACCGGAATGTAGCTGACTCCGTGAGCGCGGAGCCGTCCTTTGATTCGCAGCGTGTTGTTATCCAGGTTGTGGACGGATCTCAGGAAGCCTTCATTCTCCTGAGTGCCTGTCGATCGGAACGTATCGCGCTTGTTGCGATAGTGCTGGTAGTTTCCCCGTGCGGAAGCGTAGCCGAAAATGCCGCCAAAGAAACCGCCGGCCCGCGCAGATCCGCTGTGCCGTTCATCGAGGTAGCTCCATGCGTCGCTGGAGAAGAACTGCCGCGCCTCCGACTTCCACCGGGTGAACGTCTCTTCGGAGATCGCATTCACTTCAAAATCGACTTCGATTTCGCCCGATGTCCCAATCTGCACCGTGATTCCGGCTTCGGCGCAGCGTCCATGTCCGTTGCGGACTTCACCGTACTCGTACGTAGCGCTCATCGGCTTGGCGTAGTTCGTGGAGCCGCGGGGTACGAGATCCCGGATTTGAATCTCGGCCGGGGCCAGAACGGATTCCACTGCAACAATTTCGATCTCCGTGGTCAGTTTGCTCGATCCCATGGAAGCGCCTCATTGTGTGTTGGAAACGAAAACGCGAACGACTCGACTCACGCTCAGTAGCTGTATCCGGGCCGTGAATTGCCCGGATACGCAGGAAGAATCACGAAGTCGGCGTACGGATTCAGCTTGCCGTCGCCAGTGGCATCGGGAACGCCCCATGCGGGCGAAGTTGAACGCGAATCCGAAGGGTAGTCTGCGTCCATCACCGTGACGTTGACGGCCCCGCCGTTGCGGTAAACGTCCGGGTTGTGAAATGCATTCCAGAGTGCGTCCATGTGCCACCACATCGTTCCCTCCTTGTATTCCAGGCAGGCATGCGCCGCGGGATTCCCGCCATCCAGCCAGACCAGGAACTTGAGCCTTGCCGGTATGCCCACGGCTCGTAGCATGCTGATCTGCACAATGCTCCATTCATCACAGATTCCGCGGCGCCCGTTGGTGTCGCGAGTAAGCAGATCAGACCAGGTAAATTCGCTGATTCCATAAATGGTGGCGTCGTACAGATAGTTCAATCGCACGAAATCGAAGATTCCCCGGGCCTTGTCGTGAACTGTTGCGGCGGCGCCGGTGGCCGTTCGCGCGTCCCCGGAAAACTCGATCACGTGATGAAGATCGTTGTGGGCCAGCGAGTCCATAGCGGGCGGGACAGCAACCTCAGCCCTGGGCATGGGACGAAGGTCTTTGCCGGGCCCGTGCCGAAACGTCACGACCTCTTTGCTTCGTGAGACCGCTTCAATCTCCCACTCAATCCGCAATCCGCCATCGGCGGCAAAGTGTGCAACGGGCCGGATGGCGTGCACGGACCGGCCTGCGACTTTGATGCCAGATCGATTGAACTCCAGGAGTGCGGAGTCGCGCAGCGTCTCGACCTCAAGCAGGTCGACGTGGGCGCTCCGCCTGATCGCAACGGGCTGGTCCGCGTCGGGTCGCGGCTCCACTTCGGCCGCGAACACATGCAGTCCGTCAATGGACTGGACGACCACCGTGGTCCCGTTTTCGTCTTTCTGTTCGTGCCAGGTGTTGGCCCCGTGCGCCCGCGACCATGTGATGAATCCGGGGTCCTGGCGAAGCTCCGGATAGCGCCCCAGCAACTGGACGACATGATTGAAGGTCAGCATTGCATGGACTGCCGAAGGCGAACGATTGGGGACTGTCAGACCGACGAGAATGGAGCTTTCTGAGGCAGCATCAACCACCTGGGGATTGGTCGCTGCGAGGAGAGTTGTGGAGAGCTCCGGCACCTGTAGCAACGCGCGGTCGACCAGCAGCGGCCCGGAGCGCGGCGAACTTACTCATCACAGTGACCCGTTGCGGCGAGCGTCCTTGCCGCCTGGAGCGTTGGTGTGCCTGTCACCGCATCACCGGCGGCAGCACCCCCTGCGGCCGGTGCGACGGAGCAGCGATGTGGCGCCAGGTTCTCCAACAGAGGAGAAGAGCCGTCGTTGCTATTGCCCGTGGGAATTGTGGCGAGAGGTGTGACAGATGCTGTCACACACATCCGGGGTCACAGAGCGATTATTTGAGGGAGCGCGGGGGGAGGATCAACGCTAATCGAGTCGCTGCCGGGCCGTGGAGTCATGCTTCCCTCAGGAAATCCCTGGCAGGGAAATGGATGCACGGTGAATCGTGGAGTGCGTGATCACTTGCGACGGGTGGGAGGGATGCGATGATCGTAGCCATAGAGCGTCCCGGCTAAGCGCGACGACCAGCCAACCCGCAGCGGCACTGCTGAGCGAGCCAGTAGGAGCACCCAATCGGTGCTGTTCCACGCCAAATTCGGGGGCACATCAAAAGTGCCACGCCGCCCGCCCGAACTCAATTGAAACCACGCCAATGGCCTACAATGTCGCGGGATGCTCGAATCGAAGACTGGGCACCCAGCTCCGCCGAGACACCGTTCAGCTATGCTCGCGGAGCATCTCGACGGCAGTTCTCCACCTCAGCTTGCGTTCGAAGTATGCCCCTCGGAGTTCTGTGATGCCTCACAATCCGGCTTCGCTCGGCCCAAAGAGATTTGATGTCACTCCGGATTGGCTCAACATCTTTGCAGGCGTCGTCATCTCGCTACTCGTGATGGTGGGCGGGATCGTCGCGGTTGTCGCGATGATTCGTCAGCTCGCAGAAGCGACTCCTGACGATGACCTTTTCTTTCCTTCGGTGTTCGCCCTCCTGGGAGTTGCCATCGTTGGCGTGGCAGTCTATCTCTTATGGATGATCCTCCGGCAACGGTCGATTCAGGCTGACGTTCACCAGTCCGGATTCCATTGCAGGACGCGCGATGCGTCCGATGTCGTGCTCTGGCAGGACATCGCTGCGATCCACGAAACTGTCGCTTCGCTGCGCCCCAGGGGCCGGGGATTGATCAAGTACGCAATCCCTGACGAACCACAGACCACGGCGCTCGTTATCACGACACGAGAAGGGAAAACGTTCGAGTTCAAGCCCGGACTGATGCGCAACTCCCTTCGATTCCGACTCGCACTGCGAGGGGCTTCCAGAGATCACTCCATTCCCTGGGAACTGGAAGATCGATCGAAACGGACGTGACTCGACCGCTTTCGAGCCCTGCTAAATTGCGACGTTGGCGGAATGGATGAAGGGATCGTCCGGGGCTGCGCGCTGGCAGTGCGGGGGTTGTTCAGGAGGCGGTGGCGAGCGGGGACTCGGGGTGGGGGGGTGTGGCGAGGTCGAGATGGACAAGGGGGAGGTTGGGGATGGGGGAGGCGGCCGGAGTGGGGAGTTGTGGGAGTTCCTGCTCGGGGAGGGAGCCCAGGAGGGTGGCTCGGGCGGTGGCGATGAGGCCTTTCAGGGAGCCGAAGGTGGCGTTGACGGCGGAGGGTTCGTGGCCGCAGTGGACCATGCAGTCGCCGCATTTGGAATTGCCGCTGGCACGCCCGTAGGCATCCCAGTCGGTGGTCTCCATCAGTTCGCGAAAGGTGGAGACGTACCCCTCCTGGATGAGATAGCACGGCTTCTGCCAGCCGAAGATGTTGAAGGTGGGGTTCCCCCAGGGGGTGCATTCGAGGTCCCAGTTTCCCTTGAGGAACTCGATGAACAGCGGGGACTGGTTGAAGACCCAGCGGCGGCGGCGCGGGGTCGATGGTCGATGGTCGATGGTCGATGGAGAAGCAGGCTCGGACTGCGTACCGACGTCGGCCGTCTTCTGACCTCTGACCACTGGCCTCTGGCTTCTGTCCGTCTGCGGGCGCAGCATGCGGCGGAAGAGGGACATGGTCTGCCGGCGGTGGAGGAAGTGCTCCTGGTCGGGGGCTTTCTCGTAGCTGTAGCCGGGGGAGAGCATCATGCCTTCGACGCCGAGGTCCATGAGCGTGTCGAACATCTCGCGCATGCGCTCGGGGTCGGCGGTGTTGAAGAGCGTGGTGTTGGTGGTGACGCGGTGTCCGGCGGCGATGGCGGACTTGATGGCCTGGATGGCGACGTCATAAATGCCGTCGCGGCAGACGGCGTGATCGTGCTCCTCGCGGGGGCCGTCGAGGTGGATGGAGAAGGAGAGGAATTTGGACGGCTGGAACCGGTGAAGGTGCTTCTCCAGCAGGATGGCGTTGGTGCAGAGATAGACGTATTTCTTCCGCGCGACGAGGCCGGCGACGATCTCATCGATTTGCGGATGGAGGAGCGGTTCGCCGCCGGGGATCGAGACCATCGGCGCGCCGCATTCATCAACGGCGCGGAAGCAGTCTTCCGGGGAGAGGTTCTGCTTGAGGATCTCGCCGGGGTACTGGATCTTGCCGCAGCCGGCGCAGGCGAGATTACAGCGGAACAGGGGCTCGAGCATGAGCACCAGCGGGTAGCGTTTTTCGCCCCGGATCTTTTTGCCGAGGACGTAGCGCGCCACCGTCCACATCTGTGAGACCGGAACTCCCATCAGCATCTCCGTCGTGTGAGCATCGTGGGACGGACCTCCCAGTCCGCTCAAGCTGCTTAAAGTCGCGTCATACCATGTTTATTTGGGGATGTCAGCCCTCTTCGGCGGGAAAGCTGGGGTTGCGGGAGCGTGTTTTGTGCTGGGGGATGTGTGGTTTTGGAGGTGGCTGGGTGTGGAGGGAGGGGATGGGGGCGCCCTGTGGACGCCTTTGTGGATGGGAGTGCTGGTTGACGTTCGGGCCTTGCTGGCGCGTCGGGCTTGTGTGGGGGGGAGCGAGCGTTGATACGACGCGATGCAGAGGTGGTCCCGTGATCGGGACTCGGCAACGTTCGGCCCTCGCTGGCGCGTCGGGCTAGTATGGGGCAGCGAGCTGTCGCGTGGGGCGGCGGGAGGGGCTCAGCCGGCTCTGGATGGCGTGGCGACGCAGTCGCGGCATTCACGGAGGACGGCCGCGTAGCTGTGCGTCAGGTGGGCTTCTCCCCGGAATGCGTGGTGCTGCAGCAGTTCGCGGTGGAGGGCGGCGAGGTTGTAGAAGGGGACGCTGGGATAGAGGTGGTGATCGAGGTGGTAGCCGATGTTCCAAGGGGCGAACAGCCAGCGCTCGACAAATGTGGGGTAGGTGGTGCGGGTCTGCCGGCAGACGTGGTCGTATTCCACGCCGTAGTGTTCGGCGATGGTCCGCAGACGCAGCACGACCTTGAGCCACGTCATGAGCGGTACGACCCAGTAAGCGAGGAACAGCACCCAGAGCTGAAAATACGTGAGGGCGGCGATCAATCCGACGAAGAAGACAATGGCGAGGCCGTCGAGCCAGGTCTTGCGCTGGTGCTTGCTGAAGGCGTAGCGGCCGAAGAACTGCAACTGGTCCTTGACGTGCAGGCCGAACACGTCGGTCAGGAAGATGCGGAGCATCTGCCAGCGGGTCTTGGGGAAGACCCAGTCGCGATTGAGGCGGAGGAGCCAGTCCGGGTCGTCGATGGTGTTGGGGGAACGATGATGCGCAAAGTGCAGCCGCCGGTAGATGCGCATCGAGATGAGCAACGGCCACCCGAGAAAGAGCTCGCCGATCAGGTCGTTGAGCGTGCGATTGGGGAGGAGACGATAGTGGGCGGCCTCGTGCATCAGGATGGCAAGCGCGTGCTGGCGGGAGCCGATCCAGACGACGGCGGCGACATAACCGACCGCGCCGGCGACGCTGTTCCACTGCCACAGCCACCACGACGCGGCGATACCGGCGGCGACGAGCAGCCACTCCAATGTGACGGCCGCCAACGGAGGCCCCACGCGCAACAGCGACAGGCGCCGGACGGCTGCCGCATCGAGCGGCGACTGCCACGGCTCGACAGGCTGATCGGATTCGATGTTCGGCGCGACAGTTAACAGCGACATGAGTCAACGGAGAGGGGACGGCGGTGCAATTGAGGCTGATCAGTTTCCTTCGCGATCGTCGCCGACCGGACCGCCAGGAGGGACGTCGCCAATCCTATCGGCGCGAGCCCCGTCTGCAAGGCGCTGTGTGCAGGGAATCGGCCGAGGTGGCTCGCGCCCTGTCCGGCATCCGTCAAACCGACCGCAGTTGTCTCAGGTGTTATTCGACCAGGGCTTCCGCCAGGACAGGAGACTCGTAGGACCGCACCACGCGGGCCGGCGTGGGGGACGGTTCGCCCGACGTGACGGCGGGCGCCTGCTGCATGTTGCGGAGGATGTCGAACAGGGAGACGATCTCCGGCTGGTCCCCCATCAGTTGGCGCAGCTTGGGGAGGTGCCAGCAGGGGACCTGTGGATAGTAGTGGTGTTCGTAATGGCAGAAGGTGTTGTGCGGCAGCCACCAGAAGCGTATGTACCAGGGAGCGTGAAAGCGGTGGACGTCGTGCGTGCCGACGTGCTCGGTCCAGACGCGCAGGCGGAACGTCGGCCAGAAGACCATCGCCGTCCCCAGGTACCACACGATGATCACCCACCACTGGCCGAACCAGAGCAACGTTCCGGCCACCGCGATCAGCCACAGGTTGGGGAGCGAGCCATCGACCAGATTGATGCCGGGGCGGACGCGCTGGCTGAGGTTCGCCAGTTCCTTCACGTGCAGCAGGCAGACATCCTGCAGGAAATACTTGAGGACGGTCCAGCGCGTGGCCGGGAGATCCCAGGCGGGGGCGCTCTTCGCCTTCTGCTGCAGCTCCACGTCGTCCGGCGTATTGAGGTGCCGATGATGCTGGAAGTGAAAACGGCGATAGCCTCCCACCGGGTTGCCGAAAGGCCACAGGCAGAACATCCCCGTCAGGAAGTCGTTCAGCCGCTTGTTGCGGGAGATCTGCCGGTGCGTCCCTTCGTGCGCCATGATCGCGATGCGGTGCTGCCCGACGCCCGACATGATCACGGCGAAAATGTACGCCGCCCAATGCCGTGTGTAGCCGGCGAGGAGCATTGATCCCACGATCAGCGACCAGTCCCCGGCGATGCGGACGGACCAGCGCCAGAAGCTGGGCTGCATCAACTGCCGCAGGGTCTCCTTATCGACGGCGCGGGCTGTCCCGGTCGGAGAGGTGACGGCAGGGGTATCGGGGGATTCCAGAGCAATCGACATCGTGTTGCAGACGTTACTCGTGCGCAAGGGGGTTGCGGTTCCGGGCCGATTCGCCATCGACCCGCGTCGATCCTAATGGACGGCGGCGTCGTTTTCACGCCAGGGTTTGCGAGTCGAATTGAATCCTCCCGTGATGTGAACCGTCGTGGCCCATCCGTTACGATGTCGGACTGGCACTCCCAGATGTCCCGCCGTGACCGAGATGCCGATGCGAAATGCCGTGCTGTTGTGGCTGATTCTTCCAGCGTGCATGTGTGAGCCGGCGTCCGGACAGGACACCGTCCGGTTTAATCGGGACATCCGGCCGATTCTGTCGGACAACTGCTTTGCGTGTCATGGACCGGACTCGGCGGCGCGTGAGGCCGAGCTGCGACTCGACACGCGGGAGGGGCTGTTCGCCGAGCGTGACGGTATGGCCGTCGTTACACCCGGTCAGCCGGCCGAGGGAGAACTTTGGCGGCGGATCAGCAGTGATGATGCGGATGAGCGGATGCCGCCGGCCGACTCCGGGAAGTCGCTGACGGCCGCGCAGGTAGACACGCTGCGGCGGTGGATTGAAGCGGGCGCGGACTGGGAGCCGCACTGGGCATTCATCCCGCCAGAGCGCGCATCGCCGCCGGAGGTGTCGGAGCGCTCGTGGCCGCGAAATGCGATCGACCATTTTGTGCTGTCTGACCTGGAGCGGCGCGGGTTGACACATGCGCCCGAAGCGGTGGCCGAGACGCTGATGCGCCGGGTCACGCTGGACCTCACCGGACTGCCGCCGACGCCGGAGGAGGTGGATGCGTATCTGGCCGATCCGGCGCCGGACCGGTACGAGCGGCTGGTGGAGCGGCTGCTGGCTTCGCCGCGGTACGGGGAACACCTGGCGGTCGGCTGGCTGGACGCGGCGCGGTACGCGGATACGAGCGGCTATCAGAACGACGGTCCGCGCGAGATGTGGCGGTGGCGCGACTGGGTGATCGATGCGTACAACGCGGGAATGCCGTTCGATCAGTTTACGATTGAGCAACTCGCGGGGGACCTGCTGCCGGGGGCGACGCTGGAGCAGCGGATCGCGACGGGGTTCAACCGGAATCACCGCGGCAATGCGGAGGGGGGGATTATCCCGGAAGAATACGCCGTCGAGTATGTCGTGGACCGCGTGGACACGACTGGTGCGGTGTGGCTGGGTCTGACGGTCGGCTGCAGCCGGTGTCACGATCACAAGTTCGATCCGCTCTCGCAACAGGACTATTACGGGCTGTACGCATACTTCAACAGCATTCCGGAGTCGGGGCGGGCCATCAAGGAGGGGAACTCGCCTCCCTACATCAAGTCACCCACGGCGGACCAGCAGTCGGAACTGGCACGACTTGAGCAGAGGCTGGAGGAAGCGAGACGGCAATGGGACGACGGTGTGAATGAGCGCGCCGTTCTGCAGTCCGAGTGGGAGCGCGAAATCGCCGACGGACCTGCGCTGGATTGGACGCCCGACGAAGGACTCATCGCTCACTTTCCGCTCGACGGCGATGCGGGCGATCGCGTGGATGTCTCGCGACGCGCGGGGCTGGTGGGAGAGAGCATTGCCTTTGTGCCGGGGCCGCGCGGCGCGGGAGTGCAACTGGACGGCGAGTCGTTCCTCGATGTGGGGGACATCGGCAAGTTCGGGTACTTCGATGCGTTCAGCATCTCGGCCTGGGTGCGGCCTGAGGGAACGCGGACCGGCGGGATCGTGACGCGGATGTCGGACGATTCCGACTCCGACGGCTGGGCCGTGCATCTGGAGAACGGGCACGTACAGGTCAACCTGGTCAAGCGCTGGCTGGATGACTCGCTGCGCGTGGAGACGGAGACGGAGTTGCCAGCGGGCGAGTGGTCGCAGGTGACGGCGGTGTATGACGGGAGCCGGGCGGCGAGCGGCATCGCGGTGTACTTCAATGGCCAGCTGCAACCGCTGCGGGTGCACCTCGACGGGCTGAATCAGACGATCGTGAACGACCAGCCGTTGCGGATCGGATCGACGGGGACGCAGCAGAAACTGCAGGGGGCCGTGGCGGATGTGCGGGTGTTTAGCGGCGCGCTCTCATTCAGGGCCGCGCAGATTCTGTCCGTCGTCGAATCGCTTGATGAACTGACCGCGTTGGAGGTGGAGCACTTGTCTCCGGCCCGGTGGGCCAAGTTGCACGAGTACTTCCTGCGACACGCGGCACCCGAGCCGGTGCGAAATGCATACGCGGAACTGCTCGCGTTGGAGCGGCAGCGGGAAGAGTTGGTCGATTCGTTCCCGACCACGATGGTGATGGAGGAGTTGAAGTTTCCGCGACCGGCGTTTGTGCTGGAACGCGGCGCGTACGACCGCCCGGAGGAACAGGTCGAGCGCGGTGTGCCCGATGCACTGGCGTCGGGAGCAGACATTGGCGGCAACCGGCTCGACTTCGCGCAATGGCTGGTGAACGCCGAGAATCCGCTCACGGCGCGGGTGGCCGTCAACCGGTACTGGCAGCGGCTGTTTGGCGTCGGCCTGGTGAAGACGGCGGAGGATTTCGGGACGCAGGGAGAGCCGCCGAGCCATCCGGAACTGCTGGACTGGCTGGCGACCGAGTTCGTGCGCACCGGCTGGGACGTGAAGCATCTGCACCGATTGATTGTGACGTGCGCCACGTACCGGCAGTCGTCACACATTCCGCCGGAACTGAGAACTCTGGATCCCGAGAACCGGCTGCTGGCGCGCGGCCCGCGGGTGCGACTGACGGCGGAGATGATCCGGGACCAGGCGCTGGCGGCGGCGGGACTGCTGGAGGAGCGGATCGGCGGGCCGTCGGTAAAGCCGTATCAACCTGAAGGGCTATGGAACGAAATCGCCACCGACACGGTGTATGAGCAGAGCACCGGCAGTGACCTCTATCGCCGCAGCCTGTACTGCTACACGAAGCGGACGGTGGCGAACCCGACGTTCACGCTGTTCGACGCCGGGACGCGCGAGGCCTGCGTCCTTCGCCGCAGCCGGACCAACACGCCGTTGCAGTCGCTGACGCTGCTCAATGACGTGACATTCGTGGAGGCGGCACGGGTGCTGGCGGCGCGGGTGCTGGGTGACGCCGGGCACGACCGCGAACGGCTGATGCTGTTGTTCCGTAGCGCGACGTGCCGGATGCCCGATGAGGAAGAACTGGCGCTGCTGCAGCGGGCGCTGGCGGTTCATCGCTCACACTTTGGCGAGAATGCCGCCGCCGCGGCTGCACTCGTCGAGACGGGCGAGTATCCGGTCGATCCGGCGATGGATGTGGCACAGTTGGCGGCGTTCACGGCCGTGGCGGAAGTGCTGTTCAATCTCGATGAAGTGGTTACCCGGGAGTAGTTGCTGTGCAGGAAATGACACGCGAAACCGGGATCAATCGGCGGGACGTGATCTGCCAAATGTCATCATTCGCCGGCGCTGCGGCGCTGGGGAGCCTGCTCACATCAGAGGGGCGCGCCACCGAACCGGAGCCTGGCGGGCGCCGGCCGCCGGCGAAGCGGGTCATTTACCTGTTTCAGTCCGGGGCGCCGTCTCAACTGGACCTGTTCGACTACAAGCCGGGGCTGCGCGAGCGGCAGGCGACCGATCTGCCGGATTCGATCCGGCAGGGGCAGCGGTTGACGGGGATGACGGCGACGCAGGAGCGGTTTCCGATCGCAGCGTCGAAGTTCGCGTTTCAGCAGCATGGCGAGAGCGGTGCGTGGGTCAGCGAGTTGTTACCGCACACCGCGCGGATCGCCGACGAGCTGTGCTTCATCAAGTCGATGCACACCGAGGCGATCAATCACGACCCCGCCGTGACGTTCTTTCAGACCGGCGCGCAGCTGGCCGGACGGCCCAGCATCGGGTCCTGGCTGTCGTACGGGCTGGGGAGTCTCAACGAGGACCTGCCGGCGTACGTGGCGATGATCTCCGGCACGGGGGACCAGCCGCTGTACGACCGACTGTGGGGGAGCGGGTTCCTGCCGTCGCGCTACCAGGGGATCAAGCTGCGGTCGGTGGGCGATCCGGTGCCGTTCCTCTCCAATCCGGACGGCGTCGATACCGACACGCGCCGCCGGATGCTGGATGACATCGCGGCCCTCAACCGCCGGCGGCTGGAAGTTACGGGAGACGATGAGATCGCCACGCGGATCTCGCAGTACGAGTTGGCGTTCCGGATGCAGACATCGGTCCCGGAACTGGTGGACATCTCGCAGGAGCCGCAGAGCACGTTCGACCTGTACGGCGAGGACGCGCGGAAGCCGGGGACGTTTGCCTATCACTGCCTGCTCGCACGGCGGCTGGCCGAGCGCGGCGTGCGGTTTGTGCAACTGTTCCATCGCGGCTGGGACCAGCACCGCAAGCTGCCGGCGGGGATCACGGAGCAGGCGAAGATCACCGACCAGGCCTCAGCCGCACTGGTGATGGACCTCAAGCAGCGCGGCATGCTGGACGACACGCTCGTCGTGTGGGGCGGCGAGTTCGGCCGCACCGTCTACTGCCAGGGCGCCCTGACCGCCGACGACTACGGCCGCGACCACCACCCGCGCTGCTTCACCGTCTGGATGGCGGGGGGCGGCGTAAAACCGGGCCTCACGTACGGCGAAACGGACGACTACAGCTACAACATCACGTCTGACCCCGTCCACGTGCACGACTTCCACGCCACGATCCTGCACCTGCTGGGGATCGACCACGAACGGCTGACGTTCCGGTTCCAGGGGCGGGATTACCGGCTGACGGACGTGCATGGGAGGGTGGTGGAGACGCTGCTGGGTTAGGGAAGAGCAGCTTGTGCTCGGTGACGGTCTCGCCCAGTACTGTGGCTGCACTGAAAGGCTGCTCACGTATACTTTGAGCCAGCACTCAAGCTTCCAACAATAGGTACATGGACTGGCCATCTCGCACGGTTCGCGACAGGGCGGCCAGGTTGGTTATGGGCGCCAGAGCGTCTTCGGTCGTCCAGCCTTCATTAAGCTGCGTACCTGCAGCCGAGTGCGTGAATTCGGGAGTCGACATCGAAGCAGCCCATCGCTCTGCGATCTCAGAGAGTGACCGATCATTCAGTGTCGCAAGTCTTGCAACGAACGCATCCGGTACCTCTAACAGTTCGCATGCCAGAGCCGGCGGTGCGAAAAGCGCGTTTCGAAACGTACAGGTCAGCATGAGTTCTGCTGCCAACGGGTCCAGTTCCGAGCCGGTTAGACCCTTCGTTGGCCAATGCGGGCATTCTTGAAGGAACGGCGACGCTCTCTGTTTGAGAAAGTCACTGTAGTTGGAACTGATGCAGCGGACTGTCAATCTTGCCTTCGGCGGCCATCCGACAAGCCTCGCCAGCCACGCGAAGCGCGAACCAGGCCTGGTGATGTTCTGCGGACCCGGGGCGTCTGACTCCTCGCTCTCCCAGTCTGGTTCAAACGACTCGTAAATCAGTGCCTCTCCGGTGAATGGATCACTGACTTCGCGTCGCACCGGAGTGGCGAGTGGAGACTTCCATCCAGAAAAGCCGTCCCCAAGGCGCTCAGGATCGCATACGAAGAATGTGGAATAAATCGCCATCAGTTTCGGCTCCAGCGTCGCGTGCATTCACCCCAGTTTGATTCGTTGTGCCGAATCTAGCGCACACACGCGCGGAGAAGCGGAAACGCCAGCATAACAGTGCTCACGACGAAGCAGGCCTCTGCCGTGTGCGGCTTCCAGCGGTGCGGACGGAGATCGCACCCACGTCGCTGAGCCAAGTCGGCGTAATGGCCGAAGTTGATCGCGATCCACAATCCGGCAACGTAGAGCAACAACGCGGCGCCGATTCGTACGAACAGCGGATTTCGGAGCTTGGCGGTCAGTTGCATTGAATCGGTGACGTTGCCCATCACAACAAGTTCCAGAAGGCCGGACTGTAGGCCCTGCGCTCACATACCGTGGGGCGCTTAGCGCATTACTAGTGCTCCAGATTCAGCGGGACTTCCGGAGTGAGTACCAGATTGGATACGCGCCGAATGCAATAGCGATGATAGCTTCCACGGCTGCAGAGGTGGCCAAGAGCGTCGCGTCGTCATTCTCATCGCCACGAAACGCCGCCCATGCGAGACTGAATGTGTAACACGCGACGGCCAATCCGACGATCAGGACAATTGAGCCGAACAGCACCCCGTTGGTGCGCTGCCAGCGTCGATACTCCGGAAAGTCCGGTTTCGGCGTCGACAGCGACACATTCGCTTTGCTGAAAAGAATCATCAGCTGAGCCAGCCGCACGACAGCAAGGCACACCATCAGCGGGATGCCTACGATGAAGGCATACACGAGAGTCCTGATCTGCGGGTCCAAGTCCTGCATCGCCGGGTTTGATTGCATCCTCCGGGTTTGACATCGCAAGCTCTGGGCGCAGGCGAATCATTCTGCCGATGGACGGGGCCTTGAGAACGTCTCTTCCTTGCCGCCTGAGACGGCCCATCCAACGCCCTTGCTCCCGGGGAAGTGCTTCGGCAGCAGTTGACAGATCGTCCTCCCAGAAATGATTGCGGTAACAAACTCAACCAAGCCGCATTCGAACTGTTCATACTCTCCCGTTCCCGACCGCAGCGCAACCACAGGCCAGTTATCCACCAGCTCGCCATGCACGCGCCAGCAGAGGTCGACCTCATTCGTCGTCGTGCCCCAGGGAAGCAGCCCGTGGGGTTCGCAGAAGAGAGGTAAGGGAACCCGTTTCGGCCGAGATTCCTTGATCACCCGCAACTCTTGGAGGCGTTCCGGAGAGGCGTATCTCAGAGCCGTGCTGCCGGTCCCCCCGATACGGTACACATTCCCGAAGACAACGAGATTGGCGGACATCTTATGGCTGACGGAGAAGAAAAATCCCTCGCCATAGGTGCGATGGAATTGAATGTAGTCTTCGGGAAGCCGAGTTCCGAAGACGTCGGATACCTCGATCAGCTTCTCGTGCGAATCAATGGTGATCGCAGGCGAAGTGGGGGGCGGAATGATTGATGCGAGCTCTTGGACGGCTTTAATCATTCGATTCGACCGAAGCACGACTCAGGGCACATGCATTCTACCGTCGTGTGTATTGCTCCCACAGCTGTACTGCGAACGCCTGGTCTATTGCCTCAATCCGTGAGCACATTCGGGTGTTGAAACAGGGATGATGGTCTCGCTCTCAGCTTTCACGAGTCGAGGCGCACTCTCACTCATCCTCTTTATCCTTGCGGACAAGCTTCCACACATCCGGTTGCATGTTGTTGCCGGCGACCATCCACAGGGCGTTGTCGTAAACGAAGACGCTGGCGGCGTGGCGGGGGCGCCAGGGGGTGTTGGGGAGTTCGGTCCAGTTGACGCCGTCGGCGGAGTGCCAGACGTCGTTGCGATTGCCCCCCTCGACGTTGTAGCCCTCCATTACCCACAGGCGGTCGTCGAAGACGGCGACCTCGTGGTACTGGCGCGGGAACCAGGGGGCGGCGTCGGTGTGCTGCTCCCAGTGGACGCCGTCGGCCGAACTCCAGACGTCGTTGTGGAACAGCCGCGTCGGCGTGGTGGGGGTGTCGTACGTGCCGCCGCCGAGAATCCAGATGCGGCCCTGGAACACGGCGCTGCCGCCGATCATGCCGCGGGGGGACCAGCAGGGCTCGGCCGGCTTGATCTGCTCCCACTCGACGCCGTCGGTGGTGGTCCAGAGGTCGCGATAGAACTGCTCATCGGCTCCGGCGAAGGCGGGCATCGTCTGGCCGCCGATGACCCAGATGCGGTCGTCGTGCGTCACCGTGTAGTGCAGGGCGCGCGGCCCCCACGGCACCGGCCGGTCTTTGTTGACGAAGGTCCAGGCTTTTCCGTCGGTCGAGTTCCAGACGTCGTTCTGATAGTGCCCCTGGTTACAGTCGCCGCCGATGATCCACATTTTGTCGTCGTAGACGACGTAGCCGGCGGTGTGGCGGCCTTCCCAGTCGGAGGCGGGGTCGAACGAGCGATCGAGGTAAGTGTTGGGCTTGATCAGCTCCCAGTCGCTGCCGTCGGTGGAACTCCAGACCTCGTTGTTGCAGATGAGGGGAAAGTGCTGCTTGTCGCCCGGGTTCCAGCCGCCGAGCAGCCACATGCGGCCGTCGTAGGTGAGGGCTCCGGCGCCGTCGCGTGCGGCGAAGGGGGCGGTGGTGGTGATCTCGACCCACTCGTAGGCGGGTTCGTCGGCGGGGGCGACGTTTGCGGCGAGGCAAAAGGCGGTGAGAGGGACGAGGAGGCAGAGGAACGGAGTTCGATGGTGGATCATGTGGAGTTTCGTTCCGGAGTACGGTGTCAGGGTCAATCGTGGATGATGTGATGAGTCCCAGGCCAAAGCAAGCATTGTGAAAGCCGCCACTGTGTTGAATAACCCGAAGGGGTGACTGAATACTAACGTATTGGTGCATCTGCGATCACGCGAAAGCCACCGATGCGTCATCGCGAATGACCGTCTGGCGACGTCGCCATTCGGCCCACAACAAGATCGCCTCGACGAAGATATCCGATGCCGTCCTGTCCACAGCGTCCGCCCTCATTCGATTGGCATTGAGGGCTGGACTTTTGAGCAACGAGTTCGGAGAGTGACTCTGCTCCACTCGGCGCGCCCCACAATCAATCTCACTCCAGAATTGTCACTGGTCATGTCCACGACTGGGCGGAACGGATTGCGGGCGCAGCAATGTCGAGTTCAGGTCGCAACAGGACTTTCGTTTTGCCTGTTGATTGCGATCGCGACCGCCGTTGAGGCGGCCGATGATGCGGGGCTGCCCGTGACGGAAGGGCTTGAACTGCGGTTTGCTGCTGCAGGGGCAGATGTAGTTGAGGTGCCATCTGCCGGCGAGGAGGTCCCGGTGGCGACATGGCCCGATGCGACCGGACAACATGGCTCCGCCGCGCAAACGGTGAAGGACGCACAACCGAAGCTGATTCGAGTTGGGAGTTTTCCCGTCGTCCGCTTTGACGGCAGCGACGATCACCTGCGACTGACGGGCATCGATCGCCCGCTCGCAGGGCTCACGCTGTTCGTCGTCGCCGCGGCGCGCGAAAACCCGGGCGGCTTCCGCGCGTTCCTGGCCGCCAACGAAACCGATCACCGCGACTTCCAGAGCGGCTTCACCGTCGACATGGGGCCGTTCTTCACCACGACGTTCAATCAGCTCAACATCGAAGGACGCGGCTTCACGGGGGCGCAGAGCCTGGCGGAGGCCGCCAGCCCGCTCGGATCGCTGCACGTCCTGGAGATCGTCATCGATCCGGCCGCAAACATCGTTCGCCTCTCCATCGACGGGCAGCCGCAAAAGACTCGCCCGTACGACGGCTCCGTCCTGCAGATGGATGAACTGACGATCGGCGCCCGCTACTACAATCTCGGTCCGGGTCCGCAGCAGGTCACCGGCTTCGCCGCCGCCGACATCGCCGAAATCGCGTTCTACTCACGCGTCTTGACCGACGACGAACGCACCCGCGTAGGAGAGCACCTGCTGGCGAAGTACGAGGACCTTGCCCAAGATCTCCCCACGACCCTCCTCGCCGAGAACGGTATCCCCCTAGAGAGCATCCACGATCCACCGCCGGTGCAGTTCTTCGTGCCGGAGTTCGAGGTCCGCGAACTGCCGCTCGAACTGCCGAATATCAACAACGTGCGGTACCGGCCCGACGGAACGCTGATGGCCGTCGCCTACGACGGCGACGTCTACGTGCTCGAAGATACGAACGACGACGGCCTGGAAGACTCAGCGCGGTTGTTCTGGGACAACGAGGGACGCGTCCGTTCGCCGATCGGCATCGCACTGACGCCCCCCGACTATGACCGCGGCGACGGCGTCTTTCTCGCGACAAAGATGGAATGCCTGCTCCTGGCGGATACCGACGGCGACAGCACGGCCGATACCGAGACAACCGTGGCCACCGGCTGGGCCGAAAGCTTCCACAACGTCGATGCCCTCGGTGTGGCCGTCGATCCGCAGGACCACAGCATCTACTTCGGGCTGGGGACGGCCAACTTCGCCGATCCGCTGTTGCGCGACGACCAGGGACGCCCCGCCTACCGGCTGGACGGGGAACGGGGGACCATTCTCAAGGTCGCCCCCGACTTTCAAAGCCGCGAAGTGTTCTGCACCGGAATTCGATTCCCGGTGGCTCTCGAGTTCAACGCGGCGGGAGATCTGTTCTGCACCGACCAGGAGGGTGCGACGTGGGTCCCCAACGGCAACCCCTTCGACGAACTCCTGCACCTGCAGGCGGGCCGGCACTACGGGTTCCCGGCACGGCACCCGGAGTTCCTGCCGGGCGTCATCGATGAACCGAGCGTCTACGACTACACGCCGCAGCATCAGTCCACGTGCGGGTTGTTCTTCAACGAGCCGGTCAACGGCGGACCTGCCTTTGGCCCCGAGTTCTGGGCCGGCGATGCACTGGTGTGCGGCTACTCCCGCGGCAAGCTGTACCGGACGAAACTGGTCAAGACGCCGCTGGGCTACGTGGCCGACAACCGGCTGATCGCCTGTCTCAACATGCTCACCGTCGATGCATGCGTCTCTCCGGCCGGAGACCTGGTCATCGCGGTCCACAGCGGCGGTCCGGACTGGGGGAGCGGTCCCAGCGGCAGCGGCAAACTTTATCGCGTCCGCTACATCGATCAGGCAGCGGCCCAGCCGGTGGCTGCCTGGGCATCGGGAACGAACGAGGTCCGCATCGCGTTCGATCGTCCGCTGGAAATCGAACAGTTGCAGGGACTGGCCGCCGGGACCAGGATCACGTTTGGCGAGGCGGTGCGCGCGGGTGATGAGTTCGAGTCGCTGCGGCCCGGCTACGAGATCGTCGCCCGGCAGATGACCATGCCGCGCCGGGAACTGCGCGTCCACTCGGCCCAGGTGACCCCCGATCACCGCACGCTGATCCTGGCGACGGATGCGCAGACGGAACTGGTGCACTACGCAGTTCAACTGCCGGGATTGGGGAGGCCGCCGCTCGACGATGCGGAGTCGCCCGACCCCGATCGGCCGCTGCCGCAGCACCCGCGGATCGACCTGGATTACTCGCTGCAGGGAGTCTCCGCACATTGGGAGTCGCAGGACGCGACGTGGACCGATTGGCTCCCGCACGTCGATCTCGCCATCACTCGCGACCTGCTGCGCGATAGCGCCCCGCATGTGGAACTGTCCCGGCTGTTGCAGCAGCCCGGACGGCTCCTACTGCGGACGCAATTCGACCTTGCCAACTTGCTCCAGCCAGCCGTGCAGCCCGGGTCCAAGCTCGATTACGAACTGCCGCCGGAAACCGTCACGCTGCAATTCGCCGGCTCCTCGCCGTTCACCGTCCGCACGGCTGCCGGCGAATCGGCGGCAGTGCGGGAAAATGACGGGTGGGTGGTCGCCCTCGTGCACGGCCCCGCTGCGGACTCCCTGTTGCCGGTCGAGATCGAGATCGACGCCGCTTCCGGAACCCCAAAATTGACCGCCGCATGGTTCACCGCGGAGGACGCGCGGCTGCGGCCGTTTCCGCTGTCGCGGATGCTGCTGCCGTGGGCGGCCCCCCGCTCCACGCAGCCGCTGCCCGATCTGGCCGAGCGCCACATCCCCGAACTGGAAGGGGGCAGCTGGGTTCGCGGCCGCAGCGTGTTCTTCAGCGAAGAGGCGGCCTGCTTCAAGTGTCACGCAGTCAGCGGGCAGGGGGGAATTATCGGCCCCGACTTGTCCAACCTGATCCATCGCGACTACGCCTCGGTGCATCGCGATATTTCCGAGCCGAGCTACGCGGTCAATCCCGATTACATCACCCATTCGGTCCTGCTGCACGACGGCCGCGTGCTGAACGGAACGCTCCGGAACCAGGGGGACCAGCTGCTCGTGAGCGACACGCAGGCCAAGGTCACGGCCGTCCCCCGCAGCGACATCGAAGAACTGAAGCCCGCATCGAAGTCGATCATGCCCGACGATGTGATCAAGCGGCTCTCTCTGGACAGGCTGAAGGACCTGCTCACGTTTCTGCTGATGCCCGCGCCGCACATGCCGCTGGACGGACCGCAGGCAGCGCCGGTCCCGCGCAGCCCCGCTGAGGTGACAGCCGTGCTCGCGGGAGCGCCCGAGCCGCCCGAAACCACGCGGCCGATCCGCGTCGTGCTCGTCGCCGGCCCAAAGGACCACGGGCCGGGCGAGCATGACTATCCCGCCTGGCAGGAGGTGTGGGCGCAGCTGCTCTCCGTCGCCGGGCGAACCAGCGTCGGCACGGCGTGGGAGTGGCCCACAGCTGACGATCTGGCCACGGCCGACGTCCTCGTCTTCTATCAGCACGGAACGTGGACCCCCGAGCGGGCACGGGACATTGACGCGTTTCTCGCGCGCGGCGGTGGGCTGGTCTATATCCACTATGCGGTCGATGGCGGCCAGGACGCGCCGGGCTTCGCTCAACGGATCGGCCTGGCCTGGCAGGGGGGCCGCTCCAAGTTCCGGCACGGCCCGCTCGAGTTAGGGTTCGAATCCGGCGCCCACCATCCCATCGCCCGCAACTTCGACCAGGTGCAGTTCGTCGACGAGAGTTACTGGAACCTGGTCCGGGCGAAGAAGAACGCCCAAGTCCTCGCCACCGGCGTGGAAGACGGCGAACCGCAACCGCTGTTCTGGACGCTCGAACCGTCCCGCGGTCGGGTGTTCGTCTCGATACCCGGACACTTCTCCTGGACGTTTGACGACCCGCTGTACCGGGTGCTGCTGCTCCGCGGCATCGCCTGGACGGCCCGGGAGCCGGTCGACCGCTTCAACGAACTGGTGACGATCGGAGCGCGGGTCTCCCGATGAGCTGCGGAGTCGGCCTCGCATATCGCCGTGGCACAGATCCCGATTGGGTCCTTGCACTCCCGCCTCACTCGGGTCAAACTTTGCCACTCTTGCATCGCACTCTTGCGTTACCCTTGAGGGGGTTTTTCCTGGAGCGAGGGCCGCTCGTTTTCCGAGGATCGACGGACCGGCCCGATCCTTCTCGGGTCCACGGCCAGAGGCGTTGGGTCCAATTGAGACCAAGAGGATTCGCATGCGCGTTCTCATCATGAGCGACATGGAAGGCGTCAGCGGCATTGTGACCTGGAAGCAGGTGACCGGCGGATCGCCGATGTTCGACGAAGGGCGTCGGCTGTACACGGAGGAGATCAACGCAGCCATCCGGGGGGCGTTCTCAGGCGGAGCACGGCAGGTCGTGGTCGTCGACTGCCATGGCGCCGGCGATGACTGGACGTTCAACTCGCTGCTTCCCGAAGGGCTCGACGAGCGCTGCGAATGGGTGGCCCACCACCCGTGGGGGGCTTACACCGAGTTTCTTGAGGAGGGCTGCGATGCCTGCCTGCTGATCGGGATGCACGCCCGCGCCGGCACGCCCGATGGCGTGCTTTGCCACACGATCTCGACCACTCGCTGGCGAAGCGTGTGGTTCAACGACGCAGTCGTGGGAGAAGTCGGTATCAACGCGGCGCTCTGCGGGCATTACGGCGTTCCCGTCAGCCTGGTCACCGGCGACGAAGCGACCTGCCGCGAAGCCGCCGAACTGCTCGGAGAGGGACTGATCACCACCGCCGTCAAGCGGGGTCTCTCTCGCTACAGCGCGCGGCAGATTCCTCCGGTTCGCGCGCGGCGAATGATCGAAGCCGCGGCGCGTGAAGCCGTCTCCAAGATCAATTGCCGGCCATTTGTCCCCGGGCGTCCCACGCAGATCACGGTTGAGCTGGATACTGTCGACAAAGCGGACGCATTTCGCGGTCGACGCGGCATCGAGCTGGAAGGTCCGTTGAAAGTCACCAGCCGCGCCCCTGACTGGAAGCAGGCCTGGGACCAGATCTGGCTTGGCTGAATCGGGCAGCCTTTTGAGCCGGTGCGGCGTCCGGTCAACACGGTGGGGGATCGTCAACCGTCCGCGGAAGGCCCCCCACTGTGCCGGCTTGACTGATAGAAACATAACGGCCAACTCGGCATCGCTCTTTATGCGGAGCAGGGTCTTGAACTTCACTGGGGCCTCCAAGTTGCCGGCTTCCCCGCCTGACAACGCCCTCGATCAGTGCGCGGCGCAATCAGCGCCAGGAGCGAGGCGCCGCTGGCGTTGTTCATCGGCATCCGGTCGGCGCGAAGCCGCATACCTCGCCATTCCCTCTCCTCCGCTTCGTTGCACGTCGGAACTGGCCGCTCCTGCCGCGGCGCAAATCGACACCTAGACGTGTCGACAGATATTGGTAGGCTGCTGGCCAGCGCCATTCATTGTTCTCCGTGCGAGTGTCGGTTTCCGCACGGTGAGACCACCCGCAGCTGATCGAGTCTCTGCGAGGATCTTTCTCCGAAAATGCCGCAGGAGCCGGTGCCGGGCGATGTCCGGCGCTTCATTCTGACCAGCATTGTCTCTGTGCCTTATCTGGAGGCGATGCTCCTCCTGCGCAACGAGCCGGACCAGCCGTGGGACGTGTCGCGCGTGGCCAAGCGGCTGTATATGGATGAGAAGCGGGCCGCCGAGCTGCTATCGCTGCTGCGACAGGGGGGCGTGCTGCAGGTCGTGGAAGAGCAACTTCCTTCCTACTGCTACTCGCCGGCGACCGACGAGTTGCGAGAGATGATTGACCGGCTGGCGGAGGTGTATGCCACCAATCTGGTCGAAGTGACACATCTGATTCATTCGTCGATGGACAAAAAGGCCCAGCAGTTCGCCGATGCCTTTCGACTGCGGAAGGATCCCTGACCATGGCGCAGCTCATCTACGCGTTGTGCACCTTGACTTCGCTGACCTGCGCAGGGCTGCTGCTGCGCGGCTACTTCCGGAATCGGCACCGCGTGCTGTTCTGGAGCGGTCTGTGCTTCGTGGGCCTGTCGGTCAACAACATCCTCCTGGTGGTGGACCGCGTCGCTTTCCCGGCGACGATGGACCTCTCCTCCTGGCGGCTGGCCGCGGCCCTGTTCGCGCCGCTCGTGTTGCTGTTCGGATTGATCTGGGAGCGCGAGTAAGCCGCCATGCAAGAGCTCGTCCAAAACATGCTGACGGGGGCCGTGGCCCTCGCCTCGCTGCTCGTCGGATTGTTCTTCCTCCGCTTCTGGCGGAACACGCACGACCGCTTCTTCCTGTATTTCTCGCTGTCGTTCTTCATCCAGGGATTCAACCGCATCCACATCGGCCTGCAGGGGACTGAGCGGGAGGACGAGGCGATCGTGTATCTGATCCGGTTGGTCGCGTACGCGCTGATCCTGATGGCGATCTGGGAGAAAAACCGGCCCCGACGGGAGTTGCGATGAGCCCGTCCGGAGCTCCCACTCAGCGATGGCCCGAATGCCTGGATCGGGGGAAACCTGATATTCAGGGTCAAAGATTGCCGGCGCTATTCTGCCGGGTAGACTCAGGAAGCGTTTGATCTCCCCCATCCCGCAGCAGGAGTTGAGCCGTCCCAGGCAGGACCCGCCAGTTGCAGGGGGCTCTCGAATCTCATCACGGGCGGCTGACGTAGCGTCTCCGCGCGATCGGGAGTGGACCTTCTTAAGAACGCATCCGGCCGCTCTACCTGGCGTCTGTCTGCCCGGCCGTATTGCTGGATTGCCTGTCCGATGATGTCGAGGCAGGTTCTCCGTCCACAGGGATTCGTGTTGCATGCCCACCACTCCATCTGCTGGTCGTAAGTCGACGAAGCCTCAGTCCTCGAAGTCTCCGGCTTCGGAGCGTCGCACTCGGAAGCGGGTGATTGGAGGAGATGAGCCGCAGGGGCCGGCAGGGCATGCGTCCGGCGTCGGGACTCAGCGGAACGGCGCGACGCATCAGGCCGTTCGGGGTGGGGCGGACGATGTGCTCGACGAGAAGCTGCTGCTGGTGGCCCTCACCAGTCTGCAGCGCGGCGACCTGAGCGTGCGACTGCCGGTGCACTGGACGGGAGTGTCGGGCAAGATTGCCGATGCCTACAACGGCCTGGCGGAGATGATCGCCAAGCATACCGACGAGATCGACCGCATCAGCCGCGTGGTGGGAAAGAACGGGCGATTGAACCAGCGGATGCCGCTGGCGGGGCAGTCGGGATTCTGGGCGCGGCGGACCGAGTCGATCAATACGCTGATCGACGACCTGGCGCATCCGATCACGGAGACGGCGCGGGTGATCGGCGCGGTCGCCAAGGGAGACCTGTCGCAGTCGATCCCGCTGGCGGACGCCGAGCGTCCCCTCGAAGGGGAGTTCCTGCGCGCGGCGAAGACCGTGAATACGATGGTCGGGCAGCTGAGCTCGTTCGCCTCGGAAGTGACGCGGCTGACGCGTCAGGTGAGCACGGAGGGAAAGCTGGGGGGGCAGGCGCAGGTAAAAGGACTTGCCGGCACGTGGCGCGACCTGACTGACAACGTCAACCTGATGGCGAGCAACCTGACCAATCAGGTGCGCAACATCGCGGCCGTCACGACTGCGGTCGCCAACGGAGACCTGACGAAGAAGATCACGGTCGACGTGCGCGGCGAGTTTCTGGAACTGAAGGACACCATCAACACGATGGTGGACCAGCTGCGGTCGTTCCTGCGGAGTTGCTCGGGTACCTTGCTCACGACGTCGTCGAGCGATTGAACTCCTCGATCCAGACGATCCGCAACGC
>JBGTSJ010000040.1:0-34096 GCA_041940305.1 Planctomycetaceae bacterium
CCATTCGTTGATCCTTTCCGGCACGCATGGCAAACTTGACCACAAGCGGCCCAGGTTGCCTGATCGTTGCAGCCCGCAACGACCACAATCGCCGGTGGTCGGAGGAGACACGATGGACGGGCCGTCGCTGGTCCTCGAATGGCAGGTCACGCTGGAGCAGATCCAGCGTGAGATGCTCGCCTCGGTGCGCCTCCGCCGGACCAGGTACTTCCTCCATCGAGCTTCCGGGGCACTCTTCATCGCCAGCGGTCTCTGGCTGTTCTCGCCCGACCACTGGTACACACCGGTCTTCTCAATCCTCTTCGGCCTCTGGTGCCTCCTGTTCCCGTATCCATTCGTCTGGCTCGGCTGGCTCGTGGCATGGGCCTGCTATCGTGGTAGCCCGCTGCCGGCAGTCTGGTTCAAAGTTGAGTTCTTCGATGAGGGACTCCGTTTTCATCCCTGCGCTCCGCCGGGTCCACCGCAGTTCCTGCACTGGTCGCGGCTGCGGCAATTCAACTGCGACGAAGCGCAATACATGCTGAGTTTCTCCGGCGATCGCTGGGTGGCGGTCCCACACGCGGCATTCGCCACTTCGGACCACGAGCAAGCCTTCGTAGCGTTCGTGGACCGTCATTCCCCAACCCCCCGCCCGGTTGCCCGCTGACGTCGCCCTGCGGTACTCTCATCCCTGAGCGCTGATCCGTTTCTCGCGGTCGCGCCCGCTCTCGCATAACTCCTCCCGCCTCGGAGTGAATCCGCATATGAAGTCCGTCCTGGTCCGCTCTCCCCTCGTCGTACTCACGTGTCTCCTGCTGATCAGCGCCGCACCGGCCGCCGATGAACCCGGCTTCACCCCCATCTTCGACGGACAGTCCCTCGAAGGCTGGCAGGGCGAAGAAGGCTGGTGGCGCGTCGAAAACCGCGCCATCGTCGGCGAGTCCACCGCCGACAAGCCGCTCGATCACAACACCTTCCTCGTCTGGGAGCGCGGCGAGCTGGACGACTTCGAACTCAAGCTCGAGTTCCGTCTCACCAGCGACAACGAAGGCTCCGCCAACAGCGGCATCCAGTTCCGCAGCGGCATCCAGCCCGACGGCCACGTCTTCGGCTACCAGGCCGACATCGACCTCGCCGGCAACTGGGTCGGAGCACTCTACGACGAACTCGGCCGCGGCATGCTCGGCACCCGCGGACAGAAAGTCACAATCGCAGACGAAGGCCAGAAATCGGCCGAGTCCATCGGCGATGCCGCCCAACTGCTCCAGCAGGTGAAGAAGGGAGACTGGAACGAGTACAGCATCACCGCGCAGGGCGGACACATCACCCTCAAGCTTAACGGCCACGTCACCACCGAGATCATCGACAACCAGGCCGCCGAGCGCGAACTGCAAGGGGTCCTCGCCCTCCAGTTGCATTCCGGCCCCGCACAGAAGATCGAGTTCAAGAACATCCGCCTCAAGCGGCTCCCCCTCTCAGAGGATCGCAAGAAGATCGTCTTCATCGCCGGCCGCCCCAGCCACGGCTGGGGAGCACACGAGCACTACGCCGGCTGCCAGCTCCTCTCGAACAGCCTCAACGCCGCCGCGGACGAGCACGGACTCCCCGTTCTCACCACCGTCTACAAGAACGGCTGGCCCCAGGATCTGACCGCCTTCGACAATGCCGACACCGTTGTCTTCTACTGCGACGGCGGCGGCGGACACTACGTCAACGACCGCCTCAGCGACTTCGATCAGCTCATGCAGCGCGGCATCGGCCTCGTCTGCATCCACTACGCCGTCGAAGTCCCCAAAGGCCCCTCCGGCGAAGCCTTCCTCAACTGGATCGGCGGCTACTTCGAGCCGCACTGGTCCGTCAACCCGCACTGGACAGCCAGCTTCGACGAGTTCCCCGACCACCCCATCGCCCAGGGCGTCGAGCCGTTCGAGATCAACGACGAGTGGTACTACCACATGCGCTTTGTCGAAGGCATGGAAGGCGTCACCCCCATCCTCACCGACATGCCGCCGCGCGAAACCCTGTCCCGCGACGACGGCCCGCACTCAGGCAATCCCTTCGTCCGCGAGGCCGTCCTGCAGCGCAAAGAACCCCAGCACGTCGCCTGGGCCTACGAGCGCCCCGACAACAACGGCCGCGGCTTCGGCTTCACCGGCGGACACAACCATCGCAACTGGCAGGACGACAACTTCCGCAAGACCGTCCTCAACGCCATCGTCTGGACCGCCCACGGCGAGGTCCCCGAACACGGCGTCGAATCACCGACCCCCACCGACGAGCAGTTGGACGCCAACCAGGACGAACCCAAGCCCGAAACCGCCCAGGCCGAGCAGCCCAAGCCGGCGGCCGTCGCGCTCGGAGACGACAAATCCAACCCCGCCTACTCCAGCCCCGTCGTCACTCGCGACAGCGAAGGACACGCCGCAGACATCGAAGTCGACATCAAGGGCGCTAAGTCCCTCTTCCTCGTCGTCACCGACGGCGGCGACGGCTTCGCCTGCGATTGGGCCGACTGGGCCGAACCGGAGCTCATCACCGGCGTCAACGCCGCCTCTACTTCGATCAAGCTCACCGATCTCAAATGGAAATCCGCCTCCACCGACTGGGGCAGCGTCCGCGTCAACAAGAACGCCGAAGGAGGCGACCTCCGCATCAACGGTCAGCCCGTCGAGTACGGCATCGGCACGCACGCCAACTCCATCATTGAGTTCACGCTTCCTGAGAACCACGAGTTCGAAGTCTTTACCGCCCGCGGCGGTCTCGACAACGGCGGCACCAACCAGGGTGGCGGCTCCACGGTCCAGTTCCACGTCTTCACCGAGCGCCCCGGCAAGAATTTTCTCGCGAAGTTCACCGGCGGCGGAGGGGGCGGCGGCAGCCGTGACGCTGTCGACGCCCTCGACCAGCTCGACGTCCATCCCGACCTCGCAGCGACCTTGTTCGCCTCCGAACCGATGCTGTTGAACCCCACCGATATCGACGTCGACCACCTCGGCCGCGTCTGGGTCTGCGAAGTCATCAACTACCGCCGCTTCGCCAACGCCGACAAGCCCGAGCGCGAAGAAGGGGACCGCATCCTGATCCTCGAAGACACCGACCACGACGGCGTCGCCGACAAATCCATCACCTTCTACCAGGGCCGCGACGTCGACTCCGCCCACGGCATCTGCGTCCTCCCCACTCCCGACGGCAAGGGGACCCGCGCCATCATCTCGGCCGGCGACAGCGTCTTTTACCTCATCGACGACGACGGCGACCTCCAGGCCGACCGCAAGGAACTCCTCTTCACCGGCATCGCCGGCACCCAGCACGACCACGGCATCCATGCGTTCGTCTTCGGTCCCGACGGCAAGCTCTACTTCAACTTCGGCAACGCCGGCAAGCACATCCGCGACAAAGACGGCAACCCCATCGTCGACAAGGCCGGCAACGAAGTGAACGACAGCCGCAACCCCTACCAGGAAGGCATGGTCTTCCGCTGCAACCTCGACGGCAGCGAGTTCGAAACGCTCGGCTGGAACTTCCGCAACAACTGGGAAGTCGCCGTCGATTCCTTCGGCACCATGTGGCAGTCCGACAACGACGACGACGGCAACCGCGGCGTCCGCATCAACTATGTGATGGAGTACGGCAACTTCGGCTACCGCGACGAACTCACCGGCGCCGGCTGGCAGACCCCCCGCACCGGCTGGAACGAAGAGATCCCGCTGCGTCACTTCCACCAGAACGACCCCGGCGTCGTTCCCAACCTCCTCCAGACCGGCGCCGGCTCACCCACCGGCATCTGCGTCTACGAAGGAGACCTCCTCCCCGAACCCTTCCGTGGTGCACTCATCCATACCGACGCCGGCCCCAACATCTGCCGCGCCTACGTCACCAAACCCGCCGGCGCCGGCTACACCGCCGAGATCGTCAACATCCTCGACGGCGCCGCCCGCGACAAATGGTTCCGACCCTCCGACGTCTGTGTCGGACCCGACGGCTCACTCTTCATCGCCGACTGGTACGACCCCGGCGTCGGCGGCCACCGCATGGGGGACGTCGACCACGGCCGCATCTTCCGCATCACCCCTTTGAGCGGTGCGTCGGCGACCGCCGCCTACGAAGCGCCCACGCACGACTATTCCACCCCCGCCGGCGCCGTCGCCGCCCTCCAGTCCCCCAACCTCGCCACCCGCTACATCGCCTGGACGGCCCTCTACGACATGGGCGATTCCGCCGTCCCCCCGCTTGAAGAACTCTACAACTCAACCAATCCCCGCCTGCGCGCCCGCGCCCTCTGGCTCCTCGCCAAGCTCGACATCTCCCGCGCGAAGCGCCTCAACTATCTCCGCCAGGGCCTGATGGACAAGGACGCCGACCTCCGCGTCACCGCCATCCGCCTCGCCCGCCAGCATGGCGATGAAGGGGACCTCGGCGAGATCGAGAATGCCATCGACGTCCTGGATCCGTCGGCCGCCGTCCGCCGCGAAATGCTCATCGGCCTCCGCGAAATCGAGTTCCGCCAGTTCGCCGAAGCCTGGACCATCCTCGCCGGCCAGTACGACGGCAATGACCGCTGGTATCTCGAAGCCCTCGGCATCGCCGCCCACGGCCGCTGGGACGAATGCCTCAGCGCCTGGCTCGCCGCCGTCGGCAACAACTGGAAAGCCAAACCCAGCCGCGACATCATCTGGCGCTCCCGCGCCACCGCCACCCCCCTCCTGCTCACCGAACTCATCACCGACCCCAACACCCCCGAAGCCGAACTCCCGCGCTACTTCCGCGCTCTCGACTTCCAGCGCGACTCGCAGGAGAAGCAGGGCAATCTCATCCACCTCGCCTTTAGCCCGCCCGAACTGAGCGAATCCCGCGTCGCCTTCATCCAGAGCGAAGCCCTCAACCGCTTGCAGGGCTTCGACGTCGCCGCCAACCCCCAGCACCGCGCCGCCCTCAACAGCGTCCTCGAAAACGCCGCCGGCTCCCCGCAGTTCGTCCAGCTCGTCGCCAAGTTCAACCTCGCCGACCGCTACCCCGCCCTCCTCGCCCTCGCGCAGGAACACCCCCAGGAACAGATCGCCATCGAAGCCGTCAAGGCCCTGCTCGACAAAGGCCAGAGCGACCTCATCAATACCGCCATTCAGTCCGACGACCCCGCCGTCGCCGAGTCCACCATGACGGCCCTCGCCACCTCCTCCGATAACCGCGCCGCTCCCCTCCTCCTCGCCATCGTCAACAACGCCGACCAGCCCCTCGAGCGCCGCCGCGCCGCCGTCAAGGCCCTCGGCGGCATCCGCCAGGGAGCCGTCGCCCTCGCCGAAATGGCGCAGCAGAACAACTACGAGCCCAACCTCAAGGAGGCCCTCGCCGCCACCCTCCACACCGTCCAGTGGGGCGACCTCAAGCAGCAGGCCGCCGAACTCTTCCCCCTCCCCCCCGGCAAAGACAGCGAGCCCGTTCCCCCCATCGCCGAGCTCGCCCAGCGCACCGGCGACGTCGCCAACGGCCGCATCGTCTTCCACACCACCGGCACCTGCGCCAAGTGTCACATCGTCAACACCATCGGCCAGAACGTCGGCCCCGACCTCTCCGAGATCGGCAAAAAGCTCACCAAGCCCGCCCTCCTCGAATCCATCCTCTACCCCAGCGCCGCCATCAGCCATAACTACGAAACCTGGACCGTCCTCGATGCCGACGGCAACGTTGTCACCGGCCTCCTCGTCAGCGAGACACCCGAAGAGCTTCAGATCAAGGACGAAAAAGGCCTCGTCCGCACCATCAAGACCGCCGACGTCGAAGAGAAGAAGAAGCAGGACGTCTCCCTCATGCCCGCCGACCTCCAAAAAGTCCTCTCCGTCCAGGACTTGGTCGACGTCGTCGAATACATGACCACCCTCAAGCAGGCCCAGCAGGCCGCCGCCGCTCAGTAGGTCCACAGCCACCCGGTTTCTCCCGGAAGCCGGGTGGCTGCCTGTCTCCATCCCCATGCAGCATCACCGGCCCGGCATCCCCGCACGCCCTCTCGTCAGCCTCTGCGGCGCGCTTCTCCTCATCGTCGCCTCAGCACCCGCGGCAGAACCCGTCGCCCCGAGGGAGTTCGAACACGCCGGGGTGATCGCTGCCTGGGACGCCTACGCCGATCGGCTCACCTTCGGACGCGGACAGACGCTCGCCCTCGTCGACGATGGCTGCGATCTCACCCGCCCCGAATGGACGGCCTCCGATGGCGAGACCCCCAAAGTCCTCGTCACCTACGACGCCGTTGACGGCGACGACGACCCCCGGCACGAGGGCCGCGGCTATCACGGCACCACCATCGGCATCCCCTCGTCACTCAACCACGACGGAAAACGGGGCGTCGCCTTCAACGATCAGCTCGCCGTCATTCGCGCGCTCGAATGCTGTCACTGCAACATCCGCGACGGCGATACCGTGGCTGCCGCTCTGCAGTGGATCATCGACCACCATGCAGAGTTCCGCATCACCACCGTCAACCTCGCCCCCGTCGACGACCAGGCCCATGCCGAACCGGTGCCGACCCCGATCGACGAAAAACTGGCCGAGCTCCGCGCACTCAACATCTGGGTCAGCGCCCCCACGGGAAACCATCACTTCACCACCGGCATCTCCTGGCCCGCCTCCCAGCCCCACTGCTTCGCCGTCGGAGCCGTCAAACCCGGCGTCGACGCCGTCCATCTCGATCGGCACGCGAAAGTCGACCTCGTCGTCCCCGCCGCCGCCACCTCCTCCTCCAATGCAATCCTCTGCGGCGGCGCCATCGTCCTCCGGGAAGCGATCGAACAAACCGGGTACGACTGGGAGCAGGACGGCCCGACGCTCCCCGACGCCATGCTCGCCATCTTCCAGCAAACCGGCGCCCCGGTCCGGGACGACGAAACCGGCCTCACCTTCCGCCGCCTCGATCTCAAGGCCGCTCTCGATCACGTCTATCGCACCGCCGCCCCCCGCGAGTAACGCACATCAACGCCCCGTCACCTGGAAGCCCGGTTTCTTCAAATAACCGGCTTTCTGCGTGCCCCGCTCGCACACGTCCGCTCATGCAACTCCTGCGACTCATCCTCGTCGCGTCCCTCGCGGCCGGCTGCGGTTGCCGCCCGGCGCCCCCGGCGCCGGCTGCTGCCCCGGTCCAGGGCTACGCCTTCGAAATCCGCGCCGCCGATGGCTCCACCACGTCCGGTCAGGCCGAAACATTCTCGATCCAGGCCGGCGACCACCTCGTCGTCATGAAGAACTCCACGCTCTCCATCAACGGCCGCTCGTACGGCCGCGTCCCCGACGGAGCCAGCATCTACGTCAACGACGAGCGAGTCTTCATCAACGGCGTCGAAACGCCCCCAACCGACTGACCGCTTCCCTGCATCTGATCGCTCCCCCTACCGCTCGCCCAATCCCCCCCTCCCCGGGCACATGGCCGAGTCTCGTCCCCCCGCGCTTACACCCCCGCCCGGCAATTCAGCCCGCAGCCCCGTCCTACGCCGTAATCCGGATCGCCACGTGCTCCAGCGCCGCGTGGCCCGACTTCTGAAACGGTCGGGGCAGCGGCTGCGCAATCCCCTTCTCGTCGATCGTGCGGCAGCGCAGCGTGTACTCCCCCGCAGGCTGACCCGGCAGCAGCGCCGCCCAGTGCACTTTCGTCAGCCGCAACGGCCAGCTCCGCGGCTGACCCGTCGCGGCGTCGAATCCATGGATCGGCGACGGCAGCGCCGCACCCGCCAGCTCCGCTCCCCAGTCCGCCGGAGCCGGCAGGATCTCCGCATCCACCCACGGGGCCTGCGAGAAATAACGGTCGTTCCCTCGGCCCGCCGCATCGTCCCGCTCCAGCCACACCTGCACCCGCGACAGTCCCGAGATCCCCACCTGGGCATATCCCGTGATCGCCAACGGCGTCTCGGGCGCAGCACGCTCCGGCGCATTCAGCGTGGCCGCAAACGTCTTCAGCGGACTGTCCACGTCGTTGTTCCCCTCCGCATACGTGTCGTTCGCATGAAACAGGTTCGACAGCACGATCCGGTTCACCCACTTGATCGACTTGAACCCGTACGCCTCCGGCACCACCACCCGTACCGGCCCGCCGCGCTCCGGAGTCAGCCACTCGCCGTTCAGCTTGTAGCACAGAATCACCGGCGGCAGATCGAACGGGTCTTCCAGCACCCGCCCCGCCGGCAGCGAACTCCGGAACAGTTGCTGCGGATCGTCGTTATGGTAGCCGTGATAGAACACCCGCCGCAGGTTCTCGCGCGGCTGCGTGAGCCACAGTACCTCCCGCAACGGCACCCCCTCCCACAGCCCCGTCCCCAGCGGACACCCGATATTCAGGCACGTCATCACCTTCATGAACCGCACCGCATGCCGCTCCGCCAGTTGCATCAGCCCGGCGAAATCCAGCGCGGTTCCGTCCGCCACGGTCAGTTCGCTCCGCAGCCGCGGCGGATGATCCGCATCCCCCACCACCTCCAGTCTCCACGTCTCCCGCGTCATGCCGACCCGTGCCCGCTCCTCCTCCGACAGCGTATGCGGCACCGGCTTCCCGCGCGACACATCCCGAAACGCCCCCTGCGCAGTCAGCCACGACTCCAGCCCCCCAACCGCCGCCGCCACCCGCTCATCCCGCTCCCCCCCCGCCCCCGCATCCGCCACCGCATCCGCCTCCCCTGCGATCCCCGACATCGCCGCAGCACCCGCGGCCCCCAGTCCCAGGAAACACCGCCGCGACAACACCCCCTGCTCCCCCACCAACTTCCTCGCCGGGCCATTCATCGAGCACCTCCCAACCTGGCCTGTCCTGCTCCACGAACCATCCTACATCCCGCCGGCGCCGGACACACTCATGCCCCCTTCCCGTCCGCGGATCCGTTTCGGCTGTTAGAGTGAGAGACACAATCCCGGCGTCGTCGCCGCGATGGATCACCGCTCCCGTCCCTGCGACAATACGCCCGCCTCACCACCAGCAGCCGGACCCTCCCATGCCCCTCTCCCGCCGCCAGTTCTGCACCGCCCTCGGTGCCGCCGGACTCTCCGCCGCTGCTCTTCCATCGTTCGCCGCAGACGACCCCCCCTCGCCCCTCTGCGTCATCGCCTACAACATCTACGCCGCCAAAGGCTGGCCCGAGGACCGCCCCCTCGCCCGCAAAGCCGTCCAGTCCGGCCAGATGGCCCGACGCCTCGCCCTCGAACTCGCCCTCTACGAGCCCGACATCATCAACTTCTCCGAGTCGCCGGGCGAAGACCTCACCACAGAGATCGCCGGCTACCTCGGCATGCACCATGTCCGCTTCCCCAGCGGCGGCGACTGGCCCGGCACACTCCTCAGCCGCTTCGAAATCACCGAGTCCGAAAACGTCCCCCTAGGCTACGACCGCCCCCGCGACCTCTTCACTCGCCACTGGGGCCGCGGCGTCATCCAGCTCCCCGGCGGCGAGCCCCTCATCGTCCACTCCGCCCACCTCTACCCCGTCGCCGATCCCACAGTCCGCCTTAAGGAGATCCGGGCCATGCTCGACTCCATGCAGGACGACCTCGCCTCAGGCCGCTCCATGCTCCTCATCGGCGACCTCAACCACGCCCCCGACACCGAAGAGTACAACCTCTGGATCGAAGCCGGCTGGACCGACACCTTCGCCCAGGTCGGCCACGGCGAAGGTCCCACCATCAAAGCCGACACCCCCCAGTACCGCATCGACTACATCCTCGCCACGGGCCCCATCGCCGCCCGCACCACCGAATCCCGCCCCCTCTTCGAAGCCGCCTTCCGACTCAACCCGGACGACGAACACGCCTTCGCCCTCAGCGACCACCTCCCGCAACTCGCCCGCTTCCAGGCCCGGAGATGAAGGCGTCCGCGCCAACAGTCCGCACCAGCTGTCTGTCGGTCATGAAGACACCGGGATGACCCGACGATCGTTTCGAGAGAGGAGGGACCTCCCTGACTCCGGGAGTCGTCATCGATAGCTCGTCGGCCGACGCCCCCTTCATTCGCCAGGCCGGATCGCAGCACGCCAAACTCGTCCGCCCCGCCCCCTCGAATCCGCATCCTCGTCTCCCCTCCCCGAGCGTCGCCCCCGTGGCGGGTCTCCAGCGCATCGCCGCAGCCGCCACCCCCCCGCGACTCTCCGCCGCGCCTGCATTTCTCCAACGACGCACCGCTCTCTCACGTAGATCAGTCATCACTTCTGCATCACGAGTCGACCTCGTCCCGTCTGGTTCTCAGACTCCAGGAGGTGCGGCATGTCTCCGCTCAAAGTCCGCTGGCCGCTGCTCGCACTCATCTATAACCACAACCCCTTCTACGCCATCAGCGCCGTCCTCATGCTCCTCGCCGTCCGCAACGCCTGGGGCGAGATCGAGATCGGCGCCATCAATTCGTGGATCATGATGGGCGTCCTCGCCGGCTACACCGCGCTGCTCGCCGCCATCGGCGTCCTCATCGTTCGCAAAGGAGGCATCTGGGAAGACGCCCGCTCCATCCTCCTGCTCCTCATCGTCCTCTTTCTCGCCGTTTCCATCAGCGCCGACGACCTCTTCGTCACGATGGAGTCCGCCGCCGGCGGGACGCTGCTGCTCATCTGCGGCTATCTCTTCTCGGCCCTCGTTTCCGAGGCCGTCCTCCGCGCCATGCGCGTCCGTCTCGGCGCCGCCTACCGTCTCCCCTATCACGCACTGCTGCTGCTCTTCTTCGTCGCTCCCTGGTGGTGCTCGCCCGAGCTTCATCCCCGCTCCCCCACCGAGCTCGAATGGATGATCCTCCTCTTCCCCGTCGTCGCCGCGCTGCTCATCCTCACGCTGCTCCCCGCCGTCCGCCGCGGCCCCCGGCACGTCGCGCACAACGGCACGCCCTGGACCTGGCCGTGGTTCCCCTGGACGGCCTTCGGCGTCATCATCGTCGCCGTCGCCCTTCGCACGTTCGCCCTCTGCATGACGTTCGGTCCCCTCGGTCCCATCTGGATCTATCTCAGCGGCGGACAGCGGCTCATTTCGTTCGACACCATGTGGGGCCCCTACTTCCTCATCCCCCCCCGCCATGGCCGTCCTCGTTCTGCTCCTCGAAGGAGCCCTCACCACCGGCAACCGGCGGCTGGTGAACAACGTCGTCCGCTCGGCCCCGCTCCTCCTGCTCCTCGCTTTCCCCTTCAGCACGGGACCAGTGCATCGCGCCTTCCTGGACAACGTCACCCAGACCGTCGGCTCTCCTCTGTGGCTCACCGTCTGGATGCTCATCGTGTTCCTCGGCTGGGCGAGGTGGCGCGGCGAGCGGGCCGCGGCGCCGATCGTACTCGGCCTCCTCTCATTGCTCTCAGTGATCGGTCCCGCGACTCACGGAGTCGGCACCCTCAGCGAACCGGGCGAGTGGCCCCTCGCGCTCGTCGGCACGATCCTCCTGATCAACGGCGTCCGCACACGCTCATCGGTGCGCGCCCTCGCCGGAGCCGCGGTCCTTTCACTGACGGCCTGGCTCATCCTCCCCGACACTCCCCTCGCCGGCTTCCGCATGACCGTCACCGTGCACCTGTTCTGGCTGGCGGTCATCGTCCTCGGCCTCCTCGACGACGACCGCTTCGCCCGCGCCCTGCGGATGGCCGGCGCCCTCGCCATGCCCCTGGCCGCGGTCATCGTCATGCTCGCCCCCCCCACCGCCGGCATCCCCGCTCCCTGGCGAGTCGCCTACGTCACCCTCCTCGCCGCCGCCAGCATCGCCATCGCCCTCCGCTGGCACAGCCGCTGGTACCTCTACGCCTTCACCGCCCTTATGGCACTCGCCGCCTACGGAGTGGCGGCCCTCGCCTTCCGCGCCGCCGCACAGGGACTCGGCCGCGGAGCCGTCACCGCCTTCGCCTGGAGCACTGCCGCCCTCCTCACCGCCGTCCTCATCAGCGCCCACAAGGCCCAATGGCTTCCCACCCGCCTCTTGCCCCCCTGGACCAACGGCCACTCGAAACACCTCTAACGCCCTTGCGCCGTCAGCCACGACTCCAGCCCCCCCGACCGCCGCCGCCCCCGCCCCAGAAGACACCGCTGCGACAACGCCCCCTGCTCCGCCACAAACGCCCCCGCCGGACCATTCATCGAACACCTCGCAAAGTTGGCACAACCCGCCCCACGCACCATCCCTCATCCCGCTCCCGCCAGGCACACTCATGCGCTGTTCTCGTCCGCAGAACTGCTTCACGCAGAGTGGCAGGTACATTCAGTGTGCCGTCCTCAGCATCAGCGGCGCATCGCCCAATCCGCCAACCCCCGGCCCCGCACGCCGCCCTCTCCGGCGCAAATCGCTCCCATCGCAACTCAACCTGAATCGCGGGAGTGGGGAGTATTGATGCGGCATCGACTCCCGTGCGCGCACCGTTCACCCAATCATTGGAGCGACCTTCTGCCGTATGGGTTTCCACCTACCACAATCGGCCAACGCAAGCCGGCAAGCGAAGCCTCTTGTTGCAACCATTTGGTAAATAGGCGGTTACGAAAAACTCGACAAAAGTGAAACAAAATGCTGAACGATGCGCTGGTTTGTGTGTCGAAAGGTGTGTATACTTTGCGCACAACTTGGGAAGCGGTTCGCAGCGATGGAAGGGCGATGCGAACCCAATGAGGGAGAATGCGCAATGCACCGAAGCGTCTGCGGCCCTGTTGAAGTTGAGTTCAAGGACGGTCGATTGAGGGTCGGAATTCGAACAGTCAGTACAGACCAAGAACAACTCGTGGAGTTCTTGGAAATGCTCGTCATTGAGTCGCAGGAGAATGCGTTCTCAGTTTATGAGCGTCTACGCGAAATTGAGTCTGTTGAGAGCAAGCAGCTGTTGGCTCGAAGGAGCCGAAGCACCATGCGGAAACGGCGTCGTCGTTGTGGTAGCGATTGATCGCCGTAATCCCAACCTGCAACCCGAGGAGAACGAACGATGTGGACTATCGAAGCTGTCGCTGATGCCAAGGATAAACCTTCCTGAACGTTCGCACTGGTCTCCAATGCCAAGACAGGAGCAACTCGCATGAGTAAGAGGTGACGAAATGTCCAAACGCGAAAGGATCAGTCAGGAAAAAGATGTCGTTCGCTTCAACGTCTACCTTCCACGGGAGGCGTACGAGGCACTCGAACGACTTCAGCAGCTCTCCGGAAAGCGGTCCCTTGCTGAAACCATCAGGTCAGCCTTGAAGCTATATGACGTGGTGCAACAAGGAGTGCGCGACGGAAAGGAAGTCCTTCTGTATGACAAAGCGAGGAAGGACAAGGAACGGCTGGTCCAAATCTAGCAGCCGACGAGGCAAAAGAGCCGCCATGACGATGGCGGCTCTTTTTTGCTTGCTCGAACGGCTCCTCAGTCGTCGCCTATTTGTCTAAGTGCCATGCCAGGATGAGATTCGCAGCTTCAGTGACATCACCTCGCTTGTGCGATTCGGCCGTCAACATGTATTGAACGACGGCCACTTCGTTCGGCGTGATCTGCACCAACTCGCGGCACCGGCATACGTCCTTCCACAGGTCGATGATGCCGTGCGCATAATCATCATCGTCCACGAGGTGATATGCTAAACTACTTGCTCGAAGCGCCTCTGTCGAGTTCAGCGGCAGCGACAAGTGCTTAAGAGTCAACCTTGTCAAACCTGGCTTGAACGGAATCAAGCTTGCCAAGTGATCGATGCTACGTACATCGTATCGGAATCTTGCACGAGAAATGAACCTGAGTAGCGCGATCGGCACATACTTCAGGTGCTCGCCAAATCTCTGCCTTAGCAAATGTGTCGCGATCGCCACTTTGTCAGTTCGGCGGTCGATATTCGACACCGCATCATGAAAGGGCGGTATGCGTACGACCTTCCCATTTATGCGGGAAAAGAGATCGATCAACTTGGGAGTTGTTCCGATCGGAATGGGAACATCAGATTTCATGCTCTTCGCGTGGTCGAGCGCTTCGATCAATCCTGCACCGCTTCCAGCGAGAACGATCACGAGTTTCCCGACCTTCAAATCTCGGCGGCCGAGACTGAGCTCGCCGTCCCAAAGCAGGGGAAGCAAAAGGCCGTAGTTTGACGGAGCCGAGTCGAACTCGTCGAGGAAGAGCAATGGCATTCGATCTTCGACCTTCGCATTTCGGACGTCATCAAGCGGTCGGCTAAGTTCCTCGCCGCTCGCCATTCCCGCCATATTGAAGGTGACGGCTTTGACTTCTCTCGACTCGAGACTCTTTGCCAAGCACTTGATGAAATGCGACTTACCAGCTCCAGGGGACGCCAGCATCAGAAAATTCAGCGGACGCTCGAATGAGGGATCATCGATGTATTGCTCAATACGGGCAATCATCTCCGAGATATCATCGGCATGAGACTGATCTAGAGTCGCATAGTTTGAGAGCGGCCCATCGATTCCTGATACACTGAGGGCAAATAGAGCCTTCTCAATGGCGGTCAGATCCGGAGCATCACCCTCAACCACAATCTCATGTAGTGCCGTTCTTGCGGCCAACCTCCTCTGAGAGGGGTCATCGGAAAAGAACGGCTTTAGCGCAGCCACAAACTTCCTAAATTCGGCGCTGCTAACTCCCTTCGGAAGTGCTGACCTGGTTCGTCTTGGTGTTTTCTTCTTTCCTGGGCGAGCGGCCATTGTCAGTGCCTTGATCACGTGAGCGCGAGTGCTGATCGTCGCCCGCCACATGCACCTTTGTCAATGGTGAGGTTTGGCAGTTGCGAGCCGTGCGCGTGCCATAGCGCCGAGGTGCCTGTGGTCGGCTCACTCGAGTTGGTCGCCGGGATGCCTGTAGCGACGTAGATGGGGATGAAAATCCGCGGCGCGTCAGGGAGAGTGATGTTGCGAATGAGCACATCCCCCTGAAGGAGCCGCGGACATGTCCAGCGTAACGTGGTTTGTCGGTTTGGACTATCACCAAGCGTTTGTCCAGACGTGTGTCATGGATGCCTCTGGAAAGCAGTTTCTCAATCGTCGCTGCGCCAATTCGGCGGCAGGCTCCCGCCACTCGGCAGGCTATCCCACGATCAGCACCGCTGGATCTGCCGTTCCCAGGATCGGGTCCCGCGCCCAGATCGTCAGCCGGCCATCCGGGTCGATCCGCATGGAGAGCTCAACCCAGGCAACGCCGGCTTTGGCGATGGCTCCGACGCGGGGGGCGAGAGTTGGCAGGACGCGGCGATTCGTGCCGTCGGATACGATCGCAGGAACAAGCCGCATTGCCCGTTGATTGTCCCTGCTGGTCCTCACCCGAAACTTTCGCAGGCAGGGCAAGCTGGCCCCGGCGCGAATGACGGGGCGAAACCGCTCCTTCACCAGAACTCCCACATCATCGCCCGCGACCGGTTCCGCACCGTGCCTGGCGATGCGAACGCCGGGCTGCGGTTCCATGCGCCGCGAAGTGCCCTCCAGCAGCGATCGGTAGACACGCAGCATCACGGACCGCTCGTTCGTCCACCATTCGGGACCGAGCTTCAGGCCGTTCAGACAGAAGTATCGGACCGGCTCGGTACGTCTCTGGGAGATGTCGAGAGAGATGTGCGTCAGCACCCCATCGTCTGCAGGGAGCCTGAACGCGATGTCGATTCGGTCGCTGCTGAAATCCTGCGGAAGCGTCAGGTCCGCCAGGCAACCGACTGCTTCGCTCATGTGGACCACGTGAGCGGTCAGGGCCGCAGTTTCGTCGACCTCTCCGAAGTCAACAGGCCCTTCGGCATCCCAGTCACCGGGGACCGAGAGTTCCGGCGTCTCCTCGTCGAGCTCGTCAATGCTGGCGGGATGTGGTGCTTGCGCCGAATCCGGTGTTGTCCGACTGCCACCCCCTCGGGCCGCTTGTGCAGCAACACCCCGTTCTGTCTCCCGGTCGCAGTGCGCCGTCGGATCTGAACGCTGACCTGCTTCAACTCGTGCGGCGCGGATGGATTCGAGGTCGCGGACCAGTCGTTCCACGTGGTCGCGAAAATCCCTTCCCGGACGGATTTCGGCCGCGTTTCGGTATGCCAGCGGCCTGAGTTCGGGCGGCAACTCCTCTTCGAGCGGCATGGCCGCATTCCCGACCAGCACCGGCACCACCGGAATCCGCCGCTCCAATGCGGACTGAATCTCGATCCGTACCAGATCAGCAGGATCATCCAGCCGTCGGCGGCCCTTTCGCGCTCCCCGTTGATGGGCTGCGTTCAGCCATTGCGTTCCAATGACGGCCAGCAGAACGTCGCAGCGACCGACCGCTTCGCTTAGGTGCTCGCGGAAATCCACGCCGATCGGGATGCTGTCCACATCGATGAAGAGCGATTCCCGGCCGAAGCGGGACTCCAGCCGATCATAGATTCGCCCGGTGACGTCCCCACTGTCATCGCGGCGATAGGAAATGAAAATCCTCATTGGATTGCCGGAATCCGGGATGTAGGCTCGACTGCCGGTCGAGTCGATCCTATCTGCAGCGGATTAGCCACTTCAAGCGCCGGCGCGCTGCTGAAGTCTTGCCGGACTGTGCCGGCGGCCGATGTGCGTTCCCGTTGGCCCGCATTGCGTTGCGCGTATAATCGCGGGAATGATCGCCAATCCAGGACGGCTTCGAAATCTCCCCCGCGACCTGCTCCGTCAGTCGGCGCTGCAACTGATGTTTTCAATCGGCGCCGCCGTCGTCGGCTATGGGCAGCCGCCGGCCGTCGAAACTGCCGCTACGACTCCGCTGGGAGATGCGGGGCTGACGGTGAACGGCGCGGTGAACCCTTACGGGACGCCGACGCGATACTGGTTCGAGTACGGACCGACGGAGCGTTACGGCGAGACGACCGATCCGCAGAGCGTGCCGCCGGGGATCGGGGCGTATTATCGGGAGGAGTGGGACGGCGGCCTGGCAGGGTGGTCGGGGGGGATGTCGGGCAAGGACATGTCCTATCACACGAGCGACGACGGGGCATTTGTCCGTTTCGCGGAACCGAGCGGGCTTGATCCCAATCACATCGATGGCATCGGGTGGCTGCACCTGGCCAGCTACTTTTATCCCGGCTGGCATCCGAACCCGGAGGGGGTCAGCGCCTTCTTCGCCGCCGGTTCGCCGGACCTGCGGGACGCGCGGATCTCGCTGCAGGTGCGCGGAAACGACTGGCGGCCCAATGGCTCCGAACTGGTGTGGTGGTCGCAGACGCAGAGCAATGAGGAGGGCTCCGGCGATCCCCGTCGACCCAACTGGGCCTACACCGGTTACAGCCTGAATGACCACCTGCAGTCGGGCGAGTGGGAGTCGGTCGAATACCGCCTGTTGAACGACTCCCGCAATTGGACCTATGCCGGGAACAACGTGGCGCAGAACCGGGCGATGTACGAGTATGGTTCGGTGGATGCGGCCCAGCGCGACATGGACCTCGACTTCTTTCATCTGCTGGCGTTCGTCAATCCGGAACAGCCGCCGACGGGGACGATCGACTTCGACGACTTCGAAATCGCATATCGCAGTTACAACCTGCTGCTGCCGAGAAATGGCGGCCGGTTGACGAGCAGTCCGCCCGGGGACGCGGCGACATTGACCGACGGCTGGCGTCACGGTCCGGAGCGGATGTGGGTGAGTCAGCCGGGTCCTGTCGAGCCGCTGGAGTTTCACTATGAGTTCGCGCGGCCGGTCACGATCACGGCTGTGCAGATTCATCAGCACACGGAGTGGCCCAGCCGCGAGATTGAGGTGCTGGTGACAAATGACGGTTCGGCGTGGGAGCCATTGGCGTCGGGGACGCTGCCGGAGAGTTCGCCGCACGGACCGAACTTCGCCTTCTTCCTCGAACGGAATCTGTCGGCGAAGGCGACCGGGGTCCGCGTGCGCGTGCTGTCGGGTTACCGAGGGGAGCGTTGGGGACTCGGCGAGATTGAGGTGTTCGGCGCCGGTGCGGTGCTGCTGCCGGATGCGGAGCCGTTCCATGTGAATGTTGACCTCAGGCCGGTCGCAGCCGGCGAGACGGTGCATTATCGGCTGGTGGCCGAGAACGAGCATGGCCGCACGACGGGGAGCGGCCGGGTGTATGTGGTGCCGAGTGATCGGCGGCCGCAGATCGCAGAGACGGTCGCGATGAGGGTGATGGACGAGTCCGCCACGCTGAGCGCCCGAGTTTGTCCGATGGGGAGCCGGACCGAGTCGTACTTTGAGTATGGAGTGGACTCGCGGTTCGATCTCAAGACGCCGCCTGTGTACTGCGGCCTGCAGATCACCCCGCGCACTGTGTCGCAGCCGATCGCCGATCTGCGGGCGGGGGTGACGTATCAATACCGGATCGTGGCAAAGAACGAGCACGGGACGAGCGTGAGCGAACCGGCGACGCTGACAACGCTGGAAGCGTCCCGGCGTTGAGCCGATTCGATTCCTGAACGCGGCGGGGTTACTGGATCGGCGCCAGCAGCCGCGCCGTGCGGACGGCGAAGCGGAACGGCAGCCCGCTGTCGGTGTACTCGGCGGGGGACACCCGGCGGCTGCGGGCGAAGTCCTCCTCCAGCATCGCCTCCACCTCGTCCGCGAAGGCCCGGTCCTTGAACAGCATCGTGATCTCGAAGTTCAGTCGCATCGAACGATTGTCGAAGTTCGCCGTTCCCACGGCCGAGACATCGTCGTCGATCAGCATCACTTTCTGATGCATGAATCCCGGCTCGTAGCGGTACATCTCGATCCCCACCGTGTCTAGCTCTTCCAGGAACGAGTACGACGTGAGATCAACGAGCTGGTCGTCATTGTTCTCCGGGATCAGCACGCGAATCTCGACGCCGCGGAGCGCGGCCAGCTGCAGGGCCGAGATGAACTGGGCGTCGGGCACAAAGTAGGGGCTGGCGATCCAGATTCGCGACTGGGCGGTATTGATGGCGTCGAGCATCATCAGCGTGCCGGTCTCCACCTCGTCGGCCGGTCCGGTGGGAAGGCACATGGCGACGATGTCTCCGTCCGCCGCGCGTTGCGGCTCCCAGTTGAGCCTGATGACGTCCCCCGTCGCCCACTTCCAGTCCTCGACGAACGACACTTGCGGTCCGAGCACGATGGGGCCGCGCATCGCGACGTGCGTGTCGCGCCACGGGGTCAGCTCGGGATGCTTGCCGACGTACTCGTCACCCACGTTCAGTCCGCCGACGAAGGCCTCCCGACCGTCCACCACCACCACCTTGCGGTGGTTGCGAAAATTAACGCGAAAGCGGTTGCGCCATCCCTGCGTCGACGTGGTGAACGCCGCCACGTGCACCCCCCCGTCCTCCAAGTCCCTGATGTAATCCTCCGACAAGTCCTTGCTTCCCAGCCCGTCGTAGAGCACGTACACCCGCACCCCCGCGGCAGCCCGCTCCAGCAGGGCCTCCTTCATCCGGTTCCCGAGCTCGTCGGAACGCAGGATGTAGAATTGGAACAGGATGTACTCTTCGGCCGAGTGGATGCTGTCGAGGATCGCGTCGAATGTCGCCTCGCCGTCGATGAGCAGGTCGACGTCGTTGTAGCGGACCGCCGGGAGCAGCGCCAGCCCCTGCAGCAGGTTGTGCTGGCTCGCCTCCCGCTGGTCCTGCGGTTCAAACAACATTCCTCCCGCGCGGAGCTGGCGGATCACCTCGTCTTCGACCGAACGGTCGGACAGCATTTCCGCTTGCCGCAGGATTTCGTAGCCGTCGAAGTGCGACTGGCCGAACACCCAGTAGGCCGGCACGGCAACATAGGGAATCGTGTTGAGCGAGATGGCCCAGGCGATGGCCCCCTGCGGCGTGCGGGTGGACATGATGGCCTGCACCGAGCTGTAGGCGCCCAGCAGATGCATGACGACGACAAACGCGTATTTGATCCGGCGCCGCCTTCGTCCCCACCACGTGCGAAACGCAGCGAACCGCGGTGACCGGTCGGAGAGCCGCTGCAGCAGCTTGTGGAACATCGCCGTCGATTCCTGCCTGTTGTTCAGTGAGAGAGGCGCGGCGCCGGGAAGCGCCGTGCCGGAGTGGGATAGCCTAATCGACCGATGGCCGGGTCGCATCGGTGTGCGACCGCCTCACCGGTTGAGCTTTGCGGCGCCAGGCGGGTCCAGTTGGCGTGGTGCGCGTTTAAAGCAATAATCGCCGGCATGACCGTCAACGAAATCCTCACTCGGCTGAAGTCGCTGGGCGATGACGCCCGGCGGGCGCACAACAGGAAAGCGGGTGCGCCCGACAACCAATTCGGCGTGAAGCTGGGGGATGTTCGCGCGCTGGCGAAGAAGATCAAGACCGACCACGAACTGGCGCTGCAGCTTTGGGACACCGGGAATGTGGAAGCGCAGCTGGTGGCGACGCTGATCATGCAGCCAAAGTCGCTTTCCGCCGGAGAGCTGGACCGGTTGACGCGGTCCACCACGTGTGCGCAGGTGGCCGACTGGCTGAACTCCTACGTCGTGGCGCAGCATCCGGAGAAGGATGCGCTGCGCGAGAAGTGGATGAAGGCGAAGGATCGCTGGGCCGCGCGGGCGGGCTGGAATCTGACGGCCAGCCGCATCAACAAGGGGGCGGCCGACAGTCTCGACCTGCCGGGGCTCCTCGATCGAATCGAGAAGGAACTGCCGAAGGCGAAGCCGGAGGTGCAGTGGACGATGAACAATACGCTGGCGGCGATTGGCATCCACCATCCGAAACTGCGGAAGCGGGCCGTTGCGATTGGCGAGGCGATCGGGCTATACCGCGACTGGCCGGTGTCCAAGGGTTGCATCATCCCCTATGTGCCGGTGTGGGTGGAGGCGATGGTAAAGCGGCAGGGGTGAGTAGGAGCGTGACGGGATTCAGGCCATGTTGGGTGGGTGGGCGTTCATGGCCGTAACTTCGGCGAGGAATCGACGCTCGGAAACGCTGCACCTTGCTGACGCTGCGGGCTACCGAAGGCGCGCCCTTGCAAGAATTTTCGTCCGAACCTCTTGTCGCCCGGGGTGTCACTTCGTCGCCCAACTGCCCGTCGGGACTCCATCGTAACTATGACGATCCTAAGGTAGCCAACCGGGGGCGACCCCGTACGGTGAGTGCGCCGGAATCTCCCTGAGAAGCCGGCGCGTGTGCCGATGCTCGAATGCCCACGTGTTCGAACAGGCGATGTCTCGGCCAATACTTCGTTGGGCTATTTCAGTTCAACTCAGCGAGCGTCTGCCCCTTTTACGCTTTGCTGTCCTGATACATGACCGACTGCCGGGTTGGAGTCCATGCTTCATACGCCGGAGGTTGTGGGTTCGAATCCCATCGGCGCTATCGTTCTTGCCGCGCCGTAGCTCAATGGCAGAGCACCGTAACAACTCTGATTCAACACCTCGTCGGTCATTTTGATACTACGTCCCGACTGCCGGCTGGAGTCCATGGCAGACGCCACAGGGCATCCTGTGACTGCGCCGTATCCGCACTCGTGAGAGTTCGGATTGCGGCAGCAGTGTGTGGGTTCAAGTCCCACCGGCGCGCGAGCGCCGTGGCGGAATCACAACGCCTCTGGTCAACCCCTCGTCGGGAGACGAACACACTCGACTGCCGGTTCGGAGTCCATGGAAAATACAAGTTCGAATCTTGTCCGGTCCAGTGCATCAACGGGGCCGGAGCTCTGGCCGAAACTTCGTCGAGTGCTTTCTGTGAATTGAGTCTGATGCGCGAGGACATGGACAAGGTGATCGTCGAGAGGCCGCGATTCGGCTCGCGGGCGCCCTCGCGCAAGAAGGGCTACCGCAAGTACTGCCAGAAAGCGGGTGTCGAGAACCTGCTACGCCGCGAACCGTTGCCGGGACGCTGGCGCGGCCGCGGACGGATGCTCAACGAGCATCTGGGCCCGATGCGCCGCTTTCTGCGCTCGCGCGTGGGACGTCCCTGGAACAAGGTCCACCAGGAGCTGTGCGAGCATGTCTCGTTCAACAACGCGGTTCAGATGCACGTGCTGACGCACGTCTTCGATTACGTCTCCCGGCTGGTGGAGTACCGCGGACGCGATGTGGTGCGCACGGACAACTGGTGGTTCGGCGGCGTGCTCCGGCCGGGTCAGATGTACGTCTGCCCGCGGACCGGGATCCTCAAGGTCGTCAAACCGCGACCGCAGCCGGCTCAGCGTCGCCTTCACGACGGCCGGCTCACGCAGTATCACCTGTGCGACGGCGTCTGGTGGGAGCTGCGACTCCGCAAGCGGCCGGAATCTCCGGCCGACTCGCTGATGGACATCTGGCTCGAGCGGCCGGTGCATCGGCTTGGTGACGACGAGCTATCGCGCACATACGGCGACAAGCTGATCGCCATCTCGAAGCGCCCGCTGTCCCCGCGCGAAGCCCGTGGCCTGCGGCGGCGGAATCGACAGGGTCGTCGGCGACGCTGATTCTGCAACTGAACCGCCGTCAAAATCTGTAGACGGGGTCTGTGACCCCGTCCGAACCGGCCGGGTCGTCGAGCTTTCACCCGATCGCCCGGCCTCACAGAGGCCGGCTAAAGAGGTTCTGGCGAAACCTCATGCAACACTGAACCCCCGGGCCGCTCGCGCGTCTATAGCGTGCAGATCCGACTGCCGGTTCGGAGTCCATGCCACCAACGTTGGCCGCGGAGGCCTGCAAGCCTCCAGTTCCTCACGGAACCAGGCCGTCTCTGCGCCACCCTTCGTCGGATCGCTTGTTTCGGAAAAGGAGGTCATCATGGCCAACAGCACTCTCTTCTCGAGCATTACCAGCCTGCTGCCGCGCGCGAACGCGCGGAATGAGGCGGGCGGACCGGCGTATGCGTTTGCGCCCAAGCAGGCGCTGGCCCAGCTGGCGGCAACCGGCTGCTTCAACGGCGCGTACTACGCGCGCGCCCAGGATCAGCTGGCGCAGCTGCGCGCGCTCATCGCGCAGGTGGACGACAACCTCTACCTCGCGAAGCTGGCGGTGTATGCGCGCGAGCGCGCCTACATGAAGGACATGCCGGCGGCGCTGCTGGTCGCGCTTTCGAAGCGCGATCCGGCCCTGGTGCATCGGGTGTTCGACCGCGTGGTCGACAACGGCCGCGTGCTGCGCACCGTGTTCCAGATGGTCCGCTCGGGTCAGTTCGAGCGCAAGGGGCTCTCGTCGAGCCTGCAGCGCGCGTTCCAGCGCTGGCTGAACGACGCCTCAGTGGCGAAGCTGCTGTCAGCGTCGATCGGCCACGATCCGAGCCTGCGCGACACCCTGCGCATGGCGCGGCCGACGCCCCGGGACAACGCGCGCCGCGCGCTGTTCGGCTGGCTGACGGACAAGACGGTCGACAAGTGGGCGCCCGCCACGGCGGCCGACCTGCCCGGCGACGTCCAGGCCCTGATGGCCTATCGCCAGGCGGAATCGGCCGAGATGCAGGCGCTGATCGTCGGCGACCTGCAGGCGCGCTGGGACCTGCTGGCCGACGCGGCCCGGGGTCCGCTCGTCTGGAAGGCGATCGCCCGCCAGATGGGTCCGCAGGCGCTGCGCATGAACCTCAACACGCTCGCGCGTCACGAGGTGTTCATGACCAGCAACGGCGCGGTGGACGGCGAGATGGTGGATTACGTCGCGGCCCGCATCGCGGACGATACCGAGATCCGCCGCTCGCGCCAGTTTCCGTACCAGTACCTGGCGGCGTACCTCAACGTCACGGCCAGTGTGCCGCAGCCGGTCAAGGGGGCGCTGCATCGCGCGGCGGAGATCGCCTGCGGCAACGTGCCGCAGCTTTCCGGTCCGGTGATCATCGGTCTCGACGTGTCGGGGTCGATGAGCATGGCAGTGACGGGCAGCCGCGGCCGTGGCGCAACGAGCGTGATGCGCTGTGTGGATGTGGCGGCGCTGTTCGCCGCGGCGCTGCTGCGCCGCAATCCGGACAGCATCGTCATCCCGTTCGATACGGCGGCGTACGACGCCCGGATCGATCCGGCCGACTCGATCCTGAGCCTGTCGGAGCGGCTGGCGAAGTACGGAGGCGGCGGCACCGACTGTTCGCTGCCGCTGCGCGAGGCGAACATCCGTTACCGCGACCGGCGGTTCGCGGGTGCGGTCCTCGTCAGCGACTGCGAGAGCTGGGTGTACCGCGGCCGGCCGTGGGCCTGGGGCCGCAACGGCGCAACGGGTGTAATGGCCGAGTGGCAGCAGTTCGTGAAGAACCAGCTGCGGCTGGGTGGACATGACATCCCGTCGCCGAAGCTGGTCTGCATTGACCTGCAGGCCTACGGCACGACCCAGGCGCCGGAGCGCGGCGACATCCTGAACGTCGGCGGCTTCAGTGACGCCGTGTTCGGGGTGGTTGCGGCGTTCCTCGGCGACGACGCCGGCCGGTTCGTGGCCGAGGTTGAGTCGGTCACGGTTTAAACCGGCGGCACGGTGCGATTGTTGAGGCGGCGGACGGGCCGAGTGCCCGTCCGTCGCTTCTTCGTTTCAGGCTGCGTTGAAGCGGCGCAGAAGCGCAGCGCCTGGCCACCGGTTGGGAGTGGACAGATTGAGCCGCACATTGGAGGATCGCCACTGCTTGAGATCCGTGCCTGGTTGCATGATTCCGTCGTGACGCTCGATGCGTCCCTGTCTCACAGGTTGCTCTCCATGAAGTGCGATGTACTGATCCGCGGCGGCGAGGTGATTGATCCGTCGCAGAACCTGCGCGGCGTGCGCGACGTGGCTCTCGACGGGGGGCGTATTGTGCGCGTCGCGGAGCGCATAACGGACGTGGATGCCCGAGCCACGATTGATGCGCGCGGGCTGCTGGTTGTGCCGGGTCTGGTTGACCTGCATACGCACGTTTATCCGCACTCGCCGTGGGGGCTGGACCCGGACCCGCTCTGCGCGGCGGGGGGCGTGACGACGATGCTCGATGTCGGCACGTGCGGATCGTTCCAGTTTGAGATCTTTCGCCGGCTGTACATCGACCGGGCGGTCCCCCAGATCCTGGGACTGGTGAACCTGTCGTGCATGGGGCTGATGGCGTTCAACATGGGGGAACTGCTGGACCGCCGGTACGCCGATGTGCCGGGCGTGATCCGGACCATTCGCGAACATCCGGGCGTGGCGATCGGCGTGAAGATCCGCTGCAGCAGAAACCTTGTCGGCGACGGCGAGCAGGGGCGCGCCAACTTCTTTGATGCGGTGCGGGCGGCGCGCGAGTCCGGCACGTGGCTGATGATTCACATCGGCGACAGTCCGCTGACGGTCCCCGAAATGCTCGAACATCTGGAACCGGGCGACTGTATTACGCACTGTCTGCGTTCGGGAAATACGCGCATCCTGGATGAACAGGATCGGGTGTATGATGCGGTGCGGGCGGCTGCCGAGCGGGGGATCATCTTCGACGTGGGGCACGGCCTCGGGAGCTTTCACTGGAAGACGGCCGAGGCGGCGCTGGAGGCCGGTTTCGAGCCGAACGCGATCAGCACCGACCTGCACACGCTCAACATTCACGGGCCGGTGTACGACATGCCGGCGACGATGAGCAAGTTCCTGCTGATGGGGATGCCGCTGGAGCGCGTCGTTGAGCTGTCCACCACGCGGCCGGCGGAGATTCTCAAGCACGACGATCAGATCGGGACGCTGCGCGAGGGAACGACGGCCGACATTGCGATCTTGGAGAAACGGGAAGGACGGTTCCGGTTGACGGACAGCTCCGGCGATGACCGCATCGGCCGCGAACTGCTGACGGCGGCCGTGACGATTCGCGCCGGGCGAATTCTGCCGGGTGGGGGCTCGCTGCACGCGAGACGACTGGCGGAGGAGGGTGCGCGGGATGATCGAGGCTGAGCGGCTGAATGAAAGCTGCGCAGAACCCCGGTTTCTTCTGGAGAAACCGGGGTTCTTCCTCGCTGGGTTTACTCCCGGTTGAGCAGCACTAGCTGAGCAATTCGGGGCGGACTTCACCCGTGCCGGCGACCGGATAGGGGCGGTGCTGGCGATCATACATCAGTGCGTGGGGATCGAGTCCGAGCAGGTGGAAGGTGGTCGCGTGGATGTCCTTCGGTGAGATGGGCGTGTCGAGCACTTCTCCGCCGATGGCGTCCGATCGTCCCACCACGGCGCCGCGCGGCACTCCGCCTCCCGCCAGCACGGCCGAGTACACCTGCGACCAGTGGTGCCGCGCGGCGCCCACCGGCTGCGAGTCGATCTGCGGCGTCCGTCCATGTTCGCCCATGCAGATCACCAGGGTTTCATCGAGCAGCCCCGTCTGTTCGAGGTCCCGGATGAGAGCGGCGTAGGCGCGATCGAAACCGGGGAGCAGGTACTGCATGAGGCGCGGATAGTGATTCTGATGCGTATCCCAACCCCCCGAAAAATAAGTGCCATACGCGTCCCAGAAGACAGAGACGAACCGGGTGCCTGCTTCGACGAGCCGCCGGGCGGCGAGACAGGACTGACCGAATAGCGTGTAGCCGTAGTCCTCGCGAACGGAGGCCGGCTCCGCCGATACGTCGAGCGCCGTACGGAGCGGCGTCGACGTCAGCAGGGCCAGCGCCCGCTGCTGCTGGAGCGCGTATTGGTCTCGAGCCGCATCGCGTCCGGAACGGGGAGCATCGATGTGCTGCAGGAGTTCCTGACGCAGGTCGAAGCGTGCATTCGTGAGATGCTCTTCCGGTCGGCCGGCGCCGTCGATGATGAACCGGCAGTCCTCTTCGATCTCCGCATAGGGGTCGGTGTACTCTTTGGGCTGCTCGTGTCGGCACTTGGGGGCGACGCGCGACGGCGTCCCTTCAAACTTCGCCCAGAGCGGATCGTGACGCTGGCCAAGGAACGCGGCGTACGGCCCGGCGATCAGACCGAGGTCGTCGACCTGCGAATTGAAGACCCAGGGGAGGCCGACATGCCGCGGGAGTTCCCCCTCGGCGATACCCTGCCGCGCCCAGAGGTGATCGGCGATGGATCCGAAGTAAGGCCAGTGCGTCGGGTCGCGGGGCTTGGTCTCCAAGTCGACGGTGTAGTTCGGCAATCCGCTGAGCGCATAGGCGACGCAGTGCAGCGGAAAGGGATGCGTCATCGAGGGGATGACGGTCAGCCGATCGGCGACCTGCGCGGTGAGCGGCAGCCCTTCACAGAACGGCACGCCCGGCAGGGACGTCGGAATCGCCTTCAGCTCCCCCTGAACTTCCGCGGCCGCGAGGGGTTTGGGATCGAACGTCTCATGCTGCGGCGGAGCGCCGAACAGGAACAGCAGGATGCAGGATTTGGCCCGCCCGAACTGCGGCAGTTCGCCGGTGGCCGAACCGGCTGCGGCGAGCGCGCCGCTGCCGAGAGTGAAACCGGACAGCCCCATCGCCCCGGCCTGCAGCATCGCGCGCCGCGAGACCGCGTCCGCAGGTCGAGTTGGCGATCGTCGGGCTCGGCTCATGACGACATTCCGGAACGACAGGCAACCGAATCGCAGTGTACCACGGAGCGCAGGCGGATTCTTCCGCGATGCCTGTTTGCGACGCCCCGCGCCGGGCGATTGGGCGTTGCCGTTGAATGGGAGACTCGAATAGACTGAGCATCAATGAATCTGGATGCGTGGTGGCTGTTTCTCAGGCGGCGAGAGGCTTCTCCGCCACGGATGCGACTTGAGAACGCAATCTGTAACCGGCTTACAGCGAGGCAGCGATGCTCTCACTTGTTGGCGGACCGATATCGTTGTGTGACGGACTGTCGCGACGGTCGTTCCTGAACATCGGCGGACTGGCGATGGGAGGCCTCGGTCTGGCGCAGGTCCTGAAGGCGGATGCGGCCAACCAGTTAGGTCACTCTCACAAGTCGGTGATCATGATCTTCCTGAGCGGCGGCCCTCCGCATCAGGACATGGTGGACTTGAAGCCCGACGCGCCTCGCGAGTATCGGGGAGAGTTTCAGCCGATCTCCACGAACGTGTCGGGGGTGCATCTCTGCGAGCATCTCCCGCTGCTGGCGCGGCGGACCGATCGACTCAACATCATCCGCACGCTGGTGGGGTCCGAAGGGCGGCATGCGGCGTTTCAGTGTCTGCACGGACACACTGTCCAGAACCAGCCGCAGGGAGGCTGGCCCTGCTTCGGGTCCGCGATCTCGAAGTTGTGCGGCCCGGTGAATAATGAGATTCCGCCGGCGGTGGCGCTGCAGCCGAAGCTGGGAATTCCAACCTGGGCCGACGTCGGTCAGGCGGGATTCGCCGGGATGGCCCACCTGCCGTTCGCTCCCAACGCGACGGGAACTCACAGTCTGACGCTCGACCAGACGAGTGCGGCCAAACTCGGATACCGCCGCGCTCTGCTCGATCAGATCGAAGGGTTTCGGACTGAGTTGACGGCTAATGCGGCCATCGACGGGATGTCGGACTACTATCAGCAGGCGTTCGATATCCTGAGTTCCGGGAAGCTGGCGACGGCGCTGGACTTCGAACTGGAGCCGGAGGAGACCCGCGAGCGCTATGGCCGCGGCAACACGGAACCCGCGGGGTACGGCGACGCGGGCTGGCTGCGGAACGAGGATCTGCTCGTCGCCCGGCGATTGATCGAAGCGGGGGCCCGCGTCGTGACGCTGTCATTCGGCCGCTGGGACTGGCACGGGCAGCCTCACGGCACGAACTTCGACAATGCCCGCGACCATCTGCCCCGTCTGGACCAGGCGTTGACCGCGCTGCTGGACGATCTGGAAGAGCGAAGCATGCTCGACGATGTGACCGTGCTGGTCTGGGGCGAGTTCGGACGGACACCGCTGATCAACCCGCGCGGCGGCCGGGACCACTGGCCGCAGGTCGGCTGCGCGTTGATGGCGGGCGGCGGGATGCGGACGGGCCAGGTGATCGGTGCGACGAACGAACGGGCCGAGTATCCCGTCGAGCGACCCGTCCACTTCCAGGAGGTGTTCGCGACGCTCTACCACAACATGGGTTTCGACGTGGACCTGACGACGATTCCGGAACGCGGCGGGCGACCCATGTATCTGGTCGATCACTCGAACTATCAGCCGCTGCCGGAAGTGATCTGATGACAGGGGGGTTTCACCAGTGTGTTGCGGTGGCGTCCGGGCTGTTGTGCTGAAAGAGTTGAGTCATGCCTGTCGTCGGCGCCGCAGAGATACTGGTATCGCAGGCTGCGGTCTCGGCTGATCCCGGGGGCGTGATTCATCCCGAACCGCTGTTTCAGGTGACGCATCCGAATGCCGTGTATTCGGCGGCATTCTCCGCGGATGGGTCGTTGCTGGCGACCGGCAGCCTCGACAAGTCGATCAAGCTGTGGGACGCGACCGATGGGACAGAGTTGGCGCGATTGCAGGGTCACGGAGAAGCGGTGTGCACGGTGGCCTTTATCGCGGGTGACGCGCAGCTGCTGTCGGCGAGTCTCGACAAGACGCTGCGGATCTGGGACGTCGCCGGGCGAGAACTGCTGGCCACGATGCCCGGACATCAGGCGTATCTGTCCGACATGGCGGCGTCGCCGGACGGGACGATGGCGATCTCCGGGGGCCACGACAACCAGGTGATTCTCTGGGATGTCGCCGCGCGGCAGTCGCGATTCGTATTCAATCAGCATATCGATCTGGTGAATTGCGTGGCCTGGTCTCCCGCCGGGGACGTGGCCGCGTCGGCCGGGCATGACCAGGTGGTGCGCGTCTGGGATGTGGCGGGGCATGTGCCGCTGCGGGAACTCGGTCCTCCATCGGGCACGATTCGCAGCCTGGCGTTCTCCGCGGACGGAGCGGTCGTGGCCGCAGGGGACGACACGCACGTCATCCGGTTGTGGAACGTGGCGGACGGTACCGCGGCAGGCAGGCTGGAAGGACATGCCGGCACAATCAACGCGCTGAGCTTCGCTCCGCGCGGGGGCTGGCTGGCATCGGGCAGCGCGGACAATTCGATTCGAGTCTGGGACCCGGCGACCGGGCGGTCGCTGCAGGTGCTCGAGGTCCACCGCAACAGCATCTACGACCTCGCGTGGTCCCAGGATGGTTCGCGCCTGGCGTCGGCCAGCTTTGACCGAACGGCCTGCGTGTGGCGGGTGCTCGCGGACGGTTGAGCGGCGGGTTACTGGGTGGCGGAGCGCGCCCGTCAGGTTCTTATTTCAGGGCACTGAGGAAGGCCAGCAGGTCGGCGGCCTGTTGGGGAGTCAGGTCGCGGAGAAGCAGTTCGGGCATCAGCGATTTCTGCTGCGGGACCATCATCGCCACGTTGTCCGTGGGGATTCGCAGTTCCTCGTTCCTGGCCGTCTTGAGTACAACCTCGGCGTCTGTCTGCTCCACCAGCAGGCCCGTTTCGACGAGGCCATCCGCCGTCTCGACGACGTACGTCACATACTTGGGATCGATAAACCGTGACGGCTCCAGGAGGTGCGTGAGCAGGTCGCGCGGCGGGTATTTCTTGCCGATCTGAGAGAGGTCGGGCCCCAGCGCCACGCCCTGGTCCTGGAGCTTGTGGCAGCTTTTGCATGCCGTCGCTCCTTCGGCGAAAAAGAGAGTCCGTCCGCGCTCGGCATCCGCGGGGAGCGCGAGCAGGTTGTCTGCATTGACGACCGTGCCCAGCCGCTGCACCCGCTGGTCGGCGGGGAGGAATCGTTCAAACAGATCGCGCACCTCCGCCTGCGGATGCTGCGCGACGACGGCGAGCAGGTCATTCCGCAAGCCGTCTCCGGTGGGCGCCTTCTCCAGCACCGAGAGCAGAGCCAGCGCACCGCGAGTCGATCCGGACAGCGCGTGGATGGCGTCTTCCCGGCCTGTGTCCGGACCCTCGATCAGCAGCGTGTACGCCGCGGCCTCATGCGGCCTCAATCGCTCCGAAGGGGTGGCCGGCGTCCCGCCGGGCATCTGTGAGATCCAGTCCCGGATCAGCTGCATCCCCGCCGGATCGACTTCGTCAGAGCCGAGACGCGGCATGCGACCGCCGCCTGTTTTCGTCATGCGATAGAGGAGAACCGACCCGGCCGCGTCCCCCGGAGCGATGATCCGCGCGTCCGAAATCCCGAACGCTCCCTGGGCCGGCCGCACATCGATCAGCTGCGCGTCTGCGAGCGGGACGCCGTAACTGAGGTCGATCGTCGCGGTTCCTCCGGCATGCGGCTGATGGCAGTGTGCACAGTTCACCTGCAGGTAGGCCCGCGCCCGTTCGTTCAGATCGGCATCAGCATCGTACGGATCGACGTAGTGGGGCGCCGCATCGAGATCGTCCGGAAGCCCCGTCAGCCACCCCTGATCGCGCAGGGCGGCCAGTTGATTCACCGAGCCGCCATCCCTTCGGACCGAGCGATTCAGCTGCGCAACGGAAAGGCCCAGCGGCGATGCCGATTGCACGCCATAAATCGTCGTCTTCATCTCGACCCACGGATTGTGGCACACCTGGCACTCGGCGCGACTGGCGACGCGGTAGGTCTGCTCGCGCGTTCCTTCGGGCGCGGCGGGATCGGCCACCTTCAGGGGGAGTTGCGTGCCGGCGGCATCGGCGAGCACCGCATCGGTCTGCTCTTCATTCCAGACGTAGGTGTAGGGCCGCCATGCTCCGGAGTCCCGCAGCAGAACCTGCGTCTCCAGCCGTCGCCGGCTTTCCGGCACACCCGGCTGCATCTCGATGCTCACGGTCTTGACGAGGGCCGCCCCGTCGGGGAATGTCCACCTGCCGTTTTCCTCAATCGTGAGCGGCGCTGGGCCGGGGAGCGCCATCCAGCGTTCGGCCGACGTGTAATCCGCCCAGGGCGCCGCATTCACCTCGTATGCGGTCACGCCGGGAGCAGGCGTTTGCGCCTCGACAGATGTGAACAGTCCCGTCTCGCTCAGTCGGCGGGGGAAATCGGCATGAGCGCCGTCGTCGGGGTTCGCGGTAAGCCGGTAGATCTGCCGACTGCGTTCGTAATCCACGATCAGCAGCTCGCCGGCCTGATCCTCGCCGAAGGACACGATCTGCAGCGGCGTGGCGGCGAGGACGCCCTGCCACGTCACATCGTGACCGTCGTGCCGCAGACCCCAGATGGTGCCGGTCTGAAAGTCGCCATAAATGTAAGTCCCCTGCAGCTCAGGCAGACGATCGCCGTGATACACGTATCCGCCCGTGATCGATGACGCTTCCGAGTGAGGATGGCTGACGGTGGGGGGAAGGATCGGCGTTGGTCCGCGGCTGGTTTCCGGCAGGACCGGCTGCGGTCCTTCCATGATGGGCCAGCCGTAGTTGCCCGCCCGTTCCACGCGGTAGATCATCTCCCACAACTGCCACCCCACGTCCCCCACCCACAGGTCCCCCGTCGCCGCATCGAAGCTCATCCGCCACGGATTGCGGAAGCCGTAGGCCCAGATCTCCGGCCGCGTGTTCTCCAGCCCCACGAACGGGTTGTCGTCCGGTACGCGGTATCCCTGGCCTTCCGCGGCATGATCCACGTCGATGCGGAGGATGGACGAGAGCACATTGGTCATGTCCTGCCCGGCCAGCAGGGGATCGGGCGGCGCGGGAGCGCCGCCGTCACCCGTCGAGATATACAGATAACCGTCCGGGCCGAACTTCAGACTGCAGCCGTTGTGTCCCCCCGCCCACCAGCGGATGACGACTGTTTCGGTGGAGGGGTCGATCGTCGGCGGGTCGGTGCGGGACATTTGGAAGCGCGAGACGAACGTTCCGTCCGGAACGTCGCCCCCCTCGACGTAGCACACGTAAACAAACCGGTTTTCCTCGAACCGGGGATGGAACGTGATCGCGTACAGCGACGTCAGCTTCGGATGGGATTCCCGGAGATCGACGACCAGGTCGCTCTGCGCCGTGGCGGCGTCGTTGACGAACGAGAGGATCCGGCCGGACTGCTCGGCCACGAACAACCGCTCGCTCCCCGGGGCCGCGGCCAGATCCAGCGGCCGCTCGAACATGAGGTGCGGAAATGCCGGCTCGACGCGATAGGGAGGCGCCGGATCCGGCGAGCCGTTCAGACGAGACGTCGTCCATTCCGGGCGCTCGGCCGCGGCGCGTGTGGACGCCATTAGCAGGACCATCACACTGATCGCCGACCGGAACCACTGGCAGTGCATCATCTGGCTCGCCTCAACGTCGGATCGTGACCCCCCGGTTCGCGAGGGCAGTTCCGGTATTATGCAGGGCGCGGCCGATATCTCCATCGACCCGATGCATCCCCGTGGTGAAGGCACGACGTGCGCAAGGAGTTCGGCGAAGCACCTGAGCCAGAGCAAACGATGGCCGCGATTTCATTGTCCGGCGCCCGCGGAGAGACGACGATCCTTGGCGAATCAGGTTGAGAACTCCCACCATTCCGACTCGCACACCCGTCGATATCCGATCCTCGCGTAGATCGCGTTCGATGTCGGGTTCGCCAGGTCGGTGTACAGGCAGCAGAACTCGCAGCCGGCATCCAGTTGCTGCTGTGTGAGCTCAGCGACGCAGGACGTTGCGTAGCCGCGGCCCCGCAACTCGGGTGGGGTGTACACGAAGGCGATCGCGACGCCGTGGGGCGTGCGGCGCAGCCACTTGGCGCACGAGACCGGTCGCCCGGCGTCCTCCCAGATGAGCACCTCGTCCCGCTCGATCATCCCGCGCACCGCGGGCCCCGCGTCCTCGAGTTGATGCGGCATGCCGACATCCACGTTGAAGCCCACCCACCACTGCTCCAGCAGCGGCGCATCGTCGGCACGAGCCGCGAGAGCGCGCCCAGCCGCCATCTCCGGGCGGACAACCTCCGCACAGCGATGAATCCGCTGCTGCATCCGGCAGCGCGCCGTGACGCCGGTTCGTTCGGCCCAACGCTCCGCGAAACGCCGGGGAATCGGATCAGGTCCGATGACGCCCGGAAACGAATCCCGCTGTTCGCAGAGTTCTGCCGCGACGGCGTCCAGCACAGCGTCCGAGCACCGCGTGAGGATCAAATTGTGCGGCGGCGTGTTGAGGGCCGCCGCGACGGCCGTCCCGTTCTCTTCCACGCTCCACGCCTTCACGCCGCGCGGGAACTTCTCGGGATGCTCGGCCGCGGCGAGACCCAGCCCCAGCATCAGGTTGTTCTCGACCTCATGCTTCAGCATCAGCGGCAGCGCCTGTTCCATCCACTCGGCTGCGGATGCATGCCGTCGGACACGGATCGACATCGCTCAACTCCTTCAATCCAGCACCTCACACCAGCCCGACGCGCCAGCGAGGGCCCGAACGGCGCTGGACATTCATTCCAAACACCCGCTGAATCGAACTTCGCGTAACCGTGGACAATACGCAACTTTCCAGACCCGGAACCAGCCCGCGAGTTCGCCGCCAGGGCAATCGCCAAGTACCCCTTGACCGGCGTGCGTAGAATGGAGGTGAGTT
>JBGTSJ010000041.1:0-27912 GCA_041940305.1 Planctomycetaceae bacterium
CTCACCACCAGCTTGGAAGGCTGGAGCTCTACCATTGAGCTACACCCGCTGCGATGCTGAGGAGAGAGGATCGAGAATCGAAGATCCTCGCCGCCTCACCGCTATCCTCGATTTTCCATCCTCCATCCTCTTCATAGTGGGGGCGGCAGGATTCGAACCTGCGAAGGCTGAGCCACCAGATTTACAGTCTGGCCCCATTGGCCGCTCGGGCACACCCCCTTCTGTTGGCTAAGGGCTCAGGGTTGAGGGCCGAGGGGCGCCTGCAACTTCAATTCACCGTCCCTAATCCCGGAACCCTTAGCCCCCGACCTTCAACAATTGTCGCTGACTGGAGCTAGCGGTGGGATTCGAACCCACAACCTCCGGTTTACAAAACCGGAGCTCTGCCGTTGAGCTACGCTAGCCGACGGCGGACCGCGAAAGGTAAGCCGCGAAGTATAGCAGCCCGGATACCTCCCTCAAGTCCCAGCGTGGTCAATGGTTTAAGTTTTCTCCCCCTTCCGCGCTGACCCACGTCCGCTCTGCCCAGCCCTCCATTTCGGCGGGCGCTCGAACGCCCATCGCTGCTCCCCGCTGCCTCGAACGTCAACCTGCGCAAGACTATAGTAGAGGCCGCTTTTTGCTGACAAGACGGACACGGCGAATGCCGCGGAAGTTCGTCGCTCGCAACCGCTCCCCGCTCACAGGTGAGCCTCATGGCCAGCCACCGGAAGTCTTGGCGTGAAAAGCTGCTCGATGACAAAGGGCTCCCCCGCGTCGATCCCATCACGCCCCCAATGTCGCAGCGCTGGGGAACCGGGACAGTCGTCATTCCAGCCCCGATTGAGGTCGATGCCGCGATGCGTCGGGTTCACAAGGGAAGGTTGACCACGATCAACCAGCTCCGATCGCATCTGGCGACCCTGCACCATGCCACAATCGCCTGTCCGATCACGACCGGCATCTTCGCCTGGATCGCCGCCCATGCCGCAGAGGAGGACCGCGAAGTGCGGGGGGCGAAGCGGATTACTCCCTGGTGGCGGACGCTCAAGGCCGACGGTAGCCTCAATCCCAAGTACCCCGGCGGCCTTGAGCGACAGCAGGAACTGCTCGAAGCCGAGGGGCACACGATCGTGGCCAAAGGCCGCAGACTGGTCGTGGAGGACTTCGAACACCGGCTGGCCCGCCTGGACGCCCCTCACTCGGCCCGGGTGACCGCCTGAGACTCCGCCAGCCGCGGAGTGGTCCCGTGTCCCGGCGGCCGACCTCCCCGCCGCGTCGCCTGCCGCGCTTCGTCAAGCACCTCCTGCCGGGTCATCCGCAGGCCGATGCGGTACCGCCAGCGCTGCCACGCCACATCGGCCAGAGCCACGACCAGCAGCCCGGCGGAAAGCCAGAGGCACGTTCTGGCCACAAGGGCTCCGATCCCGGCCGCGATCTCGCCGGGCTCGGTGAAGGCCATCTGCTGGATTCGTTCCGTACAGCCGACGAGGACGCAGGCCGCGATGGCAAACACCAGCACGAACTTACACGCAGAAAGTATCGCCTGGAATGCGGTCCCTGGCCCATTCGCAACGGCCCGGCGGGGATGGATTCGCGTCCACTGCGGCCGAACCACGTCAGGAGTGACCCGAAAGCCGAACTGCAGCAAATTGGAGATCGCGGCGGCCGCGCATGCCAATCCCAGTACCACCGCAACGGCCACTGCGACTTCAGGGAGAGCTCGCGCCTGCTCCGAGGAAACCACGGCGCCCGGCCTGAGCGGACCAGTTTCGACAAGCTCCCACAAGCGAGCCGCCGTGCTCCACAATCGCGGACCACCGGCCGCCGCCAATGCCGCGACCGCCAGCAGGACAGTCGCGGCACAGAGATCCCGACTCCGCGGCGCCATGCCGACGGCCCGCGCCTCTTCAAGACGGCGCGGCGTCGGCTGTTGATCGCGAGTCCCGCCATCGCTGTGAATCATCAGCTCACTCTCAGACTGGCGGCTCCGTGCACAACGCCGGCCGTGCTCGGCAGCGTCGTTCCTTCGAGCAGAACCTCCGCGGGGACGGACCGCAGCAGAGACCGGAACCCTTCCGCGGCGACGTCCGCCGCTCCAGTGAGGGATGCCGCAAGGATCATCAGGCAGAGGACAACCCGCAGCGGGGCTTGCAGGGGGGCGATCGACCAGCCGGCACAGGAGCGGCCGATCCAGGCGCCGGCAATCGTCACCAGCGACATCACCGCCAGCACCGGCGCCGCCAGTCGGATCGCCAGATCCAGAGAGCGATGGACCAGCACTACTAACAGGTCGGCCGGAGGAAATTGTCGGACCGATCCGGCCGGCAAATCGGCGAACAGATCCAGCATCGACGCGGTTAGAATCAGGTCTCCCCCGACGGGGGACAGGCACAGGAACGCGGCCGTCGCAACCCATGCGAGAGTCTGCCCGGAGGCGGTGGTCGATTCGTCACCCCCCGGATCCAGCACCTGCGTCATCGCCAGGCCAGCCTGATGGTCGATGAGTTCACCGGCCACTCGCAAACCCGCAAAAATGACGCGGATGCCGATGCCGAGAGCCGCGCCGGTCGCCAGTTCCGCCGCCGCGAGCACGAGCCATTCCCAGCCCGGGACGCGCTCCGAGTTCAACAGATGCGGTCCGGCAATCGCCGGCAGCATCACCGTGCCCAGCAGCACTGCTAAGCCCACCTTCAGCCGTAGCGGCGCAATACCATGAGACAGGCCCGGCATCAGCAGCAGCAACCCGAACCAGCGCACACCCGCCAGCAGCACCCACGGCCCCGCCGCCAGCCACTGATGTGCCTCAACGAAAGTCATCGAACTGATCCAGGATTAAAGGCACGCCTACTTGTCCACGGATGACATCCGCGCAGCTCTCACATCCCCGCCCCGATCCCCTCGTAAAGCTCAGTTGTGTAGACCGACAGCCGCTCCAACATCCACGGCAGCAGCGCCGCGATCGTTGCGCCGCCGACCATCAGACGCGGAACAAGACTGAGCGTCACGTCCTGGATCTGCGTGACCGCCTGCAGCAGGCTCGTGACGAAGGCGACGAAGAACACGGCCGCCAGGACCGGGACCGTCAGCGTCACCACCATCATCAGGGCGGCCCGGACCAGGTCGATCGCAAGATACGCGTCCATATGGGTATCGCGGTGCGGACACCCGGTCTCTCAAAAAAACCGGGGTTCTGAGTGAGCCTTATCCGATGGTCAGCGGCCCCACGCTGTCGAGCAGCACCTGCACGGTGAGGAACCAGCCGTCGGCCATCACGAACAACAGCAGCTTGCACGGAAGAGCCACCGTCCCCGGGGAAACGGTGTTCAGACCGAGCCCTGTCAGCAGCGACGCGGTCACCAGGTCGATGACCAGAAACGGCAGGCAGATCTGGAAGCCGATCAGGAACGCCGTCTTTAACTCGCTGAGAACATAGGCCGGCAGCAGCACCGTCACCGGGACGTCTTCATAGAACTGGGGCAGGTCAGGCAACTCGGACTCGCCCGCTTGGTATGACGCGAACAGGTCGATGGCCGCCTCATTGCCGCAGGCTTCGATCTGCGAACTCATAAAGTCGCGCAACGGGACCCATGAGCGTTCGACAGCGACTGCGAATGCCGCCTCGCGGGCCGCGTCATCGGCGTACGTCCCTTCGGAGTACGGACGAATCCCATGCTCATACGACCGCTGCCACACCGGCCACATCACTGTCAGTGTGAGGAAGACGCTCAGCCCCGTCATCACCTGGTTGGGCAGAAACTGCTGCGTTCCCAGGGCATGCTTGAGCAGTCCCAGCGCCACGGCCATCCGCACGAAACAGGTCGTCATCAAGAGCAGCGAGGGGACGATGCTGATGGCAGTGACGAGCAGCACCAGCTTGAGCGCAGACGGGATGCCGTCCGGACTCAACCAACTTTCGGGAGACAGCGTGAGATCACCCATCGGCCACTCCCGTGACATCAGTCGCATGAGAACTGCGAACCAGCTGATCGGCGGTCCGGCGGAGCGGCCTCGTGCCATTGAACAGCGGCCGCTGCGACGCGGCGCCTGATCTCTCCGCGGGGCTGGCGGGGGTCGGTTCGAGATCCGTGGGATCGTCGAACGCGCCCAAGGTCGTCAGCCCGGCGGGAGATGAGCCGATGGCCAACACGCGCCTGCCAATCCGCACGACGTGCACGGACGACTGGGCATCAAGGCGACGACTGCTCAGGATGCTGACAAGCTGGCTCCCGTCACCTCGAACACTCGCTGGTGAAGCGCGTTTCAATAATAGCAATGCGATGTACAGCCCGCCCAGGATCGCGGCGAGCGTGATGACGGTGCTCAACAGAGAACCTGACGATGATCGTTCCGCCGACGGTGGTCGAGACGCGTCCTCGCGCCGAATCGGAGTGCGCTCTGCTATTGCAGCGGTTTTGATGGGAGTGGGCGTTCCGCGCGCCTCTCCCATCGTCGCGGACGCAAGTTGCCGGCGCGAATCGTTCCGATGCGGCACTTGGCCATCGGCCGCCGTTGCCGCCAGCAGGGCGAGCCAGAACACAAACACTACGACTGACCATGCGGAACGACCGCGGCGTGGAGCGAGGCGGTCGGCAGCGAATCGACAGCCAGACACGAGCAGGCTTCCTTGCAGCAGGACGGATCGGGCGGACCGACTATCCTCGCGGTCCGGAAGCGGCGGATGTATACGCCGGATAGGCAGATTGGGTCAATCCGGACTCGTCGGAGTACAGCGTTCAGGCTGCAGCGGTGGATCAGAGGGTCGCAGTTCCGCCCTCGAAGCCGGAAATGATCGGCCAGCCAAGTGGGGCAGGCTAAAGCCTGTACTACAACATTACTGCGGCTGCTGCTGCCGCGGCGCGTTCCGATACGTGTCGAGCATTGTGCTGTCCACCACGCAGCGGAAGCCGTTATGAAAGCTGCCGCTCGTGGGTTCCCCCTTCATCCGGGAATGCACTGAATAGCCAATGCAGTATGTGTCGCTGCACATAAACGACCCGCCCCGCTGCACCCGCTTGGGGATCTGCGGCTCCATGGGGTCCAGACTCGCGTGCGGCCCCCGCGGATTGCGGCGGGGGCTGTCGAGGTAGTAGTCGTGGCGGTACCAGTCGCTGCACCATTCCCAGACGTTGCCCGTCATGTCATACAGACCGTAGTTGTTCGGAGCATACGAGGCGACCGGAGAGGTCCCCCTGAAACCGTCCGCGACCTGGTTGTCGAAAGGGAATTCACCTTGCCAAATGTTGTGCGGCCATTCGTCTCCGGGAGACGGCTGGTCACCCCAAGGGTAATGCCTGCCGCTCAGTCCACCACGGGCTGCGTACTCCCATTCCGCTTCGGTCGGCAATCGCTTCCCGGCCCACTCGCAGTAGGCGACCGCGTCATTCCACGAGACGTGGACGACCGGGTGATCCATGCGGTCCTCGATCGATGACCCCGGCCCCTCCGGCTCGCGCCAGTTCGCCCCCAGCTGCACCTTCCAGATGCCGCCGGAATACACCCAGCCCGGCGCGTGCTTGTCCACTTTCGACGGGTCGAACGCCGGATTGAAGCAGATGGACCCCGGCGCCAACATCGCCTCCGGGATCTCGATCCCCTCCGGAATCTGTCCGGCGAATTCCTCGGCTGTTCGCTGCTTTTCCGACTCCGTCAGGTAGGACGTGGCGTCCACGAACCGCTGGAACTCGGCATTCGTCACCTCCGTCGCGTCCATCCAGAACCCGTCGAGTTCCACCTCATGCTCGACGATCGAGTCCCGATGCTCAGGGATGACGTCCAGGTGCTCCGGATGCTTGTGCGGCGCACCGCGGCGATCCCCCATCGTGAACGTCCCGCCCGGAATCCAGACCATGCCGTCGGGGGTCTCCGCGGGTTCATCCACGACCAGCCTCGGTCCGGTCGCCGGACGCACCGGAATAAACACCACCGCCAGCACGGCGGCGGAGAGCAGAATCGGAGCAGCGATCAGGAGCAACCAGCGGGGCATGACGCATTTATCGTACGATCTTGCGGCAGCCGGGGCGACCCGCCGCCCGCACGTACCGCTGCATACTTCGTGGTCCGGCCGGGCGGCATCCCGTACAATTCGCCTGATTCGGGGTGATTGATCCACCCCAAATGCGGTGATGATCGTAGCCACTCGGACCGCCGCGCGGCCCGCACGAATCGTGAAGAATCAGACGTCCATGCCCGCCGTTGCCGAAATTGCCCGGATCGAGGAAATCGCCGAGAAGGTCGAATCCGGCGAACGGCTGTCGTTCGACGACGGGCTCTACCTCGATGAGCAGGCCGACATCCTCACACTCGGTCGCCTCGCCAACCTCGTCCGGGAGCGGAAGAACGGCAACGTCGCGTTTTACAACACCAATGTCCACCTGAACCCTACGAACGTCTGCGTCTACCGCTGCACGTTCTGCGCGTTCCGGTCGGACCTCAAGGCGGAGAAGTCGTACGTCTTCAGCGACGAGATGATCCGCGACCGCGTGCTGGAAGCGAAGGAAAGCGGCGCGACCGAGATCCACGTCGTCGGCGGGCTGCATCACCTCAAGAAGTTCGACTGGTACCTCAACGTAATCCGCGTGATTCACGAGACGTGGCCGAAGATTCACATCAAGGCCTGGACCGCCGTCGAGATCAACTGGTTCGCCCACATCACGAAACAGCCCTACGAGTGGGTGCTTAAACAGATGCTGGACGCGGGCCTCGGCAGCCTGCCCGGCGGCGGCGCGGAGATCTTCAACGAGTCGGTCCGCTCACAGATCTGCGAGCATAAGGCGGACTACCGCTGCTGGGTGGACGTCCACCGCGCCGCCCACGAACTCGGCCTTCGCTCCAACGCCACGATGCTCTACGGCCACGTCGAGGAAGCGCAACACCGCGTCGATCACCTCTGCAAACTGCGAGAACTGCAGGATGAAACGAGCGGCTTCCAGACGTTTATCCCGCTGGCGTTCCATCCCGAGAACACCGGGATGAGCCACATCCCAAAGCCGACGGGTCACATGGACCTGCGGATGATCGCCCTCTCCCGCCTGATGCTCGACAACTTCGACCACATCAAGGCGTACTGGATCATGCTGGGGCAGGAGATCGCACAGGTGGCACTCGGCTTCGGCGCCGACGACATCGATGGCACCGTCGTTCACGAGATCATCTACCACGACGCGGGCGCCAAAACTCCCGAAGGCCTGACTGTCGCCGAACTCCACCACCTCATCCGCGAGGCCGGTCGCGAGCCAGTGGAACGGGATACGCTCTACCGGAGAGTAATCCGCAACGGAAAGGAATGGAGCGTCGCGCCCTGATCTTTCCGAACACTGCGTACATCCTCATGCCGCCGCTTCCTTCCCACACTGTCCGCCAGCTTTCGTTCGAACACGGACGCGCGATTGGAATCAGCAACAAGTGGGTCGGAGGGCAGTATTGTTCCATTCTGACGGCGGCCGGTATCGTCGGCTGCGGAGTGTACGATATGCAGACGCCGGCCGAGTTCGGACAGGCGATCGCCATCGCCCGCGGGACGCCCGCCCATCCGCTCGTCGAACCGGAGGATCTGTACGACGCGAAGATCGTCGACTGCACACCCCGGGCCGCGGCGCTTGGAATTCAGAAAGGCATGACAGGGCGCCAGGCTGTTGAACTCATGCTCCGCGCCGGGACAGACCAGTCGCAGCAGCAACAGTAGTCACGCGCGCAGTCCACCCCACTACTTATCTCAATTTGTCTGCCGGCGAGCATAAGAAGACAACTTCGAACTCCACATTCGTTCCCGTCGCGACCTACTGCAAACCACCTCGTCGTCTCTGCCATGCCCCCTTCCCCGATCCGTGCCCGCTACGTCGACCACGTCACACTCGTCGTCAAGGACATGGAGCGTTCGCGCCGGTTCTATGTCGATCTGCTCGGACTGGAAGAAGTCCCCCGGCCGGGATTCCGTTTCCCCGGGATGTGGTTTCAGGCGGGGCCGACGCAGATTCACCTGATCGGCGAGCACGACGAATCCGGCCCGGCCGGAGTGCGGGCGGCCGACGGAGTTTCAATCAGTCGCACCAATCACTTCGCGTTCGAAGTGGCGGACGCCAATACGGCGGCGGCGTACCTCAGGGAGCAGGGGATCGCTATCGTCGCGGGTCCCAAGCAGCGGCCGGACGGGCCGACGCAGATGTATGTGCAGGATCCCGACGGGCACCTGGTGGAGTTGTTCTCGCGGTAGCGGCCGTCATCCCCCGACGCGGCCGAACACCATCAGCGTGATGTCATCGTTCTGCGGCCGACCGGCGGCGTGTTGCTTGACATCCTCCCGGATCGCCGGTCCCAGTTCGGACGGCCGGCCGCTGCCATTGGTGACGAATGCCTGCAGCCGCTCGATGGTGTACAGATCGCTGGCCGGATTCATCGCCTCGCTCACTCCGTCAGTGTAGATCACGATACAGTCGCCGGGCTTGATGTTGCACTGCACCGACTGGAAGGGAAAGCCCTCGACGACCCCCAGCGGCACGCCGACGCTGCTCTGGTCCAGCTCCTCGACGTTCCCATCGGCATGCCGGATCAGCGGCGACATGTGGCCGGCGTTGACGACGGACATCCTGTGCTTCCGAGGGTCGAGAATCACGAGTACGAACGTGACGAAGCGGCCTTCGACGGCCTTGGCGCACATGTGGTTGTTGATGCGGTTGACCGCCTCCGCCGCGTCCGACACATACTCGACGATATTCCGGACTGCGCTGGAGAGTCGCGACATCACCAGCGACGCCGGCACGCCTTTGCCCGCGACGTCGCCGAAGGCGAGGCAGAGGCGGCCGTCCGGCAGGTCCACGATGTCATAGTAATCGCCGCCGACCGCCTGCGCCGCTTCGTAGCTGGCAAAGAACTCATAGCCGTCCACGTCGGGCATGTGCTCGGGCAGCAGCGCCTGCTGCACGTTGCGGGCGATGCCCATCTCCGCATCCTGCTTCTGCTTCTCAACGTGCGACGCGAGCAGCCGCGCGCTTTCGTAGCTGAGCGCCGCCTGGCCGGCGACGGCGACCATTAATTCCAGATCGTCGGACTTGAACTGGGCCAGCGGGTTCTGGGTGTCGATGTTGATGACTCCCATCGGCTCCCCGGCCAGGTTGAGCAGAGGGACGCACATCATCGAGCGGATCGTGAGTGCGGAAATCGATTCACTGGCGCGGAACCGCGTGTCACTGGCGGCGTCGGCGGAGAGAATCGCCTGCTTCTGCTCCAGGACCTGCTGCAGGATGGTGCGGCTGATCTTGACCGATTCGTCGGTCTCGCCGCGGCGGTGCTTGATGGCGCGGGGAATCATTCGTCCCGTGGCCGGATCCTTGAGCAGTACGCAGCCGCGATCCGCATGCGGGAAGATGTCGAACAGGGAGTCCAGCACCTTGGGCAGCAGCTTCTCCAGATCATGCGCCCCGACCAGGGCGCGGGAGATATCGAGGACGGCCTTCAGTTTCGCGGCGGGCTGGACGTCGAGCATGCCGAAGCCGCCTGTCGCGCCGAGCGAGCCCATGATGGTCGAGCCGGAGTCTTCGCCGGTCACGTCCAGGTCGAATGCCCCCTGAACCCGGTCGGAGTCGCGGTCTTCGCCGGGTTGAATAGCCGATCCATCGTCGGACTCAAACCGCAGCAGCACCGGCCCGAGCTTGATGCGGTCGTCGTGGCGCAGGGAGGTCGGCTCCGTGATCCGCTTGCCGTTGACGAACGAGCCGTTGCCGCTGCCCAGATCTTCCAGCAGGTAATCGTTGCCGCGGCGCACCACGCGGGCGTGCTTGCGGGAGACCATGTTCGACTGCAGCTGGATGTCGCATTCCGGCAGACGGCCGAGGACGAACTCATCGGACTTGAGTTCGTAAGGGGTGGCCTGTCCTCCCTGCAGCATCACCAACCGGGACATCGGACATTCCTTCCAGGCGTTACAGCCGAGGCGCGGGCAAGGACGCCGATCCACCATGCGGGGAGTAGCCGCGGTGATCGGACGTTCTCATCATGCCGCAGCGCGGGGCGGCATGTCAAAGATACGTTCCACGTTGCCGCGGAGCACCTGCCGTCCCAGCGCGAGCGCATCGTCTTCGCTCCAGCCGCGGCCGACGACAAAATCGGCGGCGAGCACCTTCGCCAGGATTCGCCGATACATCCGGAACTTGGGAAGCGCGAACTCCAGCTTATACATGTCGCTGTAGTAGCCGATCTGTTTGCTGCGCGGCACCGCTTCCAGCCTCGCGCGCGTGTCGAGTTCGATGTACGTCGGAATGTTCGAGTACCACCAGTGTCCGTTGGTGACCACGTTGGGAAAGATCCAGCTGTAGCTGACGAGTTCCTGGTTGCTGATCTGGGCGAGGACCGAGATCGGGAACGTCACCTGCGGGAACGCGTTGAACAGATCGCGGTACTGAATCAGCGACACTCGCTGATCGAACAGGTCCTGCCCCTGAAAGACCCCCGCCGGATAAACGCGGCGGTTCACGCCGATCATCAGGTCGAACGGCAGCCGGAACTCGACGCACATCTCCGCCAGCGTCCAGAAGACGTAGCGGCTGATGACGTCGAACTCCGCTTCCGTCAGCTCTCCGCTCGACGCCAGCCGATGCAGCAGCGGATCGACCGCCGATGTCTCCACCTTCGTCGGTGTGAAGGACGGCGGCAGCGAGATCGCGCAGGCCCGCGCCCCCTTGTTCTTAAAGTGCTGAAACAAGCGGCTGATCGCCAGCACCAGCGACGCGGCGTCCCCCACGTCGATTCCGGTCCCGCGGCCGAGTCTCTGACGAACATCGTCCCGCCGCAGATGAAACACCAGATCGTCGGTCCGCAGACAAGGGATATACCGATTCGTGTCGAAGCCCTGCAGCGAATCGTCAAAATCGTTGGTGAGGAACACCTGCTCAAGGCGGCTGTGCCTGAGCACCCGTTCCTCCCAATCCGGCTGAGCCATCTTCGCCAGGGCCGTGTCGTAAAGCGATTCCCAATTCTGCCCGGTGATGCGGTCTCCCTGGAAATCAAAGAACTCGCGGCACATTTCCAGCAGCCAGTTCACCTGGATCGTGTTGCTGAGGTCCCCCAACTGCGTGACGAGCCGGCCAACCTTCTCTTTTGGGTCGAGTCCGGGCTCTTCAATCTGCTCGCGAGGCAGTCCGGCGGAATGGGCAAGTTCCGTGTAGTAGTGGTAGCCCAGAATATCGGCCAGCGTGGTGGAGGCCGGGGCATGCGGGTTGATGTGCGTATGCGGATCGATCAGCGGAAGCCGCTCCAACTCATCAAACAACCGTGTCGTGAGTGCGTCGCTCATGCCGTCAATCCAAACCGTTGAGAACCGAGCAGCGTGGCCCGTAGTCCGAAGACCTCGGGAGCCGGGTCACTCGGCCAGTTGTACCCCCGCCGCGAGCGGAGCCGCAAGGAACATCAACGGTGAATCACCGGCGTGCGCATGGTACTCTCAGACGTCTCGATCGATTCGCAAACCGCAACAGACTGTGGACGGCTGGCGTCGGCCGCACAAACATGTCAGACACCGACCCCTTGAGCACTGCGACCGACGACGCGCAGCGCTCCCCGCGGCGGCGCTGGCTCGTCGCCGCCCTCCTGCTCATCGCGTTGGTCGTCGCCGGTTATGCACTTGCGGAGCCGGCGCAGATCCTGCTGGGGAAGCTCGCCGGAGAAGAATTGTTCGAGGATCGGCCGACGCGCTACTGGGCGGTGCAGTTGCGGGTCGGACCTGGTGAACGGGCGACCGCAGTTCAGCGGTTTCGGCAGGGAGGGCCGCGCGGCGTTCCGGTACTGATCGCGCTGCTCAAGGGAGAGACGGGTCAGGGCCAGCCGGACTTGCGCTGGACGGCCGCCGAGATTCTGGGGCAGATGGGGCCGGACGGAATCGAAGCGGAGAGCGCTCTGCTGGCGGGACTCACTGATTCCGATCCGCATGTGCGCGCGGTCTGTGCGGCTGTATTGCCGCAGGTCGGCGTGCCGGCGGAGCGCGGCGTGCCGGCGCTACTGGCGCGACTGGAGGCCGAACCGCAACCGCATTACATCGCCGCGCTCGGAGAGTACCGGGGCGGAGCCTCCGCGGCCGTCGAACCGTTGATGCAACTGGTTCGGGACGTCAGCGTCGATGCGGATTTGCGGCGTGAGGCGGTGTGGACACTGGGACAGATCGGGCCGGACGCCGCAGAGGCGCTGCCGGTTCTGCTGGCGGCCCTCTCGGATGAGCGTCCGGCGGTGCGTGAGGCGGCGGCCGGCGCCGTCGGCATGCTGGGAGACGCCGCGAGCGAGGAGGGCGTGGCGGCGCTGACCGTTGCACTTTCCGATTCCGGCCCGGTCGTCCGCAGGAATGCGCTGGAGTCGCTGCGGGACTTCGGAGAATCCAGCCGCGCGGCCGTGCCGGAGATTAAGCGACTGCTCGAAGATCCGGATGAGCGCGTACAGAAAGCGGCCCGCAAGGCGCTGGAAGCGATTGCGCCGGATGAGCTGCCGGCCGAAGTGGAGGATGCCGGCGCCGCGGAGGGAGCGTGACGGTCAGGATTCCCAGATGACGCTGTCCACCGCCCGTTCAATCTGCAGCAGTGCGTCGTCGTCCCCCGCGAAGTACAGGCCGACGATCGAGTACACACGATCATTCTTCCGGAAGCAGGTGACGTGCTTGTACATCTCCTTCCCGTCCACGCGGGCCTTGTACAGCATGCGATCGGCCAGTACGTCGTTGATCACCACCTGGGCTTTTGGCTCAACCACCGTCCACAGATTGACGCGGAACGACGAGCCGGAGTGGTACTGCTCCAGGTTCATGTAGGGTCCGTCCCGCATGCAGATGATCTGCAGCGTCGCGCCGTCTTCCTCCGACTTGACGCGATAGCGGACAAGAAAGACCTCCCCCTGGATCTCGCCGGTCGGCAGCGCGGAACTTGCGGTCTGGGTCCAGCCGTCGGGAACGAGGAAGCGGAACCCCTCGGCGGAATTCTGGTAGACCGGTGAATCGCTGAGCACCGGAGCGGCCGGATCCGAACTGCATCCGTCGCACAGGCCGGCAGTGCCAGCCAGCAGCAGTCCTGCGATCAATCGGAGTCGAGACCGCGCATGCTGTCCGGAACGATCCATGGGGACTATTCCAGCTGGCTGATGTCGTTGGCGTCCCGCGTGCCGAGGGCGTGCAGAATGCTCAGATCCACCGACTCCGCCAGCGGCCGCACTGAACCGTCGGCGAACAGAAAGTATGCAGCGCCGGGGTGCCCGGAGAAGAAGTCGTATGGTTCGCTGTACGGGCTGTTGATCGAACGATTGCCCATCCGCGCCAGGGCCATGGCCGGGGCGAGTTCGACGATCGACGTGAAGACCGGGGCCCCTGGCGTGGTGCGAACGGTGCCGGTCGTCAGCACGCCGGCCCAGGGAGCCTTCGTGAATAGCGCGGCCCGCTCGCCGATGAGGATGGTCGTGCTGGTGCCGTCGATTGCATCGTCGATGCGGTGACGGCTGTTGCGCTGAAACATTCCGCTGCCGTAGTCGGGGTCGGTGTTGATCAGTCCAAACGTGCCGAAACAGGCCGCGTAGCTGATGGTATGCGCCTCGCCCAGCGGATCGTTGAACTCATCGAGGACGGTGTACACCCCCGCCCCATGATCGCTGGGGCAGGTCGCCATTGTGAGCGGGACGACCCGGACCGCGTGATTGCCGGGGTTCCGTACGGAGATGTTAAAGTCGATGCTGGAATGCAGCGGGGCCTGCTCCAGAAACGGCAGGATCAGCGAGAACCAGCTCCAGCCGGGATCGTTCGGCTGCAGTTGAAGAGCGGGCGGGGCCGCGTCTGCAATGTACTGTTCATCGGCGCCGAAGCGGCGGCGGCGGGGGTCCGGCGGAGGCAGCGGCACGCCGTTAAACAAGTACCCCGGCGGGAACACGCCATGCGTGTCGTGGTAATTGTGCAGTGCCAGCCCCATCTGCTTGAGATTGTTGCGGCACTGGGTGCGGCGGGCCCCCTCCCGCGCGGATTGCACCGCCGGCAGCAGCAAAGCGACCAGCACGCCAATCACGGCGATGGCGACCAGCAGTTCGATGATCGTGAAGCCGCGTCGTGCCGGCATTCTGCACCTCCCGCGGGGGAGCGGCGTGAAATGGAGTTGACCCGTGAGCAGACGACCCTCCACAGTTTACTTTTCGACGCCGGATGAGGAAACACTTTATCGCGGAAGCCACGAGCGATTCGCGATTTCGGTCGCCGCGATGATTCAGCGTTTCATTCCCTCCAAAACCGATCGTGAGTTGGGCAAGCATGCCGCCGAGCACCGCCACAGAGGGACTCGCAATCCCGCTCGTTCTGCCGATCCTGCCGGCAGCCGTGGGGCTGATCTGGGTGTTGGTCACCAGCCTGGGGACGATGTTGCTGGCTGCGCTCGCACTGCGCAAGCAGGCCGGTCGCAAGTTACTGCGGGGGATCTGGCGTCAGAAATGGGGCCTGCTGATCTGGGGTGCCGTCATCGCCGCCGCGGTGCAGGTGCCAGCGCTCCTGCGCTCGACCGATCCGATCGCGACGCAGCCCCCCGACTGGGAAGCGGTGTCCTGGCCGATGTTTCGCGGCGATCGAGGGCGCAGCGGCCATGCGGACTCGGAACCCGGACCGAAGCGGGGGACGATCCAATGGAGCGGAGGTCGGGATTTCGAGTTTCTCTCGACGGCCGCCGTCGCCGGCGACCATGTCGTCGCCGCGGGGTTTGAGGGGGATTCCGCCCGGCTGTTCGCGTGGGAGGCGGATTCCGGCCGGCCGCTGCCTCTCCCGTCGCCCACTGACTACCGCGCGTCGTTCTCGTCCCCCGTAATTGCCGAAGGTCTGCTGGTCTTCGGAGAAGGTCTGCATTACACGACGAACGGGCGTGTATTCTGCTTCGATCTGCGTTCGCCGCAGTTCTGGCAGCAGCCTCTGGTCTTCGAGACCAGCAGTCACGTGGAATGCACGCCGGTGATCGACGGTGGGCGTCTGTACGTGAATGCCGGCGATGACGGTGTGTATTGCCTGTTCGTTGATCGCGCGGCACGCATGCTGAGGGAAGTCTGGCACGCGCCCAGCGTCGACTTTCCGGACGCTGAGACGGCGTTGGCCGTGCATCAGGGGCGGGTCTACGTGGGACTCGGCAACAGGGGCAATGCCGTCTGCATACTGGATGCGGAGTCGGGAACCGAGATCCGGCGCGTTTCGATGTCGTGGCCGGTGTTCAGTCCGCCGGCGATCGCTGCGGGGCGGCTGTATGTGGGTCTGGGCCGGGCCGACTACGTGCACGAGGATTCATCGCCCGGCGCAGTGTGTTGCCTCGATCTGGAATCGCTGAATGAAATCTGGCAGTTTCCCACCGACGCCGCCGTCCTGGCGGCCGTTGTCGCGGATCGCTACGAGATCCTGTTCAGCACGGTCAACGGGGACATCATTTGCCTGAGGGAGGATGGGACCGAGCGCGACCGTTGGCGCGCGAACTCGCGAGTTCTCTCCGCCCCCGCGGTGACGAAAGACCATGTGTACTGCGTCTCTACGGATGGCCTCTTGACGGTGCTCGACCGCGAGGACCTGCAACCGAGCGCGAGCGTTCGCCTTGGCCCGCCGGGGCGCTATGTGAGTTCTCCCGTGGTTATTCGAGGTCGCGTCTATGTCGGTACGCCGTCGGCGGGATTCCTGTGCATTGGCGAGGCCGAATGACCATGGAGTCCGCAAGCCCGGCCGTCCTCACCGGTCCCGAATCTGCCACGGAGGAGGACCGGACACGCTGGATCTATCGTCCGGAGATGCCGCTTCCCGACGATGAGCCGCTGCAGCAGGAGATACTCGGGAGCAAAGGGCTGTCGTTGCGACGCCTGGCGGCAGCCGGACTGCCGGCGCCGAAGTGGTTCACGATCTCGACCGCAGCCTGCCGCTGGTATCAGGAGCATGAACGAACCTGGCCGCCTGGTCTTCAGGAGCAGTTGGGAGAAGTCCTGAAACAGTTCGCGGCAGATGAACGGTTCGCCGTGCGCAGCGGGGCGGCGGGCTCCATGCCTGGACTGATGCGGACCATCCTGGACGTGCCGCGGGACGGACTGGCAGAGGCGATCACCCAGGTTTTCGACTCATGGGATGCGCCCCCCGCACAGAGATACCGGCAACAGCATGGCTGGTTCACGGTGGATGGTACGGCGGTCACAGTTCAGGCGATGTTCGCAGCGGAAGTCTCAGGCGTGCTGTTCTCCGCCGATCCGCACGCCGTCGGGACTTCGACGATGCGCATCGAGGCGATCGAAGGAGCGGGGACACCGTTGGTCGGGGGAGACGTGACACCTTGCGCGTGGGTTGTTGAACGAGGCACGGCAGGCACCGTTGTGGACCCCGGCGACGACTTGCTGCAGCGGCCGTCGATGAACAGGTTCGTCGAGCGTGGACTGCCCCAACTATGCGAGCAGGCCGAACTGATTGAGCGGCAGTTCGGCGGCCCCGTCGACGTCGAGTTCGGGTATGCACAGGAGCAAGTCGTCTACTTCCAGGCGCGGCGAATCGCACCGCCATTGCGACTGTCGACAGAAGACGTTCGCCGGGCCGAAGTGCAACGGCTCGGCCACCTGGCACGGATTGGTCGCCGCTGGTGGGTGCGGCACAACCTGTCGGAGACTTTGCCGGCGCCCACCCCGCTCACATGGCAATTGTGGCGCGACTTCATGAGCGGCGACGGAGGCTTCGGCAGGATTTATCGCTGGCTCGGCTACCGGCCGTCGCGGACCGTCCGACGGGAGGGTTTCCTGGAACTCATCGGGGGACGCATCTACGCCGACCCGGACCGACTGCCGGAGATGCTCTGCGCCGGTTACCCGCTCCTGTACGACCGCGAACTTCTCCGCGGCCGGCCCGGCGCGATCGACGCCCCTCCCACGCAGTTCGATCTCGAACGGCTCGATCAATGGTTTCTGCTGCGCTGGCCGCTGGTGGTGTGGACACTCTCGCGTGCGGCCTGGAAACGGCGGGGGATGATCGAGAGGGCCGAGCAGCGGTTCGCCGACGCCGTCGCGCGACTGCGCACGCGCGTGATTGAGGAACGAGCCGTCAACCTGGAGCGGCTTTCGCAGGACGAATTGCTGACGTTGTTCGAGCGCCGCCGCCGCTGGGTGTTCGACGAAGTGGCGCCGGAGAGCCTCCTGCCGGGCATGCTGGGCACGCTGGTCTGGTCACGCGTGGAGCGCCGGCTGTGCCGAGTGCTGGGGAATTCGGAAGGCAAGGCCGCGTCGGACCGATTGCTCAGCGCCGTTGACGATCCACCTGCCCGCCGGCAGCACTCAATAATGGACCGGTTCGCGACCGCTCAGGCGAGTGAGGACGAGTTGCTCGCCGAATTGGGGCATCGCGGTCCCGATGAAATGGAACTTTCGTCGCCGCGCTGGAGAGAGCAACCGGCAGCGCTGATGCGAACTGCGTCCCGGCCGCGTTCGCATCCGATGGTCGGCCAACCGGAATTCGCTGTGGATGCTGCGGCAATGCTGCACGAGGTGGTGTCAGACCGAGACTCGCGAGCCCGGTTGGCCGGGCTGGTTCCGGAGATCGAGCGCACCCGGCGGTTGCTCTCCTGCCGAGCCACCGGCAAGGATGAGTTCCTGCGCGCTTACGAACTCCTGCGGGACGTGCTGCTCGCCATCGGTCGCCGTAGCGGTCTGGGGGACGGCGTTTTCTACCTGGAACTGGAGGAGCTGCAGCGATCGTGGACGGCGGCTTCGCTGCGCCCGCTGATTGAAGATCGACGAACACAGCGCCGGGCGGCTCTGTCGTTGCACATGCCTCCGGTACTGGAGTTCGATGTGGATGACATCTGTCTGCATCTCATCGAGGAGAATAGCGCGTCGGTGAGTGCAGCGACTGTCCAGGCGACGCCACTGTCCGCGGGCGCCGGAGTCGGACCTGTCTGGACGATTGATGCGTCATCCCCCGACCTCGCGCCAGCGGGGAGCGTTCTTGTGGCCGAAGCAATCCCTCCCGGCTGGATGCCGTTTCTGACCGATGCAGCCGCGATCATCGTGGAGCGCGGCGGCGCACTGTCGCATGTCGCCCTGCTGGCACGGCAATTGGGCATCCCGGCCGTGGTCTGCGAGTCGGCCCGGCAACTGTTTCAGGTCGGCGACATGATCCAGGTAGACGGCACAACCGGTGCCATCCAGCCGGCGGCCACTGGCGATGAGCGTAACCGCCCAGGTGATTGATTCAGAAGTGGAGGGTCGGCCCAACGCGCTCCCCGTCGTCTCAGAATTCGCCGACTGTTTCCTGCCCGGATCGCGTGCCCAGCGCCCGCCAGGTGGCGAAGTTGATGTTCTCGCTCACGGACCGCACGGACCCGTCCATCAGCGAGACGTGCACCATTCCCTCGTGATAGCTGCGCGCCGTCGTGGCTGAGTACGTCGGCATGCCTGTCGGTCCGCCGATCCCCTCCTGCCACGAGTTGTAATTGCATTCCTCCAGGATGCTCACTCCGTCGGTGCACTTCGGGGACGAGTTCGGCGGGAGCGTCGTGGAGAATCCGGCGTGGTGCGTGATCCCGTCGAACCACTCTGTATGCCCGTTGTCGCGAAACACTGTCCCCTGCGTCATCAGGGCTTCAACTTCGGCGACGGAGTTCGGCACCGTCGTCGGCGTTGGCCCGCCGGTGCGGCGCGTGGGAGTCCAGGCCTTCACTTCGGCCGCCATCAACGTATTCGATGTGCCGTCAGTGATGGCGTTGTAGCCGAACTTCGAATTGGGGTGAAACGCCCCGTCCCCCGTGGCTCCAGTGGCGGGATCAAATACGAACCACGTTCCGTGGCAGAAGCCGTATGTGGAGGGATAGTGCCGCGGACGGTTTCCCGTCGGCGTGCGAATGCGATCCCCGTTCGGATCGCTCGGACAGACAAAGATCGGCACTTTGAGCCCGTCGAGCACGAACTGACTGGACCAGTCCGTGCCGAGATCGATGCGGTTGTAGACGTTCGCCTGATCCAGGTACGGCAGCAGGAGCGCGTGAATCGACCAGGAGTTGCTGTCCGGCGCTCCCGGGGACAGGTTGATGCAGGCGCTCGGCGGAAACAACGTGGTGGTGGAGACGTAGTTATGCATCGCCAGCCCGAACTGCCGCAGCTGGTTCTTGCACTGCGTGCGGCGAGCCGCCTCCCGGGCCTGCTGGACGGCCGGCAGCAGCAGCGAGACCAGCACGCCGATGATCGCAATCACGACCAGCAGCTCTATCAGAGTGAAAGCCCTACGGCGTGCGTGGCGCGGCATTGAGACCCCCCGGGAGTCAGCATACAGGAGGGAGATCGGCCGGGGACGTCCGTTGACTGTCGGCAAAAGTGGCAGAGTGCCGAATGCGCGTCCGGCGGCCGGTGTTGACGTCAACTCTGTCATGTATCCGGTAGCCGCGTCAATATCCGTGCTACATGAACTGCCGCCGCTGCAGCATAATTCCGAGCAGGTCCTAACCGATTCGAACTCGCGGTGAGACGCGCGGTCTCGGCAGAGAAACGGCCGGCAGCAGCGTGCACGGGGCCTCGTCGCGAGGGTTTGCGGCGGCGAAGACGTTGAAAGCTCAGGTGCCGTAGTGCCGCTCTATGGTCTTGCACGATTGGAGTGCGACCACGCCTTTCTGCGGGAGTATGCGATAGAGCTGCACCGAACCGCGATGAGCGGGGAGCGCGGGATCGATAAGGAGGCAACAGCCGGCGCCCGACATGTTGGGGTCCGTGGAGGTTTGTACGACGCCGAGGATGAGTCCCTCCATGACGACGGCGAACGTCTCCGACTCAGAGGTCGGGGAATGGGCGGAGACCTGCACTTCGAGATAGCACGCGCCGCATCCAGCCAGGTTCGGGGGTGTACCGCTGACGTGCACGCTGTCGTCGCCCGGCTCGAGCAAGGGAAACTCGTCAATGCGGCGTCCAATCAACTCGGGATTCGGGCCGAGCGGATCTCGCAGGCGGTCGTCCGTGCCGCTGCCGAAGAGTGACAGCATGCGGTCGACGGCCTCGTAGCGCTGCGGGAACTCTGCGGCCACGACGGTGCTGCCACCTTCGAACTGGATCGTTTTTCGTGGGCGGGGGGGAATAGTCTCGTCGAGCAGCGAATCTCCATCGACGGGATGCTGCAGTGCCGTTCCCAAAGCGTCGGCGATCGTGGGGAAGAGGTCGATGCTCTCGACGTTGCGATCGCTCACCTGACCGGACTGCTGCCCCGGCAGCTTGATGAACAATGGGACTGACAGGACGTCATTGAGATTTCCGCCGTCGGGGACACGCCGGGAGTGTCCAGGACGAAACGACACGCCATGATCGCCGGTGACCACGAGCAGGCAATCGTCGAGCACCCCGTTGGCTTCCAGCTGATCGATGATCAGCCCCAGCCGCCGGTCCACGTCGCCGACCTGCAGCAGATACCTCTGCCAGGCCTGGCTGATGAGCAGCGGGTCATCGGACCAGTCCTCGTTAAGCGGTCCGAGTCCCCCGCATGCCGCTGTCGGCACATCCGTGTTCTGGACGTATGCCTCGCCGGACGGCAGGAACCTCCAGGGGCAGTGCGGCATCATGGCATGCAGCACGCACAGTCGGCGCTCGCCGGGGCGGGGGAGCGTGGCCAGAAACTGATCGAGCTGTCCATCGGGCTGTGATGCATCTCGACTGATTCCCGTGCGGGAAACCAGGTTCAACTGGGAGCTTCGCAGATCGCCGTACCAGACGAGGGGGATGGCGGGCGGAGTCGCCGGAAAATCGCGAGGGATGACTGCGTGGAGATAGACCCGCCAGAGGGTATCGGCGACGACTGTGGTCCAGACGGTCAGCGGGACGGCGTCGCGGCCTTCACCGACTGCATCGGGACAGAGTCGGCTCACCGGCTCAAAGGCCGCTGTCGCGAAGTCCGCCTCGTGCAGCAGAGTGAAGAGATTCTGGGGCGATTCGGCCAGCGTCATCTCGCGATCCGCCAGAGGCAGCCGACCGGTGAGGATGGCAGGCACGGCGTAATTGGTGCGGGAATGCACGGTGGTGGCATTGCGGTACCAGGTGGCGGAACGGGCCAGCCGGGCGAAGTTGGGATAGCGCGCGGCATCGATGTCTGCCTGCTCGTTCAGCAGCGACATTCCCGAGAACTCGTCGAAGATCACGACGACGACCGGCGCGGGACGGAGGACTTCCGCGGGCGTCGGGCGGGCATCAGGGATGAGCACGGTGACCGCTGCGCCGCTCCGCAGGAACTGAACAGGAAAAAGCAGGGAGCCGCAAGCGGCGATCAGTAACAGCGTCTGCATCTGGGGACGATCGTGCCAGCGGACCGCGGCTGCAGCCCCAGCGCAGGCGAGGGACACGGCAAACAGCCCGCCGATCCCGAAGTGGGCCAGTTCGAGGTGGAGCGCCAGTCGCTCACCGAACTGCAAGAACAGCAGGCCCGCCAGGCTGGCAACAAACAGCAGTTGCAGGACGCGTCCCCAGGGTGGTGCCAGCCGTGTGATCAATTCAACAAGCACCCACATCATCGCCGGCAAGAGCAGATAGAGAGCGAGCGTGAGCAGGAGGAGCCGCACGGGGGTCGTGCTCGTATCCAGCAGAAAGGGCGTCTGCCCGGACAAGCGGACGAAGAGCGGCTGCGTTACGGCGACGGCGTGCAGTGCGAGCAGGGTGATAAACCGCTGCCGGGGCAAGATCGAAGAGGTGCGGGGCTGCTGAAAAGGGGGCGAGGCGAGCGGCCCGGGGATGGCCGTGACGGCCGGTTCGAGTTGGGGGGGCCGTCGGTTCATCGTCCGTTCTGGGTCACGCGGGGCCTGGCGTGCAGGAGAGTTCGTGTGCCGCTTGGAAGGGGCTCGCTGCGGCAGACGTCGAAGCGGGCTGAGAGCAGTTGACGGCAGCGCTCCAGCGTGTAGTCGGCGTGCTGGTCGGGACGATTCCGCAGCAGCGCCTGCACCTGCGCATCGTTGCGGGAAACGAACTCCAGGACGACCTCGGTCCCGAGTTCGGCGAGCCAGTCGATAACGTCGGTCAGCGGAAGGTTGCGTCCGATGACCAGATGATGCAACACCGCCAGGCAGAGCGTCAGTTGCGGTCGGCCGCGAGCCACCAGATCGAGTCGCTCACGGCCGCGCCATCCGCGGCCAGGCGAGGGATCGGCAAGGTCCACGATGAGCGGCAGGATGCGGCCGGTTTGTTCCCTCTGCAGCGCGAGATAAAGTGTCTCGATCGTGCGATGATCACCGTCCATTGCTACAACGCAGTCGGCATGCTCGGCGACGATTCTGGCATAGCGGCCGGTGTTGCATCCCAGGTCCCAGGCGAGACTCCAATGCCGCGCGCTCGCGACGTCGCGAACGAAGGTCTCCTTCGCCGCGGCGTCAACCTGCACGTGGGGGCAGACGGAATTGTACTCCGACCAGCGGGATGCTTTGTTGCGCCAGGACATCCCTTCGACAATGCACCGCAGCGCCCGAATGTTCGCGCGGATCAGTTCCGTGCCGAAGCCGTGCGATTTCAGCTGGCTGCGTGTATCCCCGGCGGATTGACCGAACCGCTGCTGCAGTCGGGCATGGAGGTACACATGCGAGAAAACGCCGCGCCGGACCCGATCCCTCAGGGACAGATGACGGAGCATCGTCTCGGGTTCGATTCCATCCAGCCGTCCGCGGAGCGCGGGCTGGAAATCGATGCCGCGGTAGCTCTGCAGCATGAGGGGATAAAGCAGGAGCTGGCAGAACTGGCGGTAGCCCGGCCAGACATCGCCGGGATTGAGCCTGACAATGGAGGGGATGTCGATGAACACGGGATTCGCATTCACGAACTGTACGTTGAAGGGGGTGGCGTCCTTGAGTATGGAGTTTTCGTCGAGAGCGGCCTGCAGCAGGTCCAGATGCAGTCGCGCCGCGTCGCGAAGCATGCTGAAGGACCATTCGTAGGGATAGGAGACGAACGGAACGCGCTGATGCTCCAGGACCATCCGCCAGGCTGAGCAGTCCTCCTCTGGGGGCCGCTCCGTGGCGCACTGAGTGCGGATGATGCGTCCCTGCTGCATGAAGGCGCGCACGAAGTGCGTCTGTTCGGCGTGCCGCCATTCGCACGCGGCCTGCTCGTCGAGCGTTCGATAGACGCCACCGTCCCGATAGAAGACGCGTCCACTGCGGTCCCGGAAAGATCCCGGGTCGAACTCAGCAGCCTGAGGATTCTCGGAGGCGGTCACACGTTTGATCGTCGGCGTTCGGCGGAGCCGCGGACATACGTTTCCCAGAGATACCTGCCGAATACGAGCAGGCCGGCCGCCCCCCCAACGAGGGCCTGCATCAGCAGGCTGCCGGCGCCGGGGTCAAAATATGCGAAGACGATGGACATGAGAGTTCCTGGGCTAGGCGCGTACGGAGAGCGGGGCAGATAGCACGCCTGAAGCGCATGCACGGCGCAGAACGCCTGACGGAATGGGGCGCGGCGTGGAATGGGCGATGGTCACGGACGGCGGCGGCTCGTCCTCACAACCACTCGGCAGTCATTCTTCCGTGGCCGCTCTTTAGTTCACTCCGACAGCTCCTCGATCGCGGGGAATCCAACCTCCGGCGCTGTTATGAACGTTTCAGCCACCGAAAGGTTCTGCCAAAATCCGGGCGAATGTCCGCAATTCATCAAGTGACGGCCTGGAGCGGTGTGCCGTCAATAAGTCTCGGACGGCCAATGAGTTATGGGGACGACGGGGCTTCCGGTGCGATCCAGCCGATCGTTTCGCCCTCGTAGACTGTGGTCCGCATGCCCTTTTCTACGGCGGTGAGAGTGCCCGCCCGGGGCGCCGGGACTTGAAAAACGACTCCGGCTGTCAGCACTTCGGCGATGCGATCACCCGCGAGCACATGTGCGTGGAGATCGACCAGCCACTGCACCAGCAGCAACGGCGCGTGACCGGCCCCGAGGGTCGGAACCTTGATGGCGGCCCGCTGCGGTTCATTCGCGGCCGAGGACACGGGCCATCTCTCCTGCGTGATAGCTCGACCGCACAAATGGTCCACTGGCGACCAGCGAATAACCCAGGCGGCGGCAGTGCTCGCCGATCTCCTCAAACTCCTCCGGAGGCACATACCGCTCCACCGGCAGGTGCTGCGGTGTCGGCTGCAAATACTGCCCGATCGTCAGCATGTCCACGCCGATACGGCGCAGGTCAGCGGCGACGTCGAGAACCTCTTCCTGCGTTTCGCCCAGACCCAGCATCAGTCCGCTCTTCGTCGGGATCTCCGGCGCTTCGTCTTTCACCTGCGCGAGGAGGTCCAGCGTGCGCTGGTACTCGGCGTTGCGGCGGACGCGGTCGTACAGGCGCGGAACCGTCTCCGTGTTGTGATTGAACACGTCGGGACGGGCTGCGACAACGCGCGACACGGCCGAGCGGTTGCCGCGGAAGTCGGACGTGAGCACTTCCACCGCCGCGCCGGTTTTCTCGCGGACGGCCAGCACGCAGCGATAGAAGTGCTCGGCTCCGCCGTCCGGCAGGTCATCACGGGTCACACAGGTGATGACGACGTGCGCCAGTCCCAGCCGCGCGGCCGCTTCAGCCACACGATCGGGCTCATCCGCTTCGAGCGGCTCGGTCTTGCCTTTGGGAACCGAACAGAACCCGCAGGGGCGGGTGCAGACGTTGCCCAGGATCATGAATGTCGCCGTCCGCTGCGACCAGCATTCCGTGCGGTTGGGGCACTTGGCGCTCTCGCAGACAGTCTCCAGCCGCAGGTCGTCAATCACGCCGCGCGTGAAGCCCATCTCGGCCGAGGGGAGCGGACGCTTCAGCCACTTCGGCAGGCGGCGCACCGCGGCGCGCGGTGCATCGCCGCGGCTGCTTTCGCTCCGGTCGGCCAGGGCCGTTCCCGCATCGCTGACGATCGGCAGATCAAACATGCAGCAGCACCTTGCGGGTTGTCCGCTTAAGCAACGGATGGCCAGTGTAGACGTGGTGCCGCTCATAGCCGAACTGCTCGACGATGTGGCGGATCGCGCTTTCACGAACGGCCGACATGGAAGCTCGGCGGACTCGCTGAGCCTGCAGCGACGTCGAACGCTCGCCAGACGAATTCGTGCGGATCAGCTGGAGCAGGCTCGGCTCGGGATTCACATTCAGGTGCATCCCGTGCGATGACACCCACGACGATACGGACGCTCCGAAATAGGCAATCTGCCCCGCGCGGCTCCACAGCCCCGGTTCATCCGGACGGCTGCGCGCCGGGACGCGAAGGTCGCGGCAGACGGCGATCAGGGCGTTTTCAAACCGCCGGCGATACTCGTGCAGGCCGACTCCCAGCCGATCCAGCGGCAGCACCGGATAGACGGCAAGCTGGCCGGGCGCATGCACGAACGTGCCGCCGCCGCGCGTGATCCATCGGACATCGATGCCGATCGACTTTAGGTCGGCTTCATCGGCCAGGACGTCGGCGATGCTCGCCTCTCGGCCGAGCGTGATCACCGGGGGATGCTCGCAGAGGAGCAGCACCCCTTGAGCATCTTCGCGGCCGGAAACCTCAAAGACCAGCCGCTCCTGCAACGCCAGTGCGGCGTCGAAATCCAGCAGGCCCAACAGGTGCACCTCCAGCGCCGCGGCGCTCGCCGCGCTGTCACGTCGAACTGTCGACGATTGCGCCATGGGTGCGACTCCCCGCGAGGGGACGTCCCGACATCCGGGAATGAGTTTGCGTCTGGCCGGTCATTGACATCAATGTTACCGATCCCTGTCGTGCCCGATTTTACCAGCGGCGGAAGTGGCCGACAATCTGCGAACCGCCGCCCATCGCGACTGCGGAGATTTCGCCCCAGGCCCGCGGGCAGCGCTCCGCTGGGAGATCGCGCGCCGCGGCTCTACAGTGGGTCCATGCGAATCTCCGTCATCATTCCCGCTCTGAATGAAGGCACGCAGATGGCCGACGCCATCCGCCGTACGCGGGAAGCCGGAGCGAGCGAGATCATCGTCGTCGACGGGGGAAGCACCGACCGGACCCTCGCCGCGGCGGACGCTGCCGATCAGGTCATCTTGTCCCCCTCCGGCAGAGCGAGGCAGCAGAATGCCGGCGCGGCTGCGGCGACCGGAGACGTCCTGTCGTTTCTGCACGCCGATTGCCGGTTGCCGCTCGACGGACTCTCGGCCATCTCTGCAGCGCTCGACGACGACCGCTGCGTGGGAGGTTGCTTCCGGCAGGCGATCGCTGGGGACGGCCTCGGCTACCGCCTGCTGGAGACCGGCAACGCGTGGCGCGTACGCATGCTGGGCTGGGCATATGGAGATCAGGGGATCTTCGTGCGACGCAGCGTCTTCGAGGAATTGGGCGGGTTTCCGGATGTGCCCCTGATGGAAGACCTGTACTTCATGAAGCGTCTGAAGCGCAAAGGCCGCCTGACACTGCTTCACGCCAGGCTGCAGGTCAGCCCCAGGCGCTGGCAGTCGCAGGGGATCGTGCGGCAGACGCTGCGCAACTGGCGTTACATCGCCTTCGCCCATTGTGGAGTTCCGCTGGACCGGCTGGCATCGAGCTACACGCACGTCCGGTAGAGCTGGCCAACTTCGGCGAAGAAAGTGAATGCGCGCCAAGGCGCAGACTCGCAAAGACCTGCACTCGAAGATCCGCGCAGCAGAACTGAACTGGGCGTCTCTGCGCCTGGGCGCGATCCATTGAATTGGCCGTGACAGTCGCATTCCGCCCGACAGCAGCTACTTCCGCCTGGCAATCGCGCGCTGCACGGCAGCCCCCATGTCGGCGGGGCTGTCGGCGACTTCGACGCCGACGGCTTCGAGCGCCGCGACCTTCTCGGCAGCCGTACCGCTTCCCCCGGAGATGATGGCGCCGGCGTGTCCCATCCGTTTGCCGGGAGGGGCCGTCTTGCCGGCGATGAACGCGGCGACCGGCTTGGTGACGTGCTGCTTAATGAAGTCGGCCGCCAGGATCTCGGCGTTGCCGCCGATCTCGCCGATCAGCAGGATGGCGTCGGTGCCGGGATCGTCCTGGAACAGTTGCAGCAGGTCGATGTAAGTCGTGCCGATGATCGGATCGCCGCCGATGCCGATCGCGGTGGACTGCCCGAGACCGACATTCGAGAGTTGCCAGACGGCTTCATAGGTGAGCGTGCCGCTCTTGGAAATCAGGCCCACGTTGCCCGGCTTGTGAATGTAACCGGGCATGATGCCGATCTTGGCGACGCCCGGAGTGATGATGCCCGGGCAGTTAGGGCCGATCAGCCGCGTCTGCGGGTTGTCGACGAGGATGTTCATCACCTTCGCCATATCAAGGACGGGGACCCCCTCGGTGATCGCGACGATCAGCTCGCAGCCGGCGTCAGCGGCTTCGAGAATGGCGTCGGCACAGAATGGCGGCGGGACGAAGATCATCGACGTGTTGGCGCCGGTCTTCTCGACGGCTTCGTGCACGGAGTCAAACACGGGGAAGCCGTCCACGGTTTCACCCCCTTTGCCGGGAGTTACACCGCCGACGAACACGTCCTCCGATCGGCCGCATTCATCGCGCGAGTACTCGCGGCACTTCTGTGCATGAAACAGCCCCACCTTGCCGGTGATGCCCTGAGTGATGATGCGCGTGGAGGGGGAGACGAGGATGGACATGTCAGAGGCAGAGGTCAGAGGGCAGGGTCAGCCGAACTGCGGTGAATACAAACGAAACAGCTTCATGCTCCGAGCGTCGCGACCACTTTCTTCGCGGCGTCGGTCAGGTCCGTGGCGGCGATGATCTGTTTGCCGCTGTCTTTCAGCATGGTGCGGGCTTTCTCAACGTTCGTGCCTTCGAGCCGGACGACGAGCGGGAGTGTGATGCCGACGGTGTCGTACGCGGTGAGGAGCGCTTCGACGATGGTGTCGCACTTCATGATGCCGCCGAAGATGTTGATCAGGATCGCTTTCACGTTTTCGTCGGCGAGGATGATGCGGAAGGCCTCGGTGACCTGCTGGACGTTGGCGCCGCGGCCGACGTCGAGGAAGTTGGC
>JBGTSJ010000042.1:0-26687 GCA_041940305.1 Planctomycetaceae bacterium
ACCGGATCATCATCGGCGAGTGCCGCGGCGCCGAAACGCTCGACATGCTCCAGGCGATGAACACCGGCCACGAAGGCTCGATGACCACGGTGCACGCCAACAATCCGCGCGACGCCGTCTCCCGTATCGAAACGATGGTGACGATGGGTGGCGCTGAGCTGCCGCTGAAGGCGATCCGCCATCAGCTCTCGTCCGCCGTAGACATGATCATCCAGGCCAGCCGCCTGCAGGGAGGACCGCGTAAGGTCACGCATATCACAGAGGTGCTCAACATGGAGCAGGACACGATCATTATGCAGGACATTTTCCTGTTCAAGCAGGACGGCATCGACGAGGAAGGCCGCGCGTTCGGGCACTTTGAGTCGACCGGCGTGCGTCCCTCGTTCATGAACCGCCTGGAATCAGCCGGCGTACGACTGCCGGCCAACCTGTTCGGCGCCCGGCGCATGGGGCAGTAAGAGCAGCGATTCGGACGCAGGAAGCCAGAGGTCAAATCCCCCGTTCAGCCGTGGCCAGTCGAGCCGCGCTCCCAAGCCATGAATCCTACACTCATCTCCATTGCGGCCTTCGTCGGCGTCACCGGAATGGTGGCCGCTCTGGCCATGCTGTTCCGTGATAAGGAAGGGGGGGCGGTCGAAGATCGCCTCGACGTGCTCGCCGGCAAGAAGGCCGCCAAGGATCAGGCCGTGTCGCGGGACGCCCTCCTCAAGGAGGGGCTGCAGGGCCTGACCGGCGTCGCTCAGAAAGTCTTCGAGCGATTCGAGAACCTGAAGCTCCTGTTCGTCCAGGCGGACTCGCCAATCAAACCCGAGGCGTTCTGCCTGCTCTCCGCGGCGACCGCGGCTGCGGGAGTCGGCATTGCGTTTGTCGCGCGCTCTCCGTTGCCGTTGCTGCCGGTCGCCGGGCTGATGACCGGGAGCCTGCCGCTGATGTGGATGTTCTGGCGACGCCGGCGGCGCTTCAAGAAGTTCGCCCAGCAGCTGCCCGATGCCATGGAACTCGTCGCCCGCGCCCTCCGGTCGGGACACAGCCTCGCGTCCGGGTTGAACCTGGTCGTCACCGAAATGCCGGACCCGATCGCCAAGGAATTCGGCATGACGTACGAGGAACAGAACCTCGGTGTGCCGCTCGAATTGGCGCTGAAGAACATGTACAAGCGCGTCCCCAACATGGACTTCAAGTTCTTTGTTACCGCGGTCGCGATCCAGCGTCAGGCCGGCGGCGACTTGGCCGAAATCCTCGACAAAATCGGGCACATCATCCGCGAGCGGTTCAAAATCCTCGGACAGGTGCAGGCCCTCACCGGCGAAGGCCGCATCAGCGGCATCGTCCTCATGGCCTTGCCCATCGGTCTGTTCTTCGCCGTGTGGCACCTCAATGCCGAGTACGTGATGCTCCTCTTCACTGACGAGCTCGGTCGCAAAATGGTCGCCGTCGCGGCCGTCCTGCAGGTTCTGGGCGCCGTCGCCATCAAGAAGATTATCGCCATCAAGGTGTGAGCAAGATGCCTGGTGCAGTGAGTGGTGAGTGGTGCAACCAACGTTGAGCCTTGCTGCCCCCTGGCTCTTGATTCACACCGACGACTGACGACCAACAACCGACAACCGGTTCTGCCATGGAATTCACATACCTCGTTCCGATTGCGGTGTTCTTCGGCATCACGTTCGCCGCGTGGGCGCTGCTGGGGATGTTCGCCAACAAGGAAAACCGCGCCAGCGAGCGGCTCGATGAACTGAAGGACCCGTCCAAACGGGCCCAGAACGGCGGTGGCGCCGACGGCTCGATGGGGAGCGTCCTCAAGCGGGCGGCCCCCGCGCTCTCCAAGGTGCTGCAGCCCAAAACCGAACTGGAAGAGAACGCGCTCAAGGTCAGGCTGGCCAACGCAGGCTTCAACTCGCCCAACGCGCCCACCTTCTTCCTCGCCATCAAGCTGGTCTGCCTGGGCGCGGGAATCATCCTCGGCGGAGGCTATGGCGCCTTCAAGTACGGCATGACGTTCGGCGGCACGGCATCCCTGGTGATCGGCGGCGCGATTGGTTGCTACCTGCCGGAGATCATCGTCCGCATCCTTCGAAAACAGCGGCGCGACCGCATCTTTCTGTCTCTGCCGGATGCCCTCGACCTGCTCGTCGTCTGCGTGGAAGCCGGGCTGGGACTGGATGCCGCGATGCGCCGCGTCGCCGAAGAACTGGCCGACGCCGCCCCCGACGTCTGCCAGGAGATGAATCTCGCGAATCTGCAACTCCAGATGGGCCGCCCCCGCCGCGAAGTGCTGCACGACCTGGGCGTCCGCACCGGAGTTGACGACATGAAGGCCCTGGTCGCCATTCTCATCCAGGCCGACCGCTTCGGCTCGTCGGTCGCACAGGCCCTGCGCGTGCAGTCAGACAGCATGCGCATCAAGCGCAGCCAACTGGCGGAAGAAAAGGCCGCTCAGACCGCGGTGAAGATGATCTTCCCGCTGGTGCTCTTCATTTTCCCCGGCATTTTCGTCGTGCTCGTCGGTCCCGCCGCCATCATGCTGATCCGCAACCTGCTCACGATGAACTGAGCAGGCCGTTCAGCCCGCAGCTTCCGTCGCCGTCGCCAGCGTCAGGCCGATGCGGCAGGCCGTGAGGAAGCTGGGGATGTGGAGCTGTTCCTCGACGGTGTGGATCCCCGCCTGGCCGCAGCCGAGGGTCACGGTGGGCAGTCCGTGGGCCGTCAGCCAGTTGGCGTCGAGGCCGCCGTTGATAATCCGCGTCTCCGGCTCGATTCCCGCGCCGCGGACCGCCGCCAGCGCCGCCTGCACGCAGGGTTCGGATTCCTCCAGCCGGAACGACTCATACTTGTCCCGGACGTTGATCTCCACGGAGCCGCGCGCGCCGGCAGGATTGCTGAGAGACTTCGCCGCGCGGGCAAACGCCTGCTGGTATTCCTTGACGATGCGGGCCCGAAACTTCGCATCGTGGCTGCGGGCCTCGGCTCGGAGCGTCACGCGGTTCGTGACGACGTTCGTCGCCTCCCCTCCGCCGATGAACCCGATGTTGCTGGTCCCCCGGTTTCGCCCCTTCGCGACCAGGCCATGCCAGCCGTTGTCGGTCAGATCGGCGATGGCGCGCCCCGCGATCGCGATCGCGCTGATGCCGTCCTCCGGATGGGCTCCGGCATGGCTGGCCAGCCCGCTGATGGTGATGTCGAGGTGATCGTCTCCCGTTGCTCCAATCACGGCGGCATGCGGCGCTCCGCCGTCCCAGTTGAAGCACAGCTTCGGCTTCCCGAGCTTCCCGGTGGAGACGTTACGCGCCCCGATCAGCCCGACCTCTTCCTGCACCGGAAAAAACAACGTCAGCGGCGGATGCGGCAGGCCCCGCTCAAGCAGCGTGAGCCCGGCGTTCAGCACGACGGCCGCCCCCGCACGATTGTCGCCCCCCAGCGCCGTCGTCCGATCCCGCGACCGGATCCACTCGCCGTTCCGCACCGGCTGCGCGCCGACGCACAGCGGAACGGTGTCGATATGCCCCATCAACAGCCGACGCGGACCGGACCCCGGCAGCTTGACGATCAGATTGCCGACCTCCCCGCCGATCGGGCTCTTCCTGTGGGCCGTGTCGAAGGCGATCGCCAAGTCGCCGACGCCCGCCCGCTTCAGTCGGTCGACAATGAACTCCGCGATGCGGGTTTCCTGACCGCTCTTGCCGGGGATCGCCATCATCTGCATGACGAGGTCGACCGCTGAGCGCTCGTTGACGAAATCAGACTCCATTCCCGACTCCCCGTCATTCGCTGACGAATCAGAACACCCGCACGGCCGGCGTCTCGCTGAGCAGCAATCACTCAAACAGCGCGGCTTCGGCCACCAGCCCCGGACCAAAGCCCAGCGCCACGCAAGGCCGCGGCGCATCGGAGCGGCGCATCCGGTCGAGGATGAACAGCACCGTCGGCGACGACATGTTGCCGTAGGCCGCCAGGATTTCATGCGAATTGCGTGTGGCGTCCCGCGGGAGCGTCAGCGCTTCTTCCACCGCCTGCAGAATGCGCGGTCCGCCGGGATGCACCGCCCACGACTCGACGGACCCGATGCTGTGCCCATGCTGTGCGAGCCATTCGCTCATCCACGGCCGCAGGTACGTGTTGATCTTCTCGGAGACTTCGGCCGTGAGCCGCATCTCGAAGCCGTGGTCGCCGACGCGCCAGCTCATCACGTGCCGCGAATCGGGGATCAGGCACGACCCCGTGGCCTTGAGCTGAAAGGAGGGACGCGTTTCCGGCACGTCCCGGTTACCGACCAGAATCGCGGCGGAGCCATCCGCGAACAACGCGTTGCCGATGATCCCCTCATCGTCCCAGTTGAACCGGTAATGCAGGCTGCAGAGTTCAGTCGCGCTCAGCAGGACGACCGCACCCGGTTCGCTCGCGGCAATCCCGCGGGCCACGCGGAGTCCGTTGATCGCCCCGTGACAACCCATGTAGCCGACATTGACCCGCTGCGTTGTCGGCCGCAGCTTGAGGCCGTCCATCAGTTCGATGTCGATGCCGGGGGCGTCGAACCCGGTGCAGGAGACGGTCACCAAATGGGTCACATCATCGACACCCAGCTCCGCATCGTCGAACGCATTGCGGACTGCCTCCTTCGCCAGCGGCGCGGCAAACTCGGCGTACAGCTGCATCCGTTCCCGCGTCGTGGGGCCCCAATTGAGCGGCGGTTCATCGACCGACCCATCGCATTCCATCGCATGGCCGTTGCCGCCGGCATAGGGCGACCGTTCTCCAGCCGCTGCCGCAACAGCCGCCTCCTGCTTCATCCACTCGTAGGCAATCGGATGCGGTACGCAGGTGTGCCGGTTCGTCACGCCCGACTTGCGGAACAGCACCCGCAACAGCCTCCGCTGCCGTTCGTCCTGGCCGACGATGTTCGTCGTCATGTCCAGGGCTTCGTCCTGGGTCATGGTGTGCTCGGGCAGGGCGGTTCCCAAACCCAGGATGGACAATGGCATATTGAGTCCTGCAGTGTGTTCTATTTTGGAAAGCCGGGGGAGATGTTGAAGCTGAGTCGAGCCGTTAAGTCACAACAGACTGCGTCAGGCGGGCAAGAGGCGAATCGTTACGAGATGGGGACAGGATGGGACTGATTCAGTCTGCGAATCACTGGGCGTGCCAGCCAGGGCATGCTGGACAGCACCGGCACCGCGACCCGAACCAGCGAAGTGCGTCGCAAGCCCGCGGCCAGCGCACGGCAGATCCATTGCCGTTTCTCGATGATGGAGTGATACCGACGCTCCCAGTCAGACGTGAGTTGCCGGCTCCATCCTGAAATACCCTGTCGCACCAGCGGTGCCACGGCCAGACCGCTGTTGAGCGCCCAGGCCATCCCCTCGCCGGTGAACGGTTCAATATACCCGGCGGCGTCGCCGATCAGAAACAATCGCTCCGCCCCGCGCTGCGCCGTCCTCCGGGTCAGCTTGATTGTACCGTGCCAGTCCGCATCAGCCATCTCCGGGGCAATAGGGAATCCGGCTTCCTCCAAAATCCCGATGCACGCCCGGTCTGGACCTCCCGCCTCCCGCAATCCGACCGAATCTATCGCCGCGGCAATGTTCAGCCGGCCGTCCTCCACCCGCGTTAGGCCGACGTAACCCCTCTTACCCACGGCCATAAAGATGACCCCCGGCTCATACTCTTCCGGGAAGTCCGACACCGTCGCCTCCACACCGATGCGCGACGCGGGCGATTCGACACTCTTGAGCGATCTCAGCTGAGAGAAAGCCTTCCCCCCCAGACCGCTCGCAGCCACGACGACTCTTGCTCGGACTGTCCTCGACTCCCCATGCTGGTCGAGCGTCACTTCCCGTCCTTCGCCCGCGACTTCCCCAACAATCGCCGTCGTCTCCTGCAGGAATCCTGCCCCCGCCCCAACCGCAGCCTCCGCCAGCGCCGCGTCCATCCCCCAGCGCGAGACCGCCACGCCCCCGGGCAATCCCAGCGAAACTTGCCGCCCGCCCGCCGCCAGCCGGAAACTCTGCAGCGGCACCGGATTGAGCGACTCGATCGCTCCCCTCAGCCCGGCCGCCGACAGCGCCGCGAGCGAATTCTCATTCAGACATCCGCCGCACACCTTCGACCGCGGAAAGGCCCGGCTTTCCACCAGCAGCACGGTCAGCCCGGAGTCGGCCAGCTCCTTCGCGCACACGCTTCCGGCCGGACCCGCCCCGACAACAACCGCGTCCCACGTCCGCCCGGCTGCGTCATCAAGCGATAGCGTGCTGTGCATGGTCGCCACACCACCATAGCCCGCCGCGCCAGCAAGGGCCGAACGTTGCCGAGCTTCCGTCTGTCACGGTTCGCCGCCGCTCCGACAACGCATCGGGCCGCCGGTTTGATTGTAGCCGCCCGTTACGTTCAGCGTCACCAGTCGGCACAACAGCCAAACGGCGTCAGATCGGCGCCGCGGCCAAACGGAACTCTCACAATTCAAATCCGGCTGGCCAGTTCCCCCACGTATCGGTGAGCGGCGGCGTGCGACCAGCCGCGTCGTCGCACCAGCAACTGGACAGCGGACAGGTCATCGCCCGAACGGGCAAGCTGGGCCACCAGTTCGTCCAATTCGTCCTCGCTGAGATGGTTCCAGTCGGGGTATTCGGTGCGCGTCGGTTCTTCCACCTTAACGCGCTGCCTCAATTCCTCGAGCACGCGCGTCAGCGGCGGCACGACGTCATTGTCGTGACCGCGCCAGCCGATGCGGACGACTCCTTCTTCCGGCACGGTGACGGGCTGTTGCATCGCCCTGACGGCGGCGCGCCGCTGACGCTCGTCGACCAGTGCCTGCGCGATCTCACTGGTCTCACCGGACTTGAGAATCAGTTCGAGAGACTCCTGCCTCCAGTGCGTCCCCGCAAGGCTGTGCGGCTTCATGGGCGTCGACCACGTCCCGATGTGGCGGCGGGCGGCTGCGACCTCCCTCCAGTCGAGATGCAGAGCCGTTGCGGCCTCCGGCAGTTTGCGGTTTTGATACGAGCGCAGATTGATCCAAAGGCCGCCGGGACCCAGCCTCATCAGCCAGTTCGCCGGGCTCAGCGTCGCCAATGCGTCGGCGAGGAACCAGGGCACGAGCAAAGCCGCGAGCAGGGCACAACCACCCCAAGCCAATCGAGGGACTCCCAGCTTCCACAAGAGGATCGGGAATCCGATGAGGAAGGCACACATCACGAGGCCGCCGACGATACCCCGCAACGGCGATCGACGGCAGCACATGCCCGACTGATCCACGTTCCCTGGAAAGTCCAGCTTCATCGCCTGCTCCACCGCTAGCCCAACTGTCGTGCCCGCCCTGAACGATTCCAGAAAGTGAATCGCCGATGCCCATCACCAGTCGGCACAACAGGCAAACGGAGCCAGGTCGGCACAGACTGCGAACGGCAGCACCTGTCCCAGGCAGGCGCACTGATCCGACGGATCCCCGGATGCGGCGTTGAGCTTCCGCCGCTTCTCCTCCTGGTCCTCATGCAGCCGTTCCTCGAATCGCCGCGACGCAAGCAGCCGCGCCGCCTCCCGGCACTCCCGAAAACGGACGCGAGCCGCCCCGACGGCAGCGCTCACTCCTGCGGCATTGACGATCCGCAGGACATACTGCGAACACGACTCCCCCTGGTGCAGGACCCGGTGGGCACACACGAACCCCTTGTAGGGGGAGATGTGCCGCTGGTACTGGCGAATCGACCAGCCCGCCAGCCTCGCTGCAGGACCGGCACTTGGCGACTCCGGCACAAGAACTCCGACGGCAGCGTCAGCCATTCCGCATCCTCGTCATGTGCGATACCCCGCAACCGCCGGCCAAAACCGAACATTGCGGCGTGTCAAGGGTCACCTATAATGCCGCCCGATGGAGTCCAGCCGTCAGGCTGACCGGGATAATCAGGCGCGTTCCACGATGCGGAGTCCACGGGCCTGCCGCGCCTTGGCCCCCGCCGAGGCAGGCTGAAGCCTGTACTCCAACGCCTGCCCAACGGACTCCGCGCCCGCCCGGTTCACGCAATTCTCAGGAAATCACCCCAGTGTTACGCACTCACACGTGCGGCCAGCTGCGCCGCACGGACGTCGGACAGACCGTCACCCTCTGCGGCTGGGTGGACAAGTACCGCGACCACCGCGGCATCGTCTTCATCGACCTCCGCGACCGCTACGGGAAGACCCAGGTCAAGTTCAACCTGGCCGACGACAGCGACATCCAGCAGACCGCCTGGCACCTCCGCTACGAGGACGTCGTCCAGGTGACCGGCGAAGTCGTCGAGCGCCCGGCCGACATGGCTAACCCCAAGCTGCCGACCGGCGAGGTCGAGCTGCGCGCCAAGGATCTCGTTCTCCTCAACAAGAGCAAGACGCCTCCCTTCGAGCCCGAAGGCCAGACCCTCCCCAACGAAGAGCTGCGCCTCAAGTACCGCTTCATTGATCTCCGCCGCCTTGAGCTGACCCGCGCGATGATCATGCGGCACAAGCTCTGCAAGGCCGTGCGCGACTATTTCGACGAGCAGGGATTCCTCGAAATCGAAACCCCCATGCTCGGCCGCAGCACTCCCGAAGGAGCCCGCGACTACCTCGTCCCCAGCCGCGTGCATCCGGCCAACTTCTACGCCCTGCCGCAGTCGCCGCAGCTCTACAAGCAGATCCTGATGGTCGGCGGCCTCGACCGCTACTTCCAGATCGCCCGCTGCTTCCGCGATGAAGACCTGCGGGCCGACCGGCAGCCGGAGTTCACGCAGATCGACGTCGAGATGGCCTTCATCGAGCGCGAAGACCTGATCAGCGTGATCGACGGCCTGGTCGCCGCCATGGCCAGCGCGGTCCGCGGCATCGAGATCAAGACACCCCTGCCCCGCTACACCTATCACGACGTGATGGAACGCTACGGCAGCGACAAGCCCGACCTGCGCTTCGGCATGGAGCTGGTCGACATCGGCGACATCGCAAAGTCCTGCGAGTTCGGAGTCTTTAAGACCACCATGGCCAACGGTGGCCGCGTGCGCGGCATCAATGCCAAGGGCGCCGCCGAAAAGTACAGCCGCCGCATCCTCGATAACGACCTCAAGAACCTCGTCGGCGACTACGGCGCAAAGGGACTGGCTTATTTCAAGGTCGCCGGCGGGAAGCTGGAGTCGTCCATCGCCAAGTTCTTCACCGACGATCAGCAGCAAGCCATCGTCGAGAAGCTCCAGGGGGAAGACGGCGACCTCCTCCTCTTCGTGGCCGACACCAACAAGGTGACATCCGCCGCGCTGGCGGCGTTGCGCAACCGGTTCGGCAAGGAACTTGGCCTGTACGATCCCGCCGAGATCGCCTGCGCCTGGATCCTCGACTTCCCGCTCGTCACCTGGAATGAGGAAGAAAACCGCTGGGATGCCGAGCATCACCCGTTCTGCTCCGTCGTGCCGGAGGACGCGCAGTATCTGCAGTCTGAGCCGGGCCGCGTGAGAGCCAATTCGTACGACCTCGTCTGCAACGGCTACGAAGCCGCCAGCGGCAGCATCCGTATCCACGACCCCGCCGTGCAGCAGCACGTGTTCGACCTGCTCAAGATCAACGCCGAAGAAGCCGAACGCCGTTTCGGTTTTTTGCTGGAAGCCCTCCGTTACGGCGCCCCTCCCCACGGCGGCATCGCCCTCGGCCTCGACCGCTGGGTGATGCTCTTCGCCGGCTACGACAACATCCGCGACGTCATCGCCTTCCCGAAAACCCAGAAGGCCTCCGACCTCATGACCGGCGCCCCCTCCGAAGTCGACGCCCGCCAGCTCCGTGACCTGCACATAAAGGTGGCGGAATAGGCATCCAAAGAACTGAAGAAAGGCAGGAGCACTAATGACCGCTAATCTTTGCTGATTAGTGTCGATTAGCGGTAATCAGTGTTCCCCTTCCTTCTTGTGTTAATCCGATCGAGCATAGAGCCATGGCGTCCAAATCACCTCGTCGTTATTGGCTCTTCAAGTCCGAAGCGGACTGCTACTCCATCGACCACCTCGCCAGGGAGAAGCAGCAGACCACCTTCTGGGACGGCGTACGCAACTACCAGGCCCGCAACATGCTCCGCGACGACGTCCAGGTCGGCGATCGCGTCCTCTTCTACCACAGCGGCTGCGACCCGCTTGTCATCGCCGGCACCGCCGAGGTCGTCCGCGCCGGCTATCCCGACCACACCGCATTCGAACCCGACCAGCAGCACTACGACCCGAAGAGCGACCCCGACAATCCGACGTGGTACATGGTCGACATCCAGCTCCTCCAGAAGTTCCCGCAGCCCGTCACTCGCGATATGCTCAAGGAGACAAGGGATCTGTCCAAAATGATCGTCCTCCAACGAGGATCACGGCTCTCGGTTCAACCCGTGACCGAAGCCGAGTGGAAAACCGTGCACAAACTCGCCAGGGTCAAGGGGTAGGAGAACTGGTAAAGAGGGGCCGCGGATGACGCGGATCAACGCAGATCTGGTCTCTCGTCCATCAGTGCGGTGCTGCCAGAAAGCGGGTGTGCCTCATCCGCGTAAACCCGTCTCATCCGCGTCATCCGCGGCCCCCCGTCGATCGACGCCATGAGTTCACCCCCCCGCCCGCCGCTGCACAAGTCCCGGGCGTTTCAACTCACGGTCGGCCTCATCGTCACGTTCGCCTGCCTGGCGTACGCCTTCTACAAGATGACGGCCGGTGAAGATCCGCGCGCTGTCTTCCGCCGCATCGGAGCGGCCTTCGCCGCCGCCGACTACCGCACGCTGCCGCTGTTCTGGCTGGTGCTCGCCCTCTTCTACTGGATCAAGGCCTGGCGCTGGCGCTGGATGCTCACCCCGCTCGGCGACTTCCACCCGACGCGCGACCTGCTCCCCCCCATCATGGCGGGTTTCGCCTTCAACAATCTCCTGCCGGCCCGCCTCGGCGAACTCGTCCGCGTCTTCGTCTTCTCCCGCGCTCACCAGGTCCCCAAGACGCCCGTACTCGCCAGCGTCGCGCTGGAGCGCATCCTCGATGCCGTTACAATCCTCGCCCTGCTCGGCATCGGCCTGCTGATCGTTCCGGACATGCCCGACGACATCCGCCGTACTGCGACCGTCGGCTCTATTGTCGCCGGAGCGGGCGTCGCCTGTGTCCTCATCTATCTCATTTGGACGCGGCACTTCGTCCGCATCGCCGAATACCTGATGGACGCCGTCCCGATCCTGCCGGAAGGCCTTCGCCACAAGATTGCCGGCATCCTGGAAGCCGGCGCCGTTGGACTCACGGCCCTCAAGACCGGTCGCCTGCTCGCGTTCATCCTGCTCACGTCGTTCGCGCAATGGGCACTCAACGCCCTGATCGTGTATCTGCCGCTCATCGCGTTTTCGATCCACCTCCCATGGGGCGTCTCGCTGGTCCTCCTCGCCGTCATCGCCTTCGGCGTCGCGGCCCCCTCCGCGCCAGGCTACTTCGGCATCATCCAGCTCTGCTTCCTAATTGTGCTGGAGCGGTTCATCGACGACCGCGAACGCATCTTCGCCGCCTCGATTTACTTCCACATCGCCCAGTATGTCCCCGTCACCCTCGTCGGCCTCATCTACTTCAACCGCATGGGCCTCCGCATGACCGACGTCGAATCCGCCGCCGAAACGACCGCGGACTCACCCCCCGCTTCGTCCGCACTCGAAGCCAACGCCAGGACACAGTGACGTCCCCCATAGTCGCAGGCACAGTCCTCTGTGCCGTCCGCTCGGCGTGCTTCCACACACAGTGATCTCCAGGACCGATTACCGCGACCAAACCCGCCGCGCCACGGACAACGCATAGTCATCGGTGTTCCCGCCGATCACTCCCGACTATGCTGACCGGGAACCCTCCATCGCCTCATTGCGTCGACCGTTAGACCATGCATCACTCCGCCGTCCTCCTCTCCATCCCCGGCCTCCGCTCCCGCGATCTCGCCTCGATGCCGCGCCTCTCGGCACTGGCGAACAACGGCGGCGCGGTCGTCCCGCTCACGCCATCCTTCCCCTGCGTCACCTGTCCGGTGCAGGCCAACCTGACGACCGGCGTCCTCCCCGACGGGCACGGCGTTGTCGCCAACGGATTCTTCTGGCGCGACAAGGCCGAAGTCGAAATGTGGACCGCCTGGAACGACTGCATTCAGGCCCCCCAGATCTGGGACACGCTGCACGAACGCGACCCGTCGCTCACTTCCGCCGTCTGGTTTCCCCTGCACAGCAAAGGGGCCGGGGCCGACTTCATCTGCACCCCCGCCCCCATCCACAACCCCGACGGCTCCGAGTCCCTCTGGTGCTACACGAAGCCGACCGAACTCTACGGCGAGCTGCGCGATGCGCTCGGCCACTTCCCGCTGATGAACTTCTGGGGCCCGATGGCCAACATCAAATCCACCGACTGGATCGTCAACTCGGCCGTCGTCGGAGCACAGAAGTTCCAGCCGCGATTCAGCTACATCTACCTGCCGCATCTCGACTATGCCGCCCAGAAGTTCGGCCCCAACAGCCCGCAGGCATCCGCTGCACTCGGTGAACTCGACTCCGCGATCGGCCGCCTCATCGACGGCTACGCAGCGGCCGGCCTCGACGACGTCCTCTGGCTCGCCGCCAGCGAGTACACGATCAACGAAGTCAGCAGCGTCGCCTACCCCAACCGCATCCTCCGCGAAGCCGGCCTGCTCACGCTCGATATCGATGACGAAGGCCGCGAACTCCTCAACGTCGGGCAGTCAAGAGCCTGGGCGCTCGTCGATCACCAGTTCGCCCACGTCTTTGTCCGCGATGCAGCCGACGTTTCTCGCACCGCCGACCTGCTCCGGTCCGACGCGAATATCGCGGAAGTGCTCACTGGCGACGACCGCGCGAAGCACCACCTCAACCACGAGCGTTCCGGCGAGATCGTCCTCATCGTCAACCCCGACGCCTGGTTCGCTTACTACTGGTGGCTGGACGATGCGAAGGCCCCCCCCTTCGCCCGCACCGTCGACATCCACCGCAAACCCGGCTACGACCCCGTCGAACTCTTCATCGACATGCCGACGAAGTCCATCCCGCTCAATGCGGCACTGGTCAAAGGCTCCCACGGGCGCCCCGAGTCACTGGAGTGCGTCCTCATCGCTTCCGATGCGAAGGTATTCGAGGCAGCCGCAACGAACTTGATTCAAGACGTCGATGTCGCAGGGATCGTCCTGTCGAACTTCGCGTAGCCTGCGCTCACGTTCAATGGACAAGGGCGCAGATGGTGACGACGTACTTCGCTGCTGACGAAACACAGCTTCGCTGGTATTCGGAGTCGCAGAGTCCGTACGGCGACTTCGTACCGATTCCCGTTCCGTGTGAGACCTGCGGGCGAACCGGGCCTTGCTTTCGTTACGCACCGGACTCCATCTCTGAAAAGTTGGGCTGCCTCAACTGCCTGCGAAAGGGCGTATTCCTTTACTATCACGACACGGAACTCGGAAGGATGGCCCCCGGCTATCAATTCCAGCGTCCCGTCGGCAATCCGTTTCGGGGGGTGACTCAAGTCGTCCATGTCGGGCTTCCTCCGGAGCTCAGCGAGGCCGCGTTCGACGAATTATTACGAACTCCACCCTTTCTGTTTCTCCAACACGAACAGTGGCTGCTGCATTGCAGCGACTTCATGGTCGCGCTGGGGCGCTGGACGCCTGACGACCTGCGTGCTCATGCAGGCGACGAGAATCCCGACTCGCTCTTGAATTCCATGCTGGGTGCTGATCGTCACGGCCCTCGCACGCTCAAGGACCTGGAGCTCGGACTGTGGCTGAACGCATTTCGATGCCGCCACTGTGCAGCGTTGAGAGCGTATTACGAGTGGTGACTGCACGCAAAGCGGCAGTCGATCGAAGCCTCCCCGGCGCTCCTTCGCGCCTCAGCGGCTTTACGTCGAGTTCTGCCTTCTCACGGGAACTCCCAGTGCGGGCCTTCGGCGATGACCTCGGCGTACATTCGCCTCGCCGTCTCGATCATCCGGGCCGCACGCTCCGGTTCCTCTTCCGACAGGTCCCGCGTTTCGCCGATGTCGTCCCGCAGGTTGTAAAGCTCGAACTCAACGAGTTCCGACGCCTTCAGAGCCTCGACGATCCCCGGCTGGAGTGATCCGCCGGTCGGCAGCTCGCCGGCGCCGTCCCAGCCTGCGACCAGCTTCCAGTCGCCGTCCCGGATCGCCACCTGCCGGTTGCCCGGCGCTCCGTAGTAATGCCAGAACAGCGGCTTGTCGCGCCGCAGCGTCTCGCCGTTAAATGCACCGGTCACATTCGTCCCGTCCAGTACCCGGTTGTCCGGCGTCTCGATTCCGGCCAGTGCACAGAACGACGGCAGTACATCTAGCGCGCTGATCGGCTCGCTGCATTCCGAGCCCGCTTCCACGCGCCCGGGAAACCGCACGATCCCGGGCACGCGGATGCCGCCGTCGTAGATGTGCAGCTTCATTCCTCTTAGCGGGCCCGGCGAGCCGTGCGATCTCCAGGCGTTGGGATAGCGGTTCAGCGTCTCGGGGCCGTTGTCCGACGTGAAGAAAACCAGTGTCTTCTCCGTCAGTCCCAGCTCATCGAGCGCCTCCATCAGCCGCCCCACCGCGGCGTCCATGTTGGTGACGTTCGCGTAGTATTCGGCCTCGCCGCGCTGCGTGGCGTCCGGATACGTCGCGACCAGTTCGTCCGGCGACGCCACCGGCTCGTGCGGCTCGTGGAAGCAGACGTACGCGAAGAACGGTCCGGCATCGTCGCCCCGTCCCTCCAGCCAGCGGATCGCCTCATCGGCGACGACCTGACATGAGTAGCCTGTCAGCGGTCCGACCCGCTGGCCGTTCCGCACGAAGTTCGTCGGATTCTCGTGCGACGGCGCGGCGTTGTTCTGCGTCGAGAACCAGTGGTCGAACCCCTGGTCTCCCGGCTGCGTATGTCGTGGATCGTTGAAATGCCCGTTGAGATGCCATTTGCCCGAGTGAACGGCGTCGTACCCCGCGCCGGCGAGCAGTTCGGCGATCGTCGTCTCGTCGTCCTTGAGTTGCATCGGGTTCCCAGCTGCGATCCAGGAGTAGACGCCGCAGCGAGACGGCGTCCGACCTGTCATGAGCCCGCACCGCGCGGGCGAGCAGAGCGGGGAGGCCGAGTAGCAGTCGGTCAGCCGTGCTCCCTCGGACGCCAGCCGATCGAGATGTGGCGTCCGGATCGTCGGATGCCCGTAGCACCCAAGGTCGCCGTACCCGAGATCGTCGCAGAGGATGACCAGAAAGTTGGGGCGATCGTCCGCGGCGAGTGAACGGCTGCAGAGGATGAACAGCAGTGTGAGCAGCGACAGGATTCGCATCGAGTGGCCTCCGCGAAGGATCGACGCCCGCGCTTGCGCAGGCAGATAGCGTCCTCTTGTCAACATTACCATCCCGTGCTGCAAGTCACAGCGACGGCCTGTCAGCAGAAACATACGGACGAGGTGGAACGCACCATCACGCGACTCGCGGGGCGAGTCGCCTGCTCACCGCAGATCATCCACAAGAAACACCGTCAGCGATCGCGCCCCATGGGCGCCGATGACGAGGGATTGCTCGATGTCGGCCGTCTTCGAGGGACCGGAGATGAAGGTGGAGAATGGGGTGTCGCCGACGCTCATCCGCTCGTAGGCCTGATGCAGGTTGTGCACGAGGCTGCCCGCCGGGACGACCAGGGCCAGATGCTGCGGCAGGAAGTACAGCACGCGATGCGGGACACCGCGACCGGTCACCCACACTGCGGCGTTCTCGGCGACGGCGAGCTCGCCGGGGAGGACGGCGAAGTCGATGTCCTCCAGGTCGTGCGGATCGGTGACGGCCGCGAGATCGAAGTTCGTTTCGCCGATGCCGGAGACGCAGGAGACGCGTTTCGTCGCCCCGGCGTAAGGCTCGATCTCGCTCAGTACGGCATGAGCGGCGGCGGCGTCAGGCACGGGAACACAGCGACCGCCGACGCTGGTCAGCACATCCGTAAACTGCTGCAACGCGTCGTCGTACTGAATGCCGAAGCCAGTGAAGTCGGGAAGCTCAGAGCCAGTTTTGGCATGCGAGCGAACGGCGGTGAGGATGTCTTCGCGAGAGGGCATGAATTGTCGATGGACGATAGCGGATGGTCGACGGCTGATTGTCGATGGCCAAGAGGGAATCCATTGGAGCGGGACGAGAATTGCGGACGCAGCGGACGGCACACAGAATGTTCGTGTGTCTGAGTCGCTGACGGTGACCCGTGGACGGGATCGCGACGTCCGAACGCCGATGGTTTCCCAATCGATCGCTGAGTTTAGCAAGAGGAGCAGCGGACGGCACACGGAGTGTGCCTGCTACTAACCGCCGATCATGTACATCGGCCGGTCCGGCTGCTTGAAGTCGGCGGCGTTGATATGGTGGCCGGACCATTTGGCGCTGATGCTGGCGCGGACAGCTGCGGCGATCTCGTCGTCCGCGGCGTCGCCTCGGAGCATGCTGCGGAGGTCGGTTTCTTCCAGGCTGAACAGGCAGTTGCGGAGCTTGCCGTCGGCCGTGATGCGAAAGCGGTTGCAGCTGTCGCAGAAGGGCTGGCTGACGCTCGGAATGAAGCCGATGCGGCCCGTTCCGTCCTCGAAGGTGAACTCGGTGGCCGGCGCGTGCGGCGTCTGGTTCGGCAGCGGGACGAGCGGCATGATCTCGCGCGAGAGGGTCTCGATAATCTCGCTGGCGAACAGGACCTTGTCGCGCTCCCAGGCGTTGTCGGCGTCGAGCGGCATATACTCGATGAAGCGGATCTCGGCCCCGGTCTCGCGGGCGAAGTGGCCGAACGGCACGATCTCTGACTCGGTGATGCCGCGGATCGAGACGGCGTTCACCTTAACCGGGTCGAAGCCGACCTGCCTGGCCTTGTTGATGCCGGCGATGACCTTCTCGTAGCCGGGGCGGCGGGTGACTTCCTCGAACTTGACCGGGTCCAGCGCATCGAGGCTGACATTGATCCGCCGCAGGCCGGCGTCCCACAGGTCCTGGGCCTGCTCCTCAAGCAGGATGCCGTTGGTGGTGAGCCCAACGTCAATGATGCCGTCGATCGCGACGAGCTTGGCGACGAGCTTGTGCAGGTCCTTGCGGACGAGAGGCTCGCCGCCGGTAAGCCGGACCTTGTTGACGCCGAGCGGCACCACCACGCGCACGAACCGCTCGATCTCCTCGAAGGTGAGGAGCAGGTTGCGGTTCATGAACTGCACGTTGTCGGCCGGCATGCAGTAGAAACAGCGGATGTTGCAGCGATCAGTGACGCTGATCCGCAGGTTGTTATGCACCCGGCCGAAGGTGTCGATGAGTTGGGACACTTGTTTCACTTGGGTTTTGACGCAAAGACGCGGAGGCGCCAAGACGCGCAAAGGATGTAAAGGTTTGGCGGCGCGATACTCAGAGTGCCACCTCGGGCTTGAGTTCTCCCAGCTCACTCAGCCGTTGGTGGTAGGCAACCAAGAGTTTGTCCTTCCGGCCTGCAAAGAACCAATACACGCCGCACAAAAGACAGAAGCCCGCAAAGTACAGGATCTTGCCTCCGAACAGACCGACGACCAGTCCAAGTTCGAACGCCGTTTGGCCAAGCTGGTCGTCGAACATGGGAAATAAGCCTGACTCCAAAAGATGCGCGAAATACAGACCGCATCCGATGAAAAAGATCGAAAAAAGAGACATGAGGAATCCAATTGGTCGATGCCATCGCAGTTGACGCTCGACCCTCGCGACATACTCGGCGTCCGACAATTTCCATGGCAGATTCATCGGCCGATTCCATCAGGGCGTCTGTTCTGAGGCTGGTTTCCACAACGCAATGTACTCGCTGAGTTGCTGGATCAGTGTTTACTTCGGGCTTCCTTAGCGACTCTGCGGCTTTGCGTCGACGTCCTAGTCAGGCGGTGCCAGGATGAACCCACTCTTTGGTGCCGTTCTCCCAGTTCTCCTGTTTCCAGATGGGGACGATCTCTTTCAGCCGGTCGATCAGGAACCGCCCGGCTTCGAAGGCGTCCTTGCGGTGGGGGCAGCTCACGGCGACGGCGACGCTGACGTCGCCAAGTTCCATGTGGCCGAGGCGGTGGACGAGGCCAGCTCTGATCACGGGCCAGCGGCTGCAGGCTTCGTCGGCCAGTTCCTGCATTTTAGCACGGGCCATCTCCGGGTAAGCCTCATAATCGAGGGCGACCGTGCGGCGGCCGGCCGTCATCTCGCGGACCGTTCCCAGGAACAGAACGACGGCCCCGGCCTGGTTCGACCGCACGGACTCGGTGAGGGCCGCGTGGTCGATCGGCTCGCTCGTCAGGGTGATCTGGGTTCGGTCGTCGGGCATGGGGGTCTGTGAGTAGTCGATCGGGTGGGGGACAGTTCGACAATGTGCCATGCGCCCGGCAACGAAGAGCCGCGCCCGGCAGGAAGCGGTTGGGAGGGTTGGGGCCTCCACGTCGGCCGCTCCCTGCCGGTCGCGGCTCCTTTGTGAGTTGCTTGGTTGGGAGCCGGGGGTGGCCCGGTGTTCGGTTCTGGGGGTTCGGTACGCAGCGGTCGGCACACGGAGTGTGCCGGCGACTATCCGCCGCTGACGGGGGGGAAACAGGCGATTTCGGTGTTCGGGGGGATGGGGGCCTCGTTCTTTGCGTAGTCGCCGCCGATGGCGATGAACAGGGACGGGGCGATGCGTTCGAGGTTGGGGGCGGCGGCGATCAGGGCCTGGCGGAGGTCGGCGACCGTCGCGCGATCGGGAAGTTCCACGCGGAGGGGGGAGCCTCCGGCGAGGTCGCGGGCACGGGCGAAGAGTTGGACGTCGATGGTCATCGGGGGGGATGGTGCAAGCGGGTTGCGCGGTCGCCGTTGGCCCCCCGCTAAACGGTGGCATTCGGTGCTTGGCTTTGTTCCCTCACCCCCGGCCCCTCTCCCGCGATGGAGCGGGAGGAGGTGGGTGTGCTGTTCGCGCAGGAGAGGGGGGAGCCGTCAGGTCACAACGAGGCGTTTGCCGGAGGGTTTGAGTTTGCTTCTGAGTTCGGGCATCAGGCCGTAGGCAAGGGCCATCAGTTTGAGGGGATGGAGCGTGGGAGTCGTGCTCCCCTGTTCCATCTGGAGCTTGCAGCTGCTGCATTCGGTGCAGCCGATGGCGAGGTCGGGGGCCTGCATCCGGCGGATGAGGCCGGCCCCGATTTCGAGCGACACGTCGAAGTTCTCGCGCGTCAGGCCGAACGCGCCGGCCATGCCGGAGCAGCCCTGTTCGATTCTATGGAGAGTCAGACCGGGGATCAAACTGAGCAGTTCCACAAACGGGGCGCTGTGCGAGAGCGCCTCCACGTGGCAGGGCAGGTGATAGCCGGCGGCGAGATCGAGCGGCGTGAAGTCGGTCTTGAGGCGTCCGTCGCGATGCAGGCCGCGGAGGTAGTCTCCTGCTTCGATGACCCGCCCGGCGACCAGCTGGACGTCGGGATGGTCCAGGATCATCGGGTATTCTTCGCGGAGGCAGAGGGCCGCGGCGGGCTCGGTGCAGACGATCGCGTGCCCGTCGCGTGCGAGTTCCGACAGCACCCGCACGTTGTGATGCGCCAGCTTGCGGGCCGCTTCGAGGTCGCCGGCGGAGACCATCGCCATGCCGGACGCCGCCTGCTCGGGCGGAATGTGAACCGGGATGTTGTTGTGCTTGAGGACGGCCAGGAACGCCTGCCCGAGTTGCGGATCGTGGTGATTGACGTAGCCGTCCACGAAGTACACGACCGACTTCGGTGTGCGGGACACGCGGCCAGGGTCGGTGAGTTCTCCTTCCACGCTTTTGAGGAACGACTTGCGGGCGAACGGCGGCAGCTTGCGGCGGCGGGCAATGCCGAGGAACCGCTCAATGAGCCACCGCGAAGCTCCGTTGTTGATGGCCCAGTTGGCGAGCGGGGCGATCGCACAGCCGAAGCGGCCGTAGGAGTGGGCGCGGGCCAGGAACCAGTCGGTGCGGGAGAGGCCGTTCGCGGCGACGTAGCCGGCCTTGGCCTCGATCATCAGGTGGGGGATATCGACGTTCGACGGGCATTCGTCCCGGCACTGCTTACAGTTGAAGCAGAGATTGGCCAGCCGCTTCATGTCGTCGGAAGACATGTCCTTCGGGTCGAGTCCGCCGGTGGCGAAGCCCCGCATGACGTTGGCCTTGGCCCGCGGGCTCGCTTCCTCGACGGGATCGGTCCGGAAGAATGGACACATCCTCAGGCCGGCTTCCTGCGAGCGGCAGGAGCCGCAGCCGTTGCACTGCGTGGCGGCCGCCCCCATTGTTTCCGACTGCCAGCGCAACTGCAGCGGCACGGTGAGTTCGCCGTTAGCCGGGACCGGGCGGAAGTGGCGGATGGTGGCGTGCTGGTCGTTGCTGATGATCTTGCCGGGGTTCATCAGGTTGTGCGGGTCGAAGATGTCCTTGACCTGCTGGAACACCCGGTACAGCGGCCCGTACTGCGAGCGGATGAAGGCCGTGCGCGAGAGGCCGTCCCCCTTCTCGCCGCTGATGCTGCCCCCGACGGCGAACACCACTTCGTACAGGTCGCGGGCGATGGCCTCAATGCGGTCGGCGTCGGCATCGGTGGGGATCGGCAGGAACGGTCGCAGATGCACCTGTCCCGACGCCGCATGCGCGTAGAGCGACGACGTCAGCTGATGCCGCTGCAGCACCTTCTGCGCGCGGACCAGAAAATCGCGCAGCGCCTCGGGGGGCACGGCGATGTCTTCGACCAGCGGCACCGGCCGCACGCCTCCTTTCAGCCGGGCCAGCAGCGGGACGACGCGCTTCGGCAGCGACCAGAGGAATTCGACTCCCTCGAAGTCGAACGCCTGCCGCGCGAGGAGGACGCGCGCCTCCTGCTCGCGGGCCACGTTCACGATCGACTGGATGCGGTCCCGCACCTGCCGCTCGGTGAAGCCGGTCTGTTCGACGATCAGTCCGGCTTCGGCCGAGTTGGGGATCAGCCGTTCAAACTCGGGGTCCGCCTCGCGGGCGAGCGAGAGGATGCGGCGATCGAGCAGGTCGCAGGCGGTGGGCTGCTGGTCGTTGATAGCCTGCACTGTGCGGATGGCCGACTCCAGTTGCCCGAACAGCAGCAGCGCGACTCCCCGCTGCGCCGGCAGCGGGGCGGTGTTCAGCGTCGCCGCCGTGAACAGAGCCAGCGTCCCTTCCGAGCCGACCAGCAGCCGCGGCAGGTTCAGCGAATCAGGTGTCATCACCGTGCGGAGGTGATACCCGCTGACGTTGCGCATCAGCGGGGGCTGCCGCTCGTGGATCAGCTGTTCGTTCTCGCGCAGCAGCTGCGACAAGCGGCTGACGACTTCCCGGCGGGCGCGGGCGTCCCGGTTCTCTGTCGCCGAATCGTGGCCGTTCGCCGCGGGGGGCTGCAGAGGCTGCAGCCCCGCCTCGAACGACTGGCCGTCGGCGAGGACGAGTTCGATGCTTTCGACATGATCACGCGTCGAACCGACGCGGACCGCATGCGAGCCGGCGGCGTCCACCCCCAGCATGCCGCCGACGGTGGTGACGTTCGAGTTCGCCGGGTCGGGGGGGAAATAGCGGCCGCGTTCGCGCAGCCGCTCGTTGAGCCGGTCGCGGACGACGCCCGGCTGCACACGGACGGTCTCCTCCCCGACGGCCTCGATCTGCGTCATGTGGCGGGAGAAGTCGATGATCAGTCCCCGACCGACCGCGCCCCCCGCCACACCGCTGCCGGCTCCCCGGGCGATCAGCGGAATATCCCGCTCCTGGGCGTAGCGGGCCAGCGCGATCACGTCGCCGCGGTGCCGTGGGTAGGCGACGCCGAGCGGCCGCAGCTGGTACAGGCTGGCGTCGGTGCCGTACATCGCCAGCGACAGGGGATCGAAGCGGAATTCCCCCTCGAACGCTCCAGCGAGGTCTTCACTGATGGATTGCTGTTGTTCGTCCACGGATGCGGATGGAAACAGGCCTCAGCCTGAAGGTTGGAACCACGGAATACACGGAACAGACGGAAGATAAGGGATTGGCGGTCAATCACTGTCGGAGTCCGGCTTGCCTCGACAGACCCTCGGTCGAGCAACACAGGAACCAAAGGGGTTTCGATCGGACCAGATGGCGCCACTCCTCTGTCGCCGCCCCTTTCGGTGCAGTCTTTGTCAATTCGGCTCGGCGGGAGCCTCTCCCTCGTCCTTTCCGTGACTTCCGTGTATTCCGTGGTTCCCTGACGCGATTGTTCAGACGGCTCCAGTCCGTTGCGAGTCCTCCAGTCTCAGACGTTCCTGACGGTAGCGTTCGGCGGTTTCGTGATTGAAGGCGGGGTGGTCGGCGGGAGGTCGGGCGCCGTGGTGCTTTGCGCGGCAGCGGTAACAGACGAGGACGTCGGGCATCACCGCGAACACGATCATGTCCGCGAGGGCGAACCCCATCAGGATCCCCAGCGCCGTCTTCGGCCAGTGGAAGTACCACGCGATACTACTCAGTATCGCTCCGAGCGCGACGACGAACAGCCCGAGCCCGGGCGGAAAATTCTTCTGCCGCCACAGGTCCTGATTGCCGCAGACCAGACACTGCGTCGGTCGCATTCGCGCGGAGGGATCGGCATCGGAGGCCGGAACGCTCTCGACAGCGTCCGCCACCGGACGCGACCACGCGCACGACCGGCACGTGAGCGCGGCCTCTTCTGACAGCTCGTCCGACCGGTTCGCGTGCCCGCACACCGGACACGAATACGACACATGCATCCGTCACTCCATCCCCCAAGCCGACGGCTTCGCCGTCGGTCCCCACTGCGATCCAACCCACAATCCTATCACAACGGCCACCGGAAATCGCGAAACAGCAGCGCAGCCGTGGTCTCCCCGATGAACACCAGGATCACGGCCGCAAACAGCACCCCCGTCGCCGACTGCGTGTTCCGGTACCGGAGAATCCGCCGCACCATCAAAGCGAGGATCAGCGGCCCCGCGATCCCGGCCGCCCAGCGGAGCAGCAGCCAAATGCCGTGGACGCCGGCCGTCACCGATGCCGACGAGTCCGGCAACGTCACCAGTCCAACTCCCGCCAGCACTCCCCGTAGCACGGCCGCCGCCAGCAGGAGATGCGTCAGCCGGATCAGCGGATCCAGCGACATCCCGGTGGCCGTCAGATACCAGTGCCCCAGCAGCATTGCCGTCGTCGCCCCTCCGAACAGCCACGCGGAACTCAGTTCGCTCGCCGCCGACAACAGGAACGCCGCTGACGCCACGTCGCCGGGCGGACTCAACCGTCCGATGAGAGCAATCGCTCCCAGCACCGCCACGAGGACGCAGCACACCAGCCCCCCACGTCGCCGCGCCAGCGTCCACAGCACCGATCCGACAAACGAGATCCCGGCCAGCAGGAAGGACAGCCCGCGCAGCGTCCCGGCACCCAGCAACGCAGCCTCATCACCCGCCGGTTCTCCCTGTGACACCGTCATCGCCGCCAGCACCGACAGACCGAGCGTCACCAGCATCTGTATCCGGAAGAACCCCGCCGTCACCGCCGCGCGCGGCATGACGCACCACGTCAGGCTCATGCCGCAGATGAGGCGGAGTGCGATCTGAGAAATCATGGAACAGGAGGAAACAGAGAGAACAGAGGGCAAACGGCGAAACTAACTCAGGTCGCATACGAGTCGCCGTTCTGTTTCTGGCACGTTAGGGCACCCGAATTCACATTCTTGTGCCCTCGCTCACCCACGTCGACTCGTCACTGCTTCGTCGCAGCATCTTTTCCGTTTCCTCTGTTACCTCCTGTTCATCTTTTATGAACAGGGAGCCATGAAGGCCGCATTTCACCCCGTGCGGTTGATCAGCGACATCACTTCCGCGCGGCTGGACTGGTTGGTTTTGAACAGTCCGCGGACGGCGCTGGTGACGGTGAGGCTGCCGGGTTTGGTGATGCCGCGGATCGTCATGCAGGTGTGGGTCGCTTCGAGGACGACGACCACTCCCTTGGCGTCGAGCGTGCCGTGCACCATGTCGGCGATGTCGTGCGTCATCCGCTCCTGCACCTGCGGCCGCTTCGAAACCTCTTCCACCACTCGGGCGAGCTTGCTCAAACCCACGACCTTCCCGCGGGGAAGATACCCCACGTGGGCCACTCCCATGAACGGCAGCAGGTGATGCTCGCACATGCTGTTGAAGCTGATATCCCGCACCAGCACCAGCTCGTCGTAACGCTCTTCAAAGACGCGCGTCAGGTGCCGCGAAGGATCGGCCGAAAGGCCGCTGAATAGTTCGGCGTACATCCGCGCCACTCGGGCGGGCGTCTCGCGCAGGCTGGCCCGATCGGGGTCCTCTCCCACCGCTGCCAGGATCTCGCGCACGGCTCGCTCAATTCGCGGAAGGTCCACCGGGGTGGGCGTGGACGGAGGCGGAGGCGGAGGGGCGTCGCCGGTGACTTCCGGCGAGATGACGTCTTTGTTCATGATTGAGGTCGAGGACACGGCCCCAGCCGGCACAACCGGTGGCGCGGGAGCGGGAGTTGATCGGGTTCTGAGTCGAAACCGCGCAACTCCGAAGCGGGGTTTTCGGCTGCGATCATACGGACTGCGCACCGCGGGAGAAAGTTCCCCCGCCCGTCGTTGTTGCTTCCGGAAGTGATCACACGACATCGTGCGGACCACTCCGCTATCTCAATCCTCCCCGTCCGTTCTATGCTGACACGGCGGAATCGGAAAAATGCCAGCAGGGAAAAGCGACGCCGGCCGTGCGCGGGAGACGAGGCATGACTCCGGGCGAAATGTGGCTGAAGGAACCGATCGACTACTGCGGCTGCCGTGCGACCGTGATGGGGCTTGGTTCCTTCGGCGGCGGCGAGGGAGCGGCGCGCTTCCTGGCCGAACGCGGAGCACTCGTGACGATCACCGACGTGCGGGGGGAGTCCGCGCTGGCCGGCAGCGTGCAGCGTCTGGCAGGGTTGCCGGGCATCGAATGGCGGCTGGGGCGGCATGAGGCATGCGACTTTCGCGGAATCGATCTGCTGGTCGTCAACCCCGCGGTGCCCCGGTCGAGTTCCTATCTTCAGATCGCCGTCGACGGCGGCGTGCGTCTGACGAGCGAGATGAATCTCTTCTGGCTGCACCATCGCGGCCGTCGGATCGGAGTGACAGGCACCAATGGAAAGTCAACAACCGCTTGCCTGATCGAGGCAATGCTGCGACAGGCCGGCATGCCGTGCCGACTGGGGGGCAACATCGGCCGCAGCCTGCTGCCGGTGCTGGACGAGATCGAGCCCGATGAGTGGGTGGTCCTGGAACTCAGCAGCTTTCAACTGGCCGACCTCGATCACTTGCGGCGCAGCCCCCACGTCGCCGTCGTCACGAACTTCGCGCCGAATCACCTGGACCGCCACGCATCGGTCGAAGAGTACCGAGCAGCCAAGCAGAGCATCCTGCGGTGGCAGTCGGCTGCCGATGTCGCCGTGCTCAACGCGGATGATCCGGATGTGGCCGGCTGGCCCGGCCCCGGCAGACGCCTGTGTTTTGGAGCGAATGACGGATGCAACGCGCGGATCTCCGATTCCCACATCGCGATCTCCAGCGACAAGGCATCGTTCGAGATCGATCTCGCCGATCATTCCGGAGTCCCCGGACGGCACAACGCGCTGAACGTGGCAGCGGCCGCGCTCGCGGTGATCTGGGCGAATGCGGATTCCACTGCGGTCAGTGCAGCCGTCCGGCAGTTTCACGGGCTGCCCCACCGTCTGCAGCTCGTGCAGGAGTGGGTCGGACGTCGCATCTACAACGATTCCAAGGCCACCACTCCCGAGGCGGCGATTGCGGCTCTGTCCGCGTTCGGCGAGCGCCCGATCGTGCTGCTGGCCGGCGGATCAGACAAGCACGTCGATCTGCGCCCATTTGCGGCGGCGATCGCGAGACGCACCAAGGCCGTCGCGCTGCTGGGACAGACAGCGGAGGTGTTGCAGCGGGCGATCCGCGCCGAAGCGGGAACTGCATCTCCGCCAACGCACTGTGCTTCGTCGCTGGAGGACGCCGTCCGCTGGGCGCTGGACCAGTCGTGCGACGGTGACGTCGTCCTGCTGTCGCCCGGATGTGCGAGCCTCGACTGGTTCTCCAGCTTTGAGGAGCGCGGGGCGAAGTTCGCGGATGCAGTCCGTGCGCTGACGGACCCGGCAACGCAGAAAGGCCGGTGATGCCGGAACGCGCGTTCGTGTCACGACGCTCCGAGCCGGTCCGTGGTCAGCTTCGCGCCGGGGTGGCTATAGTGTCCTGTGCGCGGCGACGGCACATTTGAGGAGCACGCATCGTGACGGACCCTGCTGCTGCGGCCCCGGCCGACATGACGATCGACGATGAACGGCGCATCGTACAGATGCTCCGCGAAGGACGCGGGCGGATCGAAGCCGAACTCGCCAAGGTCATCGTCGGCCAGAAGGACGTCATCGAGCAGGTGCTCATCGCCCTGCTCGCCGGCGGACACTGTCTCATTACCGGCGCTCCCGGCCTCGCCAAGACCCTGCTGGTCAAGTCGATCGCGCAGGTCTTCCACCTTAACTTCCAGCGCATCCAGTTCACTCCCGATCTGATGCCGGCCGACATCACCGGCACCGAGATCCTGGAAGAGACGTCGGAAGGCCGCCGGCAGATGGTGTTCGTCAAGGGGCCGATCTTCGCTAACGTGATTCTCGCTGACGAAATCAACCGCACGCCCCCCAAGACGCAGGCCGCGCTGCTGGAGGCGATGCAGGAACACCAGGTGACG
>JBGTSJ010000043.1:0-24113 GCA_041940305.1 Planctomycetaceae bacterium
GTGCTGCAGAACCTTATCGAGAACGCTGTCAAGTACATGGGCGACCGGGAGTCGCCACGCATCGTGATCGGTGCCCGCCATGAGGGACGCGAGCCGGTCTTCTACGTCGCGGACAAGGATGAGGAGGGCGAGACGAGCCTGAACCTTGCCGCGTCCTACGCCTTCAACCATCGCAAGCATCTGGCGAACAGCTATGCGCTGCGCGAAGGCCTGGTGGGACAGTGCGCCTATGAGAAGGCGCGCATCCTGCTCACCAACGTGCCCAAGGACTATGTCCAGATCAGCTCCGGTCTCGGGGAGGCGGCGCCGCTCAACATCATCGTGCTGCCGGTGCTGTTCGAAGGGCAGGTCAAGGCCGTCATCGAGTTGGCCTCCTTCGAGCGGTTCAGCCTGGCGCATCACGCGTTTCTCGATCAGCTGACCGAGAGCATCGGCATCGTGCTCAACACGATCGAAGCCAACATGCGGACGGAGGACCTGCTAAAGCAGTCCCAGTCGCTCGCGAAGGAACTGCAGAGCCAGCAGCAGGAACTCACCAGCACGAACGCGCAGCTGGAGGAGAAGGCGCGGCTGCTGGCGGAACAGAACGTGGAAGTCGAGCGCAAGAACTCGGAGGTCGAGCAGGCGCGGCAGGCGCTGGAAGAGAAAGCCGCCCAGCTGGCGCTGACGTCCAAGTACAAGTCCGAGTTTCTGGCGAACATGTCGCACGAGCTGCGGACTCCGCTCAACAGCCTGCTGATCCTCTCCGACCAGTTGTGCAAGAACCGCGAGGGCAACCTGATGCCCAAGCAGCGGGAGTTCGCGCAGACGATTCATGCCGCCGGCAACGATCTGCTCACGCTGATCAACGACATCCTCGACCTCTCCAAGATCGAGTCGGGCACGGTCGTGCTCGACATCGGCGACGTCCATTTCTCCGATCTGCGCGGCTACGTGGAGCGCACGTTCCAGCACGTCGCCGAAGCGCGGCGCCTCGAGTTCGACATCCAGCTGGACGAATCGCTCCCGCCGTCGCTGTTTACCGATCCGAAGCGCCTGCAGCAGATCCTGAAGAACCTGCTGTCGAACGCCTTCAAGTTCACGCAGGCGGGGAGCGTGAGCCTGAAGATCGCGCCGGCCGCCGGCGGGTGGAGCGGCGATCACGAGAGCCTTAACCGTGCCGACCGCGTGCTGGCCTTTACCGTGCGGGACACGGGCATCGGCATCGCGCCCGACAAGCAGCACATCATCTTCGAGGCGTTCCAGCAGGCCGACGGCAGCCGCAAGTACGGCGGCACCGGGCTGGGTCTGGCGATCAGCCGCGAGTTGTCGACGCTGCTGGGAGGGGAGCTGCGGCTGGCGAGCGCGGTCGGCGCCGGCAGCCAGTTCACGCTCTACCTGCCGGAGCATTATGTGCCGGCGCGGCCGACGCGCAAGTCGCACGCCGCCTCTCCATCGTTGAGCGGTGCGGGCAAATCCGGAGAGGGTCGAAGCGACAGCGACGATGCTCCGCGGCTGGCGGCCGTCATCGACCCCGCGATCTCCGCGAACGTGTTCGGCGACGACCGGGACCAGGTGCAGCCGGGTGACCGGGTGCTGCTGATCGTCGATAACGACGAGAGCTTTGCCCAGATCATGCTGGAGGCGGCGCGCGAGCAGGGATGGAAAGGGATGGTCACCACCAGCGGGGCGGCAGCGTTGGCCCTGGCACGGGACGGCCGGCCCGATGCGATCACGCTCGATTTACGTCTGCCCGATATCGACGGCTGGCGCGTGCTGGATCGGCTGAAGAATGACGCCCAGACGCGGCATCTGCCGGTATACATCATCACGACCGAAGAGGACCAGCGGGAGCGGGGACGGGCTCGCGGCGCGCTGGATGTCCTCACCAAGCCGCTGCAGAGCCGCGAGTCGCTGGTGGCGCCGCTGCACACGCTGCACGAATACGTCGGCCGGCGGTCGAAGTCGCTGCTGATCGTGACGGCGGACGCGGACGAGCGGGCTCGGCTGAGCGAGCTGCTGCAGTCGGGGGACGACCAACTGACGACCGTCGCGACGGCGGACGACGCTCTGACCGCTCTGGGCCGCGACCGGTTCGACTGCATCGTGCTCGACGTGGCCGTGCCCGACATGGCGCTGCGGGAACTGATGGATGCCGTCGAGCGGAATCCGGAACTGGGAGAGATTCCGGTGCTGCTCTACTCGCGTCGCGACCTGACGGAGCAGGAGCAGGAGGAGCTGCGCCGGGTCTCGCAGTCGCTGCTGGTAAAGCCCGTGCAGTCGGCCGAGCGGCTGGTGGACGAAGTGCTGCTGCATCTGCATCGTCCCACGTCGCGGCTGTCTCCGGCACAGCGGAGCATCTTCGACCGGCTGCATCAGTCGGACGAGATTCTGCACGGCCGCAAGGTGCTCATCGTCGATGACGACGTCCGCAATATCTTCGCGATGGCGAGCGTCCTCGAACAGCACCAGATGGAGGTAGTCTCGGCCGAGGACGGGGAGTCTGCCATCCGGCTGCTGCAGGAGTCCGGCGACGTGGACATTGTGCTGATGGACGTGATGATGCCCGACATGGACGGGTACGATACGATGCGGGCCATCCGCAACGAATCGCGGTTCCGCAGTCTGCCGATGATCGCTGTCACGGCCAAGGCCATGAAAGGGGACCGCGAGAAGTGTCTGGAGGCGGGGGCCTGGGACTACGTCTCCAAGCCGGTGGACACCGAGCATGTGCTCTCGGTCCTCCGCGCGTGGCTGCACCGGTAACGCAGGAGCCGTCAGCGATCAGTTTACAGTCGCCAGGAAGAGTGCCAGTCTGCGTGGCTCCGAACTGTCAACTGAAAACTGAGAGCTGAAAACTGACAACCCTCCATGAGCGACGCGAACCAGCCCGTCAACATCCTGCTCGTCGACGATCGCCCCGACCAGCTGCTGGTCCTGGAGTCGATCCTGGGGGATCTTGGCCAGAACCTGGTGCGGGCCCACTCCGGCCGCGAGGCGCTCCGCTTCCTGCTGCAGCACGACTGCGCGGTAATCCTGCTCGACGTGAACATGCCGGACCTCGACGGCTTTGAAACCGCCTCGCTGATCCGGCAACATCCGCGTTCGCAGCAGATCCCGATCATCTTCTTCACGGCGGGCGATCAGACCGACACGCACGTCTCCCGCGGCTACTCGCTGGGCGCGGTGGACTACATCCACACCCCCGCGATGCCGGAGGTTCTGCTCGCCAAGGTCAGCGTGTTTGTCGAGCTTGCCCGCCGCACGGCGGAAGTCCGCGACGAGGCGCTCCGGCTCGAAGCGCGGGTCCGCGAGCGCACGGCCGAGCTCGAATCGCTGAACAGCAAGCTCCAGGCCGAGATCGCCGAACGCAAACGGACCGAACACGACCGCGCTCGACTCCTCGCCGAGGCCCAGGAGGGAGTCCGCCGACGCGACGAGTTCCTCGCGATGCTGGCGCACGAGCTGCGCAATCCGCTCGCGTCGATCGTCTGCGGAGTCGACGTCATGCGGCTGACCGGCCTCAACGACCCCGAGCTGGAGGAGGCGCGGGAGATCATCGAGCGGCAGGCGGCCCACATGGGAGCCCTGCTGCAGGACCTGCTGGACATCTCCCGCATCACGCGCGGAAAGATCCAGCTGAACTGCCGGCCGGTCGATCTGGTGTCCGTTGTCGCCGACGCTGCGGCCGTGCAGAAGGAGGCCGTCGCCGCCCGCCGGCATCAGCTGGACCTCCGCCTGCCGGAGGAACCATTGACGATTCTCGGCGACGCGACCCGCCTGCAGCAGATCGTCGTTAATCTGCTGAATAACGCCGTCAAGTACACCGATCCCGGCGGCTGCATTACCGTGGTCGCCGAAGTCCGCGGCGATCGGGCGGTCGTCGAGGTGAGGGACACGGGCATCGGAATTCCGCCCGAACAGGCGGCGGCGATTTTCGAGCCGTTCGTTCAGCTAGGCCGGTCCCACGCGCGCGCCAGCGAAGGCCTCGGGATCGGCCTCACGCTGGTGCAGCGGCTGGCGGAGCTCCACCACGGAACCGTCTCGGTCGAAAGCTCGGGACTGGGACAGGGGACGGCATTCACCATCAGTTTCCCGCTCGCCGCACCGGCAGAAGCGCACTCGGCTGCAGCTGCACCCGCGGCCGGCGTGAACGGAACAGCTCGCCGCGTGGTTCTGGTGGAAGACAACAGCGACGTGAGGCAGATGATCAGCCGGCTGCTCGCGCGGCATGGACATCACGTGGACGTCTCGAGCGACGGCCCGGAGGGAGTGCAGGCCATCCGCGCAATCAAGCCCGATCTCGCCTTGATCGACGTCGGACTGCCGGGCATCGACGGATATGAGGTGGCCGCGCGGGTCCGCGCCGATCCGGACTGTCGATCGGTCCAGCTGGTCGCGATGACCGGCTACGGCCAGCCGGAAGACCACCGCCGCTCCCTTGAGGCCGGCTTCGACGCCCACCTGGTGAAACCGGTGCATGCCGAGCAATTGCTCGCGCTCTTGAATCCAGGATTACCTCGCCGCCAAGCCCCTGGCATCCCCCCAGTTGATGCGGACCTGAAGGATAATGCTGAACGGGAAGAGGCAGTGTACCTCCGGGCCTGCTCACAGAGCGCGCCCCGCACCGAACGCCAGCGTGCCGGCGATGCTTGAGCGAGGCGGCCAGTATCCCAACCTGGACTCGAACCCGCGTCTGGACCTTCGAAAGATCCCGTCACACACTCCGGACGGCGATCGCGAGACCATCCCCCGCATTAACCCCGAGCGACTCACGCAGCCAGTCGCTGGCACAGTTCTGCCATGTCTCCATGTGCGTGGTGTGGTATTCCGCGGGCCATTGACACGGACGCGGCGGCGCGCTCGAACGCCTCAAGCCCCTTCGATGGGAGGCGGTCGTCGACCCAAAGTGCAGCTCTGACAGTTCGCCTTCCGCTGGGAAAGCGGACAGTGCCGCAACTTCGACCGCCATGAAGAGTCGCAAGCGACTTCCCAGAAATGCTTTAAGAAAATTGCCCGGCTAGGATTTGAACCTAGACTAAATGATCCAGAGTCATTCGTGCTACCGTTACACCACCGGGCAGTCGTGGTTGTGTGACCGGCCCATGCGTCAATCGAATCGATGAAACGCATGCCTCGACGACCTTGGGCGCCTGGGCTGGTCGTCGGAAGTCACTGTGAACACCCCGGTGGCTGGGACCTGCGGGGAGTCGCACATCAGGCAGACCCCGCAGAGTATCCCGGGGACGCCGGGGGGAAGTCTAGCAGAATGGCTGCGCTGAACAAGACCGGGACGCGATTGAAAGGGTTTCTCAATCTCAAGCTTCTCGTCTTCCTGCGGGGGACGCATGCCTCGCCGCCGGGGTTTCAGAAGAATCCGGGCGTGCGCGAGTTGCGGTTGTTGCCGGAGGTTTGTTGAGATCGGAAGGGCTCTTCGGAGTCGTCGGTGACGGCGCGGCGTGCGTGGGTTGACTGACCGAGGGAGGAGTAGGCGCGGGCGAGATGGGCCTGCAACGTCTCGTCCAGCCGCCGGCCGGACCTCAATTGCTCCTCCAGCAGGGCGACGCATCGGTCGTAGAACTGCCCCCGCATTGCGGTGGCGATGACCCACTCGAACCGCTCCGGCGGGAGTTGTCCGGAGTCATGCAGCTCCAGCGCCAGGCGGCCGGCGTGTTCGAGGTCCGGCGACAATTCGGCTTCGCGGATCTGCAACTGCACGGAGATCGACTGCGCGGCCGGACTTTGGTCCGCGGCGAGTTCCGCGGCGAGTTCCCTGGCAATCGCCGCATCGACCGGCGCCGACATCTCGCGCAGCACGAGGTTGACGAGCGATTGATGCCGGTCATCGCCGGGCGGCGTCAGGGCGGCTCCCTGCAGGAGCATGCGCCAGCGTCGCGGACCGGCGGCCCAGCGCGCTTCGCGCACGAGCAGTCCCTGGCGGTCTACGTCGGTGACTCCCGGCAGCGCGCGGGCCTGCTCGAACAGCTCCGCCGCCCGGTTCATGCGGCCAGCATCGGCAAACAGGTCGGCGAGGTATGCGTAGTGCTCGTCGTTCGCGCCTGCGGCTTCGACGACGTCGGCGACGGCCCGCTCGGCATCATTGAAGCGTTGCAGTTGCAGCAGGGCATCGATGCGATCCATCCGGCGGCGCTGGAGCGCCTCGCCGGACGCGGGGGAAGTGCGTGCGAGGGCGGCCTCGACGAACTGCAGGGTGTCGGCGGGGCGATCCAGCAGGCCGGCCAGACGGGCCAGTTCGTCATAGTTCGCCGCGGAACGGGTGTCCTCAGGTTGCTGCTGCAGCAGGCTGTAAAACTCGCGGTCGCTCAAGGCCGGGAAGTTGGCCGGTCGCACCAACTCGATCAGACCCGATGCGCCGCTGTGCACGACGGCATTCAGGGCGGCGCGCTGATTGATCCGCAGCGCGACCCGCGCGCTCGCACGGACGCCGAATTCCTGAACCCAGGCGTGCAGCAGATTGAGGAGTGGTTGATCCGGCGCGTCGCTCAGCGCCTCTTCGAGCACTTCGGACGCGCCGACGAAGTCGTACTCGGCAATGCGAGCGCGGGCCTGACGGTAGGGGAGCGAATCGGCGTCGAGATCGTCGAGGACGAACCCGTCCCAGCCGTTGCGGAGGGGGGGCACCGTGGCATCCGGGTCGTGTTGGATGAGTGCCCACGACTCCAATTGCGCGCCGTCCGCATCTTCGCAGACGACGTTGAGCTGGCCCGAATCGGCATCGGATTCCATCCGCAGTCGGCAGGCGAGGCGGCCGTCCAGATGCGCCTCCCAGACTTCCGAGCCGCCGTTCGCCCTGGAGAAGGTGGCGAGGAGGAATGCGTCTTTCTGCTGGGGGACCGCCAGCCGCAGAGTGGCGGAGTCGTCATTGCTGGATTCGAGCGAGACGTCGAAGAGCCGCGCCAGATCCTCGTTGGAGCGGTGGGGAAGCCACGGCAGATGGGCGTCGGCCATCCGGCGCACGGCCTCGCCCCAGGGGCCGAGTTCCACCAGGGTCAGACGGGGATAGGCGATCGCCGCGCGATCGTCCTCGGCCCGCAAGCTGTGATGCCCCATGTCGAGCTGCAGCCGCGGACCTGCGGCGGTGATGGTCAGCAGTTGAACGGATTCGCCGGATGTGCGTTGCCAGGTCTGGCGCCCGGCCATGGCCCCCTGGCGGAACTGGTTGAGCCAGCGGAGTTCGTCGGGTTGCGGATCCGGCAGACCGTCGCGGCGCGGCAGTTGCGGCAGATCAGTGAGCGTCATGCGATCCTGGATGAGCGCGAGGTTCTCCAGCGGTCCGGTGCGGCTGGGAGTGATCCGCTGGGCCGCGAGGCGGGCGCGGCGGAGCTCGACCAGCAATGAATAGATGTCATCGTGATTGTTCTGCGTCTGCCGGATGATGAGGGACATTGAGGGGACGTGCTCGGAGACAGTACCCCCGATGCCGTCGAGATCGAACCACGGTCCCTCGGTTTCATTCTGGAGGACTTCGATCAGCGGATCGGTATCCCAGCCGGCGTAATCGTTGGCAGTGATGCGGGGGACGCGCGCGGGGCGCATGAGGGGGCTCGCCGGGGGGAGGTTGCGGAGCTGATCGAGCAGCGACTCGATCTCGTCGTGCACGCGGCGCGTCTGGCGGACGAAGATGCAGAGCGCTGGCTCGTACTCGACGATCACGCCGCCGATGCCGTCGAGATCAAACCAGGGACCTTCGGTCTCGTTCTGCAGCAGTTCGATTGTCGGGTCGAAGTTGGCGCCGAAGCCGCCGCCGGTCCGGCTGAGGTTGCTGTTGTCGAACCCGAAGCCGCCGGTGTCGGAATCGGCGGTGGAATCGGTCGCGTCGGCGGCGCCCGGAGTCCAGACGCCGGCGTTTCCGCTGAGAGGGGGACTGCCGGCGCCGCTTCCACCGAAGCCGAACCCGCCACCGCCGCCGAATCCACCGCCGCCGCCGAACCCACCGCCTCCGAATCCGCCACCTCCGCCACCGAACCCACCCCAGTTTCCGCGATCCCACCAGGGATCACGCGGGGGGAACAACTCCTCCGGCAGCTCGTACACGATGCCGGAGAGGGGATAGAGCCGGGTCTCGAGTCTCTCGTCACAGATCTCGTTCGTCGTGATCGTGATGACTTCATTCTCGATGATGTACGAGAGCGGGACGCCGGCGACGTTTTCCAGCACGCGGTCCAGCGCGACTTTGGCCGGCACGTTCGTTAACTGGAGCGTGACTCGCTCGTCGACGCCGATCCCCTGGTCGTTGAGCGACTGTTCATCGATGCGCAGGTTCTCGTTCAGCAGGACGCGGAAGTAGGCGCCCACTTCATCAAGAGGCGTGTTCTGGAAGCTGACAGCCACGGGCTGGTTGAGTTTCGCTTCCACGCGTTCCTGCATGGCGCGCTGCAGGTCGTGATACGGGTCGGTCAGCCGCGCGGGTGACGGCATGATGTCCGTGCGAACGACGTCCGCCACGGGATAGATGACGGTCGAGAGTTGCTCGTCGGCGATCTCGCGCGTGGTGATGTGCAACACATGCGGCTCGACATAATACTGGAGCCGCACGCCCGCGACGTTCTGCAGGACGTTCTCCAGGAGGGAGCGGACGGTCAGTTGCCGCAGCCCGCGCAGGTCGACTTCTTCATCCCTGGAGATGCCCTGGTCGGCGAAGGCCTGTTCGTTGAGCAGGATGTTCATGCCGGTTTCCCGCTCGAGATAGGCAGCAAGTTCCCGGAGCGGCATGGCGGCCTGCGGCGGTTCGACGCGCGTCAGGAGTTCGGCGGCATAGGGGTGATGTTCGGCGTACTCGGGGCTGATGCCGCCAAACGCCAGCGAGAACAACAACGGATCTTCGTCGGGCAGTCCGACGACGGCGCTGCGATCAAACAGTGCGCGCTGCAGGCCGAGTCCCTGCAGAAAGGACTCCGCGTCGATCTCGGACTGTGCGGTGCTCGCGAGTTCGTCGTACTCGGCCTGGCCGTACTCGGCCGACCACGGCTGGATCTGCAGCAGATACAGCAGCGCCTCCGCGGGACGGCTTTCGTCGAGCGCCGTGCGGGCGTCGGCGAGGCGTGCCGCGAACTGCTCGGGCGTCAGGGTGATCGACGGCGGAGCGTCCTCCGTGTCGGCCTGGGCGGGAGGACGTTGGACGCTCGGACGCGTGCGCGAGGGTTCGTCCGGCTCGATGAACTCGGGCGGAATCGGCAGCGCGGCCACGGCGCCGGGGGGCCGCCAGTACCGATGGCGCAACGCACGATCGACCTGCCAGCGCGCGTAGTCGGCTTCACTTTCCAGAACCAGGAAGGCGGTATAGGGGCACATCAGGCTCCATTCCTGAGCCAGGCGCACGATCGCCTGTCGGTCTTCCTTCACGTCCTTCCGCTCCGTCGCGAGCAGATGTTCCAGATGACGCTGCGCCCATTGGCGTCCGGTGAAGACGTCGTCGTCGGACTCGCGTTCGGGAAACTCAACCGGGAATTCGAACAACTGGTCCGACCCGGCGAGCCTGAGCCTGACAGTCAGCTCGCGAGCGGGACCGGAACGTCCATAGACGTGCAGTGCTTCGCCGGGAGTCCACGCAGGCGCCACATAGACGTCGTCGGCCGGGACGCCGTTGGGACCGGTGACGTCGACCGCTTCAATCCTCCGCGCCGCCGGCATGCCGTCGATCGCCCACCGGAAGAGTTCGCCGAGCCGCCGCGGATCGTCTCCGACGGAGAACAGCCGTCCTCCCGTGAAGCGCACCGTCTGCTTGAGGAACGGCCGATCGGCGTCGTCCTCGCCGAGGCGAACCGCGATGAAGGTGACATCGTGCGGGAGCAGAGCGGCCAGCCAGTCGGGTCCGGAGGGCCCGTCGGTCGCCAGGCCGTCGCCGACGTAGATCACCATTCGCCGCCGGTCGGTCGCCACGCGCTCGTACGGATTGAGCGCAGTGGAAAGGGAGTTCCAGAGTTGAGACGCACCGAGCGGAAACTGCTGGTCCAGCGCGGCGAGGGCCTGCTGCTGTTCGACGGAGCCGGCCGCAATCCAACTTTCCGTCAACGGCCGGTACTCGGTGTCCAAGCATCCGACCTGCAGCCGATCGTCCGCGTGCAGGTTGGTGACGATGGTCCGCACGGCTTTTCGCAGCAGCGGGAGGTTCTGCATGCTGCCCGACGTGTCCGCGAGGATATGCACGTCGGTGGGAACGCGGTGTAGCGCCGGCGGTGCAGCACTGCCGGGGACCGTAACCATGAAGTGCTGCTCTGCCTCGACGCCGCGTTGAATGCGGGTGGTATAGCGGTTGCCGCGGACCGGAGCATCGTCCGGCTCCGCGTAGTTCAACACGAACGAGGGGGGCGGCTGGACCTGGGTGCCGCGGGTCAGGAACGTCACGGCTCCGTCCGCCTGCGGCGCGAGTTCGATGTCTCCATGCGTCGGAGAACGGACCGATGCGGCGGCGACCGGCGGGCGAATGCTGCCGCCGATCTGGAAGTCCCAGATGGGGTGGAGGTCTGACATGAGCGGAAGCTCGAAACGGTATTCTCCCTCGTCGGCGACGAGCGGCACGGTGTAGTCGAGGAGGATGCGTTTGGTGTCGCGGGCCGGAATGGGGAACACGCGCATGCGGAACAGGTTGTCGCCGATCTGCTCCAGAATCGCGGGATCGCGCTTCCGGCGCACGATGGACGTGTAGATTTCGTCCGCGCGTTTCCGGTCGATCAACTCGCCTTCGACGAGTTCGTTGTGCGTGACGAACATCGCGAACCGGCTGACGGAGGCCCCCGGCGGCAGGTTGAAGACGAACGTGCCTTCCTCCTGCCGGAACTGGCTGGGGTTGAAGAACGATTCGTCAATCTGCACGAGCGCCACAGGAGGCTGCAGGACGACGTTGACGTGATACCGGGCGATCTGCATCCGCACCGGACTGCCGGTCTGGGCGTCTCGGGCGATGAGCTGTCCGGGTCCCTGCTGCGGTCGGGGCGCTGTCCAGCCGACGACGTTCTCGACCCAGAGGGGGTCATCCGGCATGGCGACCGAAAGTTCGCCGTCGGCGATGCGGGCGGACGCGGAGGCCTGCAGGGTGTCGAGCCGTACGCCGTCGCGCAGCACTTCGACCGAACCCTCAAGCAGGTCGATCTGCAAGGCATCGCCGGAACGGTGCAACTGGATGCGGGCGGCGCGAGCAACGTTGATCGCAAGGTCTGCGGACTCGACGGTCCACTCGGCGTCCGCAGCCGTGATCAGCAACCGGCCTGAATCCAGCTTGAGCGTGCGTTCGAGGGTGCGCCATGACCCGTGGCTCTCCCCGTCGAGATGCACATCGGCCGAGCCTAGATACACGTGTACCGGCCCGGCGGGCGAAACGCGAAACTCCGCCGCCTCCGCGACGGGATCCGACTCGGCGAGGACGGACCAATTTCCTCCGTCAGCCGTCCGCACTGCAACCTGCCCGTCGGACGGGTTCAGCTGCAGATCGTTGGCCGCGATGGGTTCTGTACCGATCAACACTCCGCTGAGGGCTGTTGCCAACCAGAGGCCGCGCGACATGAATTCACCTCTTGTGAGGCCGGAATCGACCGGATCGCAACCAGAATTGCGCAGAGTCGCAGGCTGTCGCCGGATTTTCCGCGCAGCATCTCCCCGCCGGCATTCAGTGACAGGAACGATCGTCGGCGGCTGGAATCAACCGCGAATTCGGGCGATTCGACGTGATCCCGTCGCCTCGGACGGGCGCTGGATCGCGCCCGGTAATCAGCGATCGCTTCCCACCGGCTCGTAGGTTGCCTGGAACAGCGCCTGGTCCACGATCCACACGTCTTGAGGATCGTCCTGTTGGCGGTCCCCGTAGTTCTTGACCACGTAGTCCCCGCTTTTTCCGGAGAGCAATCCCCACTCGGCCTGCACCTCGAACGCGTGCGGCACCTGGGCCGCCATGACGCCCTCTGCATCCGGGTGGGGATCACATCGGCGCCAGCCCTCGGGATCAACGTCATCGGTCAACACGTAGCGGGAGGTCAGTCGCTCTTCGGACTGAGGCCAGATGTCGCCCGCCTCCCCCCGGCAAAGGTAAGCGCCGGCTTGCACCTGTTCGTCTCCTTCCAGGGTCTGCACGGTCTGGTCCTGTTCCAGCTTTTTCACCCAGATGGGGCGCGTCTTGCGGGCGTGAAACCATGATCCGGCGTCGCCGACTTCCTTGAGTAGGATGAGATTGGTCCGGGGCATCGGTTCGTTCGATTGCTTTGCGTCAGCGCACCCAAGCACTGCGATCAGAGTGAACAACATCATTACCGCCGCCCACACATCCGCAGGCTGTCGGACGGCGCCGCCCGCGTGCGGCCTGAGCATGCGACAGCGCGGCGGGGTCATTATACCTCCTCCGGCACGATGACCACTGGCATTTGATTGGACCGCGGCGATGAACGCGTCCCGTCTCCGACAGGCGCACGCTGGTCCCGTGGCGACCGGCTGCTGAAGACTCCCAGCCCGGCGCGCTCCAGCGCCGCGGGGATGGCCCGCACTTGACTGCGATCGTACTCACACGACGTCTTGTTCAGGTCGTCCCAGGGAACGAGGTCTGGATGCGTGCGAGCCGTGTCGTCCCGATCCCCTGGTGCATACGAGTATCCCATCAGCGAGAGCTCTGCACACCAGCGAGAGTGCTCCATCTTCGCGAGCATCTCAACCTGCTCCGGATCGTCGATGGCCGTGAGTCGTCCGGAGCCGGACGTCAGGGCATCAATGCGGCCGCCGATGGCACGCAGCTTGACGGGAATGTGATCGGCCGCATGACGATTCGATTCTCTGTAGACCTCGTCGAGGTCGTCCCAGGGCCGGAGCGCCGGTTTGTCGCCAATCTTGCGGCCCGCATCGATCTGCGCGGCGTACCAGTTTTCGTGCAGAGCGCGGGCAATCACGTCGGACTGCTCGTGCATCACGACGTCCAGCGAGCACGTCTGTTCGATCGTTCCAAACACATGGATGCCGGTCTGCGTGGAATCGGGCGGCCGTCGGTCACTGAACAGGCGGGCGAAGCCGCCACGCCGCGTTTGAAACAGCAACACACGGAGGTCTTCCCTGCCGGGGACCTGCTGCAGGCTCAAGGCGAGACGCACGTTGATGGCGTCGTCCTCCTGCAGGCGGCGGAACAATTGCGCTTCGCCGGTGATGGTGTCTGCCAGCGAGTCCCAGCAGATCGCCACGGTGGATAACTCGTCACGTCCGCGTGTCGCGGCATTGAGGATGTGTTGGGCCGCATCGGCGTCGTTCTCATCGAACCCGGAGTGCGTGAAGTCGACGAGGTCATGGAACCGGGGGTAGCGATCCAGAAAGGAATGGATGCGAGGACTGGAGTCCGGCTCGAGGACCGTGACGCGCGGATTGCGGCCGTTCGCGAAGTGAGCGGATTGGGCCGCTTGCAGAGCGATCCGCTGCCCCATGGGGCCGAAGCCGACGATCACCAGGTGGACAACCGCGGCGCTGTCCGCATCAATCGGTTTGAAGTCGAGCGGCTGAGACGCCAGCACCTGCCGCGCGGCCAGTGAGAACAGGTCCAGCCCCCGCACGTTGATTCGCATGCGGGGACCGGCACTGGGAAACAGGCCGTCCTGCTTGAGGAGCTGGCGGAGCTGAGCATCGGGGACGAACAGCCAGGCTTCCAGCGGCCTCCGCAGCGGGTTGCGAGACGTGTTGCGGTGGACGAGTTCACCCGCCGTGGAGACGACAGCGATATTGGTCTGAACCTCCTCGCAGACGGCGATCAACTGTCGCGCGCCGGCAATTCCGGCCCGTTTCAACTCCTGGCGACTGTCGGCGTTTCCCTTGAGCACCAGCAGACCCGCGGGCGCGGACTTCACGGCTGCGGCATCGCTCTCGATGACGACGACGCGATCCCCGCCCCTGCGGAACTCGGACGCCAGGTGACGGCCCAGTCCCCCCATGCCGCAGATGATGACGTGTCCTCCCTGCAGCCGCGTCCATGCCAGTTTCAACTCGGCCCCTCCGAGAGCCATGATCCCGCGGATGACGGCCCAGAAGACAACGACGGCGGACAGCATGCGTCCGGTATGCAGCTGCCAGTTCGGCGGATGCTCCAGATGCGGGGCATGCAGGATAAAGAGCTGCAGCGTGTGATAGACGACGCTCAACGCGTCAGCGTGCCCGTGGTGTTCGGCTTCGTAGCGCCACATCCCCCATCCGCCGAGCACGGCCGCCAGGACGACGACTGCGGTGGCGATGGCCAAACGAACGGACAATTGCGAATGCGGAAAAGTGGAAGTGGAGTGAGACACGACGTTTGCCGAGCGCTGGTCGGTCGAAGCGCCGCCGGGCCTGCGACGATCGACTAAACCGGATGACACGCTTCGCGATAAGGCCCGCGAGAACGATGATGTTATACCAGAATCAGCAGGCGCATCGATTGCACGAACTCGTTACACTGCCGGCGACGCTCACCACGACGCAGGAGGCGGTGCATGGGGCGCTATCAGGGGCTGATCGGCATCGCCGTGCTGCTGGCGATCGCCTGGCTGCTCTCGAACAACCGCCGGCGGATCAGCCCCCGAATCATCATCTGGGGGATGTTGCTGCAGATCGGGTTCGCGGTGCTGATCCTGAAGACGCCGGTGGGGCTGCCGTTCTTCCGCGCGGTCGATGAGGGGGTCAAGCAACTGCTGTCGTACGCGAACGAAGGGAGTACATTCCTGTTCAAGCCCCTCGCTCCCGGCGCTCCGACGGAGTACGTCGAAGTCGATGAGCGGGGCGCGCCGGTCGAAGGAGGCGCGTCGCTGCGGCTCAGCCTGGCGGACACCGGATCGGTCGCCCCGGTCCTGCGGACACTCGCGCTGGTGGTGCTCCCGTCGGTGATCTTCTTTTCGGCGCTGCTGTCGATCCTGTACCACCTGGGGATCATGCAGTGGGTGGTGCGGGGGATTGCCTGGGTGATGCAGCGGACGATGGGGACAAGCGGGGCGGAGACGCTGAGCGTGGCCGGGAACATCTTCGTCGGACAGACGGAGGCGCCGCTGCTGATTCGCCCGTTTCTGCCCGGGATGACGAAGTCGGAACTGATGTGCGTGATGTGCGGGGGGTTCTCGACGATTGCCGGGGGGGTGATGGCGATCTACGTGGCGATGCTGACGGGAGTCATTGAGAACATCGCCGGACACCTGATGGCGGCGTCGGTGATGAGCGCGCCTGCGGCAATCGTGATGGCGAAGATTCTTTATCCGGAGACCGAAGAGCCGGAGACGCGCGGGACGCTGAGCAGGCCGATCGAGCGCCGCAGTCGGAACGTCCTGCAGGCGGCCGGAGACGGCGCGACCGACGGACTGCAGCTGATGCTGAACATCGGAGCGATGCTGCTGGCGTTCATCGCGCTGGTAGCGCTGGTCAACGGTCTGCTCAGTCCGCTGGACATCACGCTGCAGGAGATCTTCGGGTTCCTGCTGCGTCCACTGGCGTGGTGCCTGGGAGCGCCATGGGAGGAGGCCGACACGCTGGGGACGCTGCTGGGAGAAAAGCTGGCGGTGACGGAGCTGATCGCGTATGCGCACCTGTCGTCGCTGCAGGGAGAAGCGGCGTTGTCGGATCGGACTGAGATTATTGCCAGCTACGCGCTGTGCGGGTTTGCGAACTTCGCATCGATCGGCATCCAGATGGCCGGCATCGGCGTGCTGGCGGGAGAGCGGAAGGCGGACCTGGCGGAACTGGCCTTGAAGGCGATGATTGGCGGGGCGCTGGCGTCATGGATGACGGCGGCGCTGGCGGGGGTGATCCTGTAGCGGGAACGGAGAAAGGGGGGCCGCGGATGACGCGGATCTGGCGGGATTTCGCGGAGAGAGAGTGAATCGGCGGTGAATCGGTGATCCGGGGCGGGGCGGGAGGCGTTGATGGGAAGGTGACAGACCCGTTGTTCCTCAGCAGCAGGAGTCAATTCAATGGCGAGCCAACTCGATAATCCGGCCGTGGCGTACCTGGAGCGTGGAACTTCGGCTCGGCCTCCGCAAAGCGGACCGCAGGGGACGCCCCCGGCGCCGGCGGACGCCAATCAGGGAGTGATGGAGCTGTTCCTGGTGCTGCTGGTGACGATCCTGTTTCCGCCGGTGCTGCTGTTTGGGTTCTTCACGGTGAATCCGCGCGAAGAGATTGTCGTGCTGCGGTTCGGCAAGTACGTGACCACGCTGAAGACGCAGGGGATCCGCTGGATCCATCCGGTGGGGCGCGTGCTGCACCGCATCTCGACGCGCGACACCACACTCGACATCCCGACGACGACGGTCGTCGAGAAGAACGGCAACCCGATCGAGATCAGCGCGGTGGTGCTGTACCGCGTGGAAGACACGTACAAGGCGGCGCTGCACGTCGAGAGCTATAAGGACTTCATTGCCGACCAGGCCGGGGCCGTCGTCAAGCGGGTGGCTTCGCACTTCCCGTACGAGACGGCCGACGACGCGAAGCCCTGTCTCAAGAAGGAGAGCGACGAAGTCACGCAGGAATTCATCGCCGAGTTGTCGGAGGCGGTCAACGCGGCCGGAATCCGCGTCCTGAACGTGCGGCTGAATGACCTGACGTACGCTCCCGAGATCGCGCAGGCCATGCTGATGCGACAGCAGGCGATGGCGCTGATCGATGCCCGGAAGACGATCGTGGAAGGAGCGGTGGAGATCGTGCGGGACGCGGTGGACCGGCTGCAGCACGCGGGCTTGGAAGTCGGCCAGGCCGAGAGGGACGAACTGGTGTCGAACCTGCTCGTGGTCATCTGCAGCGGCGAACGGGCACAACCGGTGCTGTCGGTGCAGGCGACCGCGCGGCATCACGGGAAGAACTGAGTAGCCCACTCGCTCCGCGAGTGGATCGTCGATGCGCGGGGAATGCTAACGGAGAGAAGCTCTCGCAGAGACACGGAGACGCAGTGGAAGGATATGAGTCAGCAATTCGATACCTTCGAAGGCAGACGGCGCGTGCGCGGTGCCTTTGTTGGTCTCCTTGCACTGGAGGCGGCGAGCTATCCATTCCTGCTGCTGGATGATCCAGAATGGAGTGCGGCGGCATGGAGCTTCATGATTGGCTGCTGGATCGTTGCAGGCATTCCCACACTCTGGGCTGCCGCCAGAACGCGGGATCCCCTATTCGCCGCCATTGGAATCACCTCAACCCTGCTGGCACTTCCGGGATTCATCAAGATCAAGCGACTTCTGATCCCCAACTAATTATCCCCGAGACTTCCTCTGCGTCGCCGCGTCTCTGCGCGAGATTCCTGCTGCGCCCGCCCGTCGATTGCGTCCGCGCTTTCCGCCTCCCACAATGCGGCGATGAAAGCGATTCAACTGGCAGAGCCGAAGCGGTTTGAGCGGATCGAGATCGATGAGCCGACTGCACCCGGTCCCGGCGAGGCGCTGGTGCGGACGCACCGCATGGGAGTCTGCGGGACCGATCTGAGCGGGTACCTGGGGAAGATGCCGTTCTTCCGGTACCCGCGGATCATCGGGCATGAGCTGGGGGTCGAGGTGCTGGCCGTCGGCGAGTGGGTGACGAATGTCCGCCCCGGCGACCGTTGCAGCATTGAACCCTACATGAACTGCGGCGAATGCTTTGCCTGCCGCAGCGGGGGGATCAACTGCTGCGAGAAGCTCAACGTCATCGGCGTGATGGTGGATGGCGGCCTGCGCGAGCGGTTTCTCGTGCGGGCGGACAAGCTGCATCCGTCAGCGAAGCTCTCCTATGAGCAGCTGGCGCTGGTCGAGACGCTCGCCATCGGCTGCCATGCGAATGACCGGGGCGCGCCGCGGGAAGGGGACCACGTCCTGATCATCGGGGCGGGACCGATCGGCCTGGCGACGCTGGAATTCACGCGGCTCACCGGCGCGACGATCACAGTGATGGACATGGTGCCGTCGCGGCTGGAGTTCTGCCGCGAACGATACGGCGTCCCACACACGATCCAGTTCACCGGTGACGGCAGTGAACTCGAGACCATTCGCGACATCACGCACGGCGGCCTGTTCAAGCTCGTAACCGATGCCACCGGCAACAACCGTTCGATGTCGAACGCGCTCAACTACGTCGCGCATACCGGATCGCTGGTGTACGTGGGGATCACCACGGAGGAGGTCTCGTTTCCGCATCCGCTGCTGCATCGACGGGAGATGACGATCAAGGGGAGCCGCAATGCACTTCCGGCGGACTTCCGGCGGATCATCGGCCTGATCGAAGAGGGGACGATCGACACGGGGCCGTGGATTACGCACCGGACGTCGTTCGATGAACTGATCGGTCGGTTTGAGTCGTATACGAAGCCTGAGACGGGGGTCATCAAGGCGGTCGTGGAGGTGGGGTGAGAACCACGGAATACACGGAAACGACGGAAGTAAAAGGGCCGGGTCGGTTGTTCTGCCAAATGCCCCTGTTTGCATTCAACCAATCTGTCGGCGGGGGAACCGGGCCATTAGGATTTGAATGTCGCAGTCACTCAGAATGAACTGCCTTTCGTGCCTTCCGTGTATTCCGTGGTTCCCTTCATGATGAAATCCGCCGTCACCATTTCGCTTGTGGAGCAGGCCCGGGGGGGGCCGTTCGTGTTTTGGGGGGACCTGGCGGGATCGATCCGCAAGGCGGCGGCGCTGGGGTTTGACGCCGTCGAGATCTTTGCGCCGTCGCCGCTGGCGCTGGACCGTCAGGAGCTGCAGGGACTGCTGGAGGAGACGGGGCTGAAGGTAGCGGCTGTGGGGACCGGGGCGGGATGGGTGCTGCAGAAGCTGCACCTGGTCGACTCGCACGCGACAACGCGGGCGAACGCGATCGAGTTCATCAGCTCGATCATCGACCTGGGGGCGCCGTTCGGCGCGCCGGCCATCATCGGCTCCATGCAGGGGCGCTGGCAGGACGACGTCGATCGCGAAACGGCGTTCGCCCATCTGCGCGAGGCGCTCAACATTCTTGGCGAGCGTGCGGCTGACCATGGCGTGCCGCTGATCTACGAACCGCTCAACCGCTACGAAACCAATATGTGCAACACGCTGTCGGAGGGTGTTGCGCTGCTGGAGTCGCTGGAGACCAAGAACGTCCGGCTGCTGGCGGACCTGTTTCACATGAACATCGAGGAAGCGGACAGCGCTGCGGCGCTGCGTGCCGCCGGTTCGCACGTGGGGCACGTTCACTTCGTCGATTCCAACCGGCGTCCGGCGGGGAGCGGGCACATCGATTACGGGCCAATTATGGAGGCCCTGCGCGACATCAACTACACCGGCTACCTCTCCGCCGAAGCCCTGCCGTGGCCGGATTCGGAGAGTGCGGCGAGTGTGACGATCGACCGGTTTCGGGAGCTGTCGTCGTCGTAGTGGCGTCGGCGAGCGGCGCGCTCCTCTTCGAGTCGCGGCTAAACGGGCGAATTTCGAGCATCATTCACAGGCGATTCCTGGCGTGTCAGCACCTACCACTCTCGGCCTTGCTCCCTCTTTCGGTTTCGGTGATCGCATCGGGCTGGCGACGCCCGGGCATGTCCTGGCGATGCAGCGCGCGGGGAGCGGGATTGAACCGATCTTTCCGCAGCAGTCGATCCGTGAGATGACGCGGACGCAGCGGACGGCCACGGAAGTAATGCGGGATGCCATTGACGGCGTGCAGGCGGCGGGCTGGAACGGGCGGACCGGGGCGGATGCCGATCATCTGAAGACTCCCGACGACGTGGACGTCACGGTGGCGGCGGGGTTCACGTTCTTCACGATCGATCCGTCGGCACATGTAGACCAGCATGCGGACGACTATGACGAGGCGACCGTGCGGGCGATGTTCAAGGAACATTTCGTCCCCTGGATCGCGCCATACTGCGGGGAGCGGGTGACGCTCAAGACGGGAACGGTGATCGAGTTTGATGAGGTCGCGTGTCTGCGGGCGGGGGTGAAGTACGGCCGGGCCGTGCAGGCGGCGATCGAACTGGGGCGGCATATCCGCCGCACGTGTGAGGCAGCAGGACGGGAGTTCGAGATCGAGCTATCGGTCGATGAGACGGAACAGCCGACGACGCTGGCGGAGCACTACATCGTCGCGAAACAACTGCGGGATGCGGGGGTGGAGCTGATCAGCCTGGCGCCGCGGTACATCGGGGACTTCGAGAAGGGGGTGGACTACAAGGGGGACGTCATTGCGCTGGAGAAGTCGTTGGCGGACCACGCGGCGATTGCGGAACTGCTCGGACCTTACAAGCTGAGCCTGCACTCGGGGTCGGACAAGCTGTCGATGTACCCAGCTCTGGCGCGAGCAACGGGTGGGAAGTTCCACGTCAAGACGGCGGGGACGAGCTACCTCGAAGCGCTGCGCGTGGTGGCGCGGCATGATGCAGGGCTGTTCCGACAAATCATCGATTTCGGCCGCAGCCGCTACGAGACCGATAAGGCGACCTATCACGTATCGGCGACCCTGGCATCGGCGCCGCCTGCGGCGGAGGTCTCCGACGTGCGCGAGCTGGAGCGGCAGTACCTGGAACTGTGGGACGAAGTGCCGGCCGGCAACGGGTTCACGGCCCCGGGACGCCAGATTCTGCACTGCACGTTCGGCAGCGTGCTGACGCATCCAGAGTTCGGGTCGGCGGTGCGGTCCGTGCTCGAACGGCATCCGGATACGTATGCGGAAGTGCTGGCGGATCACTTCGCGCGGCATCTGGAAGCGCTGCGCACCGGTTTGTAGGCGACACGCTCCGCACGTCGCTTCACGGACGCGGCCAATTGCAGACCACCAATCCGAATTGGAGACCGTCGGGATCCACTCGCGGAGCGAGTGGACTACGCACCCGATGCTGACGATTCGACCGACGCTGCGCGGGGGTCTGTCTTGAGGATGATCTCGTCGATGCCGGTCTGGTTGAAGCCCTTGTAGCCGTCGTCGCGCTGCAGGATCTCCAGGTGGGAGCCGAGAGCGCCGGTGGTGCGGAACTTTTGGGCGTTCTCGGCGGAGATGCGGCCTTCGCGAAGCAGGGCGTCGATGCGGTCCGGCCTGACGGGCCAAACTTCGCCTTTCGTGAAGGCCTGCTTGAGGAAGGGGAGGTCGGTGAAGGGCTTCATGGATTCGATGCCCAGTTCGCGCAGCTGCTCGCGGGCGGCGTCGAAGTCGAACTGGCACTCCAGGTGATGCATGCCGGCTTCGAGGAACGCCTCGCCATGCAGCCGGCACCAGAGTCCGACGGTACCGAGTTCATCACGCTCGGCGAGCGGATCGTGTGCGAAGTCGCCGGAGACCTCTTCGGGGGAGAGGTCGACGTCGGCAAAGATCACGATGCCGCAATCCGGCTGCTCCAGCACCTGCGCACCCCAGCCGGCGGACTGCCCGGCGTAGAACCGCTCGCGACAGTGGAACCCGAGTTTTTCGAGGAGCCGGATCAGCGTGGCAAAAAACTCGCGGCTGGAGCGGTAGGTGTGATGGTCGTGGTTTCCCCAGCCGAGTCCGAGCGCGTCCTGACGGGACTTCTGAATGCGGGCGGCCCGATTGCGGGATTGCCAGTAGGCCCGCTCGGCGGCGAAGAACAGGTCGCAGGCGCGGGGGATGCCGAGTTCTGTAATTGCTGCATCGATGACTCGCTCTGCTTCGGCGAAGCCGTCATCGGCGGTGAGGCCGTCGCGCTGACGCAGCAGCAGACGTTCGGTGTGGAAGAGGATGGCGGGCGCGTCGATCAACTCGTCTCCGTTCGCGTCGAGAAACAGGGCACGCGAGCCGTGGCGTTCGACAATGCAGCACTCGGTATCGCCTTCGATCGCCACGCGGGCGCGACGGATGGAGGCGAGCGGATCCCCTTCCAGCCGGGGGGGGCGGATGTGATGCGCGAGCAGGAAGTCGGCGACCGATTCGACCTTGAGCGTCAATCGCCGCGCATCGTTCGCCAGGACGATGTTGGGGAACAAACCGCCGGCATGCCGCCAGATGGCGACGTCGTCGGTTTCCAGGGGGGTGAAGCCGCTGGACTGCAGGCGGTCAGCGAGTGCTGCATCGTGCGGCAGCATGATGTGGTCCACCCAGTCGATGAGCCGCGTGCCGGTTTCATTCCGCAGCCGCTGCGCGAGGCGTTCGACCCAGGGCATGCGCCGGCAGAAGTCGTTGAGCAGATCGGACAGCAGCGCCGCGGCCTGCGGCTGCGGGGCCCAGCGGAATTCGTGCAGTGCTGCTGATTCGGACGCATTCATGGGAGCGTTCCTGACGTCTACTGACGGGTGTCTTATAATTGTATCCGGCTGCGTCGCATTGGTAGATGCGTCGCAGTTCTCGACGTTGTGTGAAGTACGACGGCAGTTCTGGGGTTTATGCGTTGGCCCGGAGATCGCGGGGCGTGGGAGAACGCACAGCGACGGCACAGAGGACCGTGCCGCCAACTCTTGAGGGGACGTCTCGCGTTTCGACTCAGCCTGATCACATTCCTCGTCCGGCGCCGTGAAGCGCCGGCCTGACGAAAGAACTCGTATGCGCAATGTGCTGCTGCTGGGGGCCGGCAAGATTGGTCGGATGATCGCGCGGCTGCTGGTGGACGCGGGGGATTATCGGCTCCGTGTGATGGACGCCAGCGCCGATGCTCTCAATCGATTGCGGGCCCGGTTCGAGGTTGAGACCTCGGTCATCAACGCCGAGAACCAGGCGGAACTGGCGGAGGCGATGCGGGGCTGCGACGCCGTGGTGTCGGCCTTGAGCTATCACTTCAATCCGGCCGTGGCGCGGGGGGCGCTCGATGCGGGCGTGAGCTACTTCGACCTCACCGAGGACATTGCCACGACGCGAACTGTACGCGAGATTGCTGGGGGGGCCGCCGAGGGGCAGGTGCTCATGCCTCAGTGCGGGCTCGCTCCGGGGTTTATCTCCATTGTCGCCGCGCACCTTGTGAAGCAGTTCGACGAGGTGGACAGCGTGCGGATGCGGGTCGGCGCGCTTCCTCAGTTTCCGACCGGGGCGCTCAAGTACAATCTGACGTGGTCCACCGACGGGCTGATCAATGAGTATTGCAATCCCTGCGAGGCCATTCACGACGGTCGGCGGCTGGACCTGCTGCCGCTGGAAGGCTGGGAGGAGTTCTCGCTCGACGGCGTGCGGTATGAGGCGTTCAACACGTCGGGGGGGCTGGCGACGCTGTGCGACACGCTGGAAGGGAAGGTGCGCGAGCTGAACTACAAGACGATCCGCTACCTGGGCCACCGGGATTTGGCGGCTTTTCTGCTGCAGGACCTGCGACTGGCCGAGCGGCGCGAAATGCTGAAGAACATTCTGGAGACCGCGCTGCCGGCGACGTTTCAGGATGTGGTCGTGACGTTCTGCACGGTGACCGGGAAACGCCGCGGCCAGTTCGCGCAGTTGACGGATGCACGCAAGGTGTATCACCAGAACATTGCCGGCGAGGTGTGGAGCGCCATCCAGATCACGACTGCGGCGTCACTGTGCACGGTGCTGGATCTGCACTTCGCCGGAAATCTGCCGGAGTCGGGGTTCGTGCGTCAGGAGCAGGTCCGGTTCGACGATTTCATCGCAAACCGGTTCGGACGTTATTACGAGTCGCACGGAGCGACGCGGTTGGCGTGCGACTACACGACGGGAGGGAAACCATGAACGGCGACGTCCGACAACTGCTGGTGCGACTGGGGATTCCGGCGCCGGTGGCGATTGCGGCGGGACACGAATGGCGCGGCGGTTCCGGCACGCAGCTGGAAACGCATTCGCCCATCGATGGAGCAACGCTCGCCAGGATGCCGGGGGCGTCCGCGGAGGATGCGGAATCGATCATCGCAGCCGCGAAGTCGGCTTTCCTCGACTGGCGGCTGGTGCCCGCCCCGCGCCGCGGCGAGCTGGTGCGGCGGATCGGTGAGCGGCTGCGGGAGCACAGGTCGGATCTCGGCCGGCTGGTTTCGCTGGAGGTGGGGAAGATCACGGCCGAAGCCGAGGGCGAAGTGCAGGAGATGATCGACATCTGCGACTTCGCGGTGGGGCTCAGCCGTCAGTTGTACGGACTCACGATCGCCACCGAACGGCCCGGCCACCGGCTGATGGAGCAGTGGCATCCGCTGGGAGTGGTGGGAGTGATTACTGCGTTCAACTTCCCCGTGGCGGTGTGGGCCTGGAACACGATGCTCGCGCTGGTGTGCGGCGACACGATCGTGTGGAAGCCGTCGGAGAAGGCGCCGCTATGCGCGCTGGCGTGC
>JBGTSJ010000044.1:0-22099 GCA_041940305.1 Planctomycetaceae bacterium
CACGGGCCTGGCCATGCGCCGCGCTATCGCGGCCATGTCGGTGCAGCCAACCCATGCGCTCGTGGACGGCAACTACCGCTTCGAGCTGCCCTGCGAGGTGAAGACGGCATCCGTGCCCCCCGTGCGGATCACCGCATCCTGGGCGGCGGCGGTCCCCGCCAGTCCCATGGCGAAGGCGGTTCCGAGAAGAAGCGTACGAACAAGCATGAAGATCCTGACGTCTGGGGATGGCAGCCCTGATTGCGCGGAACAGCGTCACGGTTCAACCGGGCATTTTGACGGCGGTTCCCGGCAGCGGGCAAAGAAAAGGGCGGCGAACCCGAAGGTCCGCCGCCCCGAGTCGGTGCGCATCGTGACCTTCCTCGAGCCGCGCCTCGACGAGGCCCTCGACGAGCACGGCCTCGACGAGCTGCGCCGCGAGGAGCTCCTCGCCCGCGCCCGCAACGGCGAATGCGTGGCCGTCCCCGAGCATCAGCTGGTCTACGTCGGCCAGCCGCGCCTCGCGCCGGCCCTCCAGGCGCTCTACCGCGTCCTCGTCCAGGGCGCCGCGCCCCCGGGCGAGAGCTCGCGCGAGAGCGCGTACGCCTGCGCCGCCGCGAGCGAGGCCCTCGCCTTCTTCGCCTCCGGCCTCGTCGCCGGCAAGCGCCTCTGGCCCGAGGACGAGCACGGCCAGGACCCGCTCGCCGAGCGGGTGAACATCGGCCTCGAGCGCATCGAGCACTCCCTCGAGTCGCCCAACTCCCGCCGCACCCTCCCCACCAAACAAACCCGCCCCCGCCCCGGCGCCCAATCGAAAATCCAAAATCAAAAATCGCCGCCCCTGGTCTCCCCACCATCCAACTCTGCGCTAACTTCGCATCAACTTTTCACAACTTCGCACCAACTCAGTCACGATTCACCCCCTCCGCAAGTTGAAAACTTGCAAAGTTACCCCCGCCCCCCACCCCCACGCGGATGATGTACGCCGCCCGACAACGGGTACACGTGCGGCTGGTCCACGAGCCAAAAGACAAGGACGGCGTGTCGCGCTGGTACTGGGAGTCGCGCGCAACCGCAGTGCCGGGGTGGGAGGCGGTGACGTGCTGGTGAGGACGAGTCGACTGGTTTCCCGGATTCGGGCCGAACTTTTCTGGCCGGTTGTGGGGGAACGCCTAGAACAGGGCGTCAGGCGGAAGTCAGGACGCCAGGCCGTCGCTGACCGTCGCCGTTCATCGCACACGCTCACAACGAGTCTGGAGAAGCAGGAGATCACCGTCATGAGAAAACAGATCACGACCGCCGTCGCGGTCCTGGGGCTGATGGCCACCGCCGCCCGGGGTGGCGACATCGTCGAGACCGCCGCCGGCAACGATTCGTTCTCCACCCTGGTCGCCGCGGTGAAGGCCGCGGGCCTGGTGGACACGCTCAAGGGGGACGGGCCGTTCACCGTGTTCGCCCCGACGAACGAGGCGTTCCAGAAGCTGCCCGAGGGGACCGTTGAGAACCTGCTGAAGCCCGAGAACAAGCAGCAGCTGGTCGACATCCTCACCTATCACGTCGTGGCGGGGAGCGTTCCGGCCGCGAAGGTGACGGAACTGAACGGGGCGGCAACTGTGAACGGCCAGCGCGTGGATATCTCCACGAAGGATGGGGTGCAGGTCGATGACGCGACCGTGGTGAAGACCGACATCGAGTGCAGCAACGGGATCATCCATGTGATCGACACCGTCCTGATTCCGGCGAGCGGGACGATTCCCGAGGTTGCCCAGGAGGCAGGCAAGTTCAACACGCTGCTCGCGGCGGTGAAGGCGGCCGGCCTGGCCGATGCGCTCTCGGGCGAGGGACCGTTCACCGTGTTCGCGCCGACGGATGCAGCTTTCGAGAAGCTGCCGGAAGGGACGGTCGAGAACCTGCTGAAGCCCGAGAACAAGCAGCAGCTCGCCGCAATCCTGAAGTATCACGTCGTCTCCGGCCGGGTGTATTCGAATGACGCACTGTCCGCCAAGGAGGCCGAGACGCTGCAGGGCGCCGAGGTGCACGTCATGCAGAAGGACGGGGCCGCGTACGTGAACAAGTCGAAGCTGGTTGCGACCGACATCGACGCCGCCAACGGAGTGATCCACGTGATCGACGCCGTGCTGCTGCCGCCGGAGAAGAAGAGCCCTGCCGAGGCGACCCGCACGCAGAAGGCTGAGCCCGCTCGGCCCTGCAATTCCTGATGTTCATCTGCGGGTTGCCGACTCCGCCGATGCCGGCGAACGTCGCCGGCATCGGTTCTTTGCGTTTGGCGGCGTCTCTGCGAGAATCGCCGCTTCACCCATAGCGCCCCCGCCCCGCATGAAGCAGCACGTCTCCCCCAAGCAGGTCGCCCGCGCAATCGGTGTCAGCGAATCCTCGCTGAAGCGCTGGTGCGACAGCGGGCTGATCAAGATGGAGAAGACGGCCGGCGGGCATCGCCGGCTGCCGCTCGACGCCGTCCTCCGCTTCATTCGCGAGCAGGGTTACACGCTCCAGAACCCCGAGCTGCTCGGCCTCCCGGTGGCGGTCGGCAAATCGGCGTGGACGCTGGAGCGGGCCCGCGACCGGCTGCAGGAGGCGCTGACTGCCGGCGATGAAGAAGTCTGCCGGCAGATTGTGGTGGACCTGCACCTGGCGGGGCATCCGCTCTCCGTGATTTGCGACCAGGTGATCGCCGCCGCGTTCCACCGGATTGGCGAACTCTGGGAATGCGGTGACGTCGAGGTGTATGAGGAGCGCCGGGCTTGTGAGTTGTGCGTGCGGATCGTGCACGAGCTGCGGCAGATCGTGGACCGCCGGCACGTCACCGGACCACTTGCGCTGGGCGGGACGCTCGACGGCGATCCCTATACTCTCGCCATCACGATGGCCGAACTCGTGCTGCGCGAGGCGGGCTGGAATGCCGAATCGCTGGGGCACTTGCTTCCCTTCCGCACGCTGCGGACTGCGATCGAGCGTCATCAGCCGCGGCTGCTATACATCAGCGTCTCCAGCATCCGCAACGAGGAGCGATTCGTCGATGAGATGCTGCAGCTGTTCGACGTCGCGAGCGCCCACCAGACGGCCGTGGCTATCGGCGGCCGCGCGCTGGGCCAGGACCTCCGGAAGCGCCTGCGTTACTCGACGTTCTGCGATACCTACCAGCACCTCAGCGACTTCGCCCGGCTGGTGCTGGGATCGCAACCGCGGAACGGACCTAGGCAGCAGGACTGATCGGCGCCTGTGCGAAACGGTCGCTCCGTCTATACCACGGTACGCGATCCTGGGGCACGCGACTTCGGGTCAACCGGCAATTTGGCTCGGGGGCAGTGGGCGATCAACCAGCGTGCCGGGGCGCGACCGAACGGGAGAGCGTCATGGCCGATTCCGGGAATTCGCCCGTCACCATCGTACTGGGAGCGACCGGTTCGGTGGGCAGCGTCCTGACCGAGCAACTGGTGAACTCCGGGCATCACGTCACGGCGGCGGGACGGGACGCCTCGAAGCTGCAGCGGCTGGCGGAGCGTCTGGGCTGCGATGTGCGTGCGGTCGACGCCTCACGACGGGGGTCTGTCGAGGAGTGCATTGCGGGCGTGGCCGAGCAGCGGGGGCGGGTTGACGGCGTTGCGAACTGCATTGGCTCGATCCTGCTGAAGCCGGCGCACCTCACGACCGATGACGAGCTCGACGCCATTCTGCGGACGAACCTGTATTCTAGTTTCGCAGCCGTCCGGGCCGCGGCGCGGGCCATGCGCTCAGGCGGAGGCTCCGTGGTTCTAATTTCGTCGGCGGCGGCACGGATCGGCATTACGAACCACGAAGCGATCGCCGCCGCCAAAGGTGCGATTGAGGGGCTCGCCCGGTCGGCCGCCGCGTCCTACGGCCATCAGCAGGTCCGTGTGAACGTCGTCGCGCCGGGCCTAGTGCGCTCGGAGATGACCCGTTCGATCTGGGACAACGAGACTGCCGCTGCGGCATCCGTTGCGATGCACGCCCTCGGCCGGCTCGGAGAGCCCGGCGAAATAGCGTCATTCATTGCCTGGCTGCTCAATCCTGAAAACAGCTGGATCACGGGCCAGGTAATCGGCATCGACGGTGGCCTGGCCACGCTCACCCCGCGCCAGCGCCGAGTCGCCGCATCTTGACGGAATGCCCCTTACTCGTCTTCGGCGCCTGTCATTCGTGACGAATCGGAGCGGGATTCGCCACCGGCATCCCTAACACCACGCGGCACTCGAATGGACGCCAACAGACTGCAACTCATGAGAAGAAGTCGGACGGTGGGACGCCCACCTCCAGCATCTCTGAGAGGCCCTGCAAACGTATCCCCCGCAGAGAGATTAGGCGGGCAAAGCTGCCGACTTGAGCGGATCAAGCAATCCGTCGCCGGCACCTTCGTCCACGACGAAGATCACCACGAGTCGGACTGTCTCCGTAGCCTTGCCAACGAGCGCGAATCCGCTAACGGCATTGAGGTTCGGTGCGATGGGAGGTGGCACTCAGCAGAACGGCAAGGTATCGCTGTAGGCCGAGCGACGAGCCAGCCGGCATAAGCGGTCAACGCAGTGACGTTGACCTCGTTCCAGTTTTCAATACCGCGACCCTGTGCAAACGGCTCAAACTTGTCGAACACAGCCCGGTAGCGCCTGCGCGTGTTTTCGGACGGTCCCCCAGCAACACGCGGACGGTGAGTGTACTCCTCGTACAGGCGCCTCCCTTCGACGTGCTCCACTCGTTAGCGGTCGCAGTTGTACCTCAGCGATTTTACTGGACTCCGGGGCGGCCCGTGGGTCACACTGAGACTTTGTCTTCAACCGCACATATTCGAGGGACCGCAGGTCCGTGGCGAGTCCTGGTAGGCAGAATGCGTCGCAGTTTGTCGGCTTTCAGCTGGCGGGGCAGGAGTACGCCTTCCGGATTGAGCAGATCCAGGAGATCGTGATTCTGCAGCAGGTGACGCGAACGCCGCAGGTGCCGGAGTACGTGGAGGGGGTGAGCAACCTGCGGGGGGCAATCATTCCGATCATTAACCTGCGCAAGCTGTTCGGGCTGGAGGCGAAGGAGGCGGACGGGGAGACGCGGACGATTGTGGTGAACGTCGGTCCGCGGCTGATGGGGTGCGTGGTGGACCTCGTCTCGCAGGTGATGCGGATCCCCGAAGAGAACATTCAGGCTGCGCCGGATACCGTGACGTCCGGCGGGGCGCATTACATCGCGGGATTCGCGCGGCACAACGGACGGCTGTTGATCCTGCTCGACATCGACGAACTGCTCGATCCGGCCAAGCTGGAACTCGTCAACCAGGCGGCGTGCGACCTGGCTCAGGTGGGTGAGTAGGCAGGGAACCACGCAATACACGGAAGAAGCGGAAGTGTTTTGGCGACGGGGCCGCAAACGGCGGAGAGGTTCTTCCCGTCAGGGCGGAGTGAGTGGATGCAGGAAGGGGGAACCGCGAAAGGTGCGAAAACGGCGAAAGAAGGGATGATGTTTTCACTCGTTTCCTTTTCGCGTCTTTCGCGACTTTCGCGGTTCCCTTTTTGAATCTTTTTCCGTGCCTTCCGTGTATTCCGTGGTTCCCGCATCGATTGGCATCTTCTGTTCGTCCGCAGCATTGAGTGTTTGAATCATGGTTGAACGTCGCAATCGTCGTGGGAGTGAGCAGCGGCAGACAGCCGCTCGCCGGGAAGTTCGGCGGAACCGGTCGGCCGATCAGGCTTCGCTGGTGGCGGCCGTCAATCGGTCGCAGGCGATCATCGAGTTTGAACTCGACGGCACGATCATCACGGCGAACGACAACTTCCTGCAGACGATGGGCTACTCGCTGGACGAGATCAGCGGGCGGCATCACAGCATGTTTGTGGACGAGGCGACGCGGAATTCAAGCGGCTACGCCGAGTTCTGGGGGCGGCTGAACCGGGGGCAGTTCGAAGCGGGACAGTACCGGCGGCTGGGGCAGGGCGGGCGCGAGGTCTGGCTGCAGGCGACGTACAACCCGGTATTCAATGGGGACGGGCAGCCGGTCAAGGTCGTCAAACTGGCGACCGACATCTCGGAGGCGGCCGCGGCGCAGGCGAAAGTGCAGAGCGCCCAGGAGCGGCTGCAGCAGATGGTGGAGAACTCCACGGTCCGGCTGATCATGGCGGACCGGGATTTCAACATCGTGTACATGAACCCGGCGTCGGTGCAGCAGCTCAAGGCGCTGCAGCATCTGCTTCCCTGTCCGGTGGACGAGATGATCGGCCGGTCGATCGACATTTTCCATCGGCAGCCGGAACATCAGCGGAGGCTGCTGGCCGATCCCCGCAATCTGCCGCACCGGGCCAACATCAAGCTGGGGGACGAAGTTCTGGATCTGACGGCGGTCGCGATCATGGACTCGCAGGGGAACTACCTGGGGCCGATGATCAACTGGGAGGTGATCACGGAGGCTGAACGCGCGAAGGAGCGCGAACAGAAGATGCAGGCGGAGCAGCAGGCGGCAAGGGAAGATCTGGAATGCAAGGTGAATGCGCTGCTCAAGCTGGTGACGGGGGCGGCCGCGGGGGACCTGACGGCAGACTGCGACGTGCGGGGCGAGGACGACATGGGCCGGCTCGCCGCGGGCATGCGGCAGATGCTGGGGGACCTGCGGGAGGTGATTGCGCAGGTGGTCGAGGCGGCCAGTCAGCAGAACGAAGGGGCGCGGACGATCGCCGAGAGCAGCGCCAACCTGAGCGACGGGGCGCAGTCGCAGGCGGCGTCCGTCGAAGAGATGACGGCCGCGGTGGAGCAGCTGATCGATTCGATCAATGCCATCTCCCGGAACGCCGCCGAAGCCCGGGAGCAGGCGGATTCGACCGTCACGCTGGCGAAGGGGGGCGGCGCGACGGTGGCTGAAGCCGTCAATTCGATGCGATTGATCCAGAAGTCGAGCGAGCAGATCAACGACATCATCCAGGTGATCAGCGAGATCGCGAGCCAGACGAACCTCCTGGCGCTGAATGCGGCGATTGAGGCCGCGCGGGCGGGGGAGCATGGGCTTGGCTTCGCGGTTGTTGCTGATGAGGTGCGGAAGCTGGCGGAGCGGTCGAGCGAAGCGGCGAAAGAGATTACGCAGCTGATCAAGGAATCGACGCGGCGCGTGGAGGAGGGCGCCACGCTCTCCGAAAAAGTCGGAGACTCGCTCAAGGCGATTGTGGGGGCGGTGGACAGCACGGCGGCCGGGATCGCCAAGATCGCCGGAGCGACCGAGACGCAGGCGGCGAGCGCGACGGAAGTGCAGGCGGCGATCCGTTCGGTATCGCAGACGACGGAATCGAATGCCGCGTCGTCGGAACAGCTGGCCGCCAGTTCGGAGGAACTCGGCGCCCAGGCGCAGACGCTGCGGGACCTGGTCGCGAAATTCAAGGCATGAGAGCCGCCGTGTCCGACCTGGAGAAGCTGACGCCGGCGCAGTTCGACCGGTTCCGCGAGTTCATCTACCGGCAGAGCGGCATCCGGGTGGAAGCGTCGAAGATCACGCTGGTCAGCAACCGCATCCGGCGCCGGCTGCGGGCCGGCGGGCATCCCGACTTTGACGCGTATTACCGGTATCTCACGACGACCGGCGGACCGGCCGAACTGGAGCAGTTCCTCAATGCGATCACCACCAACGAGACGCACTTTTTTCGCACGGGGGCTCACTTCGAGTGGTTCCGCAAGACGTTTCTGCCGGAGCTGATCACCCGGCAGCGGCAGGGGGAGCGCGCGGCGGACTTGCGCGTGTGGTCGGCGGCGTGCAGCACCGGCGAGGAGGCGTACTCGCTGGCGATCTGTCTTGCGGAGAACAGCCTGCGGATGCGGGGCTGGACGACTTCGGTGCTGGGGACGGACATCAGCGAGGCGGCGCTGCAGGGCGCGCGGCAGGGCGTTTATCGGGAGCGGTCGCTGGAGGAAGTCAGTCCCATGCAGCTCAATCGCTACTTCGAGGCGATCGACGAAGGCGAGAAGTGGCGCGTGCGGACGGGCATTCGGGAGATCGTCGAGTTCCAGCGGCACAACCTGATGGAACCGCTGCGGCGACCGCCGTTTGACTGCATCTTCATCCGCAACGTGCTCATCTATTTTGATCGGGAATCGAAGCAGGTGGTGATTCGCAACCTGCTGCAGGCGCTTGCCCGCGGAGGCCGCCTGGTCGTCGGACCGTCGGAAGGGATTTACGACATGCTCGATCCGCTCGTGAAGGAAAGCATCGGCATCTATCGCAAGCCGTGAGTGAAAGGAGCCGGCCGACGTGAACGGCGACTTCGACTTTTCGACAGGCGCTCCCTCCAGCGAAATGGAGCAGTACCTGCAGATGTACCTCGACGAGACGACCGAGCAGATGGACGCGCTCGTCGAATCGCTGCTGGTGCTGGAGGCCCAGCCTACGCATGCCGAACAGCTGAACGAGTCGTTCCGGCTGATTCACTCGATCAAGGGTTCGTCGGCCCTGATGGGACTCGACGGCATCACCGTGCTGACGCATCACCTGGAGAATCACTTCGAGCGGCTGCGATCGGGACTGCAGACACTCGACCGGCAGTCGATGGGGGTCATTCTGCGGTGCGTCGACTTCCTGCGGGAATGCAATGACCGGCTTCGCGCGGGTGAGACGCTCAAGTCAGCACCGGAACTGCTCGAAGAACTCGGCGCGTTGAGTGGGTCGAGCGGCGGATCAGTTGATGCTGCGACAGAGTCCGAGTCGCGGGATATCGCGCCGACCGCGGAGCTGCCGGTGGAATCTGCGACATCGACGGAGGAGAGAGAGACGGCGACGGCGCGCCCATTCCGGCTGCTCGTGCAGTTCGAGCCGGATCTGCCGCTGATGGATCTCAAGGCCGAACTGGTCCTGACGCGACTGGAGCCTCTCGCCCGCATCGACGACACGCGTCCGCCGCGCGCGGAACTGGAGCGGGTGCCGGTATCGAGATGTCTGGAGATCCTGCTGACCAGCGACCGGGACGCGGATGAGCTGCGGCTCGCGGCCGACGTGGACGGCGTTGCGCTGATCGAGGTCGAGCCAGGCAGCACGTCTTTCCGCTCGTCGCCGACCCCTGAACAGACTACGGCCGATGCGGCTCCGACGGGTGAGTCCGCAGATGCTGCCGCATTGAAGTCGCCGGAGCCACCGAAACCTCCGGACGAAGCTGGGAGCGCGGACGGGCCTGCCGAGCCCCCCCAGGTCCCTGCTGACACCGGCGATGCCAAAGCGAAAGTCGCCGAAACGGTGCGAGTCGACATTTCGCGGCTGGACGATCTGATGAACCTCGCGGGGGAGCTGGTCGTCAACAAGGCACGGTTCGTGCAAATCGCGCGGCAGATGAGCCCGGCGTTTCGGAAGTCCAGCGTGTCGAGCCGCGCACGGAGTTTTGGCGACTCGATACGGCGGGCCATCGGGCTGATGAAACAGCAGTGCGGAGATGACGAGGCGGCGCGGCTGTGGGCCGAGCAGTTGCACGACTTGGAAGTGGAGCTCGATGCGCTGGAGGAGCAGTCGCAGTTGTGGGAGCGCAGCCGTCGCGGATTTATGCAGATCACCGAAGCGATCGACCAGATGTCGCGGGTGTCGAACAGCTTGCAGCGCGGCGTGCTCGACACGCGGATGGTGCCGGTCGCGCCGCTGTTCAACCGCTTCAAGCGGGTGGTCCGCGACATCGCTTTGGAACTGGGCAAGCAGGTCCGGCTCGAGATTCACGGTGAGAACACGGAACTCGATAAGCGGATGATCGACGAACTGGGTGACCCGCTGGTGCACCTGGTGCGGAACGCGATCGATCACGGGATCGAAAGTGGGGAGGTCCGCGCGCGCCGGGGCAAACCGGAGGTCGGCACCCTCACGCTTGAAGCGGCACACAGCGGCAACAACGTCTACATCACGGTGCGGGACGACGGCGGCGGGATCAACCTGGAGAAGGTGCGGCAGAAGATCGTGGATCGCGGCCTGCTGACGCGCGAGGCCGCCGCCGCACTCGCTGACGCCGATGTCGCGGAGTACATCTGGCATCCGGGATTCAGCACGGCCGACGCCGTCTCGGATCTCTCAGGCCGCGGGGTGGGGATGGACATCGTCAAGACTCGCATCGCCGAGTTGAACGGCGCGATCACTGTGCAGGAGGCGTCCGGCCGCGGTACAACGTTTACGATCCGGCTGCCGCTCACGCTGGCGATCATCCGCAGCCTGCTGTTTCGCGTGCCTTACGGAATCTTCGCCGTCCCGATCGAGAACGTGCGGGAGATTGTCTCGGTGCCGGCCGACGAAGTGCTGTCGGTGCACGGTCGGCAGACATTCGACGTGCGCGGGACCTTCCTCCCGCTGGTCTCCATCGACGACCTCTTCGAGTGGCATGGAGATGGCCAGCGACCCGTCTCCGCGGAGGCCGGCGCTGGAGATGGGCCGTCCCGAATCAACGTGGTGATCCTGCACTCAGGGGAGCAATCGATCGGACTGCGTGTGGACGAACTGCACGGGAGCCAGGAGATTGTGATCAAGTCGCTGGCGGAGAACTTCATTCACATCCGGGGTCTCGCGGGAGCGAGCATCCTGGGAGACGGCTCGGTCTGCCTGCTGCTCGATGCCGGAGCCGCAATCTCTCTGGCGGCCGACCCGCGCCGGCGAAGAGCGGCGGCGACGGTCGGTTGAAGCGCTGAACCTCACTGGCCATTGGAGACCTCTGGCAGCATGAGATGCTAAGTGAATCACAATTGTCCGCGCTGACGGACCTGTTCCATCACGGAGCGGACGACGCCTCGGCCGCGCTGTCCCGCTGGCTGGAGCGGTCGGCGTCCGTCTCGATCGATGCGGTCGCCCAGTTGCCTCTCGCCGGGGCGACCGGCGAACTGGGGCATGGCGAGCGGCCGGTCTGCTGCTGCGCCATGCAGTTGAGCGGTGCGGTGACCGGACACCTGCTGCTGATCGTCGACGATGCCGGCGGACTCGCGCTGGCGGATCTGCTGCTGCAGCGGCCGGTCGGCGAGTCCAGCGAGTGGGGAGAGGTGGAGAAGTCTGCGGCGCTGGAGACAGCCAACATCATCGGCTGCGCGTACCTGAATGCGCTGGCCCGCAGCCTGCCTGCCGGCGGAACCGGACAGGACGCCGAACTGCTCCCCTCGCCGCCACAGTTCGTGCGCGACTACGCGGAGTCCGTGCTGCAGTTCGCCTTAATGGACCAGGCGATGGCGTCGGACATGGTGTTTCTGACCCGCACGGCCTTCCGCATCGAAGATGCCCCCATCGGCTGCAGTCTGCTCTTCGTTCCGGGTGCGGACTGTCTGCGCGCCTTATGTGAGTTGTTGCCGGACGGGAGCGATTACTAAAGGCAGAACCGGGAGGGCGAGGCTCCTGCCGAGCCAACTCCGTCACAGGAGCCGTTCATAAGAGCGGCTCCGCGGGAGCGTCGCCCTCCCACATGCAGGATTCCAAGAAGTGAAACCCGCCTCCAGGCGCGCGACCACAGGCGCTGCTTTGCCCATCACTCCCGGCCCCTCTCCCCGCCCAATACGTTGTGAAGTGGAGGCCCTGTTCTGCGGGGAGAGGGGAAAACGCACTGAGACGCCGCACTACCATTGAGACCACAGGCCCCTGCCGAATCGACCCCATTTAAGTTAAGTTGACGAACTGCTCGTGAGCCCCAGTCGTTCCGTGTCACACCTCTGCACTCCGGCGTCGTTGCCGATGGGGGAGATCGCGGTTGCGCGCGGCGAGGGGACGTTGCGGACGCTGCTGGGATCCTGCCTGGGATTGGTGTTGTACGAGCGGAGGATGCACATTGGAGCGCTGGCCCACATTGTGCTGCCCGACTCGCAGGGGCGCACGGAGGCCCCCGGCAAGTACGTGGACACGGCGGTGCCGGCGATGCTGCAGCGCATGCAGGAGTATGCCGACGGAGCGCCGCTGCGGCTGGAGGCCCGGTACGCCGGCGGAGCCAACATGTTCGCAGCGGCCGATCCGGTCAACACCGTCGGCGTGCAGAACGTGCAGGCGGTGGAGCGGATCCTTGCGCGGCTCCGGATCCCGGTCCTGGGCCAGCACTGTGGGGGCTCGCAGGGACGCAGGCTGCGGTTGGACCTGGCGACGGGGATTGTCACAATCGAAATCGTCGGCGTTGAGCCGATCACTCTGTAGGCCGCTACGAACATGGCAAAACGCGTGCTGATTGTGGACGACGCACTGATCATGCGGATGCGGATCAAGGAGATCGCCACGGACGCAGGCTGGGAGATCGCCGGCGAAGCCGCCAACGGCGAAGAGGGCCTGGCCCGTTACCGCGAACTGGCGCCCGATCTCACCACGCTGGATATCGTCATGCCGAAACTCGACGGCGTTTCGGTGCTGCGGGAGATCAAGGCGGAGAACCCCGCAGCCACGGTCGTGATGGTGAGCGCCGTGGATCAGAAGGGAAAGCTTTCGGAGTGCATCCGGCTCGGAGCCGCGGACTTCATCGTGAAGCCGTTCGACAAAGAGCGGTTGAAAAGCTTCTTCACCCGGTACGGCCAGGACAGGTAACACATCGTCTCAGAGAGGTCGCGGGCGTGCCGGCAGACGGAACAGTGCGAATCCTGGTGGTGGACGACTCGGCGCTCTACCGCCAGCTCGTGCGCAACGTGTTGCGTGATGTCCCTGGCGTGGAAGTCGTGGGCATGGCGGCGAGCGGCGACGAAGCGCTCGCTCAGCTGGATCAGCTGGCTCCGGATCTGCTGACGCTCGACGTCAACATGCCCGGACGGAACGGCATCGAAGTCCTGAAGGAGATGCGCCGCCGCCAGTCGCCGGCGCGGGCCGTCATGCTCAGTGGCTTCACCGCGGAAGGCGCGCAGGTGACGACGGACGCCCTGCTCGAAGGTGCGTTTGACTTCATCCTCAAGCCGTCCGGCCAGAACGCACTGGCCAACCGCAACGCCCTGCTGGAGGGCTTGACCGAGAAAGTACAGGCGTTTCGGGCCAGCCGGCAGGACGAGAGCACAGCGACTCGCTCCGACACAGCGCCGGCCCTTCGCGAACCGCTCCAGCAGGACGCATCCTCTCCGTATGCCGCCGTTCTCATCGCGACTTCCACCGGCGGACCGATCGCTCTGCGTGAGATCCTGCCGCTGATCCCGGGAGATTTTCCGGCACCGATTCTGATCGTCCAGCACATGCCGGCCCAGTACACGCATTCCCTTGCGCAGCGGCTGAACGAGGCCTCGCAGATCGAAGTGGTCGAAGCGACCGACGGCATGACGCTTGAACCCGGCTGGGCGTTTCTCGCGCCCGGCGGGCGGCAGATGAGAATTCGCCGGCAGTCAGGGTCGGCCGCGATTGAGATCACCGATGATCCTCGCGAGAACAGCTGCCGCCCCTCGGCCGACTACCTGTTTCGCTCGGTCGCCGCCGAACTCGACGACCCGGTGCTGGCCGTCGTGCTCACCGGCATGGGTCGCGACGGAGTGGAGGGCTGCCGGCTGCTGAAGGAGCGTTCCGCCTGCATCGTGGCGCAGCATCCTGCAGGCTGCAGCGTGTATGGCATGCCCAAGGCCGTCACCGAAGAGGGGCTTGCGGATCGGGTCCTCTCGCTCGAACAGATCGCATCGTTCCTCATCCGCACGTTCACTTCATTACGAAAGAGTTCGAATTGACATGTCGGCCGACAAGACGAATCCGGCGCCGGTCGCCCTGATTGCGGAAGACAGCCGCATCCAGGCGAAGATTCTGGAGAGCCGCCTGCAGCAGGCCGGCTTCACGGTGCACGTCGGCGGGGACGGCGCCGCCGCGCTCGAACTCGCGCGCCGCCACAGGCCCGACATCATCATCTCCGACATCGAGATGCCGCGGATGACCGGGTACGAATTCTGCCGCGCCGTGAAGGAAGACCCGAAACTGCGCGACGTCCCGGTGATCCTGCTCTCCACCCTGGCGGACGCGGTCGACATCATCAAGGGGCTTGATGCCGGCGCTGATAATTACGTCACCAAGCCGTACGATCCCGCCTATCTCCTGGGCCGCGTCGACGCGCTGCTGAAGACCCCGGTCGACGACGCCGCGCCAGGCGACGAACTGGCCGTCACCCTTGCCGGGCAGACGTTTCACGTCAAGTCCGGCCGCCGGCAGGTGCTCAACCTGCTCGTCTCCACGTTCGAGAACGCTGTCGAGAAGAACCGCGAACTGCACCGCCTCAACGAACAGCTGACGCTCGCCAAGGAGAAGCTGCAGCAATGGAATGTCGAGCTGGAAGGGCTCAACCAGAAGCTGGATGCCGCGAACGAGCGGATGAGCCACGACCTCCAGGCGGCGGCCCGCGTGCAGCAATCGCTGCTCCCCGGCGGCCCGCCCGATGCGCCGGGGCTGGAATTCGCCTGGAAGTACACTCCCTGCAACGAACTGGCCGGCGACTTCCTCAACTTCTTCAAGCTCGATGACCATCACCTGGCGCTGTTCGTCGTCGACGTCAGCGGTCACGGCGCGGCGTCGGCGCTGCTGGCGGTGGCGGTCGGCCGCCTGCTCACACCGCATGCTTCGGAGTCATCCCTGCTGGTGCGCCCCGATTCCGGTGCGGACGGCGTGCGGATCACGCCCCCGGCCGAAGTCGCCCGCGAACTCAACCGTCGCTTCCCGATGGAATCGCAGAACAACCTCTACTTCACGATGACCTACGGCGTGCTCGACACGCGGACCCGCGAACTGCGATACGTCGTCGCCGGGCATCCCCCTGCCGTCCTCCTCACGGACGACGGCACGCCGCAGTTTCTCCAGGGAGACGGGTTCGCCGTCGGCATGATTGACGGCATCGACTACGACGAGCACTCCGTGCAGCTCAGTCCCGGCCAGCGGCTGTACCTCTACTCCGACGGCGTCCCCGAAGCGATGAACGAGCAGCTGGAGCAGTACACCAACGAGCGGATGCTCGACGTGCTAAAACGCTCGCGGCAACGGCCGCTCGATGAGAGCGTCAAGGAGCTGTTCGCCGGCGTTGAGGATTGGTGCCGTCCCAAGGGGCCGCTCGACGACGTCTCCATTCTGGGCCTGCATGTCGCTGCTCGGTGAGCCGGGGTGCGGATCGCTGCTGATTGGCCAGAATTAACGCGAAATTCATGTCGCAATGGGGGCAATCTGCGCTCCTGCTGCATTGTCGCATATCAGACATGGTTGCGAGGCAGTATTCAGATGCTGACAATGCTCCTCCCGTCAGTCATCACTTCAGCAGGAGCACGTCATGCCTACGACCGTGGCACGCAAGCCGAAGACGGATCGCCGGCCGGCAACCGGGCCGCTGGGGGCGGACGAACTGAAACGGATGGACGCCTACTGGCGGGCCCTCAACTATCTCTCCGTCGGGCAGATCTACCTGCTCGACAATCCGCTGCTGAAGGAGCCGCTCCAGCGGGAGCACATCAAGCCGCGGCTGCTGGGCCACTGGGGAACCTCGCCGGGCCTCAACATGCTCTGCGTGCATCTCAACCGGGTCATCAGGCGCGATGACCTGAACATGATCTACATCATCGGTCCGGGCCACGGCGGTCCGTCGCTGGTGGCGCATGCGTATCTCGAAGGGACCTACAGTGAGGTCTATCCCAACATCAGCCAGGACGCCGAAGGAATGCGGCGGCTGTTCAAGCAGTTCAGCTTCCCCGGCGGCATCCCCAGCCACGTCGCCCCCGAGACGCCGGGGAGCATCCATGAGGGGGGCGAACTTGGGTACGCGCTCAGCCATGCCTACGGCGCGGCGTTCGACAATCCCGACCTGATCGTCACTTGCGTTGTCGGCGACGGCGAAGCCGAGACTGGGCCGCTGGCTACCGGTTGGCACGGCAACAAATTCCTCAACCCTGCCCGCGACGGGGCCGTTCTGCCGATCCTGCATCTCAACGGGTACAAGATCGCCAACCCCTGCTTCCTCGCGCGGATCCCCCAGGACGAGTTGCGGAAGTTTTTCGAAGGGATGGGATACACGCCGTACTTTGTCGAAGGGAGCGATCCAGAGGACGTCCACCAGCAACTGGCCGATGTGCTGGACACAGCCGTGAAGGCGATCCGCCAGATCTGGGACGAAGCTCGGAACAACGGCGTTGTCAAACGCCCTGCGTGGCCTCTGATAGTCTTCCGCACTCCCAAGGGCTGGACCTGCCCGCCGGAAATCGACGGCAGGAAGTGCGAAGACTACTGGCGCAGCCATCAGGTGCCGATGGGGGAGATGCACAAGGAAGACCACATCCGCATCCTCGAACAGTGGATGAAGAGCTACCGGCCGGAAGAACTGTTCGACGAGAACGGCCGCCTGAACCCCGATCTGGCCGAGCTCGCGCCAAAGGGCCATCGCCGGATGAGCGACAACCCGCACGCCAACGGCGGCCTGCTGCTGCGCGACCTGCGCCTGCCCGACTTCCGCGATTACGCGGTGGAGGTGAACAATCCCGGCGAGACCGTGGCCGAGTCCGCCCGCGTCATGGGCAAATATCTCCGCGACGTGATGAAGCTGAACCTGCCCAGCAGCAACTTCCGCCTCTTCAGTCCCGATGAGAATAACTCCAACCGCTGGCAGGACGTCCTCGAAGTCACCAACCGCTGCTACATGGCGGAGATCTACCCCGAGGATGACCACCTCTCACCCGACGGCCGCGTGATGGAAGTTCTCAGCGAGCACCAGTGCCAGGGCTGGCTGGAGGGTTACCTGCTGACCGGCCGTCACGGATTCTTCTCCTGCTACGAGGCGTTCATCCACATCATCGACTCGATGTTTAACCAGCACGCCAAGTGGCTGAAGGTGTGCAACCACATCCCCTGGCGGCGGGACATCGCGTCGTTCAATTACTTCCTCAGCTCGCACGTCTGGCGGCAGGATCACAACGGATTCAGCCACCAGGACCCCGGATTCATCGATCACGTCGTCAACAAGAAGGCGGAAGTCATCCGGGTTTATCTCCCGCCCGACGCCAACTGCCTGCTCTCCGTGACGGACCACTGTCTGCGCAGCCGCAATTACGTCAATGTCGTCGTCGCCGGCAAGCAGCCCGCGCCGCAGTGGCTGACGATGGATCAGGCGGTCAAGCATTGCACGCAGGGAGTCGGCATCTGGGAGTTCGCCAGCAACGACAAGGGCTGCGAGCCGGACGTCGTCATGGCCTGTTGCGGCGATGTCCCCACGCTCGAAACGCTCGCGGCGGTCGAACTCATCCGCAAGCACATTCCGCAACTCAAGGTCCGCGTCGTCAACGTCGTGAACTTGATGAAGCTCCAGCCTCCCAGCGAGCATCCGCACGGACTGTCCGATCACGACTTCGACGCCCTGTTCACCAAGGACAAGCCGATCATCTTCGCGTTTCACGGCTATCCGTGGCTCATCCACCGACTCACGTATCGTCGCACCAACCACAAGAACCTGCACGTCCGCGGCTACAAGGAAGAAGGCACGACAACGACGCCGTTCGACATGGTGGTCCTCAATGACCTCGACCGGTTCCATCTCGTCGAGGACGTCATCGACCGCCTCCCGCAACTCGGCGCGAAGGCCGCCTACTTCAAGCAGGCCATCCACGAGAAACTTATCGAGCACAAGCAATACATCTGCGAGCACGGCGATGACATGCCCGAAATCAGCGGGTGGAGATGGGCCAGCAATCAGAAGACCGGCCCGGCCCGCACCTCCACCGAAGGGGACAACGTCTGACGCGGCGCGCGACGCCACGACCTGTCCCCTCTCTCCCGCGCGAGTCGCAATGCCTTCTCGTAACGCACCATCGCGGGAGAGGGGCCGGGGGTGAGGTCGCAAGATAGTGCGGCATTTGGCACCTCCCATGTCCCGTTCAGATTCACTTGGCCGCAGCTCCCCGCTCGGCGCGTCCATCACCGACGGCGGCGTCAACTTCAGCCTCTTTTCACGCACCGCGGAGGGAGTCGAGCTCCTCCTCTTCGATCGCGTCGACGATTCGCGTCCGTCTCGCATCATTCCGATCGATCCGCACACCAACCGCACGTATCACTACTGGCACACATTCGTTCCCGGCGTCAAACCCGGACAGATCTACGCCTATCGCGTCGCTGGTCCCGTCAAACCGGAGCGAGGCCTGCGATTCGACCCGGACAAGGTCCTGCTCGACCCCTACGGCCGCGGCGTCGTCGTCCCGCGGAACTACGACCGCAAGGCCGCCGAGCGCCCCGGCGACAACGCCGCCGTCGCGATGAAGAACGTCGTCGTTGATTCCCGCGACTACGACTGGGAAGGGGACGCTCCACTCTCGCTTCCCGCCGCGCGCACGATCATCTACGAGATGCATGTCGGCGGCTTTACGAAGCATCCCAACTCCGGGCTCTCCGACCAGCTCCGCGGCACCTACGCCGGCCTCATTGAGAAGATCCCGTACCTGAAGCAGCTCGGCATCACGGCTGTCGAACTGCTCCCCGTGTTTCAGTTCGACCCGCAGGAAGCTCCGCCCGGCAAGATTAATTACTGGGGCTACGCCCCCATCGGCTACTTCGCCCCGCACACGGCGTTCAGCTCGCGGCAGGATCCGCTCGGTCCGGTCAACGAGTTCCGCGACATGGTGAAGGCGCTGCACAAGGCCGGCATCGAGGTCATTCTGGACGTCGTCTACAACCACACGGCCGAAGGAAATGAGCACGGAGCCACGCTCAGCTTCCGCGGCATCGACAACCGCAACTACTACCTTTGGGAAGACGACGGCGCGACGTACGCCAACTACTCCGGCTGCGGCAACACGCTCAACGCGAATCATCCCATTGTCCGCCGCATGATCGTCGACAGCCTCCGCTACTGGGTGGAGGAGATGCACGTTGACGGTTTCCGCTTTGACCTCGCCTCCATCCTGTCGCGCGACGCCGACGGACGCCCGCTCCCCAATCCTCCCGTTCTCTGGGACATCGAATCCGACCCCGTGCTTGCCGGCACGAAGCTCCTCGCCGAGGCCTGGGACGCCGCCGGCCTGTACCAGGTTGGGAGCTTTGTCGGCGACGCCTGGAAGGAATGGAACGGCCGCTTCCGCGACGACGTCCGCGACTTCGTCCGCGGTACGCCCGGCTGCACGGGCAAGGTCGCCGACCGCATGATGGGCAGCCACGAGATCTACCGGCACAAGCAGCGCGAGGCGGAGCAGAGCGTCAACTTCGTCACCTGCCACGACGGCTTCACGCTCAACGACCTCGTCTCCTACAACGAGAAACACAACGAGGCCAACGGCGAAGACAACCGCGACGGCGCCAACGACAACCGCAGCTGGAACTGCGGCGTCGAAGGACCGACCGACGAGCCGGAAATCGAGAGGCTACGCAACCGGCAGTGCAAGAACCTCCTCTCACTTACGATCCTCTCCCTCGGCACTCCCATGATCCTGATGGGGGACGAAGTCCGCCGCACCCAGCGGGGCAACAACAACGCCTACTGCCAGGACAACGAGCTCAGCTGGTTCGACTGGTCGCTGCTGGATCGGCGCGCCGACATGCTGCGGTTCGTGCAGCTGCTCAACGCCCGCCGCTCACTGCGCAACATCGAACACGCCCGTCGCCGGGTCAGTCTCACCACGCTGCTCGAACAGGCCAATAAGGCCTGGCACGGCGTGAAGCTGAACGAACCGGACTGGGGCGAGAACTCCCACAGCATCGCCCTGTTCGCCGAACTCGCCGGCGACAAGCGCTGCTATTACCTGATTCTCAACGCCTGGTGGGAGCCGCTGGAGTTCGAGCTTCCCCCGACCCACAACGGCCCGTGGCGCCGCTGGATCGATACCGCTCTCGATTCCCCCCACGACATCGTCCCCGTCGAAGTCGCCCCCGCAATATCCACCGCTTCCTACAAGGCCGAATCGCGCTCGGTTGTCATGCTGATCACCAACCCCGCCTGACACGCTGACCTCTGACCATGTCCACCGCTCCGCAACCCACCGGTCCCATCAACCTCGCCGATGAGGCCGCCGTCAAGGACCTCCTCACCGACACGGTGCTCTCGTTGTGGGACATCGTCAACAACCTCACGCGGCTCAAGCCGTCGAAGCACGATCGGTACCGCGTCACAATCTTCGGCTCCGCGCGGGCGCAGCCGGGCATGTTCGTGTACGAGGAAGTGAAGCGTGTGGCAGGGGCGCTGGCGGAGATGGGATGCGACATCATCACCGGCGGCGGCCCGGGACTGATGCAGGCTGCCAACGAAGGGGCCAGTTCCGTCGAGGCCGCCGATCGGAGCCGTTCCGTCGGCATCCGCGTAACACTCCCCTTCGAGCAACACGCCAATCCGTTTGTCGCCCAGGCCTTTGAGCATAAGACGTTTTTCACGAGGCTGCATCACTTTGTCCTGACGTCCGATGCCTATGTCGTCGTCCCCGGCGGGATCGGCACGGTGCTGGAGTTGATGATGGTCTGGCAGCTGCTGCAGGTGAAACACGTTGACGGCGCGCCGTTGATCGTCGTCGGCAAGATGTGGCGGGGCCTCGTCGACTGGGCCCGCACGCACCTCGCCGGCTCGAACCCGCCGCTCGCCAATGCAGAGGATATGGATCTGCCGATCATCGTCGACACCGCCGACGAAGCCGTCGCCCTCATCCGCCAGTACCACGCCAACTGGAGCCAAAGTGGCCGCGTCACCCCGTGACGCGGAACCAGCGCACGTCAGAGAACTCGGTTAACTATGTGAGCCCGTTCCGGATCACGGAGTGACCTGGCCGCACTTCCCGTCATCGACCTTTCTCCATCCACTCGGATCACCGCCATGCCCACGAGCCGCACCACCTCACCCCGGCACAACCTCAACCGCTACGAATGAGGCCCCTTCCGCTTCACCGGCAAGACCGATCACGAGCATTACGACCGCCATCTCATGTTCGATCACGCCGTCACGCTCAGCGCCGCCACGCAACGCGAGCGGTTCGAGGCTGTCGCCCGTTCGCTGCGCGCCTGCTGATGCAGCGCTGGCTGCTCACCCAGCAGACGTACGACGTCGAGAACCCCAAGCGGGTCTATTACCTCTCGATGGAATTCCTCATCGGCCGGACGCTGGTGAACAACATCATCAACCTGGGGGTCGAGGACTATGTCCGCAGCGACCTGCAGTCCGATCCGCGGCAGGACTGGACCGGCGTCATCGAAGCGGAGCCCGATGCGGGCCTTGGCAATGGCGGGCTCGGACGTCTCGCCGCCTGTCTTATCGATCCTCTCGCCACTCTGCAGATCCCCGCGGTGGGCTATGGACTGCGTTACGAATACGGAATCTTCCGGCAGGACATTGCCAACGGTCACCAGGTCGAGCACCCCGACTACTGGCTGACCCATCCCGATCCCTGGGAAGTCGGCCGCCCGGATGAGCAGATCGAAGTCCCCCTCAACTGCTCGTTCCGCATGGAGAATGGCGTCGTGCGGGCCGTTCCGGGGCACGCCAGCAAACTGCTCGGCATCCCCTTCGACCGCCCCGTCGTCGGCTACGGCGGCCGCACAATCAACACGCTCCGCCTCTGGCAGGCGGACTCCCCCGACTTCTTCGACTTCGGCGAGTTCAGTTCGGGCGATTTCGTGGGAGCGATCGTCGACCGCGCCCTGGCCGAGACGGTGACCCGCGTTCTCTATCCGGACGATTCCACCACCGCCGGCCAGGCGCTCCGCTTCCTGCAGGAGTACTTCCTCGTCTGTTGTTCGCTGGGGGACGTCACCGCCCGCTTCCGCCGCGGCAACGACGACTGGCGGCAGCTTCCGGAGAAGGTCGCCATTCAGCTCAACGACACGCACCCGGCGATGGCCGTCGCCGAACTGATGCGAATCCTGCTCGACCAGGCGCAGCTCGGATGGGACGAAGCCTGGGATCTCACCATCCGCAGCTGCCTGCACTACACCAACCACACGCTGATGCCGGAGGCGCTGGAGCGCTGGCCCTATGACCTGATGGCCCGCGTGCTGCCCCGCCATATCGAGATCATCGAGATGATCGACCGCGACCACGCCCAGGCGGTGCGCCGGCCGGACGACGTCAAGATCATCGACAACGGCGCAGTGCGGATGGGCGACCTGTCGTTCATCACGGCGCGTCGGGTCAACGGCGTCTCGGCGCTGCACACCGACCTGATGAAGCGCACGGTGTTCAAGAGCCTGAACCGGCTGCATCCCGAGCGCATCGTCAACGAAACCAACGGCGTCACCCCGCGGCGTTGGCTGTGGGGC
>JBGTSJ010000045.1:0-19672 GCA_041940305.1 Planctomycetaceae bacterium
ATCGGCCTCAAGCAGACTCCCAACGGCATCGCCACAAACTCCGAAGGCGCGCGTCTGAGTGCGAACCGCATCGGCTACCCGGTGCTCGTGCGTCCCAGCTTCGTCCTCGGCGGCCGCGCGATGGAGATCTGCTACGACGAGGCCCAGCTCAACCGGTACATGGACGAAGCCGTTGATGCGTCCCCCGATCACCCGGTGCTCATCGACAAGTTCCTCGAAGACGCGATCGAAGTCGACGTCGACGCCGTCTCGGACGGCACGCTCACCCTTGTCGGCGGCGTGATGGAGCACATCGAGGAAGCCGGCGTCCACAGCGGCGACTCCGCCTGTGCCCTGCCGCCGTATTCACTGCCCGATGTGGTGATCGAAGAAATCAAGCAGGCCACCTACTCGCTCGCCCGCGAACTGAAGGTCGTCGGCCTGATGAACGTGCAGTATGCAGTGAAAGTCGAGGGATCAGGGAGCAGGGGGCAGGGATCAGAAGGTGGAGGATCGAGGATCGAGGATGGGGGATCGACGACGCAATCCTCGATCTTCAATCCGCAATCCTCGGCACGGTACACAGTATACGTGCTGGAAGTGAACCCCCGTGCCAGCCGCACCTCCCCGTTCGTCTCCAAGGCGACCGGCTTGTCGCTGGCCAAGATGGCGGCCAAGTGCATGGTTGGAGTCACGCTGGCCGACCAGGGCATCACCGAGGAAGTCTGGCCGGCCCATACTTCGGTGAAGGAGAGCGTTTTCCCGTTCGCCCGGTTTGCGGGGGTCGACATCATCCTCGGCCCCGAGATGCGGTCCACCGGCGAGGTGATGGGGATCGACGACACGTTTGAAGCAGCCTTTGCCAAGAGTCAGATCGCCGCCGGCATCGCCCTCCCCTCGTCCGGCAAGGTCTTCATCAGCATGGCCCGCCGGCACAAGCACGCGATCGTCGGAGCCGCGCGGACGCTGACAGAGCTGGGTTTCGACCTCGTCGCGACGTCGGGCACGGCACACGTGTTGCGCGAAGCGGGTCTCGAGGTCGAGACCGTCCGCAAGGTCCAGGAAGGCCGTCCGAACCTGCTCGACCTGATGGCGAACGGCGACGTCCAGCTGATCTTCAACACCCCCAGCGGCAAAGGGGCCCGTACCGACGAAGGCCGCATCCGCGCGGCAGCCGTCACCTACGGCGTCCCCTGCGTCACTACCCTCCCCGGCTGCCTGGCGATGGTGCGAGCGCTCCAGCACCGCGCGTCCGACCCCACGCCGCGCGTGCGGGCCCTGCAGGAATGGGGACAATCAACAGCGGCCAGTTCGTAGGCGCCGTCAACCGCTGGTGCCCCCTGAATCGCATGGTCTGGAGTCGCGACATGAGTGAGCGTCTTGGACCCGATCGCATGCTGTATCGTGAGCACCTTCGGTCGCTGACGCCGCAGCAGCGTCTGGAGAAAGCCTTCGCCCTGTCTGAGGCAACGCGTCAAGTCCTGCTCGACGGCATACGCGCCCGGTACCCCGATTCTTCGGATGAGGAGATTCACGAATTGATGCTGGCGGTGGTATTCAAACGCAGCGAACAGGAACAGCGGCGACTTCGTGCAATGGGCTATGTCTGATCTCCCCGCGATCCTGGGTGGTTCGCCCGTCCGACCGGAAGGACCGCCGACGTGGCCGCTCGTTGACGACGCCGCGCGGGACGTGTTCGCACAGCTCGCTGCGGACGGTTCCTGGGGACGCTACCACGGCCCGCACTGCGAGGCGCTGATTGATGTACTGCAGCGGCAGTTCGGCGGCCACACTCCCCTGCTCTGCTCCAGCGGGACGGCGGCGGTGGAACTGGCGCTGCGCGGGGTGGGCGTGCAGTCGGGCGATGAGGTCATCCTCGCGGCGTACGATTTCAAGGCGAACTTAACCAACGTCCTCACACTCGGCGCGACCCCGGTGCTGGCCGACATTCGCCGGGCGGACTGGCAACTCGACGTCGATCAGCTCGAAGCGGCCATCACTCCTCAGACGCGGGCCGTCATCGCCAGCCATCTGCACGGCGGACTGGTGGACATGCCTCGCCTTCGCGACCTCGCCGACCGGCACGGATTCGCGATCGTCGAAGATGCCTGCCAATGTCCGGGGGCGATGATCGCCGGTCGTGCGGCGGGAACGTGGGGAGACGTGGGGGTGATCAGCTTCGGCGGCTCCAAGCTGCTGACGTCCGGCCGTGGCGGCGCGATCCTCACGGATCGCGACGACGTCGCCCAGCGGATTCGCCTCTACACGCAACGAGGCAACGACGCCTATCCGCTCTCCGAGATGCAGGCGGCCGTACTCGTCCCGCAACTGCAGCAGCTCAGCGAACGCAACCAGCGGCGACAGCACAATGTTTCGCTGCTGCTGACGCTGCTGGCGAATGAACCGGGTCTCAGGATCGTGCAGTACGACGTCGAGCAGAGCTCACCGGCGTACTACAAAGTGGCCGTCGAGTACGACCCGACGGAGTTTCATGGCTTGCCGCGCGACCGGTTTGCAGAGGCGATGCGGGCCGAGGGGATCGCGCTCGATCCGGCCTTCCGCGCGTTGCATCTGACGCACGCCCGCCGTCGATTCCGCAGCAGCGGCGACCTCACGGCGGCCACACACATTGACGCCTCCGGTCTTACACTGCATCACCCGATCCTCCTGGGTGGGACGAACGACATAGCCCAGATTGTTGAAGCGGTTCGCAAAGTACGCACAGCAGCTCAACAAGGTCAGCTTCTCTAACTGGACCGCGGCCGATGTCCAGCGTCGCAGCAGTGGATTGACGCAGCGTGGCATTCGGAGAGACTTGTCCCGAGAATGACCGTTGACTCGCGTAACTCGCGGAGCGGGTTGCCTTCATTGGCCTGCACCAGTCAGGATCACATGTTCGACTTTTCCTCGAAGTTCGAGGCCGGGCTGCCTTACTCGGCGTTCCTCGAAAAATATGCGTCCTCCGAACAACGGCGGCGTTGGGATGACTTCCATGCGACCGTCACGCTGAACAATGATCAGCGGGCGCTGCTGCAGAGCTGGACGCGGTCGACGAAGGTCATCGTGGCCGCCGGAACCTGGTGCGGCGACTGCGTCAACCAATGCCCGATCTTCGAGTGCTTCGCGGCCGTGTGCCCGCAGCTCGACATCCGCTACTTTGATCGCGATGACCATCCCGACCTGATGGCCGAACTCTCGATCTGCGGCGGCGCGCGTGTCCCGTCGGTGCTCTTCCTCAGCGAGGACGGACATGTCTGCGGCAGATACGGCGACCGCACCCTCTCGAAGTACCGCAGCGTCGTCGCCAACCTGACCGGCGCGGCCTGCCCGACCGGCCTCGTCCACGAAGGCTCGCTCACCGAGCAGGTCGTCCAGGATTGGCTCGATGAGTTCGAGCGCATCCAGTGGATGCTCCGGACATCGTCCCGCCTGCGGCAGCTGCACGGCGACTGACTTGCATTGCCGCGCGAAACCCGGTTTCTTTTAGAGAAACCGGGTTTCTGGATTCCCACCCCGACCCACCACAAAGGCCCGCCGCATGCGCCCCCTCGTTGCTGTTCTCGCCCTGATTCTCATCGCCGCTCCGGCCACTGCTGACGAAGTGCGGCTCACGCGCAATGAAAACACGGTCAAGATCACGATCGGCGACGAAGCGTTCGCCGTTTACCACCTGGGTCAGGGGTATCGTAAGCCGTTCCTGTTTCCGATTGGAGCGCCGGGCGGAATCGAACGACTCGAGAAAGAACTGAACGAGCCGCCGGAAGACGAGTTCGCTCCCGGAAATAAAGTTTACGTCGTCCAGGAGGACGCCGAGCTCAAAACCGACGGCGAGGCGGCGACGGCGGCCTTCGGGGCCATTCTTGACATCAGTGAGGTCCAGCGCCCCTGGTTGCGGATCAAGGACACGGACGCCTGGGTCAACCAGGCCGACGTCATCCCGCTAAAGTCGATGGTGACCCGCGTGATCGAAGCGGATCCCCCGACGGGACTGGACCGCGCCCATCCCCGGTATTACGACCACCCGCATCACAAGGGAGCGTGGCTGTCCATCGACGAAGTCAACGGCATCGAGTTCTGGGCTGAAAAAGGGGAAATCCGCAACACGGGTCTCGAAGCCAGCGAGCAGCCCGGGGGATCCGCCCAGCTGAAGTTGACCAACCAATGGCTCGGCGAGGATGGCAATTCGCTCGTCAACGAGCACACGACGATCACAATCTATCCCGACCGGCTGCTGGCCTACGACATCGAATTTGAGGCCGCCGACACGCCTGTGACGTTTGGCGATACCAAGGAGGGACTGTTCGCCATCCGCCTGCCCAACAGCATGCGCGAGTTTGTCAGCCAGGCCCCCGTCGTCAACGAGGAGGGTGTCGCCGGCTCGGCCGCACTGTGGGGCAAGCCCTCCGCCTGGATCGACTACACGGGGCCCATCGCCGGAGAGACGTACGGCGTCACGCTAATGGACCATCCCGACAATTTCCGGCCCTCGAGGTACCACGTCCGCGATTACGGACTGTTCGCCATCAACCCGTTCGGCGAAAAAGCGTACAGCGGCGGTGCGGAGGAAGCGAAGCCGGTCACGCTGCAACCCGGAGAAAAACTGGACCTGCGCTACGGACTGTATATCCACGCGGGCAGCACGGAGGACGCCGGCGTTAAAGACCGGTATGCCCGGTTCGTCGAATTGCCGCGGCCATAGAAACCGTCACGCTCGACTTCGTATTCGAATGCTGCACTGTGCCGCTGATCTCAAACTGTCCTCGTCGGAGAACATTGCATCATGACGCGGTTTGCAAGTCGGATTGGTGTTCTGGTTGCGGCCGCAATGTTCGCCGCGCCGCTCCCTGCTGCTGAGCCGGCGGCGCCCACGGGCGACCCCTCCATCCTTCCGGACGATGTGCGGCTCGAGGAACTCTGGAACGAGGGCGCATTCACGGAGGGCGTGGCAGTCGACAACGAGGGCAAGATCTATTTCAGCGACATCACCAGCGACGAGTCCCCGGGCAAGGTCTACAAGTTCGATCCGGAAACAAAGGAAACCTCCGTCTACTGTGCCGAAAGCCGCAAGAGCAACGGCCTGATGTTCACGCGCGACGGCCGGCTCATCGCCGCCTGCGGAGCGAACTACGGCGGACAATGCCTCGCCGAAGTTACAACCGACGGAAACGTGATCTGTCTTGCGACCGAGTATGAAGGCAAGCGGTTTAACGCCCCCAACGATCTGGTCATCCATCCCAAAGGCTGGATCTACTTCAGCGATCCGCGCTACCTCGGGCCGGAGCCGCTGGAGATCGACGTGATGTCCGTCTATCGCTACGACCCCGATGGCGGCGGCGTCACCCGCGTCACCCGTGACATCACCAAACCGAACGGCGTCGTCCTCTCGCCCGACGCCGCCACGCTCTATGTCGCTGAAACCGACAATCGCTCGATCGGTCCCCAGCAGCCGGCCCCCGATGGCGCCATGCTCCGCATGACGCTCAACGCCTTTCCCGTCAAATCCGACGGCTCGCTCGGCCCGAAGCAGGTCCTCGTCAATTTCGGCCAGAATCTCGGCATCGACGGCATGACGGTCGACGTCGAGGGACACATCTACGCGGCCGTGCGCAGTGCCGACCGCTACGGCATCCGCGTCTATTCCCCCGACGGCGAAGAACTCGCCAGCATCCCGACCCCGGACCTGCCGACCAACTGCTGCTTCGGCCGCGGCGACGAAGCCTCCATGCTTTACGTCACCGCCGGAACCGGCCTGTACCGGATTCCATTGAAGATCGCCGGCTACCATCCCGCGACGGCTGACCAGTAAGACCGACCATGTTGTCTCGCCGACAGATGCTCCAGTCCGCCGCCGCACTCGGCAGCGCCACCCTCCTCTCACAGGGCCGCGCGGACGATCTGTCGTCCGTTCTGGCTCTGGCCGAGTTCCCTCCCAACCGCATCGCCGTCTCCACCTACTCTTACTGGCGATTCCGAGAAGACTCGAAGCTCTCCATCGAGGAGTGCATCGACCTCGCGGCGGATGCCGGATTCGACGGCGTGGAAGTGCTTCACATCCAGATGCAGGACGATTCCAACGCAGCGTTGCAGCGGATCAAGCAGCGCGCGTTCCGTCGTGGCCTCGACCTGTGCGGGTTCTCGACTCACCAGGGGTTTGTCTCTCCGGACAAGGCCGTTCGTCAGAGGAACATCGACCATACGATCCGCTGCATCGAGATCGCGTACGCACTCGGCATTCCCACGATGCGGGTCAACACCGGCCGCTGGGGCACGATCGGCGACTTCAACGCGCTGATGGCCGCCAAAGGGATCGAGCCGAACCTTGAGGGCTTCACTGACGACGAAGGCTTCCAGTGGGTCATCGACAGCCTGACCGAATGCCTGCCCAGAGCTGAAGAGTGCGGCGTCGTTCTCGGCCTGGAGAATCACTGGGGCCTGGGCCGCACGGCCGAAGGGGTCCTGCGCGTCGTCGATGCGATCAACTCCCCCTGGCTGCAGGTCACGCTCGACACCGGCAACTTCCTCGAGCGCGAGTACGAGCAGATGGAATTGCTCGCCCCCCGCGCCGTCCTCGTACAGGCCAAGACCTACCAGGGCGGCGGCACATGGTACACGCTCGACCTGGATTACGAGCGGATCGCCCGCATCATCCGCGGAGCAGGATTCAAGGGTTACGTGTCGCTGGAATTTGAAGGCCAGGCGGAGGCGGCCGCTGCGGTCCCGCAAAGCCTTGCCTTGCTCCGCGACGCCTTCCGGTAGGCCCGCTTGGCCTGGAGGGGAGGCAATTCTCGCTAAACTCGCGGCCTCATCCCGTTCTGAGCATTGCGCTGACGGCAACTCTTCTCTGGACACATCTTCTTTTGCAGATGCGATTTCCGGAGATTCTGTAAGATGAGAGGGTTGTACTTGTGACGAAGGTGTATTAGATTGCTACGGTCCTGTCGACTTCTGTCTCGGACTCAGTTAACCCATTTCTTTCTCGTGCGGAGTGCTCCCTATGTCGTTACGTCCCATGCTGTTCCGTCGGCGGGCCTTTACGCTGATCGAACTGCTGGTGGTGATCGCGATCATCGCCATCCTGATCGCCCTGCTGCTGCCGGCTGTGCAACAGGCCCGCGAAGCGGCCCGCCGTACCCAGTGCAAAAACAACCTGCACCAGTTGGGCCTCGCTCTGCATAACTACCACGACGTCTTCGGCCGGTTCCCTCTGAATGGAAATGACTGGGTTGCCATTCCGGGTACGCACACCGATCGCGGCAGCCATCTCATTCGGCTCTTGCCGTACTTGGACCAAGCCCCCCTTTATAACGGAATCAATCTGAGCACCAACGGAGTCGTTCCCACCCAGTTAGTGGGTGGAAAGCAGGTTGCCGGAACACAGATTCCTGGCCTGCTCTGTCCATCGGATGACCGTCAGTCAACGCAGCCTACCGGCGTTCAGTGGTGGTATACCAACTACGCCATGAGCGTCGGTCCGACCCGACTTCTCTCCGCGGCAGGCTGCAACCTCTCGACGATCGTCGGAGTCGGTCCTTCGGGTGATGCAGATGGAGAGAATTGGTTCGGAGACGGTTACTCCAATCACGCAGGCGGCGGGGACGCGAACGGGATCTCCGGCATCATCGGACGTGAGATTCACTTCTCGACGACAATCGCCATGATTACGGATGGGACGTCCAATACGATCGCGATGGGTGAACTCCGCAGTTGGTGTGCAGACCATATGGTCAACGCCAGTTGGGCTCATTCCAATGGGCCCTGGATGGGCACGACTCCGCCTATCAATTTCCCGACATGCCCAGGAGAGAACGGAGTGCCGATGAGCGGAGGCCCCCCCTGCAACCAGCGGAACTCGTGGAACACCGCGATGGGGTTCAAGTCCCGGCACGAAGGCGGAGCGCACTTCGTCCTCTGCGACGGCTCTGCCCGCTTCATCAGTGAGAACATCGATTACGACTTGTATCAGCGCCTCGGCGGACGGCACGACAACCGGACGGTCGGCGAATACTAAACTCTGACCTCTGACTTGCGTCCGCAGATTTGGCTTAGCTCGGAGCCGGGACATCAGCTCGCTGATCTCCTGGCTCCTTTTGCTTCCCGCTGTCGCTTCCGAAACACCTTTCACCCTCACTGATTGAGACTTACCATGCAATCCCGCTCACTGCTTGTCGGTATCGTCGTCCTGAGTTTGCCGCTGATGATGGGCTGCGGCGGTGGCGAAGAGAAGGAGGCCCCGCCGACGGTGCCCGTCTCGGGAGTCGTGACTTACAACGGAGCGCCCGTCGAAGGTGCGACCGTCGGTTTCCAGCCAATCGGCATGGACCAGAAGCCGGCGACGGGAACCACCGGCGCCGATGGCCGTTTCGAACTGACCACTTACATCAGTGGGATCGATTACGCGCCGGGGGCCATGCCGGGCGATTACCAGGTCACGATCTCGAAAACCGAATCGTCCGTGAGCGGTGAATCGGTCGAGGACCAGATGCGCCAGCAGATGACCGGCGGCGCGCCCGCAGGGCCGAAGCATCTGTTGCCGGAGAAGTACGCATCGCCCGAGACGACGGACCTCACAGCCAATGTCGGAGCCGACGGCGCTGAGGGCCTGGAGTTCACGCTGACCGACTGAGCCGCATCCGCTGAGCGCATCACCGGCCTGCAGCGAAAGCCGAAACGCTGCAGTGCCGGGTGACCCGCAGGCCTCCTCGAGTCGGTCAAGGCATCGGTCGACCATCCGCGTTGTCGGCGGCGAGCTGCGCGTGGCGATCGGCCAGCGGCTGGAATTCCGGGTTCCGGCGCGCCAGTCGCCCGTAATGCTCTGCCAGGGCCCGGTGCGTTGACGCATGGTCGGGAGCCAGGTCGAGGACGCTCAGATACATCAGCACGGCATCGTCTCGTGATCCGTAGGCGTATTCGAGATCGGCGATCCGGAACCGCAGTTCCGGGTCGTCGGGCCGCGTCGCCAACTCATCACGCAGGTTTTGGACTTCACTGAGACCGGCCCGCGCCGCTTCGATGTGCTCCAGGTGGCCGGCCGCCTCATCTGCGTGTCCCGCCTGCTGCAGCGCCTGCACGAGGAGGTAGCGGGTTGCCAGAGACTGGGGATCGCTCGCGAGCGACGCCTCCAGCCGTGTGATGGCTTCCTCCAGTTGCCCGTCGTGCAACGCAAGCTCTCCCAGCCCGTGCAGCGCGGCGGCATCGTCAGGCCGTTCCGCCAGGACCTGTCGATACAACTCAGCCGCCTGATCCGACTCGCCGAGCGACTGCAGCGCTTTGGCGGCACCCAGCTTCGCCAACACGGCCGACTTCGGGTCGCTCATGCCTCGCTCGAACTGCGGCAGTGCCTCCTCCGGCTTCAACTGGATCAGCAGGACGTCGCCGAGATCCACGGCCGCCTCGCTCGCGTGCGAGTCGAGTTCCAGCACCCTCCGGAAATCCTGTTCCGCGTCGGCGAATCGTGACTGCTTGCGGGCGATCTTTCCCCGCAGGTAGACGGGCCAGGGATCGTCCGGATAGTCCGCGATCCAGGACTCCAGAATCGCCAGCGCCTTCTGGTCCTGGCCGATGCGCATGTAACCTGAGACGTATGCATCGCAGATTTCGGGCAGGTCATCGCTGGCCGTGAGCAACAGTTCCTGCAGATGCGGTCCGGCCTGCTGCATCTGGCCGGCCTGAGCATAGGCCAGCCATTCTTCGCGCTGCACGTCGTCGCGGGCCGCTCCGCGCCGCAGCGCCTCCTCCAGCCACTCTGCAACCGCGTCCAGCTCCCCCTGTTTCCGGTGTACGCGGGCGCGCAGCAGAGCCGTCTCCGGCTCACCGCCCCCCAGCCGTTCCGTCCAGACGACCCAGCGAAGGGCAGCTTCAGGTTCGCGTTGACGGATCAATTCCCGTGCGCGGGGCAGCAGCAATCGAGGCAGCCACCGATCGCGCTGCCACAGCAGTCCTCCTAGAATCAGCAAGCCGCACAGAACGCGAAACAGCCGCTTGCGGAAGCGCCGACTGTTGTCCGCAGAACTGCTGGGAACTGGGGATGAAGCGACGGACGGCTTGTCACTGCTTTGGTGCGTTCGTGGCATGCCGACAGCATACGACATCACGCAAGTCGTTTCCTGCAGTCAGCTGGCTTGCAACCTTGAGTACTCGCGCCAGTCTCAACGCAAAGTAGTTTACTTGACTTAAATCGGTCAAAATGCGACAGTTAGGTTCGCTTGGGGAATTCTGCCCCGAAGTTTTCTCTCAGTTCGTGCTGTCGGTTCGTGGATCTTCCTCATCTCTTCATCATGGGAGCCGTGTATGTCGACTCAACGAAGTCTGGTTGCGCGGAGAGCGTTTACACTGATCGAGTTGCTCGTCGTGATCGCAATCATCGCCATTCTGATCGCGCTCTTGCTGCCTGCAGTGCAGCAGGCCCGAGAGGCGGCACGTCGGACCACATGCAAAAACCACCTCAAGCAGTTGGGGCTGGCGATGCACAATTACCATGACACCTTCCGGATCTTTGCGGCCAACCAGCTGCAATGGGGTGAACCCGCATGGGACCGCGGAAGCGTCCTGGTGCACCTCTTGCCGTATGTCGACCAGTCGCCGCTGTACAACGGTATCAACTTCTCCTCGAAGACAGCGCACTGTCGTGACCAGGTCGTGGGTGGCAAACGGGTGGCTGAGCATCAGGTACCCGTCTACCTCTGCCCGTCGGACGAGCAGAACAAGAATCCCGGAGTCCCCACATTCTGGTTGACAAGCTACGCGCCGAATATTGGAACGGCTCACCAAGAGTCGAACAGCGGATGCAATATGGCCACGATCGTCGGGCCCGGTGACTCAGACATGGATGGTGAGGACTGGTTCGGGAACGGTGGGACGCCATTGGGTATACCTCGGACTGACACTCCAAACCCATATGCGTGCTCGGGAGTTGTCGCCCGTTCGCCGTGGTCGGCACGCATTGCCGATATCCCCGACGGTACCTCGCAGATGATCATGTTCGGCGAAATACGAGGAGCATGCTCCGACCACCAGCGGGCCAACGATTGGGCTCACTCGAACGGGTTGTGGTTTGCCGTCACAGCTCCAATTAACTTCAATACCTGCCCTGGCGAAGGCGGGAATCCTGCCGGAGGGGGCACTGGATGTAAAGCTCTGGATAGTTGGAATACGTCGATGGGCTTCAAGTCGCGGCATGAGGGTGGTGCCCATTTTGCCCTCGCCGATGGTTCAGTTCGCTTCATCAGCGAGAACCTTGACTACATCACCTACCAGAAGCTCGGCGACCGTCGAGACGGGAATCCTGTCGGCGAGTTCTAGCACGCTGTCGGGATGATTTTCCGCTGCGAGATCCAGGAAATCGGACTCTGGCCCGGTATCCGTTCAGACGGACGCCGGGCCGGATGACATTGGTCCCAACCACAGGCAGGCAGCTTTCATGCGATTCCGTACTTCTGCGGGTCTGGCATTCATTCTCTGCTTCTCGGGCTGCGGTGGCGAGAAAAAGGAAATCCCAGAGACCGCTCCGGTCTCGGGAACTGTTACCTACAACGGGAGCCCCGTAACGGGAGCTACCGTGTCTCTGCTGTCCACGTCCGATGGAAAGCCGGCCACCGGTGTCTCAGACTCATCGGGAGCGTTCACTGTGACCACATTCGTCAGCGGCGCCGATGAAGCGCCCGGTGCGGTCCCCGGAGAATACAAGGTCACAGTGACCAAGTTCCCGAGCGCCAACATGACGCCCGAGCAGATGGCTGAGCGGATGCAGAGTGGCGGCAAAATGGAGCCTCCCAAGAACGAACTGCCAGAGAAGTACGCCAGCACGGAAACAACCGACATTACGGCATCAGTCGGCGCTGATGGGCTGACCGACTTCAAGATTGAACTTGTTGACTGACGCAAGTCCGGTCGTATCCGCCGCTGGCTCGACCTGTTTGCTGTACAACCACTGAAGGAATCGCGTGTCGCGGCGTCGAAAGCAGGCCGGAATGTGGCTGCTCCTCGCAACGACGGCCTTGATCGCATGCGGTCTGCTGTTCACGACGAGGCGTTCAGAGTCGCCGTCGACCGCCTATGTCAACGGCATGCGCGCCGTTGAAGAGAACCGGCTCGACGATGCCCGTTCCGCTCTCAAAGATCTGGAACGGCACTCGCCCTCTGCTTCGGCAACCAGCGTCCTCCAGGCCGCCATTCTGCTCAGGATGAATCGACCCGCGGAGGCGTTACAGGCCGTCGACGCAGTTGACGCGCAGGGATCCTTCCACACTCCGGTCTTGCTCATCCGTGGACAGGCACTCTATCACCTCGGCCATCTGGCCGAGGCCGAGGCGGCGTTCAGGCAGATTGCCGATCAACAGCCGCAGAATGCCGATGCCCACCGCTGGCTCGGAGCGATCTACTACGACCTGGGCGCCATGCGGGCTGCGATCGACGAACTCAATGTCGTCGCGCGGCTGGAGCCCGACGACTATCGGCCCTTCCGTCTGAGCGCATTGATCCAAAAGGATTTCGAGCAGTTTGTCGAGGCCGCGGCTGCCTACAGGGGAGCGCTGGACCGCAACCCGCCTGACGACGTTCGCGCCGAAATCGCGCTGGAGCTTGGCGAGGTCTACTCGCGATTGTTCGAACACGACCGCGCACTGGAAGTCCTGGCCGATGCCCCTCCCACGGCCGAGGCTTTCGCGCTCCGTGCGGAATGTCTGTGGAGCGTCGGTCGGTTGGACGAGGCGAGAGAGGCCTTGGCGCAAGGCCGTCGCATTGACCCGGAGCATCGCGATCTCGACGTCGTCGAGGCCCAGCTCAAGATTGATGATGGACAGCCGGAGGCGGCCATCGCGTTGCTGGAACCGGTCCTGCGTCGTGATCCCCACGACTTCCGCGCGCGCTATCAGATCGCGCAGGCCTGGCGGCAGGCCGGAGACGAGGAGCGACATAAAGACGCGATGCAACTCATGACCGACAGCCGGCAGCTCTACTACCGCCTGACGGAGCTTAATGAACTGGCGGTCACTCAGCCTGACGACCCGGCGATTCGCGATGAGCTGGCCGACATCTGTCGCAAGCTTAACAAGCCGGAGCTCGCGGAGATGTGGGAGCGCGCTGCCGAAGCGCTGCGCTCGCAGCAGGATCCGTCAAACGCACCCGGCGCATGACGTTGACTGCCGTTCTCGCAGCGGGCGGGAGGTTTACGCCTCCGTCCGCAACTGCACCTGCAGCGCGCCCAGCATCTTGGTGATCGATTTCTCCTTGCCGCTGATCCACAGCACGTTGTCGAGCACGATCGAACGTCGTTCGTTGCTCGGATGAAGGATGAGACGGCCGGCGCCGAGCAGCAGGTACTCGAAGATGTCGTTGATCTCCTTGTCGATCCGCAGGTGCGGCGCGGAGAATCGTTCCAGGTCGCTCAGGAACCCGTGGTGGTGCAGGAGTTCGTTCGGGCGCACTTCCCAGTAGTCGAACCGCGTGTTGATCCACACGCCGATGTAGATGACGCCCAGCACGGTCACGAAGAACCAGTAGAACGTGGCATTGGCGATGGGCTGGATGTGAGCGAAAAAGTCCCCGACCGCCGGCAGAACGTCCGGGAACTTGACGCCGATCAGCCAGATTCCCAGCGCAATCGCTACAACGCAGAAGAAGATGATCAGCGAGGTCGCCCGCGGGAAATCGAACGAGAGCACGACCAGGTTGATCGACAGCACCACGAGGAACAGCCAGCCGACGATCGCCTGCCCCGGAATGCCGGCCTCCTTCGCAGGAACTCTGCGAAACGCGGGACCTTCCTCACCTTCGACTTCGACCTGCTCCAGCACCGGGACGCCGTCTTCCACCGGGACCACCGGCTCGCCCGCGAACAGCATGTACGTCCCCGCCACCAGCGCCGCCACAAACGACGGCCAGAGGAACACGATCTTGGGGAAGGAGATCAGGATGATGCTCTCCGGCTGCTCGTCGGCCGGGGCCACCTTCTTTTCAACTTTGTCCGCCGGGACGTCCGCTGTCGACATTCGCCCTGCCCTTCCTGATTGATGGCTGAAAGTGACTGACGGTGCTAACGGCAATCCGCCGCGGCCGGATCATACGAAATCCAAAGCCGCCGCGTCAGGCGCATCAGACTGCAATGAGTAAACAGGAGGGAACAGAGTGAACGGAGAGGAGATCGGCCCTTTCGCCGTTTTTGCGCCTTCCGCGGATCCTGTCTTTCCTCGTCTGCTTGAAGAACCGCGAAAGTTGCGAAAGGAGCGAATCGAATGGCGCCTGCCGCCATTTCTCCGTTAACGCTGTTCCCTCCTGTTCATTTCTTCCGTTCGAGTCTCAAGCCCCGAACTTGTCGAGGCGCCCCGCGTGGGCCAGGGCCAGCGGCATGAGGTACTTCGCCTCGAACTGACCCAGACTCCCCATACGGCACTGCCGCTCCCCGAATCCGTCGCTGCCGTCGAAGCGGCAGTTCTCCGCAGCCAGCAGCGTGGGTACCGCGTGCCAGCTGTGCGAACGCATCTTGCTGGGGGTGCTGTGGTCCCCGGTCACGATCAGCACGTCCGGCTGGAGGGCCGTGATGCGGGGAATCGCGGCATCCAGTTCCTCGGTCCGCTTCACCTTCGCTTCGAAGTTGCCGTCCTCGCCGGTGGAGTCGGTGTACTTGAAATGCACGAAGAAGAAATCGTAGTCCTGCCAGGCCGCCTCCAGCCGGCCGCATTGATCGTCCAGCGTCTGCCCCGCGTCGAGCACCTGCATGCTGACGAGTCGCGCGAGCCCGCGATACATGGGGTACACGGCGATTGCGCCCGCCCGCAGTCCGTACACTTCCTCAAATGTCGGAATCGCCGGCCGCTTGTCGATGCCGCGCATCGTGAGAAAGTTCGCCGGTGCATCGCCGCGAAGCACATCCCGCGCCTGCTTGAGGAATTCTCGCGCGACGTCGGCCGTCTTCTGGGAGTCCTGGCTGCGCGCGACGGGGGCCAGTGGCGGCACGCCCGTCTGCTGCGGATCGGTGTCGTCGACGTCGCCGCCGAGCCCCTTGCCGCGGAACACGACGACCATCCGGTATTCCTTCACGTGCCGGACGAAGACCTCGACTCCGGGGATCTTGATCCCGTCGAGCTTCTCACAGAGTGGCGCGCCGACGTCCGACGAAATCCGGCCGGCGCGGCGATCGGAGATGTTGCCGGCGTCGTCGAGCGTGCAGAAGTTGCCGCGAATCGCCACATCATCCGGCCCCAGTTCGAAGTCGATGCCCAGCGCCTCCAAAACGCCGCGGCCAATCTGATACTGCAGCGGGTCATAACCGAACAGCCCCAGGTGCCCCGGCCCGCTCCCCGGCGTGATCCCCGGCAACACCGGGATGCTGGATCCCAGCGACGCCCGGGCCGCGAGCGCGTCCAGATTCGGGGTTTTCGCGGTCTCCAACTCCGTCTTGCCGCCGGGCTGCAGCGGCAGTCCGCCCAGTCCGTCCGCGACCAGCATGACGATCTTCGTATCGTTCTTGTTCTGAAGCTTCCGCGTGAGTTCGTGAAGATCGGGCATGGCTGATGGCTGGCTGATGGCTGATGGTCGATGGCTGATGGCAGATAGCGGATAGCGGATAGCTGACGGCGATTGCCAACGGCCGGTTAACGACCGAGCAATCCCCGTGCATCCGCCATCCGCCATTCACAACTGCGAACTCGGTCCCTTTGTTTCCACGCGTCCCTGCGTACGCAGCAGCACCTGGATTCCGTAGATTTCCTCGAACAGCGCCCGCCCCTGCCGCAACGCGAGTTGCTCGACGGACAGGTCCTCCACGTGCGGGACGGTGATGATCAGCCGCGAACGGTCTCGCGTGCAGGAAATGTCCCGCACGCGCTGGCTGCGTGAGGCATCGAGAGCAATCGCGATCCGCAGGATGGCGGCGAGTTTGGCGACCGTCACGCGGCGGTCGCGGTCGAGTGTGTTGAATCCGAGGTGCGTCGGCTTCGGCGACGCGCGCCGATGATAGCGGGCGATCAGCGCCACCAGCAGCACGTCCCCCGGACTCATGCCGAACAGGTCGCTGTTCTGGATCAGATACATCGAGTGCTTGTGCAGGCTCGTGTGGCTGACAAACGCCCCAATCTCGTGCAGCAACGCAGCGACGTACAGGATCAACTCGCTCCGCGCGTCGAGTCCATGCTCCTCCCGCAGCGCCGAAAACAACGCCCGGCTGAGGTCCGCCACATGCAGGGCGTGCGGCTCGTCGAACTGGTACTTGCGACCCAGTTCGAGGGCGGACCGAATGATCTGGTTCCGAAAATCCTCGGTCCAGATCGTCTGGTCCCCCATTTCTCTCATCAGCCCGTCTCGCAGGTTCGCCACCGAGACGGCCACCTCCTCGAGACTCAGGATCTGTGCGAGGCGCAGGTAGATCAGCAGCGCCGGCCCCAGGGTCTCCGCTTCGGGGAGCGTCAGGTTATAACGTCGGACTACGGCCTCTTCGGAGAGCGCCAGCACGCTGTCCGCCAGACGGCTGAGGCGATGCACGGGGATAATCGCCAGCGTGTCCGGCTCCCAGTCCGAGAGCACCTGCCGGGCGGCGAACCGCATGTCGCCCCCGAGCGTGAGCAGTTCGACTCGCTGATCCGGCGGCACGTGCTGCAGCAGGTCATCCAGCGCCTGCTGAATCTCCAGTTCCATGATCTCCCGCAGCCGTGAATGTGATGCTCTCAGCCCCTGCAGCGTCTGCCGCAGGCGCAGCGAACCGAGCCGATACGAATGCGAGTACTTGACGTTGCCCCGTTCGACGACGAGCAACTCCGTGCTCCCTCCCCCCACCTCGCAGATGATCGTCGTCGCCTCGGCAAACCGCGACTCCGCCGCCAGCAGCGGCTGGATGCTGCGGTACGTGACGCGGTGCACTTCCGCCTCATCCATCGGCTGCACGTTCAGCCCGGTGGCGATGTAGATCCGGTCCACAAATGCCAGTTGATTCAGGGCCTCGCGCACCGCGCTCGTGGCGACCACGCGCACCTGGTCCGCGTGCCGGATGCCGTACTCCTCCAGTTTGCGCCGGTAGGCCCGCAGCACGCGTGCACAGTCCTCGATGGTCTGCTTGCCGATCTCCCCTTTCGTAAACGTGTCCTTCCCCAGGCTGACTCCCTGCGAGAGCGTTTCCAGCGTGCGCACGCGGCCGCTCGCATCAACCTCCGCAATCGCCATCCGGATCGAAGTCGTGCCGACGTCGATCACCGCCACCGGCCGCGGCGCAGCAGCCGCGGTCGTCGTCGATGATTCATGCGTCAGCACCGCTTCCGACACAAACTTCCCTTTCCGAATCCGGCTTCTGAAGCGAGCCACTTGATCTCGCCGGTCTGCACCTATGCGCTCGCGACAATTGCGTCCGCTAGTTTGTGCTTCGCCCAGGCCGCCGCGCCCAGCGCCACCGCGTCATCCTCCAACTCCGACGCCTCCACCCGAAACGTATCTTTGAACGCCGCCATCACCCGTTTCCGTGCCGCCTTCCCGACCTGTTCGATGAACAGGTCCGGCATGGCTTCCACCAGTCCCCCGCCCAGTACGATCACGTCGGGACTGAGGATGTGAATCACCGTGGCCACCGAAATCCCGATGTGCCGCGCCGCTTCCTTGATGATCTCCCGCACCACCTTGTCGTCGGCGCCGATCGCCTCAGCCAGAGCGCCGCTGCGGATCTCGGCCAAGTCAGTTCCCGCGATTTCCTTCAGTTTCGGCGCCTCGCCACGATACACGGCCCGCGCCGCATTGGCCGCAATCGCCAGCCGGCTGGCCAGCGACTCCAGGCATCCCCGCCGCCCGCACCCGCACAGCGGACCGTCCGGCATCACCTGAGTGTGGCCGATCTCCATGCACGTCGTGTGACTGCCATGCAGGATTTCCCCCTTGTAGATGCAGCCGCCTCCGATGCCCGTTCCCGGAAACACACCCACGGCGCAGCGCACACCCTGCGCCGCGCCGAAGCAGTACTCGGCATACAGTCCGGCATCCACGTCGTTCAGAACCCGCACGTCGCAACCAAACTCCTCCTGCAGTCGTTCCCCGACCGGGACTTCGGTCCAGTTCAGGTTCGGCGGATTCAACAGCACGCCTTTGGCCATGTCCACGGGCCCCGGACAGCCAATGCCGATTCCGGCGAGCCGTTCCTGCTCTATGTTCGCGTTGGCGAGCGCCGCGCGGATCGTCTCGATGATGCGATCCAGCCCGCTCTCCGTTGGCGAGGAGGCCTTCGTCTTGCGCCGGTCGCGCCCCAGGAGCTTTAAACTCCCGTCATACACCTGGGCCAGCATCTTGGTGCCCCCCAGGTCGAATCCCAGCCAGCAATCACCGTCGCGCACGCTGCTCATCAGATCTCCTTACATCCGCGGACAGGATACTCAATCCCACGCTCGAGAACAGGCATCGGATTGAGAGGCCGGTTCGCAGGTGTTTGGCTTGAAGGAGTATGCCTGTCGTCTAACAATAGGCATGCGGCTGATATCCCGGCCGTCCCCGCAGATCGTCCCGCCCTGAAGTGTTGAGGATCCCGATGCGTAGTTTTCCCGTCTCCTTCTTGCCGCGGCTTCCATATCTGGTGGCAATTCTGCTGGTTGCCGCCGGTGCCGCCATTCAAGCTCAGGACGAGGCTCCGCTCGGCCTGCCCCGCGTGAAGCACCCCAAAGACAATCCCTCGACTCCGGAAAAGATCGCGCTCGGCAAGCAACTGTACTTCGACCCCCGCCTGTCGCTCGACAATACGGTCTCCTGCGCGACCTGCCACGACCCGCAGAAGGGCTGGAGCAACGGCGAGGCGGTCGCCACCGGCGTAGGAGGCCTCAAAGGTGGACGCAGTTCACCCACCATCATCAACTCCGCCTACGGACGCATGCAGTTTTGGGACGGCCGCGCGAAAGACCTGGAAGAGCAGGCGCTCGGTCCCATCCAGAATCCCATCGAAATGACCATGTCGCTCGACAAGGTCGTGGAGCGGCTCAACCAGATTCCCGGCTATAAGCAGCAGTTTCAGGATATCTTCGGAACCGACGTGACGTCCGAAGGCATCGCATACGCCATCGCCGCCTACGAACGCACCGTTCTCTCCGGCGATGCTCCCTACGATCGCTTCAAGGCCGGCGACGAGTCGGCTCTCTCAGAGTCCGCCCAGCGTGGCCTCGCCCTTTTCAACGGCAAAGCGCAGTGCAGTTCCTGCCACAGCGGCCCCAACTTCACCGACAACGCCTTCCACAATGTCGGCGTCGGGATGGACGCCGCGGAACCGGATGCCGGCGTGCGCGAGGGGGATGCGTTCACCGGTGACCTGTGCCGCCGCCTGATCGCCGACGATCCGCCCCAGAGCGTGATCGATGCCGCCGCGGCGCTGTTCACCGACCAGTGGCAAGCCCCGGATCAGCTGCGCCAGGTGGTCGAGGCCTTCAAGCTGTCGCAGCAGCCCACGGCACAGCGCGCGCCCACCCTGCCCCGCAGCCGCGAGCCCGCGTTGCTGTCTGGATAAAAAAAGAGCGGCCAGCGCTTGCCGGCACAAGGTTTCAGCCGCAAAAAGCCCTGAAACCCTTGCCAGACAAGCGCCAACCGCTCACGGAATTGATAACCCCAGCCACCGGCCACGCCGCGTGGCTTTTTTAACGCCACGCTCCTGGCCGCAGCTGTCCGGCCAGGCGCGGCACTAGAGCACTGGACAGCGGCACCCGCATGGGGCCTGGCCGCTGCGGCCATGGCGCGGCGGGGTGTGGCC
>JBGTSJ010000046.1:0-17283 GCA_041940305.1 Planctomycetaceae bacterium
AAACTCACCTCCATTCTACGCACGCCGGTCAAGGGGTACTTGGCGATTGCCCTGTCGGCCCGCCGAGACGGTCTCGATCCAATCGGCAACCTTGCATACAATCAGGGGACTTTCCCCGGCTCCCGGTGCGGGCCGGTGTCCGATCTCACGATTGGTAACAAGGCTGTGCTGATGATCCGTTTCGCTCTTCGCCGCTGCGTGAGCGCGGCATGCCTGGCCGCCGCCGTCTCACTCCTGCTGCCGCTCTCCGCCCGCGCCCAAGGCCTCGTCGATTCCTCCCTGTTCGGCGGCGGGTCCAAACCGACCCTGAAGGCGACGTTGTCCCCGTCGGACGCCCAGCCCGGCGACACGGTGGAGTTGGCCCTGCATCTCACGCTTCCCGAAGGGGGCGTCACGTACTCTCAGGACCCGTCTTTCGCGAAGCCGATCGAGATCACGCTCAGCGAGTCGCTGGGACTGGATCCGCTCGATGCAGGGTTCACGCCCGATCATCCGCCCAAGCGGTCGTACGACGACACCTTCCAGAAGGAACTCGAGAAGTTCGACCGGGACGTCACGTTCTCGAGCAAATTCCGGCTGACCGCCGGAGTGCCGCTGGAGAATGTCTTCATCCGCGGCAAGTTCAAGCATCTGGTCTGCGTCGAGACCTGCGTTCCCTACACGCACGACTTCGCCGTATCGCTCACCGGCGGTCCGGTCCCTCCGCCGGGTTCAATGACGGCCGCCATCGCCGCCGCTGATGCCGAGCCGGTCGCTGCCGATGAACCGGTCGTGTATGAGCAGGAAGTCACGCCCACGCGGAAGGTCGCCGGCAAGGACCAGCCGGACCCGGTGGACCTCAAGTTCACGCTCTCGCCTGAGGGCGCCGCGGCCGGCGAGACGGTGACGCTGACGATCGTCATGGAAGTGGAAAAGGGCTGGCACTCCTACAGCCTTACGAAGGCGGAGAAACAGATCGGTCTCCCCACTGAGCTCAAGCTGGAGACGCTGCACAACCTCAAGGCGAGCGGCGAATTCACTGAGTCGCCGAAACCGAAACTGTACAACGGCACGGACAACGTCCACGAAGGCAAAGTCACGTGGACCCGCGAGTTCAAGGTGCAGGCCGACGGCGATTACGGCGTCAGCGGCTCGATCCGCTACATGATCTGCGACGACAAGTCGGTCTGTAAGCCGCCAAAGTCGGTGCCGATCAAGCTCGGGGTCGTTCCGCCCGATTCGTCGCGCGCCGCAGCGGCGCCGGTGGGCGATCAGCCGGCCATCGCCGGTCCCCTCGACATTCGCTCCTTCACGCTCGTCGAGGCCGATCCGCCGACCGACTTGGGAATGAACCTGCTGTTCGCGTTCCTGGGGGGCATGCTGCTGAACATCATGCCCTGCGTCCTGCCGGTAATCGCCATCAAGGTCCTCAGCTTCGTGCAGCAGGCGGGTGAGAGCCGCGGTCGCGTACTGGCGCTCAACGTCACCTACTCGCTGGGCGTGATCTCCGTGTTCCTCGTGCTGGCCTCGCTGGCGGTGTTCCTCGGCAAGGGATGGGGATCGCTGTTTCAATACGACGGCTTCAACCTCGTCATGGCGGCCGTCGTGTTCGCCATGGGACTGAGCCTGCTCGGCGTGTTCGAGATCCCGGTCCCCGGCATGGTCGGCTCCGCGGCGGGCGGCGTCCATCGCGAAGGGCTGCTCGGAGCGTTCAGCACCGGCATCTTCGCGACGCTGCTGGCGACCCCCTGCAGCGGCCCCTTCATGGGAACCACGCTCGCCTGGTCGGTGAAGCAGTCCGCACCCGTCATCTTCCTGATCTGGGGCGTGATGGGTCTGGGCATGGCGTCCCCCTATCTGCTGATCGGCGCCTTTCCCAGGCTGGTGTACTGGCTCCCCAAGCCCGGCATGTGGATGGTCCGCTTCAAGGAGTTCGCCGGCTTCGTCCTGATGGGGGCCGTCGTCTGGATCCTCACGTTCCTCAATCGCGACCTCATCGTTCCCGCTCTCGTCATCTTCGTCGGCATCTCGCTCGGGCTGTGGATGGTCGGCAACCTTTACGATCACGCGACGTCGCCCCGCCGCAAGTGGGCGGTTCGCGTCTCGGCGCTGGTGATGTCGGTTGCCATCTGCCTGTTCGGCTACCGGATGCAGTACACGTCCGAGCATCTCCCCTGGCAGGAGTTCTCCACGGCGAAGGTGGAGGAATTGCGGGCCGAAGGAACGCCGATCCTGATCGACTTCACCGCCGACTGGTGCGCCATCTGCAAGACCAACGAAGCGACCGCCCTCAACAAGGCGGCGACGATCCGCTTCGTCGAGGAGCACGGCATCGTCCCGCTGATGGCGGACTACACCATGGAAGACCCCGAGATCAAGCAGTGGCTCGACATCTGCGAACAGCAGGGCGTCCCGCTCACGCTGATCTTCCCGCGCGGCCGTTCCCACGAAGCGATCCCGCTGCGCGGCCTGTACTCGCAGTCGGTATTGCTCTCGCAACTTAAGTACGCCGTCGATCCCGACGACGAATCCGCACAGCCCGAGGCTCCCGCCCGCACGGCGTCCGCCGAGGCGCCTCCGTCGATGCCGACGCCGCGCCCGGCCGAAACGGTGACGGTTCGATAGGCCATTCACGCGTTCGCATTGAGCGACGTGATTCGCCTCGCCACAAGCCCATGTTTAGCCCCGGCCCACCGGGACGGGAGTGTGGTGCCCGCCCCACATCCGGCTCGTCGGATCAGCGAAGATCGCGCCAGGCGTCCCACGAGAGATAGCCCACGATCGCCGCGCACACGATGAACAGGATGTCCATCAGCTTGGTGTGCGTGGAGCCGGAGAAGGGGACGCCGATCACGAGGTCGGCAATGGCGGCTGCGGCCACCAGTCCGGCGACGACCATCGAGCCAATGACCATCTTCTTCGGGGCGTCGGACATCGCGGGCGTCACTGTCTCCGGCGAAAACTGGAATCCGGCCATGGATTAGGCCTTTCCTGACAAGGAGGCCGAGTATACGGCAATCCGCATATCGACTGCCAGTGGATTTCCCTCCGGCGAACAGGCTTTTGCCGTCGCCTTCCCCACACCAGCCCGACGCGCCAGCGAGGGCCGAACGTCGCTGGACCTCCAACCCGAAAACCTCTGGACGATCACACACTCCAGTCCTGCCTACGCCCCGCCAGCCGTCGCCAACCGTGTCAGCACGTCGATCCCCCGCCGCAGCGTCTCCTCCCTCGCCGCGTAAGAAATCCGGAAGTGCGTGTCCTGGCTGCTGAACACATTGCCGGGGATGATGAGCAGGTTGTTGCGGATCGCTTCGGCAACAAACTCGCTCCCGGTCCCCCACGGCGCCCGCACGAAAAGGTAGAAGGCGCCCCCCGCGCCGTGGATCTCATAGGCGGACTGCAGCCCGTCGCGGATCAGGTCCCGCTTGCCGCGGTACTCGGCGACGCGGTCCGAAACATCGAACCCGCACGCCTCCACGGCCGCCCATTGCACCGGGTGCGGCGCGCAGACGAACGTGAACTGCTGCAGCTTGGTCATCTGCTGGATGACCTCCGCCGGCCCATGACACCAGCCGACCCGCCACCCCGTCATCGAGTGCGACTTGCTGAACCCGTCGATCACGATCGTCCGATCGTTGAACTTTGCCGGGCTGACGAACGGCGCGTCGTAACAGAAGGCTCGATAGATCTCGTCGCTGATCAGCGCGATGTTCCGCTCGGCCGCCAGCTCGGCGAGTCCGCGAACTTCCTCTTCCGAAGCGACGGCCCCGGTCGGATTCGCCGGACTGTTGAACAGGATGACCTTCGTCCGCGGTGTGATCGCGGCCCGCACGCGGTCCAGATCGATGCGGAAATCGGGGTACGTGCTCACCAGCACCGTCTTCCCGCCGGCGAGCGTCGTGAGGTGCTTGTACATCACGAAGTACGGATCGAACGCAATGACCTCGTCTCCCGGGTTGACGAGCGTCATCAGCGCCAGCATCAGCCCCCCGCTCGTGCCGCTGGTCACGAAGGCCCGTCGATCGGAGTGGCCGTACTCCGCATCCACGCTCCCCTGGATCGAATCCAGCAGCGGCCGGATGCCCTGCGTCTGGCTGTAGGCGTTCTTCCCATTATCGACCGCCTGATGCAGGGCCGCCTTGATCGGTTCCGGCGTGTCGAAATGCGGCTGACCGATGCTCAGGTTGATCGGGTCCTGCATCGTGGCGGCGAGGTCGAACACCTTGCGGATGCCGGAGGCGTCGATCAGCCGCATCCGGTCGGCGATCCAGGAGTCGGACATGACGTGTTCCACCCAGGTCGTAATGTAAAAGTGTGACGTTGCCGATTCTGACGCGAGGGTCATCCAATGACCAGCGGGACACTCCCCTCCCGATTCTGTTCGCGGTCCGATCCGCTCGCGTCCAGAGAATCCCGGTCCACCCGCAGCCGGCACGCCCCGCGAAGCGGACAACCCAGAGTAGCAGGCACACTCCGTGTGCCGTCCGCCGGACCTGCAACAACGCTGACCTCTCTCAGGGGCCAAGTTGTGCAAACTGCGAAACTCCGATCCTGCACGCGTCCGAGACATGTTCCACCGCCGCTGCTCGCCTGATCCGGACTGCGGCGGTATACTTGGCCAGACGCGACACGGGAACCGGCCGGCCGCTGCAGGGAGGCCCGCAGGCCCCGATTTCCTCGCCAATCAGAAACTCTGGGCGGACTCCGGGGTTTAACCTGTGACGTCCGTTGCATCCAAAGGCTGCCTGGTGGCATCCACGGTCGAAGCACAATCGCAGTACCTCCGCGATCCGGATGTGCAGCTCATGCTGCGCGTCAAGGAGGGGGACGAGGCGGCCTTTGCCAGGCTTGTAGCCGCATACCAGGACCGGCTGATCAGCATTTTTGCGAATCTGGTCGGCGGTCAGGAGGCGGCGGAAGACCTCACGCAGGAACTGTTCCTCCGCATCTACCGCGCCCGCCACGGATACGAGCCGAACGCCAAGTTCTCCACCTGGGTCTTCCGAATCGCCAACAACCTCGCCAGCAATTCGCGCCGCAGCAAAGGCCGTCGCAAGGAGGTGCAGCTCAAAACGACCGAGTCGGGACCGATGGGCACGCGGCCGGCGGAAAAACTGCTGGCGGAAAAATCGGCCCTCATGCCGACGCGGCAGCTCGACAAACGCGAACTGCAGCAGTACGTCCGTGAAGCCATGGAAACCCTGAATGAACGGCAGCAGATGGCCCTGCTGCTCCACAAGTTTGAGGACATGAGTTACATCGACATCGGCGAGGCCATGGAAATGTCGCCGCAGGCCGTGAAGTCATTGTTGTCCCGTGCGCGCGAGACGCTCCGCACGCGGCTGGAATCGTACATTCGGTAAACGCCGTCGTCCCCGTTGCCGGCGTGCAGCGGGGCGGCATCACACTGTTCGTTCGGATTCGGGCGATGGACCAGTTCAGCCGGCTCTCCGCGACGCAGCGATCCAATCTCGTTGCGTACCTGGACGGCGAACTCGACGACCAGGAGACGGCCGAGATCGAGTCCGTCCTGGCGAACAGCGCCGTCGCGCGCAACGACGTGGAGCAGCTCGCCCGCACCTACGACCTGCTGGACGAACTTCCCCGCATCAAGGCCCCGCGCGAATTCACCGAGCGCACCCTCACCACCGTCCGCCTCGACGGCGTGCGCCCCGACTACACGCAGACCGAATGGTACCGCCGGTTGCGGCGCGGCCTGAATCTCGCCGCCTGGCTCGTCGCCATGACGGCCGCCTCGGCCGTCGGCTACCTGGCGACGCGCGTCTGGGTCCCCAATGAGGCCAACGTGCTGGTCCGCGACTTCGAAGTCATCCAGCGCATGGATGAGTACCGGGAGGTGGACAACGTCGAGTTCCTGCGAACGCTCGATGCCCAGCACGGGCCGCTGCTGAAGGAAATCCGCGAGCGAGGCATCCGTGAAAAAACTCGATAGCACGCGCATCTGGTTCATTGTCGCCTCGGCTATCGCGCTGGCGATTCCGCCGCTCGTCCTCCGCGCGGGCCCCGACGGCTACGACCAGGTCCGCACCAAAGTCGCCACCATGACGCAGACGGAGCGCAACCGCTTCGAACGCAACAGCCAGGAATACCTGAAGCTCACCCCGGAGCAGCGCGACCACTACCGCGCCATCCACGCCGCACTGGAGCAGGACCGCGAGCAGAATCACGGCCGGCTCACTCAGGCGATGGAAGACTACTACGCCTGGCTCGGCACGCTGCAGACCTTCCCGCGCGAAGAGCTCCGCACCACGACCGATCCCGAGCAGCGCATCGCGAAAATCAACACCGTGCTCGAAGAGCAGTCGCAGGAGCAGTTGCGGGACCTCCCGCATTTGCGCCGCATGTTCGAACGGCTCCCGTCGCTGTCGCCGGATCAGCTGCGACGGGCGATGGAAACCCTGGAACGCGCCGTGACGCTCAATCAGGAGCAGGCCGAACGCCTGCGATCCCGCAGCGGCATCGAACGCTATCTCGAGTTCTTCCAGATTCTGCGCGAGCGGGACCTCCGCTTCGATCAGGTTCTGGATCGCGCAGACAATACGGCGCTCGCGGCGGCGCTGCCGAGCGGCAAACTCCCCGACTGGTCGAATGAGGATGACCCCGCCCAGCAGCGGCGCGGCTTCCTCTCGATCGTCCTCTTCTGGAACCTCATGCGGGAGCATCAGCTGGAGATCCGCCAGCGCCGGCCGGGACAATCGGATCTTGAAGCATTCGTCAGGGACTGGCCGGAGGATCGCCAGGCCGATCTCGACCGCCTCTTCGAACTTGAGCCCGATCAGTTCCGCCAGAGCCTGGAGCGCGCATATGCAGCCGAAAACCTGCAGCTGGACTTTGAGGTCGTCGGCGAAGTGATGTTCGGACGCGACTGGCGCCCGCGCGGACCCCGTTCCGGATTCGGTGAAAACGATCAGCGCGGGCCCGACGGCCGTGACCGCGGCGACGAACGGGAGCGCGGTCGTGGACCAGGCGATGGTCGGGGACGCAACGATGACCGGCGCGACCGGCCTCCCCGTCCAGGCGAAGACGGACCTCGTCCGCCCCAACCGGCCGGAGAGCAGCCGACCGACGAGCCCCCGCCGGAGCGGTGACGTCCCGGCTGGATAGCGCTTCCGCACGATCGGCTCGCACGTCGGTGCAACCTCGCGTCCTCAATCGGTCCCCTGGGCCGGCATTGCCCGCCCGCCGCGGGCCGATCCTTTACAATTCCGGTGACTCTCAACGGCAATTACTCAGAAGGAACAACAGCATGAGCGGCCGTCCCCCGCACGCGGCAGAATCACTTCCCGAACCAACCATCCGCATGCAGGACGGCTGGCATTGTCTGCATGCGTACTACCGCATCGATCCCGCCGCTTTGCAGTCCATCAGTGACAGCGACCGCGCCGCGGCGCGCGAGGAGGTGGCCGAACTCCTGAATCCCCAGCGCAGCGGCGCACCCGAGCGGCTGCAGGTGAGCATTACCTCCGGACAGCGCGCCGACCTCGGACTCATGCTCCTCGACGCCGATCCCCTCGTCATCGACGGCCTCGTGCAGGAACTCCGCGCATCCCGGCTCGGTCCTGCACTCGTTCCGGCCTACTCGTTTGTCTCCATCACCGAGATCTCCGAGTACGTCCCGACGGTCGAACAGTATGCGGAGAAGCTCAAGCTCGACGGCATCGGTCCCGATAACCCCGCCTACGCCGCACGACTGAAAGGATACGAGGCCCGGCTGCCCGCCATGAACAAGCAGCGCCTCTATCCGGACTTTCCGCTGGACTTCCCGGTGACCTGTTTCTACCCGATGAATAAGATCCGGCACCCGGCCGCCAACTGGTTCTGCGAGCCTTTCAGTCGCCGCTCGGCCCTCATGGCCGAGCACGCCACCTCGGGCATCAAGTTCGCCGGCAAGGTGACGCAGTTGATCACCGCTTCCACCGGCTTCGACGACTGGGAATGGGGCGTCACCCTCTGGGGCCGCGCGCCGGAGTTCATCAAAGAGATCGTCTACACCATGCGCTTCGACGAAGCCTCCGCCCGCTACGCCGAGTTTGGGCCGTTCTACATCGGCTACCGGACGTCTGCGGAGGATGCACTGAGGCACCTGCGAATCTGAACAGCATGCGGGCCAGTGAATGCGAGGCGAAGTGGCGGAGACTGAGCGCATTCCGGCGTCGCTGGAGCGGGCGTGGCGCTGCGTGCTGATCGTCAGCACTCTCGCTGTGAGCTGGCTGGGGATGCAGATTGTCCACGAGTTCGGACACGTCGCGGCCGCGTGGCTCACCGGCGGAACCGTGGTCCATGTTGAACTCAGGCCGTGGACGATCTCACGGACTGACGTCGCCCCCAATCCCCGCCCGCTCATCGTCGCATGGTGTGGTCCGATCGTCGGCGGAGCGCTGCCGCTGTTCGCGTGGTCGATCGCCCGCCAGGAGCCGTCCGCATATCTCTGGCGCTTCTTCGCCGGTTTCTGCCTGATCGCCAACGGCGTCTACATCGGCGCGGGCGCTCTCACCCGCATCGGTGACGCTGCCGACATCATCGGGTTGGGCTCGCAATCCTGGCCGCTGCTCGCATTCGGCCTGCTCGCCGTACCCGCCGGTTTGGCGCTCTGGCACAGGTCGGGCCAGCATTTCGGACTCGGCTCGGCGCCGTATGCCGTCAACCGCCGTCATGCACTGGTTTGCAGCGCCCTGCTGCTCGCCATCATCGTGGTCGAAGCCGCGCTCTGAGCCGCCGCCCCCTCGCCACAGACTCTTACAGCAGCGACTCCAGCAGCATCCGCATCTTCCGCAGTTCGAGCGGTCGCTGCTCCGCTTCCAGCATCTCGGGCAGCAGTTCGATGGAGAGCGCGCGGTCATACCCCACCCGCCGCAACTGGCTGATCAACCGGCTGTAATCCATCTCCCCCAGGCCCACCTGCACCTGCAGCGACTGCGGCGACGAGTCCCGCAGGTGCACGTGGTACGTATGAGGAATCACCAGATCGACCGCCCGGTCGAAGTTCGCGTTCCGCAGGTAGTGGCTCGGGTCCAGCGCCAGTCCCAGTCCCGGGACGGCCTGGCACAACTCGATAGCGTTGTGCGGATCCTCGGTCAATGTGCCGGACGTGGTGCGGATCGACGCGCGGATCCCGTCCTGTCCGGCGATCTTCGTCAGTTCCCGCAACCGTTCGATCTCCGCGTTAAACGGAGTTCCCAGGGCCGACGCCGGCAGGCAGATCTGCGTCACTCGCAGCAGCTTGGTGACTTTCACCAGCCCCCGCATCACGTCGGGCGGAATGTCGTGCGCCAGCGTCATTCCGGCCGACATCAGCCGCGTCGCTTCCCGGTAGCGGGTGAAGAACGCCTCGGGATCGGCCGCAACATTGGTGGCGGACAGCGTTTGTCCCTGGTCATCCAGATACAGCTCGATCCGGTCGAATTCCAGGTCGAGAACCTGACTGCAGGCCTCTTCAAACGACATTCCGGTAAAACAGCGGGTCGAGCAGGCGACGAACACTCCGCGCACTCCCTTGTCACGAGTCAGAACGCAAGCCCTTGCGTCGCCGTGGATTCGGACGAGCATGCGTCTCCACGGCCGAACGAACGTCCCGGCTAATCTATTGGGACTGGGGGATTCGTGCAAGTTCGGTTGAGATTGCGGCCCTCGTCAACACTGCGATTCTGAAGGATTGTTCGTGTTCTGACGGCAGGCGCGCCGATAACAGTCACACGGTTGTTTCCAGAATGCACGGCGGACAGGGAACTCCGCGGCCTGAGCAGAACGAGGACTCATGATGAAGACATCTGTTTGCCTGAGCCTGGCGGCCTGCGGACTGCTGGCCATCGCCTCTGCCGGATGCGGCAGCGCCCACACGGTTGCCCGCGGACAGGAACCGCTCTCCGATCCGTTTGTCCGTCCCGTCAGCCACGGCACCCAGCCGCATGTCTGGGAGGCCATCTCCGACTACGACAAGGGGACGCGTATCGACCACTACGAAGTCCCCATGAACGCCCCGGCCAACCACCACTACGCCGCCGACGGCTTCCACTCCCCCTACTACGGACCGGCCGCGACCTGTCCGCCAGCCGCGAACTGCCCACACTGTCAGGGCGCTCCGGCCTATGGGACGACCTGCCCGTTCTGCCAGTGCGAGGACCCCAGCCGCCACCACGGCCTGGACCGCCTGCATAATCACATGCACCAGCACATGAACAAGCAGTACCCGCAACACCACTTCACCTACTCCTATCAGCGGCCGAACAACCTGGTCTATCCGCCGCCGCAGGTGCCGGGCGGAGCGGTGATGTACCCCTACTACACGCTCAAGGGCCCCAGCGACTTCTTCCGCAAGGAATAGCTCGCCGCGCGACGAACTCCTCGTTCCTCCAACGACCCGACGGCCCAGCGCCGCCGGGTCGTTGTGTTTCCTACCCACACTAGCCCGAAGCGCCAGCGAGGGACGAACGGCGCTGGACTTTCAACCCAAACGCGTCCTCAAACAAACTCCGCCTGTAATACCACTGCCGCCGACCTCAACCCGTCCCCCCTCACTTCCGCGACGATCCCACTCTGCTAATCTGAGCGCATGCAGACCCTCCTCCTCATGCGGCACGCCAAGTCGAGTTGGGACAACCCCGCCCAGGACGATCATGATCGCCCGCTGAACAAGCGCGGCCGCCGTGTCGCCCCCCTGATGGGTCGCTGGCTGCGCGAACATTCGCTCACTCCCGACCTCATCGTCGCGTCGTCTGCACGACGAGCACAGGAAACGGCCGAAGCCGTCGCCCCCGAATGCGGCTTCACCGGCGACATCATGACGGCCCCGCGGCTGTATCACGCCGCTCCCGATACCTGGCATCAGGTCATCCGCACGCTGCCGGAGTCCGCCGCACGCGTCCTCTGCATCGGGCACAACCCCGGCATTGAGCAGCTCCTGGCTCAACTGGGTTGCGCGATCCCCACGATGCCCACGGCCGCGGTTGCACAGATCAATCTCCCAATCAGCGCCTGGTCCGAGTTCGACCCGCGCGGCGAGTTCGAGATCCACGGCCCCTGGCGTCCGAAGGAAATCGGACTGGACGACGACCATGAATAAGGCGTTCGTCCGCGAGCCCGAATTCGACGGCCGCGCCTACTGCCCGCGCTGCGGCGCGCTCGGCACCCAGGTGGGAGCCGCCGCGCTCGATACGCATGTCCGCCTCGAAGCCCGCAGTCGACTGACGGACGACGCCTGGTTCTGCACCTATCCCGCCTGCACCGTCGCTTACTTCAACCTCTTTGAGACGGTCGTCACCATCGATGAACTGCACGGTCCGGTGACTCCCAAGGATCCCGCGGCCCCTCTCTGCGCCTGCTTCGGCCTCACCGCCGAAGACGTGGAAGCCGACGCCCGCGAATCGACACCGGTCCGCATCCGCGAACTCGTCGCCAGGTCACAATCCGAACAAGCCCGCTGCGCCACCCTCGCCGCCAACGGCCAATGCTGCCTCCCCGAAGTCCGCAAGCTCTACATGCGGCTCCGCTCTCAACAGTGACCCGACGCTGCCGACACGGCGCTCACACCAGCCCGACGCGCCAGCGAGGGCCGAACGTCGCTGCGGCGTCAACGCAAATGTGCGTTCAAACAACTCCCCCGGTGGTTCAAATCGCCGCTGACCTCGACCGTCTGCTGACGTCAATCCGCGCCGCGCCATGCCGGATGCTGGCCGGCGAAGGACAACCGTCCACTCCGCCTGCGATGCAACGGCCACGACGCTTCACCCCGTGTCAGGCGACGCCTCAATCCGGCAGCGGCGCATCCTTCGTCTCGGGCAGGAACGGCAACACCACCAGCCCGATCAGGAACACCACGCACATGCTCACGCCGGCATACCGCAGCGGTTCCGGAGTGTCCTTGAACACACCCTCCAGCTGGGCCTTCACCAGCGGTCCGAAGGCCGCCACGAACCGGCCCACGTTGTAGCAGAAGCTCGTCCCCGTCGAGCGCAGCCGCGTCGGGAACAGCTCCGGGAAATAAATCGCATAACCCGCGAACAGCGACAGCTGGCAGAACCCCATGATGGGCACCATGACCCACACCTGCCAGAACGACTCCAGATACCAGAACACCGCCACCGTCGTGAAGAACGCCGACAACAGCGCCAGTGCAAATGTCGGCTTGCGCCCGATCCGTTGTGACAGCGCTCCAAAGCCGAACATCCCCAGCGCCGCCCCGATGTTGATCGCAATCGATGCATAACTCGCCCACTGCGACAGACGGCCGTTCACCACCTTTTCGAGGTCCGCCTGCACAGCCTGGGCGCCGGCGCTCAGTTCGGCCGCGGCCGTCTCCTCGGTTCCGGAATCCAGGCTCGCCCGCAGTTCGCCCAGGTGCGCGGCGCGCTCAGTGTCGCCGTCAGCCTCGGCCTGCTGCATTTCATCCTCGTACAGCGCAGCCGTCACCGGCGCCCGCTGGACGAACCGGATCAGGTCCATCGTGAAGAACCCGACCGACCACAGGCCGATGATCCCGGCACAGCCGAGCACCAGACCGAGTAGCGCATGCTTTCGCAACAAAGGCTCGCTGAATAGCTCCCGATACGAGCCCATCTGTTTCGACACCGCTCCTTCATGGCTGGCCTGCTGCCAGCGCTCCGGCTCCTTCAGCCGCCGCCGGATCACCAGCGCCAGCAGCGCGGGAACGGCCCCGATCAGAAACATGATCCGCCACGGGCTGGTCACCATCCCTTGTTCTTCCGCAACCCCCAGCCCCAGGTTAATAAACGCCGCGCTGATGTTTCCCACCGCCGACAACGCCTGTAACAGCCCCAACGTGTACGGTCGCGCCGCCGCCGGCATCACCTCCGCAACCAGCGCCACGCCGACCGCAAATTCACCTCCCACCCCCAGCCCCGTCAAAAAGCGATACAGCGCGAAGTCGTATGGAGTCTGCGAGAACGAACTCAGGCCTGTGAACAGCGAGTACAGCAGGATCGTGATGATCATCGTCTTGGCGCGGCCGATCCGGTCACCCAGCATGCCGAAGACAAGCCCCCCCGTCGCCCAGCCGGCAATGAAGATCGACGTCGCGTAGTCCCCCCACTGCCGCCGCAGCAGATCGACCGCCTCCGGACTGCTCGCGCTGTCCAGCGGAATCAGGTCCCGCATTGCCGCCGGCCGCGCCAGAATGAACAACTGCTGATCCAGACAGTCGAACAGCCAACCCAGCGCCGCCACGATCAGCACGAACCAGTGATAGCGCGTCAGCAGCTTGTACCACGGCACGCGGCTGTCCGGCGTCAGGTCCCCTTCCGGCAGATCGATATGATGCACGTTTCCCGGCTCCCGCTGCGGTCTTGAGACAAGTGGCAGCCCACCTTGACGCATCCCTCAGGCAAGGTCAAGCGACGCATCAACCCCGGTCCACGCGTGCGTCCATCTCGTCGCAGCACCGCGTCACATCTCTCCCCAACCGCCGCCGCTTCGCCGCGATCCCCGTCGCGTGCGTCGCTCCGCCATTGTGCCCGGTCCGGCAATCCTCTTAACTACAAGCTGACGCCGCCCGATTGAGACCGTTCACGCCAGGTTTCGCATGCCTTTCGGCCCGTTCGACGCAGAGGATCGCTTTCGCCACGGCTGGCAGGCCGTCCACATCGCCCGACCCGTACGCTATTCCCTCTTTACCTTCGGCGTATCGGATCTCTCCTACTACCTCGTCGAGGATTCCGAGCAGCCCCGGCAACCGGTCCGGCTGATGCGCGGCGAGGTCAAAGTCACTCGCCCCATGATTATCACCCCCGGCTCCGACCGCCCGGAGTTCGAAGGCTTCTTCGAGAATGACGACATGGAAGGGTTCGCCGGCTTTCTCCTCGCCAGGACCGCAGCCTTCTCCAACCTCAAGCTCACGAATCAGCACGGGGCCGTGGAGATCGTCAGCGACAGCGTGGAGGAGGTCGTCAGCCGCCTCAACCGCCAGCTCGACTCGGAAGAGGAAGACCGCGTCGCGATCCTCACCGCCCCGCACGGCCTCGGCGGGCTAGCCGTTCTCCGCTATGCCGCCGAACGCATCATCGACAGCGCTCCCGGAAACATCCAGGAACTCCGCGAACGCGGCTTTCTCCCGGACGCGTGAGAGTTGAACAGGAGGAAACGGAGAAAACAGAGCTCTACACCGAAACGCTGTGACCCGATGCGACACAGCATTGTGCCTGGCGGTGGCAGCGAAATGGACGCCGCAGCCATGCGAGTTGCCCGCGGAACCGGTCGGCCTTCACGCGCCTCCGTGACCTCTGTTGCCTCCTGTTCCGATCCTGTCGCTTGTGCTTAAGCCGCGCGCGGCACCGTCTTCGCCCGATACAGCGAGTCATAGATCGTGCACGACCGCAGCAGTTCCTCGTGCGTCCCTTCCGCCACGATCCGCCCTCCCTGCATCACGGCGATCCGATCCACCAGGTTCAGCAGTGCCGGCGTCATCGAGTGCGTAATGATGAACACGGTCCGCCCCTGCACGAAGGACTCCAGCGCCTCCAGGATGAACGCCTCGCTCTGCGCATCGGCAGCCGAGGTCGCCTCGTCGAGGATCAGGATCGACGGGTCGCGCACAATGGCCCGCGCCAGCGCCACCCGCTGCCGCTGACCTCCCGACAGCTCCTTCCCCCGCTCGCCCACACCCGTCTCGAATTCCTGCGGCAGCTTTTCAATGATCTCCATCACATGCGCCCGCCGCGCCGCATCTTCCACCTGCTCCCGCGTCGCCCGCGGATTCCCGTAGCGGATGTTCTCGTAGATCGTGTCGTCGAACAGCATCGTCTCCTGCGTCACAATCCCGATCTGCCCCCGCAGGTCGTCGAACGACGTCTCGCCGATCGGTATGCCGTCGATCAGGATCTCTCCTTCCGTCGGGTCGTACAGCCGCGGCAGCATGTTCACCAGCGTCGACTTGCCGCACCCGTTTGATCCCACGATCGCCAGCACCTCGCCGGCACGGACCGACAGATTCGCATTCGTCAGCGCCGCACCCCGGGCGTCCACGTCGTCCCGCACGGGGTAATGAAACGTCACATTGCGAAACTCCACAGAACGCGAATGACGCGGCAGCGGTCGTGGCGAATCCGCCTCCCGCACCGTCGGCTTGCGGTCGATCAGTTCGAACAGCCGGTCGAGCGCCGCGGCGCACCGCTTCAGTCGCGAGAAAGTCGCCGACATTTTCCGGCACGGATCCAGCATCCCGATCAGCAGCGCATACAGCACGCACAGCCCCGGCGCCGTCATCACATCATCCGTCAGCCGGATCCCCCAGATGTCCGTCTTCTGCCGCAGCACCAGGTACGCTCCCGGCAGCATCGCCAGAAACATCGCCAGCAGTCCCAGCATCTCCATCGTTGGCTTGGCGAACGCGTCCAGCCGCACCACTCGCATCGCCTTGTGATAGAACCGGTCGTTCTCGTCGTAGAACTGTTTCCGATGTCGCTCGGTCGCCCCGAACGCGATCACGATCTTCAATCCCTCCAGCGTCTCTTCCAGCACCTTATAAATCCGCGACATGCTCTCCATCATCCGTCGGCTGGCCCGCCGCAGCGTGTGCCCGTACCACTGCAGAAACAGCGCCAGCAGCGGCAGGAACACCACCGACAGCAGCGTCAGCCGCCAGTTGATCCACAGCGCGATCGAGAAGCACGCCAGGCACTTCAACGGCTCACGCACCAGCCGCGTCCCGATCAGCGTTACCCCGTTGGCGACCTGCTCAGTGTCGTAGGTGAACCGCGACATCAGCCCGCCGGTGCCGTCGGCCGCCAGCGTCTGATAGTCCAGCGCCAGCACTCTCTCCAGGCATTGCGTGCGGATTCCCATGATGACCCGCTGCACCACGCTGCCGATCACCAGATCCTGCCAGAACGAGAACACTCCCTTCACCGCTTCGGCCACCAGCAGCAACGCCAGGATCAGGCAGAACGCCTGGAACTCGTTCCGCGGCACCCATGGAAGCACATGCAGTTCCAGCCGCTTGTACGTCAGCAGCTTGTGGGATGCGTCACTCAGGTCCCGTTCATCGTCCGCACGCGTGCTCAGCAGCTTGACGTATTCCGCGTCGTCTTGCCCCCTCTGCTCCTGCTCCAGCGCCGCGATCCGTTCTTCCGTCCGCTGCAGCGCTTCCCGTTTCCGTTGGATCGTTTCTTCCGCACTGACAATCTCGAACGCCACCTGCTCATGCAGCGTCTGCCGGTCCAGCAGCGTCTGCAGCACCGGATACACCGCCGTCAGGTTCCCCCCCCACAACCCGGCCACCACGAACCCGAACAGCAGCGACAGCCCAATCCGCCGACGATACGGATAAACAAACGGCAGCAATCGGCGAAGACTGTCCACGGCGTCCCTGCTCGTGCCCGGTCGTAAATGTGAAGACAGACCGCCGGCGCACACCCCGGCGGGGCCGGATTAGACCGCGATCCCCCCACCCTGTCCAGACGAACTCCAGAGTCGCAGGCACACTCCTTAGGCCGGCCGCTACGCACGCACGTCCAGGGCTGACAACCCGCCAATACTGCCGCGAAACCACCACTGGTCCGCGGCATCACAACCATCTGCAAGAATCGTCGTAGTTCGTTCGACCCACGCTAGCCCGACGCGCAAGCGAGGGCCGAACGTCGATGGTCATCCAATCCAGAGTCCGCGCCTGTGGCCCGTCAGCACCCACCCTCTCGCCGGTCGCCTCGCCGCCATCCCCCGCTTACAATGAATCCCGGCCTCTCTCAGCCCCGCGTTCTCTCTCAGGAGGATCAACTCATGGCCACCGTCACCCAATCCCGTTCCCGCAGCACCAGTAAGTCCGCATCCAACGGCGCTCCCCAGGTCCGCCAGACGAAGATCCTCATCGACGGCCATTGGCGCGACGCCGTCAGCGGCAAAACCTTCGAAACCCTCAACCCGGCCACCGAAGAGAAGATCGCCGACATTGCCGAGGGAGACGCCGAAGACGTCAACCTCGCCGTCAAGGCCGCCCGCAAGGCCTTCGAGACCGGCGACTGGCCCAAGATGGACGCCCGCGACCGCGGCCGGCTGCTCAACCGCCTCGCCGACCTCGTCGAGCAGAACCTCGAAGAGATGGCGGCGCTGGAGACGCTCGACAACGGCAAGCCCATCCGCGACAGCCGTGCCGCCGATCTGCCCCTCGTCATCGACTGCCTCCGCTATTACGCCGGCTGGGCCGACAAGCTGCATGGGGACACCATCCCCGTCCGCGGCGACTTCTTCACCTACACCCGTCGCGAGCCGGTCGGCGTCTGCGGACAGATCATCCCTTGGAACTTCCCGCTGCTGATGGCCGCCTGGAAATGGGGA
>JBGTSJ010000047.1:0-11406 GCA_041940305.1 Planctomycetaceae bacterium
CATCCCTTGCGACTGTTCACCAAACTCGGCTATCGGAACTAAGCGAAAGCCCTGCTCGCTGCCCCTCCGGATCGGCGGAGATCCGCTTCCGGCGGGCGGGGGAACTGGTCACTCCGATTGCATCTGCTTTGCCTCGAATTCGGCAATCCAGGTGGCCGGGTCTTCGTTGAAGGCGGCCTGGCAGCCGGTACAGCAGACCCAGTAGCTCTTCCCCTGGTAGCTGACCTGGATTGTCCCGAGGCCGCCGGAGATGACACAGGTCCGCTCGCCGTAGTCTTCGTCGTTGAGCGCGAACGACGTGCCCTCCCGCTGCGTGGCAACCGTCTCGAAGCGGCGGAAGGTGCTGCCGGTTTTGCGGTACAACTCCATCAGGTAGCGGTTGTTTTCCTGATGATTGAACACCACCTGCCACTGGTCCTTCGGATCGGCGGGATCGACTTCGGTCAGCTCGAGCTTGTACGTGCGGTGGAGTTTCTTGTCGTCTCCCTGCACGTCTTCGGGCTGCTGGGTGAATTGACCCTCGAACATCCGCTGCGACTGTTCGGCATCGGTGGTCGTGAGGCGAAAGACCTGTGCAACGACATCGTAGGTCAGCCGTGCTTCGCGGAAGTACGGCCCCTCAGAGGACTTCATGACCATCGCGGGCTGGTCGCGGTTGGTCTGGAAGTCCCAGACCCACTCCGGCTGGTCGATGCCCTTGAAGTCTCCAATCTCGCGCTGGGTGATGCCGCGCCAGGTGCCGAGCATGATCTGCACGGGCATCATTGCCGAGAGCAGCGCTTCGCGGTTGGCGGCCTGATCCGACTCGGCGGGCGATGCAGTGGCGGCGGACTGCGGCGATGCCGGCGAAGAGATCGAGGGGGCATCGTCCCCGAGGTAGATCGGCTCAAAGGAAGCCGCGGTTTCCACAGGCGCCGCTGTTGCGGGATCGTTCGAGGGAACCGGAGCATCCGCGGTGTTTGCGGGGGCCGCCGCTGGAGCGGGCTGCGACGAGGCTCCGCCGCAGCCGGAGGTGATCAGGAGGGTTCCGACGAGAAGAGTCAGGGAGAAACATCGCATGGCTTGCGAACCGCCAAAGGAGTACCTGGTTTGGCCGGGGAACTGCTCCAAGAACGAGATTGATTGTGGGACGCGTGCCTCCATCCAGCCCCATCGGGCCGGGCGACGCTGAGCGCTCCCCAATCGTCTGCGGCGCATCACCGCTGCTCACTCAAAACCCCGAGTCCGTCGACTTGTACTGCGTATGGCAGGGGTTGCAGGTGTTGTCCACCTGGTTGCGGGCCGTTTCAAACGCGGCGTAGTCTCCGGTGTTGGCCGCCTGCACCAGTCCGTGGCACCCTGCGACAAACTCGCGGACGAACTCCCGATAACCCTCGTCGCTGGCCGACTCATAGTTTTCATCCGTGATGAACGTCGCCAGCGTCGCGAGCACGCCCGCCTCACGAATCAACCGCTCCTTGAACTCGGCCAGCCGGCTCTCCGTGTTGATGTCCGCCCGGATCCAGCTGAAGCTGGAATCGATCCGCTTCATGATGTGGGCCCGGTCGCCGATGTCGCTGAGCACCGGGTCCACTTCAATCTCGTCATCCGGAGCGGGACCGCCGTTGAGAATCGTCGTCAGCTTCTCAAACGGCTCTTTCGTATTGTCAAATGGTCCGCGGCCGGTGTTCCCCGCGCTCAAATACACGTCGTAGGCCAGGCTGCGGACGTGCCCTGCTTTGTCCTTCCAGTTGACATCGCCCGGATGCCGCTCAATCACCGCCGCGATGGTCGCCAGGATGTTCCCGTCCGTAACGATCGACTCCGTATTGGCGTTATACGTCGCCACAGTTTGCAGATTAGCAGTCAGTCGGTTGCGCAGTTCCTTCGTCTCCTCGTTGAGCACTTCAATCGGAGCGGCGGCCGCCCAGTCCGGCCCGTCCCCCGCAGAAGCCTCCGTCGGTTCGGCGATCGTTTCAGGCGCCGCATTCTCGGTCGTCGAGTTGGCCGCGACCGTTTCCGCCGGCATTTCCTGGTCGGAGTTGGGCATTGGCGCCTGGCCGACGGGCGTCGTGTCACGGTAGACGTCCAGCGGCCGATCAAAGAACACGTCATACGGCACGTCGCCGATCCACTGCGTCCGCGGATCGCGTGTTGCTGTCGAAACCACAGCGCTGGGCTGGCCGTCGGCCGGTGCTGGAGTCTCCACAGCCGATGGAGTCGTCACGGTCCCCTGCGTATCGGATGAGGGCGAAGTCAAACCCGAATTGCATCCCGGCAGACCGGCGACCGCGAGGATCATCAGCGAGGCGGCGAATGCGGCTGCGTTGACGCGATACAGACCCATTTCTCAAATCTCCAATGTCGGAACACCCGGCCGACAAGTCTGAACCGCACGTCGGTCCAGTCTGCAGACCCTGCCCCGATCGACGACTGCAATCGGCCTGCACTTCTCAGCGTATCGGGCTCTCCAAGCGGGCGTCAATCGCAGCGCAACGTCGCAGGCGCAGCCCTCTGTGCGGTCCCTGGAGGAACTGCAAGAACCGGCGAACACCGGGACCACGCCAACGCCTCCGAGCCGGTCCACATCCGCAATACGCCCGCTCACGCGAACATTCGGTTGTTCGCCGTGTCCGGCGACTGTACGATGCCCGATTCCCGATTGGACCTCCGTGCAGAATCCGGAGAGTCCCGGTACCGCTTGAACGCCCCATTGCCTGTTTTGCCGTCAAGGTCGCGATCCGTATGAGACATGTGCTTTCGGCCCTGGTGATCAACCAGCCCGGCGTCCTGGCGCAGGTCTCCGGCATGCTGGCGTCCCGCGCCTTCAACATCGACAGCCTCGCCGTCGGAGAGACCGAGAATCCCGAATTGTCCCGTATGACGTTCGTCGTCAGTGGCGACGACCGCGTGCTGGACCAAGTCCGCAAACAGCTGGAGAAGATTGTCACGATCGTCCGTGTGCTCGACTACTCCAACCAGGAGTTCGTCGAGCGCGACCTGATGCTCATCAAGGTGAAGACCGAGCGGGGCCAGCGCAGCGAGATCAAGGAACTCGTGGACATCTTCCGCGGCCGGATCGTCGACGTCTCATCGGGCCACGTGATGATCGAGATCTCCGGCCAGGAGCGGAAGATTGAGGCTTTCATCGAGGCCATGCGCCCGTTCGGAATCCTCGAGATGGTCCGAACCGGGCGGATCGCCTTGCTCCGCGGCAGTTCGATGTCCGCCGAAGCGGCCGTCGGCGAGACGATGCACTCATGAATCCAGCCGGAGCCGGCCGTCACAGGGCGGCTCCGGATCGAACTCGTATTCTCACTCGAATCTCAGAACAGCACGTAACCATGCCAGTCACCATTTACTACGACGACGACGCGGACCTGTCCCTGCTCAAAGGAAAGAAGATCGCCATCATTGGCTACGGCAGCCAGGGACACGCCCAGGCGCAGAACCTGCGGGACAGCGGCTGCGACGTCATCGTCGGCCAGCGAAAAGGGGGCAAGAACTACGACCTGGCCGTCGAGCACGGATTCAAGCCGATGTCCGCCGCGGACGCTGCAGCGGCGGGAGATCTGGTCAATATTCTTCTCCCGGACGAGCTTCAGGCCGACGTCTACAAAGGTGAGATCCAGCCGAACCTCAAGCCCGGCAATGTGCTGATGTGCTCGCACGGCTTTAACATCCACTTCGGCCAGGTGACGCCGCCGGAAGGGGTTGATGCCGCACTGGTGGCGCCCAAAGGCCCGGGCCATCTTGTCCGAAGCGAGTACGTCAAGGGGGGCGGCGTCCCCTCGCTCATCGCCATGTACCCCGGCTCATCGGAGCAGTCCAAGCAGCTCGCCCTCGCCTACGCTAAGGGCATCGGCGGAACGCGCGGCGGAGTCATCGAAACCACCTTCGCCGAAGAGACCGAGACCGACCTGTTCGGCGAGCAGGTGGTCCTCTGCGGCGGCGTCAGCGCCTTGGTGAAGGCCGCTTTCGAGACGCTCACCGAGGCCGGCTACCAGCCCGAGATGGCCTATTTCGAGTGCATGCACGAGCTCAAGCTGATCGTCGACCTGTTCTACCAGGGCGGCCTCAACTACATGCGGTACAGCGTCTCCAACACGGCCGAGTTCGGCGACTACACCCGCGGCCCCCGCATCGTCACTGAAGAGACCAAGGCCGAGATGAAGAAGATTCTCAGCGAGATCCAGCAGGGCCAGTTCGCCCGCGAGTGGATCCTGGAGAACAAGGCCAACCAGCCCACCTTCAAGGCCATGCGCCGCCGCGACCGCGAACACCTCCTCGAAAAGGTCGGCCGCGAACTCCGCAGCATGATGAGCTGGATCGACGCGAAGGAAGTTTAGCGCACTCGACGGTCCGCCGAGCCGAATGTTCTCCGGAGTAGGTCGGTCATATGAGCCGGGCGTCTCCGAAAGTGAAACCGCGCGCCCCGCTGGCGATCGGATCCGATCACCTCCGGGACGACGTCGCCGCGTGCGATTTGGGCGACCAGAGTCGCATGTTTTTTGAATCTGTTGGCCTCTGCTGGAATGCCGTCCGAAAGCATTCGCGGAAGCTTCCCGGCCTGTCGGTCGATGGTGAGTGGTACCAGGGAGGAAAGGGGTCGAGTCCCTGCTGGAAGCTGACTTTTCTGTTCGAAGGGCGCCGATTCCAGATCGACACGAACCACCACGCCGCGAACTCGCTGTTCTGGGTGGATTCGCCGGGTTGCCCGGACCAGGTTCTGCTGCAGGTTCTGAACCACTTTAACGCGTTGACGCCGCTCCGGTTCGACGATCCGCTTCGGCAACCGCCGCCGCCGGTCAAGCTGTTCGGGGCGACGTTTGCTGTTGTTTTGGGAATTGCGGTGGTTGTCGCATTCATCTTTGTACTGGCGACGACGGCCCGGCAAGCGACTTGATCCTTACGCACCACGATTCGAGTTGCCGTTGCCATGGACGAATACCTGCTTCCCCGTTGGTGTGGCTGGTACCTCATGTCTCGAAGAGACGACGAGGCGGTTTCGCCCGCCTTGATGAAGAGTCTTGCCGGTGCGGACCATCGTCCTGCCGGAAGACGTTCCGCTGCGGTCCTCTTGAACTCAAGTCCCGTCCCCGAGAGGATGACTGTTTCGCACTCGTCTATCTCGTGCATTTGAGAACCGACTAGTTGTCATGCCCAAATTCGCCGTCATTCTCCCTGCCGCCGGCAGGAGCACGCGCTTTGGCGAGGCCCGCCGAAAGAAGCCCTTCGTGGAACTGCAAGGACGCCCCGTCTGGGTCAGGGCGGCCGAACTGTTTGCCAACCGCGACGACGTCGTGCAGACGCTCATCGTCGTCGCGCCGGACGACATCGACTTCTTCAAGGAAAAATTTCAGGCAAACCTGGCTTTCATGGCGGTCGAAATTGTGGCCGGAGGAAAGGAGCGGGCCGACTCGGTCAGGAACGCACTCGCCCGTGTGCGGGCCGATGTCGACTTCGTCGCCGTCCACGACGCCGCCCGCCCGCTGCTGGTGAAGAAATGGATCGACACCCTGTTCGTCGCGGCCGAGGATCACGGGGCCGCCGTTCCGGCGGCGCCGATCTCCAGCACCATCAAGCGCGTCGACAACGGAAAGATTTCGGAAACCGTGCCGCGGCGGAACCTCTGGGCCGCCCAGACGCCGCAGGTCTTCCGACGTCAACTCCTGCTCGACGCTTACGCGAAATGGGACGGCAGCGAAGCGACCGACGAAGCCCAACTCGTGGAACAACTGGGCCACCCAGTCGCCGTCGTGGAGGGATCTCCCATGAACATCAAGATCACCACGCAGGAGGACTTCAAAATGGCCGAGGCACTGCTCGGCGCCCTGCCGAAGGAGCGTCCGCTCGGAGCATTGCATCCCTTCGCCGATGACCGGTTCCTCTAACGCCACCCTCCCGAGCGGCAGGGTTTACCCCCGCCGGAGCCTCAAGCCGCCTCCGGCCCCGCCTCCCTCACCGCCCTCGTCACCCCCTCCTGGTACTTCTTGAAGTTCTCCGCAAACAGCCCTGCCAGCCTTCCTGCAGCCGCATCGTAGGCCGATTTATCGAGCCACGTCTTGCGCGGCTGCAGCATCTCCACGGGGACGTTGGGACAGGCCGTGATCATGTCGAGCCCGAACACCCGGTCGCGACTGGTCGGCGCCTCCGACAGTGCTCCCGAGTACAGCGCGTTGATGATGGCTCGCGTATGCGCCAGCTTGATGCGCCGGCCAACGCCGTAGCCTCCGCCGGTCCACCCGGTGTTCACCAGCCACACCTGCGACCCGTGCTTGCGAATCTTCTCGCTGAGCATCTGCGCATACTTGCCGGGATGCCACACCAGGAACGGTCCGCCGAAGCAGGGGGAGAACGTCGCCTGCGGTTCCGTCACTCCCATCTCGGTGCCGGCGACCTTGGCGGTGTAACCGCTGATGAAATGGTACTCGGCCTGTTCGGGAGTCAGCCGCGAGACCGGCGGCAGCACGCCGAAGGCGTCGCAGGTGAGAAAGATCACGTGCTCCGGATGTCCGGCGACGCACGGAATCTTGGCGTTCTCGATGAATTCGATCGGATACGCCCCGCGCGTGTTCTCGGTGATACGGCGGCTGCTGAAGTCGACGATGTGCGTATCCGGCTCGTACTCCACGTTCTCCAGCACGCTGCCGAAGCAGAGCGCATCGAAGATCTGCGGCTCCGCATCGCGCGTGAGGTTGATCGTCTTCGCGTAGCAGCCCCCCTCGATGTTGAAGATGCCGTCGTCCGACCAGCAGTGCTCATCATCCCCGATCAGCAATCGCGAGGGATCGGCCGAGAGCGTGGTCTTGCCGGTCCCGGACAGCCCGAACAGCACGGCGGACGTGTCGGTCTGCGGATCGGCCGTCGCCGAGCAGTGCATCGAGAGGACGCCCTTCTTCGGCATCGCGTAATTCATGTAGGAGAAGATCCCCTTCTTCATCTCGCCTGCGTACTCAGTGCCGAGAATGATGAGCTGCTTCTCCTCCAGGCTCAGGGTGACGCTTACCGGCGACGTGAGCCCGGCCGTGTGCGGGTTGGCCGGGAACATGCCGGCGTTGATGATCACCATTTCCGGGTCGCCGAAGGACTTGAGCCCTTCGCGCGTCGGACGGATCAGCATGTTCCACATGAACAGCGCGTGATACGGCCGCGCGCAGATGACGCGGACCTTCACGCGATGAGCCGCGGCCCAGCCGGCATAGCCGTCGATCACGTACAGCCGGTCGCGCGTGTTGAGGAAGTCGACCGCGCGCTGGCGATTGATGTAGAACGACTTCTTCTCCAGCGGGATGTTGACGCTCCCCCACCAGACGTCGCCTTTGGAGTCGGGATGCTCGACGATCCGCTTGTCCTGCGGGCAGCGGCCGGTCTTGTCGCCGGAGTAGGCGATCAACGCCCCGCGGCTGGAGATCTCGGTGTGGGCGTCGCGCGTCACTGCCTCCTTGTACAACGTCGCGGGCGATGCGTTCCGCAGCACGTCCGCCACGCGAATGCCGTGCGACGCCAGTGAGAATTCCTCCATCCCTGCTGCTCCCGGGCTCTGAAACACCGCCCAACGACTCACGGCCCATCGTCCCACTCAGGGCGCGGCCTGTCAAACTTCGGTGACGTTCAACTCAGCATGCGGACATGAGACGCCCACCACGCGCTCCCCTGCGGGTCGCGGCTCAACGAGTCGCGGCTAACCGCGTGAATTCGATTGCTCACGGAGATGAATGAAGTTCTTGCCGAGACGGCCGCCGTAGTTTCCGGCCGAGATCCGCAGGAGGCCGGGAGTGTCGATCGCCGCGTTGATGGCCGCGTGCGTGGCATTGCGGACCATGTCGAGGTCCCGGCCGTTGATGATGATCTCGGTGATTGATGCGACGCCGTCCGGCACGCGCGACTCGCTCCCCAGCTTCTCGCGCAGCGTCGGGCAGAAGGGATGATTCGTGCTGGCGATCAGAAACGAATAACGGCTGCCGGCCTTGGAGCCGCTGGCCGCGATGCCTCCAGGGAACGGTGCGATGACTCCGCGTGTGGCGCGGACGCCGGCGAGTCCGCGCTCTGCCGCCAGCAGGGCGCTATCGGCGGTGTCTCCCATGAACCAGAGGTTGCCCCCCATGATGCCGTCGCGAAAGCCGAAGCGGCGGTCCAGCACGAACTCCCCCGCCATCGTCGGGATCACCCACACCCGGCGGCCCAGTCGCGCATCGCGGAACTGATGCCCGTCCCCGAACAGGGCGATCTTGCGGCCGAGCTTGAAATACGACTCGCTGTTGATGAGGTTGAAGCAGGCGGTGGTCGGACAGGTGAGCACGTTCTGTGCGATCCGCGTGAGGAGCGCCCGCTCCAGCGCCGGCTCCCGATCCTTGCGGAACCGCGGCACATGAAACTGCAGGACGGCGCCGGGTCGTCCGTCCGGCGTGGCATCCGGCTGATCAGTGCCGGGACCGACGTATCGGTCCAGCCCGGCCTCGCAGTCGCAAAGAATGGTGCTGGAGGCATGCCCCGTGGCCGCGTTCACCGCATGATCCAGCCACGTGCGGTCCCGCGCCGTCACCAGCACCTCCCCATAGATGCTGCGAAAGGCCTCCGCGTAGGTGTCCTCAACGATGTCGGTCCGGGGCATCAGTCAGGTTTGAACAGGAGGAAACGGAGAAAACAGAGGGGTTTCAGGAAGGGTGGAACACTAATTGACGCTAATCGGCACTAATAGCCCACTACGCTTGTTTAGCCCCGGCCCATCGGGCCGGGCGGTTCGGGTGCTGATCTGTTGAGCGAGGCATCGGCCCTCCGTTTCCTCCTGTTCAGGCTTCACATCGCCGCACGGCGTCCCGGGTGTGCTCGTTCGATGTGCTCCATGCCGCAGGCGCCGGCGGTGGGGAGCATCTTCTGGGGGCTGCAGCGGCCGTCGGGGTTGAAGACGTGCCGCAGGTCTTCCATCACCGCAATGTCATTGGGCGTGAACAGCTTGTCCATGAACGAGATCTTCTCGACGCCGATGCCGTGCTCGCCCGTGACGCTGCCGCCGAGTTCGATGCAGCGGGAGAGGATCTCGTCCCCCGCTTCGATCACCCGCCGTACCTGCTCGGCGTCCCGCTCGTCGAACAGCAGGATGGGATGGATATTGCCGTCTCCCGCGTGAAATACGTTGACGATCCGCAGGCCGTACTTGGCGCTCGTGGCCGTGATGAACTCCAGGATCTCCGGCAGCCGGGTGCGGGGAACGACGCCGTCCTGCGTGCAGTAGCTGGGGGACAGCCGGCCGATCGCCCCGAACGCCTGCTTGCGGCACTTCCACAGCAGGGCCCGCTCCTGCGGCGAGTTGGCCATCCGCACTTCACGTGCGCCGTTCTCCGTGCAGAGCGCAACGATCCGCGCGGCCTCTTCGTCCACGGCCACTTCCAGTCCGTCCACCTCGATGAGCAGCACGGCCCCGGCGTCGAGCGGAAACCCGAAGTGGAACGCCTGCTCCAGCGCCCCGACGATCCCCTGGTCCATCATCTCGAGCGCCGCCGGGACGATGCCGGCCCCGATGATCGCCGAGATCGCCTCGGTCGCAGCCCGAACCGTGTCGAACACCCCCAGCATCGTGCGATACGCCGCCGGGTCGCGCGTCAGCCGCACCCAGACCTTCGTGCAGATGCCGAATGTCCCCTCGTTCCCCACGAACAGTCCGGTGAGGTCGTAGCCGGGCAGGTCCTCGCAGGGTCCGCCGAACTGCATCACCTCGCCGCTGGGCAGCACCACTTCGACGCCGAGGACGTGGTTCACCGTCACGCCGTACTTCAGCGTGTGCGGCCCACCGGAGTTGGTCGCCACATTGCCGCCGATCGTGCAGGCTCCCTGGCTTGAGGGATCGGGGGCGTAGTGATAGCCGGTCCCCTTCAGCCGCTGCGTGAGATGCACGTTGACGAGCCCCGGCTCGACGACCGCGTACCGGTCTCGCACGTTGACCTCGAGAATCTGCCGCATGCGGGTCAGGCAGATCATCACCCCGCCCCCCACCGGCAGCGTGCCCCCCGCCAGGCTGGTCCCGGCGCCGCGAGGCACGAACGGCACGTCATGCGCATTGCAGGCCTTGACGATCGCCACGACCTGCTCGGTGGTCATGGGAAACACCACGACATCGGGCATCCGCTTCTCGACGACGTAGCCGTCGCATTCATAGACGAGCAGTTCGTCTTCGCGCGCGATCAGGGCGTCGGGACCGACAATCGATTGCAGTTGCGAAAGCAACGAGGACCCGGTTATGCGGTTACCCGCTGGTGTGCTGACCGCGCTCACATCTCCCCCACATCTGAAGTCTCTTCTCCGAACACCAGGTCATAACCGTCGAGATCGATAATGGAAAAATCACGAACTCCGTACGACCTCGTGATCGGGCCGTTCTCGTAGCCTGCTGGCATTGAGACCCCCTTTTCACAGAATTCGCGAAACAGGTCATCCAATGTTCCAGGTGCACAGTGGATGTGCAGGTCGTAGTTGCACCAGCCGTCGTCGACTGCTCTTGCCGCCCGGTTTGTCAAATCGGCCTCTCTGGTCTTCTGAGCCAGAAAGATCAGGCATTCGTCCCGACGGATTGCGGCGAAGCCTCCCTCCAGCGAGCCCGTAAAGAATCCCAGCTTCTCGCGGTAAAACTCAACGGAGGCTTTCAAGTCCTTCACCTGCAGGAGAGGGCTGATCTGCTTCAGCATGAAGTTCTGCTCTCGGCATCGAGTGAGAGTGGCTTCGCTGCGATTCCCGGCTCATTCCGCCGATTCCAGTGGTGCGGAAACTTCCAGCAGGTCGATCGCCGGTTTGCGGTTGCAGAAGATCGTCGCGATGCGGCCGTACGTGATGCCCCCCTCTTTCATCTGCAGGTACTTCGCCAGCGAGGGGCCGGCGGTCAGTTTGAGGATCGCGTTCAGATCCACCTGCCGCAGAACGTTGTGGTTGATGAGCACCCGACCGAGCGGAATCTTCTCACTGATGATTTCCTCACGCACTGCCTTGGTGACGTACTGGAAGTCGAACCGCACCAGTCCGAACTGCACGACGTTGTTGGTGCCGTGCCGCGTCAGCAGGATCTTGCGGGCGTAGACGTCATCGTCCAGCTTCCGGTCGATGACGTGCACGTCCACGGGGCAGCCGTGGTACTTCTCCATCGTCACGGTCATGTGGATGTCGTGGACGAGGAGCGTCTTGTACGGCTCGGGCGTGGTGGACGCGGGGATGTACTCGACGTCCTGGACCAGCGGCTGCCCGTCCGGAAACATCGCGGCAAGCTTGTGGAATTCGTCAACGGGGTTCACTGGCGAAGTATTTTCAACTGGTGGAAGGAATGGCCGCAGCCCGTCCGCTTACTCTAGCAGACGCAGCCGGGAGATGCCGCCGCCAACGAAGAAACCCAGGGCAATCGCCAAGTACCCCTTGACCGGCGTGCGTAGAATGGAGGTGAGT
>JBGTSJ010000048.1:0-9942 GCA_041940305.1 Planctomycetaceae bacterium
GCGCCGACGCCGCCGAACATCTGGATGAACTCGGAGCCGCTGATGGAGAAGAACGGCACGCCGGCCTCGCCGGCGGTGGCGCGGGCCATGAGCGTCTTGCCGGTTCCCGGAGGCCCCATCAGCAGCACTCCCTTGGGAATCTGCGCCCCGAGCCGCTGAAACTTTGCGGGGTCCTTGAGAAACTCGACGACTTCCTGGAGTTCGCGCTTGGCGTGCTCCATGCCGGCGACGTCGTCGAACGTGTTGCGCTGATCGCTCGCCTTGAACCGCTTGGCCGGACTGCGGATGAAGTTGCCGAACATCCCCGACGAGAACGGATCGGCCGTCCGCCGCATCATGAAGAACAGGAACACCATCAAGAGGATGAGCGGCAGCGTCCAGATGAACATCTGAGACATCAGGCCGATCGAATGGTTCTCCTCCGTGACCTCCACTCCCTTGCGATACAGCAGCGTGATCAGCGTCCGGTCTTCCAGGGTCGACAGGACGGTGTTGAAGTCTTCCTTGAGAAACTCAGGGGCATCCGAATCTTTCTCGTGCGCCGGATTGCGCGGAGGCTCCACCCACTTGCCGAGCAGGTTCTGCTGATCGATGTGGACCGCCTCGACGTTGCCGGCCTCCAACTGCTCCAGGAAGAACGTGTAATCGACGTGCGACCCATGCCGCAGCGGAGAGTTCTGCCATTGATAGAAGAACAGGACCAGCATGCCGAGCAGCAGGATGATCCAGAACGTGGGGAGGCCTCCGCGCGGCGCATCCTCGGCGGAGCGGCGTGCGCCGCGGGCGGTCCCCGGGGTGCGCGGCGGCCCTTCGGGACGCTCATTCGCGTCGGAAGCCAGTTGGTCCCGTTCGTCAGCCATGCATCACCCGGTGTGCGGACTCATTCCCGTTGGAGTACAGCCTTCAGGCTGCCGCGCGCCCGTCGTCTGACGACGCATGGCGCCCTGCACAGAGCAGCCCCAAGTTTGGACTCCAACATCAGCGGCGCGAAACGGGCAGGGTAGCGAACGGTCCGAATCGCCGCAAATCCCCTGTCAGCCGTCCCCTTCAGACAACTTTAGGCGCTGATAGTCCTCGGGTGTATCCATGTCCTGCAGGATTTCCGGAGATGCGACCGGGATCTCGCGGACTTCGCTGGGGTCAATCTGCAGTAGTCGATTTAACCCCTGTCCCTCCGGCAGCGAGTAGACGTACTCGGTGAAGTTCCACCCAAACAGAGTGGGATGGCCGCGCCGCCCGTGGTGAACGGGGACCAGGATGCCATTGGGCGCGGCGCGCCATTCGGCGACCAGCCCCCGGACGACCGTCGGATCCAGAGTCGGTTCGTCGGCCGGCACCAGCAGCCACGCGTCGTCCGGCTCGGGATGCATTTCCACGGCGATCAGCGTGAGCAGCAACTCGACGCTCTCCCGCATGCCGGCCGTCGGCTCCGGAGTCGGGACGACGCAGACGTCGTGACGTTCGAGTTCCCGCCGCAGATCCTCATCTTCGGCGCGCACAAGCACATAGATCTCATCCACGCCTCCGGCCTTGAGCGCATCCATAACGCATGAGATCACCGTCCCCGAGCCAAAGGGAAGCAACAGCTTCGGCTGACCCATCCGGCGGCTGAATCCGGCGGCGGGGACAACGGCGAACACGCGAGGCGGAGGCATGGGGAACGCAGATGGCGCAGGTTCCGGATGATTTACGCAGATTCCAGGGAACTTACTTCCGCCCAAACCATGTTCGCGCTCCCGCTTGAACTTTCGGATCAGCGTACAGTAACGGTCTCATCTCCGATCTGCGCTGATCCACTTCAATCCGCGTTATCTGCGTCCCCTGATTTCGCGACGGCCGCCGCGATCGCATCCAGTCCAACGATCTCGGCCCGCCCCTCCGAGGCTTCGACCAGCTTGCAGATCAGTTCGACGGTCTGGAACTCAGGGTCTTCCACGACCATGCAGGAAGGGTGGCAGAGGAAGTCGTACACCCCGCCGTGTTCGATGGCCCACTCGACCCCTTCGCGGACGGCCCGCAGGAACTCCGGCAGCTTCCAGAAGTTGCTCCGGAATGCACCGACGTCACTGATGGGACTCATCGGAATCTCGATCAGGCCGGTCGGATACACGAACGGCTGGGCCTCGGCGTGGGCGCGGCGGATGTCGGCGAAGACCTCCTCGCCCGGCGTCTGCATCGGCTCACCCGCCTGATGGGACGGATACTTGCAGCTCGCCCAGGTGAAACCCAGGTCGAGCAGCATCTGCTGGATGTCCTCGCGTCCTTCCAGTCCGTTCGAAAAGCCGCCCGGGGTGCGAAATCCGTTCACTTCGATGTCGCAGCGGTCCTGGAGCGCGACCGTGGTGATGCGGATGTTCTCGCGGATGACGTCCTCGGCCGTCCGCCCCTCGACCAGCCACGGAGAACGCTGGAACCGGAATTGTGTCTCCTCGGCCGACTGCGCGAGGACGTACACGTGGTCGTACGTGTGATTGCCGACCGGATGCCCCGACTCGGCGATCTCCGTCAGCCAGCTCACGTCCGGCTGCTCCAGCACGCGGCCGACGCAGAAGAAGTGAATGATCCCGCCCCCGGCCTTCACACGCCGCGCCGCCTCGACCGAGTACTGCTTGGTCGCATCGTCCAGGTTCCCTTTCTGGTAGTCCCACTCCATCATCCCCCGCTGCGGATAATGGCGGCTCATCTCCAGGTCGAAGGTGATCGCGATCTGCGCCTTGCGCGTATTGACCGGCGCAGCCCAGGCGCGCGGCAGGCAGGCGGAAACCGTCGCGGCGGCCAGACCCTGCAGCAGGCTGCGGCGCGTCAGGTGGTTTGAAGTCGGCATGCGCGGTCCGTTACAAGCGAATGTCGGCCGGACGAAGAATTCTTCCGTGCACCACTGTCAGCAGTGCGGAGATCCTGATGTTGCGTCATGTTAGCCCGATCGCGGCGGTCGTCGCCATCCTCCTGCTGCTTGCGCCGCTCTGTGCGGAGGACGATCGACCGAACTTCGTGCTCATCCTCTGCGACAACCTCGGCTACGGCGACGTCGGCTGTTACGGCTCGTCCCTGCATCGCACGCCGCACCTCGACCGGATGGCGGACGAGGGGATGCGGTTCACCCACTTTTACGTAACGAGCGGCGTCTGCACGCCGTCGCGGGCCAGCATCATGACCGGCTGCTACCCGCGGCGGGTCAACATGCATGTCTCCGACACCGGCGGCAAGGTGCTGCAGCCGGTGTCGCCCAAAGGACTGCATCCCGATGAGGTCACGCTCGCCGAGGTGCTGCAGGACGCCGGTTACGCCACCGCCTGCATCGGCAAATGGCATCTCGGCGACCAGCCGGAGTTTCTGCCGACGCGGCAGGGATTCGATGAGTACTTCGGCATCCCGTACAGCGACGACATGACGCCCCGCGAAGGCAAGCCGTGGCCGCCGCTGCCGCTGCTGGAGGGGGAGCAGGTGATCGAAGCGCCTGTGGACCGCAACGAGCTGACGCGGCGCTATACCGAGCGGGCGATCGAGTTCATCGAGCAGAACCGCGAGCGGCCGTTCTTCCTATTCCTGCCGCAGGCGATGCCCGGCAGCACACAGACCCCCTATGCCAGCGAGGCTTTTCGCGGGCGCAGCGCCAACGGGAACTACGGCGACTCAGTCGAGGAACTTGACTGGTCCACCGGCCAGATCCTGGAGGCTCTCGCGCGGCTGGAACTTGACGAGCGCACGCTCGTCATCTGGACGTCGGACAACGGCGCTCCGCGCCGCAATCCGCCGCAAGGCAGCAATGCACCGCTCAGAGGGTGGGGCTACGACGCCAGCGAAGGGGCGATGCGGATGCCCTGCATCGCCCGCTGGCCCGGCCGCGTCCCGGCCGGTGCGGTCTGCGATGACCTGTGCAGCGCGATGGATTTCTTCGTCACGTTTCCCGCTCTCGCCGGAGTGGAGGTCTCTTCCAATCGGACGATCGACGGGCACGACATTCGACCGCTGCTCGCGGGAGAAGCGGACCCCGAGTCGCCTTACGAGGCGTTCTACTTCTATGACGGTCCCAACCTGCGTGCAGTCCGGCAGGGGCCGTGGAAGGTGTACCTTCCGTATACCAGACCCGACGGAACGGAGCCGGAGGCCGTCAAGCTGCGGCTCTACCACCTCGTTGATGACGTAGCAGAGGAGACCGACGTCGCGGCCAACCACCAGGACGTGGTGATGGAACTGCTGGCCCTCGCCGAGAGCGCCCGGCGCGAGCTGGGAGACGGCGATGAGGCCGGCGCCGGCCAGCGACCGGCGGGGTGGACGGAGTCTCCAACCGCGCGGGTGCAATGAGTGCGGTAAGACTCACTGCGGCGCGTCGGGCGCCGCCTGCTCCAGCCGGAAGGGGGTCTGCTGCTTGCCGCCGGGGAGAGTGGCGGTGGCAAATCGCTGCTGAAGATAGGCGAACAGTTCGCCGCCGGTGATCCGCAGATCTTCGTTCTCATCGGCGCTGCCGGAGTAACCGGCGGCGAGGAACTTCGCGAACGCGCTGTGGTTCTCGCCGGGGAGATCGAGCCCGCGCTGGTCCCGGCTGGAGCTGCCGATGACGTCCGTCTGGCGGATCGTCGCTTTGAGCTTATACAGCATGTCCGGAATCGACGGCTGCCGCGACGCATCCACCGTCCCGCCGTCATGGACGATGTCCAGCAGCAGCAGCTTTTCCGGCGACGGACAGCGTTCAAGCTGCGTGACGAGCCAGTCCAGCGGCAGGCCGGTCGCTTCCATGTCGTCCAGGCGAAAATCGGTGAATGCGAGGTAGACGATTCCCTCCTCGCTGACGAAGGCGTGGGCCGCGATGTAGACGACAACCTGTGCCTGCTGTCCGACGCCTCCCAGGAACTGTTCGACCTCCCGCTGCACATCGTTGCGCGTGCGGTCGAACAGCCGGAGCGTCCAGTCGCTGTCCATCCCGTAGCGGTTGGTCAGTGACTCGTACACCAGCTGCGCATCGGCGTTGGCGTTGGGCAGGCGGGGGACGGCGCGGTCGCTGTAGGCCTGGCAGCCGATGATCAGGCCCCAGCGGTCGTGCAGCGTGCCGCGATGGGCGTCCACGGCGGCCGCGACGAGCCCGCCGTCCGGCTGCTCGCTGTACGAGACGGTGACGGAATCGATCTCCGGCCGTAATTCACCCAGCTTTGCGGGCGCAAGTCCCAGCGTAACGTCCGCACCCTCCTCAATCGTGAACGTGTGCTTCTCCCCCTGAGCGTCATTGACCGTCAGCGACGGAGGATCGGAATCGACCGCGACAACGGTCCCGGTGACCTGCAGGTCTTCCCGCGTGACCGTGACGCGGCGGATCTGGTCGTCCGCGCGGACCGTCAACCGGTCTCCCTCGCGCAGGTCTGCTTTTTCCAGCGATTCGCCGGACTTGAACTGGATCGCCACGTCCTCGGCGAACGGCAGCGTCCGGACTTCCGACGATCCGCGGCCGAACTTGAGATGCAGTTCGCCGGCGTCCAGATCGACCCGGTCCACGAACGCCGAGAATTCCTCGACGCGCCGCGCTGTGAGGTCGCTGACGATATGTCCCAGCTTCCCCGCCGGATCGAGGACATGGCGTACATCTACGGAGTCGTCCACCGCGAGTTGCCGCAGATCGACGCGCCGCCCGTTGAGTGAGAGCTGCGCGCGCTCCGGCACGTCCATCACGAGATCATCCCGCACCGCCCCCGACCGCACGGCGACGGTGACGCGGCGCGCGGCGGCATCGACCGAGCGAAGGACGCCTGTGCTGCCGGCCGGCCGCGAGACCGTCAGTTCCAGTCCGCCGGTTGAGCCTTCGCCCGTGCGTTCGATCTCGATCCAGTCGCCGGCCTCAATGTCGCGTGGGAGGATATACTTCTGCTCGGCCCCGATCTGCAGCAGCAGGATGCTCGCGGAGTCGGGAAGAGTGATCGCCGTCGGACGGCCGGTCTGCGGATCCTCATAAACCAGTTCCTGCTTCGCTGCATCGACCTCCCGCACAACGCCGAGCGTCGTCTGGGCCGGACCGGTCGGCTTATCACCCCCCCCGGGGATGAGCAGCATCGCCAGCGACATCAGGATGCTCATCGCGAGCACGATCATCAGCAGCGTGCGACGCCCCTTCGGCTGCTCCGGCGGCGCGGCGGCGGGCGGGACCGATCCCTCATCATCGTCCCCGCCGCTCTTGATGATCTTGAGGTCCACCTTCAGATCGGAGAGCGCATCATCGGCCCGCTGGTAGCGGCGGGCGGGGTCCTTCTCCACCAGCTTCTGAATGACGTGCGCCAGGTCCTGCGGAACCCCGTCGAGCACGCGGCTGATCTCCGGCAGCTTCCGGTCGGGAGCCGCATGCCACATCATCCAGGCCGCCTGCTTGTCCCGGCCGAACGCGGAAAGACCGGGGAACAGGTCCTCGAAGTTCTCGCTCCCGCACATCAGCTCGTAGGCGGAGAACCCCAACGCGTACAGATCGCTGTGCGGGCCGACTTCGCCGAACTCGTCGGAGACCACTTCGGGAGCGATGTACTTCGCGGTCCCCTTGAGCAAGCTCCCCTCCTCGTCGCTGACGCGCCGCGCCAGGCCGAAGTCGCCGATCTTCACCCGCTTGCGGTGGTCGATCATCATGTTGCCCGGCTTGATATCGCCGTGCAGCACGCCGCGGTCGTGCAGGTACTTCAGCGCCCTCAGGCAGTGGGCGAGTGACGCGCGGAGCGAGCGGAGGTCCATCTGCCGGCCGGCCAGCCGCTCCTTGAGGCTCCCCTGCATCAGCTCCATGATCAGCCACCCGCGATCGCGGACGATATCGAAGATCGTCACGATGTTGGGGTGATGCAGCGACGCCAGCAGCTGCGCCTCGGCCCAGTAGCGGTCGAGTGTGCGCGGGTCGTCCAGGAACTGCTGGTGCATCTGCTTGACGGCGACTTCGCGACCCAGCTCCTTGTCGCGCGCGCGATAGACCGTCGCGTAGCTGCCGCTGCCGATCTTGTCGAGAAGTTCAAACCGGACGTCGAGATTCACGCACCTGTCCCCGCTGCGGATGAACCCCGATTATGCCGGGTGCGGAGCGGGAACGAAAGCGCGGCTGCAATGAGGTTTATTGTGTGGGCGGAGCCCCCGACAGGCGTTTTGCAGCGGGATCACTCGGGGGCCTGTCGAGCGCCAGGAACGACATCAGGTCAGCGATCTCCTGCGGCGACAGCTGCTTCTCCAGCTCTTCAGGCATCAGCGAGACGTCGCTCGTCTCGTAGATGTCGATCTCGTCCCGCGGGATGGTCTCCGTCTTGTCCCCCTGCATCTTGAGAACGACTCGCTGATCGCTCTCTTCGACGGGCAGCCCCGTCAGGACGCGGCCGTCGAACGTCACCAGTTGTCGGGCCTGGTAGCCTGGTCCGATCACCAGCGACGGGTCGAACACGTTGGACAGCAGCTGGTCCCAGTTGTTGCGTCCGTTGCGGGTGATGTCGGGGCCCACTTCGGCGCCTTCGCCATGAATCTTGTGGCATTGGGCGCACAGCTTCTTGAAGACCAGCACGCCGTTGTGGGGATCGCCGGGAGTTTCCTCCAGCAACTTCCGCATTTTCTGGACGTACTGTTCCCGCTGCGGATCACGTCCTTCACGAAGCGTCCCGTACACGGATTGAAACTGCTCCTGGAGGGCCTCGTCGTCAAACCTGGTGATTCGCCGCAGCTGATTCAGATTCAGCGCGTCCTTCGGCAGCCGCTGCTCGACGATCGCATTCAGTAGTGGCCCCGCCCAGATCGGGCGCTGCGACAGCAACTCCACAGCCCGCGGCTGGAGTTCGGGCTCCAGTCGCGCGTACTGATCCAGCACCGTCGCCGCAACGTCCGCTGTCTCCAGTGCACCGAGTGCCGACAGCACCTGCCCGCGAAAGTCGGCCGAACCGTGCGAGGCATCCGCGAGCACGCCCGCGGCGTCGGCCAGGACGGACTCATGCTCGGTCGCGATGAGCGACTGGAGGGCCGCCACCCGCTTCTCGGGAGCCGCATCGTGCGATCGAAACAACTTGGTGGCGACCGTTGCCGCGTCCCCGTCACCCCAGGCCGCGGCCAGCAGCACCGCATCAAGGTGCAGGGCGTGTTCCGGGTCGGAAACGATCCCCGCCAGTCGTTCGCCCAGCTGTTCGCGCAGAGATGCGACGCGACTGTCGCCCAATTCGCCGCTTTGCACGCTCCGAGTCAGAATCGCCAGACAGTCCCGCGCGGAGCGTTCGTCCGCGTCGATGACGAATTCCAGGAGCGCCGCGACGGCGTCCACATCGGGGGCTGCTTCCGGGTGCTCGTCTCCAGCCGACAGCAGCGTCGCGCAAACTGCAACAGCGATGATGGCCAGAGAATTGAACGTGGGGCGTAACCGCTCGCGCATCACAGGCATCCGAGTCTGAAGTCCTCTCGCAGCGAGATCCATATCCGATCGATTCCCATCAGTGAGTCCGCTCTCCACTCGAAACGGCTATGCAACAGTGAGTCGTTCGACGCTTGAGCGGACTGCCGTACGGAACTCCGCATCCTGTTCCGGGACAAGAAAGGGTTTACAGAAGGAAACGAAGGTAACGAAGTGAGAAGGAGGGCCGTATCCTCAACTTTGTTGCCTTTGCGGCCTTCTGTGCAATCTCTTTGTGAACTCGTGTGGCGCCCGTGCTCAGCCGCACTGGGCGGCGATCAGGCGGTCGAGTTCGGTCTTGAGCCGCGGGAGGATCTCGTTGTAGCTGAAAGCACCGATCTCTTCCGGGCCTTTCTTGAGATTCACGAAGTTCGGCCCGCACCACAGGCCGAGGTCGGCGTCGTCGGTCTCGCCCGGGCCGTTCACGCGGCAGCCCATCACGGCGATCGTGAGCTTGTGCTCCTTCGCGTAGGCCGTCATCTCCTTGACCTGCTGGGCCAACTCGATGAACGCCTCGTTCTCGACGCGCGAGCAACTGGGGCAGCTGATGATGTTGAGCGTGTCGAGTCCGAAATCGACCACGCTGCGGACGCGGCCGTTGGCGATGTCCTCGAGAATCTTCCGCCCGGCGGCGATCTCCTCCGACTTGCGGTTGTTGGGGACCGTGAGCGACACGCGGATGGTGTCCCCGATGCCGCGGCTGATGAGCTGCTCGAAGGCGATCCGCGTTTTGATCACTCCGTCGGGTGGCATGCCGGCTTCGGTGACTCCCAGGTGCAGCGGGACGTCGGGACGCTGGACCGCGAATCGCTGGTTGACGTCGATCACCTGCCGCGGGTCGGAGTCCTTGAGCGACACGCAGTAGCGCGTGAAGCCGATCGAATCGAGGAATTCGCAGTGGTCCAGCGCGCTCTCCAGCATGGGGGAGATCGAGTCGTGCGGGTCGTACTTCTCCTTCTTCGCGGGATCGACCGAGCCGCAGTTGACGCCGACCCGGATCGCACAGTCGTGCTCGCCGGCGATGCCCGCCAGATACTTCACCTTCTCCTGCCACGGCTTCTCGCGCTCGTGGTGATAGAGGTGCCCGGGGTTGTAGCGCAGCTTGGCGACGTGCGGGGCGACCTGCTCGGCCAGCCGGTAGTTCTCCTGAAGATCGACGGACAGATTCGCGTCGGTCCGGCGGCTGATCTCCGCGAGGGCGTCGGCGTCCTTTTTACTGTCGACGGCGACGCGGATGATGTCGGCCCCCGCGGCGAGCAGGTCGTTAATCTGCTCGACGGTAGCGTCCACGTTCTGCGTGTGGGTGGCCGTCATGCTCTGCACGGCGACGGGCTGGCCGCCGCCGATGGTGACGCGGCCGATGCGGACGGGACGGGTGGGATTGCGGGGGAGGGACACGGGCGATCAGACGGGAGAGGAGGGCAGGAAGGAGGATTGCTAATTGTTCATTGCGAACTGCACATTGCAAATTTAGGGGATGCGCGCGGGTGGATGCCAGCATGTTGGAGTACCGCCAGGGCAATCGCCAAGTACCCCTTGACCGGCGTGCGTAGAATGGAGGTGAG
>JBGTSJ010000049.1:0-9012 GCA_041940305.1 Planctomycetaceae bacterium
GCTGTGCAGATCATGGACGAGATGGGGGCGACTCAACTCCCCAGCACGCTCGGCTTCGAATGGACGGAATTGACCCTGCAGCAGAACTGGCTGCGGAGGACCTGCTCACCAAGCTGGTCTTTCCGCTGGCGGTGGTGTTCGTGTTCCTCGTCCTCTCGGCGCAGTACGAAAGCTGGTCGCTGCCGCTCGCCATCATCCTCATCGTCCCTATGTGCATCCTCGCCGCGCTGATCGGCGTCGTGATCGCCAGTCTCGACAACAACATCTTCGTGCAGATCGGCCTCGTGGTGCTGGTCGGCCTCGCCGCGAAGAATGCGATCCTCATCGTCGAGTTCGCCAAGCAGCTCGAAGACGAAGGCAAGCCCCGCTACGAAGCCACCGTCGAAGCCTGCAAGCTCCGCCTGCGGCCGATCCTGATGACATCCTTCGCGTTCATCCTCGGCGTCGTCCCGCTGGTGCTGGCGAAAGGGGCCGGGTTCGAGATGCGCTCGACGCTCGGCATCGCCGTCTTCAGCGGCATGCTGGGCGTGACGGTCTTCGGCATCTTCTTCACACCGGTGTTCTACTACGTCATCCGCTGGTTCTCGGGGCGAAGCAAGTCAGAGCAGCATCGAACCGAGCCCGCACAACAGACATCCGCAGCATCTGCGGGAAAGGCCGGCGACGGAAAGGTGATTGAACCGGCCCCCGCCCTGATGGGACAGCCTTAGTCCGTCCACGTCCTTGGATGACACGCCGGCGATCACCGACCGGCCGACCATTGCAGCCCGTCACGTCCGATTTCGTATCAGGAACCCACCCCATGCCCGACGTCTCCAATCTGACCAGCCGGATCGATGCCGAATTCTCCGACGTGCAGCAGAAGATTGCTGCGTTCCAGCAGGAGGCGGAGCAGGCGTATCAGCAGCGGGAGCGGCGGTATCACGAGCAGTTCGTGCCCGCGGCGCAGCGGATCAGTGATCTCCTCAAGCCGCGGCTGGAAGTGCTGGTGTCAAAGTTCAAGGACCGCGTGCACGTGGAGCCTGTGACGACCGAGCATCTGCGACAGGCGACCTTCAAGTTCGACTCGCGGATGGCGCGGATTGAGCTCGCGTTCCGGCTGAGCCACGATACCGAGGTGCGAAATCTGATCCTCGACCAGACGCTGGACGTGCTGCCAATCTTCCTGCAGTTCGAGAAGCACGCCGGCCTGACGCAGCCGCTGGACCAGATTGACGAAGACGCGATTGTGAAGTGGGTGGACGACCGGATCGTGGCGTTCGTGAAGACGTTCTTTGCGATCCACGAGAACCGGTACTACCAGAAGGACAACACCGTGACCGATCCGGTCTCGGGGACGGAGATGCCGCGCTACGCGGCACGGTGCACGCTGGAAGCAGGGGGAAAGACGTACTACTTCGTCAGCGAAGAGACGAAGCGGGAGTTTGAGCGGCAGCAGTCGCAGGGCTAAAGGACCACCATGGTCACATCCCAACCGCTGCTGGAACTGCTGCCGCTGCTCGTGGTGTTGGCCGGTACGCTGGTTGTCGTGCTGGCCGGGATCGAAACCGGCTACCGTCTGGGTCGGTATCACCGCTCGCAACTGGCCGAGCCGAAGGAGTTCCCCATCGGCGGAGCGGTGGGCGCGCTGCTCGGTTTACTGGCCTTCCTGCTGGCGTTCACGTTCGGCATGGCCGCGTCGCGATTCGATGCGCGGAAGCAGCTGCTGCTGAACGAGGTGAATTCGATCGGGACGACGTATCTGCGGGCGGGGATGCTGCCGGAGCCGCATCGCACGACGCTGCGGGAACTTATCAGGGAGTATGTCACCGTGCGCGCGGGGCTGGCGGAGCAACCGGAGCAGCTGGAATCCGGCATTGCCCGCAGCGAAGAGTTGCAGGACCAGATGTGGGCCACAGCCACCACCGTCGCAATAGCCGATCCGCATTCGGAAGTGACGGCGCTCTTCACCGACTCGCTCAACGGGATGATCGACCTGCATACCAGCCGCGTGGTGTATGGAACGCAGTACCGCATACCGATCGTGATCTGGATCATTCTCGGGCTCGTCGCCGTGCTGTCGATGCTGGCGATGGGTTATCAGTTTGGTGTGACCGGAGGGCGCAACCTGCTGATCAGCGTCGTGCTCGGAGCTTCGTTCTCGCTGGTGATCCTGCTCATCGCCGACCTCGACCGTGGGGCGGAGGGGAACCTGCGGGTCAATCAGCAGCCGCTGCTGGAACTGCAGCAGAAGCTGTTGGAGGATGCGGCATGAGCGGCGCCGCGGGACAGCCGGAAACTTCCCGTCGCGTGCTGACGATCAACGGCGGGTCGTCCAGCATCAAGTTCGCAGTGTATCTGACGGGAGGGGCGCCGCAGCGCGTGGTCTCGGGGAGCGTGGAGCGCATCGGGCTGGGGGACGCAGAGCTGAAGATCAAGCGGGCGGACGGCCAGACGTCGACCAGTGAGCAGGTCGATGCTCCGAACCACGCGGCCGCGGTGGCTGTGCTGCTGCGTCGACTGGGTGAACGCATCCCAGTGGACACCCTGGCTGCGATCGGGCATCGGGTCGTTCACGGAGGGGAGCGTTACATCGAGACGTCCCCTGTCGACGATGCACTGCTCAGCGAACTGCGGCGGCTGAGCCCCATCGACCCGGCACATCTGCCCGGCGAGATCGCCATCATCGAGGCGCTGCGGGCAGCGTGTCCGGGAGTGCGGCAGTTTGCGTGCTTCGATACGGCCTTTCATCGCAGCCTGCCGCGCATCGCCCAGCTGCTGCCGCTGCCACGGCGGTACCTGTCGGCCGGCATCCGTCGCTATGGGTTTCATGGGCTGTCCTATGCCTATCTGATGGAAGAGCTACGGCGACTGACGGGAAACCAGGGATTCGGGCGGCGCGTGATCCTCGCGCACCTGGGAGCGGGGTGCAGCCTGGCTGCCGTGCGGGATGGGGAGTGCATTGACACGACGATGGGCTTCACTCCGACGGGCGGGCTGATGATGGGGCGACGCAGCGGGGACCTGGATCCAGGCGTGCTCGTGCATCTCTTGCGGGAGGAACGGCTGTCGGTCGACGAACTCGACGACCTGCTGAACCGCCAGTCGGGTCTGCTCGGCCTCTCCGAAACGAGTCCGGATCTCCGCGACCTGCTGGCCGCCGAAGAGAGCGATCTCCGGGCCGCAGAGGGGGTGGCGGTGTTCTGTTACCAGTTGAGGAAGTGGATCGGCGCATTCGCCGCCGCGCTCGGGGGACTCGATACCCTCGTCTTCACGGCGGGGATCGGAGAGAACTCGCCCGTGGTGCGGGCCCGCGTCTGTCACGGCTTGGAATTCCTCGGCGTGACTCTGGATGCTGAGCGCAACGACGCCGGGTCCGCAGTGATCTCGATGGACCATTCCCCCGTTTGCGTGCGCGTCATCCACACTGATGAGGAACTCATGATTGTTCGGGAAGTGCAACGTCTGTTGGCTTCCTCTCCCCCCTGACCCCTGTTCCCTACCCCCCGTACCTGTCCTCACTCAACCATGATCGACACCGACCTCCTCAAGCGCTTCCGCATCGAACCCGGCGGGTCCGTCTGAAGGACCACGACTCCGGCTGGGCGCAGAACAAGCGGCTGAAGGAGCTGGGCAAGGACGTGGTCAAAGAGAAGGCGCAGGCCATCCTTGCGGAGAACCTGGAGGAACTCGCCGAGGCCCAGGAACGGCTCTATACCGACGACCGATTCTCGGTGCTGGTCGTCCTGCAGGCGCTCGATGCCGCGGGCAAAGATGGGACGATCAAGCACGTCATGTCGGGAGTCAACCCGCAGGGCTGCCAGGTGTTCAGCTTCAAGAAGCCCTCGGCCGAAGACCTCGATCACAACTTTCTGTGGCGTTACATGAAGTGCCTCCCGGAACGGGGCCGTATCGGAATCTTCAACCGCTCGTACTACGAGGACGTGCTCGTCGTCCGCGTGCATCCGTCGATTCTCGATGCACAGAAGCTGCCTCCCGGCAAGCGCGGCAAGTCGGTCTGGAAAGCCCGCTACGACGACATCAACGCCTTGAACGGCACCTGACGCGCAACGGGACGAAGATCGTCAAGTTTTTCCTGAACGTCTCAAGGGACGAACAGAAGCGGCGGTTTCTGGAGCGGCTGGACCGGCCGGAGAAGCATTGGAAGTTCTCCGACGCCGACCTCGTGGAGCGCGGATTTTGGGATGATTACGTCGAGGCCTATGAGAATGCGATTGCCTCCACGAGCACCGAAGAGGCGCCGTGGTACATCGTACCGGCGGACAACAAATGGGTGACGCGCGCCGTCGTAGCGGATGTGCTCACCTCCACGATCCGCGAGTTGCCGCTGGAATACCCGGAACTCACCGACCAGCGCCGGGCCGTCCTCGCGGCGGCTCGGGAAAAGCTGATCTCAGAGAGCCCATGAGCGAGTGTTGACCGTTTGCCAGATCCGGCGGGACTGCCTCAGCCGTCAGGCCGGCGTCTGGTGTGCGGCAGCGCTCACCAGCGTGGCCCCGAATGCGTCGGCACTCGCAGACGGAGTAAAGTCCTGATGCTCCGGACGTGGGTGATGGGTGCGCCACCACCTTTCCGCATCTGTCTCCGACCACTCATGCAGGACCGTGCAGGCGGCCAGTTCGCGCGCGAGCGACTGAGCCGAAGCCGGACGCTGACCGGCATCCTTCGCGAGGCAACGCAGGATGAGTTGTTCCAGCTGGTCTGAGACGGGCTGCCCCAGCCGCTGCGAAGGCGGCTCGGGCGGCGTGGCCGAGTGATGCTGGATGATCTCCAGCACACTCACACCGTCGAATACCGGCGTGCCCGTCAACAGGAAGTACGCGACCGCTCCGACCGCGTACAGATCGCTGCGCGCATCAATGCTCTCGGGTCGCTGCACGGCTTCGGGAGAGAGATACAGCGGCGTGCCGGTCAGTCCGCCGGCCGAAGTCAGTGATGCCTGCTTCTGCGCATCGACCGCCTTGACGAGGCCGAAGTCGAGCAGTTTCACGACATCGTGCACTCCGCCGCGGTGGTTGAGCACGATATTGGCCGGCTTGATGTCCCTGTGAATGAGTCCAATGGAATGCGCCTCATGCAGGGAGCCGCACACTTGCTGCAGGATGTGCAGCACGCGTCCGTCGGGCTGCGGGCCGTACCGGCGAACGAGATCATCGAGATTGATCCCGTCCAGGTACTCCATCGCATAATAGAAGATGCCCTCAGCGGTACGGCCGTAGTCGTAAATGGCGATTGTGTTCGGATGGTTCAGCCGGCTGGTCAACTGCACCTCCCGTTCGAAGCGCGCGACCGTCTGCGGATTCGTCTTCTCTACGTTCAGGAACTTGACGGCCGTCGGCCGGTGCAGCAGGGCATGCCGCGCGCGGTAGACGACCCCCATCCCGCCTTCGCCGAGCTTTGTCTCCAGGGAATACTGGCCCAGCTGCTTCGCCTCCAGCGCCGACTTTCGCGCTTCACGACGAAGGTTTGCCGTGCGCAACGAGTACAGCCAGATGGCGACCGAAGCGGCGATCAGCATGCCGAACAGGCTGAAGAACACGGCTCGCAGAATCCGCAGCGGACGAAATGCCTCGGCCGCGTCAATCTCCGTCGCGACGCCGAACTCGTACTCCTCCAGCCACGTCCATGCTCCCGCGACCCACGCGCCGCGATAGTCCCGATAGCCGGTCACATCCACCCCGTCTTCCCGCGCCGTGGCAGCCGCGGCCATTCGTGTCAACGGCTGATCCGAACGCTTCTTCACCGGCCGTTCGCCTGCCGTCAGATCAACGCCGGGATCGCGGAGCGCAACGTTGAGAATGGAGTCGCTCTTCTCGGTCAACAGCCCGATCTCACGCAGCTGCTCGTCGAAGCGGCTCTGTGACAACAGGAGTCCATCGCCGTCAAACGCGTAGGTTTCACCGGTCTCACCGGCGCGGGCGACAGCCAGAATCTGCGCGAATTCCTGCTCGGGCGAGATCCTCAGCCCCAGCACCGCCAGTACGACGCCGCTGGAGTCCCTGATGGGCGCGAGCGCGAACATTGTGGGCACGCCGGCCCGCTGCTCCCCATGCCGGTCGAGCAACATGACCTGGCTGGGAAACGGGCGCGACACCACCGCCTCGCCCCGCAGCGCCCGCTGCACAACATGCTCGACGTCCGCCAAATTGGCGGCCGCCCCCAGGTTGTCATTGCGGCCAGAGCCGACAACCACCCCCTCGGGGCTGATCACGACGAATCCCATGTACCCGCGGGTTTCCATCGTCGCCCGCAGTTCGTCGCGAAGCATCTGCATCTCGGGCATCTGCAGGAGCGTCAATTGGTCCGCTCCCGGGTCGGCGGACGCTTCCACCAGTTTGCGGCTCAATTCGATGACCTGCAGGTCGCCGGCAGCGACGACCGCGTTGGCCTCCTGCGTCTCCAGCCAGAGAGAGAGTGCCTTGACGTCAGTTTCCAGCAGCGCCTGGAGTTCCGACGCCAGGTCCTCGCGAATGACATCCTCGATTGCCTGCCGCAGAAACCAGCCGATCGTCGCCAGCACGACCAGCGCCACGAGCGGCCGAATCCAGACAGCCGCTCTCAACCACTCCGCTCTGGACGACGACGCCGAGCGAACGAAGCTCCGCGCCTTGACGGTAAAGGCACTCTTCGACGCTGAGGCTGGCGGCAAATCGGACATGTCACCCGGCGAGAGAACGAGAATCGTCCTCAACGACTTTACCGGTCCAGAGTGAGACTGTCGATTGCCTCGCGGATGGCATTCGCACTCGCCTGCAGGAGCTCTCGCTCCGGCGAACTGAGCGGCAAGGGAAACGTCTGCTGGATTCCATCCCCGCCGACCAGCCTGGGCAACGAGACAGTGACATCAGAAACACTCTCAACCTGGTCTGCCGGCGTGCAGACCGTGAGGATCGACTGCTGATCATGCAGGATGACATCGACGATGCGGGCCAGCGCGCTGCCGATGCCGTAGTACGTTGCCCCTTTTCCGGCAATGATTGAATACGCGGCCCTGCGGACCTTGTTGTCGATCGCGCCGCGGACTTCATCATCCAGCCGCATGCTGCGCAGCCGCGTGAACTCGGCGAGCGGCATGCCGCCGATCGTGACGAGCGACCAGGTGAGGACTTCGGAGTCGCCATGTTCGCCGATGACGTAGCCGTGGACGTGATGCGGATCGACGCCGCAGTGGGTGCCGAGGAGGGTGCGGAAACGGGCGGTATCGAGCGTGGTCCCGGAGCCCAGGACCCGCTGAGTGGGCACGCCGCACTGGGCGGCAAAGCGGGCGGCGAGGTGCGTCATGATGTCGACCGGATTGGTCGCCACCACCAGCACCGCCGACGGAGCGTGCCGCAGCACCTCCGGCACCACCTGCCGGAACACCTCGGCGTTGCGCTGCAGGAGCTGCAGCCGCGTCTCGCCGCGCTTTTGCCCGACTCCGGCGCAGAGGACGACCACGCGGCAGCCCTGCAGCCGGTCGTAATCGCCTGAGCTGATCTGGAGCGGATGCGCGAAGGGGATCGCATGCCGGATGTCATCCGCCTCGGCAGCGGCGCGGTCTGCGTTCCGGTCGACGAGGACCACCTCGCGGCCGACGCCGCGCATGACGAGCGCATACGCCGCCGTTGAACCGACGAACCCCGCTCCGACGATGCCAACCTTCATGACTGCAGCCTCCCATTGTTCAGCGAAGCTCCGTCCGGCACCGTGCACGGGAGCGCTCCCCAGATGCCGATTGCGTACTCTTCAATTGTTCGATCACTGGAGAACTTCCCGGAACAGGCGACATTGAGGACGGCCTTCCGGGTCCAGGCGTCCGCGTCCGCGTACAGCGCGCTGACCTGCTGCTGGGCCTGAGCGTACTGCGGCAGGTCGGACAGGTGCAGATAGTAGTCGCCGCGGTCGAGCAGCGTCTCGCGGATGGGGGCGAAGATGCCGGGCTCGTGCGCACTGAAGTGGTCATTAAAGATCAGGTCGAGCGCCGCGCGGGTTTCCGGATCGTTCTCGTAGTGCCAGCGCGGGTTATACCAGCCGCGGCTTTCGGCCACCTGCTGCGCGGTGAGGCCGAAGAGGAAGAAGTTTTCCTCGCCGGCCTCCTCCGCCATCTCGATGGTCGCTCCATCCCGGGTCCCGATGGTCAGTGGGCCGTTCATCATGAACTTCATGTTGCCGGTCCCGCTGGCCTCGTATCCGGCTGTGGAGATCTGCTCGGAGACGTCGCTCGCCGGAATCAGTCGCTCGGCAAGCGAGACGTTGTAGTTGGACACAAACACGACCTTGATGAGGCCGCGCACGGCCGAGTCGTTATCGATGACGTCGGCCACGTTGTTGATCAGTTTGATGATTAGCTTGGCCAGCGTGTAGGCCGGTGCCGCCTTGCCGGCGAACACGAACGTGCGCGGTGGAAACGACAGAGATGAGTCATTGCGCACGCGGTTGTAGAGCAGCACGATGTGCAGCACGTTGAGGAGTTGCCGCTTGTACTCGTGAATCCGCTTGATCTGGCTGTCGATCACGGTGGCCGGGTCGATCTTCTGGCCCGACGTGGCCGCGAGCCAATCGGCGAAGCGTCCCTTGGCGGCGCGCTTGGCGTGAGCGAACTTCTCGCGAAACGATGCGTCGTCTGCCAGCGGAATCAGTTTGCGCAGCTGGCCGAGGTCGGTGACCCACTGGTCGCCGATGCAGTCGCTGATGAGCCCGGCCAGGTCCCGGTTCGCCAGCAACAGCCAGCGCCGCGGGGTGACGCCGTTGGTCTTGTTGTTGAACCGCTCGGGATACATCTCTGCGAAGTCGGTCACGACGTGCGCTCGCAGCAGGTCCGAATGAATCTGCGCGACGCCGTTGGTGCTGTGCGTCCCGCAGATCGCGAGATTGGCCATCCGCACCTGACGCACCGGCGTCGCTTCAATCAGGCTGAGCCGGCGGACCATTTCCTGGTCGCCCGGATGCTTTCGTTCCACCTCGTTCAGGAACCGGCGGTTGATCTCGAAGATGATCTCCAGCAGCCGCGGGCAGACAACCTCGAACATCTGC
>JBGTSJ010000050.1:0-8072 GCA_041940305.1 Planctomycetaceae bacterium
CCTGGGCGCTGCCCTTGCCCACGTCGCCGTAGCCAGCGACCACAGCCACCTTGCCAGCGATCATCACGTCGGTGGCGCGCTTGATGCCGTCCACCAGCGATTCGCGGCAGCCATACAGGTTGTCGAACTTGCTCTTGGTCACAGAGTCGTTGACGTTAAACGCCGGGCAACCCAGCTTCCCCTGCGCGTGCATCTGGTACAGCCGGTGCACGCCGGTCGTCGTCTCCTCGGTAAGCCCCTTGATCCCCTCGAGCAGTTCGGGGTACTTCTGGTGCACCATGTAGGTCAGGTCGCCGCCGTCATCGAGGATCATGTTCAGTGGCTGGCCGTCCTCCCAGAACAGCGACTGCTCGATGCACCAGTCGAACTCCTCGTTCGTCTCCCCCTTCCAGGCGAACACGGCCGTGTTCTTCGCCGCGATGGCCGCGGCGGCGTAATCCTGCGTCGAGAAAATATTGCAACTCGACCACCGGACCGACGCACCCAGTTCCTGCAGCGTCTCGATCAGCACGGCGGTCTCGACCGTCATGTGCAGGCAGCCGGCGATGCGGGCCCCGGCCAGCGGCTTGGACTTGCCGTACTTCTTGCGGAGCGACATCAGCCCCGGCATTTCAATCTCGGCCAGATCGATCGCCTTGCGGCCCAGTTCGGCGAGAGACAGGTCTTTGACCTTGTACGGCAGGGCCTTGGCAGGAGCGGCAGTCGGCATAATCGACGTGATTCTTAATCCAGATTGGACATCCGCCGGCGGACATGTTGATCCGCGCCCCGACAGGGGAGCGCGCCGCCGACGCACAGAGTTGTACTCTGTCGCGAACCATAGACAATACAGTATCGCCGAACAACCAGCCAACTGCGCCGCGGCGCAGAGCGCCGCCGGAGTCATTGCCCTGTTCCGAACGTCGCCCAACGCGGCATGTCGTCCACCGTCGGACGCAGGTCGTCCGACCGCCCGAGATTCGTGCATTGTCCCCTGTCAGGATTCCCGCATGCACAGATTCATCCTTTCCGCAATCACGCTGTTGATCATCGTCCAGTCGGCCCCCGCCGCCGACGAGACCTTCAACCAGCTCCCTGAGGACGGTGCCTGGTCGAAGTTTTATGTGACCGTCACCGGCCCTGGCGGCCTCAATCTCAACATCGAGATGACCCTCAGTTCCGTCGGCAAGACGCAGGCCAACGGCAAGGACTGTCGCTGGATCGAGATGCTCTCCGTCAACTCCGCCGATGGGACGCGGCACAACGTCTTCAAGCTGCTGATTCCGGAGGAAGAACTCAAGCAGGGCCCGTTCGCGCGGTCCGACGTCATCCGCGCATGGGCGGCCGAGATGGAGAACAGCGTCCAAGCCGCTAGCGGCGACGGACTCGCCCCCGTGAGCTTCCTCTTCCCCGACAACCTCGACGACCCACAGCGCCCCGAGGAGAAGGAAACGATCGACTGGCAGCGGGGCAAGATCGAGTGCCAGGTCCTCACCGGCACGAGCGACTCCCGCCTCGGCACCCAGGACATCAACATCGATCACCGCTACCTGCTCGCCCCCGAGATCCCCTTCGGACTCGGCGGCTTCACCAGCGCCCTGCACTTCGGCCCCGACAATACCATCACCGTTCAGGCCCGCCTCCTCGACACCGGAACCGAAGCCAAAAGCGCCCTCCCCAACTCCCAGTAAACCCACATCGCGCGGCAACCATAGTCATCCGCGCAGATCCGCCAAATCCGCGTCATCCGCGGCCCCTCTTCCGACCCGCGGCCCAGAATCTCTCCATGCGTATCGCTGAAGTCTACCGGTCTCGCCCGTTCGGTCTGTCGATTGAAGTCTTCCCTCCCAAGTCGGAGCAGGGTGACGCCGCGCTCTGGGACACCATCGACCGTCTCGCCCGGTTCGATCCCGCGTTCGTCTCCTGCACCTATGGCGCCGGCGGCAGCACCCGCACCCGCACCGTCGATATCTGCCGCACAATTCAGAACCGCTTCAACCTCACCGCCACCGCTCACTTCACGTGTGTCGGCTCCACGCGCGAAGAACTGCTCGAGTGGCTCGCCATCGCCCGCGCCGCCGGCATCGGCAACATCATGGCCCTCCGCGGCGACGCACCGCAGGGAGCCGAAAGCTTCAAGCCGGTGGACGGAGGTCTCCGCTACGCGAACGAACTCGTCGCCCTCATTCGCGAGCACCATCCCGACCTCGGCATCGGCGTCGCCGGCTATCCCGAAAAGCACCCCGAGTGCTGCGACGCGCCGACGGATCTCGCCAATCTCAAGCGGAAAGTCGACGCCGGCGCGAACGCCGTCTTCACGCAGTTGTTCTACGACAACACGAACTTTTTCCGCTTCCGCGATGCCGCCGGAGATGCGGGCATCGAAGTCCCCATTGTCCCCGGCATCATGCCGATCACTGAGTTCGCGCGCATCAAGCGGATCACCGCCATGTGTGGGGCCGTTTTCCCGGAAGACCTCGCGTTCCGTCTCGAATCGGTGCAGGACGATGCCGCCGCCCAGTTCGAGATCGGCGTCGAGTACGCCATCGACCAGTGCCGTGAGCTCATTGACGCCGGAGTCCCCGGGATGCACTTCTATGTCCTCAATAGATCCCAGGCCTGTGAGCGAATTCTCGACGCGTTAGGCATCGGCGCTGCAACCTCAACAGCCTAGCGGCATGCAGGATCGGCGATCATTGACCAAGGAGTCGCGACACCACACGGCGACTGGACCGCGACATGCTCGCTTGCACCGCCTGCTTTAACGATGCGACTCTCTTTCGCTGGCCCCTGGTGGATGCCGCTGCCGGCGGATTCGTGCTCTGGTCGCTGTTCACACTCGGAATCACGGTTCGCCGCCGTCGTGCCGGGCAAACTGCGTCTCGCATCGATCGCGGCGAAGTCTGGCTGGCCGCGATCGGTCTGGTCCTGCTTGCGATCGGCCTGCTTACGCTGAGCTGGCGGCTTTGGATGCAGGTCATCACGTTGGCCTGGTGTGGACTGCTGCTGGCCAGAGTGTGGCGCGCCGGGCCGGGCAGCCGCTGGATGCGCGGGGGCGCGGCCGCCTCGCTGATTCTGGTCGTGATCTCCGGCGTGCAGGCCGTCGCGGCGCAGCGATCACCCTCGCACATGGTGCATTGGCTGGGGCGGCTGTCGCCGCATGTGGCTGACAATTCCACAATCGCCGCCTGGACGGTCAGGCGCCATCCCAGCGCAAGTCCGCTGCTGCTGCAGGAGTTCCGCAACGAGCTGGCCGCCGATCGATCGTATCCCAACCATTACCGCATCAGCATGCTGGCGCGCGTCATCGGGCGAATTGATACGGACGAAGCACGTCGGGGCTTGCTGGATGCATTGAGCAGGCAGGCCGCGGAGCCGGATGCCGAAATCTCAGCATACGCCCGGGCGGCCATCGTTTTGTCGTATGCGAATCTGAGCGGGCCGGATGGTTTCGATTCGATCTACCGTGAATGGGAGCGGCGGCAGCCGGGCCTTTCGGCGGATGAGAACCTGACCTATGCCGCCGCACTCTGCATCAGCGATCCCGACCGGGCACGGCTGCTGATTCCAGAGAGCGTGTTGTCGATCAGCGAGTCAGGCAGTTACTGGGGCATGTCCGGCAGTCGGACGGTCGTCAATTTGCGGACCCTGGTGACGTCGTGCCTGGCCGAAGACCCGCAATCAGGTCCGTCAGCGGACGAGATCCTGGAGTCGATCTATCCACAGATGAATCTCCCGATGATTCAGAAGTGAAGTTGCGTCGAGCTGAGCGTGGAGTGCGACACGCGGTTGACGCTAGACTGGCGATGCAACTCGTGCACGCTCACCCGGAGATCTCACCATGCGCTCACTCACTTTGGCGGCCGTATCGATCTGCTGCGTATCGGCCCTGGCCGCCGAACCGGCCCGCGAACAGCTCGACGACACCGGCTTCGAAGTCCTGTTCGACGGCACGTCTCTCAAAGGCTGGCACGTCAGCACACAGACCGGCCACTCCGGCGCCAGCATGCACACCAGCGGCGGCAAGTGGCGCATCGAGGACGGCGCGATCGTCGGCAGCCAGGACATCCCCGGCAACGGAGGCATCATCCTCACCGACCGCCAGTTCGGCGACTTTGAAGTCATCGTAGAAATGAACAACGACTACGGTCCCGACAGCGGCCTGTTCCTCCGCAGCAACGAGAAAGGCCAGGCCTACCAGTACATGGTGGACTACCACGACAACGGCAACCTCGCCGGCATTTACGGCGAAGGGCTATCGGGAGGCATTCATCATCGCAATTTCAACATGCTGGCCGATCCGATTCTGATCTCGATCATCGAAAATGCGTCGTTCCCCTGCCCGGTCACTCCAGAGCAGTGGCCGTCCCTCTGGAAGCACGGCGAATGGAACGAACTCCGCGCCCGCATCGTCGGCCAGCCCCCGACCATCACCACCTGGATCAACGGAGTGCAGTTCATGGAGTTCACCGACTCCGAACCGCGTCACCAGCCCGCAGGCAGCATCGCCCTCCAGGTCCACGGCGGCGGCGACTACACGCAGCAGTTCGTGCGGTACCGGAATGTTCGTGTCAAGATCCTCAAATGACCACGCCTGTTAAGCCCTGGCCTAGGGGGGCCGCGCGACCGTCGAGGTGGATCACTTCCGCGAGAGAATCCCCACTGGCCTCGAGGCCCCGGCCGTGAATTGACCTGCTGTGCCTGCGCCGCCGCCGCCGAGGTTGTGTGGCGATTGCCCGCCAGCCGCCGCAACCGTTACCATCGCACGGCACGACAGCCCATCCCCGCGCGCACTGAGGCCGCATGTCTGACGAAGCTCTGATCGCCGTCTTCATCGACTTCGAAAACCTCGCGCTCGGCGTGCGCGACATGAAGCAGGGGAAGTTCCAGATTCAGCTGATCCTCAAGCGGCTGCTGGAGAAAGGCCGGATCGTCTACAAGCGGGCTTATTGCGACTGGAGCCACTACCGCGACGCCGTCCGTGAGTTCCACGGGGCCGGCATCGAGCTCATCGACATTCCGCAGTCGCGGATGAGCGGCAAGAACAGCGCCGACATCCGCATGGTCGTCGACGCACTCGACCTCTGCTATTCGAAGGACCACATCGACGCCTTCGCCCTCGTCTCCGGCGACAGCGATTTCTCACCGCTGGTCTCCAAGCTGAAAGAAAACAACCGCCGCGTCATCGGCTGCGGAGTAAAGAGTTCGACCTCCGACCTGCTGATCGCCAACTGCGACGAGTTCATCTACTACGACGACCTGCTCCGCGCCGCCGAGAAGGGGAAGCCGCCGACCCCCAAGTCGGCGCCGGGGCAACCGAAGAAACCGGTCGACAAAAAGACCGAAGCCGCCGAACGCCTGCTGGAAGTCCTGCAATCGCTGGAGCAGGACTACGACCCGGTCTGGGGGTCACTCCTCAAACAGACCATCCGCCGCGTCTTCCCCGGCTTCAACGAATCGTATTACGGCTTCGAGACATTTTCCGATCTCCTGGAATACTTCGCCGACGAAGGCCTGATCGATCTCGAATACGACGAAGAGCGCCGCAACTACCAGATCCAGCGCAAGAAGAAGTAGAGAGAGCCCGCATGACTGCCCTGGACTACGCCCGCGACCTGATCTCGTTCGACTCCGTCAGCGTCCTGCCGAACCTCGCGGTCACCGACTATGTCCAGGACACGCTTCAGCGGCTCGGGTTCGAAACCGAACGACTCGAGTACAACGACCCGTACGGCGTCCGCAAGGCGAGCGTCGTCGGCAAAAAGGGGACCGGCGTCGGCGGCATGGCCTACTTCGGACACACCGACGTCGTCCCGGCCGACAACTGGAAGTTCACCGAGCACGGCCCGTTTCAGCCGACCGTCGTTGAAGACAAGCTCTACGGCCGCGGCAGCTGCGACATGAAAGGCTCCGTCGCCTGCGCCCTCGCTGCCGCCGAGCGGTTCGACGCCAAAGACCTCAAGCAGCCCCTCTACATCACCTGCACCGCCGATGAGGAAGTCGGGTACCTCGGCGCCGAGCAGGTTGCCCGCGAGTCGAAGCTGTTCCGCGAGATGGTCGAGCACAACACCCGCGGCATCATCGGTGAGCCGACGAGTTTAGAGGTGGTGTACGCTCACAAGGGGGGCTGTGGACTCGTCGCCACCTCCCGCGGCCGCGCGGGGCATTCCAGTTCGCGGCTCGGGATCAACGCCAACCTCGCCATGATCCCCTATCTCGTCGAGATGAAGGCCATCTACGATGAGACCGAATCTGACCCGAAGTGGCACAACGCCGAGTTCGACCCTCCCACCCTCCGCCTGAACCTCGGCATCAACGACCACACCCGCGCCGTCAACATCACGCCCCCCCAGTCGGTCTGCACGGCCTACTTTCGGCCGATGCCCGGCACCGATGTGGACGCCCTCATCAGCCGCGCCCGAGCCAAGGCGGAGGAATGCGGCATCGACTTCCACGTCCGCCTCAACACCGGCCCCCTGTACATGGATCCGCAGTCGCCGTTCGTCCAGGAGTGCGTGGAGATTGCCGGTCGCACGAAGCCGATCACCGTCTCGTATGGCACCGACGGTGCAATGCTGGGAGACCTGAAGAACCTGCTCGTCTGCGGCCCCGGTGACGTCGCACAGGCGCATACGCACGACGAATGGATCACCCTCGATCAGCTCGAGCGCGGCGCGGAGCTCTATGTCCGCATGATTCGCCGCTGGTGCACTGCCTGACTAATGGCCATCGTTGAGTTGAGCGGTCGCGTCGAGGACGAGCAGCCAGGCCGCATCGATCAGTTCGTCTGCCGGCTGACCGGCCGTTCCCGCTCCGACGTCCGCGGCCTCTTCCACCACGGCTGCGTCCAGCTCAACGGCGTCCCCTGCGATTCCCCCGGCCATGAGCTGCGGCCCGGCGACGTCATCCACGTCCGCCACGATCCCCACACCCGCTACCGCCAACCGCCGCGCAGCCGGTCTTCATCCGCCTTTCGTATCGTCTTCGAAGACGACGTGCTGATCGTCGTCGACAAGCCCGCCGGCATCCTCACCGTCCCCACCGATCGCGGCGAGCGGCACACCTTGCAATCCGCCGTCGATCAGCACGTGCGCCGCGTCCGCCGCGGCGCGCATGCCGAAGTGGTCCACCGCCTCGACCGCGAAACGTCCGGCCTGCTCGTCTTCGCCAAGGACTCCCGCACCGCCCGCGCCCTCCGGGACCAGTTCCGCATCCGCAAGGCCGAACGGGAGTACATCGCGATCGTCGCGGGAGTCCTCGCCGCAACCCAGGGCACATTCGAGACCCGGCTCGCCACGACGAAGAGCCTGCAGCGCTATTCGGTAAGCAGAAGCGATCAGGGCGAACTCGCCATCACCCACTACACCGTGGAAACGGCGCTCAACGACGTGACGCTCGTCCGCGCCCGGCTGGAAACCGGCCGCCGCAACCAGATCCGCGTCCACTTCGCCGAAGCCGGCCACCCGATCCTCGGTGACGAACGATACGAACCCGAACTCGCCCGTCACCCCGCCTGGCCCCACCCCCGCCTCGCCCTCCACGCCGCCACGCTCGGCTTCGAGCACCCACGGACGAGCGCCTCGCTGCGGTTCTCATCCCCGATGCCGAGGGAATTTGAGAATCTCATCCGCGGAATTCGATAACCGGTGAGGCGGAGAATACAACTCGCTTACCCCCGTGCGAACGTGAATTCTCCGTTCTGCTCGTCGACGTGGATCGTGCTCCCCTCCTCGAATTCTCCGCCGAGGATGGCGTTGGCGAGTTCGTTCTGCAGGCGCTGCTGGATCACGCGCTTCAGCGGGCGGGCGCCGTACTGCGGGTCGTACCCTTCGTTCGCCAACAGAGTCCGCGCGTTGTCGCTGATCTCCAGTTCAAAGCCGTGCTCCGCCATCTGCCGAGCAACGCGGTCCAGCTGCAGGTCCACAATCTTGCGGATCTCGTTCCGCCCCAGCGGGTGGAACACGATCACCTCGTCGATGCGGTTCAGGAACTCCGGCCGGAAGTTGCGGCGCAGAGCCTCCATGCACCGTTCCTCGATCTGGTCCTCCTCGTCCGTGCCGGCCAGCGATACGATCGCTTCGCTCCCCAGGTTC
>JBGTSJ010000051.1:0-7122 GCA_041940305.1 Planctomycetaceae bacterium
CAGGATGATGGCGTCTTCGAAGTTGAAGCCCTCCCACGACATGAACGCGACCAGCACGTTCCGGCCGAGGGCCAGCACGCCGTGCCGCGTCGCGGCGCTGTCGGCCAGGATCTGCCCCTTCTTGACCCGGTCGCCGACGGAGACGATCGGCTTCTGATTGAGGCAGGTCCGCTCGTTGAGTCCGCGGAACTTGTCGAGATTATAGCGCTTGCCTTCGATCTCGATCCGCGTCGCGTCCACGTAGGTGACTTTGCCGCTGCGCTCCGCGCGGGGCAGCATGCCGGAGAACTGAGTGACCGTATCCTCCAGGCCGGTGCCGACGACCGGAGGCTCCGTGATCAGCAGCGGCACCGCCTGCCGCTGCATGTTCGAGCCCATCAGCGCGCGGTTGGCGTCGTCGTGCTCCAGGAACGGAATCAGCCCGGCCGAGATGCCGACCATCTGCGCGGGGGCGATGTCGATGTACTGGACTTGCTTGGCTTCGACCCAATGCACGTCGTTGCGATAGCGGGCGAGGACGCGGTCATCGGTGATCTTTCCCTTCTCGACCGGCGTATCGGCCGGCGCCACGTACACCTCCGACTCCTCATCGGCGCGAAGCCACTCGACCTCGTCGATGATCTTCCCGTTGTTCACCTTGCGGTACGGGGTGATCAAGAAGCCGTAGTCGTCCACCTTGGCATAGATGCTCAGCGACGAGATGAGGCCGATGTTCGTGCCTTCGGGTGTCTCAATCGGGCAGATGCGGCCGTAGTGGGAGATGTGCACGTCGCGGACTTCGAAGCCCGCCCGCTTGCGGTTGAGACCGCCTGGGCCGAGGGCCGACAGCCGCCGCTCGTGCGTGAGCATCGACAACGGATTCGTCTGGTCGACCACCTGCGACAGCTCGCTGCGGCCGAAGAAGAACTCGATCGCCGCCGAGACGCTCTTGGGATTCACGAGCGTGCGGGGCGTCATTTCTTCGACGTCCTTGAGGCTCATCCGCTCCTGCACGGTGCGGCGGAGCTTGAGGAAGCCCTTGCGGATCTCGTCCTGGGCGAGCTCGTCGATCGTGCGCAGGCGGCGGTTGCCGAGGTTGTCAATGTCGTCCACCTGCACCGACGGGTCGCCGACGCGCAGCTTGACCAGGTAGCGGATGGCGTTGACGAAGTCCTCCGAGCGGAGCGTCATCGCATCGTCCGGCACGTCCTGGTTGAACTTGCGGTTGATGCGGAAACGCCCGACGCGCCCCAGACGGTAGCGGTTGACGTCGAAGAACTTCTCCTTGAACAGGTCGATCGCCTTCTCCAGCTGCGGCGGATTGCCCGGACGCAGTCGCTGGTAGATCTTGAGCAGCGCTTCCTCGTGGCTGGCCGTGCGGTCTTCGATGACGCTGTTGATGATCAGCTGGTCGTCAGCCTTCTCGATGACCTCGACCGACTTGATCCCGGACTCGGCAATCTCGGCCGCGAGCGCCTTGGTGATGGGGTGGGCGCACTCGACGATGATCTCACCACAGCGCTCGTGACCGGCGGGATAAATCACGTCCTCGGCCGCATACTTGCCCACGAGCGCCTCGGCCTCGTCGGACTTCTGCACCTTGGTCGCTTTAACCGGATAGAACAGCTTGATGAGGGCGTTGTCGCTGGAGTACTCCGGCTCCATGGCGCGGAGCAGCGTCATGGCGGAGAACTTGCCGCTCTGGTCGATACGAACGCCGAGCGCCTCCTTCTTGCTGACGGCGAGCTCGATCCAGCTGCCGCGCTCCGGAATGACGCGGCAGGAGTACGTCTTCCGGTCCCCCTGCTCGATGGTCATCATGAAGTCGACGCCGGGAGAGCGATGCAGCTGGCTCACGACGACGCGCTCGGCGCCATTGATGATGAACTCGCCCCCACCCAGCATGATCGGCATGTCGCCGAGGTAGACTTCCTCTTCGATCGGCTGCTCCTTCACCAGACGCAGCCAGACCCGAAACGGACGACCGTACGTCAGCCGAAGCTGGCGGCACTCGGTCGGCGTATACCGCGGCTTGCCGAGCTCATACCGCACGTACTCGAGCTTGTACTGCTGATCGTAGCTGACGACCGGAAAGACCTCGCGGAGGATCTCCTCGAGACCCTGGTTCGTACGCTGGTCCGGGCGCTTCTCCACCTGGAGAAAGCGGGCGTACGACTCCGTCTGAATCTGCGTCAGATCGGAGAGCTCGAAGTCATTCTGAATGCGGCCAAAGCTTTTGACCTCGTTAAACTTGAGCGTCCGCTGGGTGGAAACCGGCATGCAACCCTCATCAGGAAACCGACTCGCTGCAGCGGCGTGCGTCGCACCGCTGCGTGCAAACCATTCATCAGCTGCGACGTGCTGGCATGGACAAACGACAGTGCCGCCCGGGATAGCGGCCAAGCCCGTGGACGGCGAAGAGAGGCGAAAGTGGAGAAAGCGGCATCAGCGAGCGGTTCGTCGAAACACGTTCAACCAATAAAGGACCTCTCGCGAGCGTCCGAATCGGGCAGCCGCGCTTCGTGCGATTGGCGGTCGCGGCAATGCCGCGGCGCGCACTCCGCCCCTCGGCAACGTCGCCCCGGCGGCCGGCACCCCTCCATAACTCCGTCAAACCGGCCCCTTTCCGGCTCAGGTGCAGCTGGGACACGGTGCGGCGCGCGGCGAAACGCTCCCTGCCCGCCCCGATCGCCGCTGCGCCCATCCCAGTCCGGAATTATGACAATTCGTCCGCAGACGGCAAGTCTCCCGACCGGAGATTCCGAAAACGGACTCTGTTCGCCAACCGCGACCGTGAGGAGCGGACGTGCGCTGACCTCCCGGCCGTCCTCCGACGAGCGCGCCTGGCGAAACGTCGCGTCGAAAGCGATTGGTTACTTCACCTCGACTTCGGCACCGGCGTCGGTCAGTTCCTTCTTGATCTTCTCGGCCTCTTCCTTGGAGACGGCCTGCTTGACCGGCTTGGGAGCGCCTTCGACCAGCTCCTTGGCCTCTTTGAGGCCCAGGCCGGTGATGCTGCGCACCGCCTTGATGACGCCAATCTTGTTGTCGCCGAATGCCTTGAGCACGACGTCGAACTCGGTCTGCTCCGCGGCCTTGGCCGGCCCGTCGCCGTCGCCGCTGGCGGGAGCCGCCATCATCACGCCGCCGCCGGCGGGCTCGATGCCGTGAACTTCCTTCAGGTAGTCGGCCAGAGCCTTGGCCTGGAGCAGCGTCAGGCCGACGAGCTTGTCGCCCATCTCTTTGGTGGAATCGTCGAACTCGCGGGTCGTTGCCTCAGCAGTCGCCATGGTGGGGTCTCCCTTAACAGCAGTCACTTTGGTTGATGGTTTATGGTTGATCGTCGATGGCGGACGGCTGGCGGATGAACTCCCCAGCCCTCAACCACAAACCCTCAACCCGTCATTTGAATTGAAACTGTGATCGCGGATTCAGGCGGCCGCTTCTGGGGCGGGCTCACCTTCGCCTTCCTTGTCGCCCATCGCCTTGAGTTGGCCGGAGATGGTTCCTCCCGGACCGAGCAGAGCGCCGGCGAGGCGGGCGCCCGGGCTGAGCAGCAGCCCGGCGATCTGGCCGATGAGTTCCAGCCGGCCGGGGCTCTTGCTCAGCTCGACCACGCCTTTGGCGTCAACGACCTGACCTTCGACCGAGCCCCCTTTGATCTGCAGCTGCTCGAGCTGCTTGGCCCACTTCGAAATTTCCTTCGAGAGGGCGACGATGTCCTCGCCGCCCCACACGATCGTGGAGGGGCCTTCGAGCACGCTCTCCATCGAGGCAGCACCGGCCTCCTGCAGGGCCCGCCGCGCCAGCGTGTTCTTCACCTGGAGCAGCTGGATCCCTTTGGAACGCAGCGACAGCCGCAACTGGTTGTCCGTGATCGCGTCCAGCCTGGACGAATCGACAACGAGCACGTCCCGACTCTCCCCCAGTCTCTGGCGGATGTCGTTGATGATCATTTCCTTGACGACTTTGCTCATGGCTGTCGCTGTGCCTGGATTGGTCGTTCGTCACGAGGGCGGCAGACGTCGGCCTGCCGAACTGGGGTCACAAGCGCTCGGCAGACTGACGTCTGCCGCTCTTGGCTATGCGGCAATAATTGGAATTCCCGGCATCTGCGTGGCCGACAGCGTAATACTGCGGATGTAGACCCCTTTGGCCGCGTTCGGCTTGAGGCCGCGGATGTAATTCAGCAGGGCCTCGACATTGTCGGAGAGCTTGGTCTCGTCGAACGACATCTTGCCGACGATGCAGTGGACAATGCCGGCCGCATCGTTGCGGAATTCGACCTTGCCCGCCTTGTACTCACGGACGGCCGAGGCGACGTCCTGCGTCACGGTGCCGGCCTTGGGGGACGGCATCAGTCCGCGGGGACCGAGCACACGTCCCAGGGGACCGACCACGCCCATCATGTCCGGAGAGGCGATCGCCACGTCGAATTCCATCCAGCCCTCTTTGATTTTGTCCGCCAGTTCCTTGCCGCCCACGTGATCGGCGCCCGCCTCCTTGGCGGCGTTCACGTTGGGACCCTGGCAGAAGACCAGCACCCGCTGCGACTTGCCAATGCCGTGCGGCAGCACGATCGAGCCGCGGACGAGCTGGTCGGCCTGCTTGGGGTCGATCCCCAGCCGCACCGCGAGTTCGACCGACTGGTCCACCTTCGAAGGTTTGATCGCCTTCGGCAGCCCTGTGGTGAGCCCTTTGAGCGCCTGCACGGCCGCAGGAACGTCCATCGGGGCGGGATTGCCGAGCTTTTGTGCGTAGGCTTTTTGACGCTTGGTCTGCTTGGCCATTGATCTTCTCAATATACTGACGCTTGGTCGCGTCGCGCTCCACTATCGAATCGCGGCCAAACGGAAGGGGGCAACCGTTCGACACTCACCCAATCCACCACCGTTGGCTCAATCCACAACTTCAATTCCCATGCTCCGGGCGGTGCCGGCAATGACTTTCATCGCCTGCTCCTGACTGGAGGCGTTCATATCTTCCTGTTTCGTCTTGGCGATCTCCGCCAGCTGGGCCTGCGTGACGCGGCCAACCTTTTCCGCCTTGGGATTCGCCGCCCCCTTGGCGATCTGGGCGGCCTGCTTCAGCAGCACCGACGCCGGCGGGCTCTTGACGACGAACTCGAACGTCCGGTCGTTGTAGATGGTAATGAGGGCAGGCACGATCGTGCCGTTGAGCGGCCGCGTGCGCTCATTGAACTGCTGCACGAACTGGCCGATGTTCACGCCATGCGGTCCGAGCGACGTTCCGACCGGCGGCGCGGGCGTTGCCTGCCCGGCCGGGATCTGGACCTTGACTGTGGTGACAACCTGCTTCGCCATGAATCACCCTGATGTTTCGACGCCGTCTCCGCAGTGAGCCGTTCGCTGTGCCCCATTCGCCGGAGAGTCGCGGCCGTTGGCCGCGGCTGAACGGGAGGAGTCGTCGACCGCGCTCCGACGCGACGACTCAGATCTTTTCGACCTGCCAGTGCTCCAGTTCAACCTCGGTCGATCGACCAAAGATCTCGATCATCACCTTCACCTTGCCGCTGGTCTCGTCCAGGGCATCCACGGCCCCCTCGAAACTCTCGAATGCGCCTTCTTTGACTTTCACCGTGTCGCCGATCTGCACGGTGAACTTGACCACCGGCGTGACCGCCTGCTCCTCTTCTCCCGCTTCTCCCCGGCCCAGCATCCGCATGACTTCGGACTCGGCCATCGGGCTCGGCTTGCCGGCTGCTCCGGTGAAGTCCCCGACCCCGCTGGTGTCCCGGACCAGATACCACGACTCCTCAGTGAGCCGCATCTGGATCATCATGTAGCCCGGAAACAGCTTCTGTTCTTTGACTTTCTTCTTGCCCCCCTTGGTCTCGACCACCTTCTCGGTCGGGATGACGATCTCGCCGAAATACTCTTCGAGGCCTTCGCGCTTGATCCGCCGGAGGAGCGAGTCCCGGATGGATTTCTCCCGGTTGCTCTGCACCTTGAGCACGAACCACTGCATGCCGGCGTCGTCAGCAGACGCGCCGCCGGCCGTTGTCTCGTTCATGGGGGTGCTCATCATGGGGAATCAGGTCAACGTTTTCAAGCAACAGCAGATGAGCGGCGGGTTCAACCCCCGCCGCACGTTGAGGGCGATCATTCCTGTCCCGAGAGGGCGTCGGCATCCAGGATGTGCAGCAGACTGAAAAGGCGGAACCAGAAAAAGTCGTAGATCCACAGCACTGCACCCAGAAACAGCATCGTGCACAGCACGACTGCCGTCGCCCGCTTCAGATAATCGGCACTGGCCCAGGAGACCTTGTCCATCTCCGCCTCAACGGAGATCAGGAAGTTGGCGAATCGTGGGTAATGCACGGTCCGGAAGGCGATCCACAGGCCCAGCAGTCCGACAACCACGGGAATCGTCAGCTGCGCGGTGCGCGGCAAGTCGCTGAGCGTCGGGCTGGTTTCGACCCAGACCGACAGCGTCCACGCACCAAACAGAACGATCGCCGCGATCGCGAGGCCGGTCAGGCGCCGAACGAGCCGGCCCTGATTCCGCTTGAACAGCTGCGCCGAGAACAGGTTGGCTGTAAACGACGTGTCGTCCGTACCGCGTGACATTGATCATCACCAGTCTGGTGCTTCCGCCCGGTGGTGGTCCCACGCGGAACGGCCAAGCACGATTCCCAGAACCCTCCCTGACTCCGCCGGCTCCGACCGCGAAGCCGAACACGGGCGGAGGGACTTGAACCCCCAACCTGCGGATTTGGAATCCGCTGCTCTGCCAATTGAGCTACACCCGTAAGACAGAGTCCAGAGATCAGAAACCAGAGGCCGAATGAACTCACCCTGACCTCTGAACTCTGGCCTCTGACCCCTATTTCTTCCTGGATTCCTTGTGCACCGTGTGCTTCCGCTCCTTGCGGCAGAACTTCTTCAGCTCCAGCCGCTCAGTGCCCCGCATTTCCTTGGGAGTCCTGTAGTTGCGGCTGCTGCACTCGGTGCACTCCAGCCACACATATTCACGAGGCATTGCCACACCTGCTGGGAAACGAAGGGGTCAAGGTTTCGAGGAAACAAGGATTCGAGGGGGACGAAATCAAGGAGCCAAGGGCGGTTCGCTGTCCCCCTCGGCTCCTTGAATCCTTGATCCTCGAATCCTTCCGTTTACGTA
>JBGTSJ010000052.1:0-7100 GCA_041940305.1 Planctomycetaceae bacterium
CTCGTGGGCGCCGGCGGCGCGGAAGGGGCGATCGACGCCAGCAACGTGCTCAAGCCGGCCCTCAGCCGCGGCGAGCTGCAGTGCATCGGCGCCACCACGCTGGACGAGTACCGCAAGTACATCGAGAAAGACAGCGCCCTGGAGCGCCGGTTCCAGATGGTGATGGTCGATCCGCCGTCGAAGTCGCAGACGGTTGAGATCCTCAAGGGGCTGCGCGACCGTTACGAAAGCCATCACAGGGTGCAGTACACGGACGATGCGCTGGAGAAGTCGGTCGAGCTGTCGAGCCGTTACATCACGGCCCGCTGCCTGCCGGACAAGGCGATCGACGTCATCGACGAGGCCGGAGCGCGTATCCGGCTGAAGTCGATGGTCCGCCCGCCCGACCTCAAGGACATCGAAGAGGAGATCGAGCGGCTGAACGCCCAGAAGGAAGAGGCGGTCGCGAATCAGGACTTCGAGAAGGCGGCCAGCCTCCGCGATTCGTCCGACAAGCTCAAGCGGCGCAAGGAACAGATCAACCGCGAGTGGCGGCAGAAGTCGAAGGAGACCGACGGCGTCGTGGATGCCGAGGTGATCGCCGAGGTCGTCGCCAAGATGACTGGCGTGCCGCTCACGCGGCTCTCCAGTGAGGACACTGTCCGCCTGCTCGAAATGGAGAAGGAGCTGCACAAGCGGGTCGTCAGCCAGGAGGAGGCGATCAAGATGGTGGCGAAAGCCGTCCGTCGCAGCCGCAGCGGTCTGAAGGACCCCAAGCGCCCGACGGCCACCTTCCTGTTCAGCGGTCCCACCGGCGTCGGCAAGACGCTGCTGGCAAAGACGCTGGCCGAGTTCATGTTCGGGGATGAGGACGCCCTCATTCAGATCGACATGAGCGAATACCAGGAACGGCACAACATCAGCCGGCTGATCGGCGCTCCGCCGGGATACGTCGGATACGAGGAGGGGGGCCAGCTCACCGAGCGGATCCGCCGGCGTCCGTACGCCGTGGTGCTGCTCGACGAAATCGAGAAGGCGCACCCCGACGTCTACAACATGCTGCTGCAGATCATGGAAGAGGGACACCTGACCGACAGCTTCGGCCGCAAGGTGGACTTCAAGAACACCATCCTGATCATGACGACGAACGTCGGCGCGAAGTCGATCGCCAGCGGCGGATTCGGCTTCGAGGCGACGGCGAACGAGGAGGCCAGCTACGAACGGATGAAGCGCGACGTGATGGCCGAGATCAGCCGCGTGTTCAAGCCCGAGTTCATCGGCCGTCTCGACGAAATCATCGTGTTCCACAAGCTGACCGACGAGAACATGAAGATGATCGTGGATATTGAACTGTCGAAGGTGCGCGAGCGCCTGCGGGAGCGCGGCATCCGCGTTGATCTCGCCGAGGAGGCGAAGGAGTTCGTCATCAGCAAGAGCCGCGGGGAAGGGGAGCGCGAGCATACCGACTACGGCGCGCGTCCGTTGCGTCGCGCGGTGGAGATGTACATCGAGGATCCGCTGTCGGAAGAACTCCTCCGCGGCCAATTCGAAGGAAAGAACGTGATTCGCATCACGGTGAAGACTGTGGGCGAAGAACAGCAGCTCGACTTCACCGGCGCCTACGAGGAAGGCGCCGACACCGCCGAAGTCCCCGCGCTGGCCGCTGTGGGAGCGGAAGAAGGCGAATCCGAGTCGCAGGGCTGATCTGCAGGCTCAGAGTTGCGAGCGAGTCTCGCGTATGACGTTTCAATCAGAGCGGCACAGGCAGTCCTGCCTGTGCCGCTTTCGCTTTGCCTCGGTCGGGAATTCGGCCACACTGCATGGAAGTCGGTCGTTGTTATCAGCGGAGTCGAAAATGCCTGTGCCCCGCGTACACGTGTCCGGTGTTGCGGCGTTCGCGGCGCTGGGACTGCTGCTCATCGGCGACCTGGAGGTCAGAGCCGAACGAGTCGTTCAGGTCTCCACCAGCCGCGCGTTGGCCGACGCCCTGGCGGACGCCGGCCCGGGCGACATCATTCGCATCGCTCCCGGCGAATACCGCGGCGGACTGCATTGCGGGACGCTTCAGGGCGCCGACGACGCCCCGATCATCATTGAGGCGGCCGATCCCGCTGATCCGCCGGTGATCAGAGGGGGCGGGAACTGCCTGCACCTGTCGAACCCCGCCCATGTCGCGCTTCGCAACCTGGTGCTGACGGGCGCGGAAGGAAACGGTCTCAACATCGATGACGGCGAAACGAAAGACTCGCCCGCACATCATCTGACGCTCTCGGGTCTCGACGTGCACGACATTGGGCCGGCAGGGAACCGGGACGGGCTCAAGCTCTCCGGCGTTGACGACTTCCGCATCGAGGACTGCCGCTTCGCCCGCTGGGGCGACGGCGGTTCGGCGATCGACATGGTCGGCTGCCACGGCGGAGTCGTCGCGGGTTGCGTGTTCCGCGAGGGCGCCGACGGCTCCAACGGCGTGCAGGCGAAAGGAGGAAGCCTCGACATTGTCATTCGACGCTGCCGGTTTGAGAACGCCGGCGGCCGTGGCATCAATATCGGGGGCAGCACGGGACTGGCGTACTTCCGACCGGAGCCGCAGGGATACGAAGCGAGGGACATCACGGTCGAGGACTGCACATTCATCGGCTCGATGGCGCCGATTGCGTTCGTGGGGGTCGACGGGGCCGTAGTGCGTCACAATACGATCTATCGTCCCACGCGGTGGCTGCTGCGGATCCTGCAGGAGAACCAGGACGCGGCGTTCGTGGCGTGCCGGAACGGACGGTTCGAGCGCAACATCGTGGCGTTCCGTTCGGACGAAGTGCGGACGGCCGTGAACGTCGGCGGAGGGACGTCGCCCGAAACTTTCACGTTCGCCGGCAATGTCTGGTATTGCCTGGACCGTCCTGAGCAGACGACCCGCCTTGTGCAATTGCCCGTTCGAGAGTCTGGCGGCTTCTACGGCGTGAATCCCATGTTCGCGGACGCCGAGAGCGGCAACCTGCAGATTGGGGAACGTGCGGTGCAGCAGGCCGGCGTTCGGGTTGACCCGACGACGCCATGACGCCGGTGTGGCAGAAGCTGCCCTCACTCGGGTTGCGTGCCGAACAGGGGGATGCGTCCGCGCACTCCGACGCCCCAGGCTTCGGCGCCAAATGGGAGCACGCCGATATCCGGAGGGCCGGCATCCAGGGGGCGGACCGAGTCCGGCCATTCAGCCGGGAGAGGGATCCCGGCATTGATCGCGGCGCTTCCGCTCTGCAACCGCAGGTCCACGATCGAGTCGGCCGAAAGCAGGTTGAATCCCGGATCGACGGCGCGATCCTCCGTCGTCCATCCCGGCTCGTAGTGCGAACGGCTGTCGGCGAATAATCGGGATTTCCGGAACGATGCGAAGTGATCGTCGTCAGCGGCGGCCTCCGCAGCCGGGCTCCAGATGATGTTGCCCCCTGCCCGCAGGGGACCGGCCTGCTCGATTCCCGCAAAGCCGACTCCGGGAAGCTGGCCGGTCTGCACGAACACGTTGTTGAAGACGTCCCGCTCGTTCTGGCGCAGACCCTGCGCTCCCAAACCGAACAGGTAGTAATCGCGGAAGACGGGCGTGTCTCTCAGGAAGGTGTTGTGATAGACGCGCATCACATTCCAGACGGGACTGCCATGGTCGCCGACGAGATGTCCTTCCTGGCGGAGGAACGCACCGGTCGGGTCGGGGGACTCGGGCGGGCCCTTGTACACTCCGCCCCGCATGTCGAACACGTTGCGGTAGATGAACGCACCGGACTCCGGGTCATGGTCGATCGGCGATTCGTCCGCCTCGATCTCGTGCTGCGTTAACGGAATGAGGCAGCGTCCGATGCGGTTCTGGAAGATGAACATCGAATGATCGCGCAGCTTGGGGCCGCACTCCAGGCCGTCGTCGTTGAAGTTGTCCACGAAGTTGTGATGGAACTGCAGATTCGTGACATACCGCAGATAGGCGAAATCGTGATCGTCGGTGAACTCGCAGCGCACGAACTCGATGTCCGCATTACGCGGCTGGTCGTCGCGAAGCACGATCTGGTACGAGGCGGTGCCGCGGTATTTCATGTGGGCGCGGGACGTCCAGGGCGCGGCCAATCCGCGAAAGGCCGAATCGACGACGCGCACATCTTGTGACGCGTTGATCAACAGCGCCGGGAAACCGCCGTAGACCGTCAGGCCGTCCAGTTCGACGTTGCGGCAGCCGTACAGGCTGATCATCGGACTGCCGGTCGCTCCCCGAAGCACGATGTCGCGAATGCGGACGTGGTCGATGCCCGTCAGTCTCAGGACCTCTTCGCCGAACCCGACTGCGACAACCAGCGGCAGCCGGCGCGGATCGGTTTCACCGCGATAGGCGTTAATGCCGAGGCCGTCGAGCCGGTGGTGCGCGAGTCGGATGTGAATGCGGCCCGTCTCGCGATTGAACCAGAGTCCGGGCCCGCAGTAGAGCCCGGTGTCGCGCATTTCCTGCTTGCCGCCGATCCACAGTTCATTGTTCGAGCGGAGATCGACAGCCAGCCGGTACCCATGAAGCGGCGTCATCGAGTCGCCGAAATTCCCCAACGCCAGCGGCCGCTCGTGCTCGATGCCCCACATCGGCTCCCAGGCGGCCGGGAGAAACTGCCCCGGCGGGCGGCGGGAATCCGCATGCGGGAACGTGCGGGTCGATACATACTCGCCTTCAGCGCCGTCGTCGAAAGGAATCCAGGCCGAGGCGGGTTCCTCGAAGAATTCACGGAGCCCACCGTCGAGAATCGCCAGTTCGCCCGGAGCCGACTCGATGGTGATGGGCGATTCGGCGGTGCCGGAGCGGACCAGCGCCGTCTGCTCATAGTACACCCCGCCGCGCAGGACGAGCGTGTCGCCGGGCCGCAACTGCCGCAGTGCGTGCTGCAATGTCCGCCAGGGAGCGTCTTGGTCGCCGGTGGCCGCATCGTCTCCCTGCACAGGATCGACGTACAGTCGCGGTCCCTCCTCGGCAGAACGGGGCGTGGCCGGCTTGGGCAGCGGACGCTGAGGCGGATGCGATGCGAAGCCGCCGGTCTCTGCTGCGACGATGCACGTATTGAGCACCAGACCGCAACACGAGAGCAAGACAGCGTATCGGAGAGTTCTCGCCATCAGCGCCTCCGAGGTTGGAAGTCAGACGTCGGTTGCCCCACTGATCAGTTCCTGTGCACCGATCGCGAACAGCTTCGACGCCAGTTCCCGACCGATCTGCTCCGGCGCGTCCAGGTTGCCCGCGGCGCTGGCCTGGATGCGCTGGCAGCCGTCGGCCGCGAGGACCACTCCTTCCGCCTGCATCCGGCCGTCACCCACCTGCGCCCAGACGCCGACCGGGGCATGGCAGCCGGCGCGGAGCTCGCGCAGGCAGGCGCGCTCGGCCGTGACCTCTGTCAGCGTGACGGCATCCGTGATGTTGGAAAGGACGGATCGGGTCTCGAGGTCGTCCGTGCGGCATTCGATGCCGATGGCGGCCTGTCCGACCGCGGGATACATGAGCGGAGGCGACAGGATGAGACCGATGCGGTTATCCAGTTCAAGCCTTCGCAGCCCGGCTTCAGCCAGAACGATGGCATCGAATTCGCGCTCGTCCAGTTTGCGGAGTCGAGTCTCGACATTGCCGCGGATGTCGCACAGGACGAGATCGCTGCGGGCATGCAGCAACTGGGCACGGCGGCGGAGGCTGCCGGTGCCGATGCGTGCGCCGCACGGGAGCGCAGCGATGGAGGCGAGACTGGTCCCGCGGGGGAAGACCAGTACGTCGAAGCGCGGCGCCCGCTCGGGGACTCCAGCCAGGGTGAGGCCGGAAGTCGATTCCGTTGGGAGGTCCTTGAGACTGTGGACCGCGAGGTCCGCGCGGCCGTCGAGGACGGCGCGCTGGACTTCGCGCGTGAAGGCGCCCTGGCCGCCGAAGCTCGCGAGCGGCTGCAGGCGGTCCTGATCGCCGCTGGTGGAGACGTGGACGAGTTCGATCGCACGTGAGGGGTCGGCTGCGCGGAGCAACCCCGCGACGTGCTCCGACTGCCACAGTGCGAGCGGGCTGGAGCGGGTGGCGATGCGGAGCGGCGGCGCAGATGCAGGCACTGGCGGGATGAAGTTAAGACGGAAATCGGCTGACTACGGAGCGAGGCTGACTTCTTCAGCGGTGGGCAGTTTCTCCGGCAGCGGGATGGTGACTTCGCCGGTGGCGACCCATTCGCAGGCGCGGGTGACGATCGCCTGGAAGCCCTGGCAGCGCATGGGCCAGGTTTCTTCGGGCTGGCCGCGGCCGACGTGGCCGAGGACGGTGGTGAAGACATTGCCTTCTCCGAAGGGGATCCACCAGACCATCGGCTCGTGGGCGCCGGTGCCGCCGGTGGTGGGGTCGGCGAAGGCGGTGGCGAGGATCTGCATGTTGGCGGCGGGGCCGCGCTGGCCGTGGTACAGCTCATCCTGCGGATGCATCCACTCGGCGGGGAGGCCCTCCATCACCGGGTGCTTGCGGTCGCGGGTGACGACGGAGTAGGGATGCTGGCTGCCGTGGCCGGCGCCGGGGCCCTCTCCTTTGCCGGTGCGGACTTCTTCTCCCTCATCGTTGAGTGTGACCCGGTCGCCGAAGTCGGCGGGACGCCAGGCGAGGCCGATCATCTCGTTGAAGGCGGGCCAGTCGCCGAAGGGATTGTTGGCGGCGTGGACGTTGACGACGCCCCCTCCTTCGCGGACGAAGGCCTCGAAGGCCTGCCGCTGCTGTTCGGGCCAGGTCTCGCCGTTGTAGTTGCTGAGGACGACGTCGTAGTCGGCGAACTGCGGGCGGAATCCGTTCCACTGCTCAGGCGTGCCTCCCTGCGGGGGGGTGGTGACCACGAAGACGGTGAAGCGTCCGGTCCGCTCGAGCATCTGCCTGAGGTAGGGAGTGGTGCGCTCCCAGTCGTGGTTGTTCTGGCCGTCGACGATGAGGACCTTGATGGGGTCGGCGGCCTGGGTGGCAGCGGAGCAGGCGAGCGAGAGGGCGGTCAGGACGAGCGCGAGGTGGTGGAGCATGGTGTCGGCGTATGCGATTGGCAGGCGCGGGATGGAGACGGTCGGCGGACGGTTGTTGATTGTAGCCGGGGGGGCGGGTGATCCGT
>JBGTSJ010000053.1:0-5824 GCA_041940305.1 Planctomycetaceae bacterium
ACGACGCGATCGAACTCCGCGTCGGCACCGTAGGCCGTCCGCTGCCGGGGCTGGAAGTCAAAGTCGTCGATCCGGCCACGGGGGAATCACTCCCCGACCGCCAGCCGGGCGAGCTGTGCGTCCGCGGGCACTGCGTGATGCAGGGGTATTACAACATGCCCGAGAAGACCGCGGAGGCGATCGACGCGGAAGGCTGGCTGCACACCGGCGACCTCGCGATGCGCGAGCCCAACGGCTACTACCGTATCACCGGTCGCCTGAAGGACCTGATCATCCGCGGCGGCGAGAACATCTATCCGCGCGAAGTCGAGGAGCGGCTGTACCAGCATCCGGCCGTCGAGGACGTGCAGGTCGTGGGCGTTCCGGACCGGAAGTTTGGCGAGGAAGTGCTCGCCTGCATTCGCGTGCGGCAGGGGCGGACGTTGACCGAGGATGAGGTGCGCGACTTCTGCCGGGCCGAACTCGCCCACTTCAAAACGCCGCGCTACGTGCAGTTCGTCGAGAAGTTCCCGACGACCGTGACGGGGAAGATCCAGAAGTTCGTGATTCGCGAACAGGCGATTCGGGAGTTGGGGTTGGAAGAGGCGGCAAACATGGAAACGGCGTGACCGGTTCACAGTTTACAGTAGACAGTTCACAGTAAGGTCTGCCGCTGCTATTCACTGTCTACTGTGAACTGTCCACTGTCGATCGGGGCTAGACGGTCACGTCGATCTCATATCCCTGGCGCTGTTCGCGGGTCTGCCACTGGTTGGCTTCGTCGTCGTTGATGATCTGCTGGGCAACGGGGTCCCACTCGAGTTTGCGGTCGAGGCGGATGGCGATGTTGGCGAGGTGGCAGGTTGTCATGGCGCGGTGGTGCGTCCAGACGTCGGAGATCGGTTTCTCGCGCGACTTCACGCAGTCGAAGAAGTTGCGCATGTGGTCGCCGGGCTCCTTGCCGCCGTAGATCTCCTGAATCAGTCCGTCGGGCAGAGGATTGGAGGCGAGGTCTTCGGCGGGCTTGCCCTTGAGGTCGCCGCGGCTGACGTGGAAGCGGCCTTTCGTCCCCTCGAAGAGGATGCCGTTGCCGTCGGGCGAACCGCTGACGATGTGCATCTCGACGCCGTTGGGGAACATCACGGTGATGTCGAACTCGTGGGCCGTGTTGTACTGGTCGTCGAGCATGGGCCAGCCGTTTTCGAAGGGGACCGGGTGTTTGGCGACGCCTTCGATGGAGGAGGGTCCCTGGTCGGGGCCGTTCTGGTCGATGGCCCACTGCGCGATATCGACGTGATGCGCGCCCCAGTCGGTCATCTTGCCGCCGGAGTACTCGTACCACCAGCGGAACTCGTAATGGCAGCGCGAGTTCCCCCAGCGGCTGCCGTTGTCCTTGAAGCGGTAGTCGACGAGCGGCGCCTGGCCGAGCCATTTCTCCCAGTTGAGGCTTGTCGGCACGTCCGCGACGGGGATCGAGCCGCTCTGCGGGGCGCCGCCGATGTCGCAGGTGACCTTTTTGACTTCGCCGATGCGGCCGTCGCGGATGAGGGCGATGGCGGTGAGGAAGCGGTTCCCCATTTCGCTCCGCTGCTGGGTGCCGACCTGAAACACGCGTTCGGTTTCTTCGAGCACCTTGATGATCTGCTTGCCCTCCATGATGGTGAGGGTGAGGGGCTTCTCGCAGTAAATGTCTTTGCCGGCCTGCATGGCCTCGATGGCGATCTTGCTGTGCCAGTGGTCGGGGGTGACGATCGTGACGACTTCGACCTGCGGATCGTCGAGGATCGCGCGGTAGTCCTCGTGCATGGCGATCTCGCCGCTCGTGCCGTGCTTCTCGTTCTCCGCCTTCGAGATGTCGCGGCCTTCTCCCATGTGGTCGGCGTCGACGTCGCAGACGGCGACGCAGTTGGAGAACCGCATCGCCGCGGGGCCGACTCCCTTCCAGCGGTCGCCGGTGCCGATGCAGCCGAGGAGCGGCCGCTCATTGGGACTCTGGTAACCGAAGGCGCGGCTGGACTCGCTGGTGTACCAGTAGGGGAGCATTGCCCCGGCGGCCGCGGCGGTGGTGGTCTTGAGGAAGTCTCGGCGGGATGAGCTCGAACGACTCATAAGGACGGCTCCTGGGGCGGGGTCGGTTGAGAGTGTGTCAGTCTACCCGGGTGGTGGGGGGGTTGCAAAATCGTCGGGGGGGAAGGGGGGCCGCGGATGACGCGGATTTGGCGGATTTTCGCGGATGGGTTTCGTTGAATTCGGTTTCAGGGCTTGCGGGAGGATTTGGGGCGGCTGGTGGGTTCGGCGGCGAGGGGATCTTCGGGCCAAGAGTGTTTGGGGTAGCGGCGTTTGAGTTCTTTGCGGACGACTTCGTAGGTGTTGGCCCAGAAGCTTTCGAGGTCGTCGGTGACCTGTTGGGGGCGCATGTTGGGGGCGAGGAGATGCAGCAGGACGGGGACTCGTCCGGCGGCGATGCGGGGCGTCTGGCGGAGGCCGAAGACCTCCTGGATGCGAACGGCGAGGACCGGCGGGCGGCCGGGTTCGTATTCCAGGCGGATGCGGTTGCCGCTGGGGACGGCGATCCGCTCGGGCGCCTCCCGGTCGAGCAGGCGCAACTGTTCGTAGCTGAGCAGGCCCTGCACCGCGGCGAGCCAGGGGGCCTTCTGCAGTTCGGCGAACGAGCGGCGTCCGCGGCAGAGTTCGCGGAGTACCGAGTGCAGTTGATCGTGATCGAGCGAGGGGAGGCCGGCTTCCGGCATCCACGACGAGAGGGAGCGGACGCGGTTGATGAATGTTGTGAGGACATCGTCCCCGCCGGGGAACACGCGGTCCCATTGCGGGACGGCGGCCTGGAAGAGGAGTTCGGCTGCCTCGTCCGACTGCGGCACCTGGGCGGGGGACTCGTCGAGCAGCAGGTCGTCCCAGTAGGTGCGGCGGCGGGCCGTGACCTGACGTTGTGACGGATGAAAGAAGAGTTCGTCGGCCGTACGCAACAGTTCGGGGGGCAACCACTTTCTCTCGACCGCGGAGGCCTGGTGGACGATAGCGTCGCTGGCGGCCCCGTCGACGTCGATGCACAGGAAGAGTTCGGCGGTGGTCACCAGCGATCGGGGACTCAGCCGGACGCCGCGCTGGCCGACCATGACTCCCTTGTCGCTGCCGACGTCGCGGCGGCGGGCGAGGCGGTCGGGGAATCCGGCGAGGAGCGCGCGCATGAGCTGCTCGTCGTTATCTCCCCTCTCTCCGCGCTGAGGCGGTCGCTCGTTCAGCGGCGCCGGGCGGGGCGAGGGGCCGGAGGGGAGGGGCTGCTCCATTGAATCCATTGCATCCATGATGTGCTCATCACCCAGCAGCCTGAGCAGCTGATCCCGCACGCGCTGGATCGACCGGGCTGCTCCGATGTTCAACGAGCCGAGATGCGTTTCGGTCTGTCCGCGCTGTTCGAACTCTTCGAATGCGGCGACGCGGTCGACGACGTCGGACTGCGACACGTGCGGTCGCGTGGCGGGTGATCCAGGTCCGCCGCCGCGGTGGAACGGGTCCCGCTCTGAGAGCAACGCTGCGCAAAGTGCAGCGCGGCCGGGAATGCCGAGTCGGACCCCTGCGAGCAGCAGTCGTGACAGGCGTGGATGAACGGGGAGGCGGACCATTGCGCGGCCGACGTCCGTGACATCGTCGTTGCTGAGCGCGCCCAGCCGCTGGAGGAGGCGGTTGGCCTGTGCAATGGAATCCGGGGCGGGGGTCTCGTACCAGGGGAAGGCGAGGACATCGGATTCTCCCCAGCAGCGGAGTTGCAGCACGGGTCCGGCCAGGTCGAGCCGGCGGATTTCGGGGGATTCGTAGTCGGGACGGGCGCGATGAGCGGCTTCGTCCCACAGCCGGAGACAATGACCTGGCTGCGTGCGTCCGGCGCGGCCGGCGCGCTGGTCGGCGGATGCGTTCGAGATCGGCGTGAGTTCGAGCCGGTCGAGGCCGACGTGCGGATCGAACTGCATGACCCTGGCGTAGCCGGTGTCGACGACGGCGGTGATGCCGTCGATGGTGACGGAGGTCTCGGCGACATTCGTCGCAAGGACAATCTTGCGGCGGGGATTGGGGGCGAGCACCTGGTCCTGCTCCTCGGCCGGCATGTCGCCGAAGAGGGGCATTACGGCGAGATCGAGGCGGCGAGCGAGCGGTTCGAGTTCTCGCTCCGTGCGGCGAATCTCACCGACGCCCGGCAGGAAGACGAGGACGTCGCCGGGCGTACCGGGCAGCACGCGGGCGACTCCCTCGGCGGCGCGCTGCGGGAGGGGGCGGCGATCGTGGCCTCGCGAGTACTCGATCTCGACGGGGAACGTGCGTCCCTGGCTTTCGATGATCGGACAGTTGCCGAGCCATTGGGCGATGGGGGCGGGGTCGAGGGTGGCCGACATGACGACGATCTTCAGGTCGGGCCGGACCGTCTGCTGGACGCGGCGGACCATGCCGAGCGCGAGGTCGCTGTCGAGGCGGCGCTCGTGGAACTCGTCGAACAGGACGGCGTCGATCCCTTCCAGGAAAGGATCGGACTGCAGCCGCCGGAGGAGGATACCGTCGGTGATCGCGACGATGCGGGAGTGACGGCTGACCCGCTCATCGAACCGGACCTGGTAACCGACGAGATCGCCGACGCGCGAGTTGCGTTCGTTTGCGATGCGGGCGGCGGCCGTGCGCGCTGCGAGCCGCCGGGGTTCGAGCATGATGATGCGGCCGTCGCCGAGCGGGGCATCGAGGAGGGCGGGGGGGACGCGGGTTGTTTTGCCGGCGCCGGCCGGAGCGCGGAGGACGACGGCGTTGTGCTGGCGCAGTGCGGCGACGACGTCCGGCAGGACGTGATCGATGGGGAGAGTCGGGGGGGCGGTGGCGTTCACCAGCGCATCATACGCGACGGGCGGCGGGGTTGAACTCCGCCGCTCATCGGGGCGTGTCGCTCGCGATATACTGTGGTTTTCCCAACGAGACAGCAGTATGAATGCGGACGAAGCCAGCTACGTTTGCGACTCCTGCGGCGAGGAGATTGTTGTGCCGGTGGATCTCAGCGGCGGGTCGCGGCAGTCATATGTGGAGGACTGTCCGGTGTGCTGTCACCCGCATGTGGTGCACGTCGAGATCGATGAGGACGGGGTGGCGCGGGCGTGGGCGGAGGCGGAGCAGGATCCGGATTAGCGAGGACGGGGCGGCGGGGTTGAACCCCTCCGCTCGTTTTTTGGGGGGGCGTAAACGCAAAGACCCCGGCCAGGCGTCACACTGGCCGGGGGCGGGAGGACCGATGCGGGGCCATACGGCCGCACCGGAATGCACCGACTGCACGGGAGGTCACATCAGCTCCGCAGGCGGCGCGGTCGATTGGAACAGCGGGCATCGCGCGAACGACAGACGGAACTCAGGACGACGATCGTCGCAGTTCTCTCAGCCGGGCGCGAGCACGCGTTCCGGTCACGTCTGCAGGACGAAGATATTGAGGAACATCGCCACGTTGAGCATGAGTGCGGCGGCGACGGAAGCGAGGCAGGGGCGGCGGGACTCGGGGCGCGCAGCGACGGCGCAGGCGGTCTGGGTCATGGCGGGCACTCTCACGGTGGGTGTGTTGGCCGCCGGGTGTGTGTGCTGCGAAGGGTTCGCAGCGACCCGGCAGGCCGGTGGGAAGTCGCAAGTCTTGGCGGCCCGATTCGGAAGGCACAAAAACATAGGTCGGCTTCAAAAAGGGGCAAACGGATTCTGGAAAGATTCTCCGGAATCTCCCTTAACCGCTGACGTGAGGCTCCGTCGCGGCGAACTCAGGGCTTTCGCTTAGTTCCGATAGCCGAGTTTGGTGAACAGTCGCAAGGGATGC
>JBGTSJ010000054.1:0-3838 GCA_041940305.1 Planctomycetaceae bacterium
CGTTCGAGTTGCTGTTCGAGGAAAAGCCGGTCGAAGGACTTCGCCTGCCGGCGAAATATGCCGATGTCTATGGCGGGTCGTGGAATATTCCCCCGCGCACGGACCGCCCCTATGTCTATTCGAACTTCGTCGTGTCGCGAGACGGGCGCGTGTCGTTCATCGAGGAAGGCTTCAACTCCGGCGGGCCGGTGGCTGGCTACGACAAGCACGACCGCTGGCTGATGGCACTGTTGCGCGCTCGGGCGGATGCTATCCTGATCGGCGACATGACGCTGAAGGCAGAACCGCACCATCTGTGGACGGCGGACCACATTTTCCCGGAAGCCGCGAAGGGCTATTTCGCAGAGCTCAGGACCCTCGAGCGGCGTGCCGCGCAACCGCTTCACTGCATCGTCTCGCTCGACGGCGACATTCCGGAGACGACCGAAGCGATCCGCCAGGGTTTTCCAGTGCTGATCGCGACGACGGCGATGGGCGAAAAGACCGCGCGAGCGAAGGGATTCCCGGCCAACGTGTCGATCGTCGTGCTTGGCGAGAAGCTCGTCGACCTGCCGAAGCTCCTCGAACTCCTGGCGAGCGACTACGACATCCATACGGTGCTGTGCGAAGGCGGGCCGCGCCTTTATGCGCACATGCTTGCCGAGAAGCTGATCGACGAGGAGTTTCTGACGCTTTCTCCCGTCGTGGTGGGAGAAGATGGCGACAAGCGGCGCCCGAGCCTCGTCGAGGGGGTGGCGTTCCGGCACAATTGCCATCCGAAGTCTCTGCCCAGCAGCATGCGGCGCGTGGGCCACTACTTCTATATCCGCGCCACCTACGACTACCCGAACTGAGAAGGGCGGACGGGTGAACCTGTTCGCTCCCACCGGAGAGACGTCGGCGCGGGATGCCGAAGCCGCTGATGGCAGGATGCCTGTCATCATCCTCACCGGGGCGCTGGGCAGCGGCAAGACGACACTTCTCAACGCGCTTCTCAAAAGCGGAGAGCTGTCCGGCGCCGCGGTTCTGGTCAACGAGTTCGGCGACATCGGCGTCGATCACGCGATCGTCCGCGAGGTGCACGAGGACGTGGTGCTTCTGGCTTCGGGGTGCCTGTGCTGCCAGGTGAGCGGCGATCTTCGTGAAAGCCTGCTGGACCTCACCCAGGATACGATGCGCGCGGCGGCTGGATTTTCCGGACCGGTGATCGTCGAGACGTCGGGGCTGGCGAACCCGATCCCGATCCTGCAATTGCTGCGCTCCGACAGTGACGTGAGGCGGTTCTTCCTTCCCGGCCCGGTCGTCACGACCGTCGATGCCATCTCGACGGGGCGCGGCGGAACGACGACCAACGACGCATGCGACCAGATTGCGCTTGCCGACATGCTCTACGTCACCAAGACGGACCTTGCGAGTGCCGCTGACCAGCAGGCGGTTGCGGCACTGCTCGACGAGCTGAATCCGGAAGCGGAGCGTTTCGACGCCGGTGACCCCGATGCGCTGGCGCAGAGAATTGCCGATGCCGGGCCGATGGAGGCATCGCCGTTTCACTGTCTCCCGTCGATGGACGCGGCGCCGCACACCGACGGTATCGGGAGCGTGATCGTGGAAGCCGAAGGGACGGTATCGCGGAACGACCTCGAAATCTGGCTTCAACTGCTTGTCCAGGCACAGGGCGAGAACATCCTGCGCATCAAGGGCGTCGCAGCCGTCGAGGATGGTCCGGTGCTCGTCCAGGGCGTCGGCCCGCTGTTCCATCCGCTCTGGCCAGCGAGCGGGGAGCCCGGCGCAACGCGGCTGGTGGTGATCGGCCGACGGCTCGACGGTCACGCGATCGGGAGGAGCTTTCGCGAGACCTGCCTCGGAGAGGAACGCGTCGTGAGGACTGCCGGGAAAACCGGCGACGACACAGCCGTGCCGGCACCGCCGGATATCGTGGAGGCATGCCTGCATATCGTCCAACAGGCCATGGGCGCCGACGTGAACCCGGCGCTGTTGTGGAACGTGCACAATCCGTGGTCAGTCGCGGGGTCCATGCTGCCGGCATGGGATTTTCTCGGTATCTGCGAGGACCCGGCGGTGGCCGATCTCGTGCGCCCGGCGGTCGGCGACAACATCCTGCTCGTCGAGACAGACATCGTGCTGCCGGAAGGCGGTCTGCCGGCAACTGGGTCCGACCTGCCGCTCGAACCATGCGCCGGCGCCGAACTACGGCTTCATGTCGACGTGGCGCGCCGAACGGTGACTGCCACCGTCCACAGCTTCGACGATCCGCCGGCGGCGAGCCGGAGCGGGGTTGCGGTGCTGGCCATCCGCTACGCACCGGCGACGGCGCGGTTCATCCGCGATCCGGAGCATCCGGCAAACCGCGCCCGCCTTTCCACGCGGCCGCTCGCCAATCCGGCGTCGGGGCCGATTTTCCTGGTGTCGGGAGAAAACCGCGCTGACAACAATCTGGCGCGCGGCTTCGATCGGCCGCGCGCCGAATGGCTTTGAGAAACCAATCGATCGCTAGGACCTGACCACGAGGACAGAAATCCGGGCGTGGCGTACCACCCGCGCGGCATTGGGCCCAATGAGATAGTCCTCAGGCCCGGGACGGCTGGCGGTCAGCACAATCAGATCGGCCTCGACCACGCCTGCATAGTGCAGGATCTGACGGTAGATCGAACCGTGGCCGACGATGTGGCGGTGCTTCACGTCGGACGGCACGTGCTCCTTCGTGAAATCGTGCAGCGCCTTGTCGGCATGGGCGATCGCCTCCTGTTCATGACCTTTCGGAAAGAAGCCGCCGACGATCGACATGCCGTAATCCGGCACAACGGTCAGCACATGCAGGCGGCTGCCGAAAGCCCTGGCATACTCGACCGCCGTGCCCAGCGTGCGAACCTCGGGGCCGGGATCACCCAGATCGATTGCAACGAGAATGTTCTTATACATCGTCGCCTCCCTTACGCCGTCTTCGGATAGGGATTTCCTGCCAGCGTCCCGCCGCGCTGGCGTTGCACCATCATCACGATCAGCAGGAGCAGGAACGCGGGAATGTAGAACACCTCCTTCGGCCAACGCTCGGCGGCTACCTCGACCGCCTCGATGACGACCGGCTGGTCGGCGTAGAAGTCCATCTCGCCGAGCGTCTTCCCGGCAAGGCTGTTGAGGTCGAAGGGCTCGGTCAGGATGGCGCGGTCTCCCTCCATGGTCACCTCGAGACCGCTTGCGTCGGCAAAGCGTTCCTCGGCCGATGCGCCGGCGGCACCAAGGCTGAAGGCGAGCGTGCGCTCCAGGGTAACGTCCGGATCGTCGAAGCTCGGACCTCTGATCACGAGCCTGATCTCGGCGTCGTCCGGCTCTTCCGCTACCGCCTCGAAGAGCTGCGTCGGAGGAACCTGATCATAGGGCGCCTGGACCTGATCGAGGAAGTAGCCCGGCCTCAGGAGCATGACGGTGACGAGCAGCAGTGCCGCCGATTCCCACAGACGTGAGCGAACCATGAAAAAGCCCTGCGTCGCAGCGGCGAAGATCAGCATCGCGAGCGTGGCCTTGATGAAGATCCAGATCGCGCCAACCCACGTCACGTCGATCAGCAGCAGATCCGTGTTGAAGACGAAGATGAACGGCAACAGCACGGTGCGCAGCGAGTAGAAGAACGCCGTGAACCCCGTCTTGATCGGATCGCCGCCCGAAACCGCCGCTGCCGCGAAGGAGGCGAGCCCCACGGGGGGCGTGACGTCGGCCATGATGCCGAAATAGAAGACGAACAGGTGCGCCGCGATCAGCGGTATCAGTACGCCGTTCGCCGCGCCGAGCTCGACGATCACCGGGGCCATCAGCGACGACACCACGATGTAGTTGGCGGTGG
>JBGTSJ010000055.1:0-2920 GCA_041940305.1 Planctomycetaceae bacterium
CGCAGAAACGGCGTGATCGACATGATCACGGCGGGCAACAGCGTGAGCGCCGTCAGCGCGAGCGCGATCTGGATCGGCAAGCTGAGCGTGGGATCCTGCCCAAGCTCGAGCGAGCCGATCGCGGAACCGCCCGACGCGGAATACATCATCACGCACTGCCGTGGCGTGAACGGCTTCTACGGCGCGAGCTCGGTGGAGCGCCTGCCGGCCGAGCGCGCCATCGCCGATCAGATCCGCACCTTCAAGCGCATCCGTCTCCCCGAGGCGTCACGGTCGGCAACGGCGTAGGCCGGACTGTTCGGTCTGCAGTCTGCAGTCTGCAGTCTGCGGTTCTTGTCAGGCGACAGGCTACGGGCGCCGGGCGTCAGGACTGGTCTGGACCGCAGACACGCAGACTGGCTCGCGGCACGCGGCTGGTGGCTCGCGGCCGGGTCGGGCGCGCGGGGCGCGATTGCCGTCAGGCATCGGGCATCAGGCGACGGGCGTCAGGATCGGTCTGCGGTCTGCAGTTCTTGTCAGGCTTCGGGCGACGGGCGACAGGCGTCAGGCAAGAGCGGCTTGCCCGCCGTAGCTCGGAGGAGCGAAGGCGGGGCGACGGACGCTACGCACTCGCCCGTTCACACGCCCGCACTCCCATTCTCCCAACTCCGAGTTCCGAGTTCCGAACTCCAACTCCGCACTCCGTCATTCCCAACTCCGCACTACTCCGCACTACCCACTCCCCATTCCGCACTTGCGACGCGGGACTGAAGCCCCGCCCTACCGGGTTCGCTGGCTCGCCCACTTCACCGCATTCGTCAGCAGCGTCTTGAACGCCGCATGCTCGTGTACGCGGGCGTCGTGCCCGAGCGCGATGCCGACGATGCGCGCCGTCGAGTGGCGGGTGATCCAGACGGAGGGATGCGACTTCTTGAAGCGCTGGCTCGGCGAGGTCTCCGCCAGCACCTCGATCGCCGCCGTCCCCGGAGGAATCTTCTCGGGCTCGGCATTGAGATAGTAGAGCTCGTCCACCACCTCGAACGAGCTGGGAACGTCCTTTACGACGGGATGGTCCGGCTTGACGATGTTGACGGTGAACGTTCCGAGCTTGTCGTGCCCGCGCGCGCCGCCGCCGACGATCGCGGCGTTCAGCTCGGGCCATTCCGGGAAGGCGTACCAGGTCCCGGGGTGCAGCATGACGAGCCCCTTGCCGGACTTCGCGGCCTCCATCACCGCCGAGCGCCAGGCCGGCGTGTCGAAGAACTGCCGGTTGACGCTGATCACCGCGACATCGGCGTTCCTGATCTCGGCGGCCGCCTGGTCGCGATCCTCCGTGTAGTTGACGTCGAACCCGGCGGCGCGCAGCGTCGCCCCGTCGGTCTCGCCGAAGTGGCGCCCGAAGTCGTGCGCGCTGCCGCCCGCGACGATGAGGACCTTCGGCTTGCCGGAGCCCCATGTGATCGGCTTCGTCTCGGGGAGCGGGGCGTCGCCCTTCCCGCCTTCCTTCGGGCCCGGCGTGCCGGGAGTCTGGACGCTGCCGCCGTTGGCGGCCTGCGATGACGAGGTGGCGACCGGCTCGGCCCCTGCGGTGATCGCGACGGTGCACGGAACGATCTCTTCGTCCATCGCCTCGAGGACGACCTTCGAGAGCGCCCCCTTCGACTTGAGGTTCACCGCGAAGTAGCGCAGCTGGCCGCGCCGCGTGAAGTCGCCGGCGTGGCGGCTGCGCGGCACCTCCGCGGTGCTGCCCAGCTCGGCGAAGTGCTCGCCGTTCTCGAGCACGTGCTCTTCCGTCCGTCCGTCGGCGAAGTGCACGCGCACCTTCATCACCGGTTTCCCGCGCGCGGCGTCGCCGCCGGCCGGCCACGCGCCCCGGCCCACGCCGCCGAGGAAATGCAGGCTCGACGCCGTGGCGGTGACGGGGATCTCGACGCGTGGCGGCAGCTGGTCCAGCAGGGTCCCGCGGTCGGGGCCGGCGTGGAGCGCGACGATGTTGGTGCCGCTGGGCGACCGCGCCGGGTCCATGAGGAAGAACGGGACGCCGGCCACAGTCACGGTGCCGAACCGGTGCAGCCCGACGGTGTCGTCGCGCTCATCCTCCACCCGCAGGCCGCGCCGGCTGTCGGCCGTGTACGCCTCGCGCAGGTCCACGATCCGGAAGCCCGGGTCGCCGCTCTCCGCCTCCATGAAGGCGAGGATGTCGCGCAGCGTCTCGACGCCGAGCGTCTCGAACCCCTCGGGCATGATCGAGCGGCGCGTGTTCTCGCGAGTCGCGATCTCCTCCTTCTTGAGCTCCACGTCGCCGCTGAGCGTCCGGAGCGTGATGCCGGCCTGGTTCTCCCGCGCGATCACGCCGGCGAGCGTCTCGCCCTTCTTCGTCGTCACGTCCCACTGCCAGAAGCTGGGGTCCACCTCGCGGTTCGGATCGACGATCTGGGCCAGCAGCTCGGCGCGGCCGTGCGCGCCCATGCCGGTGAGCGGCGGACCGAGCGCGCTCTGCCCCACGTCACCCAGGCGGTGGCACGGGGCGCACGTGCCCGTGAAGAGCTGCCTGCCGCGATCCGCGTCGCCGCCGGGCTGCGCGATCTTGGGCAGCAGCTTCGCGATCAGCTCGTCCTTCGCCTTCGCCACCGGCATCAGCTTGTCGAAGAGCGCCGTCGCGCGCGCCGCGACCTCCCGGTCGGGATGCGTGCGCAGCCGCGCCACGTTGCCGGGACCGAGACCCTCGACGCGTACCTTGCCGCCCTGGATCGCCTCGATCAGGGCCAGCGAAGCCGCGGGGCGCTTGAGGATCAGATCGAAGAGCTGCGGGGAGCTCGCCCGGGCCAGGGCGCCCACCAGCACGGCGTCCACGTCGCGCCCGGTGCTGCCGCCGAGCGTCCCGATCAGCCGCTCCTTCAGCGCGCCGGGGGCTTTGGGATCGGCGAGCACGGAGGCGACG
>JBGTSJ010000056.1:0-2863 GCA_041940305.1 Planctomycetaceae bacterium
AAGCAGAAGCCCTACGCGCAGGCGCCGTCGGGCCTGCCGCTGGTGCAGTACGCGCTGGTGGCCGCGCTGGAGCGGGTGCACGAAGGCAAGCTGACCCGCGAGCAAGTGGTGCAGAAATTCGCACATGCGCCGGCGCAGCTGTTCGACGTGGAAGAACGCGGCTTCCTGCGCGAAGGCTACTTTGCCGACCTGGTGCTGGTGGAGGACGTGCCGTTCACCGTCCGATCGTACAATGAGGCGCTGATCCTCAATCAGCAGCCACAGACGCTGGGGGCGCTGCTGGAGAATGATCCGACGATCCGCACCACTTACGGGTTCGGCAATGCGTCGGAGCAGTTCGTGATCCGCGGCTTCCAGTTGTTCGGCGACGATGTCGGGCTGAATGGCCTCTACGGCATCGCGCCGCGCCAGCTGGTCGCGCCGGAGCTGTTCGAGAGCGTGCAGGTTCTGAACGGCGCATCGGCATTTCTGAACGGCGCGGCGCCGGGCGGGTCGGGGATTGGCGGGAGCGTCAATCTTCAGCTCAAGCGCGCCGGGCGCGACCTGACTCGCGCGACTGCCAGCTATATCGGCGACCAGCATTTCGGCGGCAGCTTCGACGTCGCGCGCCGCTTTGGTGACGGGTCGTTCGGGGTGCGCGTCAACGGCGCGTTCCGCAGCGGTGAGGTCGCGATCGACGGCGAGTTCCGCCGCACCGCCGTGCTGGGTGCGGCGTTCGACTGGCGCGGCGAGCGGGTGCGCGCATCGCTCGACCTTGGCTATCAGCGGGTCGAGGTCGATGGGCTTCGCCCCAAGGTCACCCTCGGCACAACTATCGTGCCGCGCGTGCCGGAGGCGGACGCAAACTATGCCCAGCCATGGACCTATACCGAGATGCGCGACGTGTTCGGGGTCGCGCGGCTGGAATATGACGTCGCGGACAACGCCCTGTTCTACGCGAGCGCAGGCGCGCGCGATGGCATGGAAGACGGCATTTACGGGGGCATCACTATCCTCGACGCAGCGACGGGTGCGGCCAATGGCAACGCGTTGTACGTGCCGCGTACCGACAATAACGAGGCGGTCGAGGCCGGGCTGCGCGTCAAGCTGGGTCAGGCGGTAACGCATGAGGTGAATTTCGGCGGAAACATCGCGTGGCAGGTCAACCGCAATGCGTTCGACTTCCTTTATGGCCCGGGTTTTGCGGGGTTCGCGACCAATCTCTACGCCCCCACGCTGGCGGTGATCCCGGCTTCCGCGTTTGTCGGCGGCGACCTGAACGATCCGTTCCCGATCAGCCGCACCCGGCTGTGGAGCGTGTTCGCGTCGGACACGGTCGGACTGTTCGACAATCGCCTGCTCGTGACCGGCGGGCTGCGGCTCCAGTCGATTCGGGTGAAGGCGTATAACGCCTATAATGGCGGCCTGCTCGACAGCATTTACGACGAAAGCGCGGTGACCCCCGTGGTCGGCGTGGTGGTGAAGCCCCTGGCAGGCGTGTCGCTGTTCGCCAACCGCATCGAGGCGCTGCAGCAAGGGCCGACCGCGCCGATCGACCCGCTGCTGGTCAATTCGGGCGAAGTGCTCGCGCCGACCAAGTCGGTGCAATATGAGGTGGGCGGCAAGTTCCGCATCGGCGGGTTCGACGCGAGCCTGGCGCTGTTCCAGATCGACCTGCCCAGCGCCTATGCGGTGCCGACCGGCACCGGCGGCCAGCAGGTTTTCGGCCTGTTCGGCAAGCAGCGCAATCGCGGGATCGAGCTAAGCTTCGCGGGCGAGGTTGCGCCGGGGCTGCGGCTGATCGGCGGCGGCACGGTGGTCGACGCCAAGCTGCGCGAGACGCTGGGCGGTACGAACGAAGGCAATCGGGCGCAGGGCGTGCCGGAATATACCGCCAATCTGAACGCCGAATGGGATTTGGGCTTTGTCCCCGGCCTGACGCTGACCGGGCGCGTGGTGCACACCGGGCCGCAGGCGGTGAATATCGCCAATACGCTGGAGCTGGACGACTGGACGCGGGTCGATGTCGGCGCGCGCTACATCTTTGCGGCGGGCGACAAGCCGCTGACGCTGCGCGTCGGCGTCGATAACGTCGCCAATGCACGCTACTGGGCGTCGGCGTATGACGCGTTCAACCAGGCGCTGTTGCAGGGTGCGCCGCGGACCGTGCGGGCATCGCTGTCGGTGGATTTCTGACCCATCCGCGCTCCTGTGAAGGCAGGAGCGCGGAGTAAGGAACGGCATCGCGTGGAACTCTGGGCTCCAGCCTGTGCAGGAGCGCAGAGATCTACTTCTCCTGCCCCGGCGCGCGGAGTTCGGCTTCCACCTCGATCGTCTTGCCATTGGCGAAGGCGAGGCGGAGCGGAATCTTGCCGCCCGCGCGGACCTGTGGCGAGAGATCGAACAGCATCACGTGCTTGCCGCCCGGTTCGAACTTCACGGTGCCGCCGGCGGGGATAACGACATCCTTGATCGGCGCCATCGTCATCATGCCGCCTTCATGCTTCATTTCGTGCAGTTCGGTGCGCACCGCCGCGGGTGACGACACGCCGAGCAGGCTGGTCGCGTCGCCCCCGCCCTTCACGGTGAAATAGGCCGCGCCCGGACGGCTCGACACCGCTGGCAGACGGACCCAGGCGTCCTCAACGCCAAGCTGTGCCTGCTCGCATCCCGCCAGCGTAACGGCCGCCGCCAGTGCCACCACAAAAGACCGCATCTTCGAACTCCTACTCCCGATTCGGGAACCCTCGTGAAATTCCTAGGTGGGGCATGGCCTTGCGGCAAGGCGCGGCACTCCTATATCGCCCCTAGTGAAGGCCGCGTCGCCGCTTCAGGGGCGCGGTAACGCACTGGATTAACACGATTTAGCATACGGGGGCCTTAG
>JBGTSJ010000057.1:0-2557 GCA_041940305.1 Planctomycetaceae bacterium
GGTTAATGCACCCGATGCAGTTAAAATGAACTACCTACAACTTCTATCGAACAAAGAGAGGGAAGCAGAAGAGAAGCATAGAGAAGCGGAATCGTTATTGAAGATAGCTGAACAGCAGGCTGCCGCCGAGGCCACGCAGCAACTGGCCGCGCGGAGGTACTTCGATCGCGGTACACAGGCACTGGCCGACGACAAGCCGAAGGTGGCCCGGCTGTACTTCCGGATGGCGGCCCGCCGTGCGACCGGCGACCTCAGCGACGAGATCGCCGCGCAACTGGCTCGCCTAGAGAGCCGTCTCGCCTCCGCTCAGGACTGACCCGGGTTGTGCACGCCTTCCGTAGGACGGGCCTCCCGGCCTGTCTATTACCCACAAGTATTGCAGAAAAACAGCCAGTCTGGCACGGGATTTGCGCCGGCCTTCTTCCGGATTCTGTGGTTTCCGGAAAGCGGAGGGAGGGGACAGCATGGCGGCGGCAATCCGAAGCGAATTCGACACGATTCAACTGGGGGACCGGCGGTTGAATGAACGCGCCCGCTCGTTGCTGCACACGCTGTTTTCGCAGCCGCAGCAGAGCATCAATGCCGCCTGCGACGGGTGGCACGAATCCAAGGCCGCTTACCGCTTCTTCGATCATCCCGACATCCGCCCGCAGCAGATTCTCGACGCGCATGCGCGGGCAACGCGGGAGCGGATCGGCGGGGAAGAGGTCGTGTGCGTCGTGCAGGACACCACCGAACTCGACTACTCCCCGCACCCGCCCGATGATGTGGGCTGCCTGAATGAGGAATACCGGCGGGGGCTGTACGACCACAGTCAGATCGCCTTCACGCCGCAGAAACTGTGTCTGGGCGTGCTGCAGGCCGGGTTCTTCGATCGCACGCCCGAGAGCCTGGGCGGGTCCCGCCAGCGGCAGTACGACCCGATCGAAACGAAGGAGAGCTATCGCTGGCTGGAGGGGTACCGTCACTGCTGCGAGCTGGCGGGCGAGTACCCGCAGACGCAGATCGTCTCGCTGGCCGACCGCGAAGGCGACCTGTACGACATCTTCGTGGAAGCCCGGGACCACGCCACGCCGGCGGAATTCGTGATCCGCAGCAAGATCCCCCGCAGCCTGCCGGAGCAGGACGAAACCGCCGGTGAGTACGCGTGGAAGAAGATGCGGGCGGAGGTCGCCGGGGGCGATGTGATCGCCACGCGGCAGCTGGAACTGCCGGCCACCGCCAGGCGGAAGGCCCGCACCGCGACGCTGGAAGTCCGGTCGGCCCGGCTGACGATCCGGCCGCCGCATGCCCGCCGCGGGCTGGGAGAGGTGACGCTCAGTGTGGTGCTGGTGAACGAGGTCGGCGGCCCCGGGGACGGCACCGATCTGGACTGGCTGCTGCTCAGTTCGCTGCCGGTCGACGAGCCCGCCGGGGCGCTGCGGATCGTCGATCTGTATCTGGTCCGCTGGCCGATCGAGGTGTTCTTCCGCGTGCTGAAGACCGGCTGCAAGGTGGAAGAGATCCAGCTGGAAAAGCGGGAGCGTCTGCTGGCGGCGGTGATGTTCTACAAGGTGATCGCGTGGCGGATCCTGTATCTGACGATGCTGGGCCGCAACTGTCCGGAACTGCCGTGTGAGGTGGTGTTCGACGCGGCCGAATGGAAATCGGCGTGGCGGATCGTGAAGAACGCCGAGCCGCCGGAGACGCCTCCGCCGCTCTCGGAGTTCATTCCCGTGCTGGCCCGGCTGGGCGGGCATAACGGTCGCCGCGGCGACGGCCCCCCGGGGGCGGAAGCCCTGTGGCGCGGTCACCGCCGCATGCTCGACTTCGCGCTGGCCTGGGAAGCCTTCCGCCCCCCGACCAGCACAGACCCCTGACTTATGGGTAATACACAGGCCAGGAGGCCCGTCCTACGGAATGCGTGAATTATCCGATCTACCCGCCGGACGATTGCAGCAGTTCACCGAGTTGCTGCATCGCTTCGTCCAGCGCCGCGAGAGCGGCGGCGATATCGCCACGGTCGGGCTCACGCCCGAGGATGCGGCCCGAGATCGGCAATTCGAAATCGAGCAGGGTGAAGTTGCCGTAGCGGCCGAGCGAGAAGGAATGTTTGCCGTAGCCCCAGACGAATTTGTTGGCGATGAAATAATCACCGATCATCAGCGTCTGCTGCATGGAGGCCGTCGGGATCGAGAACGGCTGATAGATGAACGAGCGGATGACGATGGCGATCAGCAACGCCTCGACGATGACGACGAAGGTATCCCACCACTCGGCGGCAGCCGACTTGGGCTTCTTGGCGGCGTTCTGATCGGGCTGGGTCATCTGGATTCCTGAAAGGCGCGGATGCGGCGGCTCAAATTGGCGATCTGGGTTACGGCTTTGCGCCGGGCCGGTCAACCGGCAACGCCTCGATGATGACGAAAGCCTGGGCGAGGCCGGCATCGTCGGTGATGGTCAGGTGAATGTGGGCTTCATGGCCCTTGGGCACAAGGCGGGCGAGCGCGCGGGCGGCGCCGTTGGTCAGGTTCATGGTCGGCTTGCCGGAGGGCAGGTTCACCACGCCCATGTCGCG
>JBGTSJ010000058.1:0-2429 GCA_041940305.1 Planctomycetaceae bacterium
TCTGTGGCTCGGCGTCTCGGCCCGCCGGCTCGGCCGGCCTCAGCAAGGGCCCCTCGCGCCGATTCGCCAGCCGCTGATCGTCGCGGGCGGCGGTGCGAAACACGGCTCAGAATCGATCCGCGAGCTGGCACACCGGCTGAACGCCCCGGTCATGATGACCGTGAACGGGCGCGGCATCCTGGCGGGCGACAATCCGCTGGCGCTGCCCTTTTCAGGCGAGGCGCCCGGCGTGGCGGAACTGATCTGCGACGCCGACGTGATTCTGGCGCTCGGCACCGAACTCGGCCAGTTGCAGGAGCGAATCACCTCCACCAACAAGGGGGCCATCACGTCGGTGCAGGCCGTGTATGTCCCGGCCGACGACCCGACCGATCCCGCTCCGGCGACGGCCTTCAGCCACCTCGACGCCTTCATCTACCTGGAGCGGCGGATCTCCGAAAAGGGCATCTATCCCGCGATGGATCCGCTGGCTTCGTCGAGCCGGATCCTCGATCCCAACATCGTTGGCGAGCGGCACTACCAGGTCGCCCGCCGTGTGCAGCAGATTCTCCAGCGGTACCGCGAACTGCAGGACATCATCGCCATCCTCGGCGTCGAGGAATTGAGCGAAGACGACAAGCAGGTGGTGCACCGCGCCCGCCGCATCGAGCGGTTCCTCTCGCAGCCCTTCTTCGTCGCCGAGGCGTTCACCGGCAAGGCCGGCAAGTTCACGTCGCGCGAAGAATCGATCCAGAGTTTCGAGGAGATCTGCGACGGCCAGTGGGACCACCTCCCCGAAAGTGCATTCATGTACGTCGGCGGCATCCAGGAAGCCGCCGAACAAGCCAAGAAATCGGCGGGTTAACGCTCGGCCGCGTACTGTGGTCGAGCGACACATCGACGACGTGTTGCTCAATCCATCGACCATCCGCCATCGACCATCCGCCCAATATGATCGCTGCCACCGAACTCCGACTGGTCCTCGTCACGCCGGAAACGACGCTCGTCGACACCCCGGTGAAGTCCGTCGTGCTCCCGCTGTACGACGGGCAGATGGGAGTGCTTCCCGGACGCGCTCCGGCCGTTGGACGTCTCGGCGCGGGGGAACTCCGCTTCGAGACGGGCAGCGGTTCGAAGCGGTACTTCATCGACGGCGGCTTCGTGCAGATTAAGGGCTCGATCGTCTCGATCCTCACCCATCTGGCGAAGCCCGCAGACGCCATCGACGCCGCCGCGGCCGAACGGACCCTGGCAGAAGCGAACGCCCTCAAGCCGACCACTGACGCAGGCTTCGCCGAGAAGCGTCATTCCCAGGAGCGGGCCCGGCGCATGCTCCAGATGCGGCGGCGTTTCTAACAGGCCGCGGCACTGAAGTGCGCGATGCTTTGCACAGAAGGTCACGAAGCCAACGAAGAAGAATCGGGAGAAGGCTGGTTCCGGGAATTGTCGCAAATCCCAATCGAATCGCACGAGCTCTTTGCAAACCTTCGTTTCCTTCGCGGCCTTCTGTAACCCGCTCGCTCTTCTGTGCCGTCACTCGGCTTCTCGATCTTCTCCGCGTGGAGCACGGCTGAGCCACCAGCCCCAGGTGACGAAGTGCAGGGTGATGAACAGCCCAAATCCTCCCGCCACCAATAGCAGGCCGCGGATCTGAGGCAGCACCATCGCCGTCAGCGCCAGCAGGCCCCCGGCGACGATCAGAATGCCGACCAGTGCGAGGCAGGTGGCTGCGTTGCGGCTTGCCTCGGTGGGACGCACCCGCTCGAATTCGTCGCTCATCGCAGTTCGCCTTCCGCCACGAGTTCCTCCAGCCGGCGGCGTCGATAGGCAAAGCTCTGCTCAAACGAGGCCTGCAGCCGTGCTTCCGTCAGCAGCAGGCCGATGAGCCCTTTCGGCGGCACAAAGGTGATCCGGTCGATCAGGAGCACTCCGTCCCCCTGCGGCTCAAACAGATGCTCATGCTCCAGGTCCTCCAGCGGTCCGTGCAGCATCCGCTCCAGGATCCGCCGCGGACGCTCGACCTCCACGATCTCATGCACGATCGACTGCGGCTGTCCGTACGCCCGCACCTCAAACTCCAGTTCGTCCCCCGGCGAGATCACCTCGGGCGCCTCGAGAAACTGGAGCCGCGATTCCGGCTGGCTGAGGCGCAGCACGTTCGCCGGCCGGATCAGGAATTCAAACAGCGACTCAGCCAAACACGGCAGGCGCTGTTCATGCAGAAAGACCGGCATTATGCGGATCAGAAAAGAGAGTCAACCAGGACCAACGGTTCTCCGGACGTCGGCCCGGATCGAACGCGCGGGAGAGCATCCTCGCACATGCGGCGGGAAGACATAGTGGGCCGGTCATGCTAACCCACGCGCCCCGCGCATGCCAGACAGCCCCGCAGGCAGCCAGGGCAATCGCCAAGTACCCCTTGACCGGCGTGCGTAGAATGGAGGTGAGTT
>JBGTSJ010000059.1:0-2349 GCA_041940305.1 Planctomycetaceae bacterium
AGGCGGATGCCTCGAGCCACGCCGCGATCCGCGCGCCGACGGCCTCGAACGGCAGGTCGCGCCCGTCGATCCTGCGATCGAGCGCGATGACGTGAAATCCGAACCGGCTCTCGACCGGAGCGGACGAAATCTCCCCCTCCGTCATCCGCGCCAGCGCCACCTCGAACTCCGCCACCGTGCTTCCGCGGCTCAACTGCCCGAGACTGCCGCCCTGCTCCCGCGACGGGCATTGCGACTGCTCCCGCGCCAGTGCCGCGAAGCGGTCGGGCCGTTCCGAAAGGGCCGCGCATATGGACTCGGCATGCGCACGCGCCGCGGAGCGGAGCCCGTCGTCATGTTCGGGCGCCGCGATCAGAATATGGCGGGCTTCGAAGAGGGGCTCGGTCCGGAATTTTTCGGGATGGCGCTCATAGTAGCGCCGGCTTTCCTCTTCCGTCGCGACAGGAGCCCGCACCTCGCGATCGATCAGATGCCGGATCGCCGCGTCACGATCGGTTTCGAGCCTGCCCTGCTCGTCCCGCTCGCGCGCCGGCGCGAGGTTCAGGCGCCGCGCCTCCTGCCACAGGAGTTCCCGCACCACCAACGCCTCTGCGGCCGCCCTGAGCGCTCCGCCAGGATTCTCAGCCGGGTGGTGCTGCGCTTCGGACAGGATCTCCGCTTCCGCGATCACCACGCCGTTGACAGTGATTTCGCGCAGGACCGGAGCAGCCTTGGGAGGAACCCGCGTATCGGGCTCTTGATATGTCGTGTAGCCGTCGTGGACGTGACCGGAGCCGGCGCTTCCCAGGGACGGATTGCGATAGACGGTGGCCATCGGTTCACTCCGCCGGTGTACGCGTCGCGGCATGGCCGCGATTGCGCTCGCGGACCACCTGGAAGCCCGGCCGCCACAGATAGCGCACCGGAACGCTGAGCATGTGGACCAGGCGGGTGAACGGGAACAGGAGCAGGATGGTGAGGCCCAGCGTCAGGTGGAGCTTGAAGACGATCGCGGCATCGGCCACGTAGTCCGAGGCATCGGGATTGAACGTGAAGATGCCCTGCGCCCAGCTCATGAACTTGACCATCTCGTGCCCGTCGAGATGCTGAAGCGAGACCGGGATCGTCGCGAGGCCGAGAAGAAGCTGCAGCCACAGCAGGATGATGATCAGCGTATCCGTGGTGCTGGAGGATGCCCTGACGCGCGCATCGAACAGCCGGCGATGGACCAGCAGCGTCGCGCCGACGATCGCCATGATCCCGGCAACGCCGCCGGCCACGATCGCCAGCAGCTGCTTCGCACCATGGCTGATGCCGAGCATGTCGAAGATGGCGATCGGCGTCAGGAGCCCGATCAGGTGGCCGAAGAAGATGACCAGCACACCGACATGAAACAGCACCGACCCCCAGACAAGCTGCTTGCGGCGCAGCAATTGCGAGGATCCGGACCGCCAGCTGTAGGGTTCGCGATCGTAGCGCACGATGGTGCCGACGATCAGCACCACGAGCGCGATGTACGGATAGATCCCGAAAAGCGTGGTGTTCACAAAATCCGACATGATCGTGTCCCTCAGGCAGTGGGTCGTTGCGTCGCGTCGACCGGCTTGCGGCTCGACGCCCGGATCTGGCGCTGCAGCCTGTCCGGCCCGCAACCGTTCTCGCCGGCATTGCCGCCGAAGGTGACCGCCTCCTCCTCCCAGATGCGGTCGAGCGCATCGAGATCGTCGGGATCGTCGTCCTCGGCATCAAGAAGCTGCGCCAGGAGGGCGGTGTCCGGCTTTCCCGACGCCAGCGCCTCGATCACCGCGAAGGCGTTGACGTAGACGGATTTGCGTTTCTTCAGGCGCGCGCCGAGCGCGGCGATGATGTGCGCCGTCTGGCCGAGCAGGTCACGTGCCTCCGCAGCGGGCTTGAGCGACAGATATTCGAGGAACATCGGCAGATAGTCCGGCAGTTCCCGCGCGTCGATCTCCAGCCCGTCCCTCTCGTACATCGCCATGAGGTCGACCATGGCCTGGCCGCGATCGCGGCTCTCGCCATGCACATGTTCGAACAGGTGCAGCGACAGCGACCGGGTCCGGTCGAACAGGAAGACGTAGCGCTCCTGCGCGTCGTAGGGATCGAGGCCGGCGATGTCGTCGGCCAGGCGCCGGAGCGCCCGGGTCTCCCGCGCGCCGATTGTCGCGTCGTCGAGCGCCGCCTTCATGGCGGGGATCGCCGCCAGGATTTCGTCCGAGGGATAGGACAGGAGCAGTGAAGTTACCTTCAGGGCCGTTCTCATCACATCTGCTCCTTGAAGAGGTCCGTCGGCGTCTGCACGGTGCGCGTGCGCTTCGCTCCGAACAGGTTGGTTTCGGTCTCGCCGCCCGA
>JBGTSJ010000060.1:0-1659 GCA_041940305.1 Planctomycetaceae bacterium
GTACGCCTGACCTCGCGCTTTGCCCCGGCCACCTACCGGGAGGCTTCCGGGTCTGGGGGCTCAACGCGCTCGACCCCAGCCACCCCGCCGCCTCGCCGAGCGGGTCGTTGAGGACGACCACGGCGTAGTCGAACTGCGCGTCGTCCGGCTGGGCCGGGTCGAACCCCACCCGCCGGTAGTAGTAGACGTGGGTGCCGTAACTCGTCCCGAACGGCGCCGACCCCAGGTACGTGTCCGGGGTGAACGTGAACCAGTCGGCGTCGTGGCCGGGGGGCGAGTTCCAGTTGACGCCGTGACTGCACGTCAGGACGTGCCGCGGGCCGACCAGCGCCCCGCTGAAGCGGCTGCCCGTGGAGCACTGCCCGAAGGCGCTCCAGGGGTACGCCGTGGTGTTGAAGATCGACCGGCTCTCGGGCGGGAAGACGGTGGTGTACCCGCCGGTCCGCCGGCGGGGGCCGCGCCACCGCCGCGGGCGGGGGACGGGGGGCGGCTTCAGCACGAACGGCAGGTGTGCGGGCTTCTTCGGGAGCGTGAGCGGGTGGTTGGGGGGGATGTGAGCCGCGTCCTCGATCTTGAGCCGCTTGCCCGCCATCGGCGGCGGGTAGGCGTGCCGCAGCAGGTCCACGCCGGCCAGCTCGACCCGCACCTCGTACCCCGGCACCGGCTGGCCGTTCGCGTACTGCGTCACCGGGCGGAGGGTCGTCTTGAACTTGGGCTTGCTCTCGCCGGTGACGAAGAAGCTCGTCACGACGGGGCCGTCGTAGGCCTGCTTCGCCACCACGTCAACCGGCAGCGAGTCCGGGGGGAGCGGGGCGTTCCGCGGGCGCTTGCGGGGCATGGGGCGAACTCCGGGTGTGACCCGCGACGGTACGCGCGCCTCACCCGGAACACAAGGCTATTTCGAAGGTGTCGTGGGCCTGCGGTTGAGGAACAGGCCGAGCGCGTAGACTGCGGCGATGGCGACGGCGGGCACGGCGGCCCGGACCGCGGGGTCGGCCCACGGCCCCGCCACCGCGGACGCACCCCACGCCAACAGCAGCCCCATTCCGCCGAGCAGCGACCCGGCGATGATCGCCATCACGAGCAGCGTCAGGGCGGTCTTGGCCGGGTTGCGGACCGAGGTGCGGACCGTGAGGAGCACCGCGAACGCGACGGGCGGCAGGTACACGGTCAGGAGCGACGGCCAGGTGCCGAAGTCGCCCCCGCACCAGCCGCCGTACCCCGCGGCGAACACGCTGTAGACCAACCCGACCCAACGGCCGAGGTTGCCGGACGCGGCGGGTTCACGCCCAGTGCCACTACTCATGGCGGATTGCCAGCCCCGCCGTGACGCACTCCCCAACGGTCGGCGCGGCGTAGTCCTCGGTGCGGAGTCGGTCGTCCACGGGGTGGCCTCCGGTTCGGGCGGGTCGGTGGGGCAATGATAACTCACCGCGGCCGGGCCGGCACGGAGTTACGGCGCCGCTTTCCCCGCGGGCGGGTCGCCGGACTCGGCCAGCACCGGGGGCCGCTCCCCCGGGTGGGGGCCGCGCCGGCACTGGCGGAACATCTCGATCGGCAGCGCCGACTGCCCCGCCTCGGCGAGGTCCGCCAGGATCTCGCCGACGGCTGAGGCGAACTTGAACCCGTGCCCCGAGAACCCCGCCGCCAGCACGACCT
>JBGTSJ010000061.1:0-1221 GCA_041940305.1 Planctomycetaceae bacterium
TGGACATCCTGCCGAGCCTGAACCTGATCTATGATCTGGGCGGCGGGCATCGTCTCCGTTTCGCTGCGTCACGCACCATGGCGCGGCCGCGCATGGACGAGATGCGGGCCAATGTGACGCCCGGCTTCAACGCCCTGGTCTGCACGGGCCAGACCTGTCCGCCGGGTTCGACCGTCAATCCCTGGTCCGCCTCGGGCGGCAATCCGAACCTGGAGCCCTGGCGAGCGAACGCCTTCGACCAGGACAGCATCATGCGCAAATGCATCGCGATAGACAGCCTCGTAGAACGCTGCCTCGCCCAGATGAACCATCGGGAAGAGCGTGACGACTGCGGCCGTGGTGGAATTGCGAAACGTCAGTCGAGCGGACCTGAGACCCAGACCCGAACTGTCAAGAAGCTGCATTCGCCACCAATAACCCCGTCAGCGCCGACGTTGCCTTAGCGCAATCAGCACGGCAATGGCCTAAGGCGCAATCTGCCTCATCAATGAGCCGACCGCCCCACAGGAAAGAGGCCTTTGAGGGATTCCGGCGAGCGTATTCCCTCCTCGTTTCACGTCTCGCGACCTATTGCGAAGCCCAGCATTTGATAAGCCTTTTCTTACGCCGGTTTCACATCTTCTCGCCGGGCAGGCGGCTGGCCTGCAGGACCCAGTCGGCGAACAGGCTTCGTCAAGCTTGTCGTCCTCGTGGATGTGGAGATAACGCACCTCCTTCTGCTTCGAGCCGACCGGCGGTACGGGGTCGAGCCGGGCGCCGCGGAAGAAGGCGACCTTGACGTAGCGGGTGAAGCAATGGAGGCCGAGGAACCAGCCCTCGCCCTTCATCCCATACATGGGCGAGTTCCATTTCACCGCCTTTTCGACGCCGGGCACGGCGCGTTCGATGATCGCGTCGAGGCGGGCGCCGACGGCGCTTTTCCAGCCCGGCATGGCGGCGATATAGGCCTGGACCGGTTCGTCGCCATAGCCCTTGGCGATCTGCGGATTGCCGCCCGAGAGGAGCACCGGTTTCTTCGCCGTCCCCGCGCCGGATTTGGTCGCCTTCGCCGCCTTGGGGCCGTCGCCACCTGAGGTGCGGGTGGCCATGGCGCTACTCCTGTTCGAGCGGGCGCCGCCGGCCAATGTAAGGCAACGCGAACATATAGAGCCCGGTCGGCAGCAATACAAAGAGCGGGAAGAGAGGCAGGTAATAGACCCACTCGACCGGCTCGCGGCCCAG
>JBGTSJ010000062.1:0-958 GCA_041940305.1 Planctomycetaceae bacterium
CGTTGATCGCGCTCGACCCGCCCAGCCCGCGTCCGCGCGGCTGGTATCCGGTGCGGCCGTTCAGGCCCTTTTGCGGCACGGTCTCATATTGCCAGTTCGACGATTTGGGGATGAAAGGCATGAAACCCGGCGTCTTCACGCGCATGATGTCGTTCGTCCCGCCCGCCTCGACCAGACAGACGCTGCGCCTGCCGTCCTCGGCGAGTCGCCCGGCCGCCGCACTTCCGGCGCTGCCGCCGCCGATGACGATGATGTCGAACTGATCCATGCCTGCCGCTCTCCCTCGCGCCGCTCGCCCGGATGCTTACATGAATGTCATTAGAGAGCGAGGCAAGGCGAAAAAAAGATTTCGCGCAGAGGCGCTAAGGGCGCAGAGATTTTGTTCACGCGGAGACGCGGAGACGCGGAGAGATGCAAAAAAGTTCGCCCTGAGCTTGTCGAAGGGCCGTTCTTTCTTTCGACGGTGGACAAAAACGGCGCTTCGACAAGCGCAGCACGAACGGGGTTGAATATCCCTCCGCGCCTCCGCGCCTCCGCGTCTCCGCGTCTCCGCGTGAACCAAAATCTGGCATGGTCGGCGTGGCTTGTATACCAGAGCCGTGAGCTACTCCGCCGCCGCCTCGCTCGCTCGCCCCGCCGCCCACCGCGCCTTGATCGTCGCGCTCGTCGCGCGGCTGCCGTCGTGGCTCCAGCCGGGTTCGCGCCAGATATAACCCAGCTTGTGCCGCCACGGCGCGGTCCACACATCCTTGGCGATCCCGACCCATTCGTGGACGGCGGCCCACAGGATGTTGAAGCTGCCGAGCTGTTTGACGATGCCATAACGCACCGGCTCGTCGTCGCGTTCGGGAACGAAGCTGCCGAACATCCGATCCCAGATGATGAACACCCCGGCATAATTGGCGTCGAGGTAGCGCGGGTTCACGCCATGATGGACGCGGTGGTGCGACGGCGTGTT
>JBGTSJ010000063.1:0-931 GCA_041940305.1 Planctomycetaceae bacterium
TCGACGACGACGCGGCGCGCCAGGCGGGCAAAATCGCCGCGGCGGGGCGCATGGTGTCGATCGGTGCGCATGGCCAGCAGGCGGGCCTTGGCGCGCATTGGGAAATATGGTCGTTCGTGCGCGGCGGCTGGAGCAACATCGACGCGCTGCGCGCCGCGACGATCATGCCCGCGACCTCGCTCGGCTATGCAAGGGATGTGGGATCGCTCGAGGCCGGCAAGCTCGCCGACCTGCTCATCCTCGACGCCGACCCCACCGAAAACATCCGCAATACCGAGAAGATCCACCGCGTCATGCTCGGCGGGCGGCTTTACGACCCACTGACGATGAACGAGGCGGAAACCGGCGACCGCAAGCGTCAGCCCTACTGGTGGGAAGCCGAAAAGCCCTGATCGCGCATCCGGTCCATCCTTTTTTGTGACCAGAGGGTTGCAACAAGAACAGACCGCCGCTAGGGGCTTCTCCTCTCAGCGAGGAGAGTTGGCTGAGTGGTCGAAAGCGTCGCACTCGAAATGCGAAGTGCCCGCAAGGGTACCGAGGGTTCGAATCCCTCACTCTCCTCCATTTTCACATTTTAACGCCTGCCCGCCCATTTGGAAAAATCTTGGGATTTCCCAGGCGTTTCTGGTGATGCACCCCTTATTGTTACCAGTCAGAGGTAGAGTCTGGCTCCTTCATGATGGTTGGTTGATGGGATGGCAATAGGTGTTTGGTCCCGGTGTTTGATGGTGCATTATTCCGTCGGGTCTGGAAGAATGCACTGTGGGACAGATTTTACACGGGAGCGCCCGCACGACAGCGGCAGTCCGTCGAGCGATACAACATAGTCAAGAGAGCCTGAGGGCTCTGGCCCAGCGCTACGGGATCAACCAGAAGACCGTCGCCAAGTGGAAGAAGCGCACGGCGATCGAGGATCTGCCAACCGGCCCGA
>JBGTSJ010000064.1:0-921 GCA_041940305.1 Planctomycetaceae bacterium
ACTACGCACACGTCGACATGCCGGGTCACGCCGACTACGTGAAGAACATGATCACCGGTGCGGCGCAGGTGGACGGCGCGATCCTGGTGGTGTCGGCCGCCGACGGCCCGATGCCCCAGACCCGTGAGCACGTCCTGCTGGCCCGCCAGGTCGGCGTACCGAAGATCATCGTCGCTCTAAACAAGTGCGACATGGTCGACGACGAGGAGCTCCTCGAGTTGGTCGAGCTGGAGGTCCGCGAACTCCTGGACCAGTACGAGTTCCCGGGCGACGACACCCCGATCGTGAGGGTCTCTGCGCTGAACGCCCTGGAGGGTGACGCCGAGTCCGCCGAGCAGATCGTGGACCTGATGAGCCAGGTCGACGAGTACATCCCGACGCCCGAGCGCGACGTCGACAAGCCCTTCCTCATGCCGATCGAGGACGTGTTCTCGATCACCGGCCGCGGCACCGTGGTGACCGGCCGCGTCGAGCGCGGCATCGTCAAGGTCGGCGAGGAAATCGAGATCGTCGGCCTGAAGGACACGGTGAAGACGACGGTGACGGGCGTCGAGATGTTCCGCAAGCTGCTCGACCAGGGCCAGGCCGGCGACAACATCGGCGCCCTGCTGCGCGGCATCGACCGTGACGACGTCGAGCGTGGCCAGGTGCTGTGCAAGCCGGGCTCGGTGAAGCCGCACACCAAGTTCAAGGCCGAGGCCTATATCCTGACGAAGGAGGAGGGCGGCCGCCACACGCCGTTCTTCACCAACTACCGCCCGCAGTTCTACTTCCGCACGACGGACGTGACCGGCGTGGTGCATCTGCCGGAAGGCACTGAGATGGTGATGCCGGGCGACAATGTCGAGATCAACGTCGAACTGATCGTGCCGATCGCCATGGAAGAAAAACTGCGCTTCGCCATCCGCGAAGGCGGCCGCA
>JBGTSJ010000065.1:0-913 GCA_041940305.1 Planctomycetaceae bacterium
CTTCGCGATGCTGATGCTGGTGACCGCGAACAATCTGGTCCAGATGTTCTTCGGCTGGGAAGGCGTCGGCCTTGCCTCCTATCTGCTCATCGGTTTCTGGTACAAGAAGCCGAGCGCCAATGCCGCCGCGATCAAGGCGTTCGTCGTCAACCGCGTCGGCGACCTTGGCTTCATGCTCGGTATTTTCGGCACCTTCCTGGTGTTCGGCACCGTTTCGATCCCCGAGATTCTCGCCGCCGCGCCGGGCATGGCGGGCAGCAGCATCACCTTCATGGGGATGCGCCTCGATACGATGACGATCCTTTGTCTGCTGCTGTTCATCGGCGCAATGGGCAAGTCGGCGCAGCTGGGCCTCCACACCTGGCTGCCCGATGCGATGGAAGGCCCGACCCCGGTGTCGGCGCTGATCCACGCGGCGACGATGGTGACGGCGGGCGTGTTCATGGTTTGCCGCCTGTCGCCGATGTTCGAGACCGCGCCGATCGCGCTCGGCGTCGTCACCTTCGTCGGCGCCGCGACCTGCCTGTTCGCGGCGACCGTCGGCACGACGCAGTGGGACATCAAGCGCGTCATCGCCTATTCGACCTGCTCGCAGCTCGGCTATATGTTCTTTGCCGCGGGCGTCGGCGCCTATGGCGCGGCGATGTTCCACCTCTTCACGCACGCCTTTTTCAAGGCGCTCTTGTTCCTGGGCGCGGGTTCGGTGATCCATGCGATGCACCATGAGCAGGACATGCGCTATTATGGCGGCCTGCGGAAGCATATCCCGCTCACCTATTGGGCGATGATGGCGGGCACGCTGGCGATCACCGGTGTCGGTATCGCCGGGGTTGCGGGCTTCGCAGGCTTCCATTCGAAGGACGGCATCCTCGAGGCGGCCTTTGCAGCGGGCGGCGGCGGCGTGGTCGCTTTC
>JBGTSJ010000066.1:0-912 GCA_041940305.1 Planctomycetaceae bacterium
CCTGCTGCTGCTGGGCTCGACCCTGGTCGAGGGCCCGCCGGGCGGCGACGGCGTCGGCGGCGGCTGGACGATCTATCCCCCCCTGGCCTCGACGGCGCAGCCCGGTCCGGCGATGGACATGGCGATCCTCAGCCTGCATCTGGCCGGCGCCTCGTCGATCCTCGGCGCGATCAACTTCATCACCACGATCTTCAACATGCGCGCGCCGGGCATGACGCTGCACAAGATGCCGTTGTTCGCCTGGTCGGTGCTGGTGACCGCGTTCCTGCTCCTGCTGGCGTTGCCGGTGCTGGCCGCCGCGATCACGATGCTGCTGACCGACCGCAATTTCGGCACCGCCTTCTTCGAGGCGTCCAAGGGCGGCGATCCGATCCTGTTCCAGCACCTGTTCTGGTTCTTCGGCCATCCCGAGGTCTACATCCTGATCCTGCCGGGCTTCGGCATCGTCAGCCAGATCGTCTCGACCTTCTCGCGCAAGCCGGTGTTCGGCTATCTGGGCATGGCCTACGCCATGGTGGCGATCGGCGTGGTCGGCTTCATCGTCTGGGCCCACCACATGTACGCGGTCGGCATGGACGTCGACACCCGGGCCTACTTCACCGCGGCGACGATGGTGATCGCGGTGCCCACGGGCATCAAGATCTTCTCCTGGATCGCCACCATGTGGGGCGGTTCGATCCGCTTCTCCGTGCCGATGGTCTGGGCCATCGGCTTCATCTTCCTGTTCACGGTCGGCGGCGTCACCGGCGTCCAGCTCGCCAATGCCGGCCTCGACCGGGCGATGCACGACACCTACTACGTGGTGGCGCATTTCCATTACGTGCTGTCGCTGGGTGCGGTGTTCGCGATCTTCGGCGGCTTCTACTACTGGTTCGGCAAGATGAGCGGGCGGGAACTGAGCGAGACGCTGGG
>JBGTSJ010000067.1:0-908 GCA_041940305.1 Planctomycetaceae bacterium
CGGGTCGACCGCGACTTCGCCGGCATCGTCGTCAGCGACATCCGCCTGCCCGGCATCGACGGCCTGACCCTGCTGGAGCGTCTCAAGGCCCTCGACCCGAGTCTGCCGGTGGTGCTGATCACCGGTCACGGCGACATCTCCATGGCGGTACAGGCCATGCACGCCGGCGCCTACGACTTCATGGAGAAGCCCTTCTCTCCGGAACGCCTGGTCGAGGTCGCCCGCCGCGCCCTGGAGCAGCGCGGGCTGGCCCGCGAGGTCAGCGCGCTGCGTCGCCAGTTGGCCGGCCGCCAGGACCTGGCGCAACGGATCATCGGCCGCTCGCCGGCGATCCAGGCGTTGCGCGAGCTGATCGCCAACGTCGGCGACACCTCGGCCAACGTGCTGATCCTCGGCGAGACCGGCACCGGCAAGGAGCTGGTAGCGCGCTGCCTCCACGACTACAGCCGGCGCCACCAGCATGCCTTCGTCGCGCTGAACTGCGGCGGCCTGCCGGAGAACCTGTTCGACAGCGAGATATTCGGCCACGAGGCGCACGCCTTCACCGGCGCCAACAAGCGGCGGATCGGCAAGATCGAGCATGCCAACGGCGGCACGCTGTTCCTCGACGAGATCGAGAGCATGCCGGTCAACCTGCAGATCAAGCTGCTGCGGGTGTTGCAGGAACACACCCTGGAACGCCTCGGCTCGAACCAGTCGATCCCGGTGGACTGCCGGGTGATCGCGGCGACCAAGGCAGACCTCGCCGCCATGGGCAAGAACGGCCAGTTCCGCAGCGACCTCTACTACCGGCTCAACGTGTTCCCGATCGCGCTGCCGCCGCTGCGTTCGCGCACCGACGACATCGTGCCGCTGGCCGAACGCTGCCTGACGCGCTTCGCCGGCCAGCGACCGCCGCTGCGCATCGC
>JBGTSJ010000068.1:0-648 GCA_041940305.1 Planctomycetaceae bacterium
CAGCCTGACCGGCAAGTACCTGACCGGCCTCGAGCAGATCCCGATGCCGGCGAAGCGGCGGCCGTTCCGCAGGACCCGCGCGGTGCGGGTGGAAGGGGCGACCGCCAACAACCTGCAGAATGTCTCCGTCGACCTGCCGCTCGGCACATTCACCTGCGTCACGGGCGTGTCGGGCGGCGGCAAGTCGTCGCTGATCATCGAGACGCTTTACAAGGCGATGGCCCGGCGGCTGAACGGCGCGCGCGAGACACCGGGGCCGCACGACGCGATCCGCGGCCTGGAGCACCTCGACAAGGTGATCGACATCGACCAGTCGCCGATCGGCCGCACCCCGCGGTCGAACCCCGCGACTTATACCGGCGCCTTTACCGTGATCCGCGACTGGTTCGCGGGGCTGCCCGAAAGCCAGGCGCGCGGATACAAGCCGGGGCGCTTCAGCTTCAACGTCAAGGGTGGGCGCTGCGAAACCTGCACCGGCGACGGCCTCATCAAGATCGAGATGCACTTCCTTCCCGACGTCTACGTCACCTGCGAGGTCTGCAAGGGCCAGCGCTACAACCGCGAGACGCTGGAGGTCCAGTTCAAGGGCAAGTCGATCGCCGACGTGCTCGACATGACCATCGACGAGGCCACCGAGTTCTTCGCAGC
>JBGTSJ010000068.1:658-885 GCA_041940305.1 Planctomycetaceae bacterium
CGTCGAGGATGCGGCCGAATTTTTCAAGGCGGTGCCCGCGATCCGCGACAAGATGGCGATGCTCGTGCGCGTCGGGCTCGGCTATATCAAGGTCGGGCAACAGGCGACGACCTTGTCGGGCGGCGAGGCGCAGCGGGTGAAGCTCGCCAAGGAATTGTCGCGGCGCTCGACCGGGCAGACGCTCTATATCCTCGACGAGCCGACGACGGGGCTGCATTTCGAGGATG
>JBGTSJ010000069.1:0-876 GCA_041940305.1 Planctomycetaceae bacterium
GGCGTGCTGGAGGCCGGCGTGTCGGTCCTCAACTCGGTCAAGGGCAAGCGCGAGCGCGTGGGGCGGATGCTGGAGATGCATTCCAACAGCCGCGAGGACATCAAGGAGGCCCGCGCCGGCGACATCGTCGCGCTGTGCGGCCTGAAGGAGACCACCACCGGTGACACGCTGTGCGACCCGGTGAAGCCGGTCGTGCTGGAGCGCATGGAATTCCCCGACCCGGTGATCGAGGTCGCGGTCGAGCCGAAGACCAAGGCCGACCAGGAGAAGATGGGCCTGGCCCTCAATCGCCTGGCCGACGAGGACCCCTCGTTCCGCGTGACCACCGACAACGAGAGCGGCCAGACCGTGATCAAGGGCATGGGCGAACTGCATCTCGAGGTGCTGGTCGACCGCATGCGCCGCGAGTTCAAGGTCGACGCCAATGTCGGCGCGCCGCAGGTGGCCTATCGCGAGACGGTGACCAAGCAGGCCGAGATCGACTACACCCACAAGAAGCAGACCGGCGGTTCGGGCCAGTTCGCCCGGGTCAAGCTGATCCTGGAGCCGCTGCAGCCCGGCGAGGGCAACCAATTCGAGAGCGCCATCGTCGGCGGCTCGGTGCCGAAGGAATACATTCCTGGCGTCGAGAAGGGCATCATGTCCGTCGCCGAGGGCGGCGTGCTGGCCGGCTTCCCGCTGATCGACTTCAAGTGCTCGCTGGTGGACGGCGCTTCGCATGACGTCGACTCCTCGGTCATGGCCTTCGAGATCGCCGCCCGCGCCGCGATGCGCGAGCTGGCGCTGAAGGCCGGCGCGAAGCTGCTGGAGCCGATGATGAAGGTCGAGGTGGTGACGCCCGAGGACTTCGTCGGCGACGTGATGGGCGACCTGAAC
>JBGTSJ010000070.1:0-871 GCA_041940305.1 Planctomycetaceae bacterium
GGCACCTCGTTGGCCTTGCCCATGCCGACGCCCACGTGGCCCTTTCCGTCGCCGACGACGATCAGGGCACTGAAGCTGAAGCGACGACCGCCCTTCACGACCTTGGCCACACGGTTGATGTGGATGACGCGGTCCTGAAGGTCGTCGAGCGAGTTGGGATCGATGGGTGGTGGTGGATTCTTCATGTCGATGTCCCGATCAGAACTTCAGGCCGCCCTTGCGCGCGCCCTCGGCCAGGGCCTTGACCCGGCCGTGGTAGATGTAGCCATTGCGGTCGAAGACGACCTGCTCGACGCCCTTTTCGCGGCACGCCACCGCCAGGGCCTCGCCCACCGCCTCGGCACTGCCGACCTTGGCGCCGTCGATGCCCGAGAGCCCCAGGCTGCCCGCCGACGCCACCGTGGCGCCGCTGCTGTCGTCGACCACCTGGGCGTAGATCTGCTTGTTGCTGCGGAACACCGTGAGCCTCGGGCGCTCGGTGGTGCCCTCGATCTTCTTGCGGATGCGACGCTTGCGCCGTGCGCGACCTGCGGTCTTGCTGGTACCCATGGCCTACCTCAACCCTTGGCTCCGGCCTTGCCGGCCTTCTCGCGGATGCGTTCCCCGGTGTAGCGCACGCCCTTGCCCTTGTAGGGCTCCGGCGGGCGGAACGAACGAATGCGCGCCGCGGTCTGGCCGAGCAGCGCCTTGTCGTGCGACGTCAGGTGCACGCGCGGCTTCTTCAGGCCGCCGTCGTCGATGATCTCGACGCGCGCCTTGACGCCCTCCGGCAGCTCGTAGTTGACGGGGTGCGACAGGCCCAGCGCCATGTTGAGCATCTGGCCCTTGAGCTCGGCGCGATAGCCGACGCCAACCAGGTCCAGCGAGACGT
>JBGTSJ010000071.1:0-523 GCA_041940305.1 Planctomycetaceae bacterium
TCGAGCCCGACTTGACGACGGTGAGCAGCCGCTGGTTGTGGCCGTCGGGGCCGCTACCACCTGCGGGTACGGCCGGTACTCCGGCCGCGGCTGCCGGCATGTCGGCTGCGGCGGTACCGCGGTCCAGGAGGTGGCTGGGGATCTTCTCGTCGCCCGCCGGCGGCGTGCCAACCGGGGCATCGGCGGACGGAGCGTCGCCGCCCGCGGCAGCCTGCGCCTTGGCCTTGGCGGCCGCGGCCCGCTTCCTGAGGTGTTCGGGTATCTCGGTCATGCGTGGGGCCTCGGCCTACAACGGTCCGGAGATGCCGCCGTCCTTGCGGACCCGCCAGAAGTGGATCGCAAGGAAGATGACGAGCACGAACGGGAGCATCAGGACGTGGAGGGTGTACCAGCGAAGCAGCGTGTCGGTACCGATCTCGACGCCGCCGAGCAGCACGAACCGGACCTGTTCACCGAACACGGGGGTGAAGCCCATCATGTTCGTTCCCACCGTCACCGCCCACAGGGCCAGCTGGTCCCAGGG
>JBGTSJ010000071.1:533-869 GCA_041940305.1 Planctomycetaceae bacterium
CCGGTGAACGAGAGCAGCAGGGTGAACTGCAGCAGCATCACGCCGATGACCCAGTTGAACTCCCGGGGTGGCTTGTAGGCCCCGTGGTAGAAGACCCGTGCCATGTGCAGGAAGACGGACAGCACCATGAGGTGGGCCGCCCACCTGTGCATGTTCCTGACGAGCAGGCCGAAGCCGACGGCGGTCTGCAGGGTCTGGATGTCATTCCAGGCCTGCGCGGCGGTCGGCCGGTAGAAGAACATCAGGAAGATGCCGGTGACCGTGAGGTGTATGAACAGGAAGAAGCTGAGACCACCCAGGCAGAGGGTGTAGCTGACCTTCACAGCATGGCGCTTC
>JBGTSJ010000072.1:0-859 GCA_041940305.1 Planctomycetaceae bacterium
CCCGGCGTCGTCTACACCCACCCGGAGAGCGCCTCGGTGGGTAAGACCGAAGAGCAGCTCAAGGAGGCCGGGGTCGACTACAAGGCCGGCAAGTTCCCGTTTTCGGCCAACGGCCGGGCCAAGGCCCTACTCGCCACCGACGGCCAGGTGAAAATCCTCGCCGACGCTGAGACCGATCGCATCCTGGGCGCCCACGTCATCGGGCCGCGCGCCGGCGACCTGATCGCCGAGCTGGCGGTGGCGATCGAGTTCAGCGCCTCGAGCGAAGACGTCGCCCGTTCCTCTCACGCCCATCCGACCCTGGCCGAGGTGGTCAAGGAGGCGGCGCTGGCGGTCGACGGCCGCGCGATTCACAACTAGCCGGAAGATCAAACGGAGCGGTTTTTTACCGCTGATTTACCTGAACGCGACCGGGGCGCGTGCGGCGAGCGTGACCCGAGGCGCGCACTTGCGGTACAATGGCACAACGTCGTGCCGTCCACGGCCCGACGTCCCCACCGTTTTTCGACGTCCGTCGCTAGATTCAGGCCGGGATCTTCGCATCTCATCCGCTCCCGGACCTCGCGACCCCTCATTCGAAAGGAGCTCACGATGCGCAGACTTTTGACCGTTCTCTTTCTGACCGCCCTCGCCCTGACCTTTGGCCAGGCGGTGGTCGGCGAGGAAGGCGACGCCGATCGCAAGGACAAGATCCTCGCCAATCTCAAGCACAAGTACCCGCAGCTGGCCAAGGCCACCGTGGTCATGGGCGACCTCAAGGCGTCCCGCTACGGCTCGCTCGACGAGGGCAGCTTCACCGTCAACGGCAAGCCGCAGAACTTCCTGATCTCGAATGACGACACCGAGCTTTATATGGTCT
>JBGTSJ010000073.1:0-855 GCA_041940305.1 Planctomycetaceae bacterium
ACCGAGGCGAGGTCTAGCTCCAGCGTATCGGTGAAGACCGGATCGGGCGTGTCTTTCGTGCGCCACATGCCTTGCTCTTTCGCATAGGCTTCGACCAGCGCCACGCGGTCGTCAGAGCGGCCAGTGGCTTTGAGGTAGCGTAAGGTTTCCTCATCCACCGGGAAGAAGCCGCAGGTTGCGCCATATTCGGGCGCCATATTGGCGATCGTCGCCTGGTCTTCGAGGGCGAGATGATCGAGGCCCGGGCCAAAGAATTCCACAAATTTGCCGACGACGCCTTTCTTGCGCAACATTTCAACGATGACGAGAACAAGGTCGGTCGCCGTTGCGCCTTCGGGCAGTTTGCCGGTGAGTTTGAAGCCGATCACTTCGGGAATGAGCATCGACACCGGCTGGCCGAGCATGGCGGCTTCCGCCTCAATGCCGCCGACGCCCCAGCCGAGAACGGAAAGACCATTGACCATCGTGGTGTGGCTGTCTGTGCCGACGAGCGTGTCGGGATAGGCGTAGGTTTCGCCTTTATAGTCCGCGGTCCACACGGTCTGCGCCAGATATTCAAGGTTCACCTGATGGCAGATGCCTGTGCCCGGCGGGACGACGCGGAAATTATTGAAAGCGCCCTGGCCCCATTTCAGGAACTGATAGCGCTCGGCGTTGCGCTCATATTCGCGATCGACGTTTTTCTTGAAGGCGTCCGGGCCGCCGAAATAATCGACCATGACGGAGTGGTCGATGACGAGATCGACCGGCGCCAGCGGATTGATCTTTTCAGGATCCTCACCGAGCGTTTTCATGGCGTCGCGCATGGCGGCGAGGTCGACCACGGCGGGAACGCCTGTGAAATCCTGCATCAGC
>JBGTSJ010000074.1:0-270 GCA_041940305.1 Planctomycetaceae bacterium
GCACGGTTTTGACGTCCTGGATGGAGCCTGACTTGACGACCGTGAGTAGTCGCTGGTTGTGGCCGTCTGGGCCGCTGCCCGCTGCCGGAATGCCTCCTCCTCCTGCCGGGGCAGGGGTCGACGAGGAGGGCTGGTCGGCGGCAGGTGTGCCGCGCTCAAGCAGGTGGGCTGGGATCTTCTCGCCGTCACCGCCGGAGGCGGGCGGGGTGTCGGCGGCGGGCGGGCCGTCACCGGGATCGGCGTCACCTGCAGTCTTATCGCTGCTTTTGC
>JBGTSJ010000074.1:280-833 GCA_041940305.1 Planctomycetaceae bacterium
TTCTCGCCGTCGCCGGCCGATGCAGACGGAGCGTCGCCGGAGGTGGGCGGGGTGTCGCCGGGATCGGCGTCACCTGAGGTCTTGTCGCTGCTTTTTCCCTCCGCCTTGGCCCGCGCCTCGGCGGCTCGTTTGCGGAGGTGTTCGGGAATCTCAACCATGGATCCGACCTAGCTCTACAGCGGCCCGGAGATGCCGCCGTCCTTGCGGACGCGCCAGAAGTGGACGGCCAGGAAGATGACCAGCACGAAAGGCAGCATCAGGACGTGCAGCGTGTACCAGCGGAGAAGGGTGTCGGTGCCGATCTCGACTCCTCCGAGGAGCACGAAGCGGACCTGGTCACCGAAAACGGGCGTGTACCCCATCATGTTCGTTCCCACCGTGACCGCCCAGAGAGCCAGTTGGTCCCAGGGCAACAGGTAACCGGTGAAGGAGAGCAGCAGGGTCAGGGTCAGCAGGATCACGCCGATGACCCAGTTGAACTCTCGGGGCGGCTTGTAGGCGCCGTGGTAGAACACCCGGGCCATGTGGAGGAACACGGTGATCACCATGAGGT
>JBGTSJ010000075.1:0-833 GCA_041940305.1 Planctomycetaceae bacterium
AATTTCGCTGTCTGCTGCGCGTCCCGTTCTTCCGTGTGTTCCGCGTATTCCGTGGTTCTCCGTCACCGGATGATCCGCTCGTACTCCAGTTTGGGGTGATGTGCGAAGTTGACGAGCAGGCCGAGGCGATGACCGGTTGCTCGCAAGTAGTTCTGAAGCTGTGCTCGAAAGATGTCGTTCAGTCCGCTGACGGCCTTGATCTCCAGGATGACTTTGTCGTAGCAGATGAAGTCCGGTGCATAGGTCTGCTGAAGTTTGCGACCCTTGTATTCGAGCTCAAGCCTCTGCTGAGCGACGAAAGGGATGCTGCGGAGTTCAAACTCGATCTGCATGCATTCCTGGTAGACCGGCTCGAGAAAGCCGCAGCCTTTCTGTTTGTAGACTTCGAAGCATGCTCCGAGGATTGCGTAGGACTCCTGTTCGTACAGTAGGGCCATGCTTGTGCCTCGGGGGGGAACCACGGAATACACGGAAGGCACGGAAAAATGGGGTGTTGGAGACAACGGGTTGATCGGATGCGGTGGAAATCGAGTCAGCCGCGATTGATCGGCTCCCACTTCAACGCGGATGACCCTTCAACCCTTTCAACAGCACCTTGAACATCTTGGATCGCTCGGTTGGTTTCGCTCCACACATTTTCAAGTTCCAAGACGAATTCATGGGGCAATTCGATCGACATCCAAATCTTCCGACATTGCCGATGCTTACACTCTCGTCGACGAAGAAAACCGTGGACGTCCGCGCCGCTGATTGAGAAATGAACTTCTTGTTCGTCCCGGTCCGAACCATCAAGACCAAACTTCTCTTCCTTCTAATGGGCCCGAACTCCACAG
>JBGTSJ010000076.1:0-821 GCA_041940305.1 Planctomycetaceae bacterium
ATCGGCAGGCCGTGGCAGTCCCAGCCGGGGACGTAGGGCGCATCCTTGCCCTTCAGCGTCTGCGTGCGGACGACCATGTCCTTCAGGATATGGTTGAGCGCATGGCCGATGTGCATGTCGCCATTGGCGTAGGGCGGGCCGTCGTGGAGGATGAATTGCTCGCGGCCCTTGCGGCTTTCGCGAATCTGGCCTTCCAGATTGCCCTCGAGCCATTTGGCGAGAATCAGCGGCTCCTTCTGCGGCAGGCCGGCCTTCATCGGAAAGTCGGTCCTGGGCAGGAAGACGGTGTCGCGGTAGTCGCGGGCTTCGGGGGCGGAAGTGCTGTCGGTCATGGTGCGCGGCGCTTAGCGCAGTTTTGCGGGGGAGCAAAGCTTATGGGTCGGCGTAGGAATGGGTTCACGCGGAGACGCGGAGACGCGGAGGGAAAAAAGAGAAGGGATTCGCGCAGAGAGCGCACAGATCGCAGAGCGAAGAAGGAGAGTGGGTGGCGAACCTGACTCCCGACCCATTCGTCATTCCGGACTTGATCCGGAATCCATTCCGGCCCCGCTGCATGGACCCCGGATCAAGTCCGGGGTAACGATGATGTTATAAGTCGGCGAGCAGCGCTTTCGCTTCGTCGCAATCCCTCGCAATCTGCGCCATCAGCGCATCCATTCCGTCATATTTTGCCTCGGGCCGGATGAAGGCGTGGAAAGCGACGTCGATTTCCTGTCCGTAGAGATCCTCCCCAAAGTCGAAGAAATGCGGTTCGAGCAGTTCCTTGGGCGGATCGAAGCTGGGGCGGATACCGAGGTTCGCGGCGCCTTTGAGGATGCGCC
>JBGTSJ010000077.1:0-820 GCA_041940305.1 Planctomycetaceae bacterium
CGCTTCGCTCGGGCATCCGCCAATCCCACCTGGGGCCAGGCGCCGAAGGCCATCGTTTTCTGCTTGCCGTCGTAGCTGTAATTCCACCGCCACAGCTTTCCCCCGCTCGGCGTCACGAGCAGGAACAGGCGATTGGTGTCGGTCAGTTTGTAGGATTTGGGGCGGGGCTTGGCCGCCCGGACTTTGGCGTCACTGAGCATCGGTCGTCGTCTCCAAAAAGTACCACGTTTTTCGACCGCCGAGACCACGAATCAGTACCACAATCACCGCAAAACGCCTGCGGAGGGCTGTGGACGACTGCGGCCGAGCTGGTGAGCCAAGCGTCAGTAATCAGGGAGAAAAAGTCGATATCAGTGGACTTCTGGAGACCCCTGCGGAGGGTCAAATGGCGGAGAGGGAGGGATTCGAACCCTCGGTACCCTCACGGGCACGCCGCATTTCGAGTGCGGTGCATTCGACCACTCTGCCACCTCTCCGCAGAAGACCGGAAGCATTGAACCGCAAGGAAAAATGCCGCACCGATCGGGTCGAGGGGCGCCCATTAGCGAATGATTCCATCCTTGCCAAGCACCCTTTTCGGTATTTTTCTTGTCTCCCTGCGCAGGCACCCTAAATTGGTCATATGAAAGTCACGATTCAGAATATCGGTACCGGCATCACCGCCCCGCCGGTCGTCCATGCCCGCTTCAGCATCGGCGATGTCCTCAAGCATCGCAGCTTCGGCTTTCGCGGCGTGGTGTTCGATATCGACCCGGTCTTCGCCAACAGCGAGGAATGGTATGAATCGATCCCCGAACATGCCCGACCAGACAAGCAGCAG
>JBGTSJ010000078.1:0-810 GCA_041940305.1 Planctomycetaceae bacterium
GCTCGGTGGTCGTCGTCTTACCGGCATCAATGTGCGCCATGATGCCGATATTGCGCGTCCTTTCTAGCGGGTACTCTCGGGCCACGGTTCGTTCTCGGTTCGTCTCGGAGGGGTCTCTGACTGAAGTGGAAAGCGCATAAACGAAAACCCCTTCCGACCCGCTGGCCACCCTCGGGCCAGGCTCATTCGGAAAGGGTTTCGAGAACAAATGCGGAGGGCGCTGGCTTCAGCTTGCATCCGGCGTGCGGATGGTGCGCCCGTCTGTGGGAAGCGCCGATTTGCTCTCGTCTATTTCGCGCCCTGCATTAAGTCGAAGACCTCTCCCGGCCGACGGGTTTCCCACTGGAGCAGCGGGACCTTGCCGGACCTAAATCCGTTTCATCACCACCTGTAATGGGCGAACGCCTTGTTGGCGTCGGCCATCCGGTGCACATCCTCACGCTTCTTCACGGCCGCGCCGCGACCCTGGGAGGCGTCCATCAGCTCGGCGGCGAGCCGCTCCACCATGGTCTTCTCACCGCGCTCGCGGGAGTAGAGCGCCAACCAGCGCATGGCGAGCGCCATGCGGCGCTCCTGCCGCACCTCGACGGGCACCTGGTAGGTGGCACCACCGACGCGACGGCTCTTGACCTCGACCTTCGGCTTGCAGCTGTCGAGGGCCTTGCGGAACACCTCGAGGGAGTCCGCCTTGTAGCGCTCGGCGACGATGTCGAGGGCGCCATAGACGATGCTCTCGGCAACCGAACGCTTGCCGTTGAGCATGATGATGTTGGTGAACTTCGAAACCAGCCGGTCCCGGTACTTGGGATC
>JBGTSJ010000079.1:0-802 GCA_041940305.1 Planctomycetaceae bacterium
GTCGAGCACCGCGAAGGCCGGCCGGTGGAGCATCGCGCCGACCAGCTGCACCTTCTGCTGGTTGCCCTTGGAGAGGCTGTCGAGCTTGTCGCCGGCGCGCTCGGCGAGGTCCAGCCGTTCGAGCCACTCCATGGCGGCCCTTTCGGCCGCGCGGCGGCTCATGCCGCGCAGCGTGCCCAGGTAAGTCAGAGTGCGGATCACCGGCACTTCCGGGTACAGGCCGCGATCCTCGGGCAGGTACCCGAGCCGGGAGGGGGCGAGCCTGGTCGAGGAGTCGCCGAGGTGGTAGCGGACGGTGCCGGCGTCGGGACGCAGGATGCCGATCAGGATTCGGACCGTGGTCGATTTGCCGGCGCCGTTGGGGCCGAGCAAGGCGAAGATCTCGCCGCGCTCGACGGTGAAGTCGAGCCGGTCGACGGCGCGGACCTTGCCGAAGTCCTTGACCAGGCCCTCGACGGTGATCAAGTGCTCTGGCATGGCTACTCCACGAAGATGCGCAGGCTTTCGCCGTCCTCGGAATCGAAGCTCAGATCGAGCTCGTCGAGGTTCTCGCGCAGGTAGTCGCTGTCGATCCGGTGGAGGTCGGAGAAGCTGGTGCCGGCGAAGATACCGGTCGGGGCCCAGCTCGGTAGGAACGAATCGAGGGCCAGGCCGGCGCGCACCAGGCCGAGGGGAATCCTGAGGTTCAGCCCCTCCTCTTTGCCGTCGGAGGAAACGATCCGCAGGTGCTTGGCCTGCGGCTTCGGCGCCGCGCCGGCGGCGCCTTCCTCCGGCCGGCGGCTTTCGACCTCCTGGAGCTTGT
>JBGTSJ010000080.1:0-801 GCA_041940305.1 Planctomycetaceae bacterium
CGACCCGGACGTCAGTTGCCTTCATCGTAGAGCGTGGTGGTGGTCGGCACATCGTCGCGCGAAAGGCCGGCCCGCCTGACCGCCGCGGCTGCGAGCTCGCGCGCCTTCTCGCGGATCGCCTTTTCGTCCACCGTGACCACGCCACCATTGGCGTAGAGCGCCCGACCGGCGACCCAAGTCTCGGCGATCGTGGCGCTCGACGCCGAATAGACCAGCGTCTGAAGCGGATCGTGAAACGGCGTCCATTCGACATGCGACGTGTCGAAGAGGATGAAGTCGGCCTTCTTGCCGGGTTCGAGCGAGCCGATCTCGTCATCCCACAGCAGCGCCTTCGCGCCGTCGATCGTCGCCATGCGCAATGCCTGCCGCGCACCGACCGCATCGGGGTCGATCCGGGCATCCTTGAACAGGCCAGCCACGATGAACATCTGGCGCATCAGGTTGAGATTGCCGGCGGCCGATACGCCGTCGGTGCCAAGCCCGATCGTGACGCCTGCCTTCATCAGTTCGGGATATTTTCCGATCGCCGCCGCGCCCTTGCCGAGCTTGAGTGACGAGGAGGGACAGAAAGCGACCTTCGTGTCATGGCGGGCAAGCGTGGTGATCTCGTCGTCGCTGACCGCGACGCCATGAGCAATGACCAGATTCGGCCCGAGCCCGCCCGCCTTTTCGATCCGGGTGATCGGCCAGACACCATGCTTGCGCTCGCAAATATGCGCTTCCTCGATCGAGGTCGCCAAATGGTAGGTGGTCCCGACGCCAAGGCGTTCGGCCAGTGCGCGCGCACCGACGTGAAGCTCC
>JBGTSJ010000081.1:0-798 GCA_041940305.1 Planctomycetaceae bacterium
GTCTGGAGCATGCGCTGGTCAAGGGCATCGACATGTATGTCGTGGAAGATACCGAGGAATGCCGCCTTGCGGCCGAAAAGCCGATCCAGGTGATCGAAGGCCCGCTGATGGACGGCATGAACGTCGTCGGCGACCTGTTCGGCGCGGGCAAGATGTTCCTGCCCCAGGTGGTGAAGTCCGCCCGCGTCATGAAGAAGGCGGTGGCCCATCTGCTGCCCTATATCGAGGCGGCCAAGGAACCCGGCGCCAAGGGCAAGGGCAAGATCATCATGGCCACCGTGAAGGGCGACGTCCATGATATCGGCAAGAATATCGTCGGCGTCGTGCTTCAGTGCAACGGCTTCGAGGTGATCGACATGGGCGTGATGGTGCCCTGGCAGGACATCATCAAGGCCGCGAACGAGAATGACGCCGACATGATCGGCCTGTCCGGCCTCATCACCCCCTCGCTCGACGAGATGGTGACGGTGGCGGCGGAAATGCAGCGCGCCAACATGACCATGCCGCTGCTGATCGGCGGCGCGACCACCTCGCGCGTCCACACCGCGCTGCGCATCGACCCGGCCTTTACCGGCCCGGTCGTCCATGTGCTCGACGCCAGCCGCGCCGTCGGCGTCGCCACCGCGCTGGTCTCCGAAACGCAGAAGGCCGATTTCGTCCAGAAAACCAAGGATGATTATGAGCATGTTCGCGTCGCGCGCGCGAACAAGGGGCAGAGCCAGCTCCTGTCGCTTGAGGACGCCCGCGCCAACGCCTTCGAGATGGACGAGAGCCTGAAGGCGCCGCGCCCGCTGCTGC
>JBGTSJ010000082.1:0-796 GCA_041940305.1 Planctomycetaceae bacterium
CAGCGACGTGCGGATGCCGCACATGTCGGGCATCGACCTGTTCCGGGCGCTCCATGCCCGCGACGCGGAACTGCCGGTGATCCTGGTCACAGGCCATGGCGATGTGCCGATGGCGGTGGATGCGCTCAAGGCCGGTGCATGGGATTTTCTTACCAAGCCCTTTGATCCCGACGCATTATTGGCATCGGTTGCGCGCGCCAGTGAGAAAAGGCTGCTGGTGATCGAGAATCGCCGCCTGCGCGCGATGGTCGACACCGCCGTCGCCTCCCCGCTTATCGGCCATTCTCCGGCGATCGAGCGGCTGCGTGACATGGTGGCGACACTGGCCGACACCAATATCGACATTTTGGTCGAGGGCGAGACCGGCACCGGCAAGGAACTGGTCGCCCGCATGATCCATCAGCGCAGCCGCCGCGCCAGCGCCCAGTTCGTCAGCATCGCCTGCGCCGCCGTGCCCGATGCGATTGCGGAGACCAGCCTGCATGGCGAAAGCCTGGCCGGGCGCGCGCCGCTTGAAGGGCGGCTGGCCCGCGCGCATCAGGGCACCTTGTTCCTGGACGATGTCGACCAGTCCGGCCCGGCGTTGCAGGCCCATCTGATCCAGTTTCTGGAGGATCGACTGGTCCGCCCGGTCGGCGCGCGCGAACCCCAGCCGGTGGACCTGCGCGTGATCGGCTGCATGACGCAGCAGGGCCAGGCGGCGGCGATCCAGCCGGCGCTGCTCTATCGGCTGGCGGCGGTGCGGCTGCACATCCCGCCGCTGCGCGAACGGCGCGAGGATATTCCGCTGATCTTC
>JBGTSJ010000083.1:0-260 GCA_041940305.1 Planctomycetaceae bacterium
GCCGACGTGGCACAGTTCCTGACCGCCATCCTCGGCGAGCGCCTGGTGCGCTCGGGCACCATCCGGCACGTCGGCAAGTACCGCCTGCTGGGCGAAGCCGGGCGCGGCAGCACGGCGATCGTCTACGACGGCATCCATCCGTCGCTCGAGCGCGCGGTGGCGATCAAGATGCTGTCGCACCGCGTCGCCTACCGGCCGCAGTTCCGTGCCCGTTTCCAGAACGAGGCGAAGATCATCAGCCGCCTGCGGCATCCCAATAT
>JBGTSJ010000083.1:270-791 GCA_041940305.1 Planctomycetaceae bacterium
CCTTCTTCATCATCATGGAGCGGCTGTCGGGCAAGCCTCTCGACGTCCTCTTCGAGTCAGGCAAGCGCTTTAGTTTCGAGCAGGTCCGCAACGTCGTCCGCCAGGTGGCCTCGGCGTTGCGCTTCGCCCACGACCACGGCGTGGTCCACCGCGACATCAAGCCCTCGAACATCGTCCTGTCCCCGGAGGGCAAGGTCAAGCTGACCGACTTCGGTCTGGCGCTCGACGTCGGGGCTCCCCAGGGCGAGGTCGACGAAGAGCTGCCGTTCTCAGGCGCCGCGGCCTACATGGCGCCGGAGCAGATCGCCGGCGCTCAAGTCGACGCGCGCACGGACATCTATTCGCTCGGCATCGTCGCCTACCAGATGCTCACCGGATCGCCGCCTTTCACCGGGCCGGTCCATGAGGTCCGCAACCTCCAGCGCACCGCCGCCGTGCCGTCGCCGCGGTCGCGCGACCCGCGGGTGCCCGACGACCTCGATGAGCTGGTCCGGCGGGCGACGGCAAAGGCGCCCGAGGAT
>JBGTSJ010000084.1:0-788 GCA_041940305.1 Planctomycetaceae bacterium
GCCTCAGGACCGATCCGGAGCGGCTCACGGCGCTCGCCATCCTCTCGGTCGAGAGCGACAAATCCTTCCCGCTGCTGTTCTACCGCGAGAACTGCGCCGACATGGCGCTGGAGGAAGGCGATATCGACCCCGCCTTCATCGCGAAGGCCCGCGCCGTCGTCGTCACCGGCACGCATTTCGCCAAGGCAGGCCCCGAGGCTGCCCAGCGCAAGGCGATGCGGCTGATGCGCGAGAACGGCGGCAAGGTCGTGCTCGACATCGACTACCGCCCCAATCTCTGGGGTCTCGCCGGTCACGATGCCGGCGACAATCGCTATATCGCTTCGCAGGCCGTCTCCGAACGGATGAAAACGGTCCTGCCCGGCTGCGACCTCATCATCGGCACCGAGGAAGAAGTGCTGATCGCCTCGGGCGAGAGCGAGCTCCTCGCGGCCCTGAAGATGATCCGCTCGCTGACGCCCGCGACCATCGTGCTCAAGCGCGGTCCGATGGGCTGCATCGTCTATGACGGCGCGATCCCTGACGATCTGGAGGAGGGCATCGTCGGCAAGGGCTTTCCGATCGAGGTCTACAATGTGCTCGGCGCGGGTGACGCCTTCATGTCCGGCTTCCTGCGCGGCTGGCTCGGCGGCGAGAGCCTTGAGACGGCGGCGACCTGGGCCAATGCCTGCGGCGCCTTCGCCGTCTCGCGCCTGCTATGCTCGCCGGAAAGCCCGACCTTCGAGGAGCTGCAATATTTCCTGAAGCATGGCAGCCCGCACAGGGCGCTGCGCAGGGACGAAACGATC
>JBGTSJ010000085.1:0-772 GCA_041940305.1 Planctomycetaceae bacterium
GCGCCGGCGCTACGGCCGCGACCTGGGCGATCTGAAGCAGCTGCTCGACGACATCGCCAGCCCCGACCTGCCCCTTTCCGAGCGTCTCGACCGGGTGCTCGAGCAGTATCGAACCTGGATGCCCAAGAAGTACGACGACGCCCAGCGCCGCGCCAGCGATTTGGAGGCGCTCGAGGTGATCGCGTCGCGCTACGACGAGCTCGAGCGGTTCTTGAGCGACCTGGCGATCGATCCGCCCGACTTCCGGCGGCCGGAGGCGGCGCTCGGCGACGACTCGGAAGACGAGTGGATCACGCTGTCGACCGTCCACTCGGCCAAGGGCCTCGAGTGGCATACGGTGTTCATCGTCCAGCTCAACATGGGCCGCTTCCCGGCCTACCCGGCGCTCCAGGACGCCGACCAGTACGAGGAGGAGCGGCGGCTGTTCTACGTCGCGGTGACGCGGGCCAAGTCCAACCTCTTCCTGATCAAGCCCGAGGAGCAGCGCGGGCGCGGCGGCTACTTCGAGGTCGCCGAGCTGAGCCCCCTGATCTCGGAGCTGGGCGACCTCGGCGACCTGGTCGAGGACGAGATGTTCGCGCCGGCGCCGGACGCCGCCGAGAGCGGCGAAGGCGGCGACGCCGGCGAGGACGACGAGCAGCTACAGCGGATCCAGGATTATTTTTCCTGAAGCGGCCGGTACTTCGCGGCCTCGTCTTCCCTGCCCCACGCCTCGTACAGCGCGACCAGGCGGCCCACGACGTCGCGGGTGTAGGGAGAGCGCTCGCCGGTC
>JBGTSJ010000086.1:0-766 GCA_041940305.1 Planctomycetaceae bacterium
GCGCTTGGCCACGTCGTCGACGCTGATCCCGCTGCTGTCCTTGAGCGGACGCAGGTCGAGGATGCATTCGTGGGCGACCAGGCCGTTGCCGCCGGCGTAGAGCACCGGGTAGTGCTCCTCCAGGCGGTGGGCGATGTAGTTGGCATTGAGGATGGCCATTTCCGAGGCGCGCTTGAGGCCTTCGCCGCCCATCATGCGGATGTACATCCAGGTGATCGGCAGGATGCTCGCGCTGCCGTACGGCGCCGCGCTCACCGCGCCTTCCTTGCGCTCGCCGCGAGCGTGGCCGGGGAGGAACGGCGCCAGGTGCGCGCGCACGCCGATCGGGCCGACGCCCGGGCCGCCGCCGCCGTGGGGGATGCAGAAGGTCTTGTGCAGGTTCAGGTGGGAAACGTCGCCACCGAACTTGCCCGGGGCGCACAGGCCGACCATGGCGTTCATGTTGGCGCCGTCGATGTACACCTGGCCGCCGCAGTCGTGGACGATGGCGCAGATCTCGCGGATCGCTTCCTCGAACACGCCATGGGTGGACGGATAGGTGATCATCAGCGCGGCCAGGCGTTCCTTGTGCTCGCTGGCCTTGTTGCGCAGGTCCTCGACGTCGACGTTGCCGCGCGCGTCGCAGGCCACCACCACCACGCGCATGCCGACCATGCTGGCGGTAGCCGGGTTGGTACCGTGGGCGGAGGACGGGATCAGACAGATGTCGCGCTGGCTGTCGCCGCGGCTCTGGTGGTAGGCACGGATCGCCAGCAGGCCGGCGTAC
>JBGTSJ010000087.1:0-764 GCA_041940305.1 Planctomycetaceae bacterium
GCCGGGGCAACGACATAGGGACATCACATGCGCGACGTACAGGAATTGCGTTTCACCACCCACGACGGGGTAGAGCTCTTCTACCGCCACTGGCCGGCCAGCCGCCCGGCGCCGGACGGCACGCGCCAGGCGGTGCTGCTGTTCCACCGCGGCCATGAGCACTCCGGGCGGATCGCCCACCTGGTCGACGAACTCGACCTGCCGGAACACGACTTCTTCGCCTGGGACGCCCGTGGCCACGGCCTCTCGCCAGGCGCCCGCGGCGACAGCCCGAGCTTTGCCACCAGCGTGCGCGACGTACAGACCTTCGTCGACCATATCCAGGCCGTCCACGGTATCGCCGAAGAGCGGATGGCGGTGGTGGCGCAGAGCGTCGGCGCGGTGCTGGTTTCCACCTGGGCCCACGACTACGCGCCGAAGGTGCGCGCACTGGTGCTGGCTTCGCCGGCGTTCCAGGTCAAGCTCTACGTGCCGTTCGCCCGCAGCGGGCTGAAACTGATGCGCCTGTGGCGCGGCAATTTCTTCGTCAACAGCTATGTCAAGGCACGCTTCCTCAGTCACGACCCGCAGCGGATCGCCTCCTACGACAGCGACCCGCTGATCGCCAAGGCGATCTCGGTGAACGTCCTGCTCGGCCTCTACGAAGCTGCCGAGCGGGTGGTAGCGGACGCACAGGCGATCCAGATTCCCACCCAACTGCTGATTTCCGGGGCCGACTTCGTCGTCCACCGTGCGCCGCAGGAGCGCTTCTTCGAGCGTCTCGG
>JBGTSJ010000088.1:0-759 GCA_041940305.1 Planctomycetaceae bacterium
ATCAGCCGGCGCTCCAGGAGTGACTCGATGGGGTTCATGGTGGAGATTCGGTGTCGAAGGCGGGTTCGCCGCACCGCGGCAGAGGGTACCACATCGCCGCCGCCACCCCGCCGCCTCCGGTGGTTGAGCGCACGGAGCCGAGCCGCTATAATCCGCCCCGGCGGCGACGCCATCCGGTTTCCGTCAAACATCCGGCCCAAGGAGAGCTCGAGGATGACTCATATCATCATGGAACCCTGCATCGGCGTGAAAGATACGGCCTGCGTGGACGTCTGCCCGGTGGACTGCATCTACGGCGCCGACGAGGATTGGGAGATGCTCTACATCCATCCCGAGGAGTGCATCGACTGCGGCTTGTGCGTCGACGCCTGTCCGGTCGAGGCGATCGTGCCGGAAGAGGAAGTGCCCGACGAGTGGCACAAATACATCGCCATCAACTACAAGCACTTCGACATCGATCCACCGGACGTTTAGCGAGGAAATCCTCCCTCGGTCCACCCTTTTTTAAAGGGGGGAAGGAGGTCCGAGGCCGCACAGCGGGTGGCGCACAACGTCGCCGCTCACCAGAGCGCGGGTGCCCGGCGCGACATGATCGAGCACGCTCGCCGAGATCTCGATCCGCGCCAGGTCGATCGGCCACGGCCGGCGCCTGAAGGCGTAGACCGACACCGAAGTTTCAACAGCGGCGTCCATGGCGAGCGCCAGCTGCCGCGTCGCGCCCTCTTCGCCTCCACGTCGCTCAGCCAGGGCTCGGGCCAG
>JBGTSJ010000089.1:0-758 GCA_041940305.1 Planctomycetaceae bacterium
ATCCTGCTGGACGGCCGCGACATCCGTTCGGTAACGCAGGCCTCGCTCAGGGCACAGTTCGGCGTGGTCAGCCAGGAGCCGATGCTGATGCATCGGTCAATCTTCGACAACATCGCCTATGGCCGGCCCGGCGCGACCGAGGCCGAGGTGATCGAGGCGGCGAGGAAGGCGGCCGCGCACGACTTCATCATGGAAGTCGAGGACATGAAGGGCCGCAAGGGCTATCAGGCGCATGTCGGCGAACGCGGGGTGAAGCTGTCCGGCGGCCAGCGGCAGCGCATCGCGATCGCACGCATGATGCTCAAGGATGCGCCGATCCTGATCCTCGACGAGGCGACCTCGGCGCTCGATTCGGAGGTCGAGGCGGCGATCCAGGACAATCTCTACCGCATGATGGAGGGCAAGACCGTGATCGCGGTGGCGCATCGGCTGTCGACCATTGCGGCGCTCGACCGGCTGATCGTGCTCGATGAGGGTCGTATTGTCGAAGAGGGAACGCATGACGAGCTGATCGCCAATGGCGGCCTCTATGCGCAGCTCTGGAAGCGTCAGTCCGGAGGGTTCCTGCCCAGCCGGCTTGCCGCCGAATAGGCCCAGTATGGCGCTCAGACCGCCCCGAGACAGCCACCGCCGCCTGCGCGAGCAGACGGGGAACGACGTGCTCGGCATCGAGATCATGGCCGAGATGGCGTCTTCGCTCGGCCGCGCCGGCGAGGACGCCGACAAGGCCTTGCGCCGGCTCGAATCGCTCCAGCGCG
>JBGTSJ010000090.1:0-758 GCA_041940305.1 Planctomycetaceae bacterium
ACCTACGCCGCCAAGTCGCCGGTGGCGGCGCAGATGATCAAACGCAGCGTGAACCAGATCGGAGGCGCCCTGGACCGTGCGATCATGCACATGGACGCGGACCAGAACCTCTTCGCGCAGACCGGCGCGGACCAGAAAGCCGCCGTAGAGGCCTACCTGGCCGGGCGTGAGCCACGCTTCAGTGGTGAGTGATGCCCGCCGGCCGCCGCTCCCCGCGCGACGGACCGGTGCGCACCGGCCGCTCGCACGGCGCCGGACCGAACGGGTGAGTCCACGACCACCCCGGCGGTGCCGGCCAGCGGCTTCTTCGGCCACCCGCGCGGCCTCGCGACGCTGTTCTTTACCGAGATGTGGGAGCGCTTCAGCTTCTACGGCATGCGCGCGATCCTGATCCTGTTCATGACCGCGCCGGTGGCCAGCGGTGGCCTGGGCTTCGACGTCGGCGCGGCCGGTGCGGTGTATGGCCTGTATACCGCCATGGTCTACCTCGCCTGCCTGCCGGGCGGCTGGCTCGCCGATCGCTTCATAGGGCAGCGCCGGGCGACCTTCAGCGGCGGCGTGGTCATCATGTGCGGACACATTGCGCTCGCCGTTCCGGCACTGCCTGCCTTCTACCTCGGACTCGTCCTGCTGGTAGTCGGTACGGGCCTGCTCAAACCCAACATCAGCACCATGGTCGGCCAGCTCTACGCCGACGACGACCGGCGCCGGGACGCCGGCTACTCGCTGTACTACATGGGCATCAACGTCGGTGCCTT
>JBGTSJ010000091.1:0-756 GCA_041940305.1 Planctomycetaceae bacterium
TGAGCACCAGGTCGGCGCCGAGGAACTCGGCGGCGCGGGCGAGCATGGCGCCGTTCAGGCGGGCGCTGAAATAGCCGATGGCGGTGCTCGAGGCGACCGCGATCAGCAGGGCGAAGAACAGCACGCGCAGCTCGCCGCTGCGCGACTCGCGGAACAATTGGCGAGCGGCGAGGCCCAGCAGACGGGAGAGGGGCACCGGCTTCATCAGGGTTCGACCCGGTCGATCAGGCGTCCGCTTTCCAGACGGATCAGGCGCCGGCAGCGATGCGCCAGACGCTCGTCGTGGGTAACCAGGACCAGGGTGGTACCGCGTTCGCGGTTGAGTTCGAAGAGCAGGTCGCTGATCCGCTCGCCGGTGGCGCTGTCGAGGTTGCCGGTGGGTTCGTCGGCGAACAGCACGTCCGGCTCCGCCGCGAAGGCACGGGCAATGGCGACCCGCTGCTGCTCGCCGCCGGAGAGCTGGCGCGGATAGTGGCCCAGGCGTTGGCCGAGGCCGACTCGCTCGAGCAGTTCTCTGGCGCGCTGGCGAGCGTCGGCGCGGCCTTCCAGCTCCAGGGGCAGCATCACGTTCTCCAGCGCATCGAGGCTGTCGAGCAACTGGAACGACTGGAACACGAAGCCTACATGGGCCGCGCGGACGCGCGCCCGCTGGTCCTCGTCGAGGTCGCCGAGGGCGTGCCCGGCGAGACGGACCTCGCCGCCGCTGGGCTGGTCGAGCCCGGCGAGCAGGCCGAGCAGGGTCGACTTGCCGGAGCC
>JBGTSJ010000092.1:0-741 GCA_041940305.1 Planctomycetaceae bacterium
TCCGCCGGAGTAGTTCTCCAGGCCGATGTGGATAAGTCCGCCGAGGAAGGTGCCGGTAGTCAGGACCACGTTGTCGGCATGGAAGCGCAGTCCCATCTGGGTCACTACGCCGCGGACCTGATCCTGCTCGACGATCAGGTCGTCGCAGGCCTGCTGGAATATCCACAGGTTCGGCTGGTTTTCCAGTGTATGGCGGATAGCGGCCTTATAGAGCACGCGATCGGCTTGTGCACGAGTGGCGCGCACTGCCGGCCCCTTGCGGCTGTTAAGGATGCGGAACTGGATACCGCCCTTGTCGGTGGCTTCGGCCATGGCGCCGCCAAGGGCGTCGATTTCCTTGACCAGATGGCTCTTGCCGATGCCGCCGATGGCGGGGTTGCAGCTCATCTGCCCCAGGGTTTCCACATTGTGGGTCAACAGCAGGGTTTTCACACCCATGCGCGCAGCCGCGAGTGCGGCTTCGGTGCCTGCATGGCCACCGCCGATCACGATTACGTCAAAACGGGTAGGGAAATCCACCACGCACCTCGGCCTGTTCAGAAGCAGGAATTCAGGAAAGCCGGACAGTATAAGGATTTAGCGAACCTGAATGAAGACTCCTGGACAAAAAATAGCCAATCCAGATCGAGGGAGCAAAACGGCTCGGCGGGCTTACAAAAAATAAAAGGAAAGGAATGTTTATATCTTTTTAGAACTTGTGTTTATTACTTAGCAGCGGCTTTTCTGTTGATAAGTACTTCG
>JBGTSJ010000093.1:0-732 GCA_041940305.1 Planctomycetaceae bacterium
AGCGCGCAGGCGTTCGCCGGCATCGCGCTGCATGGCGTCGAGCACGTCGCGGGTCTGGTAGGCGATGGATTCCAGGGTGGCGCGGATCAGGTGGTCGGCCTTGACTCCACGGGTCAGGCCGAACACTGCGCCGCGCGCATAGGGGTCCCAATAGGGCGCGCCGAGTCCGGTGAAGGCCGGTACCAGGTAGACGCCGTTGCTGTCCTTGACCTTGGTGGCGAAGTATTCGGAATCGAAGGAGTCGTTGATCACCTTCAGTTCGTCGCGCAACCACTGCACCGTGGAGCCGCCGTTGAACACCGCGCCCTCCAGGGCGTAGCCGACCTCGCCGCGCGGACCGCAGGCGATGGTGGTGAGCAGGCCATGGGTGGACTTCACCGCCTTGTCGCCGGTGTGCATCAGCAGGAAGCAGCCGGTGCCGTAGGTGTTCTTCGCCTGGCCCGGTTCCACGCACATCTGGCCGAACAGGGCGGCCTGCTGGTCGCCGGCGATCCCGGCGATCGGCAGCTCGCCGCCGCCGACCCCGCCGATCCGGGCGTTGCCGTAGACCTCCGAAGAGTTGCGCACCTCGGGCAGCATCGAGCGGGGAATGTCGAGCACCTCGAGCATCCGTGCGTCCCAGTCGAGGCTGTGGATGTTGAACAGCATGGTCCGCGAGGCATTGGTGTAGTCGGTGACGTGGACCTTGCCTTCGGTGAGCTTCCAGATCAGCCAGGTGTCGATGGTGCCGAA
>JBGTSJ010000094.1:0-226 GCA_041940305.1 Planctomycetaceae bacterium
CTCGCGGCACAGGCGCGCCACTTTGCCGCGCGCTAGCGGCCAGCCGTATAATCAGCGGTTTTCGCCCGCCATGCGAGGCCGCTGTGGATAAGATCCTGATTCGTGGGGCGCGTACCCACAACCTGAAGAACGTCGACCTCACACTGCCACGCGACAAACTGATCGTGATCACCGGTCTTTCCGGTTCCGGCAAGTCTTCCCTGGCTTTCGACACGCTCTATGCGGA
>JBGTSJ010000094.1:236-726 GCA_041940305.1 Planctomycetaceae bacterium
GGCCTACGCCCGGCAGTTCCTGTCGATGATGGAGAAGCCGGACGTGGATACCATCGAAGGGCTGTCGCCGGCGATTTCCATCGAACAGAAGTCCACTTCCCACAACCCACGCTCCACCGTGGGTACGATCACCGAGATCTACGACTACCTGCGCCTGCTTTATGCCCGCGTCGGTACCCCGCGCTGCCCGGACCACGACATCCCGCTGGAGGCGCAGACCGTCAGCCAGATGGTCGACCGCGTGCTGGCGCTCGACGAGGGCACGCGGCTCTTCCTGCTCGCCCCCATCGTGCGCGGCCGCAAGGGCGAATACCGCAAGGAGCTGGCCGAGCTCCAGAAGAAGGGCTTCCAGCGCGTCAAGGTCGACGGCGCCTTCTACGAGATCGCCGACGTGCCGACGCTCGACAAGAAATACAAGCATGACATCGAGGTCGTGGTCGATCGCATCGCGGTGCGCGAAGGCCTCGGCACGAGGCTCGCCGACAGTTTC
>JBGTSJ010000095.1:0-716 GCA_041940305.1 Planctomycetaceae bacterium
GCCACGTTGCAATACGTCCCGATGCCGCTCGAAGACGCCGAACGGCTGCTCGCGATGGGCCGCAGCAAAGGCTGACCTGCCGTGTGTAACACCTAACCCTCCAGATTCCGTCATGAGTGTGTTCGATCGATTCCGTCTCGACGGCAAATTGGCGCTGGTCACCGGCGGCAGCCGCGGCCTCGGCCTTGAGATGGTGCGGGCCTTCGCGGCCCGGGGCGCGGACGTCATCATCGTCAGCCGCAAGCTGGACGCCTGCGAGGCCGTGGCGGAAGACGTGCGCAAGCTCGGCCGCCGCGCGCTCGCGCTTTCAACCAATATGTCGCATTGGGATCAGGCCGAGCGCCTAGCGACACGGGCGTGGTGCGAGTGGGGCCGCATCGACATCCTCGTCAACAATGCCGGCGTCGCGCTCGGCGGTCCGATCGAGCAGATCACGCAAAAGGATTACGACCGCATGATCGCGGTGAACGTCACCGGCGCGTTCGTCGCGACGCAGGAAGCTGTCCGGCACATGACCGGCGGCGGCCGTATCATCCAGATCGGTTCGTCGATGACGCGCTATGCCGGCTTTGCCGGTGCGTCGCTCTATACGCTGACCAAGGGCGCGGTGGCGGGCTTCAACCGCAGTCTGGTTCGCGACCTCGGCCCGCGCGGCATCACCGTCAACACCGTGCATCCCGGCCCTACCGACACCGACATGAATCCCGACGGCGGGC
>JBGTSJ010000096.1:0-706 GCA_041940305.1 Planctomycetaceae bacterium
GCGTGTTCGAAATCGCCGAAGAAGCCATCCGCATGCACAAGGCAGCCTTTGGTGATGATCCTGTGCTCGAAACCATGCTGGACGCCGGTGGCGAATACGCCTGGCGCGCCCGTGGCGAAGACCACATGTGGACGCCTGACGCGATTGCCAAGTTGCAGCACAGCACGCGTGCCAACAACTGGAACACGTACAAGGAATACGCCCAGATCATCAACGACCAGAGCAAGCGCCACATGACGCTGCGCGGCCTGTTCGAGTTCAAGATCGATCCGTCCAAGGCGATCTCGATTGATGAAGTCGAGCCTGCCAAGGAAATCGTCAAGCGCTTTGCCACCGGTGCCATGTCGCTGGGTTCGATCTCGACCGAAGCCCACGCCACCCTGGCCGTGGCCATGAACCGCATCGGCGGCAAGAGCAACACGGGTGAGGGCGGTGAGGACGAGCGCCGCTACCGCAACGAGCTCAAGGGCATTCCAATCAAGAAGGGCGACACGCTCAAGAGCGTGATTGGCGCCGAGAACGTGGAAGTCGATCTGCCGTTGCTGGACGGCGATTCGCTGCGCAGCCGCATCAAGCAGGTGGCTTCGGGTCGCTTTGGCGTGACGGCGGAATACCTGTCGTCGGCCGATCAGATCCAGATCAAGATGGCCCAGGGCGCCAAACCCGGCGAAGGCGGCCAGTTGCCCGGCGGCAAGGTCTCCACCTA
>JBGTSJ010000097.1:0-706 GCA_041940305.1 Planctomycetaceae bacterium
ATCCCGACCAACGTTCCTGTCAAGCGGATCGACTAGGACGACGAATTCTACAAGACGATGCAGGACAAGTTCATCGCGATCGCCCGTTCGATCCGCGACCATTCGGCCAAGGGGCAGCCGGTGCTGGTCGGCACCGTGTCGATCGAAAAGTCGGAAATGCTGTCGGAATTCCTCAATCAGGAAGGCGTCAAGCATGCGGTCCTGAACGCGCGCTTCCACGAGAGTGAAGCCCATATCGTTGCCCAGGCAGGCCGCAAGGGCGCGGTGACGATCGCCACCAACATGGCTGGCCGCGGCACCGACATCAAGCTGGGCGGCAATCTGGAGATGCGGGTCGAGGACGAACTGCGTGATATGCCGGAAGGCCCCGAGCGCGAGGCGGCGATCGCCCGTATCGAGGTCGAGATCGAGGCGGAGAAGCAGGAAGTGCTGGCCGCCGGCGGCCTGTTCGTGCTGGCGACCGAGCGGCACGAAAGCCGTCGTATCGACAATCAGCTGCGTGGCCGTTCGGGCCGTCAGGGCGATCCCGGCCTGTCGCGCTTCTACCTCAGCCTCGACGATGACCTGATGCGCATCTTCGGCCCGGACACGATGTTCGCCAAGATGATCCGCTCCAACCTGGAAGATGGCGAGGCGCTGCCCCCGTCCAAGTGGCTGAGCAAGGCGATCGAGACCGCCCAGCGCAAGGTCGAGGCCCGCAACTACG
>JBGTSJ010000098.1:0-697 GCA_041940305.1 Planctomycetaceae bacterium
ACTTGAAGCTGCACGTCGCAACATGATTACTGTAGACCTTGCAGGTACTACTTTACAACACCCTGTGAATGCTCGTCATGGTGCAAGCCGTGTATACATGCAACCTGCTTCAGAAGGTACTGGCGTAATTGCTGGTGGCGCTATGCGTGCCGTTTTAGAAGCTGCAGGTGTACATAACGTACTTGCTAAATGTTATGGCTCTACTAATGCTGCTAACGTAGTAAACGCAACTTTCAAAGGTTTGCGTGATATGACTTCTCCTGAGAAAGTCGCTGCGAAACGTGGTCTTTCAGTAGAACAAATTCAAGGGTAATCAATCATGAAAACGATTAAAGTTACCCAGACTAAATCTTCTTCGCATCGTTTAAAAAATCATAAACTTTGCCTACAAGGTCTAGGTCTGCGTCGTATTGGTCATACTGTAGAAGTGCAAGATACGCCTTCTAACCGTGGTATGATCAACAAAGTTTACTATATGGTTAGTGTAGAGGAATAAGCCATGACTCTGCGTTTAAATGAACTTTCACCTGCTGAAGGTGCAAAGCGTGAAAACCGTCGTTTAGGCCGTGGTATCGGTTCTGGCGTTGGTAAAACTGGTGGTCGTGGTATCAAGGGTCAAAACTCACGTAAAAGTGGTGGTACTCGTCCAGGCTTTGAAGGCGGCCAAACTGCGTTATATCGTCGTTTACCTAAATTC
>JBGTSJ010000099.1:0-693 GCA_041940305.1 Planctomycetaceae bacterium
ACCGAGGCGAAGTCGTTCGTGCAGCGCGTCGTCGGCGAGGCGCTCGCCGACTGGTTCGACCGCAACCCCACCCAGGCGCGCGACGTCATCCGCAAGGCGATCCAGGCGGCGACCGCCCGCATCGCCGCGCGCAAGGCGCGCGAGCAGACCCGGCGCAAGGGACTGCTCGAGGGCGGCGGCATGCCCGGCAAGCTCAAGGACTGCTCGAGCCGCAACCCCGGCGAGAGCGAGATCTTCCTGGTCGAGGGCGACTCGGCCGGCGGCTCGGCGGTGCAGGGGCGCAACCCCGAGACCCAGGCGATCCTGCCGCTGCGCGGCAAGATCCTCAACGTCGAGAAGGCCCGGCTCGACCGCGCGCTCGGCAACGCCGAGATCCAGGCGATGATCACCGCGTTCGGCACCGGGATCGGCGAGGACTTCGACGGCGAGAAGGCCCGGTATCACAAGATCGTGCTGATGGCGGATGCCGACGTCGACGGCCAGCACATCACGACCCTGCTGCTCACCCTGCTGTTCCGCTACATGCGCCCGCTCATCGAGATGGGCTACGTGTACCTCGCGCAGCCCCCGCTCTACCGGATCAAGTGGACCAACGCCGAGCACGACTACGTCTACTCGGACCGCGAGCGCGACGCCGTCGTCAGCGAGGGTCTCGCCGCCGGCAAGCGCGTGCCCAAGGACAACGGCGTGCAG
>JBGTSJ010000100.1:0-691 GCA_041940305.1 Planctomycetaceae bacterium
CGGGGAACCAGGTGGCTTCGTCGATAGGGCCGGGGGGATTGCCGCGCGTGCCCGGCGTCGTCGTAAAATCGGGGGCGATCGCGTTCACGCGGATGCCGTGATCGGCCAACTCCAGCGCCATGGTCCGGGTGAAATTGTTCATCCCCGCCTTGCAGGCGGCATAGACGGCATAGCCGGGCGCGGCGCGCGATCCTTCGATGCTGGAGACGTTGATGATGGCGCCGCCGCGCCCGCCCGCGATGATGTGCTGCACGGCGGCCGAGGTGGCGGCGAGCATCGAGACGAGGTTGAGGTCGATATGGCGGCGCCAGCTATTCTGGCTCTGGTCGAGAAAGGCCTTCCGGCTGACGCCGCCGACATTGTTGACGAGGATGTCGATGCGGCCGAAGCGGGCCTGGGCCGCGTCCACCATTGCCGCGACCTGATCGGGCTGGGCCATGTCGATCGGGATGGCGAGGCAGGCGCGGCCATGCTCCGCAACGCGCGCCGCCACTTCCGCGCCGCGTTCGGGGAGGATGTCGGCAATGACGATGTCGGCGCCGGCCTCTGCTAGGGCGAGCGCGATGGCGCGGCCGATGCCCGCGCCGCCGCCGGTGACGATGGCGACCTTGCCGGAAATATCGAGATGCATATCTAAACCACGGGTGTGAGAAGAGGCTCGCCGGCAAAATGCGCGTCGAGATTGGAGACG
>JBGTSJ010000101.1:0-435 GCA_041940305.1 Planctomycetaceae bacterium
CACCCGCAGGCCGTCGACGTGGTAGGTGCGCAGCCAGTGCAGCGCCGAGGCCAGCATGAAGCCGTGCACCTCGCTGCGGCCAAGGTTGTAGATGTAGGTATCCCAGTCCTGGTGGAAGCCTTCGAAGGGATGTTCGTACTCGTACAGCGCCGTGCCGTCGAAACGGCCCAGGCCGTGGGCGTCGGTGGGAAAATGCGCCGGCACCCAGTCGAGGATCACGCCGATGCCGGCCTGGTGGCAGGCATCGACGAACGCGGCGAAGTCCTCCGGCGTGCCGTAGCGCGCGGTGGGGGCGAACAACCCGAGCGGCTGGTAGCCCCAGGAGCCGCCGAAGCATAAAGAAGTCAGAGGAATAACCAAAGAAATTGCAAAGAGAGATGGTGTCTCGCCGGGAGTTGATGTAATCTTTGAGCACATTGGAGGCTCCCACTGGAA
>JBGTSJ010000101.1:445-685 GCA_041940305.1 Planctomycetaceae bacterium
GGATGCTCCATCACCGGCATCAGCTCGATATGGGTGAAGCCGAGCTGGCGCACGTAGGGAATCAGCTCCTCCGCCAGTTCCGACCAGTGCGGCGGCCGGCCGTCGCGGTGGCGCCAGGAGCCGGCGTGGACTTCGTAGATCGACAGCGGTGCCGCATAGCCCTGGCGCTCCGCGCGCCGGGCCAGCCAGTCCTGGTCGCGCCACTCGTGGCGTAACGCCGCGCAGGTCTTCGAAGCGGTT
>JBGTSJ010000102.1:0-682 GCA_041940305.1 Planctomycetaceae bacterium
CCCGGCGCAGGCTATCGGCCGGCCCTGCGAAAGCGTGATCCCCGGTAGCCTGCTGCGCGAGGTGGTAGGCAGCGGCAAGCCGATCCTGCTGGACATGATGGATAGCGCGAAGGACCCGCTGGTGGTGATGCGCCTGCCGATCCACGACGACGCCGGCGAAGTGATCGGCGCCATCGGCTTCGCCCTGCTCGACGAACTGCGTTCGCTGTCGCCGCTGGTGACCCGCTACCTGAGCATGCAGCGCGAACTGGCCTCGACCCGCTCGCAATTGCAGGCGCGCCAGGCCAAGTACAGCTTCAGCCACTTCGTCGGCACCAGTCCGGCCAGCCTGGAAGTCAAGCGCCGCGCCCGTCGTGGCGCGGCCAGCGAAGCGCCGGTGCTGTTGCTCGGCGAGACCGGCACCGGCAAGGAACTGCTCGCCCACGCCATCCACAGCGCTTCGCCGCGGGCGCACAAGGCCTTCGTCAGCGTGAACGCCGCGGCGATCCCGGAAAGCCTGCTGGAGGCCGAATTCTTCGGCGTGGCTCCGGGCGCATTCACCGGAGCCGACCGCAAGACGCGCGATGGCAAGTTCAAGCTCGCCGATGGCGGCACCCTGTTTCTCGACGAAATCGGCGACATGCCCGCCAGTCTGCAGGCCAAGCTGCTGCGGGCCTTGCAGGAGGGAGAGATCGAGCCGCTG
>JBGTSJ010000103.1:0-680 GCA_041940305.1 Planctomycetaceae bacterium
TCATTGGCCGGCTCCTGCCTGGACGACTGCCGCGGCTCGCGCGGCATCACCGGATCCGGCTCGCCTGTATGGTCGGCCGCGACCGGCAGGCGCATCCGGATGATCCGCTCGACGGCCCTGAGCTTCGAATTCTCGGTCGGATCGCACAGGGTAATCGCCGCGCCCGACGCACCGTTGCGGCCCGTCCGGCCGATCCGGTGGACGTAGCTTTCCGCCTCGTCCGGCAGATCGAAGTTCACCACGTGGCTGATGCCCGGCACATCGATGCCGCGCGCCGCGATGTCGGTCGCGACCAGAATGCGCACGGACCCGTCGCGGAAACCGTTCAGCGCCTTCTGGCGGGCGTTCTGCGACTTGTTGCCGTGGATGACAGCCGCCTCGAAGCCGTCGCGCTCGAGGTCGCGGGTCACCCGGTCGGCGCCATGCTTGGTGCGCGCGAAGATCATCACCTGCCCGGCAACCGGACCGGCCAGCATCTCGCTGAGGATCTTCCGCTTCTGTCGCGTGCGCGCGAGCACCACGCTCTGCGTCACCTCGGCGGCCGCGGTGCCCTGCGGTGCCACCTCGACCTTCAGAGGATTGCGCAGCAGGCTGGCAGCAAGCGCTTCGATCTCGCTTGGCATGGTGGCGGAAAAGAGCGTCGTCTGGCGCGCCGGATGGGTCGCCTTGGCAATGCGGCG
>JBGTSJ010000104.1:0-671 GCA_041940305.1 Planctomycetaceae bacterium
CGGCCAGCCATCGCCCGAAACTGCCCATCGTCTTCCGTCGTGCCGAAAACACAGCGCGATCCGGCACGCTCCCGGTGCGCCCATTGATTCCACGGACGACGCTCCGCCCTCGTTCATCGTCGATCCCGAACCCGCCAGTTGCTCGATCACACCGTCGCCATCCACAACATCCGAGATACATCGTCCGAAAGGTTCCGACGTGGACACCTCCAACAAGGCCACCCGCATTCAGCTTCTGTCGTTCTCGACACCGCAGATGCGGGCATTCCACATGTCGTGGTTCGCGTTCTTTCTCTGCTTTCTCGCGTGGTTCGGTATCGCCCCGCTGATGAAGATCGTCCGCGAGGAGCTGCATCTCACGAAGGAACAGGTCGGCTGGTGCATCATCGGCTCGGTCGCCATCACGGTCGTGGCGCGACTGCTCATCGGCTGGCTGTGTGACCGCATCGGTCCCCGCCTGGCTTACACGTGGCTGCTGCTGCTCGGTTCGCTGCCGGTGATGGGCATCGGACTGGCCGAATCCTACGAATCGTTCCTGATGTTCCGCATCGCCATCGGCGGCATCGGGGCGGCCGACGGTTCCGCACTGGTGGACCCCGGCGAGCCGCTGGCCACCATCGACGACCTGGCACCGTTCGTCGGGGCGCTGGTCTCCGAGGGGGCGGTGGGCG
>JBGTSJ010000105.1:0-661 GCA_041940305.1 Planctomycetaceae bacterium
CTTGCCCGCGTCGATATGGGCCATGATCCCGATGTTCCGGGTCTTCTGGAGTGGGTGTCGCTTCGCCATGAGGTAACTCGTCGTTCGCTGTTCGTTCGGAATCGGTGTCGCTGGACTTTCCGGGCTGCAGGCTCGGGTCGGACTGTCGAACCGGCCACAGAGGCTGGACGACCGGACCGACGAGCGCGGCTTCCGGGATCAGGTGGAGGGGTGCCCGGAAGGGCGGCTCACCACCGGTAGTGGGCGAACGCCTTGTTGGCGTCGGCCATCTTGTGGAGGTCCTCACGGCGCTTGACCGAGGACCCGATGCCGTTGGAGGCATCCATGATCTCGTTGGCCAACCGCTCGGCCATCGTGCGCTCACGACGGTCACGGGAGTAGTTGACCAGCCAGCGCAGGGCGAGGGTGTTGGCCCGTCGGGGACGAACCTCGACCGGCACCTGGTAGGTGGCACCACCCACCCGGCGGCTGCGGACCTCCAACTGGGGACGGACGTTCTCAATCGCCCGCTTCAGCGCGCCGACCGGCTCGCTCCCGGTCTTCAGCTCGACCGTGGAGAGCGCGGCGTAGACGATGCGTTCGGCCGTTGAGCGCTTGCCGCGCTGCAGCACCTTGTTGACCAGCTGGGTGACCGCGGTTGACCGGTAGACGGGGTCCGGGA
>JBGTSJ010000106.1:0-657 GCA_041940305.1 Planctomycetaceae bacterium
GATCAACAAGATCGTCGACGTCGATGTCGCGGTCGTCGCCGATGTCGGCAGCGCGCTGGAGGACATGATCGCCCTGTGGAAGCAGCGCGGCCATGAAAAGGCGGACCTGTCGGCCTGGTGGGCGCGGATTGCCGAATGGCGTGCCAAGAAGAGCCTGTCCTACCCCGAAAGCGGCAGCGAGATCATGCCGCAAAAGGCGATCGCGGACCTCTACAAAGCGACCCGCGCGACCGGCAAGGACATCATCATCACCACCGAAGTCGGCCAGCATCAGATGTGGGCGGCCCAGCATTTCGGTTTTGAAGACCCCAATAAATGGCTGACCTCGGGCGGCCTCGGCACGATGGGCTATGGCTTCCCCGCCGCCATCGGCGCGCAGATGGGCAATCCCGACAGCATCAGCATCTGCATCGCCGGCGACGCCTCGATCCAGATGAACATCCAGGAAATGGGGACGGCCAGCCAGTATCGCCTGCCGGTGAAGATCTTCATCCTGAACAATGAATATATGGGCATGGTCCGCCAGTGGCAGGAACTGACCTATGAAAGTCGCTATTCCAACAGCTATTCGGACAGCCTGCCCGACTTCGTGAAGCTGGGCGAAGCCTATGGCTGGACCGGCATCCGCATCGAAGGGCCGCAGGAACTGGAGGCCGG
>JBGTSJ010000107.1:0-657 GCA_041940305.1 Planctomycetaceae bacterium
CCGACGTGCCCGAGAGCCTGCAGAACAAGAAGCTGATGGTGCTCGACCTCGGCGCGCTGGTCGCCGGCGCCAAGTTCCGCGGCGAATTCGAGGAACGCCTGAAGGCGGTGCTGGCCGAGGTGCAGGCCGCCGAGGGCGAGATCGTGCTGTTCATCGACGAGCTGCACACCCTGGTGGGCGCGGGCGCGGCGGAAGGCTCGATGGACGCCTCCAACCTGCTGAAGCCGGCGCTGGCGCGCGGCGAGCTGCACTGCGTCGGCGCCACCACGCTGGACGAGTACCGCAAGCATATCGAGAAGGACGCGGCGCTGGCCCGGCGCTTCCAGCCGGTCTTCGTCTCCGAGCCGACGGTCGAGGACACGATCTCGATCCTGCGCGGCCTGAAGGAGAAGTACGAGGTGCACCATGGCGTGCGCATCGCCGACAACGCGCTGGTCGCCGCCGCCACCCTGTCCAGCCGCTACATCACCGACCGGTTCCTGCCCGACAAGGCGATTGACCTGGTCGACGAGAGCGCCAGCCGCATCCGCATGGAGGTGGAGAGCAAGCCCGAGGAGATCGAGAATCTCGACCGGCGGATCATGCAGCTGCAGATCGAGCGCGAGGCGCTGAAGAAGGAAAGCGACCAGGCGTCGAAGGACCGGCTGGCCAATCTGG
>JBGTSJ010000108.1:0-652 GCA_041940305.1 Planctomycetaceae bacterium
GACGGCGGTGTGCTTGGGGCTGGTCGTCGCGCCGCCGATGAGCAGCGGCAGCTGGAGGCCCTCTCGCTCCATCTCGCGGGCGACGTGGACCATCTCGTCGAGCGAGGGGGTGATGAGGCCCGACAGGCCGATCATGTCAGCCTGCTGCTCGCGGGCGGTCTGGAGGATCGTCTCGGACGGTACCATCACGCCGAGGTCAATGACCTCGTAGTCGTTGCAGCCGAGGACGACACCGACGATGTTCTTGCCAATGTCGTGGACGTCCCCCTTGACCGTCGCCAGGACGATTCTGCCCCGCGCCTTCCGCCCGCCGCCCCTGGCCTTCTCGGCCTCCATGAAGGGCATGAGGTAGGCGACGGCCTTCTTCATGACGCGGGCGCTTTTGACGACCTGGGGCAGGAACATCTTGCCGGCGCCGAAGAGGTCGCCGACGACGTTCATGCCGTCCATGAGTGGCCCCTCGATGAGCTGCAGGGGGCGCTCGTACTTGTGGCGGGCCTCTTCCACGTCCTGGTCAATGAAGTCCACGATGCCGGCGACGAGGGCGTGCTTGAGGCGCTCCTCGACGGGGGCGTCACGCCAGGCCAGCTCTTTGACCTCGGCCTTGTCCTTCTTCTTGATGGAGGCGGCAAAGGCGGTGAGTCGGTCGGCG
>JBGTSJ010000109.1:0-651 GCA_041940305.1 Planctomycetaceae bacterium
CTCAAGGCCCGCCGTTTCAGATCCCGCCGTCTGAGCGGCACGCGGCGCAGCTCGCCGCACATCATCAGGTATTCGAGCCCTGAAAGATTCGAAACCGTCACGAACTCCTGCGGCAAGTACCCGATCATCGGCCGGATCCGCGCCCGCTCGCGTCGCCCGTCGGGCACCCCGAAGTACACCCGCTCGCCCGCCGACGGCTCCTGCGCCAGCGCCAGGATCGACAGCAGCGTCGTCTTGCCGGCGCCGTTGGGCCCCAGGAGCCCGAGCATGCCCTCGCCGAACGCCAAGTCGACCCCGGCCAGGGCGACGGTGCCGTCGGGGTAGGTCTTGTGCAGGTTGCGGATCTCGATCATGGCGCCGCCGTCGCGCCGTCGGACGGCGCAGTGTATTATCGACGTAATACACTAAAACGGCGCTGCGACGGCTGTCAAGGTGTCGACCCGGGACCGATTTCTAGGATTCCTCTTCTGGTGTCCACGGGCCGCCGGCCTTCCAGATCCGCTGAAACGGCTCGGCGCCAGCAAGTGCTTCCACTGGCGGCAATAAGAATCGCTTGATGGCTCCCACCACCCGCTGCAGGTCGACCACACCATCCTCCAAGCGGTTCTTGCGCAAGAACGCGCGCCACGGGCTCCTCTTGCTCGCATCGCC
>JBGTSJ010000110.1:0-646 GCA_041940305.1 Planctomycetaceae bacterium
CAGGGCCGGCTCTCATCAGTGCCACGCTCCCACGTTCACCACGTGGACGTTGCTTGGCGCCTAAGGACACCCTTCTCTTGACAGCTAGTTCGTTCCGGGACCTCGGCTTGTCCGATCCCCTGCTGCGTGCGCTCGATGCACAGCGGCTCGTGACCCCCACACCGATCCAGGCCGAGACCATCCCCCATCTCCTCGAAGGGCGCGACGTCGTGGGCATCGCCCAGACCGGCACCGGCAAGACGGCCGCCTTCGGCCTGCCGCTGCTGCAGCGGCTGGATGCCGCCTATCAGCGCCCGGCCAAGCGCACCACCCGCGCACTGATCCTGGCGCCGACCCGCGAGCTCGCGCTGCAGATCGAGGCCAGCCTGCGCGGCTGGGCCAAGGACATGCGGCTGCGCATGTGCGCCATCGTCGGCGGCGTCGCCCGCCAACCGCAGGTAAACCGGGTCAGCGGCGGGGTCGACCTCGTCGTCGGCACGCCCGGCCGCATCGTCGACCTGATGTCGACCGACAGCCTGCGCCTCGGCGACGTCGGCCATTTCGTGCTCGACGAGGCCGACCGGATGCTCGACGTGGGGTTTGTGCGCGATGTCCGCAAGATCATCGCGACGCTGCCCGACAAGCGGCAGTCGCAGTTGTTCTCGGC
>JBGTSJ010000111.1:0-412 GCA_041940305.1 Planctomycetaceae bacterium
GCGCCTCGGGGTGCGCGGGGCGATCCATGTCGGCCATTCCACCGGCGGCGGCGAGGTCGTCCACTACATCGCCCGCTATCCCGACGACCCGGTGCCGAAGGCGGCGATCATCAGCGCGGTGCCGCCGCTGATGGTGAAGACCGAGGGCAATCCGGGCGGCCTGCCGAAGAGCGTCTTCGACGATCTCCAGGCGCAGCTCGCGGCCAATCGCGCGCAGTTCTACCAGGACATTCCCGCCGGCCCGTTCTATGGCTACAACCGTCCCGGGGCGCAGCCCTCGGAAGGGATCGTCCGCAACTGGTGGCGGCAGGGCATGATGGGCGGCGCCAAGGCCCACTACGATGGGATCGTGGCCTTTTCCCAGACCGACTTCAGCGATGACCTGAAGCGCATCGACATCCCGGTGCTGGTG
>JBGTSJ010000111.1:424-643 GCA_041940305.1 Planctomycetaceae bacterium
ATTCCGGCGTACTCTCGGCGAAGCTGTTGCGCAACGGCACGCTGAAGATCTATCCGGGGTTCCCGCACGGCATGCCGACCACCCAGGCCGAGGTGATCAACGCCGACCTGCTGGCCTTCATCCGCGGCTGAGCGCGCCGGGTGCCGGGGCGCGCTCCCGGCACCCGGTCGGGGCTCAGGCGGCGCGGAAAAAAAGCGTTGACCTTGAAGTCGACTTCAA
>JBGTSJ010000112.1:0-643 GCA_041940305.1 Planctomycetaceae bacterium
TCCTCGTTGAGGGTCTCACGTCCCAGATTGTCGAGCAGCGTGGGGACGTCGACATTCGTGATCTCGACGTTCACACCGACTTCGGCCCACTGAGCCTGCATGATGTTGATGGCCTGGATGATCGGCTCTGGTGCCGCCTGCGCCATCAGCCACAGGTTCAGCGTCTGTGACGTGTCGTAGCCGGCCTCATCGAGGAGCTCACGAGCACGGTCCGGGTCGTAGTTGTAGGCAAGCATGCCGTCATCGACGCTCGGCACTGCCCACGCCACCTGGTCACCGACGAGGCGGACGTTCACATCCGAGACGGAGCAGAATCCGAGGAAGACCTGCTGACACAGACCTTCACGGTCGATCGCATAGACCAGGGCTTGCTTCACTCTCGGGTCCGAGAATGCCGGGGACTTGTCGTTGAAGCCGATGATGTTCGGGTTCAGACCGGAAGCTCGATGTCAGCCGCAGCGACCTGATCCACGAACTGGATCTCACCGGTCTGCAGCTGTGCGAGACGGGCCTCGGGCTCGGTGATGATCTTGAAGAAGACCTGCTCGAAGGCTGGAGTGCCGAGTGAGAAGTTCTCATTCGCCTCGAGTTCCACGTACTGGTCTGGCACGTACTCGACGAATTTGTAGGCCCCGCTGACGAC
>JBGTSJ010000113.1:0-642 GCA_041940305.1 Planctomycetaceae bacterium
TCCAATCCGCTGTTCGGTGAACCATCCGACCGCCGCTTCGTCGGTCTGACGGAGGCTTACGACACCGGCCTGCGCTCTGCGATCGAGCAGGCAGCGGCGGCAACCGGCACCGATCTCCACAAGGGCGTCTATATGTGGTTCTCGGGCCCTTCCTTCGAGACGCCGGCGGAAATCCGCATGGCGCGCGTGATGGGCGCAAATGCGGTCGGCATGTCGACCGTGCCCGAAGTGATCCTGGCGCGCTTCGTCGGGCTGCGTGTCGCGGCCTGCTCGGTTATTACCAACCTCGCGGCCGGCATGACCGGCGGCGAGCTCTCGCATCAGGAAACCAAGGATGTCGCGCCTCTGGGCGGCAAGCGGCTCGCGACGATCCTCAAGCATGCCTTCGCCGAGGGGCTGGTCGAAGGGGCCTGAGCGATGCTGCCGCAGGAAATCATCCGCAAGAAACGCGATGGCGGGGAACTCGACCCGACCGATATCGGCGCGTTCGTAGCCGGTCTGACAGACGGCGGCTTCACCGAGGGCCAGGTTTCCGCACTAGCCATGGCGGTGTTCCTGAAGGGCATGAGCCGCGACGAGGCGGTGGCCCTGACGCTTGCCATGCGCGATTCGGGCGTCGTGCTCGACTGGTCGGATCTGCCG
>JBGTSJ010000114.1:0-637 GCA_041940305.1 Planctomycetaceae bacterium
GGGCGGCATGGTCTACAAGGGTTCGGTGCGCGTGGGTGGCGACAAGTTCGACGAAGCCATCGTCAACTACATCCGCCGCAACTACGGCATGCTGATCGGCGAACAGACCGCCGAAGCGATCAAGAAGGAAATCGGCTCGGCCTTCCCCGGCTCGGAAGTCAAGGAAATGGAAGTCAAGGGCCGCAACCTGTCCGAAGGCATCCCGCGTTCCTTCACCATCTCCAGCAATGAAATCCTGGAAGCCCTGACCGATCCGCTGAACAACATCGTCTCGGCCGTCAAGAACGCGCTGGAACAGACCCCGCCGGAACTGGGTGCCGACATCGCCGAAAAGGGCATGATGCTGACCGGTGGCGGCGCCCTGCTGCGCGACCTGGACCGCCTGTTGATGGAAGAAACCGGCCTGCCGGTGATCGTGGCCGAAGATCCGCTGACCTGCGTGGTGCGCGGCTCGGGCATGGCGCTGGACCGCATGGACAAGCTGGGCTCGATCTTCTCGGCCGAGTAAGCCGGCCAGCAAGGTCTGGCCAGCACTACAGGACAGTACCGTGGTACAGGGGCCTGCCCGACAGCAGGCCCAGGCAGCAAAGCATGAACCGGCAGCAATGTACTGCCGGATGAGTGGGGAACCGAACCG
>JBGTSJ010000115.1:0-637 GCA_041940305.1 Planctomycetaceae bacterium
GGAGAGCGAGGTCGAGATGGAGCAGCGAGTCGCCGACTTCGTTAAGACGAGGGAGTCAGAGATGATGTCCAACCTCGAGAAGCAGCTCTCCAAGCGCTCCGACCTGTCGGATAAGGAGGTCGGGGAGATGCTCAAGACCATGGAGTCCGAAATCAGGGTCAAGATGGAGGCAGTCCTGCTGGACGCCCGCCAGAGCGTGATGGAGAAATCCAACTCATAGGCTAGCCTATGCCCCGTCAATTGCTCGAATCCTGGCATCGGCCTCTCTTGCGAAGGCCCAGTACGACTCGCTGGCAGGGTTGGACTTGGTCGGCTTATGCGCGATGACGATGGGGGCTCCCTCCAACGGCGACTCGGCGATTGCCACCGAGCGCGGGATCTGCGCCGCATCCGAAGATGGCGTGCGAAAGCTCTTTCCCGAACGCTTTTCAAGCGTATAACAGGCTGTGTCCGCGCCACCATGTCCGTTCTAAGACCGTCTCTCAATGAGGAACTCTCCGCCCCCGAGAGCAAGAAAAGCCTCAACCTGGAGATCTTCTCCCAGATCGCTCGGGAATACGACTTCATCACCCGGGCGCTGTCCTTTTGCCAGGATGGCTTCTGGAAACGGGCCATGATAAAGCGACTTCCCAAGCTG
>JBGTSJ010000116.1:0-635 GCA_041940305.1 Planctomycetaceae bacterium
TACGCCAAAGTCATCCGCCTCGACCCCGAGGGCGAGCCCGAGATCTTCGCCACCACCCGGCGTTTCGGCACCATTCTCGAAAACGTCGTCTGCGATCCCGACACCCGCTGCATCGACCTCGACGACGACTCCCTGACCGAGAACACCCGCGCCAGCTATCCGCTGAGCCAATTGAGCAACGTCGACCTCGGGGGCATCGCCGGTCATCCCAAGAACGTCGTCTTCCTGACCTGCGACGCCTTCGGCGTGCTGCCGCCGATCAGCCGTCTGGACGAAGCCCAGGCCATGTACCACTTCCTGAGCGGCTACACCGCCAAGGTCGCGGGCACCGAGGCCGGCGTCACCGAGCCTTCGGCCACCTTCAGCACCTGTTTCGGCGCGCCGTTCATGCCGCTGCATCCCGGCGTCTACGGGCGCCTGCTGGGCGAGAAGATCACCCGCCACGGCGCCCGCGTGTGGTTGATCAACACCGGTTGGACGGGCGGCCCCTACGGCGTCGGCAAGCGCATGCGGCTCAGCCTGACCCGACGCATGATCACCGCCGCCTTGACCGGCGAGCTCGACGACGTCGCAACCCAGCCGGATCCGATCTTCGGCGTCGCCGTCCCCGAGCGCGTCGACGGCGTGCCGGCGGA
>JBGTSJ010000117.1:0-626 GCA_041940305.1 Planctomycetaceae bacterium
GCGCCGGAGAAAAAGCCCGCGACGATCCGCAAGACGATGGCATCGGTGCGCGTCGGCGCCGAGGATGCGCTGGAGGCTGCAAAGAGCCGCTTGATCGGCAAGGCCAGGCCGCCGCGCTTCGCGCCCGCGGGGCAGTCGACGCAGATGATCGTCGGCGCCGACGCGGCGCGCGACGACGATATCCTCGCGACCGCGGACAATCTCTATTCGGGCTATCACCTGCGCCGCGTCTATTATTCGGCGTACAGCCCGATCCCCGACGCGAGCAGCGCCTTGCCGCCGGTGCGCCCGCCGCTGATGCGCGAACATCGGCTGTACCAGGCCGACTGGCTGCTCCGCTTCTATGGCTTTGCGAGAAGCGAGATCATGGAAGGGGCGAGCGGCGGCATGCTCGACCTGAGCATCGACCCAAAGCTCGCCTGGGCGCTGATGAAGCGCGACATCTTTCCGGTCGATATCAACCGCGCGCCGCGCGAATTGCTGCTCCGCGTCCCGGGGCTGGGCACGCGCGCGGTCGACCGGATCGTCGCGGTGCGGCGCACCGGCGCGCTGCGGCTCGGCGATCTGGCGAAGCTCACCGCGTCGGTGAAGAAGGTCTTGCCCTTCATCGTGACGCTCGACTGGCG
>JBGTSJ010000118.1:0-624 GCA_041940305.1 Planctomycetaceae bacterium
GCGTACCGAAGCGCTCGGCGATGGCGTCGCCCTGCGGGGTATTCGGCCGCACCCAGGTGCTCTTCAGCCGCTGTTCCTCGCGTTCGATACCTTCGCGCTTGGCTTCGAAGGCAGCCCAGCGCCGATCGTCGACAAGGCCCAGCTCGCGTCCCTTCTCGGTGAGACGCAGGTCGGCGTTGTCCTCGCGGAGGATCAGGCGGTATTCCGCCCGCGAGGTGAACATACGGTACGGCTCCTGGGTGCCGAGCGTGATCAGGTCGTCCACCAGCACGCCGATGTAGGCCTCGTCGCGGCGCGGGCACCAGCTGTCCTTGCCTTGCGAACGCAACGCAGCATTGGCGCCGGCCAGCAGGCCCTGGGCGCCAGCTTCCTCGTAGCCGGTGGTGCCGTTGATCTGGCCGGCGAAGAACAGGCCGCCGATGACCTTGGTCTCCAGGCTGTACCTGAGATCGCGGGGATCGAAGAAGTCGTACTCGATCGCATAGCCCGGCCGCACGATGTGGGCGTTTTCCATGCCACGGATGGAACGCACGATCTGCAGTTGCACGTCGAACGGCAGGGACGTGGAAATGCCGTTGGGATACAGCTCGTGGGTCGTCAGGCCTTCCGGCTCGAGGAAGACCT
>JBGTSJ010000119.1:0-621 GCA_041940305.1 Planctomycetaceae bacterium
GCGGATCACCTCAGCGGGCAGCTTCTCGATGCGGTTGGCGGTGGCGGCGACGAAGATCAGCGGCGGCTTCTCCTGCATCCAGGTGAGGAACGCCGAGAAGATCTGCGAGTTGACCTCCGAGCCCCCCTCTTCGATCCCCAAGGCGTTCTCGATCTCGTCGATCCACAGGATGCACGGCGCCAGCGAGTCGACGGTGGCCAACGCGCGGTTGAACGCCGCTTCCGGGGTGCCGAAGTTGCCGGAGTAGACCAGGTTCATGTCGAGCCGGAAGAGCGGCAGATTCCACAGCGCCGACACCGCCTTGGCGGCGACGCTCTTGCCGCAGCCCGAGACCCCCATGACCAGGAAGCCCTTGGGCGTCGGGACGTCGTCGGCCAGCGCTTCGCGGGTGAACAGCTTGCGGCGCCGGCGCAGCCAATCCTTCAAGTTGTCGAGGCCGCCGATGCCGTCGATCGTGGTGTCCGGCATCACGAACTCGAGGATGCCCGCCTTGCGCACGATGTTGGCCTTCTCGACCAGCACCTCGCGCAGCGTCTCGTCGACCGGCCGGCCCTGAGCCTGGGCGCGGAAGATGCGGTGCAGGGTATGCTGAGCCTCGGCCAGGGTCAGCCCCTTGAGCGC
>JBGTSJ010000120.1:0-620 GCA_041940305.1 Planctomycetaceae bacterium
CGGCCGAGGTCAGCAGGATGTTCAAGCTCTCGGGCGTCGTGATCAAGATCTCCGGCGGCCGCCGGAGCATGCGCTGGCGCTCCGCCGGCTTGGTGTCGCCGCTGCGCGTCAGCACCCGGATCCCCGGCGCCTCCTCCCCCGCCGCTCGGAACCTCGCCGTCAGCTCCTCGAGCGGCTGCTTCAGGTTGCGCCGGATGTCGGTGTTGAGCGCCTTCAAAGGCGACACGTAGAGCACCCGCACCCGCCCGCTCTCCCAGCGCCCGGTGAACAGCCGGTCGAGCGCCCACAGAAACGCCGTCAGCGTCTTGCCGCTGCCGGTGGGCGCCGAGATCAACACGTGCTCGCCGGCCGCGATCTTCGGCCACGCCTGGCGCTGGACGTCCGTCGGCTCCCCGACCGACTCGTCGAACCAGCGGCGGATCAGGGGATGAAAGACGTCGAGGGCGGCGGCGGTGGCGGTGCCGATGGCCATCGTGCGAATCACCTAGACAAACGGCACACTGGCTCGGCGCGGCCTACCGGTCGGGTCAAGCGGACCTGGCGAGCTCCCGCGCGTGCAGGATCTCCGTCGACGCCATGGGTCGAACGTCCGCGGGTTGGAGTGTGATCACCGCGACCGT
>JBGTSJ010000121.1:0-620 GCA_041940305.1 Planctomycetaceae bacterium
CTCGCACCCGGCGGTCTACATCATGATCCTGCCGTCGATGGGCGTCATCTCGGAGATCATCGCCGCCTTCGCCCGCAAGCCGGTGTTCGGCTACAAGTTCGTCGCCTTCGCCTCGATGGGCATCGCCGTGATCGGCTTCATCGTCTGGGGCCACCACCTCTTCGTCTCCAGCCAGTCGCTTTACGCCGGGCTGATTTTTTCGATCCTCACCATGCTGGTGGCGGTGCCGTCGGCGGTGAAGGTGTTCAACTGGATGGCGACGCTCTACCAAGGCTCGATCGAATACTCGACGCCGATGTTCTATGCCCTTGGGTTCATCGGCCTGTTCACCATCGGCGGCCTCACCGGCTTGATGCTGGCCGCGATCGGCCTCGACGTCCACGTCCACGACACCTACTTCGTGGTCGCCCACTTCCACTACATCATGGTCGGCGGCGCGCTCATGGGCTACTTGGGCGGCCTGCACTATTGGTGGCCGAAGATCACCGGCCGCATGTATCCGGGCTTCTGGTCGCACCTGTCGGCGGGCGTCATCTTTCTCGGCTTCAACCTCACCTTCTTCCCGCAGTTCATCCTCGGCTACCTTGGGATGCCGCGGCGCTACCACGTCTATCCGGAGG
>JBGTSJ010000122.1:0-620 GCA_041940305.1 Planctomycetaceae bacterium
CGTGATGGACTCTATGGACGGCATGGACGGGAAGCCACGCCGTCCATCAGGTCCATGCTGTCCATCTCCGCCGGCTTTCCCAGCCTGGCCGCGGCCAGTGGCCGCTTTAGCATGTTGCGCATGCGATAGACTCGCGGTCTACCGCTTCTCGCCCACGCGGGCGATCACCCAGGAGAGTCTCGATGAAGGATAGTTTCTCTACGCTCAAGACATTGCGGATCGGAGACCGCGAGGTGCGCATCGCCAGCCTCGAGGCGCTCGACGGCCAGGATCGCTCGATCGGCCGCCTGCCCTATGCCAACGGCGTCGACGTCACCGCCTCGGACATCGAGGCGATCATCGGCTGGCAGCCGGAAGCCGAGCCCAGCGTCGAGATCGCGTTCATGCCGGCGCGCGTGCTGCTGCAAGACTTCACCGGCGTGCCGGCGGTGGTCGATTTGGCGGCGATGCGCGACGCCATGGTCGCCATGGGCGGCGACGCCGGCAAGATCAACCCGCTGCAGCCGGTCGAGCTGGTGATCGACCATTCGGTCCAGGTCGACGAGTACGGCACGAAGGCGGCGCTTCTGATCAACGCCGAACGCGAGTTCGAGCGCAACTACGAGCGCTACGCCTTCCTG
>JBGTSJ010000123.1:0-618 GCA_041940305.1 Planctomycetaceae bacterium
GCGAGCAACGGGTGACGCTTCGCCATACGGTTCCCGGCGATCTGCCGCCGGTGGTCGCCGATCCGGCTCGCCTGCGCCAGATCTTGCTCAATCTGGTCGCCAACGCCGTCAAGTTCTCGGCCGGGGGTTCGGTGGAGGTCCGGCTCGGCAGCCTGCGGAAGGGCGGAGATCGTTTCCGGGTCCGGCTCGAGGTGGCGGACACCGGCATCGGGATATCCGACGCGGACCAAGAGAGGCTCTTCGAGCCCTTCACCCAGGCCGATAGCTCGTCCAGCCGGCGATACGGCGGCACCGGGCTGGGTCTGGCGATCGCGCGCCAATTGCTCGGCTTGATGGACGGCGAGATCGGCGTCTCGAGTCGCCTGGGCGAAGGATCGGTCTTCTGGATCGAGCTGCCGCTGCGCTTGGCGGCGGAGAACGAGATGTCAAAGTCGACTCTGGCGGCGTTGGCGGACGCGGTGCCGGAAGCCGCCTGCTCTCGGGTCTTGCTGGTCGAGGACAACCCGGTGAGCCAGGTCGTGGCGGCGGGAGCCCTGCGCCATCTGGGGGCGGAGGTGGAAGTGGCCAGCAACGGCCGCGAGGCGCTCGCGGCGACCGCCCAGGGAGCCTTCGATCTGA
>JBGTSJ010000124.1:0-614 GCA_041940305.1 Planctomycetaceae bacterium
AGGCGTAGTTCTGCGACAGCGTCTCTTCCCGCCCGCCTGCCGGCGCCAGCACCACCAGGCCGCCCGAGACCTTGAGCGCGGTCTCGATCGACGACGCCAGCCGCTTCTCGATCCCCGGCTTGACCACCAGGCGGTCGACCACGATGTCGATGTCGTGTTTCTTCTTCTTGTCGAGGTCCGGCGGCTCGGCGGAGAGGTCGATGATCTCGCCGTCGACCCGGGCGCGCACGAAGCCCTCGCGCGACATCTGGCGCAGCTGGGTCTTGTACTCGCCTTTCTTGCCGCGCACGTAGGGCGCGTAGAGCACCAGCCGGCTCTTCTCCTTGAGCCCCATCACCCGGTCGACCATCTGCTGCACGGTCTGCGGCCGGATCTGCTGGCCGCAGTTGGGGCAGTGCGGGACGCCGATCGAGGAATAGAGGAGCCGCAGGTAGTCCTGGATCTCGGTCACCGTGCCGACGGTCGAGCGCGGGTTGCGCGACACCGACTTCTGCTCGATCGAGATCGCCGGCGACAGCCCGTCGATCGAGTCGACGTCGGGCTTCTCCATCTGCTGCAGGAATTGGCGAGCGTAGGTCGACAGCGACTCGACGTAGCGCCGCTGGCCCTCGGCG
>JBGTSJ010000125.1:0-609 GCA_041940305.1 Planctomycetaceae bacterium
CGGACAGCAAATCTCACCCCACAGGACCGTGGCGGGAAGCCGCATCAGGCCGCTGGAGCGCTAGTAGGCGTGGCTCTCGGCCGGGCGTTGTTCCAGATGGCCGTCCTTGAGGGCGAAGACGCGGTCCATGTGACCGGCCAGCTCCATGTTGTGGGTGGCGATCAGGGCGGCGACGCCGGTCTTCTTGACGAGGTCGTGCAGGGCCTCGAACACCGTCTGGCTGGCGGCCAGCAGCAGGCGCGGGCGGTTGGCGAGGGCGCGGGCGACGGCGACGCGCTGCTGTTCCCCGCCGGACATCTGGGCCGGCTGGTGGGTCAGGCGTTCGCCAAGGCCGAGGGCGGTGAGGACCTCCTCGGCGCGGGCGCGGGCCTCGGTCTGGTTCACGCCGGCGATGCGCAGCGGCAGGGCGACGTTGTCGCGGGCGTCGAACTCGGCCAGCACCTCCGGATGCGTCTCGCCCAGCCGCTCCGGATACTGCTCGGTCAGCACCACCGGGACCTCGAACATGCCGGCCAGCCGCAGTAGGCGCTTCGAAGCGCCGATCACCAGGCCCGGCCGGTGGATCATGTCCATCAGCTTGCCCTGCAGGTCGATCACGACCACGATGCT
>JBGTSJ010000126.1:0-607 GCA_041940305.1 Planctomycetaceae bacterium
TCCGGTCCACAGCCCCAGTCCGACGACGAAGCGATTCGAACTGCGGTTCCCCGATTCGTCGTCGAATCCTTACCTGGCGATGTCGGCCGTCTTGATGGCGGCCCTCGACGGCATTCAAAACAAGACCGATCCCGGCCCGCCGCTCGATCGGGACATCTACGACCTGGGTGCCGACGAACTCGCCGCAGTGCCGAAGACACCCACGTCGCTGGAACAGTCGCTGCAAGCGCTGCGCGAGGATCACGCCTTCTTACTGCGTGGCGACGTTTTCACCGAAGACGTGATCGACACCTGGATCTGGTACAAGACCGCCAACGAAGTCGAAGCCCTCCGCCAGCGACCGCACCCGTACGAGTTCGCAATGTATTACGACATTTGAAATGTCGTCGCCACTCTGCACTTCTTCATAGCGCGTGTCACGGCCGGTCGATTCGGCGGACGGCCGACTTGTTGTGCCAATCGCGAGCGACTCTCCGCGCCTCGTCCACTCACGCTCTCGCGTCCGATGTCCCGCACGCGAGGGGGCCTTTTTGCGCTCGCGCGCTGTTCGTCGTGAGGCGACTCAAGAGTCGCAGCGTTTCCTTGAAGGATGCTTCTCGACTTTTCT
>JBGTSJ010000127.1:0-600 GCA_041940305.1 Planctomycetaceae bacterium
CCGACGGCGACGGGCTTGATGACTGGGACCTGCTTCCCAGCAAGCCGGACTGGGCCGGGGGTCTGCGCGAGCGTTGGACGGTCGGCGAAAGCGCGGCGCGGGAGCGTCTGGAAGACTTCCTCGACGGCGCGCTCTCGGACTATTCGGACGACCGTGACCGGCCGGACCGGACCGGCACCTCGCGGCTCTCGCCGCATCTGCATTGGGGCGAGATTTCGCCTCGGCAGGTCTGGCACCTGACCCGGGACAAGGCCCGCGCTTCGGGCGGAAAGACCGAGAAGCAGTCCTGGTCCTTCCTGCGTGAGCTGGCCTGGAGGGAGTTCTGCTATCACCTGCTGGTGCACTTCCCCGACCTGCCTCATGAGGCATGGCGCGAAGAGTTCGGTTCCTTCCCTTGGGAATCCAAGTCGAAGCGCAAGAAGTCGTTCGATGCCTGGAGTCGCGGGCAGACCGGCTATCCCATCGTCGATGCCGGCATGCGCGAGCTCTGGAACAGCGGCTGGATGCACAACCGGGTGCGAATGATCGCCGCCTCGTTTCTGATCAAGGATCTGCTGGTGCCCTGGCAGGAAGGCGAGGCCTGGTTCTGGGACACACTGG
>JBGTSJ010000128.1:0-599 GCA_041940305.1 Planctomycetaceae bacterium
GGTCGATCTTGGCCAGCTCGGCCATCAGGTGGCTCTTGGTGTGGAGCCGGCCCGCGGTGTCGACGATGACGTGGCTCACCCCGCGGGCGCGCGCCGCCTGGATGGCGTCGAACACCACCGCCGCCGGATCGCCGCCGGGCCTCTGGCGGACGACGTCGACCCCCAGCCGCTCGCCCCACAGCGCGATCTGCTCGATCGCCGCGGCGCGGAAGGTGTCGCCGGCGGCGAGCAGCACCCGCTGGCCGCGCTGCTCGAGCCAGCGGGCCAGCTTGGCGATGGTCGTGGTCTTGCCGACGCCGTTGACCCCGACCATCGAGAGCACGGCCGGCCCGGCGGTGAGGTCGGGCGCCTCGGGCGCGTCCGCGAGCATGGCGGTGATCTCGTCCGCCAGGATCCGGCGCAGCCTCGCCAGATCCTTGACGTCGGCGGCGCCGACCTCGGCTCGGAGCTTCTCGACCAGCTCGAGCGAGGTCTCGACGCCCAGGTCGGCGGCGATCAGGCTCTCCTCGAGATACTCGAGCGCCTCATCGTCGAGCACCGCGCGGCCGTGGAGCGCCGCGTCCATGCGCTCGATCAGCTCGGTATGGGTCATGAACAGG
>JBGTSJ010000129.1:0-301 GCA_041940305.1 Planctomycetaceae bacterium
CCCGCGTGGAAATGGGGCAGGGGACCACCGGATTCGCCGTCAATCGTCGGCGGCCGATCGGCGAAGGCCCGACCGATCATGACGTACCCGTCCTGCGAATTGCCTCCGCTGACGGAAAGAAACTCCGCGGCGTGATCTTCGGCTATGCATGCCACAACACCACGCTCAGCTTCTATCAGTGGTGCGGCGACTACGCCGGATTCGCTGCGCTCGACCTGGAGGATCGCCATCCCGATGCGGTCGCACTGTTCTTCAGCGGATGCGGTGCCGACCAGAACCCGCTGCCCCGACGGACGGTGGA
>JBGTSJ010000129.1:311-598 GCA_041940305.1 Planctomycetaceae bacterium
TCCGAGGTTCTCAAGTCGCCGATGACGCCGCTGTCGACCGATCTGGAAACCAGGTACCGGGAGATCGATCTGGCCTACGCCTCACTGCCCACCCGCGAAGAGATCGAGAAGCAACTGGAATCGGGCAACCGCTATCAGAAGGCCCGTGCCCGGCTCCTGCTCGACGAATTCGACACCAACGGCAAGCTCGCCGGGTCGCATCCGTATCCGATTCAGGTGTGGCGACTGGGTAACCGGCTCACGTGGATCGCGCTGGGCGGCGAAGTCGTCGTCGACTACGCAGTCCG
>JBGTSJ010000130.1:0-595 GCA_041940305.1 Planctomycetaceae bacterium
CGAGGCAAGGAGGACCGCCGCGGCGGCGGCGAGGACCTGTGGGTGCTCGGCTCGCACATCATGGGCCTGATGCGCACCCTGGCCGGCGGCCACCCCACGTCCTGCACCGCGGTCGTGCTCCAGGACGGTCACCGGGCCACGAAGGCGGACGTGGTCGAGGGGGCCGAAGGGCTCGGGCCGCTGACCGGCGACAACGTCCAGGCACGGTATGCGTTCCCGGGCGGGGCGTACGGCCACTTCGGCTCGCGGCGCAACATGGCCGGCGACCCGACCCGGTTCGCCCTGCAGGTGTTCGGCTCCAAGGGCATCATCGAGATGGAGAGCGGGTACCTGCCTCCGGCGTACATCCTCCGCGACGGTAGCTGGTCGCCGGGGCGGTCGGGGAAGTCGTGGGAACAGGTCACCTCGGCCGGGATCGGCAAGCCCGAGCCGCGCACCGACGGCACCTATCAGGGCGGGCACGTCGCCGCCATCCGTGACTTGATGGGCGCCATCGAGAACGAGCGCGAGACGAAGTGCTCGGCCGAGGACTCCCGGGCCATCGTCGAGATGATCCACGCCGTCTTCGAGTCGCACCGCGTCGGCGGGCCGGTCG
>JBGTSJ010000131.1:0-592 GCA_041940305.1 Planctomycetaceae bacterium
CTCTTCGAGGCTGTAGCCCAGGCCGCGGATCGTGGTGATCACGTCTGGGCCGAGCTTCTTGCGGATACGCGTCACGAACACCTCGATCGTGTTCGAATCGCGATCGAAATCCTGGTCGTAGATATGCTCGATCAGCTCGGTGCGGCTCACCACCTTGCCCTTGTGGTGGAGCAGGTAGGAGAGAAGCTTATACTCCTGCGCGGTGAGCTTCACCGGCTCGCCCGCAAGCGTGACGCGGCCCGATCGCGTGTCGAGGCGGATGTCGCCCGCGATCAGCTCGGCCGAGGCATTGCCCGATGCGCGGCGGATCAGCGCGCGCAGGCGGGCGATCAGCTCCTCCGACTGGAACGGCTTGGCGACATAATCGTCGGCGCCGGCGTCGAGGCCACGGATCTTGTCCGCCTCGGCGTTGCGCGCCGTCAGCATGATGATGGGCACGAAGCGGTCGGACATGCGCAGCTGCTCGCACACCACGAAGCCGTTGTCGTCCGGCAGCATCAGATCGATCACGATGGCATCGGGCTTGGTCTGGCGTGCCAGCGCGACGCCCTTCTTGCCGCAATCGGCGCTCACCTCCTCGAAGCCCTCGAAG
>JBGTSJ010000132.1:0-591 GCA_041940305.1 Planctomycetaceae bacterium
CCGCGATGACCCGCTTCTTACCCAGAAAACTCGCCAGCAATGCCTGACCAATGGTGTTGTTCACCTTATGGGCGCCGGTGTGATTCAAATCTTCCCGCTTGAGCCAGATCTGGGCTCCGCCCGCTTCCCTGGTCAAACGTTCGGCAAAATACAGGGGACTGGGCCGACCAACATAGTGAGCCAGGTCCTTGTCGACCATGGCCTGAAATTCCGGGTCTGACTTCAGACGCAGGTATTCCCGCTCCAGAATCATCAGCGAATCCATCAGCGTTTCAGAAACGAAACGTCCACCAAAGTCGCCAAAATGTCCGCGAGCATCCGGAAGGGTATCGAGCAGTTCTTTAGTGAGTTTTGTTGACACGTTGAACCTCTTTAAGGAATTCAGTCATTCGTTTCTGGTCTTTGACGCCCTTACGGACTTCAACGCCTCCGCTGACGTCCACCGCCCAGGGCCGAACCTGCTCGACAGCGCGAGCTACGTTATCAGAGTTGAGTCCACCGGCCAATATCAACGGTAAGCAAAACATCCGCCGGGCTGATCTTGCCTTCGGCAGCCATGCGCTCAATCAAACCTTTTTTCGCAAAAACAAC
>JBGTSJ010000133.1:0-257 GCA_041940305.1 Planctomycetaceae bacterium
CGACGTCGATGTTGGCGTCGGCGATCGGGCCCAGGATCTGGTAGGCGATGCCCGGCTTGTCCGGCACGCCCAGCACAGTGATCTTGGCTTCGTCACGGGCAAAGGCGATGCCAGAGATGACGGCTGCTTCCATATCAGACTCTTCCTCAAAAGTAATCAGCGTGCCCGAATGCATTTCCTGTTCGAGCGGCATCAGGGGGTCGGTCAGCGACGACAGCACGCGGGTCTTCACGCGGTACTTGCCGGCGAACTCCACC
>JBGTSJ010000133.1:267-590 GCA_041940305.1 Planctomycetaceae bacterium
TCTGCAGCACCTTGGAGCCCAGGCTGGCCATTTCCAGCATTTCCTCGAAGGTGATCTTGTCCAGCCGGCGGGCGTCCTCGACCACGCGCGGATCGGTCGTGTACACGCCGTCCACGTCGGTGTAGATCAGGCATTCGTCAGCCTCGATGGCCGCGGCGATGGCAACTGCCGAGGTGTCCGAGCCGCCGCGCCCCAGCGTCGTGATGTTGCCTTCCTCGTCGATACCCTGGAAGCCGGTGATGACCACCACCTTGCCGGCGTCGAGATCGCCGCGGATGCGCTCGTCGTCGATCGACTGGATGCGCGCCTTGGTATAGGCCGAA
>JBGTSJ010000134.1:0-588 GCA_041940305.1 Planctomycetaceae bacterium
TGGTCATCCTGGCCGGCGACCACATCTACAAGATGGACTACGAGATCATGCTGCGCGAGCATGTCGACGCCGGCGCCGATGTCACCGTCGGCTGCCTCGAGGTACCGCGCATGGAGGCGACCGGCTTCGGCGTCATGCATGTCGACGAGAAATCGCGCATCGTCGAATTCGTCGAGAAGCCCGCCGACCCGCCGGCCATGCCCGGCAAGCCCGACGTGGCGCTTGCCTCGATGGGCATCTACGTCTTCCGCACCGCCTTTCTGCTCGATCTCCTGCGCCGCGACGCGGCCGACAAGAATTCGAGCCATGATTTCGGCAAGGACATCATTCCCTACATCGTCAAGAACGGCAAAGCCGTCGCACATCTGTTCGGCAAGTCGTGCATCCGCTCGAGCTTCGAGCGAGAGGCCTACTGGCGCGACGTCGGCACGGTCGAGGCCTACTGGGAGACGAATATCGACCTGACCGACATCACGCCGGAGCTCGACCTCTACGACCGCGACTGGCCCATCTGGACCTATGCCGAGATCAAGCCGCCGGCGAAATTCGTCCATGACGAGGAGGGCCGGCGCGGCTCGGCCGTGTCGT
>JBGTSJ010000135.1:0-588 GCA_041940305.1 Planctomycetaceae bacterium
CCGAGGAACGCGTGCAGGCGGTCGCGGGCATGAGAGAGGAGCCCTAATGCAACAACGCAATCAGCCGATCGCGCGCGACGCCATGGCCTATGTGCTGGCCGGCGGACGCGGCAGTCGCCTTGCCGAGCTGACCGACCGGCGGGCCAAGCCGGCGGTGTATTTCGGCGGCAAGACCCGGATCATCGACTACGCACTCTCCAACTCGGTCAATTCCGGCATCCGCCGGATCGGCGTCGCCACCCAGTACAAGGCGCACAGCCTGATCCGCCACCTGCAGCGCGGCTGGAACTTCTTCCGGGCCGAGCGCAACGAGAACCTGGACATCCTGCCGGCCTCGCAGCGCGCCAACGAGCGCGACTGGTATCTCGGGACCGCCGACGCGGTGACCCAGAACATCGATATCATCGAGAGCTATGAGCCGGAGTACATCGTCGTGCTCGCCGGCGACCACATCTACAAGATGGACTACGGCCTGATGCTGGCCCAGCACGTGGATTCCGGCGCCGATGTCACGGTCGGCTGCGTCGAGGTCCCGCGGATGGAGGCGACCGGCTTCGGCGTGATGCATGTCGACGACAAGGCGCGCAT
>JBGTSJ010000136.1:0-586 GCA_041940305.1 Planctomycetaceae bacterium
CGTCTCCATCATGCCGGGCATCGAGTCGCGGGCGCCCGAGCGCACGCTGACCAGGAGCGGGTTGCCGGCGTCGCCGAAGCGCGAACCCATGATCTCGGCCATCGACGCCAGGGCGGCGTCGACTTGAGAGCGCAGCTCGGCGGGGTAGGAGCCGCCGTGGGCCAGGAAGTGGTTGCACACCTCGGTGGTGATGGTGAAGCCGGGCGGCACCGGGATCCCGAGCCGGCTCATCTCGGCGAGGTTGGCGCCCTTGCCGCCGAGCAGATTTTTCATTCCGGCGTCGCCCATGGCGTCGCCGGCGGCAAAGGTATAGACGTGATCGGCCAAGGCGTACTCCTGTCGAGAAAGGCGGTTAGCGAAGGATGGGCGGGTGATTCTACCGGTAAGGCGTCGCCGATCAAGCCGGCGGTGCTATGCTCGCGCCGGCATGGAGTACGTCAACCTCGGCAAAAGCGGCCTCAAGGTCTCGCGCGTCTGCCTCGGCTGCATGACCTACGGCGACCCCAAGTGGCGGCCGTGGGTGCTCGATGAGGCCGCGAGCCGGCCATTCTTCGAGCGCGCGCTGGAGCTCGGGATCAACTTCTTC
>JBGTSJ010000137.1:0-585 GCA_041940305.1 Planctomycetaceae bacterium
AGTCGATCCAGGCGTAGTCCTTGGTCACGCCGATGCGTTCGCAGAAGTTGCGGATGGACGCTGGCGTGTAGCCGCGCCTGCGCAGACCGACCACGGTGGGCATGCGCGGGTCGTCCCAGCCGGTGACGAACTGGTTGTCCACCAGGTGCTTGAGCTTGCGCTTGCTGGTGATCACGTAGGTGAGGTTCAGGCGCGAGAACTCGTACTGGCGGGGCTGGGGTGCGTCGATCAGACCGCCTTCGCGCAGATGGTTCAGCAGCCAGTCATAGAAAGGACGCTGATCCTCGAACTCCAGCGTGCAGATGGAGTGGGTGATGTGTTCGTAGGCATCCTCGATGGGGTGCGCAAAGGTGTACATCGGGTAGATGCACCACTGGTTGCCGGTGTTGTGGTGCTCGGCATGGCGCACGCGATAGATGGCCGGGTCGCGCAGGTTGATATTGGGCGCGGCCATGTCGATCTTGGCGCGCAGCACGGCGGCGCCATCGGCCAGCTTGCCGTCCTTCATGTCGGCAAAGCGCTGCAGGTTTTCGGCCGCGGAGCGGTCGCGGAAAGGGCTGTTCACGCCGGGACGGGTGAAGTCGC
>JBGTSJ010000138.1:0-582 GCA_041940305.1 Planctomycetaceae bacterium
CATTCACTGCAGCTGATCATGGACTCGTTGCGCTACTGGGTCACCGAGATGCACGTCGACAGTTTCCGGTTCGACCTCGCTTCGACGCTGGCCCGCGAGTTCTACGACGTGGATCGGCTGTCGACGTTCTTCGAGCTCGTCCAGCAGGATCCCACCGTCAGCCAGGTCAAGCTCATCGCCGAGCCATGGGATGTCGGGCCGGGCGGCTACCAGGTGGGCAACTTCCCGCCGCAATGGACGGAGTGGAACGGCAAATACCGGGACACCGTGCGCGACTTCTGGCGTGGTGAGGCGGCCAGTCTCGGCGAGTTCGCATCACGGCTGACCGGCTCGGCCGACCTCTACGAACACACCGCGCGGCGCCCGGTCGCCTCGATCAACTTCGTGATCGCCCACGACGGCTTCACCCTGCGGGATCTGGTCTCCTACAACGAGAAACACAACGAGGCCAACGGCGAAGGCAACAACGACGGCGAAAGTCACAACCGGTCCTGGAACTGCGGGGCGGAAGGCCCGACCGACGACCCGGAGATCCTGGCGCTGCGCGCCCAGCAGGAACGCAACTTCATCACCACCCTGCTG
>JBGTSJ010000139.1:0-576 GCA_041940305.1 Planctomycetaceae bacterium
GTCACGAACAGGTCGTCGCCGACCAGTTGGACCTTGGCGCCGATCTTGTCGGTCAGGCCTTTCCAGCCGGCCCAGTCGGACTCGTCCATGCCGTCCTCGATGGAGATGATCGGGTAGCGCTGGGTCAGGCCGGCCAGGTAGTCGGCGAAACCAGCGGCGTCGAATACCTTGCCTTCGCCTTCCAGGTCGTACTTGCCGTCCTTGAAGAATTCGCTGGAGGCGCAGTCCAGGGCCAGGGTCACGTCGTCACCCAGCTTGTAGCCGGCCTTCTCGACGGCCTCGGCGATGGCGGCCAGGGCGTCTTCGTTGGACGACAGGTTCGGCGCGAAGCCGCCTTCGTCACCGACGGCGGTGTTCAGGCCACGGGCCTTCAGCACGGCCTTGAGGTGATGGAAGATCTCGGCGCCCATGCGCAGCGCCTCGGCGAAGTTCTTCGCACCGACCGGCTGGACCATGAATTCCTGGATATCGACGTTGTTGTCCGCATGCTCGCCGCCGTTGATGATGTTCATCATCGGCACCGGCATGGAGTACTGGCCGGGAGTGCCGTTGAGGTCAGCGATGTGCGCGTACAGC
>JBGTSJ010000140.1:0-573 GCA_041940305.1 Planctomycetaceae bacterium
TCGATCAGGATGGTCTCCTCGCGCCGCGGACCGGTCGAGATCAGGCCCATCGGAGCCCCGACTTCCTCCTCCAGCAGGGCGACGTAGTTGCGCGCCGCCTCGGGGAGCTCATCGGCGTCGAGCACCCCGGCGGTCGACTGCGACCAACCTGGCACCGCGCGGTAAACCGGCTCGACCTCCTGGAGGACGTCGAGACGAGCGGGAAAGCCGGGCAGTTCCTCGCCGCGGTAGCGGTAGGCGGTACAGACTTTGATCTCGTCGACCCCGTCGAGCACGTCGAGCTTGGTCAGCGCGACCGCGTTGACGCCGTTGATCATCGCCGCGTGGCGCGCCGCCACCGCGTCGAACCAGCCGCAGCGCCGCGGGCGGCCGGTGGTCGTGCCGACCTCGTTGCCGCGCTCGCGCAGGTGCTCGCCGACCTCATCGTCCAGCTCGGTGATGAATGGGCCGCCGCCGACGCGGGTGACGTAGGCCTTGAGCACCCCGAGCACGCCGGTGATCCGGCTCGGCGGCACGCCGGTGCCGGTGCTGACGCCGCCGGCCGAGGAGCTCGAGCTGGTGACGTAGGGGTAG
>JBGTSJ010000141.1:0-573 GCA_041940305.1 Planctomycetaceae bacterium
CTCCATCAGGCGCTCGAGGCGAAAGAGGGCGCCCGGATCCAGCCGGAGAACGTGACGCTCGCGAGCGTCACCTTCCAGAACTACTTCCGCCTCTACGACAAGCTCGCCGGCATGACCGGCACGGCGATGACCGAGGCGGCCGAGTTCGGCGAGATCTACGGGCTGCAGGTCGTCGAGATCCCGACCAACCAGCCGGTGACCCGCGAGGACGAGGACGATCAGGTCTTCCGCACGGTCGGCGAGAAGATGAACGCCATCGTCGAGGCGATCCAGGACGGGCATTCGCGCGGCCAGCCGATCCTGGTCGGCACGACCTCGATCGAGAAATCGGAGCAGCTGAGCGCGCTGCTCAAGGAAAAGGGCGTGCCGCACAACGTGCTGAACGCCCGCTATCACGAGCAGGAAGCCCATATCATCGCCCAGGCCGGCCGGCCGGGCGCGGTGACCATCGCCACCAACATGGCCGGCCGCGGCACCGACATTCAGCTCGGCGGCAATGTCGAGATGCGGGTCAAGGCGGCGCTCAAGGGCGATGAAACGCCCGATCAGATCGCCGCGCTAAAGAAGCAGATT
>JBGTSJ010000142.1:0-353 GCA_041940305.1 Planctomycetaceae bacterium
GCAGCCGGTGACGTCGACGTAGCGCCCGGGATAGCGCCGCGAGAGCCGGTAGTAGGCGCGGTTGTCGATGCCGCGCAGCGACAGCGTCGGGCCCAGGGCGTCGCCCTCGGCGGTGTGGTTGTAGACCACGTCGAGGATCACTTCGATGCCGGCTTCGTGCAGGGTGCGCACCATCGCCTTGAACTCCTGGACCTGGCCGCCGGGGGAGACCGACGAGGAGTACTTCGGGTCGGGGGCGAAGAATCCGATGGTGTTGTAGCCCCAGTAGTTGGACAGGCCCTTGTCGATCAGCGTCGAATCGTTGGCGAAATGGTGCACCGGCATCAGCTCGATCGCCGTGACGCCCAGGGATT
>JBGTSJ010000142.1:363-573 GCA_041940305.1 Planctomycetaceae bacterium
TCACCGGGTGCCCGATCGCCGCGTAGGTGCCGCGCATGGACTCGGGGATGCCGGGGTGGGTCTCGGTCAGACCCTTGACGTGGGCCTCGTAGATGAAGCTGTCGGCGTACTCGCGTTGCGGCGGACGGTCCACCCCCCAATCGAAGTACGGGTTGATCACCACCGACTTGGGCATGCCGGCGGCCGAGTCGTCGTCGTTGCGGCTGTCGG
>JBGTSJ010000143.1:0-572 GCA_041940305.1 Planctomycetaceae bacterium
ATCCCGTGGTGGTCGCGCAGGTAGCGGACGATGTTGCTCAGGGCGTGGGTCTCGGCCGGGTTGAGGCCGGCGGCCGGTTCGTCCAGGCAGATGAGTTCCGGCCGCGTGCACATGGCCCGGGCGATCTCCAGGCGCCGTTGCTGGCCGTAGGACATCTCGCCGGCCAGGCGGTTGGCGCAGTCCACCAGGTCGACCACCTCCAGCCAGTAGAACGCGTGGTCCAGCGCCTCGCTCTCGGCGCGGCGATAGCCGGGAGTGTTGAGGATGCCGGCGAGCAGGTTGCGGTTGACGAACATGTGCTGCGCCACCAGCAGGTTCTCCACCACCGACATGTCCTTGAACAGGCGGATGTTCTGGAAGGTCCGCGCCAGCCCGGCGCGGTTCACCAGGTGGGTGCCGCCGAACATCTTGTAGTAGAGGCGACTGCCCAGTTGCGGCGGCTTGACGAAGTCGTCCAGCTGGAACGGCTCGCCGAGCACCTGGATGACGTCCGTGGTGCGCCCCTGGGTGTTGAGCAGGATGTTGCCGCCGGTGGCCTTGTAGAAGCCGGTGAGGCAGTTGAACACGGTGGT
>JBGTSJ010000144.1:0-572 GCA_041940305.1 Planctomycetaceae bacterium
TGTCTCCTTCTTCTTTTGTGCGCTTTCCTTGCATGGTGAAGGTGAGTGAGAAGGGCGTCAATCAATCATTGCGCAAGGCCCCGCCCCAGCCGTGGTTGGCGTCATGGCGCGGGGCTGGGCCTGATTACCCCGCGTGGAACTTGACCACCAGCGGCACGATGAGCAGCGCCACGATGTTGATGATCTTGATCAGCGGGTTGATGGCCGGGCCGGCCGTGTCCTTGTAGGGGTCACCCACGGTGTCGCCGGTCACGGCGGCCTTGTGCGCCTCGGAGCCCTTGCCGCCGTGGTGGCCGTCTTCGATGTACTTCTTGGCGTTGTCCCACGCGCCGCCGCCGGTGCACATCGAAATCGCCACGAACAAGCCGGTGACGATGGTGCCCATCAGCAAGCCGCCCAGCGCCTTGGGGCCTAGCAGCAGGCCCACGCCAATGGGTACCACCACGGGCAGCAGGCTGGGGATCACCATTTCCTTGATGGCGGCGGTGGTCAGCATGTCCACGGCCTTGCCATATTCAGGCTTGCCCGTGCCGTCCATGATGCCCTTGATGGTGCTGAACTGGCGGCGCACC
>JBGTSJ010000145.1:0-568 GCA_041940305.1 Planctomycetaceae bacterium
CTGGTTCGTCAACTCGGCTACCCATCTCTGGGGTTATCGCAACTACGAGACCACCGACGAATCACGAAACCTGTGGTGGGTCGCGATCCTCGCTTTCGGCGAAGGCTGGCACAACAACCACCACGCTCACCCGCGCGTTGCACGGGCCGGGCACCGCTGGTGGGAAGTGGACACGACGTATTGGGTCATTCTCGCGCTCAAGGCCTGCGGCCAGGCCAGCGACGTGAACGACAAGATCCCGCAGCACGCACACTAGATCCCATCGGGGGATAGTTGCGGCGGCTATCGGGCGGTGTTTGGCCAATGGCCGGCGCCGTCCAACAGGTGCTGAAGTTTGGCACGTGCCTCAACGCAGTGCTTCCGGCAAATGGAAGTGCGCGTTGAGCGCGAGCAATTCGGTCCGCCCAGCGCTATGGTGGATGACGTTGACGCCGCAGTTAAACTGACGAACGTCCTTGGCTCGTCCCATGTCGAGCCCCATCAGCCCCGCGAGATAGGCACGGTTGACGACATTGTGCGCCACAATCGCGACCGACTGGCCCGCATGTCGCTGCAGCACCCGATCGAT
>JBGTSJ010000146.1:0-564 GCA_041940305.1 Planctomycetaceae bacterium
TGGTGCAGCACTTTGAGCAGCAGGTCGATGTCGGCAAAGTGCAGGCCGGTGGTCGGCTCATCGAGGATGTAGAGCGTGCGGCCGGTATCGCGCTTGCTGAGCTCCTGCGCCAGCTTCACCCGCTGCGCCTCGCCGCCCGACAGCGTGGTGGCGGCCTGGCCCAGGCGGATGTACGACAGGCCCACATCTAGCAGCGTCTGTAGCTTGCGCGCAATGGTCGGCACGTCCTTGAAGTAGGCCGCAGCGTCCTCCACCGTCAGTTCCAGGATCTGGGCGATGTTCTTGCCCTTCCACAGCACCTCCAGCGTCTCGCGGTTGTAGCGCTGGCCGTGGCAGATGTCGCAGGGCACGTACACGTCGGGTAGAAAGTGCATCTCCACCTTGATCACGCCGTCGCCCTGGCAGGCCTCGCAACGGCCGCCCTTGACGTTGAACGAGAAGCGGCCGGGACCGTAGCCGCGCGAGCGGGCCTCCGGCACGCCGGAGAACAGTTCGCGGATCGGCGTGAACAGGCCGGTATAGGTCGCCGGGTTGGAGCGCGGGGTACGACCGATCGGGCTCTGG
>JBGTSJ010000147.1:0-563 GCA_041940305.1 Planctomycetaceae bacterium
CGGCTACTGCCTCATGATCGGCGGTCCCGAGGACGTCGTCGGCCGCCTCGACCCGATCTTCCGGACGCTGGCGCCCGGACGGGGCTCGATCCCGGCCACCGAGGGGCTGGCCTCGGCGGCGCACGTGCCGGCATCGGCCCAGGAAGGCTACCTGCACTGCGGTCCCGCCGGGGCGGGACACTTCGTGAAGATGGTGCACAACGGCATCGAGTACGGCCTGATGCAGGCCTACGCCGAGGGCTTCGACATCATGCGCGGCGCCCGCGCCGGCCACCTCCCGGAGGCGCAGCGCTACCACATCAACCTGGCCGGCGTGGCGGAAGTCTGGCGGCGCGGCAGCGTGGTCGCGTCCTGGCTGCTGGATCTGACGGCCGCGGCGCTGGTCGAGAGCCCGGACCTCGATCGGTTCACGGGGTTCGTGCAGGACTCCGGCGAAGGCCGGTGGACCATCGACACCGCGGTCGAGGAGGCGGTGCCGGCCAACGTGCTGGCGGCGTCCCTCTTCGCGCGGTTCCGCTCGCGGCAGGACCACACGTTCGGGGACAAGCTCCTGTCGGCCATGC
>JBGTSJ010000148.1:0-287 GCA_041940305.1 Planctomycetaceae bacterium
GCGGCCTCGCCTGACCGGCGAGGCCGTTTTGGTCTGACTGAGAACCGAGATCGGATGGAAGCAATGAGCGAAGACCACAGCACCGACAGTTCCGGCCCCGTCACGTCTCCGGCGCGGCCGGCTCCGGCGCGGCCGGCCCCGGCGCGGCCAGCCCCGGCCTTCGAGCCGGTGACCACGCCGCTCGAGACCGTCGAGCTCGAGCACCGGATCCTCGATTTCTGGCAGGAGTCGAAGGCTTTCGACAAGCTGCGCAAGAAGAACGCCGGCAAGCCGGCGTGGTCGTTCCT
>JBGTSJ010000148.1:297-561 GCA_041940305.1 Planctomycetaceae bacterium
CCCGATCACCGCCAACAACCCGATGGGGGTGCATCACGCCTGGGGTCGGACGCTGAAAGACGTCTATCAGCGCTTCCACGCCATGAAGGGCCGCGACCTGCGATACCAGAACGGCTTCGACTGCCAGGGGCTGTGGGTCGAGGTCGAGGTCGAGAAGGAGCTCGGCTTCACCTCCAAGCGCGACATCGAAGAGCTCGGGCTCGAGACCTTCATCAACAAGTGCAAGGAGCGGGTGTTGCGCTTCAGCGCGCTGCAGACCGAGCA
>JBGTSJ010000149.1:0-561 GCA_041940305.1 Planctomycetaceae bacterium
CCCGGCGGGCCGGCGGTCGAGCGCCTGGCGCGCGAAGGTACCCCCGGCCGCCTGCGCTTTCCGCGCCCCATGACCGATCGCCCGGGGCTGGATTTCAGCTTCAGCGGCCTCAAGACCGCGGTCCTGAACGCGGTGGCGGACGCCGCGCCGGCCGATCTCGCGCGCGCCTTCAGCGACGCGGTGGTCGACACCTTCGTCATCAAGTGCCGCCGCGCGCTGGAGCAGACCGGCAGTCCGCGCCTGGTCGTGGCCGGCGGCGTCAGCGCCAACGCGGCGCTGCGCGCGGCGCTGCAGGGGCTGGGCGAGAAGCTCGGGCGCGAGGTGTTCTTCCCGCCGCTCGCCTTCGCCACCGACAACGGCGCCATGATCGCCTACGCCGGCTACCGCCGCCTGGTGCGCGGCGAGGCCGATCTCGGCGGGGCGTTCGAAGTCAGGCCGCGCTGGCCGCTGGACCAGCTCGCGCCGCCGCCGGGGTAAACGCCGCGCTCAGGCCTTGTCGCCGATCTTCTTCTCTTCGCCGGCCGCGAGGCGGGCGATGTTCTGCCGGTGGCGCCAGAAGAT
>JBGTSJ010000150.1:0-559 GCA_041940305.1 Planctomycetaceae bacterium
GTCGCGGAATTTGTCGTTCCACTCGCCGAAACGCGCCGGGTGATTGCCCAGCTGGTAGCCACCGGGGCCGATGTCCCACGGTTCTGAAATCAGCTTGAGCTTGGACAGCACCGGATCCTGCAGCAGCGCATCGAAGAAGCCCGAGCCCGGATCGAAGCCGTGCGGCTCACGCCCCAGGGTGGAACCGAGGTCGAAGCGGAAACCGTCGATATGGAAGGACTGCGCCCAGTAGCGCAGCGAATCCATGACCATCTGCAGCACGCGCGGCGTGCTCAGGTTCAGCGTGTTGCCGGTGCCCGTGTAGTCCATGTAGTACCGGCGGTCGCCGGCCACGAGGCGGTAGTAGGCGGCGTTGTCGATGCCCTTGAACGACAGCGTCGGACCGAGATGGTTCCCCTCGGCCGTGTGGTTGTAGACCACGTCGAGGATCACCTCGATACCGGCCGCGTGGAGCGTCTTGACGAGCGCCTGGAACTCCCCGACCTGCTCGCCGTCCTGGCCGGCGGCGGCATATTCGTTGTGCGGCGCGAAGAAGCCGATCGTGTTGTAGCCCCAGTAG
>JBGTSJ010000151.1:0-558 GCA_041940305.1 Planctomycetaceae bacterium
CAACACAAAAAAAGCCGACCCGCGATCTCTCGCAAGCCGGCCAAAGTGGAGGCGGCGGGGATCGAACCCGCGTCCTGTGGTATCTCCGGGGCAGCCTCTACGTGCGTAGTTCGTTGATTGATCTCGCGACGGACGGCTCAGCGAACGAGGCCGGGACGTCGCCAGGCCGCAACGGTGTCTCGCTCCGGCCGTAGCGACCGATGGACCGGAGCCAGTCTGATATTATGACCGGCGGTCGGACTCCTCAGACAGGGATTCCTTGGCCGGGGTTGCGTTGTTACGCAACCATAGCGTATTGCGCGTTGGCAATTGTGTTTTGATCAGCTTTTTACGTGGCCTGCTGATCAACCACGGCACGCCACCACACCTTGCGATGACCCAGTCGAATCCAGTCGCCCCCTTTCAGGTCTCTCTTTCGCATCCTGTCACCACCGCTCGTTCACCGCGTCACCATGCGACGTGGACGACGGACGAAGGCTGAGGGTTCGATCTCCCCGCAACGGATGCGTTGTGCTGATGCGACGCATCGATGCGACTCACAACGGCACGTCATTCAGC
>JBGTSJ010000152.1:0-557 GCA_041940305.1 Planctomycetaceae bacterium
TCAGCGCCGATGCGGCTCCGTTTCGCATCGCCCCGCAGGCCGCGGGAACAACACGCTGGATCTGACGGCCATTCTCGCGACCGAATTGCGAGAAAACGTGAAATTCCGGCCGATTCTTATTTGAACTGGCGAACGACGCCCACGACCACGCCCAAGATGTCCACGTTCTTCGAATAGATGGGCTTCATCTTGGAGTTGGCCGGTTCAAGTCGCACGCGATCCTTTTCCTTGTAGAATCGTTTGAGTGTCGCGTCATCCCCGTCAACCAGCGCGACGACGATGTCGCCGTTACGACACGTCTCTTGTCCACGGACGATGACGTAGTCCCCCTCGGCGATCTGGTCCTCGATCATCGAGTCTCCTTTGACCCGCAAACAGAAGTGGTCATCCGCCTCGAACAGCTTGCTGAAGTCGATCCGCTCAGACTGCTCCTGGGCCAACACGGGACTGCCTGCGGCAATTTGCCCGGCAAGGGGGAGCGACGACCGTTTGTGCGCAGCGCCCGTCAGCTGGATCGCTCGGGACATGTGGGCCTCACGCGTGATCAGACCCTTCTT
>JBGTSJ010000153.1:0-557 GCA_041940305.1 Planctomycetaceae bacterium
GCAAAGCGTCCGGCCGCCACGGCCTCCGCATCGGCCAGGGCGATGACACCGTCAACGGTGATCTTCGACCGGATATCCGGCCAGTCGAAGGCCTTGAGCAGCGGCTTCGGCAATGCCAGGCCCGAAGTCTCGATCAGGATGTGATCGGGCCGCACCGGCCGCGCCAGCAATTGCTCCATGGTCGGAATGAAGTCGTCGGCCACCGTGCAGCAGATGCAGCCATTGGCGAGCTCGAGAATGTTCTCCGCCGGGCATTCGGGGATGGCGCAGCTCTTCAGGATCTCGCCATCGACGCCGACATCGCCGAACTCGTTGACGATCACCGCGAGCCGCTTGCCCTCCGGGTTCTGCATCAGGTGGCGGATGAGCGTGGTCTTGCCCGCGCCGAGGAAGCCGGTGACGATGGTGGCGGGGATCTTGCGAGTGAGCATGGTGGGCTTTCGATTCAGGGCGGGGTCGGCAGGGCCAGCAGGCAGTCGGCCAGCATGCGGGCCGCCTCGCCCACGCGCGGGCCGGGGCGGCTGAGCAGGTCGTGCTGCTGCGCGTCGAGGCGGCAG
>JBGTSJ010000154.1:0-553 GCA_041940305.1 Planctomycetaceae bacterium
GGTGGCGATGCCGGATCGCGATGAGGCGTCTCGGCGGCTGCTCGCGGGGGATGTCGTGAGGCTCGTCGAGGTCGCGTCCGGGAGGGAGATGTTCGATCTGGCGTGGGAGGACTGGGACGTCGTGGCGTTGGAGGATGGTTCCCTCCCGCCCGCTGATGGGTGGAACATCCTCAGGCCGCGGTTTGGTGGCACGGCGCCGGTGACGGCTCGGCGGTCTTTGGATTGGACGATGCTGTTGATCGCGGTGCCGGGGATGGTGGCGTTCGGGGGAACCGTGGGGTGGAGGCGTTTGCGGACAAGGCAGCGCATGGTGTGATGCGCGGCTTGCCGTTCCGGGACAAGCCGTGGCGCCGTGCTCGATCAATGCTGCGATGTGAATGGCACGGCTGCCCTGGTGGAAGAGCCTTTGCGCGGTCTAGCGTTCGACGACCATCGCCACGGCGTTGCCGCCGCCGAGGCAGAGGGCGGCCAGCCCCTTCTTGGCGCCGGTGCGGTTCATCTGGTGGACGAGGGTGGTGAGGACGCGGGCGCCGGAGGCGCCGATGGGGTGGCC
>JBGTSJ010000155.1:0-550 GCA_041940305.1 Planctomycetaceae bacterium
CCGGCGCTGTTCGTCGGCGCCGTGATGATGCTGCTGGACCGGATTCTCGGCACCAGCTTCTTCATGCCGGCGATCTTCGAGATGGGGACCCACCTCGACTATGACGGCGGCAGCCCGATCCTGTTCCAGCACCTGTTCTGGTTCTTCGGCCATCCGGAGGTCTACATCGTCGCGCTGCCGGCCTTCGGCATCGTGTCCGACCTGATCAGCACCCACGCGCGCAAGAACATCTTCGGCTACCGCATGATGGTCTGGGCGCTGGTGGCGATCGGCGCGCTCAGCTTCGTCGTCTGGGCGCATCACATGTATGTCAGCGGCATGCACCCGGCCTTCGGCTTCTTTTTTGCCACGACGACGCTGATCATCGCCATTCCGACTGCGATCAAGGTCTATAACTGGGTGCTGACGCTATGGCGCGGCGACATCCATTTCACCGTGCCGATGCTGTTCGCGCTCGGCTTCATCGTCACCTTCGTGAATGGCGGGCTCACCGGGCTGTTCCTCGGCAATGTCGTGGTCGACGTGCCACTGTCGGACACCATGTTCGTGG
>JBGTSJ010000156.1:0-549 GCA_041940305.1 Planctomycetaceae bacterium
GTTATCGGCAGTCTGCGTCGGAGTCCACCCATTTTCCACATATCGGTCTCATCGTTCATGGAGTGCATAACGCTGCCTGCGCCCAGGAACAGCAAGGCTTTGGAGACTCCGTGGGCGACGAGGTGGAATATCGCCGCGCCCAGACCTCCGGCGCCCAACGCCAGCATCATCAGCCCGAGATGGCTGATCGTGGAATAGGCGAGAACGCGCTTGATGTCGTTCATCACCAGCGCCAGCGTCCCAGCGAATATGAAAGTGAATAATCCCACCGATGCGACTATCAACAAGACCGTGGGCGCCAGTTCATACAATGGCAATAGCCGAGCAACAAGATAGACGCCAGCTGCGACCATTGTGGCGGCGTGAATTAACGCGCTGACTGGCGTTGGGCCTTCCATCGCGTCGGGGAGCCATACGTGAAAGGGGAACTGGGCAGACTTGCCCATCGCGCCCAAAAATATTAGGAACACGGAAATATTGAGCGTGGCCTGATTGATGCCGTCTGGTTGCGAGGCCACGTGGATTATTGTCGAGATGTCGAACGTTCCG
>JBGTSJ010000157.1:0-545 GCA_041940305.1 Planctomycetaceae bacterium
TTGCTACCAACCAGCAGTTTCAAAATTAACACCCAGAACGCGCTAGTTTCCAATTCTCAGAAAACCGTGGGCATGTGCCCATCGGCTAGTACCATGTCAAGATCAGGAATTGGATCCGGACTCTTAAGAGTTCGGTTTGTGGAAGTCTCACGATTTTCCCTGCCCAAAGACTGAATATTGACACAGAATTAGTGGATTGAGGTCGCTTCTAATGAAAAGGCGAAGCAGATGGGCTATTTCGACTTGGGAGAGTCATTGAGCTTTAGATCGCGCGCCAATCCCAAGACTTGGAATACTCGAATCGTCCAGTAGCTCATGTCATATTCCCACCACCGGTGTCCATGACGGGCGCTGCGCTGGTCGGCGTGGTGGTTGTTGTGCCAGCCTTCGCCGTGTGTAAACAGCGCGACAATCGGATTGTTCCGGCTATTGTCGGTTGTCTCATAGTTGCGGTAACCCCACACATGTGCAACCGAATTGACCGACCAAGTACCGTGTAAAACAAACACTGTACGAACGAATACACCCCAAACCAGCAGGCTCAA
>JBGTSJ010000158.1:0-545 GCA_041940305.1 Planctomycetaceae bacterium
TCGACGAGCTCGTCGGCCTGGGGCCGCTGGAGCCGCTGCTCAACGATCCCGACATCAACGACATCCTGATCAACGGGCATCACAACTGCTTCGTCGAGCGCAAGGGCAAGCTGCAGCAGGTGCACATTCCCTTCAAGGACGAGGCGCATCTGCTGAGGGTGATCAACAAGATCGTCGCGGCGGTCGGGCGCCGGGTCGACGAGTCCCAGCCCATGGTCGACGCGCGCATGCTCGACGGTTCGCGCTTCAACGCCGCGATCCGGCCGATCGCCGTCGACGGACCGCTGGTGTCGATCCGCAAGTTCTCCAAGAACAAGCTCGGCCTGCACAAGCTGGTCGAGTTCGGTGCCCTGACGCAGAACATCGCCGAGGTGCTGGCCGCCGCTGTCCATGCCCGCAAGACCACCATCATCTCGGGCGGCACCGGCACCGGCAAGACGACGATGCTCAACGCGCTGTCGGCCTTCATTCCCGAGGACGAGCGCCTGATCACGATCGAGGACGCGGCCGAGCTCCAGCTCCAGCAGCCGCATGTGGCGCGCATG
>JBGTSJ010000159.1:0-541 GCA_041940305.1 Planctomycetaceae bacterium
CCGGGACTGCAGGGCAGCCAGGGTAGGGAGGACGGCCTCTTCCATGAGGTCGTCGACCAGCCGTTCCGTAGCCACTGGCACGGGCGAGTAGGCCCCCATCCCGCCGGTGTTGGGTCCCGAGTCCCCGTCGCCCAATCGCTTGAAATCCTGGGCGGGAGCGAGTGGTACCGCGGTCGTACCGTCACAGACGGCCAGCACCGACAGTTCCGGGCCGGTCAGGCCCTGCTCGATCACCACGCGGCGACCCGCGTCGCCGAAGGCGTCCCCCGACAGGTAGGCGGCCACTGCCGCGTCCGCCTCGTCCCGGTCGCCGGTGACTAGAACCCCCTTGCCGGCGGCCAGGCCATCAGTCTTGACGACGAATAGACCGTCCAGTCGGTCCAAAAAGGCCCGGGCGGCAGCGCGGTCGGTAAATGTCCCGTACCGGGCGGTGGGCACTCCGGCCTCAACCAGGACCTCCTTCATCCAGGCCTTCGACCCCTCCAGCCGAGCACCGTCGGTACCGGGGCCAAAGACCAGGCGCCCCCGGTGGCGAAGCCGG
>JBGTSJ010000160.1:0-540 GCA_041940305.1 Planctomycetaceae bacterium
CGGCGAGCGGCCAGCGTCAGCTGGCCGGTATCCGACAGGAACCGCGAACCGGTCCGCTTACGCCAACCACTCGCCCGGATGATTGAGTCTCAAGCGGTTAGATGATCGCGTGAATCGGGTCGGCACCTTCGACGCCGACCAACTTCTGATCGAGGCCGCCGTAGAAGTAGCTCAGGCGGTTGGGATCCATGCCCATCTGGGTGAGAATCGTGGCATGCAGGTGTTTGACGTGGAACCGGTCCTCGACCGCTTTGCTCCCGAGTTCGTCGGTCTTGCCGACGCTTTGCCCCCCCTTGATGCCGCCGCCGGCCATCCACATCGTGAATCCGTAGGCATTGTGGTCGCGACCGGTCCCTTTGGCGTACTCGGCCGTTGGTTGGCGTCCGAACTCGCCTCCCCACACGATGAGCGTTTTGTCGAAGAGCCCGCGTTGTTTCAGATCCTTGATCAAGCCGGCAATCGGTTGATCGGTTTCACCGGCGTGCAGGTTGTGGTTCACCTCGAGGTCGCCGTGGGCATCCCAGTTGGCATCGTTGTGGT
>JBGTSJ010000161.1:0-540 GCA_041940305.1 Planctomycetaceae bacterium
CGGGCGTTCCTGGACCGGATTGCCACCCGCATTGTGGAGCTGGACCGCGGTCACCTGCAGTCTTACCCCGGCAACTTTGCACAGTACCTGCTGCAAAAGGAAGAACAGCTGCAGCAGGAAGCGGTGATCAACGCCAAGGCCGACAAGTTGCTGGCCCAGGAAGAGGTGTGGATCCGCAAGGGGGTGGAAGCCCGGCGCACCCGCAGCCAGAGCCGCATTGAACGTCTGAAGGGGCTGCGTGCCAACCGCGAGGCCCGGCGCGAGGCGCTAGGCAGCGTGAAGATGGACATTGCCAGCGGCAAGGACAGCAGCTACCAGGGCAAGATCGTGGCGGAGCTGGAGGGCGTGTCCAAGGCCTTTGGTGCCAAGACGATTGTCAAGAACTTCACCGGCACGGTGCTGCGTGGCGACAAGGTGGGGCTGATCGGCCCGAACGGCGCCGGCAAGACCACCTTGCTGAAGATGATCCTGGGCGAGCTGGAGGCCGACAGCGGCAGCATCCGCCGCGGGGCCAACCTGCAGGTCGCCTACTTCGACCAG
>JBGTSJ010000162.1:0-538 GCA_041940305.1 Planctomycetaceae bacterium
CACCTGCTTCATGCCGCGCGTTTCGACGATCTCGTTCGGGTCCCCGCCCTCGGTCCAGACGATCTCGAACAGGTCCTTGGCGATCTTGCCGGAGATCACCCCGTCCTTGATCAGGTCGATCACCGCGCCGAGCTGTTCCGGCGACACCGGGGCGTCCTCGATCTCCCCGCCGGCCTTGTTCAGGGCGCCGAGCAGGTCGTTGATGACCCAGTTGGCGGCCGTCTTGCCGTCGCGGCCCGCCGCCACCTGTTCGTAGTAGTCGGCGATCGCCTTGTCGGAGACGAGGATCGAAGCGTCATATGCCGACAGCCCCAGCGTCTCGATCAGCCGCGCCTTCTTCTCGTCCGGCAGCTCGGTCAGGTCGCCCGCCAGCGCGTCGACATAGGCCTGGTCGAACTCCAGAGGCAGCAGGTCCGGGTCGGGGAAGTAGCGGTAGTCGTGTGCCTCTTCCTTCGAGCGCATCGACCGCGTCTCGCCTTTGTTGGGGTCGAACAGCCGCGTCTCCTGGTCGATCGTGCCGCCATCCTCGAGGATCGCG
>JBGTSJ010000163.1:0-311 GCA_041940305.1 Planctomycetaceae bacterium
GTGATAGCCGCGTTTGCATATTTCCGATATGTGCGGTTGACGCTGAACAGGCACTGCGTGATTGTCCCATAGATTTCCATAATCTAAATCGTAGCCGTAGTCGACCATCACAAACCGCGCCCCCGCTTCGACCAAACGGCGTGCCATCAGACAACGGCCACCAATCTTTGTGCGTCCGTATGACTCACGAACCTTGGACGACTCCTTCGACAAATCAAACGCGTCGCGGACACTTGGCGTATTCAAGAGGCGTAGCGCGTTGCGATACTCACCCTCGGCTGCGTTCAACTGGTCGAGGTATTCAAGTCGCC
>JBGTSJ010000163.1:321-537 GCA_041940305.1 Planctomycetaceae bacterium
AAGGGCCTTGTCAAAGCTATCGCGCAATTGCGCCCGTCGGTCGAGGCGTGCAAGTGGAACATCGCCAGTCAGCTTGAGCGACTTCGGCCTAAGATCCTCGTCTGCTTGCGAATTGGGATTGTCCCATCGCTCGGGTTCAACGGTAAAATCTGCTGGAACAGGTAATCCGCCGAGACAATAGGGCTTATACTGACTTCCGAGCCAACCACCGACAAA
>JBGTSJ010000164.1:0-534 GCA_041940305.1 Planctomycetaceae bacterium
AGCACGGCGCTGCGCTGCATCAACCGGCTCGAAAGCGTGGACGAGGGTCAGATCCGCGTCTGCGGCCACCAGGTGCACGATGCCGGGCTCGACAAGCGTGCGCTGCGGCGCGACGTGGGCATCGTGTTCCAGAGCTACAACCTGTTCCCGCATCTGACGGTGCTGCAGAACATCACACTGGGGCCGACCTCGGTCAAGCGCATGCCGACAGTCCAGGCGCGTGAATTGGCGCTGGACGTGCTGGCCCGCGTGGGCCTGGCCGACAAGGCCGAAAGCTACCCCGAGCAGCTTTCGGGCGGGCAGCAGCAGCGCGTGGCGATTGCGCGCTCACTGGCCATGCAGCCGCAGGTGATGCTGTTCGACGAGGTGACCTCGGCGCTCGATCCGGAGCTGACCGGCGAAGTGCTCAAGGTCATGGAAAAACTAGCCGCCGAGGGCATGACCATGATTTTGGTCACGCACGAAATGGCCTTTGCGCGCAACGTGGCCGACAAGGTCATCTTCATGCACCAGGGCCAGGTCTGGGAGCAGGGC
>JBGTSJ010000165.1:0-534 GCA_041940305.1 Planctomycetaceae bacterium
TGGTGACGCCAATGCGCTCGGCAAACATCTGGATGGCGGCGGGGGTGTAGCCACGGCGGCACAGGCCAACGATGGTGGGCATGCGGGGGTCGTCCCAGCCGTTGACTTTGCCCTCCTGAACCAGTTGGGCCAGCTTGCGCTTGCTGGTGATGACGTAGGTGAGGTTCAGGCGCGCAAATTCGTACTGCTTGGGCGCGGGAGCGGCCAGCAGGCCGCCTTCGCACAGGCGGTCCATCAGCCAGTCGTAGAAGGGGCGCTGGTCTTCAAACTCCAGCGTGCAGATGGAGTGGGTGATTTGCTCCAGCGCATCTTCAATGGGGTGCGCGAAGGTGTACATCGGGTAGATGCACCAGGCATCGCCCGTGTTGTGGTGCGTGGCGCGCCGAATGCGGTAGATGGCCGGGTCGCGCATGTTGATGTTGGGCGAGGCCATGTCGATCTTGGCGCGCAGCACGGCTGCGCCGTCGGCCAGCTTGCCATCGCGCATTTCGCGAAAGCGGGCCAGGTTTTCTGCGGGGGTGCGGGTGCGGAAGG
>JBGTSJ010000166.1:0-533 GCA_041940305.1 Planctomycetaceae bacterium
TTTTTTGTGGGCGTTCTCGTCCTCTCCGCCACTCAGGCACATCGGCCAGTCACTCAGGCACGTCAGGTAGGCGGATGCGTGAGCCTCCGCGGGAGTATTGAACATGATCGTCGTCATGAAACCGGGATCGAGCGAAGCGATCGTCCAGCGGATGGCCCGCCGTGTCGAGGAACTGGGGCTGAAGGCGCACGTGATCGTGGGCACGCAGCGGACGGTCATCGCCGCCGTCGGCAATAAACAGAAAGGCCACATGGAAGCACTGGAAGCGTACGATGATGTCGAGGAAGTCGTCCCGATCTCGGCCGAATACAAAGTCGCCAGTCTGGAAACCAAGTCCGATCCGACAATAATCCGGGTGCTTGATTTCGTCGCCGGCGGAGATTCGATCGGTGTCATCGCCGGGCCGTGCTCGGTTGAATCGGAAGAGCAGATTCTGACAACGGCCCGTCAGGTGAAAGCCGCCGGAGCCACGGGTCTGCGAGGCGGGGCCTTCAAGCCGCGAACCAGTCCGTATTCCTTCCAGGGACTTGGCG
>JBGTSJ010000167.1:0-528 GCA_041940305.1 Planctomycetaceae bacterium
CAAGCGCTCCACCGCCGAGCGCATCGTCTACACCGCTCTCTCCACGGTCGAGCAGAAGACCGGGAGCGAGCCGGTCGGCACGCTGAAGCGGGCCATCGACAACGTCCGCCCCCAGCTAGAGGTGCGCAGTCGCCGGGTGGGTGGCGCCACCTACCAGGTACCGGTCGAGGTGCGCCCCCGGCGGGCGACCACGTTGGCCGTGCGCTGGCGCGAACACACGATGGCCGAGCGGTTGGCCAACGAGATCATGGACGCCTCCAACGGTCTGGGTTCCTCGGTGAAGCGCCGGGAGGACCTGCACAAGATGGCCGATGCCAACAAGGCGTTCGCCCACTACCGCTGGTGAGCCGCTCCTCCGGGCACACCTCCATCTGACCCCGGTAGCCGACCCCGTCGACCTGGCCGCCGCAGTGCCGCCCCGGCGGCTCCACGTCGCCTGGAGCCCGGGTAGCCCCACGAGACCGACTTTCGAACGAACAGCGAACGACGAGCGAGCAGATGGCAAAGCGACACCCACTCCAGAAGACC
>JBGTSJ010000168.1:0-526 GCA_041940305.1 Planctomycetaceae bacterium
GGCTTTGCCGGCTTCGCCGCCTGGGGTTTCGGTATGGGGCCGCACGATGCCGACTACATGGCCATCGGCGATCTCTCGACCCTGTCGCTGGTACCGTGGCAGCCTGGCTACGCGCGCATCGTGTGCGACGGCCACGTGCGCGGTGAGCCGTATCCCTATGACACGCGCTGGGTGCTCAAGCAGCAGGTGGCGGCGGCGAAGGCGCGCGGCTGGACGATCAACATCGGCATCGAGCCGGAGTTCATGCTGCTCAAGCAGCACGAGGACGGCAGCGTCACCCCGGCCGACGACTCCGACGTGCTCGACAAGCCGTGCTACGACTACAAGGGCCTGTCACGCGGACGCAACGTGGTCGAGACCATCATCGAGTCGCTGCTGGCCGTGGGCTTCGACGTCTACCAGATCGATCACGAGGACGCCAACGGCCAGTTCGAGGTCAACTACACGTACGCCGACGCGCTGACCGCCGCCGACCGTTACGTCTTCTTCCGCATGGCCGCCGGCGAAATCGCGCGCGACGCCGGGC
>JBGTSJ010000169.1:0-525 GCA_041940305.1 Planctomycetaceae bacterium
CTGTCGGGTCTCGAGCCGTTCGAGCTGACGCCGGAGATTCCGTTCGTAAACGTCGGCGAACGCACCAACGTCACGGGCTCGGCAAAATTCCGCAAGCTCGTCACGGACGGAAAATACGACGAAGCGTTGGCGGTCGCGCGCGACCAGGTCGAAAACGGCGCGCAGGTGATCGACGTCAACATGGACGAAGGCCTGCTCGATTCCGAGAAAGCGATGGTGACGTTTCTCAATCTCATCGCATCGGAGCCGTATATCGCCAAAGTGCCGGTCATGGTCGATAGCTCGAAGTGGTCGGTGATCGAGGCGGGCCTGAAATGCGTGCAGGGCAAGGGCATCGTCAATTCGATCTCGATGAAGGAAGGCGAAGACGCCTTCCGCCATCACGCGCATCTCGTGCGCCGCTATGGCGCGGCGGTCGTGGTGATGGCGTTCGACGAGCAGGGCCAGGCCGATACCGTCGAGCGCAAGGTCGATATCTGCGCGCGGGCCTACAAGATTCTTGTCGAGGAAGTCGGCTTCCCGCCG
>JBGTSJ010000170.1:0-213 GCA_041940305.1 Planctomycetaceae bacterium
GCTTGACCTGCATCGGCAGCGGCATGTCGCCGATCTCGTCGAGGAACAGGGTGCCGCCGTTGGCCAGCTCGAAGCGTCCGGCACGACTGGTGATGGCACCGGTGAAGGCGCCCTTCTCGTGGCCGAACAGTTCGCTTTCCAGCAGTTCCGCCGGGATCGCCCCGCAGTTCACCGGGACGAAGGGCCCCTCGCGGCGCTTGGAATGGTAATGCA
>JBGTSJ010000170.1:223-518 GCA_041940305.1 Planctomycetaceae bacterium
GGTGCCGGACTCGCCGAGGATCAGCACGCTGGCATCGGTATCGGCGACCTGCTGCATCATCTGCCGCACCTGCTGGATCGCCCGGCTGGTGCCGACCAGGCTGCGGAACAGGTTCGGCTCGCGGGAGCGGCCGCGCTCGCGGGCCTGGTCGTACATCTCGCGGTAGACCTGGGCGCGATGCAGGGAGTCGAGCAACTTGTTATAGCTGGGCGGCATCTCCAGGCTGGCGAGCACCCGGCGGCGCAGCTCCTCCGGCCAGTCGGCCGGGGCCGGCTCGCCGATCAGCAGGATCGGC
>JBGTSJ010000171.1:0-517 GCA_041940305.1 Planctomycetaceae bacterium
GAGATCTTCGTCGACCGGGCGGCCGCCAGCGGCCTCGACTTCGTGCAGTTCAACGGCATGTCGGGCGACTTCTACATGGCCGAGGTCACCGGCTCGGGCGGTGCCTTCGCCGACTTCGACAACGACGGCGACCTCGACGTCTACCTGCTCCAGGGCATTCTGCTCGGCACCGGCAAGACGCTCGCCGACGCGGTGTTCCCGCCGGCCGGCCCGGCGCCTCTGACCGACCGCGTCTATCGCAACGATCTCGACGTCGGCCCGAGTCTTCGCTTTACCGACGTCACGCAAGGGGCCGGTCTGACGGCGTCTCACTACGGCATGGGGGTCGCCGCCGGCGACTTCGACAACGACGGCCGGGTCGACCTCTACGTCACCAACTGGGGTCCCAATCAGCTGCTGCGCAACGACAGCGACGGCGGCGTGATCCGCTTCACCGACGTCACCCGGGAAGCCGGCGCCGGCGATTCGCGCTGGAGCGTGCCGGCGGCCTTCTTCGACTACGATCGCGACGGCCGGC
>JBGTSJ010000172.1:0-516 GCA_041940305.1 Planctomycetaceae bacterium
AACTGGTCGCGCCAGCGGAATTCGAAGCGGGCGCGGCTCAGCGCGTCGTCGCGGACCTTGGCGGCAGGGTGGCCCTTGGCGAGGTCGGCGGCATGGGCGGCGATCTTGTAGGTGATGATCCCGGTCTTCACGTCATCCTTGTTCGGCAGACCCAGGTGCTCCTTGGGCGTGACGTAGCAGAGCATGGCGCAGCCGAACCAGCCGATCATCGCCGCGCCGATGCCGGAGGTGATGTGGTCGTAGCCGGGGGCGATGTCGGTGGTCAGCGGGCCGAGCGTATAGAAGGGCGCCTCGTCGCAGCACTCCAGCTGCTTGTCCATGTTCTCCTTGATCATGTGCATCGGCACGTGGCCGGGGCCTTCGATCATCACCTGCACGTCGTGCTTCCAGGCGATCTTGGTCAGCTCGCCGAGGGTTTCCAGCTCGCCGAACTGGGCGGCGTCGTTGGCGTCGGCGATCGAGCCGGGGCGCAGGCCATCACCGAGGGAAAACGACACGTCATAGGCTCTACAGATG
>JBGTSJ010000173.1:0-516 GCA_041940305.1 Planctomycetaceae bacterium
GGTGAGCTGCTCGGCCATGCGCTTGGTCAGCGTAGTGATCAGTACGCGCTCGTGCTTTTCCACGCGGATGCGGATTTCCTGCAGCACGTCGTCCACCTGATGGGTGGCGGGCCGCACCTCCACCACCGGGCCCACCAGCCCCGTAGGACGAACCACTTGATCCACGATCTGGCCAGAGTGGGTTTTCTCGTAGTCGGCTGGCGTCGCCGTTACGAAAATCGCTTGCCGCATGCGCTGCTCAAATTCCTCGAACTTGAGCGGCCGGTTGTCCAGCGCCGAAGGCAGGCGAAAGCCATATTCCACCAGCGTGGTCTTGCGCGCCCGGTCGCCGTTGTACATGGCGTTGAGCTGGCCGATCATCTGGTGGCTCTCGTCCAGGAACATGATGGAGTCCTTGGGCATGTAATCGGTCAGCGTGCTGGGCGGGTCTCCCGGCGCTGCACCAGACAGGTGACGCGTGTAGTTTTCAATGCCCTTGCAGTGCCCTACTTCGCTGAGCATTTCCAGGTCAAACCG
>JBGTSJ010000174.1:0-510 GCA_041940305.1 Planctomycetaceae bacterium
GACGCCACCCCGGTGCCGAACATGTCCGCGCCGCGCCACAGGGCGTCGCGGTAGACGAACTTCGTCTTCGCCTTGTCCTTCACCAGCGTGTAGGCGCTGCTGACCTCGTAGCCGGCCGCCAGCATCTCGTCGAAGGCGTAGTTCACCCAGGCGCGCTTCGTCGGCCAGTCGGCGATCTCGCCGGGCGGCTCGTCCTGGCCGACGACGCGCAGCTGCTGCGAGAAGACCGTGTTGTACGGCAGTTCCATCTGGTAGATGGTGACGCTCTCCGGCGCAAGCGCCAGCGTCTTCTTCACGCACACCCGCCAGTTGTCCCAGCTCTCGCCGACCATGCCGGCGATCAGGTCGATGTTGATCTGGTCGAAGCCGATCTCGCGCGCCCAGCCGAAGGCGCGGTGGATCTCTTCTTCGAGGTGCGCGCGGCCGTTGAACTCCAGGATCTTCGGGTCGAAGTTCTCGATGCCCAGGCTCAGCCGGGTGACGCCCAGCTCCTTCAGCGCCTCCAGCTTG
>JBGTSJ010000175.1:0-508 GCA_041940305.1 Planctomycetaceae bacterium
CGCGCAGGCCGCTATGCCGATCGCCTGTCCATCAACATCGAACTGCCCACTGCCGAGAGCCTCACGGCCCTGGCGCCGGAGAAAAACAGCGCCGCCATTGACCGGTCCATGGCCCGCATGGCGGTGCACATTGGCGAATCGCGCACGGCCCGCAAGGAGCAAGCCGCGCAGGCCATCGTGTCGATGCCGCAATCGCGCACCACGCGCCGCGCCAGCGCGCCGCTGTTTGCGCCCGGCGGGCAAAGCACGCAGATGATCGTGGGGGCCGATGCGACGGACGACCGCACCATCCTCGGCTGCGGCGGGTGTACTACTCGGCCTTCAGCCCCATCCCCGACGCCGCCCGCGCCCTGCCGCTGGCCGCGCCGCCCACGGTGCGCGAGCACCGGCTGTACCAGGCCGACTGGCTGATGCGGTTTTATGGCTTCACCCACGATGAGATCGTTCCCCCCTCTCAGGTGGGCATGCTGGCGCTGGACATGGACCCCAAGCTGGCCTGGGCGCTGGC
>JBGTSJ010000176.1:0-507 GCA_041940305.1 Planctomycetaceae bacterium
ACGACGCACCGGCACTCAAGCGTGCCGATATCGGCGTGGCCATGGGCATCACCGGCACGGCTGCCGCCAAGGAGGCCGCAGGCATGGTGCTGGCCGACGACAACTTCGCCACCATCGTCGCCGCCGTCAAGGAAGGGCGCACCGTCTACGAAAACCTGCGCAAGGTCATTGCCTGGACCTTGCCGACCAACGGCGGTCAGGCGATTGTCATCGTCGCGGCGATTCTGCTGGGCCTGTCCCTGCCCGTCACTCCGGTGCAGATTCTCTGGGTCAATCTGGTCACCGCCGTGGCCCTGGGCCTGACGCTGGCCTTCGAGCCACCCGAGCCCACGCTGATGCAGCGCAAGCCGCGCTCGCCCGACGAGCAACTGCTGCAGCCCTACCTGCTGTGGCGCGTCGCCCTGGTCTCGCTGCTGTTTGCCCTGGGCTGCTTCGGCATGTTCGAGTGGTCGCTGCGCCGGGGCGACCCGGTCGAGCTGGCTCGCACCATCGTGGTCAACGCCCTGG
>JBGTSJ010000177.1:0-507 GCA_041940305.1 Planctomycetaceae bacterium
CAACACGGTTAAGCTTCTTGTTGGCCTTATCCATTAATTTGCCACTGTCTGAGTCTTTAGGTGGAAGCGGATCATCCAGGATAAGCGCACCAGTAAAACAGTTCTCTATCATGTAACCAGCTCGGCGGCCTGTTACCTGTCCGTTGATACTGGTACCGTAAAGACGATGACGGTTGTTGTTCTCGTCATAGTACATCCAGTTATGCTTTGCCTTGGTTGTTTTAGCCTGAGTCATAGGCCAAAGCTGTTGAAACTCTTCAGAGTCTATGATCTCTTTAACCCTCGTTGCGTTCTCAACAACCAGATCATCAGAGTAAGAAAGCGGTAGCCAGCGTGAACTTCTTGGATTGCCGTCAGTGATACACTTAATAATGCACCATACAGGCCAGTGAATTGACCATATTTCTGTTTTAGTTGAACCAGGCGCAACGTTGATGATGCCCCGTTTAATCTTTCCGTAGAAAACATCTTCAGCAAGTTGGCACTCGTAAGTGTGGTGCCAGTTCT
>JBGTSJ010000178.1:0-507 GCA_041940305.1 Planctomycetaceae bacterium
GAACTACCCGCATCCGGCAATGCCCGACGGCGCCGAGGAGGGCATCCGCAAGGGCATGTACCGGCTACGACGTTCATCGTCCGACGCCGAGGCTAAACGCGTCCAGCTGCTCGGCAGCGGCACCATTTTGCGCGAGGTGGAGGCCGCCGCCGAGCTGCTCGAGAACGAGTTCGACGTCGCCGCCGACGTCTGGAGCGTCACCAGCTTCACCGAGCTGCGCCGCGACGGCCTGGAGGCCGAGCGCTGGACCCGCCTGCACCCCACCGAGGAGCCGCGCATCCCGTACGTCGAGCAGCAGCTCGGCGAGCGCGACGGGCCGGTGATCGCCGCCACCGACTACATGCGCGCGTTCGCGGACGGCATCCGCCCGTTCGTGCGCGGGCGCTACGAGGTGCTCGGCACCGACGGCTTCGGCCGCAGCGACTTCCGCAGCAAGCTGCGCGAGCACTTCGAGATCAACCGCCACTACATCGTCGTGGCGGCCCTCAAGGGCCTGGCGGAAGACGG
>JBGTSJ010000179.1:0-505 GCA_041940305.1 Planctomycetaceae bacterium
CATGAAGTAGCTCTGCTGCGTCAGGGACATGCCCACGGTGTACATGTGGTGTGCCCAGACGACAAAGCCCAGCACCCCGATCGCGATGATGGCCAGAACCATCGGCAGGTAGCCAAAGATCGGCTTGCGGGAGAAGGTGGCGATCACGTGGCTGATGATGCCGAAGCCGGGAAGGATGATGATGTAGACCTCCGGATGGCCGAAGAACCACAGGATGTGCTGGTAGAGGATCGGGTCCCCGCCGCCCGCCGGGTCGAAGAAGGTCGTCCCGAAGTTGCGGTCGGTCAGCAGCATCGTGATGGCGCCGGCCAGGACAGGCAGGGCCAGAAGGATCAGCCAGGCGGTGACGAAGATCGACCAGGAGAAGAGCGGCACCTTGAAGAGCGTCATGCCCGGGGCGCGCATGTTCAGGAAGGTCGTGATCATGTTGATCGCGCCCAGGATCGAGGAGGCGCCGGAGACGTGCACCGCGAAGATCGCGAGGTCCATCGAAGAGCCGCCTTCG
>JBGTSJ010000180.1:0-502 GCA_041940305.1 Planctomycetaceae bacterium
GTATTCCGATTGACCGCCAGCAGCGACGTGTGGAAGCACTCAGGAAGCTGAACGAAGCCCATCGGTCCGGCCGTGAAGATGACTCGCGACTCGAAGCCCGCATCGCTGCCGCTGAGCTGGCGTTCCGCATGCAGATGTCGGCCCCGGAAGCGTTCGACATCAGTCAGGAGAGCGACGCGACTCAAAAGCTGTACGGCATCGGGCAGAAGCCAACCGACGAATTCGTCCGCCAATGCCTGCTGGCTCGGCGGCTGGCTGAACGTGGCGTACGATTTACGGTCGTTAACATTGATAACAAATGGGACGACCACGGAGACCTGACTCGACACGAACAACATGCCGCTGCAACAGACCAGCCGGTCGTCGGGCTGTTACAGGATCTGAAACAGCGTGGCTTGCTCAAGGACACGCTGGTCATCTGGGGCGGCGAATTCGGCCGCACACCAACCGCTCAGGGTAAAGGCCGGGACCACCACCCGTACGCGTTCACCATGTGGCTGGC
>JBGTSJ010000181.1:0-500 GCA_041940305.1 Planctomycetaceae bacterium
CGTTCGCTCGGAACATCCATCGACCGTAAGGTAGCAGGCACACTCCGTGTGCCGTAGCCAGGGGCGGACGGCACACGGAGTGTGCCTGCTACCTTCCCCAGGAGAGAGTGACCATGACCGTTCGCACCGACCGCCGGGACTTCCTCAAGCGATCGCTGGCCGTCGCCGGCGGCCCGAGTCTGACGCCGACGCTGTTGTCCCAGGACGAGAAGAAGCCGCTCTACGAGATCTCGCTGGCCCAGTGGTCGCTGCACCGGGCCATCCGCGCCGGCAAGATCGACCCGGCCGACATCGACCTCTTCTCCACCGCGCCTTCCGATCCGGAGCTCGCGGGATCGATCGGCGGCGTCTGCGAAGCCGTGAAGCTCGCCACCGGCGGCGGCGACGAGCGTTCGGAGCGGCGCTGGACCGAAGTCGCCGACCGCATGCGGCGTTTCACCTCGGACAAGGGCCCCAACGCCTCGATCTGGCGCGCGCAATTCTATCGCCTGCTGCGGCGC